>CAVOZJ010000020.1:0-438619 GCA_963700885.1 uncultured Alphaproteobacteria bacterium
CAACATGTCGTGCTGGCCGGTATCGGTGGGTTCCACAGGTCTCATTTAGCGCTCCAAATCACTGTTTGAACCAGTGAATCACAGCCAAACCCGGAAATCAAATTGCAAGGAAACACCGCCCAAACCAGCACTTTCCTGCAATACCGAATACTTCAAACCACGAGATCATAAAGCAAATTCAATGGCTTGCGAGTTCTTCACGGGGGACTACTGCACTCTTTGCACGTCCGTACCGCCGGCAATAACGGACATCGAAAGTCGAACTCCCAGCCAAAAACTGATGCATGCTAGGTACTCAGAGAGGCAGCTACCAACCATTTACCGCACCCCAAGGGGTAGGGGGCCTTGGGTCCCTTGGCCTTTCAAGTTGGCCGATCATACAACTGTCTATACCAGCACCGTTGATCGGGGGCCTGGGCCATTCATTTCTATACTTTGGCTGAAATTGGTATTGTCAATTAGTCAACATTTCCGCAATGGGTCGACCTTCGCCAATTCTCGACGAAGCGTATCAATTGATGCGCCAGTTCCATAACCAGCAGCGTTTCGGTTGTTCTCGACGTGACCCATGAGTTGGTACTGTATGCCATGTGGGACGCCGGCGTTTCGACAAGCATCAGCGAAGTTGTGCCGAAGGGAGTAGAGGGTTTTGCGTTGATCGGTTATCTTCAGTTGCTGACGAATGAGTTTAGTAAACCGGGTACTTAACGCCTCAGTCTTGCGGTCCTGAATGGTTTCAAAGCTTTTGAAGACAAGCTGGCCACCTGATTTGGCAAACAGCTCAAAATCTGCAATCGCGGAGTGTATTGGTACATCACGGATCGAAGCCTCGTTCTTGATCTGTTTGCCCTCGTGGTCATTGATTGAGATCACGCCATTCTTGACATCACAAGGACGTAACTGAGCAATCTCCAGCGGACGAGCGCCTGTATAGATCAAAACCCGCAGCATCATGAGCAAATCGGTATCGCGACCAGGCTTCGACCAATTTGCCTGAGCTTTCTCTAGAATGCTCTTCAGCTCCTGAGTATTGAAGGGACCGCGACCCCTCTTGTCTGAAGATCTGGTATCGCGTGGAGCTTTGACGTCTTCAGCAGGATTGACTTGGATGAGCCGCTCGCTCTTTGCCCATCGAAACAGCGCATTTAGGGTGTCCAGGAAATTTCGAACAGTCGTAGCTGATACATCATTGCTAACTAAACTATCGCGATACCTTTCTACGTCCTCTCGCGTGATCTGATTGATCGGCAGATCCCCCACGACTAGGACAAAACGTTTAAATTTTCCCTGATGTTTTCGGCAAGTCTGCCGCGAGTGGCCCACAAATCGATACCAATCCTCTGCTATTGCAAGCAGCTTCTGTTGTTCAGGAGCAAGGCGAGCTATTTTTCGCTCAAGCTTGAGCTTCTCTGCCTCCCACTCGTCGCGTTCTTCCTCATCTGACGGTGGTGTGACTTCTTTGCCAAATTCACCGTCGTATCCGTTTTTAAGAAAGGTTTCTGCAACTGCCCTTGGATCTGGTTTGATACCAAGTGCTTTCGTTTTAGCGCGGCGTTTGCGCTTTAGTTGGTGCAGCCGCTTATAGAGCTCGAATTCATCCTCATCGCGGAGCTCGGTACCTTGAAACCAGCTGTAAATATCCTTCTCTCGATGATCAAAAATTCGCTGGAATTCTTCGTGGCGTTCTTTTGCGACCAGATCCGGTCCTTTGATTTCCAGTTCAGCCAAATACTGGTCATGCTGAACCGCCAGGGCCCTCGCTTTTACTTCTGCCTCAGCGCGAGACGAAGTCTTCAAACTCTGCTTCCACTCACGCCGACCAAGCAGGTGCCTCCATGCGGCTGGAACAGCTCGACGATAATGATAATGGTCGGCTCTTTTGATCAAATAAGTGGACAAGTTGAGGACCTTTCAATGTACCAAAATATGTACTCTCAATGTACCAAAACAGTGATCAGAAAGCTCCTAAAACTCAAAAATATGTTTAACAACAAATGTTTAGGAAAAATCAAACTTCTGGTCATGGGGTTTGAAGGTCAATGACGTGGTGATCTATGTAAAGACCACCGCCACCATTGGCGCCACCACCCATGTCGTCACCGCGGTGACCGCGGGCGGCGCCGCCACCATGTCAGCGGCCATCCTGGCCTGACGGACATGCCCGAAAATGTCCGGTCCGGCAGCCGATGCCGGGCCGGAGCACCGCGCAGGCGCTGGTTGCGGCGCTTTTGAACATCCTGCAAATTCAGCATATTCAACCGCTTGACCCGGACACGGCCAACAGGCGAATTTTTTTGTCTGCAACCGGTGTTGACATGGTTGCACAAAAAACCCCAGACAGGCGCGCATCAGCGGCAGGGTGACGGGACAATCCTACATATGCCGTTGCATGCACGCAGAGGTCTGTTACACAGTATTCATCATGAAACCTGCCCGTGAACTGATTGCGCTTGGCGCGCTGATGGCCCTTCTGACCGGATGCGGCGCATCAGTGGGTTCGCTGTTTGGCGGAGACGACGCGCCCCAGGGCAACTCTGACCTCGGCATTGACGCCGCGCCGGCCACGCCTGGCGCGCCTGCCGGCCCGGTAGGTGCCGTCAACGCGCCGCAGGCCCCGCTTGCGGCGGACACCGGCAGGTATCCGGCGCAGCAACGCTATTATGAGCTGACCCTTGACGGCTTTCCGGCAGGCACCAGGTGCAGAGTGCGCGATGCCAGGGGCAAGTCCGGGGTACGTGGCACCGGAGGCCGCATCGTGGTCAGGCTGACAGGCTATCCCAGCGTTGCCGATGTGATCTGCGAGGTGCCAGATCTGCCGGAGTTTGTCATTGACATCAACAAGTGGGCCTTTACCCAGCCCAGGCGGCCGGGCCTGAGCCCGGGCGATGTTGACAAGGTGTATGCGGCTGTCCAGTTCAACCTGGCCGGCACCAAGCTGCAGCCCACCGCCGAGGTGACCATGGACACGGCTGCCGGCAAGGTCAGTGACCGGCTTGTCCTGAACGACCTGAAACCGCCGGCGCCGGAAACCTATGGCACACAGCCACTGCCAGGCACGGACTGATCTGCAGTTTTGCAAACGGCCGGGGTGACGGCTGCCGGGAACCCTAAATTTGCCCGGCTGGCCGCGCCAAGCGGTGCCCGTCACCGTGGCGGCAGTACCAGGCACAGATACATATCAAAAACCCTGAAGCAGGGCGTGGATCTTTCAAGGATCCGCGCCCGGTGTTCATTTCAACCATGAGGAAACCAGCCGCATGTCGAAGAAACATCCCCGACCCGCAGCCACACCGAAGCCGGCCACCAGGCCGGTCAGAACATGCCCCAATGGCCACACGGTGTTTCAGCAGGCGCATCATGTGGAGAGCCGCTTCATGGTGCAGATCCCGCCCAACGATACCCTGGAAGACATCTGCAAACCGTCCTACTGGGCACATCATGCCGCGCGGGCAACGCCAAAAGCATTGCTCACCTGCATCGACGAACACAACCGATGGGAAGCTGATTTGCGCGTGCTGGAGGCGGGACGCACATTCCTGCGTGTCGCCGTGGTGCGCCACGTCGAGTATGACGTGAAGACGCTTGGCGATGCTGACCTGGAGAAACTGCGCAGCAAATACACCATTGAATCCAACGGCCAGAACGGCTGGCGGGTGATTGATCCTGAGCGCAATGTCATTGTGTCCGGCAAGATCAGCCGGGCGGACGCCGAAGCCGCTCTTGACGCCCACCTGCAACTCATGAACCGCGCCGTGGCGGCCTGACGCCATGGGCACCACGAAGCTGGAAATCTACCAGCGCGCCATCCTGCACTGCAAGCAGACGCCGGTTACCTCGCTGGTGGAGGCCAACGAGGCCCGGCGTTTGTGCGACGTGCACTACGCAGCCGTGCTGCAGCACCTGATGGAGTCAGGTTTCTGGACCCATGCCATGCGCACCGCCGAACTGGTGGAAGATGTCGGCATTACCCCGGTGGGCTATGCCTATGCCTTCGACCTGCCAGCGGATTTCGTGCGCAGGTACGTTGTTTCGCTGTCCGACACGCTTGATCCGCCGCTGGACCATTTGGCAGGCGGCACGGCCTACCGCATTGAAGGCGGCCACCTGTGGGCTGATTCAACCCCCATTTACCTGCGCTATACCTCGAATGACACCAGTTACGGCCTTGACCTGACATTGTGGCCGGAACGCCTGACAGAGGCAGCCGCAACCGAACTGGCATACCGGATTGCGCCGAAACTCACCGGCTCGTCGGAACTGAAGAAGGAACTGTTTGACCTGAAGGCGGATGCGCTGGGCAAGGCCAACACCTATGAGGCGCTGCAGCAGCCTGCGCAAACCGGCAGGCCGGGCAGGTGGGTGACCGACAGGTTTTCCGGTCATCGCTCCGGCATGGACTACAGGCGAGCCTGATGCGCGAAAAAACCTACCTGTTCGCCATGAACGGCGGCGCGGTATCGCCGCTGGCGCTGGGACGGGTCGATCTTTCCCGGATGCGCATATCGGCGGCGGTGATGAACAACTGCTTTCCGCGGGTCATCGGCCCGATGCAGGCGCGGCCCGGACTTGGCTACCTGTCATCAACCGATGGCGATGGCGCAGCCCGCAACATACCGTTCATATTCTCGGCTGAAGATACCGCCCTGGTGGAACTTTCGGACCAGAAAATGCGGGTGCGCGTCGATGGCGAACTGGTTACAAGGGCTTCCGTTTCAACTGTCATGACCAACGGAGATTTTGCCGCATCAACAGGATGGACGCTGACAACCACCGGGAACGGCGTATCCACCATTGCAGGCGGTGTCCTGACCATGCGGACACTGAACCGTGGCGCCACTACATTGGCGAAGCGGTCTGACAGCGTGTCCGGGCCAGATCAGAACGTCGAACATGCGATCAATGCAACTGTTGATCAGGGGACTGTTCGCCTTCGGCTGGGAACCACGGACGAGGGTGACGAGCTTCTTGAGGAGGTTTCTCTCACTGCAGGTTTTCACTCTCTGGCATTCACTCCGACAGCCGGGACCTATTATCTGTACCTGACATGCGAGAGCCAGAGCAACGTCATCGTCTCTGATATCAACATAGCCCCTTCAGGAACCATGGAGATCCTGACGCCGTGGGATGAAGACGACCTGTTCAAACTGAGATATGACCAGTCAGGCGACGTGATCTACATCACTTCATCAGATCGTGCCTATCAGCCCATGGTAGTCGAACGGCGCGCGGTGACGTCGTGGTCGCTGGTGAAATATGAGTTTTCTGACGGCCCCTTCATGGGCAAGACAGCAAGCGTAACCCTTGCTCCTTCAGTCCCGAACGGCAGCGGGACACTGACTGCGTCCGATGACTTCTTCAAGCCCGGGCCATGTTGGTTCGGTGTTCAGGCTCTCGCAGTACAAGACTGCGATTTCCCAGGCGCTGGTCGCGGCAGACAGGTATACCGACACACTCAGGATTTCAGGCAGCACCAGGTATGATATTGACAGTGACGGCACGGACGAAAATACCGACGAGCGCGACGTTCTTTTCGCCACCACCGGGACGTGGACCGGAACCCTGTCTGTGCAGATTTCAGAAAACGAGGATGGCCCCTGGCGTGAGTTTTCAGCGCATACCGGCAATGTCAGCGCAACGTCGATCACGCCAGGAACAAATAACTCGATTATTTACCTGAGAGCTGGCTTTGCCAGTGGCAATTATACGTCCGGGCAGGTTAATGTCACCCTGGCATACCCCGGAGGCGGGGGTGATGGTTATTGCAGGATCACCGGCATAACCAGCACCACTGTCGCCCAGATGGTTGTCACCAGAAGAATGCATGTGCCTTCCGTTACCAGCCTCTGGTCCGAGGGCAGGTTTTCTTCCCTGCGCGGCTGGCCGTCTGCAGTTGCCCTGTTCGAGGGGAGACTGTGGTTTGGCGGTCTGGATCAACTGGCAGGGTCTGTTTCTGACGGGTTCAAGAGTTTTGATCTGAATGTCGAGGGGGACAGCGGGCCGGTTCTCCGGTCAATCGCAACCGGTGCGGTCAATTCGGTAAAGTGGATACTGGGGCTTTCAAGGCTGTGCATGGGCACGGCTGGCGCTGAACCGGTGGGCCGGTCTTCGTCGTTCGATGAGCCCGTGACGCCAACCAACTTCTCCATCAAGGATGCCTCCACCCAAGGCTCTGCCGACATCCAGGCGGTGAAGATAGACCGTTCCGCCATATTCGTGCAGCGCTCGGGAAAGCGCGCCTATGACCTGTCCTATTCGATTGATGCGCAGGATTACGCCTCGCAGGAAATCACCAGGTTTCATCCGACTGTACTGGATGCCGGTGTCAAGCTGGTTGCGGTGCAGAGACAGCCTGATACCCGCGTCTGGTTCCTGCTCAATGACGGCACCTGCGCCATCCTCACCCATGAGCGTTCCGAGGACGTATTGTCGTGGTACACGTTCGGGACGGACGGCCTGATTGAAGACGTGGCGGTGCTGCCCAACACCGGGGATGATGATGTCTACCTGGTAGTGAACCGCACCATTAACGGCGGAACCAGGCGATACGTCGAGAAACTGGCCTATGATGCCCAGGCCCAGGGCGGCGGAACCAACTACATGGCGGATGCCTATGTCACAGCTGATCTGATTGCGTCCGATACGGTAACCGGGCTGTTACATCTTGAAGGCGAGGAGGTTATTGTATGGGCAGACGGGGCTGCGATCATGGACGGGGATGAGCCTGATACTTTCACGGTCTCATCCGGCGAGATAACCCTGCCGGAAGCCGTGACGGGAACGGTGATTGTCGGGCTTGCCTATGACTGGCAGTGGCAATCCTCAAAACTGGCCTACGGCGTCAATGACGGCGCGCCGCTGTCGAGGCGCAGGACGCTCAGGGACGTGGCCCCGATCCTCGGACAAGACGCATATAGGGGGATAACACATTCGATGAATGGACGTACCTATTCCAGGGCGAAACGCTGGCTAGCACTGGTCGCAGCGGCCGGAACGGCAGCATCAGCCGCTGCACCGGCGCTCAGTACGCTTGCCACCGCCGGTACGGCGCTGGGTGCGGCAGGTACGGTCTATTCCGGCCTGCAGGCCAAAGCCGGGGCTGACTTTGAAGCAAAACAGATGAAGGCCAGGGGCGACGAGGAATTTGCCATAGGCCAGCGCAAGGCCATGCAGGCAAGGCGTGAAAAGGAACTTGCCCAGTCGCGCATCCAGGCAGTGGCGGCAGCGTCCGGCGCCGGTGTTGATAATGACTGGATCACCAGCATCATGGAAGGCGTTGAACAGCAGGGCGAGTACAACGCATTGCTGGAACTCTACCAGGGCAATTCGGCCCGCAACAAGGCATATGCCGGGGCGGGTGCGCGCAAGGCGGAAGGCAAGAGTGCGTTGACAGGATCAGTGCTGGGAGCGGCTGGCAAGGCTGGATCAAACCTGTACTCGATATACGGCAAGCGGTAACCCGGCATGCCCCGTATCCCGACAAGAGACAGCTTGCGCCAGGGTGTGCCGCAATCATCCGGCGGCAAAGTACAGGCCCCGCGTGACTTCGCTGGCGGCGCGCTGGAAAGAGCTGGTGACAGCATATTCAATCAGTCCGGCGAGGCGTTGCAGAAGGAAAAACAGCAGCAGTCCGCGATGGAACTGGCCAAGGCCCGCGCGGAATGGAACACGGGGTTGCTGTCCGAACAGGCAGGCTACACCCTGGATCAGGATCAGGACTATGGTTCATGGGCAAGAAAATACGAAGTGCGCTCGCCAATTATCCAGAAGCGGGCCGCAGCGAATATTACCGACCCCGAAATCAGGCAGCAATTCATATACGAGACGGAAGACGACAGGGTGCGCGTTGGCCTTGGTATCGGCAGCAATGCACGTCAAGCGGCAAGTACAGCCCGCCTGACAGCGGCAGAGACGTCGCTGGAGCAATTGCTGAACAATGCCGTCCAGGCGGATGACGAGACTGCCAGGGGTATATTCTCGGACATTCGAGCTACCCGCCAGGGACTGGTTGACGCCGCTGTCATTACGGCAGAAAAGGCGGCGGCTGATTCAGTCAGGGATGCCCGGCGGTTCGCGGCCATTCGCGGCACACAACTGGTGGACAATGATCCGGTTCAGGCACGGTCCGTACTCTCAGGCGAAAAGGCGTCCGCCGCCAGTCTGATCAAACGGTTCGAAGGATTTGCGCCTACGCTCAAATGAGATGTGGACGCGCAATGGGTCGCTGTTACCGAGATCTGGTATCAGTCAAGCGGTATCAGGCGTTAGCGTCAGACGGGTCAATGATTTGGCCAATCGTGCAGGTTCCGCGTAACGCACGCCTGAATTCTGAAGTGTCGCTACCAAGTTTCGATACGATGGAGTTAACCAGCCATGTGGCATGATGTAGGTATAGGTGCAGGGCAGAGAAGTAATTTACGTGGTGCTTCCCCTATCTCGATCACTGCATCCGGGGCCATATATTTCCTGAATATGGACCAGCCCTACACCCTGTCGGTCATCTCGTTCGAGTACTCGGGCGCCGGCGCGGACGAGTTTACCGTCACCATTGCCGTGACCGGCGGCGGCACGTTCACCGCGGCCACGTCCAGCCCGCCCACGGTTTCCGACGACGGCACGGCCAGCGTGACATTCGACGCCGGTACGACGCTGGCCCAAGCCAACTCGGCGATCAACGGCGACATCGCCGGACTGTCCAGCGAGACCGCCACGGCGACCATCACCATCGCCAACGACGAGACGGCCGAGGTGGCAGTCGCGGTGATAACGCTCAACGCCTACGCCGCGCTCGCCGTGTCCACGTTCCTGCCCGCCGACAACGAAACAGATTTTGCAGCCGACGGGTCGTTCACAGTCACCTTCACCCGCGACGTGCAGGCCGGCAGCGGCGACATATCGCTCAGGGAGCTTGCCGGGCCTTCGGAAGTGGAGGCCTTCGACGTTACCAGCGACATCGTGATCAACGGCCCCGCCGTCACGTTCACACCGGCCAGCCCGCTTGCAGAAGGCGTGCCGCACGCCATCCAGATCGACGCTACGGCGATTGACGGTACCGTTATCGGAACCGGCGACAGCTTTGCCGGGATTGCCGACGACACGACCTGGAACTTCACCCCGCGCATCCGGGTATCAATGGTTGACCAGGTCATCCTGACAGACGCCATCACCAACCGGCTGGTGATTTCATCGCCCGGCGATGCTGCGGTCGAGGTCTACAACGGTGTGTCGAAACTGGGTGACGCCACGCTAATCAGCGCCGGAGTGTTCGAGTTTTCCTACACACCGGGCGGCGTTGACTATGACGTGGATTTCAAGACAGTTGGCGACGTCACCGGTGACGGCAACGAGTTCAACATCGTCATTGCCGAAGCCAACGAGATCGACCAGGACATCTCGAACTGGACCAAGAGCAACGGCCAGCGTCACGATTACCGGCGGGCAGTCTGATCCGTTCGGCGGCAGCAATGCGTTATCTTGTCGAGACATACTCAGCGGCAGGCACAGCGCAGTACATCGAGGAAGCAACTGCCGGTTCGCCGTCCGAGAATGACGGCGGCTTTGAAATCTGGGTGAAATCCAACGGCCATGACGTGCTGCGCATCAACCCGCAGGAGGAAACCGCAGCCCACTTTGCGGCCATCGACCTGACAACCGGCGAGAAATACACCGACGATGCGCAGATCGCCATTGTCGAGACAGTCGGGAGCTGGCACCGGGTGTGGTATCGCACCATCAATTCATCCGCGCCGCCTGAAACATTCCGGCTCTACATGTGCAAGGCGCTGGATGACATCACGCCGGACAGCGATGCAAGTGAAGGTGCATACTTCTTCGCGCCGCGCACTGCCGATGGCGTCCTGCCGTTCACCGCATACCAGAATTTCAACTTCGAGCTGACTACTGATGGTGGTGTCGGTGAAGTTGATATTTACTCCTACACTCATCCGTACATTGATGCTGAGTCCGACGTCACCACGACACGCTATACAATCGACGTCATCAAGCCTGATACTTGGGATGCCGGAAACACCTACAAGCGGGTGTTCGCGCTTCCGGCGATTGCCAAGGGCACGGAGAACGTCGCGGCAGACTTCATCGCGGGTGACTACGCCAACCTGTATGACGTGGTCATCATCATCCCGTACGTGAAGCAGGCCACCCCGTGGTTCGGCACCAAAAACGACGGCACCAGTTTGCAGGAAACTTTGCTCACCGATGTGCTGATGCAGTTTACCGAGGAAGAACTGGCCTGTTCGAGTGAGCGCAACGACACGTTCGTCATCGGCTACTCGAAGACCGGCAACGCGGCATACTCCCTGATCCTGCGCAACCCGACGGTGTTCGGCTATGCCTGCGCATGGGATGGAACATTCAGCATATCGTGGGATACAAACGGTTTGGGCGACAACTACGGCACCGAGGCGCACTGGGAAACTTTCAATCCTCTGGACATTCTTTCGGCAAATGTTGACAGCGTGAACGACGCTGAGCGGCTGGTGCTGTTGGGGTATGAGAGTTACCAGTCTGGCCAGATAGCCATGCAGTCGGCGCTGAACGGCGAGAGCGTTGATTTCCACTTCTACGCCGCGGACACCGATGATCATTCGTGGGGCGGCGGCTGGCTGGAAAACGGCATGTCGGAACTGATGCTGCTTGGCGGCGTGGACATTGACCCGTACGTGGTTTCGCTTTCGCCTGCAGATGACGCGACCGGTGTGACTGCAAACTCTACCATGGAGATGCGGTTTGAAAGCGACATCATCCTGGCAGCTGGTGGCGATAATATCACGGTGCGCAATGTCACCGACGACAGCACGGTCGAGACGTTCACCCGGACCAGCAACACCGCTGCAACCGGCGACAACGGCGGCACCATTGCAATTGCCGATCATCGGCTCACCATCACGCTGGGCGACGACATGGTGGGCGAGAAGGTGCATGCGCCGCAGATACCGGCAACCGCCATTGATGACGGCCAGGGCAATTCGTTTGCCGGATTGACAGGCGACACGGCGTGGAACTTCACAACTGCATCAACAGCGAACAACACGGTGCTGCTGCTCAACTTCAACGCTGATCTCACTGATGCAAGTGATAGTGCCCACACTGTTACAGCAATCGGCAATGCGCAGATTGATACCAGCATAAAGAAATTTGGGGCTGGATCGCTGCTGCTGGATGGCACGACAGACGGCATTCGTCTCGACGGCTCCAGCGATTTTGCGTTCGGCACCGGCGATTTCACGGTCCACATGTTCGCCTATCCTCTGGACCTGACCAGCGTCAACGTGATCGGGGACTGGCGGCAGGGCGGAGCAGGCGGCAACCCGCTGTGGTATATCAACGGCGCAGACATTCTGTGGCATGAAACCGACACGAAGATTACCGGTTCGCACGGCATGTCTACCAGCACATGGTATCATCTGTGCATCCAGCGCTTCAGCGCAGTGACCAGAATGTTCGTTGAAGGTGTACAGATCGGCTCGGACTACGCCGATACCAACGACTACGGCGTCAGCACGAACGGTCCGTTCTTCGGCATCAACGGCAACCCCACACAGTTCGACTGGAACGTGCAGATCGACGACCTGCACATCGCCAGGGAGGCCATCTTCGGAGACGTCACAAGTTTCACCCCGCCGTCATCGGAGCGGGCGTCATAGAGATTTGAGTATGAACTGTTTTACCGGCCGTGGACATAGACCAGGACCTGATCGGCCCATGTCCTGATGTCTGAAATATGCCCTATCGTGGAGGTAATCTCTACAAATTCCCGGAGCGTGTGGTGATTTCTCCAGCCGTTGGTGACAGCGCGTTGCCTGATCATGTCAACAGTCCATTCATTGGTATTGCGGCGCAATGAGGCAATGCCATCTGACGACGGAAACACCGCGTAAGACAACAGAAAGTGGTCATGAAAAAGATTGAGCCGCTGCAGCGTCCTGTCGATCTGGTCCAGATATTCACAGACGCCGCTCAGCACGCAGACATCTGTTTGCGAGACTTCAAAGTCCAGCGTGTTCAGGTCACAGACCCTGACATCTCCGGTCCAGCTTTTCATGTCGTAGCGATGGACCGTGTATCCTGGATTGCCTTCAGCAGCTTTGAAAAACGGACTGTGAACGCCGCAGCCATATTCTGAAAATGACCAGTCTCTTGCAACGTTCTGCCGGCCGGCAAACATCTGGAGAAGCAGTTCACTCCTCTCGCCCCAGGCCTTGTCATATGCCTCGGGGTCAAGCCATCTTTGCGGGAGAGTTAATTCCATGGGTCGGGTTTCCAGGCAGGTAAATTGACATCAACCGGCGCACCGGCTTTCCAGGTATGGAACAAGGGTGCCGGTGCAGGCGCGCTGCATCACATAGCATACACAATGCAGCTTGATAAATGGGCAGCAGACAGCGCCCCGGCGGGCTGCGTGGCGGAAAACCGTCCTGGCCTTCAGGATTACGGCGCTGACTGCCGCCGTTTCCGGCCCGCAGGGGCCGAACGCGCGCAACAGCGGAAAAACAAACCACTAACTGCGGCGAAAGGATGCGGCATGAAAGTCGAGCCATCACTATTGCATGACTGGTCGGTGTGGCTTGCCGGCGGGATGATCAGCCTTGCCACGTGGGTTGGCCGGATTGTCTTCACCAACAACAAGCGCATTGACGCGCTGGAGGCCGACAACAGGCATGCCCGCGACCTGCGTGAACGCCAGGACAGGACGATCAACGAAATCCGGGCCGATCAGAAGACGCTGATCGCCCACCTGCTGAAATCCAGATGATTCACCAGCAGCACCGGAGAAACGTCATGCCACGTCGGCAAGAATCCAAACAACAAACCCATGCGCGCGTGGCCCGTGCATGGCCGGACCCCTGCGCAGCACCATGAATCGCCAGGCATTCTTAAACGCCGTCCGGAGCGCGCTGTTTGCAGGCGCCATGACGCAAGACCAGGTTGACGGCCTGGAGTTCATCCTCGGCCAGTGGAACGAGACCGGGTTTACCGATGAACGCTGGCTGGCCTATGCGCTGGCCACCGCCTTCCACGAGACCGCCTTTACCATGCAGCCGATCCGCGAATACGGCCGCGGCAGGGGCAGGACCTACGGACACCCGGACCCGGTGACGGGTGAGACCTATTACGGGCGCGGCTATGTGCAGCTCACCTGGAAGGAAAATTACCAGCGCGCGTCACAGGCGCTCGGCATCGATTTCGTCAGACAGCCCGATCTCGTCATGGCGCCGGAGAACGCCGCCTTCATCCTGTTCCAGGGAATGAAGGACGGCTGGTTCACCGGCAACGGGTTCGCCGACTACATCAATGACAGGCAGCGCGATTACCGCAACGCGCGCCGCATCGTCAACGGAACCGACAGGGCAGGCGAGATTGCAGGCTACGCGCTGAAGTTCGAGGCAGCGCTGGACGCGGCGCGTGACGCAGCGCCCGGGCCGCAGTCCACCATCAGACCTGAAACCGGCCGGCACTGGCTGCTGCGCATCGTGCTGGCCATATGGAAGGCATTCAGACCATGAGTATCGTATCGATTCTGGCGGAAGCAGCGCTTGGCCCGGTGCTGGACGTGTTCAGGGACCTGGGCGGCAAGTGGATCAACAAGCAGATCTCCGACCAGCAGTTCAGGGCCGAGGTGCAAAAGGCGCTGCTGCTGGCCATGACCAGCTTGTGGGCCGAGCAGGGCAGGGTCATCGTTGCCGAGATCGGCAGCGAAAGCCTGCTGACGCGGATGTGGCGGCCTGCCGTTGCCATAAGTTTCGCCTTCGTCCTGTTCTGGTACGCGTTTTTCGTGCCCATCGCCGTGGGCTGGCTCGGCGCGCCACCGCTGGCCGTCGGCGACAGGCTGCTGGAATGGATTATGACACTGCTGACCATCTCGATCACCGGCTATATCGGCGGACGCTCCATCGAAAAGGCCGTTGAAAAATTCATCACGAAAGGAAAATGACATGGACGATTTCATGACGCATGCAACCGAAGCTATGAGCGCTGCGCAGGTTGCCGCCGGTGCGGCCATCGCCTGGCTTGCGACAAGGTTTGAGTGGTGGAAGAGCTCAGACAGCTGGCTGGTGAAGGTCGGCGTACCGCTGGCGCTGTTCATCTGTGTGGCGCTGGTGCTGAGCCTGCTGGCGTAGACCGGGTATCCAGATGCCCCTGGATGCGTTTACCGGATCCCGGCCCCGGGTTCCTGCCGAGAGCGCAGCGGCTGGATGAATGTCAGTGCAACCGATGCCACAATCAGTCCAAGAGCGGTAATTTTCTGCCATGTCAGGACATCGCCCAGCAGCACGTGGGATGACAGCACACCGACCACCGGAATGAGCAGGGTGCCAATGGCGGCGGTCGCCGCAGGCAGCCGGGCAACCAGGACGACCCAGGCTGCGTAGCACAGGGCAACCGGGCCCGCGACATGAAACGCAAACACCGCCAGAACCGGCGCGTCCGGAATCCCAAGCGTCCATGGCCGTTCGAACAGCACGGCGCCCGCCCAGGCGGGTATGGCTGCAACGCCAACCAGCCAGGCAGACCGGGCCAGGGGCGTCGTTGTCCAGGCCGTGGCCTTCAGCAGCACCGTGCCGGCGGCCCAGGAGACCGCCGCGCCGAGCATGAACAGAAAACCCGCCGGATGGCTGATGAAGTGTCCAAAATCACCGGCAATCAGAACCGTCAGCCCCGTCATGCCGAGCAGCAACGAGGCCACGCGGTTGACCGCGAACCTCTCTCCGAGAAAAATTGCGGCCATGATGGCTGCCCACATCGGCATGGTGAACGCGATGATGGCGGCTTTCGAGGTTTCGGTCAGCAACTGGCCGAATGCGGTCAGGAGGTTGAACCCGAACACCGTCAGCAGGCCGGCAACCAGAAGCTCGATGCGCTCGTGGGCTGCAACTCGAAGGCTTTCACCGGCCCCGCGGGCGATGATGGCCAGCAGCAAGCCGCCGAGCGTGAATGCCAGCGCGCGGAAGGTCCACGGTGGAACAAAGCCCAGTATGAACTTGACGGCCGGCCAGTTGAGACCCCACAGGATGCCGATCGTGATGACCAGGACAATGGCGCCGGCCTGGGCACCGGCTTGCGATTTCATTATATGCTCAACCCAAAAAGCCTGCAGTGGCAACCGGCGCACGCGCAGGATGTGAAATCAAGCCTGCCCTGCGCGCAGCCGGCCGGCCCCGGTGATCGCATCAGCGCCGCGGCGGTCACTTTTCCAGATACTCGCCACATTTCGGCGCCGGGGAATTGCCCCACGGCATGATAGGCACGGTCGAGGTCGAGTTTTGCGGGCTGCCCTCGATGATGCGATCGGAATAGACCAGGTAGACCAGCGTATTGCGAACCGCATCGCAGCCCCGCACGATCTGCAGCTTCTTGAAGAACAGCGACCGGCGCTGCTTGTACACTTCATCGCCCTGCTCAAACTTCGCCCTGAAGCTGACCGGGCCGACCTGACGGCAGGCAAGCGACACTTCGGAGCGTTCCTCGGCAAACCCCGCCCAGCCTTTCCAGCCACCGATCTCCGGCAGGGTGAAGTGGCATGCAACGCCTTCAACAAGCGGATCATCCAGCGCATAGACAGCCAGTTTCGCATTGGGCGACAGCAGCCGGAACACGGTTGATTTGCGGAATATCAGCTCCGGATCATCTTCGGCCGCGGCCAGCGTGCCCGCAGCGGCAGTCATCATCAACATGGCCGAAACACCTGCGGCCATGCAGGATTTTGTAAATCGCATCAAAAAGCTCCGTTGTTGTTGGCAGAATGCGCCGGTCAACCCGCTGCGGCCATCGCCCTGAAGCCGGTCTCAAGATCCTTCTTCAGATCCCCGACATCCTCAAGCCCGATATGCAGACGCAACAGGCTGCCTTTGCGATCCCACGTGGTCGCTGTCCTGTAGCTGGTGACATCGCACGGAATTACAAGGCTTTCAAACCCGCCCCAGGAATAGCCCATGCCAAACAGCGTCAGCGTGTTCAGCAGGGCGTCGACAGCCTTTTCACTGGCGGTTTTCAGGACGACGCCGAAAAGCCCCGATGCGCCGGTGAAGTCACGCTTCCAGAGGTCATGACCTGGCGCACCGGGAAGACCGGGATGCAGAACCTCGGCCACCTCGTCGCGGGCCCTGAGCCACTCAGCCATGTGCAGGGCCGATTTCATATGGCGTTCAAGCCGCACATCCAGCGTGCGGATGCCGCGAAGCGTCAGGTAGATGTCATCCGGCCCGGCACACAGGCCCATCTCTTCATGCGCTGTCCTGAACCGCTGCCAGTGGGCTTCTGTCACCGTGATGCAGCCCATCATGCAGTCCGAATGGCCACCCAGGTACTTGGTGGCTGCCTGGAAGGAAATGTCGCAACCGTGCCTGAATGGCTTGAAATAATGTCCCGCCGACCAGGTGTTGTCGGTTGCCACGAGCGCACCGTGGGCATGCGCGGCAGCTGCTATTGCAGGTATGTCCTGCACCTCAAATGTCTGTGAACCGGGGCACTCGGTCATCACCAGCTTCGTATTGGGCCGCATCAGGCTGGAAATTTCCGCTCCGATCAGCGGATCGTAGAATGTTGCCTCGATGCCCATACGCGCAAGCAGGCCGTTGCACAGGTTGCGGGTTGGCCTGTAGGCGCTGTCGGTTACCAGCACATGATCACCGGTGTTCAGAAACGCCATCATCACGCTGGCAACCGCCGCCAGGCCTGACGGCGCCAGCCGGCTCGCATGTCCGCCTTCCAGCTGTGCGATGGTTTCCTCCAGTGCGCGTGACGTAGGGGTTCCCCTGCGCCCGTAGGTAAAGGGCTGGTTCTGGGACCGCAAGGTCCCGGTGTCCGGATACAGGATTGTTGAGGCGTGGTAGACGCCGGGGTTGACAATGCCGTGCTCGCAATACTGCCGGCCCGCAGTGACGAGTTCGGTTGCGGAATGGTGCCTGGCACCGTTGGGGCTTTTCATGAGATGGACTTTCACAGGCTGAAATGTATCAGCCCTGTTTACCTGTTTTGTCAGCCTTGAGAAGATTTTTTTCACCGAACTGCTTGACCCAAGTTGGAATTTGGGCAGGATACAGCCCGTGTGTGCTGAACAGGCATGTACACAGGGAGTAAAAATTGAAATACTCATGGACGGTGGCTATTGCTGAACCGGAACCGTGTAGCGCGGCAGTAAAAACATATTGCCGGGTTGCCTGCAGGCTTTTTTGCAAGAGCATTGGCCCAATCTCAAATGATCAAAGGAAATACTCATGAAACGTACGTTGCTTTCGCTTGCTCTCGGTACAGCTGTATCGCTTGCCGGCATTTCGGCCGCCTCGGCTGGTACCCTCGATGATGTCAAGTCCAAGGGGTTCATACAGTGTGGCGTCAGCCAGGGCCTGATCGGCTTCTCAAACCCTGATGACAAGAACAACTGGACCGGCCTTGACGTGGACTTCTGCCGTGCGGTTGCCGCCGCGATTTTCGGTGACGGCCAGAAGGTAAAGTTTACCCCGTTGTCAGCCAAGGAGCGTTTTACCGCTCTGCAGTCGGGTGAAATTGACGTTCTGTCCCGTAACACCACCTGGACCATGGGCCGCGATACCTCGCTGGGCCTGGTGTTTGCCGGGGTTACCTATTATGACGGACAGGGCTTCATGGTGAAGAAGTCGCTTGGTATCGACAACGCCCTGAAACTCGACGGAGCATCGGTTTGCACGCAGACCGGCACCACCACCGAACTCAACCTGGCCGACTATTTCCGCGCCAACAACATGAAGTACGAAGTGGTTGCGTTCGAAAAGGCAGATGAAGTTATCGCTGCCTACGATTCCGGGCGTTGCGACGTGTTCACCACTGACCAGTCAGGCCTGTATGCAGAGCGTCTGAAGCTGAAGAATCCGGATGAAAACGTTGTTCTTCCCGAGATCATTTCGAAAGAACCACTGGGCCCGGTGGTCCGCCAGGGCGACGACGCCTGGTTCAATGTTGTCAAGTGGACCTACTTCGCGCTGCTGAATGCTGAAGAAGCAGGCATCACGGCCGCCAACGTTGCTGACATGACAGCAAATTCCACAGACCCGAACGTGCGCCGTCTGCTGGGTGTTGAAGGTGACTTCGGCAAGGCTATCGGTCTTGAAAACAGCTGGGCTGCCGATGCCGTCAAGGCTGTTGGCAACTATGGCGAAATTTTTGATCGCAATGTTGGTCCGGACACCAACCTGAAGATCGCCCGCGGCGTCAACGCGCTGTGGAGCAAGGGCGGCATCCAGTACGCTCCGCCCGTGCGCTGACAACGACATTTAAAACTGTCCGGCATCCAGCGTTTCACCGACGCTGCCTGCCGGACGGCATTTGATACTTTTACAGGCGGGTTACGAATTTATGGAACGACCCGGCGCAAGACCGGGCGGCAGGATACTGGGAGGGTCTGCGGGCTGCGGTACTGAACCGCCGGCCTGTCAGACAGGAAACGGGGAGATGGTCCGGGGTGCCGCAGTTTCTGGCGTGCCCGCGATCAGCTGAAGCAGGGTGAAGGCAGCAGCATGAGTGTAACCGCGGGCGTAGACGGCCCACCAAAAGTCGCTTTTTTCAACGATCCAAGGGTCCGGTCGATCGGAGTTCAGGCGGTCCTGATTGCGGTCCTGCTTTTCTTCGCCTGGCAGATAATACAGAACACGATCACCAATCTGGAACGAGCCAATATTGCTTCCGGCTGGGCCTTTCTCGACACCGCTGCGGGCTTCGACCTGTCATTCACCCTCATTCCATATTCTGAATCGTCGTCCTACGGCCGGGCCCTGACTGTCGGCATACTGAATACGGTTCTGGTGGCGTTTTGCGGAATCATAACGGCGACTATTGTCGGGTTCATTGTCGGCATCATGCGCCTGTCAAAGAACTGGCTGGTTGCCAAGGTCGCCGAAATTTACATCGAAGTACTGCGCAATATCCCTCTGCTGGTGCAGATGTTTATCTGGTACAAGGTGGTGCTGGCGGCCTTGCCGGCCCCGAGAAGCGCATGGTCCATAGCCGACACGGTGTTCCTGTCAAACCGTGGCATCACAATTCCCAAGTTCATCTGGGGCGATGGCGCCTGGATGATTGGAGTGGCGGTAATGGCTGCAATTGCGGGAATTGTGGTGTTGAGGAAATGGGCACACAAGCGCCAGGACGCAACCGGCGAACAATTCCCGGTATTTCTGACCTCACTGGGCATCCTGTTCGGATTGCCCCTGTTGGTTTATATTGCAACTGGCGCGCCGCTTGAGTTTGAGTTTCCGGAGCAGGGCACGTTCAATCTGAGCGGCGGTGTCGGTCTCGTGCCGGAGTTCGCCGCGCTGTATTTCGCCCTTTCAATGTATACGGCATCGTTCATTGCCGAGATCGTCCGCTCCGGCATCCTGGCGGTCAACAAGGGCCAGACCGAGGCATCCTATGCGCTTGGCCTGAGACCCAACCCGGCATTGCGGCTGGTGGTTGTTCCACAGGCCATGCGGGTTATCATTCCGCCCCTGGCCAGCCAGTATCTGAACCTGACCAAGAACTCGTCTCTGGCCGTCGCGATCGGCTTTCCCGAACTGGTGGCCGCGGGTGGCACGGTGATGAACCAGTCCGGACAGGCGGTTGAGGTTATCGTCATCTGGATGGCAGTGTATCTGACCATCTCGTTGCTCACGTCAGCGTTTATGAACTGGTTCAATTCGCGAATGAAGCTGGTGGAGAGATAGGCGCATGTCAGACATTCATTCCCAGAGAAACCTTGCATACGTACGCACCGAACAGGCTCCCGCCATGCCGGCGCCGCTGACGGTCAGCGGACCGATTGGCTGGATGCGCGAAAATCTGTTTCCAACTCCCTTGAACTCGTTGATGTCGGTCATTTTTGGTGCGCTGCTGCTTTACGTGATCTGGATTACCCTGGACTGGGCCGTGTTCAAGGCTGTGTGGAGCGGTGAAGACCGCTCAGCCTGCCTTGGTGACAACGCCCACGGCGCCTGCTGGGCGATGGCCAGAGCCAAGTTCGGCCAGTGGATGTATGGCTTCTATCCATTTGCCGAGCGCTGGCGGGTCAACGTTGTCGCCATCGTGGGCGTGCTGGCGCTGGTGCCCATGATGATGCCGTCTCTGCCGTACAAAAGACTCAACGGCATTTTCCTGCTGGGAATTTATCCGATCCTGACGCTGATTCTTCTGACAGGCGGGCATTTTGACATTGACCTGTCAACATGGCTGACCGTGGCAGCTTTTGTGGCGGCCATCGTTGTGCCAATCCTGTTTCTGGGTTTTGTTGCAAAGATCATCCAGCCCAGTCACGCCCTGATAGCGGCAGGTGCAATAGCAGGTGGCGCAGCCATCCTTCTGGGTGTCCTGTCGATTGATTTCGGGCTGCGGTATGTAGAGACTTCCAAGTGGGGTGGCTTGCTGTTGACCCTGGTGGTTGCTGTAACGGGCATTGTCGCATCGCTGCCGATCGGCATCCTGCTGGCGCTCGGCAGGCGTTCCAGCATGCCGATTGTGAGGATGTTCTCGGTGGCGTTCATTGAACTGTGGCGCGGGGTCCCGCTGATCACCGTTCTGTTCATGGCGTCAGTGATGCTTCCGCTGTTCCTGCCGCCGGGCACAAGTTTTGACAAGCTGTTGCGGGCGCTCATCGGCGTGGCGCTGTTCTCGTCAGCCTACATGGCTGAAGTAGTGCGCGGTGGCCTGCAGGCCATTCCCAAGGGACAGACGGAGGCCGCCCAGGCGCTCGGTCTGACCTACTGGCAGAACATGGGGCTGATCACTCTGCCGCAAGCGCTGAAGCTGGTAATTCCAGGCATCGTCAACAGTTTTATCGGTCTGTTCAAGGATACGGTGCTGGTCGGCATTATCGGATTGTACGACCTGCTTCTGATCGTGCAGGCGGCCAACACAGACCAGAAATGGGTCGCACCGCAAACCCATTCCACCGGTTTCTTCTTTGCGGCCGGTGTGTTCTGGATATTCTGTTTTGCCATGTCGCGATATTCCATGTTCATGGAACGCCAGCTCGACACCGGACATAAAAACTAAACCGTTCAAGCATTAGGAAAATTACCATGGCCAAGGCAACCAGGAAAGCGCCTGCAAAGAAAGCGGCAAGCCCGACGACTGCATCTTCTGCGGCAAAGACCGTACCGGCAAAGTCCGGGCATATGACAGATGATGTTGCGATCCAGATTTCCAGCATGAACAAATGGTACGGCGATTTCCATGTATTGCGGGACATTGACCTTACCGTGTATCGCGGCGAGCGTATCGTCATATGCGGACCGTCGGGGTCCGGAAAATCTACCTTGATCCGCTGCATAAACCGCCTCGAGGAACACCAGAAGGGCCAGATCATTGTGGACGGAATCGAGTTGACCGATGACCTGAAGAAGATCGATGAAATCCGCCGTGAAGTCGGCATGGTATTCCAGCACTTTAACCTGTTCCCGCATCTCACAATTCTGGAAAACTGCACGCTTGCCCCAATCTGGGTTCGCAAGATGCCGAAACGGGAAGCCGAGGAAATCGCCATGGGTTTCCTCAAGAAGGTGAAAATCCCCGAGCAGGCCAGCAAGTATCCAGGCCAGCTTTCCGGCGGTCAGCAGCAGCGTGTTGCCATTGCCCGTTCACTGTGCATGAACCCGCGCATCATGTTGTTTGACGAACCCACGTCGGCACTTGACCCGGAAATGATCAAGGAAGTGCTGGAAGTGATGGTGGATCTGGCGGAGAGCGGCATGACCATGCTGTGCGTTACCCACGAAATGGGCTTTGCACGTCAGGTGGCAGACCGGGTGATCTTCATGGACGAAGGTCAGATCGTTGAGCAGAACGAGCCGGAAGCCTTCTTCACCAGTCCGAAATCAGAGCGCACCAAGCTCTTCCTGAGCCAAATTCTGCACTAGAACTTTCTGGTGGACGAACAGCTTGTCCTCGCTCCGCTCGGGCCGTTTATTTTTCTGGTCGAACAGCTTGTCCTCGCTCCGCTCGGGCCGTTCTCCGTTCCCGAACAACCGTTGTGATAAACGCTAGTCCGAGGCACGAAGTGCTGAGGCAAGGCCGACCGGCCGCCGCACGAAGTGCGCCCCAGCGGAGCGCAGCCGTCAGGCTGCCGGCGTGAGCGGGATAAACCCTGGCACGAAGTGCCGAGGCAAGGCCGACTGGCCGCCGCACGAAGTGCGCCCTCGCGGAGCGCAGCCGAGGGCTGCTGGCGTGAGCGGTTTAAACCTCAGCAAGCAGTGCTGAGGCAAGGCCGCTGTGCGGCCGTCATGTAAGCTTCTGATTGTACTCGCCGACTTCAGGATAATCGCTCAGGTGCATGTCGATGGCCTTGAACATGGCTTTCATCATGTCTTCCGACGTCGGGCTTTCGCATACCACAACAAGTTCGGGCTTGTTTGACGACGCCCGCACCAGGCCCCAGGTGCCATCTGCAAGCACGATCCGGATGCCGTTCACCGTAATCAGTTCACGAATTGCCTGCCCGGCCAGCTTGCCTCCGGCGGCAGCTATTCGCTGGAAATGGGCGACAGCCCTGTCAACGATACCGTACTTGGCTTCATCGGCGCAGTGCGGCGACATGGTGGGTGAACCCCATGTCTGCGGCAGGTCGCGGTAAAGATCTGCCATGGATTTTTCGGGCTGGCGTTCCAGCATGCGCAGAATGGCAATGGCAGACGCCAGTCCATCATCATAGCCAAGCCCGTATGGTTCGCGCAGGAAGTAGTGGCCGGACTTTTCAAAGCCTGCAATTGCGCCGAGTTCGTTTGTGCGCCGCTTCATGTAGGAGTGCCCGGTCTTCCAGTAATCGGTGCGGGCCCCGTGCGCCTTCAGGACCGGGTCGGTCTTGTAAAGACCGGTGGATTTGACATCAACGACGAACTGCGCGTTCTCATGTTCAGATGACATGAACCTGGCCAGCATGACACCAACCTTGTCTGCAAAAATCTCATTACCCTCGTTGTCCACTACACCGCAGCGGTCGCCGTCGCCGTCAAAGCCGAGAGCGACGTCGGCGCCTGATGCCAACACAGCATCTCCCATGGCATGCAGCATTTCCATGTCCTCCGGGTTGGGGTTGTAGCGCGGGAAGGAATGATCGAGTTCGCAGTCCAGCGGCACCACTTCGCAACCCATGGCTTCCAGCACCTTCGGCGCAAAGGCGCCCGCCGTACCATTGCCGCACGCGCAGACCACCTTCAGCTTGCGGTTGACCGGTCCCGCCTTGACCAGGCCGGCAACATATTTTTCCTCCAGATCAGAAACATGCACCAGGCCGCCGCCTTCGCGAGTTTGCCAGTTGCCACCCAGCACAATGTCCTTGAGCGCGCCCATCTCATCCGGCCCGAAAGTGAGTGGCCGGTCACAGCCCATTTTCACACCGGTCCAGCCATTGTCGTTGTGGCTGGCCGTCACCATGGCAACTGCCGGGACGTCAAGTGCAAACTGGGCGAAATAGGCCATGGGCGAGAGCCCCAGACCGATATCGTAAACTGTACATCCTGACGCCATCAAGCCGGTGGTCAGCGCCTGCTTGATAGACATTGAATAGCCGCGAAAATCGTGAGCCGTGACGATATGGGGTTTGACGCCGCGCTGGTGAAGGTAGGTGCCCAGTCCCAGACCAAGGGCCTGTATACCGTAGAGATTGATCTCTTTTTCAAACAGCCATCGAGCATCGTATTCACGAAACCCGGTCGCCTTGACCAGCGGCAGACGCTCATAGTCCAGCGTATTGGGAACCAGGTCGGCGCGGGGCTTGGCAAGCATAAGAGGCTTCCTTTTGGTACAGGGTTCAACAACGGTTCAACGGGTATCTGCCAGCCGGTTGCGCCGGCCGCCCTTGCGCCGCTTGTTACGGGTAAGGTTTGCCAGTCTCTGGTCCAGTTGCCCGGTCACCGCCTCGCGTTCCCGCGGTGACAGGGATATCCAGCTGGCGATTTCATCGCCGGTACGGCCACAACCCATGCAGTAACCGCTGTCGGGTTCCATGACGCACAGTTTTATGCACGGTGACTGGATTGCCGGAGTTGCGCGATCATTCATTGAGATGCCCGATGTCCACACACGGCAAAAGCGCCCTGTGGCTCTGCCGCGTACCATGCACGCTATCCGATGTGCAATATCTCTCGCTGGCAGCCCTGAAAATCAGCAGGTGTTACTGTCCAGGATTTGGCACGGCCGGCGCGTTCGGATGGTGGGTGTCGATGTTTGCCGGCAGCGGCGGTTGGCTGCGTTCGAACTCCCTGACGCGGTGTTCGAAATCATGGAACGGAACCCAGGCATCGTCATGAATGGCTTTTTTCAGCACCACATTGAGTTTCAATTGTTCCGCATCCGGCTTGCCAGGAACCACCACGGCTCGTTCGATGTTCCGGACCGAATTGTTGTGTGGACCAAGGCTGTCAATGTTCACCACCAGAACAACAACGGCCAGTGCAGCAGAAGACCATAGGGACGCCAGCCGGGCTGTTGAGTAACTCGGCGCCAGCATGGCCAGTGCTGCCCCGAAACCGGCGCACCCGATCAGAAACATGAACTCCATTGTTGGTGATACTGCCAGATTATCGGGCAGCCAGTGGTAGCCCGATTTGCCAAGGGCGGCTACAATGATCATCGCACAGCTAAATACGAAGCCGATCCACGCGTGCATGGTAATTCCTCTCGCTATAAAAACCTGCTGGCACACTAGTCTCGAATGGCAAACGCGCCGTGAACGAACACGGTTAACAAATTATGGTCAGACGCTTCTCGCGGTATTGGCCGGCCGAATAGTATGTCCGGATGCGGCGCGGCAGGCTGTTCCACCGCACAAAAGACTGCTAAGCGAACGCCTGTTAACCCCTGGCGTACCCTGCTCCGCACAACACGGTTAAAACACGATGCCGCCAATCAATCCAACTTCCGGCCAGCTGCCTTTCGATGATATACGCGCACTGGTAGATCAAATGCCCGGTTTCGACGCCAAGGCAGCCAGTGTGTTCATGTCGCAAGTGCCGCGATCCGGAGGCCGGGTTTGTGAGGTCGGCGGCTGGATGGCAGGATGGCAGGCGCAGACCACACCGACAATGCAGCGTCCCGTAGTGGCATTGTTTGCAGCTTCCCATGCTGTCGCACCTGAACTGGTTGACGGTTTGCAGATCAGACAGGTCGCAGAACTGGTCAGTATGATCCAGGCGCGATCCGGTCCGGTTGCGCAGGTTTGTCAGCGCTCGGAACTCGGCCTGAAGGTTTTTGAACTGGCGCCTGAACTGCCGGTTGAGGATTTCTCCAGAGGAGCGGCAATGCAGGAAAGTGACTGTGCCGCGACGATTGCCTACGGCATGGAGGCAACAACAGACAGTTGTGATTTCCTCGTCGTGCGAGCCATTGCGGCGGGTGAAAAGGCATCGATCACAGCAATGACAACAGCCCTGCTTGGCGAAGATGGTTCTTTGACCCACCTGCGCAGCGCGCCCGAAATCGAGATTGCGGCCAGAGCCCTAAAGACCCATCAATCCTGCCTGAAGTCGCCACTGGAACTGCTTCGCCGGCTCGGCGGGCGCGAGGCCGCAGCGGTTGCCGGTGCCATTGTTGCAGCACGATTGCAGCGGGTGCCGGTTATTCTGGACGGATCACTGGCAGTTTGTGTGGCGCTGGTGCTGGAAGGCCTGCGAGCCGGGTCAGCCGACCATTGCATGGTATCGGGCAAAGATATGCACCCGGACAGTAAACGGCTTTGCACGGCACTTGGGCGGCCGGTGCTGTTGTCAGGCAGGTACGAAGCGCAAGACGGCACCTCGGGCGCCCTTGCAGCAGGCCTGGTGGCGGACATGATGGCGCTGTTTGGCAACGTGCCTTGAGAGACGGATTTTACTGACCGGACAAGTACGGAAATCCCGCAGTGGCGACATGGGCAGTGACCCTAGCAGGATGTGAACTCGATCAGCCGGCGTTGCGTTTCAGGCATCGACTGGCTGGCATCGGCAAGCGTGGCATGCACTGTGCCCAGTACCTTGTGTGGTGGAAACTCGATGCCGACGATCAGCCCGTTGGGATGATTGGCTTTCATGGACAATTCAGCCTCATGCAGTTTGGCCAGACCGTTGACAATCGACAGTCCGAGGCCCGCGCCGTCAATTGCCTTTTTCCGGGCATAGGCGCCACGCACAAAGGCAGTGCGCATGACATCCAGCTCATCTGCATGCAATCCGGGTCCATTGTCGGCGACGCTCAGGATCACCGCGCCATTGGCTTTTTGCCGGGCAGCAATGCAGATAGTGCTCGCCTCGGGCGCAAATTTTACCGCATTGGACAACAGGTTCAACCAGATCTGGCGAAGTGCTCTGTTGTCAGCCAGGACCCGCAATGGCTGGGATGGAAAATCAAACTGGATCGTTTGTGCCTTGTGCGATGTTTGTATGGAAAGCAGTTCGGCGCTTTCCCTTGCCAGAATGCATGGATCAACCGGTTCGATTTCGAGGTCACTCCGGTTGGCCTCGATACGAGACAGGTCCAGGATATCGTTGATCAGCTTGAGCAGATAGTCACCGGAATAATGGATGTCATCGGAGTATGATTTGTAAACCCGCACAGCGTGCGGCCCCATCATTTCCTTGCTGAGAATTTCCGAAAATCCGAGTATGGCGTTCAGCGGTGTGCGCAACTCGTGGCTCATTGTCGCAAGAAACCGCGATTTGGCGAGGTTGGCCTCCTCTGCCTTGCTGCGGGCGCTTTCCGCTTCGCTCAGTGCACCATCCAGCTGGCCGATGAGGGCCTCGCGTTCTGCCTTGAAGACCAACATTTCCTGCGCAGTGCCCTGGAGGCGGCGAACAAGCTGCACGAAGAAAATTTCCGCCAGCACGACAACCGAAGCCAAGGTATTGTACACCATGCCCGATTCCATCAGGCATCGGGTCATTGTGGCCATGGCGATGATGCCGGTGCCTGCCAGAATGATGGGCATGTAATTGCCGGCAGTCAGCACCCTGGCAGCAATGGCAGCCAGAGTAGTCGTCACCAGATAAATGTGCTGTGCCTGATTGCCGGATTCCCAGTAGGCAAACAGGGGAATCACCCAGCAAACCGCAATCAGGGATTCAGAGGCGCACAGCATACCAATCCAGTCACGCGACTGAATGTTGTCCTTGCGCGCCTGTTCATAGAGATGGCACAGGTAGTATTGTATCGCCTGTGCCGTAAGGTAGCTGCCGAACCAGCTCGCAGCCGCCAGCCAGTTCGTCCAGGCGTAGATGGCGGCCATCAGGAACAGGGCCAGAGTGGGCATCGCCAGCGATACCCGTATCTGGTTTCGAACAAACAGCGTGAGCAGATCCGGCTCCCAAACACTGCCGGAAGCCTTGTTTGCGACAGTCGCAGCTGGCTTCGAGTTCAATTTGGCGTGTACTGTCAAACCCGCGTTAATCCCTGAATTGTCACAGCTTTAGCGAATACAGGTGTTGAACATGCAAGAAATTGCTTAAGATCAGCCTTGCAGCAATGGTTATCAAACCGCAAAGATGGCTGCTGCAATTGATGTGGTTAAATGGTGGCAAGGGACAGTTTCAGGTATGATTTTGATAGAAGACAATCGGGCGCCAAACCCGCGCAGGGTTCGGATCTTCCTTGCGGAAAAGGGCATCGAGGTCGAACGCCGTCACATCGATATTATGGCCGAGGAGCACAAGACGCCTGACATGGTGAAACGCAATCCGTTCATGCGCATTCCGGTGCTGGAACTGGATGATGGTACCTGCCTTGCAGAGGCAATGGCGATCTGCAGATATTTTGAGGCGTTGCATCCTGAGCCTCGGCTGTTTGGTTACACACCTTTGGAAATTGGCACAATCGACATGTGGCAGCGCCGCGTCGAACTTCAGTTGATGCATCCGATCGCCCATGCATTCCGTCATGCACACCCCAGGATGGCGCATCTTGAAAACCCGCAGATCAAGCAGTGGAGCGAGGTGAATGTCGCGCGCGTCGAAGCCGTGCTGGACCTGGTCAATGATGAGCTTGCGACCCGTGAGTTCATTGCAGGCGGCAGTTATTCAGTTGCAGACATCGACTGCCTCTGCGCAATTGACTTCATGCGCGTGGCCCGTGTCTCCCTGAAGGATGAACATACTCATTTGAAGCGCTGGCACGATGAAGTCTCTGCCCGTCCGAGTGCTTCAGCGTAGTGGAGCAGGCACTTCAGGCACTGGCCGCGCGGGTTCGACGATGCCGGACCTGCCGCGACACACCGGGGCCTGGCAGGCAGCCATTGCCCCATGAGCCGCGTCCGGTGCTGCAGGTATCTCCCGCGGCGCGTGTCATGATTGCCGGCCAGGCGCCGGGCACACGGGTGCATGCCTCGGGCAAACCGTTTACCGATCCGTCCGGAGACCGGCTTCGCGACTGGATGGGTATCGGCGAGGATGATTTTTACAATCCCGATCAACTCGCCATCGTGCCAATGGGGTTTTGTTTTCCCGGACTTGACGCCAAGGGCGGTGATCTGGCGCCGCGAACCGAGTGTGCACCTTTGTGGCGTGAGCAACTGATGCACGCCATGCCACAGATCACCCTCGTTCTTGCCATCGGCATGTATGCCCAGAAGTGGCATTTGGGCAATCAGCAGAAGCCCACGTTGACCGAAACAGTCAGAAATTGGCGGCAGTATCATGAAATGACTCCAGTTTCGGTCATTCCCATGCCACACCCTTCCTGGAGAAATACCGGATGGTTGAAGAAAAACCCGTGGTTTGAATCAGACCTTCTTCCAGTACTGAAAGCCGATGTTAAGGCGCTTGTGTCTTAATTCGCGCAAAAGGTCAGTTTGGTCCAGCCATCACGTTATGTAATACGGGAGGTGCCATGCATCCCAATCGATTATCGATCTTCGCTGTCTGCGTTGCGTTTTGTGTCTTGCTGAGTGCGTGTGCGACACCTCAATTGCTTGACAGCGGACCGGTGATTGGCGAGGCCCGGCTGAGCAACACCTACTACACTGCGTCAGACGGTGAACAGCTGCAGGTTTCAAGCTGGAAGGCAAAAGACCCGCGGGCGATTTTCGTAGCGGTGCATGGGTATAATGAGTACGCAGGCAGTTTCCAGCTGCCCGGCCCGTGGTTTTCAGAACGCGGCATTTCTGTTTACGCCTATGATCAACGCGGTTTCGGGCGCAGTGACCCGGCCCGGTTGGGCAAATGGGCCGGTGGCGATGTCATGGCCAGGGACGTGAGCGCATTTGTTGAACTGGTGCGCCGGCAACACCCGCAGGTGCCGGTCTATGTTGTCGGCACGTCAATGGGCGGCGCTGTTACCATGAAGGCATGCGTGGAATTTGACCTCAAGGCAGATGGCCTGGTTCTGGTTGCACCGGCAATCTGGGGCTGGCAATCCATGAACCCGATTCTGAAATCGGCGTTATGGGTCACTGCCCACACAGTGCCGGACAGGACGGCGACCGGTGCGCAACTGGAAATCAGGCCAAGTGACAATATCGAATGGCTGCGGGCTTTTTCGAAAGACAAGTACAATCTCAAGCAAAGTCGCTTCGACTCATTGTACGGGCTGGTGACACTGATGGATGAGGCAGCTTCTGCAGCACCGGAAATAGCCTTGCCGGTATTGTATCTTTATGGCCTGAAGGACGAGGTGGTTCCTGATGCGCCGAGCCGGAAAGTCATGGCGTCACTGACTGCACCCAACAGGCAGATAGTCTATGAACAAGGCTACCACATGCTGCTGCACGATCTGCAGCGCGAAAAGGTATATCTGGATATCCTGCGATGGGTCGAAAGCGACGTCCGGGTAACGCCGGTGTCGGCACAAGGCTCGTATTGACGGTCAACGACGCCGTGTGACGGCATAAAGCTGCGACAAGGCAAGCCATCACCGCACAATCAGGCTGCGTCGGGAACCTTGATGGCGAATGACAATGGAACACCAATGGCCATGTAGGCGGCTTCCATCTGTTCCAGGTGTGACTTGTGATCAAGCCGGAACAGGCGATCTACCTGTTCGCGATGCCAGGTCAATCGTCTTCCCAGCTCGGCCCGCGAGACCTTCTGGTGGCGGCATAATTTGTACAGCGCTATCTTCAGATATGTCAGGCCCGGAACATGGACATACCGGACCAGTCCGTGAGTTCCGTTCATGGGGGCAGGGATGTCTTCACCATCCGCCATCCTGGCAGCCATGGCTTCCTCAATGGCGCCGAGTCCATTCTGGCAGGCGCTGGCCTGGTTGGTGCCAAAAGTGGTGACTTCCGGAAAGGCAGGCGCTGTTACGAGCCAGTTCATGCTGCCGTCAGGCGCCATGTCCGGTTCAACGATTACTTCATAGAATCTGGACATTACCTGATCCTCAGGTCTGTCAGGATCTTGTGTCCCAATGCATTGCCAAGTTCCGCACTGCCGCCGTGTCCTGGGAATGTTGCCTTGAACTGACCGCGTCGAACCGTCTGGTGTCCACTGCCGCCATTGTGATTTTCAAACTTGCATCCATGCTTCTTGAGTAGGCGCTTCAGCTCGGCAGCCTTCATTGGGGTACGCTCTCAACACATCTGTAAAGTTCCACAGAAGTGTTACACCGAATTGGAAAATCGTCAATCGGGACAGCGTGTATTTTAAGTCACTGATGCCAATTTTTTCTTTCAGTCTGCCGGCCTGCCCTGGTCCACCAAAATCAAACCAGGCAGCCACACTTTCGTCGATCTGGTTCAAAGCGTTTCGCGCGAACGCCAGAATTTCAAAATCGCCTTGCGAACCAGTACGATCATCACAATGAACGCAACAATACCTGCCAGAACAGCTGGTGCGCGGCCTGACAGGCTGTCCATGGTTGTCACTATGCGCGCGACCCAGCCGCTGAATACATAGCCCAGTGAACCCACAATGATAGCCCATAGCGCACAGGCGAGCAGATTGGCGGGTGCAAAAACCCGCGTCGGCACATCAGATGCCGCCAACGCCAGCATGCAGGCCGAACGCAGACCCCAGAAAAACCGGGACAAAATGATGAATTTTAGCGGGTGTCCGGCAAGCAGCCTGCGCGCCTTTTCGGTGCGCCTTTGCAATGTTGCGTTGCGCGCCACCATCGCTGGTCCAAACCGGCGGAAAAATTGATAGCTGACCTGATCGCCGGTAGTAGCCCCGGCAAAAGCGATGATGATGACCCACATCAGATCGATCAGGCCCTGATTTGCTGCCAGTGAAGCCAGTAAAAGCGCAGTTTCACCCTCCATCAGGGTGCCGACATACAATAACCAATAGGCATTATTTACAAGCGTATCCAGCATATGGAATTGCGTTCCAATTCGGTCTGTGACAATGTGCAGCCAATTCGAGGCTGGGTTTTACCGGGGTTGGTCAGACCAAATGGCCCGCTGGTCTTGGAAATTTTAAAGGAATATTGGGTTCTGCCAGTTCTCTTGGAACGAAGAACGGTCCGGTTTGTGGTGTTTGATCCACATTGTGGGACAGCATCGATACATACCTCTGTAACAGGCGAAATTGAATTGAGAACATCTATGCTCGAAAACCAGGTGTCGGACAAGGACAGAGACGCCGCACGGCGTGAGGAATTTCGCGTACCCAGCAAGGAAATCCTGCGCGCATCGGGTCAGGTGCAATCCCTTAGTCGCGCCCTGAAGCTTTTGAATGCACTTTCCTATCATGCATCCGGTTTGTCATTGTCGGAGGTTGCACAGGAAGTCGGATTGCCCAATTCCACCGCCCATCGTTTGTTGACGACGCTGCAAAATGAGCGATTCGTGCGATTTGATACCGAACGTTCCGTCTGGCTGATCGGTGTTCAGGCATTTCGGGTCGGTTCCGCCTTTGTGCGTTCGCGCGATGTCGTGACCATAGCACGGCCCTACATGCGCCGCCTGATGGAACAATCTGGTGAAACAGTCAATCTCGGCATTGCCGACCGTGGTGAGATTGTCTATCTGGCCCAGGTTGAGTGCCAGAAGATGATGCGCGCCATTGCCGGGCCTGGCGGGCGGGCACGAATGCATTGTTCCGGCGTCGGCAAAGCGATTTTGTCTCACCTTACTCCTGAAACCACCCGCAAGATGCTGCATGGCCGTGATTTGATACGCGAAACATCGCACACGCACACCACCATGGAAGCCCTGTTTCAGGACCTCGAAGTGTCGCAGCAACGCGGCTACTCTGTTGACGATGAGGAAAATGCCATTGGCCTGCGGTGTGTGGCATCGGCCATCTTTGATGAGCACGGCGAGCCTTTGGGCGCGATATCAGTGTCCGGCCCCACTGCAAGGGTGACAGACCAACGGGTACTGGCGCTTGGTGAACTTGTCAACAAGATCGCCAACGATATAACCGCAGAACTTGGAGGCGCTCAGAGAGGGCGCTGACAATCCGGGTTATTTAATGATTTTCAATGGTTTGAAATGTTTTACAAACAGATGGAAGAAACTCGCTACCACGGAAATGGTGGCCTGCGTACGGGGAAATTTTACATGGTAGACAAACAACAGGTCATGGCTGCCCTCTCCAAGGTACGAGGGCCGGACCTTGATGGCGATCTTGTTTCGCTCGGTCTGGTATCGGACGTGATTGTCAGCGGCGACAACGTGATGTTTGCCATAACCGTCGACGCTTCCCGCGCCAACGAGCTTGAACCCTTGCGACAGGCTGCTGAGAAAGCCGTAGGCAAGGTCAACGGGGTCAGCAAGGTCATGGCTGCCCTGACTGCTGAAGTGAAACCGGGTTCGCGTCCGGCTGCCGGTCAGACCCCGCCGCTGGCAGGCGCCAATATGGCGCCGCCACCGCCCATGCAAAAGCCGGGTCCCAAGGCTCAGGCCGCCCAGACGATGGCAGGGGTGCCTGGTGTCAAGCACATTGTCGCGGTGGCTTCGGGAAAAGGTGGTGTTGGCAAGTCGACCACCGCAGTCAATCTGGCCCTGGGCTTGCAGGCAAATGGACTGAAAGTCGGCATTCTGGACGCTGACATCTACGGCCCGTCCGTGCCGCGCCTTCTGGGCATCACCGGCCGGCCTGAACCGGTCGCTCCGGGATCGCGCACCTTGAAACCGCTCAATGGATTTGGTCTCAAAGCCATGTCGATGGGTTTTCTGGTGGATGAAGACACACCGATGATCTGGCGCGGGCCGATGGTCATGTCTGCGCTGCAGCAGATGTTGCGTGAAGTCGCTTGGGGTGATCTTGACATACTGGTTGTCGACATGCCGCCTGGAACAGGCGATGCACAGTTGACGCTGGCACAGCAAACGCCGCTGTCCGGCGCGGTGATCGTGTCCACACCACAAGACCTTGCCCTGATTGACGCCCGCAAGGGGCTTAACATGTTTCGCAAGGTGAATGTGCCGGTGCTCGGCATCGTTGAGAACATGAGCTATTTCACCTGTACCAAATGTGGCGAGCGCCACGAAATCTTTGGTCACGGCGGCGCACGTGATGAAGCAGAAAAGCTTGGCCTGCCGTTTTTGGGCGAGGTGCCGCTGGACAGGGATTTGCGCGTACGCTCTGATTCTGGTCAGCCAATCGTCGTCTCGGCACCGGATTCTCATCATGCTGAGCTTTATCGCAAAATTGCCGAAACCATCTGGGCGTCGGTTCTGGGCGATTCTGCAGGGCAAAAGCGTGCTGCACCACGGATAATTGTTGAGTAATTTACTCCACATTACCAGATGGTGAAAGCCTGCGGAATAGAGCGGGAATAAGCTTGCCTAACTGGCCATTGCTGCGTCATTCTGTCCGATAACTAGGAGAGGAAGGCAAATCACACGCTCCGTTTGAAGAGAGCAGCCTTAGATTAAAGCAAAAAATGGGTGAGGCAAAGTTAGCACTGGCAGTTTCCGAAGAAGACGTATTGCGGGCAAATCTCTACAGATTGCTTGCAGGCACCTTGCGCGTGAGCCCATCCCGGCGTGATCTTGATGTGTTTGCTGACATGCACGGTGACGATACACCCATTGGACAGTCGGTCTCCGCCATCACCCGGGTTGCCGCCAATACCAGCCCTGAAGAAATTGCCCGTGAGTATCACGACCTGTTCATCGGGGTGGGGCGTGGCGAACTGTTGCCGTTACGGTTCCTATTACCTGACCGGATTCCTGCACGAAAAACCGCTGGCGCGGTTGCGCAACGACATGAGCCGTCTTGGCATTCAACGTCGAGATGATATTGCCGAACCCGAAGATCATATCGCGGCTCTGTGTGAGATGATGGCCGGACTGATAGTCGGGGATTTTGGCGAAGCACTTGATCTCGATGAACAGAAGAAATTTTTCCAGGCCCATATCGGTTCGTGGGCCAAACACTTTTTTATGGATCTGGAAGGCGCGCGCTCATCAGTGTTTTACGCCTGTATCGGGCAACTGGGCGCAGCGTTCATGGATGTGGAGGATCAGGCCTTCTTGATGGTTTGATCCCCGGCTGGAGTAACTTGGGTTCATTTGAATCCATAAATGTGCTCCGGCACTTTGGAGATGGTCAGTTTTGTGGTTCCTGATTGGAACAATCAATAACTATGCTGATCTGATGTGACCGGGCGGGCAACCGTCCAAAATCGAAGGAGCGGAAAATGGCAAAAGGAAGTGAAAAGGTGGCCGCAGGCCGTCGTGATTTCCTAAAGCTTGCTGGTGTGTCCGCTGTGACCGGAACTGCAGCAGTTGCTGCCGGATCGGTTGCGGCTGAAGCTGCAACGCCTGTCAAGGGCAGTGCAGGTTATCAGGAAACTGATCATGTCAGGACGTACTACAAGCTGGCCGCATTCTAGTTTTTGTTTGGAACTGAAATTGCGGAATATCGGGACTTAAATCAGACGCCAATCACGGCGTCGCATCTGGAGGAAGATCATGCTCAGGAAGAAGACGGGAGAGGTTGCATTCGGCCCTCGACTGTCATCGGCCCTCACCGATTTGACCGGTGGAGCGATTGACAGGCGGACATTCTTGCGCCGTTCAGGACTTGCAATAGGCGGTCTTGCGGCAGCATCGACACTATCGTCGGGAATGGTGCGCAAGGCTGAAGCGGCATCGGAGACCGGTGCGGTTGAAATCAGGAAGTCAGTGTGTACGCACTGCTCGGTTGGTTGCACCGTGCTGGCGGAAACCACAAATGGCGTATGGGTCGGCCAGGAACCTGGTTATGACAGCCCGTTCAACCTTGGCGCGCACTGCGCAAAAGGTGCTGCTGTTCGCGAACACGCTCACGGCGAGCGCCGCCTGAAGTACCCGACCAAGCTGGTGGATGGCAAATGGCAGAAAGTGTCATGGGCAGAAGCCATCAACGAAATCGGCGACAAGATGCTGGACATTCGCGAGAAGTCCGGTCCTGATTCGGTCTACTGGCTGGGATCTGCCAAGCATAGCAATGAACAGTCCTATCTGTTCCGCAAGCTGTACGCTTACTGGGGCTCCAACAATGGCGACCACCAGGCGCGTATCTGTCATTCAACCACGGTTGCCGGTGTTGCCAACACCTGGGGCTATGGTGCGATGACCAACTCCTACAATGACATGCACAATTCGCGTGCCATCTTCCTCATCGGCGGCAATCCGGCCGAGGCACATCCAGTGTCCCTGCTGCACATGCTGAAGGCCAAGGAAGAAAATAACGCGGCATTCATTGTTTGTGATCCGCGCTTTACGCGTACCGCCGCTCACGCCACCGAGTACGTCCGGTTCCGTTCCGGCACTGACGTGGCGCTGATCTGGGGTGTGTTGTACCACATCTTCGACAACGGCTGGGAAGACAAGGACTTCATTTCCCGCCGTGTCTGGGGCATGGAGTACATCAGGGAAGAAGTCGCCAAGTGGACTCCCGAGGAAGTTGAAAGGGTCACCGGTGTTCCCGGCTCGCAGATGAAGCGCGTTGCCCGCACCATGGCCCAGAACAAACCAGGCTCGATCGTATGGTGCATGGGCGGTACCCAGCATTCCAATGGCAACAACAACACACGGGCTTACTGCGTGTTGCAGCTTGCACTGGGCAATATGGGCGTTGCAGGTGGCGGGGCCAATATCTTCCGCGGCCATGACAACGTGCAGGGTGCCACCGACCTCGGAGTTCTGATGGACACCCTGCCGGGCTATTATGGGCTGGCGGCAGGTTCATGGGCGCACTGGGCCCGTGTCTGGGAAGAGGATCTTGACTGGCTGAAGGGCCGCTTTGCAACCATCAAGGACAAGGACGGCAAGGACAAGCCGATGATGAACGAGTCGGGTATTCCCGTCTCGCGCTGGATCGATGGTGTCCTTGAAGCGAAAGAGAACATTGACCAGCCGGACAATCTCCGTGCCATGGTGTTCTGGGGCCATGCGCCCAACTCGCAGACCCGTCTGCCGGACATGCAGAAGGCAATGGCAAAGCTCGACCTGCTGGTTGTGGTTGATCCATATCCGACCATGTCGGCTGTCATGCACGGCCGCAAGGACGGAGTGTATCTGCTACCTGCGGCTACGCAGTTTGAGACCTATGGTTCTGTCACTGCATCGAACCGTTCGCTTCAGTGGCGCGAAAAGGTCGTCGATCCGCTGTTCGAGTCCATGCCGGATCATGTCATCATGCAGATGTTTGCCGAGAAGTTTGGCTTTGCCGATCGCTTCTTCCGCAACATCAAGGTTGAAGAGGTCAAAATTGGCGCCCTGACCGTCAAGGAACCGCTCGTCGAAGACATAACGCGTGAATTCAATCGCGGCATGTGGACGATCGGTTACACTGGACAGTCGCCTGAACGTCTGAAGATGCACATGGAAAACCAGCATACCTTCGACAGGACGACGCTGCAGGCCCGCGGTGGTCCGGCAGATGGCGACTATTACGGTTTGCCATGGCCATCATGGGGTACGCCGGAATTCAAGCATCCCGGTACGCCCAACCTTTACGACAACTCCAAGCCGGTGGCTGAAGGTGGTCTGACATTCCGGGCCCGTTTCGGTGTCAAGGCTCCCGACGAATGGGGCGGCGCCAACATGCTGGCCGAAGGTGCGTATTCCGTAGGCTCTGAAATCAAGGATGGCTATCCTGAGTTTACCTACGGCATGTTGCGCAAACTCGGCTGGGACGGCGACCTGACAGCAGAAGAACTGGCGGCCATCAAGACGGTTGCCGGTACTGACGACCAGGAAAAGCTCGACAACGTAAACTGGAAGGTTGACCTGTCAGGCGGCATCCAGCGGGTTGCGATCAAGCATGGTTGTGCACCGTTCGGCAATGCCAAGGCCCGTACCGTTGTGTGGACGTTCCCGGATCCGGTGCCGTTGCATCGCGAACCGCTGTACACGCCGCGTCGTGATCTACTCGACAAGTACGCCACCTACAAGGACCGGAAGATGCATCGTCTTCCCACCATGTTTGAATCGATACAGAAGAACGACTTCTCGAAAGAGTATCCGATCATTCTGACATCGGGCCGCCTGGTGGAATACGAAGGTGGTGGTGACGAAACCCGGTCGAACCCGTGGCTTGCTGAACTTCAGCAGGACATGTTTGTCGAGATCAACCCGGTTGACGCCAACGATCTTGATATCAGAAACGGGGACACGGTCTGGGTAGAGGGCCCTGAAAAGGGCAAGGTCAAGGTAATGGCCATGGTGACTGAAAGGGTTGGCAAGGGTGTTGCCTTCATGCCGTTCCACTTCGGTGGTCACATGCAGGGTGAGGACCTGCGGGCCAATTACCCTGCGGGTGCAGATCCATATGTCCTGGGCGAAGCGTCCAATACGGCGCAGACCTATGGCTACGACTCGGTTACCCAGATGCAGGAGACCAAGACCACTCTCTGCAAAATTGCAAAAGCATAAGGAGGATACAGAATGGCTCGCATGAAGTTCCTGTGTGATGCTGACCGTTGCATCGAGTGCAACGCCTGTGTCACCGCGTGTAAGAACGAAAATGAAGTTCCGTGGGGTGTAAACCGCCGTCGCGTCGTCACCATCAATGACGGCAAGCCCGGTGAACGCTCGGTCTCGGTTGCCTGCATGCATTGTTCAGATGCACCCTGCATGGCTGTTTGTCCGGTTGACTGTTTCTATCAGACTACCGAGGGTGTGGTTCTTCACAACAAGGACCTCTGCATCGGTTGTGGTTACTGTTTCTACGCGTGTCCGTTTGGCGCGCCGCAGTATCCGCAGGTTGGCAACTTCGGTTCACGTGGCAAGATGGACAAATGTACCTTCTGTGCCGGTGGTCCCGAAGAAGCCAATTCCGACGCGGAGTTCAAGAAATATGGCCGCAACCGTCTGGCCGAGGGCAAGCTGCCACTTTGTGCAGAAATGTGCTCGACCAAGGCATTGCTTGCCGGTGATGGCGACCAGGTGTCGAACATCTACCGGGAACGTGTGGTTGCACGTGGCTTTGGCGCCGGCGCATGGGGATGGGGCAAAGCCTATCCCGGTTCCGGTTCATAGATCGGGATGACTTTTGGTTGAATCAACCAAAAGTCATAAACCTGATCGATTTTGAAGTGATAGAGCAACTTTATGGGCTCAAGTGAACCCATGTTGCTCTAGGCGCCAGCACGAAACAGTCAGGAACCGCATTGCGGTTCCTGGCGGCATATCGAAGACATGGACATATCAGTGATATCCGGACAGGACGGCGAAAAATCGCCGCCCTTGTTCCAGAAGACTGCAATGTTGCCGAAATGAAATTTTACCGGCACTGGTTTTTGCCATGCCGTACCTGGAGGGGCGACTTTGTTCATGACTGCAAAGGCCATTTGGGTATTTGTGCTGGCCGCACTTTTGGGCTTGCTTGCAGGATGTCAGGAGAGCGAGTCCACCCGGGCTGTTTCAGGGGAAAAAGGTATCTACAGCGGCAAGGCGGATGAGGCCTTGAGCGATGATGCAAGGCAGCAATTGCGCAGACGCATGTTCATCCAGCGCGGCGGCGGCCTCTAATCCTGATTGACAACCGCAGTTAGCGCGGCAAAGAATTCCAATGTGACACGGGCAACCCAAGGGGACCAGCGTTATGAAAACCAGCACCGGCATTGTCAAAACCATACGCGCCGTATGTATGACACTTCTTACGATAACAATGCTCGCCTTCGGCAGTTTCAGCGGCTCCGCCTTCGCCCAGTCGGCAAGCCCAGATGTAGCAACCGAGGCACAGAGTACTGACCTGAATACGGATTTCTGGAGCGAAATCAGGAAAGGGGCAACCGGCAATGTTTCAATTCCGGACAAAAAGGCCGGTACGCTCATCCAGTCGGAAGGCGATACCATGTATCGTGCGGTTCGCAACGGTCCCTTGAGCCTGTACTCAGCCTATGCCCTGTTCGGTATGTTGTTTCTGCTGGCGTTGTTTTTCCTGTTACGTGGCCGCATCAGGATTGACCACGGTAAATCGGGTATCACAATACAGCGTTTCAACGATCTGGAACGGTTTGCACACTGGTTGATGGCCGGGTCGTTTGTAGTGCTGGCTCTGTCCGGTCTTAACATGTTGTTTGGCCGTCATGTTCTGATGCCGGTAATCGGCAAGGAGGTGTTTGCCTTTTTAACGTTGTGGGGTAAGTACTTGCATAATTACCTTGCATTCGCATTCATGGCCGGCGTGGCGCTGGCCTTTATCCTGTGGGTGGTTCACAACTTCCCCAACCGTCATGACCTGGTCTGGCTGCTCAAGGGAGGCGGCCTGTTCACCAGGGGCTCACATCCCGCGGCAAGGAAATTCAATGCAGGTCAGAAAATCCTGTTCTGGTGCGTTACCATTCTGACCATTTCCGTATCTTTGTCAGGCATTGCACTGATGTTCCCGTTTGAAACGGCGTTCATGGCAAAAACCTTTGCGATCCTGAACGCCATCGGATTTGACTTGCCTGCCACTGTTTCGCCCATCCAGGAACAGCAACTCAACCAGATATGGCATGCCATTGTAGGTGTAGCCTTCATCGTTATCATTCTTGGCCATATCTATATCGGCTCCGTCGGTATGGAAGGAGCTTTTGACGCCATGGGATCCGGTGAGGTTGATACCAACTGGGCGCGTGAACATCACAGCCTCTGGGTTGAGGAAATGGAACAGAAAGCCAGGTCTGCACCTGGTGCTGGTTCGGCCAGCCAACCGGCGGAATGAATTTTCGGGAATGATGCCTTGATCGGGGTTCGCCTTTTCAGAAGTATGCCGCGCCTTTTGACAAGGGTTCAGCTTGTCTGGATCGCAATGATAAGTGTCGTTGCGCTGATTGCGGGACCAGGCACTTCCGCAGAGGCAGGCAACAAGCCGGGGCAGGGCGATTTGATTGGCCATGGAGGGCCGGTCAAGGCGGTTGCCACCTCCCCGGACGGCGTCGGAATTGTCTCCGGCAGCTTTGATTATTCCATGATGTTCTGGAATATCTCCGATGCGGCAAATCCAGTCATGCTCAAACGCTTTCCCGGCCATGACGGAGCTGTGAACGCGGTGGCTGTTCTGCCTGACGCCAGGCATGCCATCACCGGAAGTGATGATGGCATGTTGCGATTGCTGGACCTGCAGACCGGAGCGATTGAGCACGTGTTCGAGGGTCATGCTCACAAAGTGGTAGGAGTTGCCGTGTCACCTGATGGCACGCTGGCCGCCTCAGCCTCATGGGACCGCACTGTACGCATCTGGTCACTTGCCAAAAAGCGTGAACTCCACGTCCTGAAGGGCCATCGCAATACGGTCAACGCAGCGGTGTTTTCTACTGACGGCCAGTTTGTCTATTCCACCGGCACGGACGCCACAATTCGCAAGTGGCGGGTAAGCGACGGGTCGCAGGAGCGGGTGATTTACCGGAACGGCTGGGGCATTAACGTCCTGGCCGCCTTGCCTGGAGGTAGCAAACTGGCATTTGGCGCATTGAATGGGACAGCGGCGATACTGGACATTGAGAGCGGCGAAATAGCCCACGAACTTGCACAACGTGACCGCCCCATCCTGTCTGTGGCGGTTTCACCCGAACACAGGGTGGTGGCTTTCGGAGGTGGTGACGGCATTGTGTCGGTACACGACATGACCGACTGGACGCCGGTAAGACTGCTCGACAATCCCTACGGTCCGATCTGGGCTTTGACCTTTTCCGGCGACGGCGACACGCTGTATCTGGGCGGGCTTGATGACACTGTGCACTACTGGCAGTTTCGTCCCGGACGCAATTTTGAACCCGCCCGCGGCAAATTTCCGCGACGCTTTCAAACCGATGAAGGTCTCAGCGTGGGGGAACGTCAGTTTGCCCGCAAATGTTCGGTCTGCCACACTTTGTCGCCCGATGATGCGAACCGGGCAGGTCCGACACTTTATGGTATATTTGGCCGCAGGGCAGGTACGCTGCCGGGGTATGCATATTCGAATGCCCTGCTCAAGTCAGAGATCGTCTGGAACGCGGATACCATCGGACAATTGTTTGAAAAGGGTCCGCAACACCTGGTGCCGGGAACCAAAATGCCGCTACAGAAAATGTCCAATGCTGAAGAACGTGATGCAATGATTGTGTGGCTGCAGGAAAAGACCAAACCCGCTACGGATCCGGCCTCAAAGTGAAAACAGTTGGCACTCAGCCACACGGCGTGAAGCAGGTTCTGAAGAAATCGAAATTGCGTGCTACACTCGTGTTTTCATGAGCCTTATTGCTCAAAATTGCGCGCACGTTTGCGAAACATGCTTTTTCACCAATCCGGAGGAGTTGATTATTGACCCGTTTGACCGATTTTTCGCGTATGCTGGCAAGGCATACTTCACGACTTGGTCTGGTAGGCGGCAATTGGAGAGTTACGGAGTCCAGCGGGCGCGCTAAACCGGCTTCCGGTGGGGTCAATCCGTTCACCTGGTGCGTTGCGGCGCTTGCCGGAATGAACGAACTCCTATCCATTAATGGGTCAATAGATGCCTCCTTTGGTATCGTTGGACACAAGGCATTGAACCTCGGCCACAAGCGGCCGCGACAACGGGGGAAACAGGAAAGGTAAAGGCAATGAAATCATTTGTAATGGCGGTTGTAGCCATGGCTGTGATCGGGGCCGGTGCGCATTTCGGGCTTGCCTCGCTGGATCGATCAGCTGGCAATGTGTATGTGAACGACAACGTGCGCAATTAGTGCGCGCGATTAAAATCTAACAGGGGAGTACCGGAAATGGATGATGACAAGTTCAACATGTCTATGCGAAAATTTCTCAAGCAGGTAGGCGTAACTTCGCAGCAGAAAATTGAAGAAGCTGTTCGAGAATCCGGCAAGTCCTCGGGCAGCGTGACGGTAACTGCAACAATTACCTGTGGGGATGTTGCGCTGGACCACACTGTCACCGGCAAGATTGATCTGGGGTAATGTTTGGCCTTTGGTGTTCTGGGCCTGCTTCATGATTGATGAACCGGTCTTTCCCCCATTGCTGAATGGTATTGCCGTGGAACCCGGAACAGATACGTCCAGCATCGCGATAGCCGCAATCGCGGCAGGCGAGGCAGGTGCCGGGGATTTGTTCTGGTCGCAGTCGGAAGACCGTCTCAACATGGCAGTTGTGCTCGAGCCGGACGTGCCGTTTTCTCGCGCCGTGCAGGTGCGTCATGTACTGGCAGTTGCGTTTGGCGATGCGTTTGGCGCCATATCGCCACCGGAAATCGCTGTGCACTACCGCTGGCCGGGGGAAATCCTGGTCAATGGCGCCAGGGCCGGGGCCATCAGACTGGATGTGCCCGCCGGATTGACCTCTGATGAAGTTCCGAAATGGATGGTGGTGAGCCTTGATGTGGCCATCACGCTTGACTTGTCCATTGAGAACCCGGGCGAGACGCCAGACAGCACAACGCTGCACGAAGAAGGTGCTGGAGAAGTAACCCGCACCATGCTCATTGAATCAGTTTCACGGCATTTCCTGACCTGGATTGACGGATGGATGAACGAAGGCTTCAGGGGTGTTCATGAAAGCTGGCTGGGAAGAGCTTACGGCTCGGAAGAGGACGTCACAATTTCCCATGCCGGAGCTACCCTGAGTGGCCGGGTAACCGGTATGGATGAAAACGGCAACCTGCTGTTTACAGCCACCAGCAGGCCGGTTCAGGCCCTTGCGCTGACGCAAACAGTAACCGGGCATCCCGGGTCATGATCAAGGTTCTGCGCACAATCCGGTTTGACTCATCAGACGACCATGTATTTGCAACCGCGGCAGACCCCGATGAGATTGCCCTGTCCGGCGCGTTTGCATTCGCCGGCCTGGGGAAACCGGAAATCACCGGGAAAACCCGCCAGGCGTTTGCCAATGGGTTTCTGGCCCTGCCCAGCCTGGGCCGGGCCACTTTTGTTTGCGTTGGTGAGGCCATTGACAGGGAAGTGTCGGATGCAACAGAAGCGTTGGCACGATTGCTGGCTGAACACTACCGGGCCCCGGATATGGCAGCGGCGCGTGATGCTGCGGACGAGGAAATCGGGTTTGCGCGAGAACTTGCCGAGGGCAAGCCGCTCAATACCCTGCTCACGGTGCATCGCACGCTCACCGACGAAGGCGCCATTCACGAGGAGTATCGCGAAATCAATCCGCCCGGCCAGGAGCGGCCGCATACACGAATCTGGGATGTGGCTGATGAGTGAGCGAGCATGGCATTCATCCGGTGCTTATCTGCTCAACCGTCTTCCGGGCCGCGGCGGACTGGAAGTGACGGCAGATTATCTGCGCGCCTATTTTGCCCGGCCCGAACTGGCCCCGGTTGCAGAAAGCTGCGAGGCCGAACGCGTGGTCCATGCCCGGCTGGTCGACGATCCCTATCTGCAGTTTTCGCATCAGCAATTGTCGGAATTTGAAGACACCGATGCAGGTGAGAACTACAAGGTGTTCCTGGCTTTCCGCGATTTGCTGGTGGCATCAAAGACCCTTGAAAAAGCCTACCTGGCCATTGTGAGGGGTGAAGCCGGTAATGTGCCTCCGTTGTTTGTGGAGCAAATCGTGCACGCCATTCTTGCCAGCATACTGCATGGTCAGACCGACCCCTTGCGTTGGCGGGCCGCGGAAGTGTTCTTCAGGTCGCAAAATGTCTCCTCCGATGCAGGCCATTTGATGCTGGCTGATGAAGAAGTAGTTGAAATGTTTGCCGAAACCGGGGGTATGGGTGGTCTCGGTCAACTGGTCATGGAAGCAGCGACACCCCTAAAGCAGATCGAGCTGGACGTTCTGGACGATGACAACAAGGATATGTACTGGGCGCGCGCCGAGCGGTTCGATACGGTTGTTGATTTCCGCTTTACCCAGCCCGCCAATGATGCATTTGCCCGGGTGATTGAGCATTGGATCAACCATTTTACCGGCGTCAGTGTGCGGGTTCAGCCGGTGCAGCGCATTGATGATGAAAAATGGACCTGGCACATCGGCCTGGATGCGCAGGCCAGCCGGTTGATGAACAAACTGTACGAGGGTGCACAGTTGTCCCTTGAAGAAGAGATGGCCATCATAGGACTGTTCCGGATGGACATTCTGGATCAGCAGTCGGTTATCGAGCGCGCCCGTGGCAAACCGGTCTGGCTTGGCCTGGCGAAATCGCCTGCTGGCAAGCTGAAAATGAAGCCGCAGAATTTGCTTATCAACATGCCATTGCAGCGCGGCAGCTGACACAATAGACTTCGGACCCTTCCTGCAAATATCGGAAGTCGGTATCGCGAATGGAACTGTATACCAGGAACTGGGACAAGTACGAGGAGGAGTTGGGCAATGGATAGCCGTCATTTTCTGGACGGGAACGGGGCCAGGTTCCTGGCGGGCCTGATCGGTGTTCTGGCTCTGTCTGGTCTCGCTCTGACGTGGCACAAGCAAACCAATACCGATGCCGCTGGCCGCCCGGCCGCCGTATCCAGCGTCAGTGGTATCGGCGCCGGAAGCGCGCCAGCCATCAACCCGAAGTTTGACGAGTGCCGCACCAAGCGCAGTGGAGATATCGCCAACATGCTGAAGGAAGGCGTGATTGATCAGGCCAGGCACGATGACTTCCTGGCCAACGCCTTGCAGACCTGTGCCGGCATGTACCCGCCGGAAAGCTAGGGTTGCAGCCCGAGCCAGCATCGTTTGCACCATAGTTGACACGATTAACGGATACGTCGGCGCGAGTATGCGCTGAACACGTTGCCGCGCACCCCGTGCATCGTCCCCTGCCGATATTGATGAAGTCTGCTACGCCTGAACGGCAACAAAACAGCCCGCTTGACAGCTCCACAATATTTCGATATTTCTAGAATTATAGAAATAAAGGAAGTTGTCATGGATGTAGTTGCAGCAGCACAGGGGTTTGCGGCCATGGGCTCGGAATCCCGCCTGGAAGTTTTGCAGGCCCTGGTCAGGGCGGGCGACAAGGGTTTGCCGGTTGGCGATATCCAGCAGCGTACAGGTATTCCGGGATCTACCCTTGCCCATCATCTGAAGTTTTTGAGTTCGGCCGATCTGATCCTGCAGGACCGGCAGGGCAGAACCATCATCAATCAGGCAAATTACCAGCACTTGCATGCACTGGCCGCATTCATCCTTGAAAAGTGTTGTTCTGATCAGGAGAAAGAAGCATGAGCGACGTATCCCGGCAATACCTGTCCGTCACGGATGAAATCAGGTCCCGTCTGGCGACGCCGTGGACGATAACCCTGCTGGCGCCGGTCGCCGTTGCTGTTCTTGATTATCCCAACCTCCTGCCGGTCATCAGTTTTGCCACCAGGGCGTTTTTGGGAACTTTGCCCTATATCGCCTTTGCGGTGGTCTTGATCGCCGGGCTGAAAGCAGCTGGTGCAGAAGCCGTTATTGCCAATGCCTTCAAGGGCCGTGACAATCGCATGATTATCCTTGCTGCCGTGTTTGGCGGGCTGGCACCATTCTGCTCTTGCGAGGTTATTCCGTTCATCGCCGGACTTCTAGCGTTGGGCGCACCCTTGTCTGCGGTCATGGCATTTTGGCTTTCATCGCCTTTGATCGATCCTCCCACCCTGTTGATAACTGCCGCCGCACTCGGTTGGCCGTTTGCCATCGGCAAGGCTGCGTCTGCGATCGGGTTGGGGTTGTTCGGCGGGTTTGCCATCAAGCTGGTGTTGAAGGCCGGCTGGTTCGGGCAACCGCTGCGCGAACAGATAACGTCAGGTTGCGGTTGTGGCCCGAATCCGTTCGATGGAAAACCTGTGTGGGTGTTCTGGAACGAACCCCGGCGGCGCCAGGTTTTCAGGACCGAGTTTGGCAACAACGCGCTGTTCCTCGTCAAATGGCTCGCGCTGGCCTATGTCCTGGAAGCGCTGTTGATTACCTATATCCCTGCGTCCGTGATTGCCGGATTGGTGGGTGGTGAAGGTATCGTGCCAATTGCCATTGCTGCGGTGGTCGGCATGCCCGCTTATCTGAATTCCTACATAGCCCCGCCACTTCTGTCGGGACTGATGGAACAGGGTATGAGCAGCGGTGCTGCAATGTCCTTTATGGTGGCAGGCGCCGTCAGTTCCGTGCCGGCTATGGCCGCGGTCTGGTCGCTGGTCAGGAAACAGGTGTTTGCCGCTTATCTCGGCCTGGGTGTCAGTGGCGCTATTGTTTCAGGCGTGATTTTTCAACTGTTTGCCTGAAGAGCCTTTTGTTCATGCAGCCCAGCGGGTGCGCGCGGTCATTTTTGTTGGTCAAACAGCTTTCTTCGCTTCGCTCGTGCCGTTCTCTGACCCTGAACAAACCCAGTGACAAACTCGCTTCCGATGGACGCAGCACTGGATAAACCAGTTCGATCACAAAAAAATTCAATCGTCATCCATCAGAAAGTCGTCTGCGCTGAGCGGCTCGCCCGCGTTGGTTTTTCGCTCTGCCTCGATATAGTCTTCGGTTCTGCGGATGCGCGGGCGTTCGCCTCCCGCAAACGGGTCGTTGTTTGAGTTGGCCTGATGCTCAATACGGCAATTGTCGCACATCTGGATCAGTTTGGCCGCATCCGAATCTGCGAACATGGCGTGCTTGCCGGCGAGCTGGCGGGTGATTTTCTCAATGGTACTTTTTGTACCGAATTCCTTGCCGCAGGAGATGCAGGCGAACGGGTCTTCCTCGTTCAGTATGGTTGGAGACAGTGCCGATGCTGCAAAGTTGTAACGCGGTTCAAGCGTTATGGCGCCTTCGGGGCATGTCGTCCGGCAAAGGCCACATTGAACGCAGGCGGCTTCGGTAAAGCTCAGCTGCGGCTTGTCCGGATTGTCAGCTATTGCATTGACCGGGCAGGCGCCAACACACGCCTGGCACAATGTACAGGTTTCAGTGTTGACGATAATTTGCCCGTATGGCGCCTTGTCCGGCAGAGCAATCACGTCCTGTGGCGCAGGGGCGTTCTGGTTCAGCAGGCCCAGCATTGTGCGCGCCACATCGCGTTTTGAGCCTACACCGGATATGGCATGTGCTTTAAAGGCAGTTCCGGGTTTGTCTGTCCACACGACTGTTTCAAGATTGTCAGGATCCGCTACGCTGATCAGATTGATTGAGCACCCGTATCCCAGACCCTCGGCCATCGCCCTGGTTAGTTCGATTTGTGAATCGCTGCCTGACAGTTCTTCACTCCTGGCCGGGTTCGCGATCAGGTGAATGCGCGCCACGCCGGCCGCCATCATGGCAAGCATGGCGTCGTGGCCGATCTGGGTAATTTCATTGACACCCAATGGCAGAACATTTTCCGGCAGACCTCTGCCAAAGCGTGCACTCATGCCTATCAGTTCCAGTCCAAAACGGTTGTCATGCACCAGAATTTCCGGGTTTTTGCCGCCGGCATTCAGATAGATCGAAACCAGCTCGGAAATGCGCGCGACCAGGTCGCTGCGTTTCGGCATGGCGTAAGACGCCGCACCTGTTGGGCACACGGCTGCGCAGGAACCGCACCCGCCGCAGATTACCGGATCAATTTCAACCCTGTCGCCTGTCGATGTGATGGCGCCGGCCGGGCATACGTCCAGACATTTTGTGCAGCCGGTCTTCATGCTGCGCGAATGGGCGCAAATGCTGGCATCATATTGCACATACAGCGGTTTCTCGAACTCACCAGCCATATCCGCCAGCTCGAACATGGCCTCCATGACACTAGCAGGATCACCCGCATCGACTTTCTTGTAACCGTCCCTGAGATGGCCGCCGGTAAACAGCGAAGCCTCGCCGGACAGGTCCAGGATCAGTGCACAGGTCGACGATGCCCCATCGCGGGGCATGACAAAATCAGCAGACTGTTTTGCCGACGGCATCAGCGGTGCATAACCGTCCACCACAATTTCAAAGGCACCGAGATGACCGGTGGCCTTGCTGATCTTGCCCTTGAACAGGGCGACATCTGCGCTTGGCGGTGGAATGACGTCATCTGGGTCACTGAGCAGAACGGTTGTCGGGATGCGGGTATTCAACTTGCGGGCAACCTCAAGCGCCTGTTGTCCGGCACCGTAAACCAGGCATTGTCCGCTGGACGTAACGCTGATCGAACCGGCTGGTTCACTGACATGCGTCGCATCTGCCAGCAGCGCTGCAATTTTTGCAGAATTGTCCGCCTTGTCGGTGCTCCATCCGCCGCGTTCGCGAATATTGGCAAACCTGAGTTCGCCCTCATAAGCCTGCTCCTGGGCGAGTTCTGAAAACAGCGGCGCCTCCTGCGTGCAGGCTACCAGCACCTTGGCATGGCCTGAAACTGCTTCGGCAAACTTGCCCACCTCGGCACGGCACAGATTGTTGAAAATATCAGGTTCTTCGCTTCCCCCGGCGGCCTTGCAGATCTTTTTGCCGGCAAGCGTCATGGTGCGCTCGCAATTGCAGATCAGGGTTTCATAACCGTTCAGTTTCATGGACTTGCCTTAGTTTGAGCAGAGTAAACATAATACCACGCGACACCTGCCCGCTTCGCAATGTGGCATGACTTGATGTAGCCTATCTGTGTTGTGCTATGCAGTATAATAATCCGCCGTGTGGGAGAAGGCATTGTCTGACGGTAGCAGTATACATCTTTCGCTTGTGTTTGAACGCGCCGCCTCTTCTCATCCGTGGCTGGACTGGCAATGGACAATATGCGGCATGATGCCGGTCGCCGAAATGGACATCAACCGTGCGCCACGTTTACTGGACAGCAGCGATACGATAACACGCTGGCTGGGTGAACCGTCACGTCTTGACTTGCACAGTACTGACCTGGATGCCTATGTTTACAATCTTACGTCACCACAGCCTTCGGTGTTCTCGGTGGCGCATGAGTTGGAAGAACCGGTAGCCAATGGCCTTATATGGAAGACCCATCTTGTTACCATGAGTTCCTATCAGGCTGAGGAGTACATGTCCGGCGACGATGCACTGATCGGCAAGCTGGTCATGCCGGAAGATGTGCGCGAATGGCTGGAAGCGTTTGTGGCGCTGCACTACAAGGACTCGACTTTCAGAAAGCGTCGCCGGGACAGGCTCGATACGGAGGAGTACAAGTTCGGGCAGGAGACCCTGAAAGAACTTCGCCGTCGCATGCTGGCGTCCGGCAAACCTGAAGGAGAACTGCATTGAATTCGCCTGAAGACGGTTTCCTGTCACGCTGGGCAAGGCGGAAAGCCGAGGTTCGCGAAACTGAGAAGCGCGAAGCAGCCCTGACGCCGCAGCCGGGCGAGGGAGATCACGCGCTGAGCGCAGATGGCCAACCACCGGTTGTCTCTGCAGACGCCCGTGACGAACCACCGGACGACGAAACGCGGCAACGTTGGATTGAAGAGCTGGAAGCAATTGATATCGAGACTCTGACCTACAACCACGACTTCACCATTTTCATGAAGTCGTGGGTACCGGGCCCGCTTCGCCAGCGTGCCTTGCGCAAGCTGTGGACAACCAATCCGGCACTGGCCGTGCTGGATGGTCTAAATGACTATGATCTGGATTATACCGATGCGGCCATGCAGGCAGGAAAGGTTGTGTCGAGTTTTGTGCCGGGCAGGGGGTATGCTACTGTGGAGGAAGTTGCGGAAAAACTTGCCCTCGCGGCCGGTGATGACGACGATGAACAAGGTGCCGGAGAAGGCGATCTGGCGGCGTTTGAAGGTAAAGATGTTGTCTCGCAGCACAATATCGAGCAGCGGGAAGGCGCTGAGGGAAATAAGGCAGATAGTGTGGATGAAGCTGCCCCCAAGCGACAGATTGACGAAACGGCCATTGCAGTGCCGCAAAACGACGTTAAACTGAATACATGACGGCCAATCAGCACAGTGGGGTTTGAGTTGGTCAGATAGCCTGGTCAACGGCACCGGCATGACAGGGACCGATTTCCAGACGTATCTCGCTTGCAGGTGACATATCGGCAAGCGGCTTGGAGCAGACCACGCATGCGAGGTTTCCGCTTTGCGCTGGCGCTGCCGGAACCGAGGGGTAAAGAGGCATGAAAACACTATTGATATTATTGGCAATTTTGCTGATCGCTGCGGGCGTGGCTGTTGGTCTGATGAATATTTTTTCACCTGGGACCGTAATCGTCGGGCTCAACCTGGATGTTGCGGCTACATTGTTTACCGGCGGTTGCGTGTTGCTGGGGCTTGGTGTTGTTGCGGGCAACCTGTCTGCGATGATCGTACGCAGCACGGAAGACGGTTATGCTGATGGTTATGTGCCGGCAGCCTCACCAAAATCTGATTTGCCGGACTTTATGGCGCCTGCACCGGTTGCCGGTGCTGCGACGGCCGCCGCAGCAGGTTCTGCCGCTTTCGGCGATGCCCCCGGTGACAGGGCAGATACGGCAGAAGATGTTGCAGACCATGTTGAAACGGGCTCCGAAGCGGTAGTGGAGGACGCTGCGGATTCAATCTTCAGAACCACAGTCGAAACTGCATCCGAAGCAGTCGAAAGTGTGGAAGACACGACGCAGCAGGCTGCAGACAAGGCGCGCGATGATCTTTCATCCTTCTTTGCCAGGGCCCCGGACGATGATCCGGATACTGATGCAGACACGCCGCCCGCGTTCACTGCAACTTCCGGCAGGTCAGCTTCTGCAAAAGTTACCGATCAACAAGACGCAAAGCCGGCATCAAAAGAGGTTGAGGATGATGCGAGTACGGAAAACATAAGCGTTTTCACCCGCAGTCCGGGTAAAGCTGCAACCGGTACTGCAGACGCCGGAGCGGATGAAACTGCTGCGCAAACTGGCAAAACGGACTCCGTCGAAAAAGACACTCCTGCTACAGGTAGACCGGAAACAAAGGCGTTCGCTGCAGAAACTCCTGCAGTCGGAACACCGGGTTCGCAGGGAAAATCTGAAGACACCGGGTCGGTCGCTGGTGATGCAGAATCTGTAGTCGAGGACTCTCCGGAGGCGTTGCCCCAGGAAGAAGAACTGTTCGTGGTCGAAGAACGCGTTATTCGCAAGCGTCCGGCGCGCCTTCTGTCAGACGGCACGGTTGAAGCGGAGACCGACGAAGGTTGGATGCGGTTTGAAAATGTGGAACATGTCGAGGAATATCTCGATGCCATGAAGGCCACCGCCTGACGTGGGCCCTGCAAGGTTCTTGACAATGTAAAGGGCTGCAAATGGTGCAGCCCTTGTTCGTGAAACGCCGCTAAAATGGGGCAACAGTTACCTTTTGGTGTTATCGGACATCCAGCACAGAGGTCTTGGCGGTGCGTACCACATCAACCGCCGTCGAGCCTTTAAGGGCTCGCTGCAGGCGCGAACGTCCTTCATCGGTCACCACTATGATGCTGTGATCAGAGCCAAGTTCGGTTATTTTTTGCGCCGCTGGGCCTACGGCGGTCATGATGGTTTTGACCTTGATCCCCATTGCCTTCAGCAGTGCGCGAGCATTTTTTACGTTTTCTTCGGCTGCAGGAACGCCTGCTTCGCTGGACGCAGCAGAAAACAGGGTGATGGGTTCACCTGCGGTATGGGCCAGCACTGCGGCGCGGCGAACAGCCTGCATTGAACGTGATGTGCCGTCGGTGCAGATGAAAAACCCGGTCTTGTCCAGCGGTTCGCGCACGATCAGTACCGATGATGGTGCATGCACTGTAACCTGCTGTACGATGCCGGCATCAAACAATGAATGAAATTCGCCACGCCAGCGTGACGGTTCGCCCATTATCATCAGATTGTATGGACCAAGTTCATACTGATCCAGAATGCCGGAAGCCGGATCCGGGGCCGTTTTCAGTTTGAGCACAACCGAGCGGCCCTCGTCTGAAATAAATTCTACCTTGTTGTCTCCCAACGGGTCTCCCCAGGCATCCTGGTGTCCGGTTCTGCGGGTCCAGTCTTCCGCCGGAATCCCTTCATTGCGCAAAATGTCGAGTGCCATGCGCAACCGGTTGATGCCAGGCAGTTCAAGACCTGCTTCCAGCATGTTCTGGCGTGCGACACGGACCTGCAGACCGCCTGACCACAGTCCCTGGTCAATGGGCCGGACATAAAGAACGATGATGTCGCAGTCATCGGTTTTGGCCAACCTGGCAGCCATCCGTACAGTACAGAATGACTCTTCGGTTTCATCTATGCAGGCCAGTACGCGGAACCGTTTGCGCCGCTGCGCATAGACGTTTGCCAGGGTTTTTTGTACCGCGCGTTCGGTACGTTCACTGAGCACCGTTTTCTTGAAAAGTGACATTGCAGTGGTCCTATCGCAGCAGCGGCCAGTAGAAATAGGCAGACAACATCAGCAGGGCCAGCGACGCAATTGTCATGCGCCAGCCCGATTTCAGGAAATCCTTGCCGGTGAGATAACCCGAAGCATAGATGATCGTAAAGGCCGGGTGGGCAGCAGCGGTGATATAGGCAAATGCCGATGCAATGGCGGTTACGAAACCGACGGCCAGCGGGTCGGCGCCACCGGCGGTTGCCGTTTTCAACACAATGGGTCCGAGAACGGCGACGGCGGCGCCTGCCGTCATGGTGTTGGTCACAAAGGTTGTGAGCACCGCGATGGCCATCTCCAGCCCGTAGCCCGTCGCCATGCCAACCGGCCGGAGGATATCTATAAAATTTTTGGCGACCCATTCGGCGGCGCCGGTGTCCTTCATCTGGACACCCAGCGATATGGCGGCTGCGTACAACAGCACCACTCCCCAGTTCACACCGGAATTGACATCATCCCAGCGCACCAGGCCGACGACCAGAAAGGCTATCGCACCGGCGATTGCGACAATGCCAAGCCCCAGTTGTTCGGAAAAAGATATCCAGCCAATGACCGTCAGCAGGAACAGCATGATTGCCATCCATTGCGCCGGCCGGATCGGTCCGTCCATGACGACCTGGGTGCGCAGCCTTGAAACAGCGCGCGACAGGTCAGGGTATTCCGGTTTGAATGTCCAGAACAGCACAGTGGTGACAATTGGCAACTGGATCAGGAAAATCGGATAGGCATACATCATCCAGGTGACGTAATCGACGATGAAACGCCTTGTTTCCGGGTTCGTGGGGTCGAAGAAGAAGTCTTTCCAGTAGCCGATCATGATGGCGTTTCGCGCACCACCTGACGGAGTACCGATACCGGCAATGGCACAGCCATAGGAAATGGACATCAGCAAAACCGCAGCCAGGTTTTTCACCTTCTTTGGCTCGTTTGAAGTGAGCGATATGAGAGTAATGCCAACCGGCAGCATCATGGCGGCAACCGTGTGTTCACCGATGAACGAGGCGAGAACACCGCAGGTCAGCGTAATACCAAAGCTGATCCGGAATGTGCTTGTGCCGGTTACCCGCACAATGGCCCAGGCAATTCGGCGGTCGAGCTTCTGTTTGACCACCGCAACTGCCAGCATCAGCGCGCCCATGATGAACAGCACGGAATCCGTCATCAGAGACTCTTGGCAACCGCGGTGGATTCGAGCCCCAGCAGAACCACCTGCCCGACAACAATCAACAGCGCCACCGTCGGCAGCGGCACCGGTTCGGTGATGAACAGGATGGTGGCAAACAGTGACATGGTCAGCACAATCTGCCCCTCACGGCTCAATCCTTCATAGGGGCCTGTGTGCATGAACGCGAACGCCAGCATGATGGCGATAAAGAACCAGCGCTTTTCCCAGAAGTAGTAAATATTGATCTGGCTGCGCAGATGAACCCAGCGCTGGTATCCGTGGCGTTGCAACCGGTGCAGGCGGTTTTCGCCGTAATCAGCCTGAAGGCTGTCTCGGGCCAGCTGAAAATCGGTATCGCTCATGCAATCCCCCTTGCGAGGCTCGCCGTGCCTGTGAGAGTGTCGGAGCCATTCAAACCAGTTGTTCGCCACCAACGGAAAGCCGCCCGATGACCAAACTCGATGCAATTCTGGACCATGTTGATAACCATCTCGATGCCAGTCTGGCGAGGTGGTTTGAACTGTTGCGTATCCCGTCCATTTCGACTGATCCGCAGTACAGGTCCGAATGCCGCAAGGCAGGTCAGTGGGTTGCAGATGAACTGAGCCAGTATGGGATTTGACGCAGGTCTGCGCGACACGCCCGGTCACCCGATGGTCGTTGGCCATTACGATGGCCCTGCGGGAAGCCCGCGTGTCTTGTTCTATGGTCACTATGATGTCCAGCCTGCCGAACCGTTCGACAAATGGAAAACCCCGCCCTTCGAGCCGGAGCGCGTAACGGGCGAAGATGGAATAGAGCGGATATATGCCCGTGGAGCCAACGACGACAAGGGCCAACTGATGACCTTCATAGAGGCCAGTCGTGCCTGGATCAACACAACAAGTGGATTACCCTTTTCCGTAACCGTCCTGTGTGAAGGCGAAGAAGAAAGCGGCAGCCCTCAGCCTGAATCCGTTTCTGGTGGACAACGCCGAAGAACTGAGCCGCGAGGTTGCACTGGTGTGCGATACCAATATGTGGGATCCGGACACCCCTGCCATATCAACCCGGCTGCGCGGTTTGGCCCATGAAGAAGTCACCATCATTGGCCCGCGCATTGACCTTCATTCGGGATTTTTTGGCGGTGCTGCGTTTAACGCAATTCACGTCCTGACGAAAATTCTGTCTGACATGCGCGACGACGACGGACATATCACAATTCCGGGATTTTATGATGGCGTGCCGGAACTGCCGGAGCAAACTGCTGCCCAGTGGAAAGGCCTCGATTTTGATGAGGGCAGGTTCCTCGGCGACGTTGGACTGACGGTGCCTGCAGGTGAAAAGGGACGCAGTGTCCTTGAAATGATCTGGTCGCGTCCGACGCTTGAAGTGAACGGCATCTTTGGCGGCTATACGTCTGCCGGTACCAAGACAGTGATCCCGTCTGAAGCAACCGCAAAAGTATCCATGCGCCTGGTCGGCAAACAGGACCCGCAACATGTACTGAACGTATTCCGCAAATTCGTTGAAGACCGGTTGCCGGAAGGCTGTGCGGTGCGTTTTGGCGGGGACGCGGATGGTTCACCCGCCATCGAAATTTCTGAGGACAATCCTTATCTGAAAAAGGCCGCCAGGGCGCTTGAGGATGAATGGGGAAAACCGGCGGTAATGATGGGCTGCGGCGGGTCGATCCCGGTCGTGCGCTCATTTGAAGATATTCTGGGCATGCAGAGTCTGTTGGTGGGGTTTGGTTTGCCTGATGATGCGTTGCATTCACCCAATGAAAAGTACAATCTTCAATCCTTCCACAAGGGTATCAGGAGCTGGGTGCGGGTGATTGATGCACTTGCAGGCTGAAGGCTGATTTCCGGATATGCTGAAACAGCTCATTATCGGGTCAGTTGTGATCATTGCCACGGTTGCCATTCAGGCTGAAATGTTTGGACTGTTGACCCGCAAGCATGAACCGTTTCTGGATTGGACGCGAAGGCAGTTTCGCCGTTTTGCCGGCACCGCTTTCCTCACGGTTGCCATGTTGGTGGTTCTGTTCACCATGACAATTGAGGTCTGGCTGTGGGCATTCGTGCTGCTCGCCACTGGCGCGGCATCGGCACTTGAACCGGCGGTTTATTTTTCGCTCGTGTGTTTCACCACACTGGGATTTGGCGACATAACATTGCCCATTGAATGGCGGTTGCTGTCTGCGCTCATCGGAGCCAACGGCTTCTTGATGTTCGGCTGGTCGACAGCTTTCATGGTCGAATTGATCAGGAAGAGCCGTTGATGACTTCGTTCATCACTTTGGCAAGCTGTCGGTCGCGATCTTTGCCGGAGTTTGCCAGGCCAGCGATAGTGCTGGCCCTGTCCGCGTCTGACCGGTGCTGGTTCATCTTCCAGATACCTTCCAGCTGGCTGACACCCAGTTCCATGCCGACAATGCCGCGCAGCATGCTGGAAACATAATCATCCGGTGCATCAGAAACTCTCCATGGAACTCGACCGTTCGGCTTCATTTCGGTCTGTCAGCGCGTTGACATGTGCCAGCAGCCAGGGCGCATCATGGTGTGTTTCCGCGCGCCCGTGCGCGTGCACAACAACATAGGCCCATGTCGGTACCACTTTGCCGGTCTCCTGCTTGGTCGCGTAGTTGGATGGTGACACATAGGTGTGCGGCCCCTGAAAAATTGCGACTGATGTGGCATTGCCTTGTTCAATTATCTTCCAGTGGTCATTCGCCCGGGCGAAATGACCGCACAGCCTGATGGACCCGCCGGGCGTATCGCTCACCAGCAACGGAAGATGCGAAACCTTCAGTTGCCCGTCTGATGCTGTGGTGACAACAGCCGCCAGCTGTATGGCGCGCGCAGCATCCAGCAACACCGCTTGCCTGGTCTCACGGGCCGTTTCACGCGCATATGAGATGTTCGTCATGATGATGTCCTGAAAGCCGGTTCAGTATGGTCTATGATTGAACCAGCGTTGCACCGGCGCCGTTCAAAGGGCTGCGATTTTCGCCTTGTTCGCGCTCATCAGTTCTTCTTCCGTGGCTCCATGATCATAGGCCGGTGACAGGATCAGCTCTGCCGATGTCAGATCAAAGACCATGAACCCGGTCATGTGCGGCAGATAGTCTGCCCAGTATTGTTCAAATACCCTGGTGAGCTCGCTGGACGCAACGGCCTTTCCTATCATGGTTCCATTGCCGGAAACCCTCACCGCCTTGCGCTTCAGCGGGTCAAGGAAGCAGATTTCGCAGCAAGGTGAGCGACGCAGATTTGCGGCTGTGCCTGGTGAACGGATATTGCCACACGCCAACGTGCGTTCATCCACCACCACGAAGGTGGCCTTGGGGGAAACAGCCGCGGAGCCGTCTTCGCGTATGGTTGCCACAAAACCCGCAGTGTGGGTGCGGATCAGGTCTTGCATCTCGTCTGTGAGCATTTCTCTCAGGCTCCTATCCGGCCGTAAAGTTCACGGCGTGATCCGGCGCTGCCAATCCTTCGCGGTTGCGCGGATCATCAACGGGTTTGCCCGTTGTTATAGTCAGCGGTACAACACCTGCCCAGATGGGCAGTGCATAATCTTCCTCATCATCTGATGGAGGTCCGGTACGGATTTTCACGGATGCCTCATTGAGCGGCAGGCGCAACAGGGTTGTGGCCTTCAGTTCCTGTTCATTGATGGCGCGCAACAGGTCCCACCGGCCTGGAAACCACATGTCGAACATGGCTTTCAGCCGGGCCGTCTTGTCAGCCGGATCCTCGACAATTTCTGCTTTGCCAAACACCATGCAGGAACGGTAATTGGCCGAGTGATGGAAACCGGATCGCGCCATGACCACACCATCCCACATGGTAACGGTCAGGCAGACCTGTGTTGCCCTCGCTGCCCGCAGAAACCGGCTGGCCGACGAGCCGTGCCAGTAGACATGATTACCTTCGCGCCATTGCATGGTCGGGGTAACAACCGGCGCCCCATCAACCTGGTAACCCACATGGCACAGGGGCATGGCGTCCAGCACGGCATGCACTGATGCTGCGTCATATTTGCCGCGTTCATGCCGTTGCCTGAGCCGCGAGCGATCAGTTGGTGCATCTGTTTTTCGTACCATTGATGCCGCAACTCCTGAAATATCGACTTTGCAGCAGATCAGCGCAATAATGGCCTTGAAGAAAGAGCCAATATGACAAATTCCAATATATCCACCAGTGATGCGGCCATTGCCGGCATCGCGCTGGATCGCGCAAGCCGCACACCGCTGCACGTGCAACTGACCAGCCTGCTGCGCGACATGATTTTGTCCGGCCGTATTGCACCTGGAGGACGCCTGCCGGGCAGCCGGGCATTTGCCGGTGATCTGGGCGTGTCGCGTATTACGGTTACCACCTCGATGGATCAACTCGTGGCGGAAGGTTTTGCCGAGGGCCGCCACGGCAAGGGGTTATTTGTGGCGCCGCACCTGCCGGACACATCCCTGAAGATTGGCGGCTCTGACGAGCCATTCGAAATTCGATCTGTCAAAAATCTGGCTGGTTCACAGGTGCCGTTTCAGCCCGTAGCCCATGACGCACGCCTGTTTCCCCATGACGAATGGGCCAAACTGCTTGATCAGACCTGGCGAAGTCCCCAAATTCGCGCAACCCCCGGGTTTGGCCCGTTTGGTGATCCGGTCCTGCGGGAATCCATTGCCCGTCATCTGCATGAGTGGCGCGGACTGCGCTGCCAGCCCGCCCAGGTTTTCGTCACCGCAGGTGGCAGTGATTCCACGCAGTTGATTGTACGCGCGCTTGACCTCGCCGGGCAGCAGGTAGTGCTGGAAGACCCCGGCTATCCGCTGTTTGCCGGCGAGCTTTCGCAACAGGGTGTGGGCGTGGTTCGGGTTGCAGTGGACGACGAGGGTCTGAACCCTGTTGCCATGCCTGCTGCCCGGCTGGCGATTGTCACGCCATCCAGACATTACCCCACGGGCGTGACCATGCCGCTTGCCAGACGGCTGGACCTGCTGTCCTGGAGTGACAGGCATCAGGCGCACATTCTCGAAGATGACTTTGATAGTGAATATCGTTACCGCGGTACGCCGTTGCCAACATTGATGGGATTGGCCAACAATGACCGCGTGCTCTATATGGGATCGTTTTCGAAAGTGTTCACACCACGGCTGCGGCTTGGATATCTGGTTGTGCCGGAACCACTGGTTGTACCGTTTGAACAGGTGCTGAGCGCGCGCGGTCCGCTGGCATCGGCAGTAGCACAACCGGCACTGGCCCAGTTCATGGTTTCGGGACGTTTTGCGACCCATATCAGACGGATGCGGCGCGTCTATGGTGTTCGCCAGCAGGCGCTGATTGAAAGCGTGGCAGGACACCTTGGCGGATTGCTCAAGGTGCATCCGGAAGCAGGTGGCATGCATCTGACGGCGCGACTTGGCGCCAGCCTTGCGGCGCGGATGAGCGATGTTGAAGTGTCGCAGAGGGCCCGCGATGCAGGACTCGTGCTTCCTGCCATGTCCGGCTACAGTGCGGGTTCCTGCCGGCATCAGGGGCTGCTGATGGGGTATTCCGGTTTCGATGAGGCGGAACTGGATGCTGCGTGTCAAAAACTGGCAGCAGTTCTTCAGGCCTACTGAGATTTGCTGTCAATTCCTTTTCCGGGCATGGGCGCGCAGGGTTGCGATCAACTTTTGCGGCACTGCAATTCCCTCTGCCGCTGCCTTTTCGCGTTGCCTGTAACGGCCATCGCCTGGCAGACGCACGCCGTCGTCCCCGCTCAATGCTGACAACATGACCTCAAGCCGCTCGGCAAACGGGGCAGGGCCAGCCTGTATTCCAGTGAACGTCCCGGGTGACAGGGCAATGAACATCTGGCCGACATCGGGAGGACTTCCTTCAGTTGTGGCAAATCGTGATGCCTGAAATGAAAAGTTCGGACCGCCCAGACCACCTGCCAGAACATCGACCAGCAATGCCAGCAGTGAGCCCTTATGGCCGCCTGCCGGCGCCATCGCACCTCCGTCCAGAACCTCATCGGGATCTGTGGTCGGTTTCCCATGCCTGTCCAGCCCCCATCCAAGCGGGATGGACTGGCCTTTCGCGGCATGGTCCTTCACCGTCACCCAGGCGACTTGCGAGGTTGCCATGTCGGCTATCAGCGGAGGCAGACCGTTACCGCGCGGCACTGCGAATGCCAGTGGGTTGGTGCCGAAAAATGCCTTGCTGCCCCCGTAAGGTGCCATCAGGGATGAGGAATTGGCGAAACCGATGCCAATCAGCCCGGCAATTGCGGTACGCTCCACAAACCAGCCGAGAACGCCTGCCGACGATGAGTGCCGGATTGACAGCGCAGCAATGCCCTGTGTGCGGCAAATCCTGTGAAAGTCGTCCATGGCCTCGTGGAACGCGGCAAACGAAAATCCGCGCGCAGCATCGCTGACAATGGCAGACCCTGAAACTTGCATGTGGGACGGTTGCGCATCACCCACGATCTTGCCGGACATCAACTGCTCGCAATAGGTTGGAAGATACCCCAGGCCCACAGTGCGAATGCCGTCCGCCTCAGCCTCGACGACGGACAAAGTGGCCTGTTCAAGTTGCAGGTCGCGGGCGCCGGATCCTTGCAGGGCGTCGTGCGCCAGGTCGTGGATTTCAGTAAGGGAAAGATGTTTATCGTGTGGCATGTCCAATATCCAGTTCGCCAGGTGGCGCAGTCGACAATTGCACAGTCAGTTCGCGGCCCAGTTTTCGTTTCATGGCTTCGGCAAAATCCTCAAAGTCATTGGCGCTGATGACAAACGAACCGGGGCCACCGGTTACGTTGGCCCTATAGTAGCCAGCCAGTCCGGGATCGCCATCGAGGATTGCCAGGCCATTGATGGTGATACCACTGTTGATGGCAATGCTGCGGGCGATGGAGGGATGCTGTCCGGAGTTGTTGCGGCCGTCTCCGGAAATGTCAATGCGGCGGTATTTTCCAACCTGAACATTGCTTTCCAGCATTTCCATTGACCGGTTTATGGCAGTGCTGATCGAGGTGAAATTGCCGGTATTGCCGCGCGGTACCTGGGCAATCCGCCTCGCCAGAACCCGAACGGAGCTTTCTGAAGAAACGACAGTCCAGTCGACGGCGATATTGCCCAGCAACCCGCCGCTCCATTGCAACACGGCTATCGCAATGCCGTCCCTGTGCAGCCCGATGGCTTCAATAATGTCATCGCTTTCAAGTGCAGTTGCTATGCCGCGCATTTGCAGCGAATATTCTGTGGCATCAACGCTGGCAGAGGTATCCACAGCCAGAACCAGTTCAATCGAAACAGCTTCGGCACGCGCCGGTGCGTGAACCAGCGAAAGGCACAAGGACAGAAAGATCGCCAGCCCAACCGCGGACCTGGATGACAGTTGCCCATCAGGCGCGGCCAGACCGGCGTTCCACGGGCCCCGACACAATGACCCGGCATCCATCAACCAGTTCTTCAAGATCCTTGCCACTGACCGGCATTACCTCGTGATTGCCACGTTCGCTGAGGGTAAGTCTAACCGGTTCACGGGTGTAGTCGAGACCAGGATGCAACACGGCGCGGGCGCCGGCATTGGCGGGAATGAACGGCCAGTTTTCAGCGTCCGGTTTGAAGCAGATGCTGCCATCGCCTGAACGGTTAACAATGGCCGGGCGAGGCCACTGTACCGGGTCAGGTGTTCGGTCCGGCAGAATACCGGCCGGGTTGAACCGTTCTGTGTCGAGAAGATGGAGGCGGTCGTCCTCGAAAATCTCCCCGCCCTGCAGGACATGAGCATACATGCCGCAGAAGGCATGGCCCGTATAGGTACGCAGAATGTTTACGACATCAATACTGGTATCACCACTCCATGGGTCGGCTGCGGTCGCGGCACAGCGCAGCGCTGGCCTGAGGATTTTCATCATCACGGATCCGAATCGAATGGTTTGGCCCGCCAGCGAAAACTCCTCAAACGGTTCAAGCCCGTTGACATACAGATTCCCGCGGAACCGCAGATGCGACAGCGTCAGCCCACTGACCCACTCGAGCCATTCCACGGTAGCCAGGTTGATGATCGAGATCCCCGTATCGGTAAAGTCCCAGTGACCATGAGCATTGGCAAGTCTGTGCAACCGGATGGGCCCATGGGCACCGGGTGTGAAATGCCGGTTCATCATGGCATTTACAGCCTCGTCGTCACCGCCGCTCAAACCGGTCATGGCTGTCCGGTTGTCTGGCGCATTGATGTGCAGCCGATCTTGCGCCTCATCCAGTTCAGCCGTGTAAGCCGCCAGTTGTGGATAGACCGTCATCTGGATAAAGGTGCGCGCCTGGACCCAGTCGGTACTGTTTACCGGCGGCGGCTGGTTTCCTGACGTGAAGGCGAATGCCCGGTCCCATGCCAGGCCCGCACCGGCAGTCACGACACCGCGTTGAAGCCGCTCTGCCCGAAAACCCTTTACGGGGTAGCGATAGATGTGTTCAACCCGCACTGTCATTTGCTGTGTACTCGCTGGTTGGTTCCCCTGCCATTACCTGACGGGACGTTTGCCAAACCCGATGCGTCTCTTCAACCGTTGTTCGCGATATAGCGTGAACAGGCCGGAACCGACTATCAGCAAGATGCCGATCATTGACCAGCCATCCGGCACATCACCAAACACCACATACCCCAGGATCAGCGCATAGATGATCAACGTATACCGGAATGGTGCAGTATATGCGACTTCGGTTCCGCGCAGTGACATGACCGTGAACAGATACCCGCCCACCAGGAACACCGAGCCCAGGCCAATCCAGCCTGTCTGCTGCATCGTAACTGGATGAGAACCTTCAAACACCGCCCATATTACCCCACCCAGCATGACGCAGACCGAGTTGGTGAAGGCGACGATGATCGACGGGACGGTCAGATTCAGATTACGGGTGGCCAGATCCCTGAGCGCGACCATGAACACACACGCCAGCGCCAGCCATATATAGTTGTTGAACCCGTCACTTCCGGGTTTGACAATCAGCAGCACACCGGCAAAACCGACCAGGATGGCGCTTAGACGCCGCCACCCCACGGCTTCGCCCAGAAATGCGGCCGCCATGATTGTCACTACCAGGGGTACAGCCTGAAGCACGGCGGTCACGTTTGGCAGCGGCAGGTGAAACAGGGCTATGATGAACAAAAAGGTAGAGATTACATCGAACAGCGATCTCAGCAGCACCTGGCGCGACAGTGCTTTGGGAATGTCGCGTGCATGGCCCATGAAGATCACCATCGCTGCAATGATGATGGAGGCAAACAGGCCTCGCATCGCAATGAATTCGCCGACATTGATCTGTCCTGACAGTGTTTTGGCTACTGTATCGTTTAAAACGAAAAACAGCATTGCCACTGACATCAGTGTACCGCCGCGCACTGCCGGTGGCAGAGCGGTCTGGTCTTCGCTGGAACTGGCAGGTAACGTGCTCATGCCGCCCTTCATGCATTACTGAACTGATCTGCAGATTCTCACCAATAGGCTATCAACAGGTTTTGCGCCAGAAGCGGTTTTTGCAGGTGTGCCAAGCGTTGTGCACAGGTCTTGCCTGTGCGAAGAGCTAGGTGATGACAACTAACGGAGGTCGCAGACCATGGTTGATGGCGGCAACGTAGACCAGCGCTATGACAAGGGGTTTCCGGTTTCGTGGGAACAGTTTCACCGCGATGCGCGCGCCTTGACCTGGCGGCTTTCCGAGCACGGACCGTTTCATGCGGTTGTCGCCATCACCCGGGGCGGCCTGGTGCCGGCGGCAATTGTGGCACGCGAACTGGGTCTGCGGGTGATAGATACCATCTGTGTCGCGTCATATGACTACGGCGCTCAGGGTGACCTTCAGGTTCTGAAGCAGGTGAAGCAGGAACTTTCCCGGAACGGCGGCAAGGGAGTACTAATCGTCGATGACCTGGTCGACACCGGCAAGACGGCGAAGGCGGTGCGTGATTTGTTGCCGGACGCCCACTTCGCAACGGTATATGCCAAGCCGTCGGGGCGTCCGCTGGTTGATACATTTGTCACGGAAGTCAGCCAGGATACCTGGATTTACCTGCCATGGGACATGACGCTTCAGTTCGCCCCGCCCATTCGCGACGGTGCCAAGGTCTGACGCAGACAAGGGAAACCCTGAGACAGTGGCAAGTGCATCATTTCAAGGTTCAGCCGGCCAGACGCTGCCACAGGCGCTGATGAATGCGGCTCAAAGGCACGGCAGGTCGAAGGTCATTCTCGAAGACCAGACCCGCCAGGCCATGAGTTATGACCGGCTCATACTGGGCGCACAGGTATTGGGCCGGGTGTTCGCCGGTCAAACCAGGCAGAAAGAGGCAGTCGGCATCCTGTTGCCCAATGTCAATGCCACGGCAGTTACCCTGTTCGGGCTGTTGTGGCATGGCAGAACCGCTGCGATGCTTAATTACTCTGCCGGCCAGAAGAGTATTTTGTCTGCCTGCGAAACCGCCGGGATCAGGCTGGTGCTGACCTCGCGTGCCTTCGTGGCCAGGGCGGGTCTCGGCCCAATTGTCGAGGCTTTGGAGGACAGGGTTCGCATCGTTTATCTCGAGGACGTGCGAAACTCCCTGACGCTGCTGGCCAAAGCGCGCGGGTTTGTCGACAAACTGCGTGCAGCTTCGATCATGAAATCCAGTGGCGCCGGCCCGGATGATGCGGCCATTATCCTGTTCACTTCCGGTTCCGAAGGCGAGCCAAAAGGCGTGGTGCTGAGCCACCGCAATATTCTCACCAATATTGCCCAGATCGCAGAGCACATTGATCTTTCCCGTTTCAGGACGTTTTTCAACCCGCTGCCGGTGTTCCACTCGGTTGGCATGACCGGCGGGCTGTTGTTGCCGCTGATGCAGGGCATTCGCGCGGTGCAGTACCCAAGTCCGCTGCATTATCGCGAGATCCCGAAGCTGGTTGGCGAGATTGGGGCCGACCTGCTTTTCGGCACCGACACCTTCATTGCAGGATACGCCCGGGCTGCCGCTGCGCAGGACCTGAAGTCGGTCAGGATGATCGTTGCGGGTGCGGAACGGGTCAAGGATGAAACCCGTGCGCTGTGGGAGAAATACGGTACCGTGATTGTTGAAGGCTATGGGGCCACCGAGTGCGCACCGGTGGTGGCGCTCAACACACCGGAGGCCAATCGGCCGGGCAGCGTGGGCCAGCTTCTGCCGGGCATTGAGCATCGTCTTGAACCGGTCAGGGGAATTCACGAAGGTGGCAGGCTGGTAGTTCGCGGAGGCAATGTCATGCTGGGTTACCTGCTGCCGGGAGGTGGCGGGAAGCTGGTTCCGCCGGAAGGCGGCTGGCATGATACCGGCGACATTGTCACTGTGGACGACGACCGTTTCGTGACCATCAAGGGCCGTGCCAAGCGCTTTGCCAAGCTGGGTGGCGAGATGGTGCCGCTTGGCGCCATTGAAGCGCTTGCATCAGGTCTGTGGCCCGAGCACAGCCACATCGCGGTGACGATTGATGACGGTCGCAGGGGCGAAGGCATCGTCCTGGTCACCGATCAGGAAACGGCAGCGCGTACTGACATGCTCAGTTACGCGAAGCGGGAAGGGGTGCCGGAGTTGTGGGTACCTAAAGCAATTCTGGTGGTTGAGGCGATTCCGGTACTGGGGTCAGGAAAGGCCGACTATGCCGGCGCGCAAAGACTGGTGGAGGATCGCATTTCCCTGTTATAGAGTTGCCGGAAATAATGCGGACGTGGCGAAATGGTAGACGCAAGGGACTTAAAATCCCTCGGCCGAAAGGCTGTGCGGGTTCAAGTCCCGCCGTCCGCACCATTCGATTTAAATAATTGTTTTCAAATGCTTAAAAGAACATCTGAGTTAAATTCAGTAGCAAATTTAGGGCAGAACTTTGTAGAAGATTGCCTTAAAACAAAATCGCCCGGGAAAACGTCCGCTTAGCTTCCGACTTCGGACATTTTCAAACCGATCACAATACGGGGAATATGTGCCAGCAACTGCCGTCGGCGTGGATTGGCAGCAGCTCGAATAACGCCTGAATCCGGGCAAAGCCCGATACCGGCGACGGCTCCTCCGGAATTAAGGCAACACCCTGGATCCGGGTCAGGGTGCGGTGATTGGCGGGGGTTTGCGTCTCGCACCCGAAACCGCGTTGCCTGCAATTGCCGCCAGAAGGACCGCTCCGCCAAGCAAGGTATTGACGGTCGCCGTTTCGCCGAGGAAAAGCCAGACCCACACGGGAGCGAGCAACACTTCCGCCAGAGAGAGCAAGGCGAGTTCAGCTGCAGGTAGAGTTCGAGAGCCCAAGGTGTAGGCGATCAATCCTGCACCAACCTGGAACACCCCCATCCCCATGGAGATGCCGCCATCCTTACCGGAGAGAATAAATGGCAGGCCAGCGGCAAGGCAGATCGTTGAGGTGATCACAACTGCAAAGATACCCGACAGGAAGACTGTGGACAGCATCTCGACGGTTTTGCCCCACCTCAGGACCACGGTAAATATCGCAAAGCCAAGTGCAGAACCTAATGCCGCAAGGCTGCCTTTCAGTACGACACCAGCGGATTTGTCAGCCACCATCATTCCGATGCCTGCAATTGCTACGGCAATGGCAATCGAAGTGGCTCTGCGTACGGGTTCCTGAAGGAAGACCCTACCGAGGACTGCCGCCATAAATGGTGCAGTGGCAAACAGCAGCATTGCATTGGCAACCGAGGTAGATTGGATCGCATAAATGCCACCGGAATAGGCAACGAACAGCGCGAACCCGGCTATGGCGGTAGGAAGCCCAATTCGTCGAACTTGCACGAAAGGGCTTTCGCCCGACCGTAAGCGGATGACCAAACAAAGAAAACCGGTCAGGCTGACCGAACGATAGAGGAGGATTTGCCATACTGTGGCATCTTCGATCAGCCTAATGCCCAGCCCCACGGTGGACCACAACACACCTGCAGCAAGGACATATAACAACCCTCGCTTGTGTTCTTCAGGCGATCGCGCGGAATGGATTGAGACTGCCATCTGCTGCTTTGTCCAGTTGATGCCTAGCCCGTCTCCGGTGCGCGGAATACTAGCTGAGGGTCGAAAGTGGTGGAGTTGGAAGCTCTACAACTGCTTTACTTCCAAAAATGGGTATTGCAAATACTGACTTGTTGGAACCGCATACCCCGGGCGGTTCAAGTTACATGAGTGGCAATGGTTTCAATTCGTGACATGGAAGAGCGCACACAGGAATCAGGCGAGTCGAACGCGAGCCGGATCGTTGGAATTGTATTCAAGAAGGGGTATCCCATCGACGCTCTCTTGAACGATGTTGTAGTTGAGCTTGAGGCCCAAGGTGCGAAACTCGCCGGCGTCATACAGACAGCTGGCCTTGAGCCTGGCTGCGATGTACTCGGTGTTAAGCTCCGAAGCCTGGCTGGCGACTGGGATATGCCGATCCTTCAAAATCGTGGGCGGGAAGCGCGTGGCTGCCGGTTGGATTATGGCTCGATTGCCGAGGTTACCGCCCGCATCTCTAACAACATCCCTGCTGACACGGATTTTGTTTTCCTCAACCGTTTCGGTCGAGCCGAAGCGGAAGGCAACGGCTTCCGCCAAATTCTGCAAAAATGTCTGGAAAGCGACTTTCCCGCAATTATCGGCGTTCGCGAGGATTACCTTGAAGACTGGACTGTATTTCACGGAGGCCTTGCCACGCAACTGCCACCAGACAGGCATGCAATACTTGGCTATTGCAGGCGACAAATGGCCAGCCGGTCGTCCGGCCAGTACGGATGGAAGTCACCTGTGGGCTAACCAAGCATGGGCTTTCGAGCTTTCGCTTCCGGCAACTATTTGTCATGCTGGGGATTAGCGATGAGAAAGAGCTTCGACAGCGAGGATACCAGCAGCCACGGCCGCGGCCACACCTTTCGCCTCAACTTGTCTGAGGTGAACGGTTCGCTTGCTGACTTGGGAACATTGCTGCCTCTGGCGTTTGCGGTGATCACAGTCTGCAACCTTCCGGCTTCAGGTGTGCTTATCTCCTTCGGCGCTTTCTATCTGGCGACCGGGCTGTACTACCGGCTGCCAATTCCAGTACAACCGATGAAGGCGATCGCGGCCATAGCCATAGCGGGCGGAGCCAGTGCTGCCGAAATTGCTGCATCAGGCATGATCGTCGGCCTTTTCCTGCTTGTGCTCGGTCTGACGGGCTGGATCAACCGTATGGCGAGGCTGGTGCCTCAGTCGATCTTGACTGGCCTTCAACTCGGGCTCGGCATTAGCCTTGGCATGGCTGGCTTGAAATTGGCCGGAACGTCGCCAGGCGCCGCCCTGGCAACTGCTGCTCTGATTGTTGTGCTTCTGCGGTTTACTCGCTGGCCTGCAGCGATCGCAGGCTTTGCTTTTGCCGGTCTGCTGGCGATTGCCGCAGACCTGCCGGTGATCACTTTGGCCGTCTCTTCGGATTTTGCCATACCCAGTCTAGTGATCCCGACGGTACCGGAAATCGCGAGCGCTACAACAGGTCTGGCTCTTCCGCAGTTGGCTTTAACGCTCACCAATGCCATCGTCCTTACTGCCTTAATTGCCCGTGACTATTTTGGCCATGACGCTCGTCATGTCACGCCTTCTAGACAGTCGATCACTTCCGGACTGGCCAACCTTTTGACGACACCGTTTGGGGCATTTCCGATGTGTCACGGAGCGGGTGGACTTACCGCACATTTTCGCTTTGGCGCCCGTACGGGCCTGGCTCCGGCACTGATCGGGCTGGCACTTGTTACCGTTGCCATCGTACCGATACTGATGCAGCAGGACCTGCTGCTCAGCCTTCCGCTGGCAGCTCTGGGCGCCTTGCTGCTGGTATCGTCCTGGGAACTGGCGATCAGCAGAAGATTGCGTGATGCGAAGCCTTCGTGCTGGCCGGTCATTGCGGCGACCGCAGGAGTAACGGTGGTGTTTTCACCGCTTGTGGGCCTACTGGCCGGCACGGCATCTGAACTTGTTCGACTGGTCATTTTGAGAATTGTCAAACCAGACCCTGAGTCCCGTTAGGACTTGCCCTCCCCCAAAACAGGGACGCCAGTGCTCGTTCTCACCGCTTGAAATGAAGCATTGTTGGCGTTGATTTTTGTGAATTTTATCTTTAAACTTCACAACTTCACGAAATATCGTATAAAACGACATATAATGCAGGATTTTGCACAAGCGTTTCAACTGGCCTTTCAACTGGTCTGGCAGATGGATGATGAGCTGGCAGCAATCATCGGGCTGTCGCTGCGCGTGAGTCTGACGGCTGTTGCGATCTCCGCCGCCATCGGTCTACCGCTCGGTGCGCTGCTTGCGACAACGCGGTTTGCCGGCCGTGGCGCAGTGCTGGTGCTGGTAAATGCGCTGATGGGCCTGCCTCCGGTCGTTGTGGGCTTGCTGGTCTACATGATGCTGTCGAATGCAGGCCCCCTCGGTTTCCTGCAGTTTTTATACACGCCAACTGCGATGATCATTGCGCAGGCTGTCCTCATCACCCCCATCGTGGCGGCGCTGAGTAGGCAGGTGCTGGAAGATCTGAATACCGAATACGGCGAACAGTTTGCATCTTTGTCTGTGCCGTGGGCGGCCCGCATCCAGGCGCTGATCGTGGATGGCCGATACGGGTTGCTGACTGTCCTGCTCGCCGGCTTTGGTCGGGCGGTGGCTGAAGTTGGCGCCGTAATCATTGTCGGTGGCAACATCGCGCACCTGACAAGAGTGATGACCACCGCAATTGCGCTGGAAACCTCAAAGGGCGACCTGGCGCTGGCGTTGGCGCTTGGCATCGTTCTGCTGACCATCGCTCTTGGCGTCAATGCCATCGTGATGAGCCTCAGGCTCACGGCGGAGCGTACGGCTTATGTCTGACATGTTTACCGCCCAGGCCACCGAACCGCTGGCCAAGACCGGTTCACGCACGACTTCAGCATTGCTGCCACTTGAAGTCAGCGGCCTAATCTGGAGTGCCGGCGGCAGGAAGTTGATCAACGGGGTCGACCTGACCCTGACTGACGGTGGCGTAACAGTGATCATGGGACCAAACGGGGCGGGTAAGAGCTTGCTCATCCGGCTTCTGCACGGACTGCTCACTCCTGAGGAAGGCCTGATTAGCTGGAACGGACAACGGTCCGGGGAAGCCACCCGGGCGCGGCAGGCCATGGTGTTCCAGAAGCCGGTGTTACTGCGTCGCTCAGTGGCAGCCAACGTCGATTTCGTGCTGAAACTCAAAGGCCGCAGGGATGCAGCCTTCCGCAACGAATTGCTCACCCGGGCCGGGCTTGCCGATCGAGCCCAGCAAGCGGCGCGCGCGCTATCGGGCGGCGAGCAGCAGCGGCTGGCCATGTTGCGCGCACTCGCCTGCCAGCCAGAGGTACTGTTACTCGATGAGCCTACAGCCAGCCTCGATCCGGCCTCTGTCCACGCCATCGAAGAGATGATCACCACTACGCGTACGGCAGGCGTGAAAATTCTGCTGGTCACCCACGATATAGGTCAGGCCCGCCGGCTGGCACACAACGTGGTGTTCATCAACCGCGGGCGGGTGGCCGAGCATACGCCGGCTGCAAGCTTCTTTAACAACCCGATTTCCATCCCGGCTCAGGACTATCTGGCCGGAAAAATCGTACTCTAAGAGCTGAAAGGAACCGACACATGAAGACTACCATTAAACTGCTGGCAACAGCCCTGGCCATAGGAATGACCCTGCATGCTACTGCCGCGGCCCAGGCCGAAGACAAGTCGATCATCGTACAGTCCACCACCTCGACGCAGAACTCGGGGCTGTTCGATCACATATTGCCGATGTTTGAGAAGGCAACCGGCATCAAGGTCAACGTCGTGGCTGTGGGCACCGGCCAGGCCATCAAGAATGCGCAGAACTGCGACGGCGACGTGCTGTTCGTGCACGCAAAGTCAGCCGAGGAGAAATTCGTCGCCGAAGGCTATGGCGTCAATCGCTATGACGTGATGTACAACGATTTCGTGGTCGTTGGCCCGCCCGCCGACGCGGCAGGTGTGTCGGGCAGCAACGATGCGGCCGCCTCGCTAAGGAAAATCGCCGATGCCAAGGCCCTGTTTGCGTCACGCGGGGATGATTCCGGCACACACAAGAAAGAACTGAGCCTGTGGAAGGCCGCCGGCGTGGAGGTGAAAGCAGCGTCGGGCGACTGGTACCGTGAAACGGGTTCCGGCATGGGCGCCACGCTCAATGCCGGCGTCGGCATGGGCGCCTACGTACTGACAGACCGCGCCACCTGGATTTCGTTCAAGAACAAGGGTGACTTCAAGATCGCGGTCGAAGGCGACAAGAGCCTGTTCAACCAGTACGGCATCATACAGGTGAACCCGGAAAAATGCCCTGACGTGAAGGCGGCTGAAGGCAAGTCGTTCATCGACTGGGTATTGGGCGTGGAGGGCCAGAACGCCATCAAGTCCTATGTTGTCGATGGTCAGCAGCTGTTCTTCCCCAACGCCGATCCGGGCCAGATGAAGCAGGCCGGCTAAGCCAGACGGCAGGTGAAAGCGGGCGGGACATCCAAGTCCCGCTCTTCTCATCCAAGAGGTTCACATGCATAGACTGATCAAGACAATTACCATTGCCGCCCTCTCAGGAGCGATAATGACCGGTATGGCCCATGCGGAAGACTTGAAGCTGATTGCTGCTGGCAGCCTGAAGGCCGCGTTGGGCGATGTCGCCAAGGCGTTCACTGAAGCAACCGGTACTTCAGTCGCAACCACGTTCGGTCCATCCGGCCTGATGCGAAAGAAGATCGAGGCGGGAGAAAAGTTCGATGTGTTTGCCTCGGCCAACATGAAGCACCCGAACGCGCTGAACGAAGCTGGCAAGGCAGGCGAAGTGTGGCAGTTCGCCCGCAACAAGCTTTGTGCGCTGGCCGCACCCGGCATCGTAGCCGACACCGCCGGCCTGCTTGAGGTAATGCTGAATCCGGAGATCAAGCTTGGCACGTCAACACCCAAGGCTGATCCGTCCGGCGATTACGCCTTCCAGCTGTTTGACAAGGCGGAAGCGCTCAAAGTGGGTGCAACAGCGAGGCTAAAGCACAAGTCAATGCAACTTACCGGCGGCCAAAACAGCGAGAAAGCTCCGGAAGGCCGCTTCCAATATGCATGGGTGGTGGACAGTGGTAGAGCCGACGTGTTCCTCACCTACTGCACCAACGCGGTATTGGCGACCCGCGACAATGACAAGTTGAAGATTATTTCCATCCCGGATGAACTTTCGGTGGGTGCCGACTACGGTCTGACCGTCATCAATGGAGCGCCGAAAGCCGCTGAGGGGCTGGCGCAATTCATCCTCGGGGACAAGGGTCAGGCGATCCTTGCAGGTTACGGTTTCGAACCGGCAAACAATTAGACCCTCACAGGTTGAGATGCACAATGAACTGGCCGGTTACATCATAACCGACCAGTTCCTTAGCCCGCGCCTTGAATGCATCGGAAATGCAGAACTTGAGGAACAACTGAAACGGCAGATCGAACCAGGCCTTGCGGTCAACCAGCAGGTCATAGCGTTCGCTGGCCAGCGGTACGAAATCGAGCCGGTACTGCGAAGCGATGCTGGCCAGGCCGAAACAGCAATCGGCCTTGCCTTCTTGCACCATCAGAACCGCATCGGTTTCGCTGCGCGATGGCATGGTGGCTTCAATGGAAGCGGGTTCGATACCAGCATGCTTCAGCAGGCGTTCAAACATTATCTGACTGCCGGCCCCTCGCTGGCGAGGTGCGAAGCGGCAGCCAGCAATTTGGGAGAGCGAGTTAATAGATGAGCCGGGGGTCACTACTAGCCCGCGCTCGCGCCGCGCCCACTCCACGAGCACCGAGGCCGAATTACCGGCCTTTGCCCTCACATCGCTCACATTCCAGTCGTCATCATAGCGATCAGGAATGTGGAGTCCGGCAACTATGCCCTCTCCGGCGGCAAATTGATCGAGGCCGTGAAGTGAGCTGTCAAAGTTGGTGGCCAACCCGCAACGACTTTCGCGTAACGCCCAGTCTAGCAGCGGGTCATGGCTGCCTATGACCACCTGTGGACGGATCTCGGAGACACGTGGACCTGTCGTATTGGCAGCCAGCCACGCCTCTACCTCGGCGCGGGGAAATAGCAACTTGCCCATGGCACGCGCACACGGTACCTCGCCTGCCGCCGCCATCTCATAGACTTTTCGCTCTCTGATACGCAGCAGGTCTGCCAGCTCTTTGGTTGTCAGATAACGCGGCGAATTGACAATCATGGATGAGCAACCAGGCAAGGTTAAGTCCAAATACGGTCAGCATACTAAGACCGACAAGGAAATGTCGATAAATATCATACTTTTCAAATGATCCGGCTTGTGGCACGCCGCCTGAACCAGTAGATTCTTTTGATGCTGCTTATCTATTGTGACGCGAAGAACAGTCAGAGAAAGTGCGTGCTGGATCATCGATTGTATCTTTGGCTGGTCCGGTGATTGGCGAGCAAAGGCACAAGCGTTAGAGTTGCCATCACGCCTTGGTCGATCTGATGGTCATGGAGTTGTGATGATCAGATTTATTGCGATCGCTTTGTTGACCGTACTGCTGGCTCTACCCGCCATGGCGCGGACTGTCAGCGATTCAGCAGGGCGTCAGGTCAAAATCCCTGAAATGGTCAACCGGGTGTTCGCAGCCGGACCGCCCGCCGCCATTCTCATGTACATCCTCGCCCCGGACAAGTTGATCGGCTGGCCACGCGCACCTCATCCGTACGAACGTCCGTACCTCGCAGAAGCTTACCGAGACTTGCCCGAGACCGGTCGGCTGACGGGCCGCGGCAACACCGTCAACCTGGAACGACTGCTGGAGTCGAAGCCGGATCTGATTATCGACTTCGGTTCCGTCAATGATACCTACAAGTCGCTGGCGGAAACCGTACAAGCGCAAACCGGTATCCCCTATATCTTGATTGACGGGCGCTTTGAGAACACGCCCGCGGCATTACGGCTGATAGGTGAAGCCGTTGGTGCCAAGGCGCGCGGCGAGGAGCTGGCCAAATATGTCGAGGACCTGTTCGACGAGATAGACAAGGGGCTGGAGGGCGTCGAGGACAAGGACCGCCCGCGCGCTTATCTCGCCCGCGGACCGAACGGACTGGAGACGGGCCTGAAGGGCTCCATCAACACCGAGATCATCGAACGCGCCGGAGCTATCAATGTCGCCGACCCCGGTGACGCGGCAGTGCGTCGCGGCATCGTCACCGTGTCGCCCGAACAGGTTATTGTCGCCAATCCGGACACCATCATCACATGGGACCGCACCTTTTACGACAGCATCTGGATCGATCCATTGTGGGCCAACATTGACGCGGTAAAGCGCAATCGGGTCTACCTAGCCCCCACCGCGCCCTTTGGCTGGATCGACCGGCCGCCGTCGGTCAACCGCATCATGGGCTTGCGCTGGCTGCCGGGCCTGTTCTTTCCCGGCCGGTTCAGTTCGAATATGCGCGAACAAACCCGTCGGTTCTACAAGCTGTTCTACCATGTGGACCTGGATGAAGTTGCGCTCGATAAACTGATCGAGTGGGCAAACGGCAAGCCGTGACAAGCTCGCCAACCACTATTGTCTGGCTGCTTGCCGGCTCCATCCTGGCACTTACCATTATCGCTGCCTTGACAGGTCCATATGACGCCAGCATGCCACAACTTGTCAGCGCGCTCGCTCGCTATATCTCCGGCGAAATGACAACCGGCCCACTTGATACGGTCCTGTTTTCCGTGCGTCTGCCACGCATCTTCGCAGCCCTCATCACCGGAGCTGCCCTGGCGGCCGCCGGCGCGGTCTACCAGGCTCTGTTCCGCAATCCGCTGGTCTCTCCCGACATTCTCGGTGTTTCTGCTGGTGCAGGACTGGGCGCAGCCCTTGGCATCTTCCTTTCATTGCCGGTCATCGCGATCCAGGGCTTCGCCTTCGCCACCGGGCTGGGCACCGTGGCGCTGGTCTATTTCGTCGCCACCGCGGTCCGCGGGCATGAGCCCACACTGGTGCTGGTGCTGGCAGGGGTGGTCATCGGCGCCCTGGCCGGCGCCTGCCTGTCGCTGCTGAAGATACTTGCCGACCCTTACGACCAGCTTCCTGCCATAACATTCTGGCTGCTCGGCTCGCTTGCCGCAATCAGGCCGGATGATGTCTGGGGAGCGCTGCCCGCCGTGCTTATCGGGATGCTGCCCATCCTGCTGCTGCGCTGGCGCATGAATGTCATGTCGCTGGGCGACGAGGAAGCAGCAGCGCTGGGCGTCAACCCGCGCACCCTGCGGCTTGTCCTTGTCATGGCCGCCACTCTGATGACAGCAGCAGTTGTCTCCATTGCAGGCATAATCGGCTGGGTCGGGCTTGTTATTCCGCACATCGCGCGGCTGACGGTGGGGCCTGACTTCAACCGCCTGCTGCCCACTGCCATGCTGATGGGCGCAGCATACATGTTGTTGATCGACATCATTGCCAAGAACCTCACCACCACCGAGACCCCGCTCGGCGTGTTAACCGCCTTTATCGGTGCGCCGGTGTTCATCTGGCTACTGGCATCGGGTCGGAAGGTATGGTCATGAAACTCAGTGTTGACAGTCTCGCCTTTGGCTACCCGAACTTTCCGGTCGGCTCTGACGTATCCTTCACGCTGGAGCCTGGCGAAGTGCTTTGCCTGCTGGGACCGAACGGTTGCGGCAAGACCACTCTCTTCAAGACGGTGATGGGCCTTATCCGCCGCCAGGGTGGAAGTGTAGAGGTGGATGGACGAGACGTGACCTCGATGAGTGTCCGCGCTATCGCTCGCACTATCGCTTATGTCCCGCAGGCGCATGCGCCCGTGTTTCCCTACACCGTACATGATATGGTGCTGATGGGGCGCACCGCTCATCGCAGTGCCCTTGCCGCGCCGTCTGCCGCCGATCACAGGGCGGCCGATGACGCGCTGGCACAACTCGGCATCCCCCAACTTTCCGGCCGCGACTACACGCGCCTGTCCGGCGGTCAGCGGCAACTCGTGCTGATCGCACGCGCGCTTGCGCAAGGTGCTGTCGTTATCGTGCTGGACGAACCCACCGCCAGCCTGGATTTCGGCAACCAATTGATGGTGCTCAGCCAGGTGCGGGCCCTGGCCGGGAGCCAGCGCGGCATCATCATGTCCACCCACGACCCCGAGCACGCCTTTGCTTGTGGTACGCGAGTCATCGCCATGAAAAGTGGCCGAATTTACGCGCATGGCCCGGTCAAGGAGACCCTCACCGGAGAGACCTTGAGTGAAGTGTATGGTGTAGAAATCGAAGTGATGGAGCTGCCCGGCGGCCGGCACGTCTGCCTGCCGGCCACAAAGGTCTCCTGATCGTTCAACGTCAGTCTTCCACGCCAAGAATGACTTCGCTGGCTTTGATAATCACGGTAACTTGCTTGCCTTCTGTGATGGCAAGTCGCTCCACCGAGCCGACTGTGATGGTGGAGGTGATTGTGTTGCCATTGCCGACGTCCACCTGCACTTCCGCGGCAACTGCTCCCTTGATGACGGACTTGACGGTGCCCTTTAGCATGTTTCGAGCGCTGAGTTTCATCTCTGTCTCCTTTTTAGTTGTTTCCATTCAGGAATAGGTAATGGGGAAATTGTTGTCGAGCGGTTTGTCGATTGAGTGGATACTCTAATTTGAAGCTTCCAGATACCTTTTGCTGCATTGTGAAATGTCCGGGTTAGGTCATCTTTGCCCGTATCGAAAACGGTTGTACGACTTCCGCTTCGCTCACTTTACCGGACATTTTGAGTGGCATAGTTTGGCACTGGTTCAGAATACCAGTATGTCGATTCCTTTTGTAATCAGGATGATCGCGCGATTGTCTTCTACCATTACTTCGCAGATAAGGCCATCTTCGAATTGACCAGAGCTGAGGCCTGTGCGCCGCCTTACGAAGGCAGGACCACATCAGGGGCAACCATCCATAGATGGTGTTCAGTCATGATCTTTCATCGATAATTCCGTAACCCTGTTTCTTCTTACAATAACCGGAAATGTCACAAGGCAAGCAACATGGGTTCGCTTGCACCCGTATAGTTGCTCCGGCACTTTCGATTCAATCAAAAGCCATACTGATCTAAACCGGAAATCTGAGGGTAGCCGCCAGTTCAACATTGCCTGGCATGTCCGCCTTGCGCGCAGCAAGCACTCGCGCCCCCGATGCAATCGCGCGTCCAGCGATCTCGTCGACGATGCCATAGCTGGCAGCACTTTCTGCTTCTGCAAACGCGATGGCGCCGGTGCTGTCATCGACCGTGCCAGGTACGACGGCATCGATATCGACCAGAAGCGTATCGATGGCGCCAAAGGTTGCGGCCCTTGCAGCGTCACTCAGATCCGTAGTCGCTCGGCCTTCGCCGGAAAGGCTCTCGAAAACGGTCCGGAGATGGGCGAGCTCCGTATTGTAGAGTTCATCCAGAACCGGACGCGCTTGATCTGCGAGATCGGCGTCGGACAGCCGGCTCGCACTGTCGTCTATGTGACGGTCGACCAGTAAGGAATAGGAACAAACGGATGGAAACAGGGACGCCAGCCGGCCGGTAGCAGCAAGGATCAGGGGCGTTGAACTGCCGTTCAAGATCGGCCGCAAGGCCTCGTCGACGCGACGGGCATACTGGCGCAGGCGGACATTCTGTCCCTCCGATCCCTGTACACGCCCGCTCGCGGACCTGCTGTTGATGTTGGCAGTGCCAACGGCGCTTGCGGCGTCCTTTGGCAGGCCCGGCACCTTTACCGGCGATGGCGGAAGACTCGCATGAACCTGTACGAGACGAACGTCGTTTTCTGCCAGAGCAAGCACGAAAGCAGACTGCGGGTATGTGATGGCTCTCAAGAGCGGCTTGAGGTGAAACCGGTCGGAGACCTGAACCATGGGGGTCAGGGCGTTTGCAAGGCGAAACGTGCGAATGGCATCAGGCGTTGCGAGGATGGCAAGACTGTTGGCCTGGAATTGCCAGAACTCTTCATCCTCGACAAGGTCCTCCAACTGCTCGCGAACAAGAGCGATACGGCGCTTGTCCGTGTTGGCCACTTCAAGCTGCCGAATGGCATCCCGGGCCGCGTTCTTCAGCTCCGAGCGAGATGCTTCTGATTGCTGGCTGAGTGGCGTGGTTTTGAGGTAGATGGAAACACAGGCATCGGACCTGGTCTCATTGAGTTTTTTGAAATCGGTATGAGTGGGCATATCAATATGCAGCATCAAAGGTCACTTTCTTGTTGTTCAGTTCACAGGAGGGGCTGATGCCGGCCAGGCATGCACGGGGAGATACCCTTCATCGTGCCCGGCATGTTAGTTGGGATTGGTTGCTTAATCGAGCAGAAATGCTCTGCCACACGCATCAATATGGTGGACTTGTCAATGATGCTTCCCTTACCAGGTGAGGTGTGCCATTCCCGGTTCGGCCTTCCGCCTGGAACTTGACTGTTGTTGAGCGCGACAATCTATAACTGGTCCGGTATGACATGGTCATGATTAATGCAGTTCACCTCACTTACATCGCCGCTGCGAGCTTATGCATGCTGGGCGCGTTCCTGATTACTACCAGCCTTTTGATCACCGATCGCGCGCCCAAGGGCAGTCAGTATTGGATTGTCAGCATTGTTTTCAGCCTGGTATTCCTGACAGTCGGAGTTTTGCTGCTCGGGATCCAGCACCATTTGGCGCAGCTGGCCCGGTGACAACTCGGCCACCGCTGATTAAACGAACGCACCAAGAAATTTTGTTCGTGCGACTACGCACAGCAGGCGTCGTGTGCGGCTGACGGTGTTGCCGGACCGCAGCATGCATTTGCAGAAGTCGTTTCACCACAACACGCATCGCCCGGCGCTCCGGGTGGCCTGATTCGATGCGCAGGTTTGCAGGTGGCCCGGGTGTCGCGAAGTCTGATGGTCACACGCCCATTCTGCACAAACGGTTCTTCCAAGTTCTTCAGCTTCAGACCTTTGTTTCCGGGCGAAAACTCCACCAGCAGGGGTGCCTGCGATAACTCAGGAAGCCAGCCAAGACTCTTTCGCAAAATATCGGTGAATTTGCCTGCGCTCATATGAGTCTTGCCGGTTCCGTCGAGAAGTTGCAGGCGAGCTTCCTGCCACCGGTCGATGTTCCCGCTACAGTCGATGCCGGTAGATATGGAATGTCGTAGTTCGGTGACGTGATAGCCGGCGCCGATCTCGCGATCGCCGGCCACAAAGACCAGCGGTGTGTCAGGGTCAAGTGGTTCAAGGCTGGCAAGCAGTGCGGACAAGTTCATGGTCGATACCCCTTTCATTTCAACGATACTTGAAATATAAGTGACACAGCAGGGCTGTTATTTCAAGAGGTCTTAAAATATGCTCGAAGAAGAAGCCGCATCCTTGTTTCAGGCATTGTCGAATCCGGACAGGCTGAAGGTCATCCGGGCGCTGGTCATTGCCGGTCCAGGAGGTCTGAGCGCTGGCGACATTGCAGAAAAGGTCGACGCAAGTCCTTCGCGTGCCTCCTTTCATCTGGCGGCTCTATCGGAGGCCGGATTTATCCACGCAGAACGGCAATCGCGAAGTCTGCTCTACACCGTTGATTTCGGGCGTATCGGCGAATTGCTGACTTTCATGTTGAATGATTGCTGCAATCAAAGCCCGAGACTGAAAAGCTGTTGTCCCTAGGATGTGCCGACAGGAAGCTGTTACCTGCGACCGGTGTCAATGTTGATGGAACGCTCTCATCTGTCATGTGGTCGTTTGATACGGGTGAGGACGGATCTTGCGGAAACCGCGATCTCGGCAACCCAGCTTCTCAACCGGTCTTCCCACTCCGGCTCCTCCGGCAGTTCGAGCACAACACGCACGACCCTGTCCTCGGCGAGTTCCACGGCGACGAGTTCCATGCCATCCATGTCAATCCGGTCTCCGGCGGTAAGGGTCTCGCCGTACTTCCTCTCGAAAGCTTCGGCTGCATTGAGACCCAGGTATTCGTTCGACAAGTTAAGCTTGTATTCTTCTGCCAGCAGGCCGAGCGCCACTGTACCGTCAAATGCAAACCCCAGGAGGTCAGTGGCTTTCCAACCGGTCCCTGTTGTATCGAACAGTTTGTCAAGACGTCTGATCTTGTCGGGCGGAATCAGAAAATACCCAAAGTCTCCGGGAGCCAGAGGGCCGGCCTGTTCGGGAGAAACAACCTCATCGCGACGCACCACGAAGACGGGTTTCAGCCAAACCGGAGAGTAGGACATCGACAGGTAGGGGCAGTCAGGTTCGACAGGGTAAGCCACAAGTTCAAGATGCTGCTGACCCGGAAGGTCGATCTCAAATCGCCTCACACTGGGAGTCGTGTCCGGCAGGGCCAGATTGAGGCGCCGGGCTGCCCAGGCAAGCGTTGTGCCTTGCGCGAGCAGCGAAACCAGCACCACCACGAATGCCAGGTTGAAAAACAGTTGTGCACCGGGAAGTCCTGCCAGAACCGGCAGTATCGCGAGATAGATTGACACTGCACCGCGCAGACCTACCCAGGACACATAAATTGTTTCAGCTGCTGTGAAACGAAATGGTGCCAGGCAAAGCCAGACACCCAGAGGCCGCGCAACCAGCATCAGGAAGCCTGCGATCAGAATTGCCGTATAGGCATAGTCTGCCATCTTGCCAGGTGTCACCAGCAGTCCCAGCACAACGAACATCACCAGCTGCGCCATCCAGGTGGAACTGTCCATGAAGCTGAGAAGGGAAGGAAAGGCACGCACCGGCCGATTGCCCAGAACTAGTCCCGCGACATAGGCTGCAAGAATACCGCTGGCACTGATGACAGCGGCAGCGGAGTAGATCAAAACAGCCGATGCAAGCACGAACAGCGGTTGGAGACCTGGAGGCAGCGGCATTCGTGCAAGCAGCGATATCAGCAGGATGCCTCCAGCCAAACCGACCAGCCCGCCGAGTGCAAATTGCTGCACGAACAGCACGGCCATACCGCCAACCGGATTGGCAGCGCTGGGCGAAGTACTGAGCAGCGCCAGTTCAAGCAGAGCCACAGTCAGGAACAGGGCCATGGGATCGTTCGTTGCAGATTCGGTTTCCAGAACTGTTCCGACGCTGCCTCGAAGTTTCAGTCCACCAGCCCTCAGAAGAAAGAACACGGCCGCTGCATCAGTCGAAGCAACAATGGCTCCAAGCAGGAGGCTGATTGTCCAGGCAAGCCCGATTACATAATGCGCGAACAGCCCTGTCAGACCAGCGGTGGCCAGTACTCCAACTGTAGACAGCATGAGAGCCGGTCTTGCGACGGAACGAATGTTCGCCAGTTGTGTACGCATGCCGCCGTCGAACAGGATGATGGCCAGTGCACCAGAGCCTATCAGGTAGGCGACGATGTAGTTGTCGAAGCTAAGCCCGCCCGGGCCATCTTCACCAAGCAGCATGCCAAACCCGAGGAAGACAAGGAGCAAGGGCGCCCCAAAGCGCATGGCCGCAATGCTCGAAACAATACCAAGCACAATAATAACTGCCGCGGACAGGAGGATCAGGTTATTGAGAATAAGTTCCTGCATTTCTAACCCGTACACATAGATAATTGTTCGATGCGGTACTTGGCCGGCAAAACACCATCGGGGCTTATGCGAGCTTGTATTAGTGGCAAACAGTTGAGTTGCAACTGAAAGCTCAATCCCGGCAGGTACGCTTTTTCCCGTTCGTGGCCATCTGACTGTAAGCGGGCAAATACACATTGCCGATAGAGGGACTTTGTACGGCAAAATTCACATGTCACCATTGATTTGAGCCCTGCCCAATCAGGTCGTCAACCCCAAAAGATTGCGACATCCATGAAGAATATGTCCACGAATTCGCAACCGTTGTGCGGGATAGATTATGATGCTTCTTTTGAAATGACACTTGCCACAACTGCCTGTTTGTTCCGGCAGCGCGGTCCCGGATCAAGCTTGTCTGTCTGGCGCCACCCGCCTGAGAAGGTTGGCCCGGCCGCAACTGTGCCTGCAGGCATAAGGTTGTGAGGCTTGCGATACTCTCGCGGTCATCTGGCAGCGGGGGCAGGTTCCCCGCAAACAGGGCACGTCTGTTCAGCTGCCATCGATTTGCCTGCCCATGGTGGCGATGGCTTTCTGGTACACGCTGGCCGCGTTCCAGCCCTGGATCGCCCTGAAGTTGGGTTGCCCCGGCTGGTAGCCGGCACCACGCTGCCAGCCATGGGCCTTCAGGAAGTTGGCGGTGGAGGCAAGTGCCCCTTCACGGGTATCGAGGTTGCCCACGCCATAAAGAGCAATGCTCTTGGGCAGGAACTGGGTCTGACCAAGTTCTCCGTGCATGGCACCCCTGGCATTTGCTGAAACCCGGCCGGAACCCACAAGCCGAAGCATGTGGTAAAGATTTTCGGTGAAGTACGCGGAGCGGCGGCAGTCGTAGGCGAGGGTCGCTACGGCGGCAAGCACATTCTGGTTGCCGGAAAAACGCCCGAAGGCGGTTTCCATGCCCCAGATCGCAATGAGCGGCCCCGCCGGCACGCCATACTGGGCCTCAAGGCGGTTGAACAACGCCGCATGTTTGCGCTTGAGGGACCGGCCCTGTTTCACGATGGTGGCAGCGCCGCGCACCTGCATGAACTTTTCGAACGAGTACTTGAAACTCTTCTGGTTTCGGTCCGCATGGATCGTCTTGGTTGCGTAGCTTGTCCGCATCAGGGCCGAGATCGCCTTGCTGTTGATGCCTTTGGCCTTGGCCTCGGCGGAGAATGCCTTCTTCCAGGCCTCGAAGCCGGCGCCGTTGTTGCCGCATTTCACGGCCAGCGCGGGTGCGGCCCCAAACGACGTCGTCATGGCCAGCGCAATGAAAAGCCCCTTGAGTTTATGCATCCGGTTCCTCCGTGAGAAATGTTCCGCAAGATTGACTCTTGCCATCCGGCGGTCGATTTGTCACGGGAATATGGCCAGCGAGTACCCCGTTGGGTCAAGCAGTTCATCCGCTCAACCTATTCCGTGGCCCAGGAATATGTGATCCCCGTGACGCAGCGCTCAATATGGCAAACGCCCCTCTGGGGTCATGTCATCAACCAGACGAGGAACGTTGGAGGTCAGCCGTTTCAGCAACTCCGCCCTCGACAATCCCGTCTTGGCCGACAGTTCATCAATCAGGTCCTTGCCGACTGCCTGCTCAAACTGGTCGGCCTTCACTGGCGCGTTTGGCCCCTGCTTGACCCAACTATCCGTGATTTTTTCATTGCCGGAGCCCTTGAAGCCATCAACCAGTCCCTTGACTGCCTCCGTCACCAGGTCACCTGCCTGCGTGCCGCCCACCATCCCTGCCAGATCAGACAATATTGATGAGTTGGCATCGCCCGGCGAGGCGGTTGCATCTTTGCTGTTCAGCCCATCCTTTGCATTTTTCAACAGTTCAGCCAGCTTGTCCCTGTTCTGATAGCCCGCAATGGCAAGCATCCCCAGAAGGGCGGTCAATGACGGCATGCTCGATGATATTGATTTCCTAGCCATAGGCTCTCCAATTCTTTCCAGTTACTCTAATAGGTTCGCTCGTGCAAAAGCTGGTGAAATATCTCCCGTCAGGCGCGTTTGGAAATCATGCCCCAGATTGCAAGCACAATGACCGCACCGATAACTGCGCCGATAAGTCCGGCCCCCTCATTTGCACCGTAAAGCCCGAAGGCCTGGCCCAGGTATGATGCTACGAAGGCACCCACAATGCCAAGAATGGTTGTCAAAACGAAGCCGGATGGTTCGTTCCCGCCCGGCATCAGAAACTTGGCGATGACACCGGCTACGAACCCGATAATTATCGTCCAGATAATACCCATAAGTTTACCCTCCTGGTTGGACCGGGTGCCGATTTGAACATCCCGATACGCCCAGTATATGACAATTGTGCAATTTCTTGCAAAGCGCCCGAGCCGGAGATGCTATTCTAAAACATTCAACACGGTGCCTGCCGCCAGCGATGCCCGTCCCGGGCCTGGTAACTCAAGACTTCTTGAGCCTCTCTGCCGCCTTGTCCAGTGTCTCCCTGTCATTGCCGTGCTTGTCGATCAACGCCTTGGTCTGATCAATCGTGATACCGTGTTTGTTTGCGAAGTAACGCAGTTCATACTCTTCACTCTTCGACACTTTCTTGCGATCACTTGCACCGCGCTTTGACTTGTCATCCGCCATGATTCAATTCCTTTCTCGATCATTGATTACTGGTCCATTTATACCGGTAAATTTCGCTTTGAGATCTTACCGGTCTCGATATCGAACGAATCCAGTTCCTTCTTCAGGGCTGCGGCTGTTGGCGGCTCGTCCTTACCGATTCCAATCGCCTTGGCTGCGCTCTTGATAAAGTCGAAGATACTCATCTGGGTTACTCCAGGTTTAATTCGCTGTTTGTGTTGTCGACCTGGATCAGTTGACCACAAACTGCACGATTGACCGACCGGCAGCGTCGAAGGAACACTGGAAGGTCTCCTCAACATCCCTGAGATAAGTCGTGCCGTTCACTGCATGGGTGCCATCGGTGCGCTGGCCCTCGTATTTGGTTTCGACGTTGGGTGCGCGAACATGAAAAACGTGTGCAGCACGATCACGGCAGATGGCCATCATGGTGTCTGGATTGCTTTCGGGCGCAGCACTGTCCTCGCCTGAATCCGACACCTCGTTGTGCAGTGCGCCAATGCGGCGAATATATCTCTTGCGAACGCAGCCGGCATTCTGGCAGCTGTCGCGGCGGGCAATCCAGTCTTTTTGTTCAGCCCTGATGCGGCGGTTGGCAGACGCCCACGGCGAATCCCGCAATGCGGTCCTGTAGGCTTCAGCCAGTTCACTGTCGAGTTCCGCGAGCTGCGGATTGTCACAGATCAGGTTCTCGACCCGGGTGCTCGCCTTGCTGCAGTCGAAGCTCGGCTGCGCCTGTGCTGATGTTGTTAGGGATATGGCGCCAGCGACAAGCACGGCAACTGCGATTTTTGACTTGATAGGCATGGTTTTCCTCTTGATAGGCAAGGTTTCAGTTAGGTATCGCGTTCAGTAACAACTGCGAAAGCCTTGCCGGAACAACGTTCCGGAAGTCGGATAGAAATGGCATGAGCAGCATAGCTGCAGTTTCGCTCGACTATTTGAGCAGCCACAATCTTCTGCAGACGGGACTTTGGCAAAATGGGTTGATCACACAGAATGGCGCGAAAAAAAATGCTCAAAGCGAAGTGCAGTAGTTAGAATTCAAGCGAAAAGTGCAGATTGCGAAATTTTGATGCTGCAGGTTAGATTTTTGCCGGGAAGATGACCCTTATGCCTGTTGCAGCGCATCGTTTTGAAATGCCCCGGCTGTTCAGGCCTTCTGCATGTTATGCCCGCCAGACAGAGGTGGCCTAACGTCTGACGTCAATTTCGGCAATTCGCCCGGTCTGTTCCACTGACGAGATCTGATGTTACCCGAACATCCCGCCTTCATCGCTATCCAGCACGATCGAAGCCATGGTAACATGGCGGGGCCGGGTCAGCGCGAAAATCCCGGCTTCAACCACATCGCGTGATGTGACCATAGAGCTGTCACCCCTGTCAGCATTCCAGGTTTCCCTGTTCAACGGCGAGGTGGTTTCCAGATCCGGCGGATAAATACCGTGTACCCGTACCGGTTTTCCCCTCAGTTCCTGCCGCAGGCCGTTGGTCATGCCGGTCTGCGCATGCTTTGCCATGTAAAACGGCACCGCAGCAGTCTGCAGGGCGCTGTTGGCGATACCGGATGTGGAAACGATGTTGACAATATCCCCGGCACCGGTTGCCAGCAGTGACGGCAGCAGTTTCCGGGTCAGCAGGAAACTCCCGGTTGCCGCGGCATTAATGGTGCTGACCACTGAATAGGCATCGTAATCGGCCATTGAACCGGACAACCATTGGGCTCCATTGTTGATCAATACATCGAGCTTGGGGTGCGCTTTGGTGATCATTTCACCGAATTCATTGACCGACCCGCCATCTGCCAGGTCCAGCAGATGGGTCTCGGGTTTGCTGCCGCAGCGAAGCCGGATGGCTTCTGCCGTGCCCTCGAGCGTTTCGGTCAGCCGTCCGGTCATGATGATATGCGCACCTGCATCTGCCAGCACGGTTGCAAATGCAGCACCCAGCCCGCGCGCAGCACCGGTAATCAGTATCCTTTTGCCTTTAAGTGCGCTTGCATCCATCTACACGGCACCTTCTGTTACAATGATCAGCGGGCGTTTGACTTCTCCAAAAGCTTTCAGTCCGGCAAGGCCGGCAGCGCCCGAGGGAGTTGTCGCCATGTTCTGGCTGCCAAGCCGGTTTGCTGCATCCTGGGCTTCAGCATCTGTAATGGTCATGAAGTGCACACCGGTACGTTCGAAAATGCCGAAGGCTATGAGCGATGGTTCCTTGCAGTCAAGCCTGCCCATACTGGAAGCGGCACCTTCAACCTGAACCGGGTAGCCGGCCGCATGGCTTTCAGTCAGGCAAGCGGCTTTGTCAGGCTCAACAACAATGATCTCCGGCTGTACAGCCCAGTTTTGCCGTATCATGTGTGAAATGGCGCCTGCAATTCCACCAACGCCAGCCTGCAGAAAGACATGGCTGGGCCAGTCGTTGCTTTCCTCAAACGAATTGCGCAACTCTTCGGCGATTACAGTGTAGCCTTCCATCACGAGCAGGGGCGGGTGGCTGTATCCGGGCCATGAACCGTCAGCCAGCAGGATTGCGCCGCTTGCTTCGGCGTCTGCTCTGGCCGCGGCCACACTTTCGGCATAGGTAGCGCCGGCGCGTACAACCTGCGCGCCCTGGGTTTCTTTCAGGCGGGTTTCGAAACTCTGGGGCACGCCGCTGGCCAGCAGAATCCGAGCCCTTGCACCGAATATTCGGGCACCGGCAGCAACCGCCATGGCGTGGTTTCCGGCGCTGGCGCAGACGAATGTCATGTCGTCTGCAAGCGCCCTGACTGCATCAGACAGAAATTCTTCCGGGGCAAGCGGCCGATTGCCGGCAGCCTGCCATGCCTCGTTGATCAATTGCGCAACCGCATAAACTCCGCCTAGTGCCTTGAAGGCACCAAGGTTCATGCGGCCGGTTTCATCCTTGACAAGCATGGCCCGCCCGGTGGGACCGGTTTTTGCAGTTAGCGGCGTGATCGCATAGGCAGGACACGCTGCCAGTAGTGCCAGTGGCAAGGTAGGGTCTGGCGAGAATGCGGGTATATCATCGAGTGTTGCAATTTGCTTTGCCATGCTGTGCAACTTATGGTGGGCAGGACGATACGGCCAGTGATTAATGCAGCCTGTTGCTAATTTACCACCTGGATCGATACCGTGGTTACCCCGGTGCGGATCAGACCGATTTTCTGTGCAGCACCCTTCGAAACATCAATTATGCGCTTTTTGATGAATGGCCCCCGGTCATTGATGCGCACTACAACCGATTTGCCATTGCGGAGGTTTTTAACGCGGACCCTGGTACCGAACGGGAGTGTGCGATGAGCAGCGGTCAAACCGTCGGGTTTGAAACGTTCACCACTGGCTGTCTTGAAGCCCATTTTGTACCATGATGCCTGGCCGGTTTCGCTGGCATTGGCGGGTGCCGTGGCAAACAGTACCATGGCGCAGGCGCTGAGCACGCCTGCTGCGAATAGAATTTTCTTCATCTGACGCCCCTGAAATCTACTGTGGTGAACCTTTAACGTGTTGATTGCGGCCAATTCTTGTCGTGTTTGGGGAGTTTTCCTGATAACTCTGCGACCGTCTGAACACATGAGAAGGACAAATCAGGCATGACTTCCAACGGTACAATCCTGGTTACAGGCGGCAGCAGGGGCATTGGTGCTGCATGCGTGAAGTTGCTGGCGCGCGATGGTTACGATGTCGTCATCAATTACGCTCGCTCATCTGCCGCAGCCGATGCCCTGGCTGGCGATATTACAGCGATGGGCCGTTCATGCATGGCAATCAGGGCAGATGTGGGCTCCGAGTCCGAAGTCGAAGCAATGTTCCAGCAGATTGATCGCGCCATGCCACCGCTGGCGGGGCTGGTCAACAACGCCGGAATTCTTTTTGAAAAGGCGCAGCTCAGGGAGTTTGACGCACACCGCATCAACGAGACATTGCGGGTCAATGTGACTGGTAGTTTTTTGTGCGCGCGCGAAGCCGTTCGCAGGATGAGTACAGCTCACGGCGGCAAGGGTGGCGCAATCGTAAATCTGTCATCAGCGGCAGCACGCATCGGGTCGCCCAACGAGTTCATAGACTATGCCGCATCGAAAGGCGCCATCGACGCCATGACCCTCGGTCTTTCAAAGGAAGTAGCGGGTGAGGGCATCAGAGTAAATGCGGTACGCCCCGGCCTGATCCATACCGGCATCCATGCGTCGTCCGGACAGCCCGATCGGGTGGAAAGACTGCAGGGCCAGGTGCCGATGGGACGCGGGGGAACTGCCGAAGAGGTAGCCGAATCCGTTGTCTGGCTGCTGTCTCCGGCGGCGTCTTATGTCACCGGTGTATTACTGGATGTGACCGGGGGGCGCTGAATATGCGCATGCGTCAGTTTCAGCCGGGGCTGGGGGCAGCGGGAATTTCATGTCATCGATCAAGACTGCACATTGATATTCCCTTGTCAAAGAATGCCGGTGCAGCAACACGGACATGCCCGTCAGGTACGCCAGCGCAGGACATATCGTTCAATGCCGCCAATCACACCGCTGACCAGCAAACCGAGCAGGGACAGCATGACTACACCTGCAAACAGCCGTTCCAGATCGTACAATGAACCGGCTTCCAGAATATATGCTCCAATGCCGTATTCAGCCCCCAGCATTTCGGCGGCAACCAGCAGGATGATCGCAATGGCAAGCGATATGCGCAAGCCTGACAGGATGCCGGGCATCGCGCCAGGCAGGATGATCTTGCGAACGATGGATTTCCAGCTCAGGCCAAAACTTTGCGCCATGCGGATCAGGTTGCGATCAACATTGTCCACAGCGCCGTAGGTCGCAACTACGGTTGGGGTAAAAGTACCGAACGCAATCAGCGCATATTTCGATGCCTCATCAATGCCAAACCAGATGACGAAAAGCGGCAACAGGGCAATCTTGGGGATCGGGAATATGGCTGCAATCAGCGGCACCAGGCCGGCGCGGACATAGGAAAACAGGCCGATCAGAATTCCCATCCCAATGCCGGCCGCAGCGCCAAGCGCAGCACCTATGGCCAGCCGGGTCAGGGACGGCTCAAGATGTTTTCGCAACAGGCCTGTTTCATGGAGCTCGCGGAATTTCAGGAAGACATCGGACGGTTTCGGTAACGTGAGCGGTGAAATGAAACCCTTCTGCGTTCCCAGTTCAGCCAGGCCAATCAACACAATGAAAACTGCCAGTCCGATCCAGCGGTGAGGTCTCGGTTCGAAACCGCCGCCTCGAAAGGCCACTTGCCGGGCAATCTCCTTTTCTTCGACATCAGGCATTGACCAGCTCCGCATCAGCAGCAAGAGCCTCTTCGCGCATCAGGTTCCAGAGGTATTTTTGCCGGAAGTGAAGTTCGCCATCACCATGGCGGCGTTCAGCCAGGGGCTTTTCCAGATGAATGATTTCACGGATCTGACCAGGGCACCGCGACAACACGACTATCGAATGACCCATACGCACGGCCTCATCCAGATTGTGTGTCACGTAGACGGCTGTAAATGGCTGCTGCGTCCAGAGTTTGACCAGATCATCCATCAGCAATTCGCGGGTCTGGCTGTCGAGGGCCGACAGGGGTTCGTCCATTAGCATGACGGCCGGCTTCACGGCCAGCGCTCGGGCGATGCCCACACGCTGCTTCATGCCTCCTGACAGTTGCTTTGGCAGAGCGCGGGCAAAATCGGTCAGCCTTGTGCGGGCCAGTACGTTGTTGATGATCTCCTTTTTCGCGGCACTTTTCAGGCCGTGATCTTCCAGCACCAGGGAAATATTGCCGGCAACACTTCGCCATGGCAGCAATGCGAAGTCCTGAAAGACATAGGTCAACGGATTCAGGCAATCTTCAGAAGCGTGGCCCAATTGCAGGACACTGCCTTTAGTGGGACGTTCCAGGCCGCCAATCAGACGCAGCAACGTGGATTTGCCGCAGCCAGTGGGCCCAACGACGCAAATGATCTTGCCGGACGGAATGTCAAGTGTGATGTTGCGCAAAACTTCGACACCATCATAGGAATGGCCAATTCCTGATAGACGAATATCCATGAGTGGTGCTCCGTCGGCGATCTGGCGGAGGAAATACCCAGACCATGCTGTTCAGACAAAAAGGCGTTGTACGAGAGGAAGTAATCATTGGCTCCATCAAACGGGTCAATTATTACTTCCCCTTGGAATTATGCGTGGATGGTCTTTACATAGCTGGTATCGACAAGGGTAGCCATCGTTATGTCGGCATCAACAAGTGCTTCAGACTGGAACCATTTCAATTGATCCTGAACGGAAGCAACATTGAGAGCGGCTCCTTCGTTCAGGCGCATGGTGCCATTGATGATTGACGGAGCGGCCTTCTCCAGCGGCCGGTCTGCATAGACATACTTGTGGATCAGTTCGACCATTTCCCTGACGCCGGCTTCTCCACCGGTTCTGGCAATCATCGTGGCGTTGTAGTCAGCCACTCCCTTCGAGAAGGCGGTCAGGAAGTCACCGGTCATGGCCTTTTCCTCAGCAGCATTTCTGGCAGACGTAAAAACCGTGGTTATCTGATAGTTCGGCAGGTAATCTGACACCGCACCGATAATGTGGGCTGCACCCGATTTGGCCAGAGGCTTGGCGATATGCGGTACGATTGACCAGGCATCGATCTGGCCCGATTTCAGCGCACCGATGATCGCTCCTACCTTCTGCAGGGGCTTGAACTTCATCGACACACCTTCGGCGGACGCGATTTTTGAACCCATGTAGTGGAAACTGGAACCTGCGGTAGACATACCGAAAGTTTTGCCATCGAGCATCCTGGGTGATGTAACACCGGCCCTGAATGCAGCGTCTGAGGCAATAATTTTCTGTCCATCTATACCGGGTTCTTCCGACAACGCCCCGCCAATGACTTTGACCGCTCCTTTTTGAGCCAGTGAAATCAACCCCCCGGAAATGGCGGTCACGGCATAGTCGATGCTGCCCGAAGCGATTGCCACTGCCATGGGTTGGGCAGCCTGAAAAAACTTCAACTCGACATCCAGCCCGGCATCTGCAAAATACCCTCGTTCGAAAGCAATAAAACTTCCCGAATGGCTGGTAAAGCGCAGTGCGCCAACAGTGATTTTCCTGTTCTGGGACAAGGCGGGCCCTGCCAGGCCTGCGGTTGCTGCAGCCCCTCCGATCAGTGCGATTGCCGTACGCCGGTTTATTGCCACTACGAACTCTCCCCGAGCTATGCCGGTTTGCAGGTCTGGCCTGGTTGCATTTGCCGTCAGAACTGTTTCTGTATCCCGATAAAAAAAGTCAATGTCGGCGGGTCTGTTTTTAGTCGGAATTCCGGTTGGCGAGCGAAAAATTGCCAACTACCGTTAATGCCGCGCGCTATTTCCTGTCCACACCAGGTGCCTGGCGTTGGAGCAATTTAGAAGCGATCAGGTTAATGTCTTCTGGTTGATTCGACCGGAAGTGATCCTGACTTAACCTCCAGTCACGCTCATGTGCCGGGTTACAGCAGGTGACCTGGTGCGACGATCAATGATAAAGTCATGGCCCTTCGGTTTGCGGCCTATGGCTTCGTCAATTGCGGTACTCACCAGATCATTGCCTTCAGAGGCGCGCAACGGGTCGCGCAGATCCGCCGCATCGTCCTGACCTAGGCACATGTAAAGTGTGCCGGTGCAGGTCAGGCGCACACGATTGCAGCTTTCACAGAAGTTATGGGTCATCGGTGTAATGAACCCGAGCCTGCCGCCGGTTTCCTTGACCTCGACATAACGTGCCGGGCCACCGGTCTTGTATGGGATATCCTGCAGTGAAAATCTTTCAAGCAGATTGGCGCGAACAACAGACAGCGGCAGATACTGATCTGTGCGATCTTCGTCAATTTCTCCAAGCGGCATGGTTTCAATCAGGGTCAGATCCATCCCTTCTGCATGGCACCATTGCATCATCGGTTCAATTTCATCTTCGTTGAAATTCTTCAACGCAACCATGTTTATCTTGATTGCCAGACCTGCTGCCTGCGCTGCCCTGATGCCACCCATCACTTTGGTGAGATCGCCCCAGCGGGTAATGTCCTTGAACCTGCCGGCATCTATCGTGTCGAGAGAAACATTTATGCGTTTCACACCATAGTCCACCATTTGAGATGCATACTTCTCAAGTTGCGATCCATTGGTTGTCAGCGTCAGTTCATCAAGCGCCCCGGTTTTCAGGTGCCGCGACAGATTCTCAAGCAATGACATGATGTTTCGGCGTACCAGCGGTTCACCGCCAGTCAGACGCAGTTTCCTGACGCCCTTGTCAACGAACACCGTACACAACCGGTCCAGTTCTTCCAGCGTCAGAATGTCTTTCTTGGGCAGAAAGGTCATGTTTTCCGACATGCAGTACACACAGCGGAAATCGCACCGGTCAGTCACCGATACACGCAGATAACTGACATGCCGCCCGAACGGATCGATCATCCCGGATGCCATAACGGCTGGCACTTGTACTGAATTGTTCATGCAGGCCATACTTGGCGACGACAAGCCGTCTCGTCAAGCGACAACCGTGGATTTTGAAAAGCCCTGCCGCACAGTGGAATGAGGTTCGAATACCGTCTGTGCAACTGGCACGTTTGTTGCTCAGGATTAACCAATCAGGCCGATTTGGTGTGATTTCAGCAGGAAAGGCCGTTTCTGCTGTTGATTATGGTGAAAAAATGATCACTGTTGCAAAATTGTCAGGCAAGCGTTTATGTTTGGCTGAACAAAAACAAAACTGCGCAGCAAAATGTGTGGTCATTTGGGTGGAACCTTGACCGGGGTGTTAAATGGGTAATGCTGGGACTTCCGGCGAACCGATGGTTCGCTTTCAAAACGTTCAGAAAAGCTATGACGGCGAAACGCTCGTTGTTAAGGACCTGAACATTGATATCGCAAAGGGCGAATTTGTTACCATGTTGGGCCCCTCGGGATCCGGCAAGACGACAACGCTCATGATGCTTGCAGGGTTTGAGCCAGCCACGCACGGCGAGATTTATCTGAACGGAAAACCGATAAACAACGTGCCGCCGCACAAACGCGGCATCGGTATGGTTTTCCAGAATTATGCGTTGTTTCCGCATATGACGGTCGCAGAAAACCTGGCCTTTCCACTTGCTGTGCGCGGCATGACCAAGGCTGAGCAGGAAGACAAGGTGAAGAAAGTTCTGGAAATGGTTGAACTGCCAGCATTTGGCGGCAGGCGGCCAGCCCAGTTGTCGGGTGGTCAGCAGCAGCGTGTTGCAGTTGCCCGCGCACTGGTATTTGAACCAGACCTGGTTTTGATGGATGAACCGCTCGGCGCACTGGACAAGCAGTTGCGTGAACAGATGCAGTATGAAATCAAGCACATCCATGAATCACTCGGTGTTACCGTGGTTTATGTCACCCACGATCAGTCCGAGGCCCTGACAATGTCGGATCGTGTTGCGGTGTTTGAGGATGGTATCATTCAGCAATTGTCGAGCCCGGAGGAACTTTATGAGCGCCCGCAAAATTCCTTTGTGGCGCAGTTCATCGGCGAGAACAACCAGCTGCGCGGCACGGTGCAGGAGATTGGCAAGGACAAGCTCGCCACGGTGCAACTGGATTCGGGCGATATGGTAAAGGCGCTTGCAGTTGGTGTCGGCGCCAGGGGGGAACGTACGCTTTTGTCGGTTCGCCCTGAACGGGTTGCGATTGAGCCAAAACAGGAAAAAAATACTGTTACGCTTACAGGACACGTCGAGGAGTTGATTTACCTCGGTGATCATATCCGGACCCGTATGTCGGTTGCCGGTCACACCGATTTTATTGTCAAGGTGCCAAACAATGCCGAGCACCATGAGCTCGCCCGGGGTCAGACAACTACCGTGGGCTGGCAGGCCGAGGACTGTCGTGCGCTGGACGATTTGGCAGCGTAAACATTCATTGAATTCTGCCCTGCCTCAATAGTGGGAGCAGGGCGGTTTACCGGTGGTTTTGTTGAACCTCCGTTCTACCAAAGGGAGTAAATCTGTATGAAGAAATTTTTGACAACAAGTCTTTCAGTTCTGGCGCTCGGAGCTGTATCGACAGCTGCCGGCGCTGAAGGCTCGATTACGGCTGTCTCGTGGGGCGGTGCCTACACCAAGAGCCAGGTGAAAGCCTATCACGAGCCCTATACTGCCAAAACCGGTGTCACGATCAACTCGGTCGATTACTCCGGTGGCATTGCCGAAGTGAAGGCTCAGGTTGAAGCAGGCAACGTGTCCTGGGATATCGTTGACGTTGAATTGTCTGACGCCATCCGCGGTTGTGACGAAGGCATTTTCGAAAAGATTGATGCTTCAACTCTGCCGGCTGGCGCCGACGGTACGCCTGCACAGGAAGATTTTCTGGAGGGCACATTGCATGATTGCGCTGTAGCCAGCATTGTATGGTCTACCATCTATGCCTACGACGACACCAAGATTGGTGACAAGAAACCCACCACCATGGCTGACTTCTTCGACACCAAGACCTGGGAAGGCAAACGCGGTCTGCGCAAGGGACCAAAGCCTAACCTTGAGTTTGCACTGATTGCTGATGGCGTTGCTGCCGCGGACGTCTATGCTGAATTGGCGAAACCGGAGAGTATTGATCGAGCATTCGCAAAGCTGGCAACAATCAAGGCTGACACTGTATGGTGGGAAGCAGGTGCCCAGCCTCCGCAGCTTCTGGCAGATGGTGAAGTATTGATGACCACGGCTTACAATGGCCGTATCTTCAATGCCGTTGCAGCAGAGGACAAGCCGTTCGTGATCGTTTGGGACGGTCAGGTTTGGGACATCGATCTTTGGGCAATTCCAAAGGGTGCTCCGAACATGGACAAGGCCATGGACTTCCTGAAATTCTCTACTGAAACCGAGCAGCTTGCCAACCAGGCCAAGTACATCGCGTACGGCCCGGCTCGCAAGTCTTCAGCGCCTCTCGTTGGCAAGTATGAAGACGGCAAGATTGACATGGCTCCACAGATGCCAACGGCACCTGAAAACCTGGCCAATGCCGTTCAGAACGACTTTGAATGGTGGGCGGACAACCAGGACGCGCTGAACGAGCGCTTTAACGCCTGGCTTGCCCAGTAAGGCTTATTTCGCCTGGGTCCGGACGGGTGCGTGTCATCCGTCCGGTCCAATTGAAAACTTTTGCAATGAAATGATTTGACTGGCGAAATTTTAGACTGCCGACAGGGATTGGAAGAAGGCACAACATGACCGATGTAGCTGTATCTGGCGCGCCGGAGGGCATAACCACCAGCGATGGTGTGCCACTCAAGGTTTCTCTTGCCCGTGCTACGAGGCGCCAGCGTTTGCAGGCATTGCTGCTTGTACTTCCCTTGCTGCTGTTCCTTCTGGTCGCCTTTGTCCTGCCAATTGGTGAGATGCTGTTCCGTTCAGTTTATAGCCCGATCGGTCCGGATGTGTTGCCGAACTTCTCGAAAGTCATTCATGAGTGGGATGGCGAGGACCTTCCGCCGGAAGCCATGTTTGAAGTATTTGTCAAGGACATGACGGTGGCCAGGGAGAGCAACGAAATTGGCAAGACCGTCGGCAACCTGGCAACGCGTGTGAATTACGAGATACCCGGTTCGCGCGGTCTGTTCACCAAGACTGCCCGCAAGGTCAAGGACATTACCGGGCCGCCCTACAAGGAAGCCCTGATTGCGCTGGACAAGGGTTGGGAAAACCAGCACGTCTGGCGGACGCTGCAACGGATTGCAAGCAACTACACGGGCTCGTTCTATCTGGCGGCGACAGATATGAAGTACAACGAGGACAACGAAATAGTTCAGGCCGATCCGCTGTACCGGATCTATTTGCCAATTCTGGGCAAGACCCTGTGGCTGTCTGCACTCATCACCTTCATCTGCCTGCTGATCGCCTATCCGGTGTCCTATTTGCTGGCAACCCTGCCATTGCGTACCTCTAACCTTCTGATGATCATGGTGTTGCTGCCGTTCTGGACATCGCTCCTGGTGCGTACAACCGCCTGGATTGCCATGCTGCAAACCGAGGGCATTGTGAACAACATTCTGGTTTTCACACGGGTCATATCCGAGGAAAGCAGAATCCAGATGATCTACAATCAGACCGGTACGATTGTTGCGATGGTGCACATTCTGTTGCCGTTCATGATCCTGCCGCTGTATTCGGTGATGAAAACCATTCCACCCTACTACATGCGTGCGGCGCGTTCTCTGGGAGCAACGGGAACCTATTCGTTTTTCAAAGTGTATTTCCCGCAGACCATACCGGGAATTGCTGCCGGCACACTGCTCGTGTTCATTCTCGCGATTGGCTACTATATCACACCGGCACTGGTGGGTGGCAGTGATGGCCTGTTGATCTCAAACCTCATCGCCGATCACATCAAGAAGACACTCAACTGGAGCCTGGGGTCGGCGCTTGGTGCCATTCTGCTTACAATCGTGCTGATCTTCTACTGGGTCTACAACAAGCTTGTCGGCGTCGACAATCTGAAGTTCGGGTGAGGGACATGTCATGACCGTACTGGATAAATTGCCGGCACCCGGTTACATCGCATTCGCGGTGGCATGCGTCATCGCCTACTTGTTCACCGGTACTCTGGTTGCCACAGTCGGCTTTGCGATTATTACAGGACTGCCGCTGTTCTTCATGAATGATCTGCCGCCCTATGCGACGTGGCCGGAGAAATTCGGTCAGTACATGTTCCTGCTGATTTGCACGATGATCTTCATTTTCCTCATCACGCCGGTACTCATAATAATGCCGTTGTCGTTTAATTCAGAACCTTACTTCAGCTTTACGGAAGGCATGATGTCACTTGATCCCAAGGCCTTTTCGACCCGCTGGTATCAGGATATCATGCTGTTCGGCATGAATGACCCCAACCGTGCCGAGGGCTGGTGGTCTGACATGTGGAACAATGCGACCTGGGTGAAAGCTGCATTCAATTCGTTCAAGTTTGCTGTTCTGGCCACCATACTGGCCACCTTTTTCGGCACGCTTGCAGCACTTGGGCTTTCACGTCCGGAAATGCCGTGGAGATCAGCCATAACAAGCCTGTTGATTTCGCCGATGATTGTGCCACTGGTCATCACGGCAACGGGCATGTTCTTCTTTTATGCAAAAAAGGACACCTTTCCTTTCTTCCCTGACGGCCTCATAAATGAGGATATCGGCATTGTCCTGGCTCACGCCACGCTGGGTGTGCCATTTGTGATCATTACGGTCACCGCAACCCTGACCGGTTTCGACAATTCACTGATCCGTGCTTCGAGAAGCCTCGGTGCAAATGGCTGGACCACGTTCCGCCGTGTGATCATGCCCCTGATCTTGCCCGGCATGATCTCAGGTGCACTGTTTGCCTTCATCACGTCACTGGACGAGGTGGTTGCCGTGATCTTCCTGGCCGATGTGCATCAGGTTACGATTCCGCGCCAGATGTTCTCCGGCATTCGTGAGCAGATATCGCCAACCATTCTGGCAGTGGCGACGGTACTGGTGCTGATCTCCATTTGCCTGCTGACGACTTTGGAACTGCTGCGCCGCCGCTCAGAACGTCTTCGCGGCCTGTCACCCGGATAAAACACAACACTGGAGACGCAAAATCACTATGAACAGCACAAGCATTCGTCAGCTATTATCACGCAGACGGATGCTTTTCCTGTCGGGCGCTGCTGCTGCCGGTACGGCGGCAGGCGCCTTGCAGCTTGCCGGTTCGGGCAATGCGCAGGCTGGTGGCGAAGTCGACCTCATACTGGTGCTGGCGGTTGACTGTTCCTACTCCGTGGACGCCCGCGAGTTCCGGTTGCAAATGGACGGTATTGCCCAGGCCTTCCAGACCAGGGACGTTCACCGGGCGATCGAAAATGGTCCCCTAGGGCGCATTGCTGTAACGGTATTTCAATGGTCTGATGCAGAAAACCAGTCCCTGTCAACTCCGTGGACAGTGATAGACGGGCCGGCCTCGGCAAATGCGTTTGCGCAGAAAGTGTTCTCTGTTCAACGGGAGTTGGCCGAAGGTGGTACGGCGATTGGCGCGGCACTGCAGTTTGCGGCCGCTGCCGCAACCGCAGCTCCTTTTACCGCCATTAGAAGGGTGATCGATCTGTCTTCCGATGGCCGCAACAACCGTGGCGAGATTGTCGAGGTTGCACGCGATGAAGTTGTATCCAGAGGTATCACAATCAACGGATTGGCCATTTTGAACGAATGGCCGACACTGGACAAATATTTCCAGAATTCGATCATTGGCGGTCCGTACCATTTTGTACTGCCGGCCAATGATTACTATGCCTACCGCGAAGCCATTTATCGCAAGTTGCTGAAGGAGATAACCGGTCCGGGGTTATCCTGATTGCGGCGCTTCGGCCAGTAACGCCTCCAGGTCCAGCCGTTTGGTAAACATTGCCAGAGTGCCGTCTTCGTTTTGTGGCCAGTCCACCTCCGGCCGGTCCCAGTACAGTTCGATGCCATTGCCGTCCGGATCACTCAGATACAGCGCCTGTGACACACCGTGATCGGATGCGCCGTCAAGCTGATAGCCTGCATCTTGCACGCGCTTCAGGGCATCGGCCAGATCAGCGCGTTCAGGATAAAGGATGGCGAGGTGATACAATCCGGTTGTGCCGCGCGGTGGTGGTAGACCACCTTCGCTTTCCCAGGTGTTAAGGCCAATATGATGATGGTAGTCGCCGGCGGCAATGAAGGCTGCCTGATCGCCATATCGTTGCTTCACGCCGAAACCCAGCACGCCAACGTAAAATCCAAGCGCGCGGTCAATATTGGCCACCTTCAGGTGGACATGCCCGATACGTGCGCCTGAGACGACCGGATATTGCGGGGCAGGATCGATGTCTTTGAGCATGGATAGTGTCTCCTGGATCAGGGTGATTTCAGGTCAGTTCAACCAGTAACCATTTATCTGGTGGTTTCCAATGGATTGAGCAACATGGGCTCTTCTGGGCCCATGTTGTTCTGACGACAGCACATAGGGACTACGCGGCGGCTGTCAACGCTGGTTTTTGCATGCCATCCACTGCATAAGCGCCGCTGCCAAGCATGGCCTGTGCTGCAAGAGTGAATGCCCAGAACAACGGGTACTCCCATCCCCCGCCGGCATTTGAGAACACCCAGCCATTGCCGGAATGTGCCCATAGGGCGCCCAGTAGAATGGGGATCATTGCAAGTGACACCAGTCGTGTCTGAAATCCGGCCACCAGGGCCAGACCGCCGGCGATTTCGACAAGCACCGTCACGTAGGCAAGTAATCCGGGCAGGCCAAGGGATTCAAAAAATGCGACAGTGCCGGGCAGGGTAAATACAAACACTTTCAGAAGTCCGTGGGAAATCGCCGCAGTGCCCAGGATGACACGCAGCAGCGCGGTGCCATTTGCAGTAAGTTGGTCGTTGGTCATTAGAGTGATCCTTTTCATCAGTATGTATCGATGATGCTGGATAGGGTATAAAACACTGGAGATAATCTGAAGAAAATGGGATATATTATCTCTTTAAAGGAGATAATATGGATCGCCTCCGCGCCATTGAAGTATTTGTCGAGGTTGTAGACCAGGGCAGTTTTGCGGCGGCTGCCGCTGCGCTCGACCTGTCGCGAAACATGGCATCGCGACACGTGGCAGACCTTGAAGCCTATCTCGGTGTGCGTCTGTTGAACCGCACCACCCGTTCGCTCAGCCTGACCAGCACGGGCGCGGTCTATCTGGAACGGGCAAGGCAAATTCTGGTGCAGCTTGACGAGGCAGACCGGATTGCGGGCCTTCAGACCTTGACGCCCCAGGGCCGGCTGGCTGTTTCGGCGCCAATGTCATTCGGGGTGAGACATTTAGCCCCGCATCTCGGGCAGTACACCTCGAAAAATCCGGATGTCAGCGTTGACATGATGCTGAACGATCGGCTTGTTGATCTGGTAGAGGAGGGTTTTGATGTTGCCATTCGGATTACACGACAGATGGCTGACTCCAACCTCATCGCCAGGCGCATCGCCAGTGCCGAAGTGATAATGTGTGCAAGCCCTGGCTACCTCGCCAGACATGGCAACCCTGAAACGCCAGGAACCCTTGTCGATCATCGCTGCCTGGGATACTCGCTCGGCCTGGAGAATAATCTGTGGACGCTGCGAGACCGGTCCGGCACACTGGAACAAGTGCGCGTGTCACCGGCAGTCTGGGCCAACAGTGGCGATGCTATCGAGGAAATTGCCCTATCCGGTGGTGGAATTGCCCTGCAACCTGCCTTTATTGCCAACGCAGATATCGCAACGGGCAGGCTGGTGCGCGTGTTGCCGGAATGGTCAGGTGGCGTCCTGGGCATATATGCACTGAGTGCCAGCAAGCTGTATGAACCGCTGAAAGTTCGAAGTTTTATGGACTGGATCGCCGATCTATATCGTCCAATGCCGCCATGGATCGTTGATAACGAGTCGAAATAAGAAAAAATTGCAACGAACGCTTGGCAAATCAGTGCAAAAAATAAGACAGTAATGTGACGGGCGGCAACCTGAATTTGATTTTCGACGGCAATCTGAAAATAATTTTCAACGGCAACCTGAAATTGACCTTTCCATGAACAGTTCATATCCGCATCTGTTTACGCCGATTACCATCAATCACAAGCGTCTGAAGAATCGCATCGTGTTTGGTGCCCATACCAACAACATGGCCGAAAACGGATTGCCGTCGCGCCGTACCAAGGCCTACTACGTCGAGCGCGCCAAGGGTGGTGCCGGGATGATCGTAGTGGAACCTGTGCCTGTACATGCGTCCGGCGTACTGACCAGAGGCAATTTCAGGGCAAATGACGACGCCATTATTGCTCCGCTTCGCAAAATCAATGAAGCCTGCAGCACTCATGGGACGGTGATGTTGCATCAGCTCTATCATGTCGGACAGCATGGTGACGGCGCAAACTCCTATCATGCCAACTGGTCGGCCTCTGGCATGCCGTCCTTGCATGATTCAGACGGCGGCCATGCCGTCAGCGAAACAGAGATAGCGGAACTTGTTGCCTCGTTTGTTGCAGCTGCAGACCGCGCCAGGCAGGCCGGTTTCGACGGCGTTGAAATTTTTGCGGCCTATCATTCACTGATCGATCAGTTCTGGACACCATGGTCCAACCGGCGTGATGACAGGTGGGGTGGCAGTCTGGAAAACCGGATGCGGTTTTCGGCCGAGATTCTGAAACGGATCCGTGCGGCATGTGGCCCGGACTTTATCATCGGCCTGGCAGTGTCTGTCGATGAGTTGGCTGAGCCTGCCTTGTCTCTGGAAGCGTTGAGCGAAATCACGGCATGGCATGATAAGCGCGGCCTGATGGACTATGTGACATGCGGCACCGGAAGTTATTTCCGCAGCCAACCGATTATTCCGGCCCATATTCACGAGGGTGTGGAGGGCGCTCATCTGGCCGATCATATCAAGCACCATATGCGTCATGCCCGAGTGCAGGCGGAAGCCGGTATTCATTCGCCTGAGAAGGCTGAAGCGATTATTTCAACCGGCCAGGCTGACACCTGTTCGATGGTACGCGCCCAGATAGCTGATCCGTATCTGGCCAACAAGGCAGAAGCAGGTCTTGGAGCCACCATCCGCCCATGCATTCACTGCAACCAGCAATGCATTGCGCGCCGCTACAAGGATTACTGGATCTCCTGTCTGGTCAATCCATCTGTCGGGCGTGAGTGGGAATGGCGCGGCGACAAAATTGCCAGGACAGAACGGCGCAAGTCCGTTCTGGTAGTGGGGGCGGGACCGGCGGGCCTGGAAGCTGCCAGGGTGTCGGCAGAAGCCGGGCACAAGGTCACCCTGATCGAGCGCGGACCGATGATTGGCGGCCAGTGGCAGCTTGCTGCTCGCCAGCCAACGCGCTCCAGAATAGCCGAACATATTAAATGGTACGGCGATGAACTGGATCGCCTGGGTGTCGATGTGAGGCTTGGCGAAGAAGCGACACCTCTGACTGTCCGGCGCCTCCATCCTGATCATATCATCGCCGCGACCGGCATTAAACCGGTCACTTCAGGATTTCAGCGGGCTCTGCCGATGAATGACGTCCTGCCGGGCCATGATGAGGAAAATGTCATCAGCTACCATAACGTCCTGGCCAATGGAGTAATAATCGGTGAGCGGGTGCTGGTCCTTGATGATCTGCACTCCTGGCGTGGCATTGGCACCGCAATGTTTCTGGCAGAAACCGGCCACAAGGTCACCGCCATGACGGCCAAAGGCGTATTGGCAGCAGAGCTTGCAGGCACGGGAGCCGATGGTATGGCGCGTGCGCGGTTTGCACGCCACGGTGGCGTCGCACTGACAGATACCGCTCTTTTGTCCTGGGGCAAGCCGGGTAATGAGGGTTCGGAGGCCCGATTTGTGAGCCTGTTGACCAGGGCTACCTTTGAGCAGCACTTTGACACGCTGGTGCTGGCGACTGTCGCCAGCCCCGATACGGAGTTTGCCGAGGGCATTCAGGCTCTCGGTGACTGTCCGCCATATAGCGTCGCAGGTGACTGCAACGCACCGCGAAAGGCTCACATGGCCATATACGAAGGCCGCAAGGCAGCGCTGGAAATAACCTAGATCAGTATGGCTTTTGATTGATTCAATCAAAAGCCATGAAACTGATCGATTCCAAAGTGCCAGAGCAACTTTATGGGTTCAGGAGAACCCAAGTCGCTCTAGTTGCTCGCCGGTTGCGTTGCAAGTTCAACCAGCTCGGAGACTGACCCGGCCTCCCAAAGCCCCTTGCATGCTTCAAGCAACTGTCCGGCACGGACTTCACCCAGCACCGGCGCAGCAAGGCCGGTGAACTTTGCATCAAGATCGTCATCGCTGATCGGGTCTTCCGGGTCGCCGGCAGCCTTCAACATCCCGCTTTCAAGGGTTGTTCCGTCGGCGAGCGATATACGGACCCTTGCAAGACGGTCTTTCGGGAATGCCCTGTTGGCTTCATCGTTCTCGGTTACCTCGATCATGTTGGCCAGTCGTAGAATGTCAGGGTCACTCAGTGCCGGTCCGCTCACTTCCTCGACACCGATGCGGCCGCGCGCCAGAGCGGCCGCTACTGGAAACCTGATGGAGTACTGCGCCTGTTCGGTGTTTTGAGGTTCTGCCAGGGGCAGGCGCTTTGCCTCGTGAAAAGTATCGATATGGATGCTGGAAATGTCAGACACGTCAATCTTGCCGCCGACCGACAGGGCCGCAGCAATGGCAGGCTGGGCCCAGCGGCACACCGGGTAAAGTTTGATGTACTGGTCACTGACATACCATTTGCCGCCAAGATCACTCCAGTAGGACGCCAGTTCCGGATCTTCCATTGTGATCGCCGGCGCGCCAGTATGGCCCAACTGGGCAAGTTGCGCTGCCGCAATGCCGGTGAAACCACCCCAGGTCGCACCATCCTTGACCATGGTTGGATAGTCTATGCAGCGCATCATCTGTGATCGCGGGCCATTGTATTCCGCAATGCCAATCGCATGTCGCGTCCAGTTCGCATCGAGCTTGAGGGCACGGGCGCCAATCGCAGCAGCGGCAAGTGCGTTCCATGAGCCGGAAGTGTGATAGTCCGATACGCTCGCGTGCAGTGCCAGACCTGCCCGGGTGGCGATTTCATAACCAACCACCAACCGGGTCATGAATTCTTTGCCTGATACCGGCCCGGGGCTGTCCGCAAATGCAAACAGGGTGGGGATGACGACGACGCCCATGTGACCCTTGGTGCTCTTCTGCCCATCATGAGCGTCCAGGGAATCAATTGATCCCGAGTTGGCAAAGCCTGCGCCCGGCAGCGATACGGTGCGTCCGTCAAACAACAGTCTTGCCGCCTTGCCCGGCGCTCCGAATGCAGTGCTGGCAAAATCGCGCAGAATGTGTGAATTGGCGGTTTGTGTTGCAGCAGCAGCTACGCCCAGCGTGTCGATCAGGGCGCGGGTGGCGTGGTGGCGGGCGGTATCAGGAATCCGGGGCGCTTCCAGACCCAGTATGAAGTCGATTGCGTCCACGGTTTCACCTGTAGTTGAGTAATCAGCGAGTATTGGCTCAGCATGGACTGGTTGCAGCGATCTGAAAAGTGTTTATCGGCAACGCCTCGGCGTTAATCCTGTTGGCGATTTTTGCTGTGCGTTCAGGCCCTGTACGCGGTATCGGTTGGGTGGAGACCGCTGGTTTCTGACTCTGGGGAATGGGTTGCACATGACATCGCATGTTCACGACACGGCACAATGGCTGATCCGCGCAATCCGCTCGACCTTGCAAACCGGCAATGCCGGTGAAGATGGGGTTGACGTGGCTTTGCAGCGTCTCGCCGAACAGGATACATCCGCTGCCGCATTGACCACGCCGTTGCCAAGGCGCCTGCCGGCGTGCCGGTTCTTACCCGATGTGGTTGCCTCGACACTGCTTGTCGCCCCTGATGTTGCTGCCTCGCTTGCTGCGGTTGAAGAAGACCTGCACTGGGCTCAGAATCCCAACTACTCGAATGAGGCCATGGGCCAGCCGCACTACATGGACAATTATGCCTATGCCGAAATCATCGGGCCAAACGGTGCCTATGCCGGCAATGATTTTCTCCTCGGGCTGTTCCTGCTTGGACCAGGCCTCAACTATCCCAATCACTCCCATCCGGCCCCGGAATTATACTGGATACTTTCTGGTATGAGCGACTGGCGGGTTCGTGATGAAGCGTTTTCTCCACGCGAACCCGGTGAAACCATCTGGCACGAGCCTTATGTGCCCCATGCAACCAGGGTCGGCCTGCAACCCATGCTGGCCGCTTACATGTGGACCAGGGACGTAAAGCAGGGCGCTTTGCTGGTCTAAAGCATGTTGCATTTATTCGGCCTCATATCCTGCTGCCTTGAAGAAGTTTCTGCATTCGGCGGGTGTATAGAGTTCGCATATATTGCCAAGCGCTTGACAGATTGCCTCGAAGTTGCGAGCTGCGTGCTTTCTCAAGAGTGTTTTGAGTTTTGAGTATGCTAATTCGATTGGGTTCAGATCTGGCGAATATGGCGGCAGGAAGAGCAACCATGCCTGACGTGCAGTGATCAGTTGTTCAACCTTTTTGCTTTTGTGGAAAGCAACATTGTCCAGAATAACGACATCGCCAGGTGACAGCGTCGGGGCAAGTTGGGTCTCGACATAAATCTCGAAGATTTGCCTGTTCATGGGCGCGTTGACGATCCAGGGCGCGGTCAGGCTATGGCACCGCAGACCTGCAATGAAGGTTTGTGTTTTCCATGACCCAAACGGCGCGTGAGTCCGGTATCGCTGGCCTTTCGGCGCCCATCCGGTCCGCTTGGTCAGCCTGGTGTTGGTGGAAGTCTCGTCGATGAACACCAGCCGTGACAGGGCCTTGTTGAAGAACCGGCGCCGGCGGTTGATCCACAAATCACGCTGTTGTCTGACATAGGGCCGGTTCTGCTCGCTTGCATGAAGGCTTTTTTTTATGACTGAGGCCAAGCCGGTGCAGCAACCGGCTAACATTGGAACGGTGTATCATCACCCCGCGCCCTGCCAATTCAACGCACAGTTCATCCAGCGTCAGATCACCATTTTCGCCAACACGCTGGCGGACCCAGGTAGCATGAACTTTCAACTTGCCGTGCCCACCATGGCCCTGCCGCATCGGCTCCAGTGCACCGGTCTCATGTTTCAGAATCACCATTCTGTTCACAAACCGCGGCGAAACGCGAAAATGAGATGCCGCAGCACGGTGGCTGTTACCTTCCTCGACAAATGCAATCACACGCTCACGCAACTCAATCGGATGTGGTTTGCCCATGACAATTCTCCTTCCATACGGAAAAAGAAACACAACTCAGGTGATTTGGGAATCTTGAATCACAAAAACCGCAACACGCTTTAGGCGTTCTTTACTGGTCGAACAGCTTTCTTCATTTCGCTCACGCCAGCAGCCTTGCGGCTGCTGAGTATTTACTGGTCGAACAGCTTTCTTCGCTTTGCTCAGGCCGTTCTCCGACCCCGATCGATCGCTTTGACAAGCTCCAAACCGAAGCACGCAGTGCTGTGGCAAGCGCGACCGCGCGCCGCACGAAGTGCGCCCCCGCGGAGCGCAGCCGTAAGGCTGCTGGCGTGAGTGAAATGATGAACCGCTCATGAACGCCCGGCTCAGGTCTGGTTCAGGGCCCTGTCGCTAGATTGGGGACAGTTGATGTGAAGACCCGCTGCTCCGGCAACGGCAAGGAACAAAAAACAACAACAACAAAAACTGTAACCAGACACCAGGAGACGACCCATGTTCAAGAAAACCGCAATCGCAGCCATTGCTGCCCTGACCATCGCCGCTGCATCGGCTTCACCCGCACAGGCCCTGTCCAAGAAGGGAGCCTTCTGGCTCGGGCTTGGTACCGCGGCCGCCGTCAGCATCGCGGCTGCCCACGCCAACGGCGGATATTACGGCCCCGGCTATGGTGGCGGACGCGCCTACAGACGCGCAGCCCGCCGGTGCGCAAACCGGTTTGGCTGGCAGACATGGCGCTGGGAGCGTTGCATGAGCCGCCACGGTTTCTGATCGACACCGGTTCAGCTTCAAACCACGGCATCGCCGGAGATTTCCGGCGGTGTTTTTTGGCGGCTCTAGATGCGAACGGCTTCTATTCGAAAGCCTGCCTGCGCGATGGCTTGTGCGGCGGGATACTGCCGCAGTCGTTCGGCCATCTCCATGGCAACGGAAAATGGCTGCCACTGAACTTCCTGGTCCTCGCCGAACCACACATCCTCAATCCGCTCATTCAGACCGTGGGCCCAGGCGGCTATTTTGCCAGCCTCGGTCAACAGCACGATGGCTGCAGGTGGTTCACTCATCCCGCGTCTCGACAACTCACGTTCACGGGACTTACACGCAAAATCAATCACATTGCTCATGGTGTGAGTGATGCTGCGAGTCGGGTTAACGAGGAGTTCTCAAATGTTTAAGTAAGTCTTACCAAGTGACTGTTTTGAAACAGTTTAAAGGTCTTCCCATGGAAATGTGTCCAGTGCCTTGACACCATCTGGCGTTACAACCACCTGGGTCTCGAGCTTGATGCATTCCTTGCCGGCCTTTTCGCCAATCAGGCTTTCAACGCACACCACGCTGTTTTCCTCGAACGTGAAGTCATAGGCTCTGTCAAAATCCGGGTGCAGGGGCAATGACGGGTACTCATCGCAAAGGCCGACCCCGTGCAGCGCTACCGAATAGCGGCACGACTGATATTTTTCGGGAATCTGCCAGGATTTTTCATTGAACTCCCGCGATGTCATGCCAGCCTTCAGGATTGAACAGTTGTGCTCCACCTGTTCAAGTGCTGCTGAATACAGTTCATGCTGTTTGGTATCAAATTTCGTATGCCCGATGGTCCAGGTGCGTGAAATGTCGGCGCAATATCCGTATGGACCTATCAAGTCAGTATCAAATGCTATAATGTCACCTTCACTGGCTACAAAATCTGACGCTTCGGAAAACCATGGGTTGGTGCGCTCGCCGATGGTGAGCAGGCGGGTTTCAATCCACTCGCCGCCGGAACGGATGTTTTCATAGTGTAGTTCCGCCCAGATTTCCTGTTCGGTTTTTCCCGGCAGTGAGTTCTCCCAGATACGGGCCATGCCTGCCTCGCAAACCCGTATCGTCCATTTCATCAGTTCCAGTTCGTCGGCCGACTTGATCTCACGAGCCAGTTCCGTCAGTTCCTGACCTTCGACTATCGTGACGCCGCGTTCAGCCAGTGCGAACGTACCCATCGGTTCCAGTTTGTCTACGGCCAGTCGCATGTTGCCGCCACCATGGGTTTTCAATTCGTCAACCACTTCGTCGGCCCATGCATTGACGCGCTCTTCAAGACGGTTTCCCGCAGAAAAATAGAACCAGCTTTTCGCTGGGCGGATATCGCGCACGGTCGCCAGCCCGTCGGCCAGATGTTCAGCGCCATGGTACTCGAAATTGATCGAGTGGCTGTCGGCAAAGAGCATGGCGTAGTGAAACGGGTTGTGTGTACCCCACAGTTGCATGTTGCACAGGTCGAACGTGTATCGGATGTTCAGGGGATCATACATCAAGATGGCAGCGCAATCGTGTTTGATCACCTGATTCAACATCCGCTGGCGGCGATAGTCACGCGCCCTTAGCAGCACTGCATGCGGCACGGGCGAGCGCATTGGCTTGTCCTTGCCCTTCGGGTTGAAATAGGATTTTTTCCGGTCGTCACTGAACACGCGATCACGCATGGTCGTTTCCTTTTGGTTGAAGGCGGTTTACGCTGCAAAGTCTCTCAAGTTTTGTTTGGCCTTGTCCAATCCGGCCGGCACACTGGTTGGCCAGAAGTTTCCAGCTTTTTGATCTTCAAGGCAGGGATTATCCTCTCATCCGTTTCCCGGCAGGATCGAACAGGGGCTCATGCTGGATGCGGGCAGGGCGCATTTCGCCCATGATCTCGATCTCAAATCCGGCTGTTTCCGATACCAGTTGTTTTGGAATGTAGCCTTGTGCGAGCGATGCATCGACGAAGTGGCCATAACCACCGGATGTCACCCAGCCGATAACTTTGCCATTGTGCGAAACCGGCTCGTCGCCAATGACATCGGCGTCAACGGCATCCACCACAAACGTTACCCGGGCCAGCTTGCTGTCGCCGTCATGTTCTGCCTGCGCCATCTCGCGGCCAATGAAGTCGTTTTTCGTCAGATCGATAAAGCGATCCATACCGGCTTCAAACGGCCCGTAGATTGGCCGCAATTCGCGATACCACGTCGGAAAGCTTTTCTCCAGACGCATGGCAAGCAATGCGCGCATGCCAAAATTGACGATGCCGTGCGCCTTGCCTGCGTCCATTATTGCCGTATAAAGCCGACGCTCATATTCCGGCTTTATCCAGATTTCATAACCGAGATCTCCAGTATAAGTGATGCGGTTGACCTTGGCCGGAACCCTTGCCACATCGATTTCGCGATAGTCCATGAACCGGAAACCGGCATTGGAGACATCTTCATCGGTTAGCGAGGCCAGCACGTCGCGGGATTTTGGACCGGCAATGGACAATCCAACCAGACCGAGATCAATACGCTCAACCCGCACCGAATGATCATCCGGCAGATGTTTTTCAAACCAGCGCATGTGATAAACCTGTGCCGGTGCCGAACCCCACATCATGAACCGGTCATCTGCCGCCTTGGCGATGGTGAAGTCACCAATCAGCTTGCCCTGTTCATTGAGCATTGGCGTCAGGCAAATCCGGCCGCTGCGCGGCATCTTGTTGGTCATCAATCGTGACAGGTAATTTTCCGCTCCGGGGCCGGTGACTTCGTACTTGGCGAAGTTGGCGATCTCGGTGACACCGACCCGTTCACGTGTACCCCTGACTTCTGCCTTTACGTGAGCAAAGTCATTGGAGCGTCGAAACGAGAATATGTCTATGGGTTCAACGCCTTCCGGCGCAAACCACAATGCTACCTCAAGCCCCCAGTTGTCACCCATGACGGCGCCCTGCTTTATCATCGTGTCAAAAAGCGGTGTCGTTTGATGGGGCCGTGCGGCCGGGCGTTCCTCGTTTGGATAACGGATCGAAAACCGTTTTGAATAGGTCTCACGCACCTTCTCATTGGTGTAGCTGCGTGTTGCCCAGTCACCATAGCGCGCCACATCCATGGCCCAGATATCGCCGCCGGGGTCGTTGTTGACCATCCAGTTGGCAAGCGTAAGTCCAACACCGCCCCCCTGACTGAATCCGGCCATGACGCCGCACGCGCACCAGTAATTGGAACGCCCCTGAACCGGACCCACCAGCGGATTGCCATCCGGTGCGAAAGTGAACGGGCCATTGACGACATTCTTGATGCCTGCCTGGCCCATGGCGGGATAGTTCTCGAAGGCCTTTTCAAGCGATGGCGATATGCGGTCCAGGTCCGGTGGCAGAAGTTCAGCGGCGAAATCCCAGGGCGTGTCTTTGGGCGACCATGGCCGGCAGTCCTGTTCATAGGTGCCCAGCAGCATGCCGGATCGTTCCTGGCGCATGTAGATCTCGGCACCGAAGTCGGCGATCATCGGCATGTCCGCGCCATGTTCCTGCTTGTATGCAATCACCTCTGGCATGTCGTCAGTGACAAGATACATGTGCTCCATGGCCAGCACCGGTAACTCGATGCCGGCCATGCGGCCAATTTCGCGCGCCCACAGACCACCACAATTGATCACGTGTTCGCAAGCGACGGTGCCCTTTTCGGTCACCACATCCCAACCACCGTCGGAACGGGGGTTCAGTTCAATGACACGGTTTTCAAGTACAATTTCGGCACCCTGGATGCGGGCGGATTTGGCATAGGCGTGGGTAGTGCCGGATGGATCGAGATTGCCTTCTGCAGCGTCCCACATGGCGCCGGCGAACTTGCTATCGTCCAGCAGGGGCATCCGCGCTTTTGCTTCAGCAGGCGTCAGCAGTTCGGTTTCAAGTCCAAGATAGCCTGATCGCGCATGAGCCATCTTCAGCCAGTCCATGCGCTCCTGGCTGTCGGCCATCAGCAAACCGCCGCATCGGTGCAGGCCGCATGACTGACCGGATATCAGTTCCAGCTCGTCATACAGTTCAATCGTGTAGGCCTGCAGCTTGGCGACATTCGGATCGCCGTTGAGGGTCAAAAACCCCCCCGCTGCGTGCCAGGTCGAACCGGATGTGAGTTGCGAGCGTTCAACAAGCAGCACATCGCTCCATCCGGCCTTAGTCAGGTGATACAGCACAGAGCAACCGACCACGCCCCCGCCGACCACTATGGCTTTGTAATGTGTCTTCATCGGCGGTTCCTGAACAGGCTATTGGGTCATGATCTCATGTGCGAAGCATCTGCATCAAACAACGGGGCTCGCTGCGGACTGGCCCTGTAGTTCTGCCCGAGAATTTCAATCTCAAACCCGTCGGTTTCGCCGGCAATAGCGTTTGGCACATATCCGATCGCGACGGATTTCCCTGCCAAGTGTGCATACCCGCCAGACGTGATCCAGCCGACACACTTGCCGTCATGATAGATGGGTTCATCACCGATGACATCGACTTTGTTGTCGTGCACCGTGAACACCGTCATGGCGCGCGTGCCGCCGGTTTCCTTTTCCTTCGCAGCCGCCTCACGGCCAATGAAGTCATTCTTCGACAGTGCAACAAACCGGCCCATGCCGGCTTCGAACGGACCGTAGATCGGACGGTATTCTCTTGCCCACGTACCCCAGTTTTTTTCAAGCCGCAGTGACAGCAGCGCCCGGCCTCCGACCGGCTTGATATTGAACTCTTCACCGGCTTCCATGATCATTGTGTGGAGCGTGGTGAGATATTCTGCCGCTACCCAGATTTCATAGCCGAGATCACCGGTGAAACTGACGCGGGCAATTTTCGCAGGAACCAGCCCCAGGTCCATTTCGCGAAATGACATAAAGGGCAGGGCGCTGGTTGAGACATCCGTACTGGTGAGTTTTGCCAGCAGTTTCTGCGAGTTCGGACCGGCAATGGACAGGCCGCACAACTCCAGGCCAAAAGCGCGCACCTTGACCGAACCGTCTTTGGGCAGATGCTGTTCGAACCAGCGCATGTGGTAGTTTTCTGCAGCACCCGAGCCGAATATGTAAAAACGTTCATCATCAGCCTTGGCCAGGGAAAAGTCGCCAATCAGCTTGCCGTCTTCTTTCAGCATTGGAGCCAGGCTCATGCGGCCCCTGGCTGGAACCTTGTTGGCCAGCATGTGCGACAGCCAGCCTTCTGCGCCGGTCCCGGTGATCTCGTACTTGGCATAACCGGAAATCTCCAGCACACCGACCGAATTGCGCACGGCGCGGCATTCATCGCCAACAATGTCGAAGGCTTCCGATCGGCGGAAAGTAACAGCTTCTTCGGCCTTTTTACCTTCCGGCGCGAACCACAAGGCACTTTCAACACCGTATGAGACGCCAAAGAAAGCACCCATTGCCTTGAACCGGTCGTACAGGGGAGTGGTGCGCAGTGGCCGCGCGGCGGTAAGCTCCTCGTTGGGGAACATGATCCGGAAACGGCGGCCATAGTTCTCGCGCACCTTCTTGTTGGTATAGGCCATGTTGGCGTAGGAGCCATAACGGGAAATATCCATTGCCCAGACATCGAAGCCGGGATCTGAATCCACGATCCAGTTGCTGAGAGCCAGGCCGACACCTCCACCCTGACTGAAGCCCGCCATGACACCGCAGGCCACCCAGTAATTACGCAGGCCGCGGATCGGACCGACCAGCGGGTTCCCGTCCGGGCCAAAAGCGAACGGGCCATTGATGATGTTCTTGATGCCGGCAGCCTGGAAAGGAGGATGATGTTTAAATCCACGCTCCAGATTGTCGGCAATCTGATCGAGATCCGGTGGCAGAAGTTCGGTTGAGAAATCCCACGGGGCCTCGGTTGGCGACCAGGGAATGCCATTGGGCTCATAGGTTCCCATCAGCATGCCCTTGCCTTCCTGGCGCATGTAGATTTCACCGTCAAAGTCGATGGCGTGGACAATTTCCCTGCCGTCATTTGCGGTGTTGTAGGCAACAACCTCTGGCATTTCCTCGGTAATGAGATACTGGTGTGCCATGCACAAAACCGGCAGTTCCAGTCCTGCCATGCGTCCTACTTCACGTCCCCACAGACCACCGGCATTGACCAGATGCTCACAGGTAACAGTGCCTTTTTCGGTGACAACCGACCAGGTGCCATCTGGCAATTGACTGGTCTCCAGAACCCGGTTGTGGCGCACGATTTCAGCACCGTTGACACGTGCTGCCTTGGCATAGGCATGCGTTGTGCCGGATGGATCGAGATGGCCTTCAAGCGGATGCCACATGGCGCCGACAAACTGGTCCTTGTCCATCAGCGGAAAATGCTCGGCTGCTTCTTCAACCGAAATCATGCGGGTGTCCACGCCAAGGTACTTGTTGCGCGCATGGGCCATTTTCAGCCAGTCGAAACGATCCTTGTTCGATACCAGCATCACCCCACCGGTGACATGACAACCGGTTGACTGCCCGGAGACTTCCTCGATTTCCTTGTAAAGGTTGATCGTGTATTCCTGCAGCTTGGCCACATTGGGGTCGCCGTTCAGGGTATGAAACCCACCCGCTGCATGCCAGGTTGAGCCCGAAGTCAGTTCATCGCGCTCGATGAGCAGAATGTCAGACCAGCCTTTTTTCGTCAGATGATACAGAATTGAACAGCCGACAACACCGCCGCCGATGACAATTGCGCGATAATGCGATTTCATGACCCATGTCCTTGATGAGAATATTCCATGCACCGATGCAATCACCTAGCAGCAAGTCACGTCGTGCCTGCAAGCGACAATGGCTTTCAGATCATGGCCTTGTCAGACAGTTTTTTGGCGCATTGACAGTAGTTTTGCTGGTCCTGTCCGGCCCGGCAGCAAATACGGTATTTGCCGGCGAAGTTGTTGACCTTGAACTGGTGCTGGCAGTAGACGCATCGGGCAGTGTTGACGACGCAGAGTACCGTTTGCAACTGTCAGGGATTGCGACTGCCCTGCGCGACCCTGCCGTGCTCCGCGCCATCACTTCAGGTCGCCACAAGCAGATTGCGTTGAACGTGCTGATCTGGGCGGAAGCCCGTTATCCGAAGGATGAAACCGGCTGGATTGTCCTGAGCAACGAGGCCGAGGTTGAACGTGCTGCTGCCATTATTGCCGCCATGCCGCGCAACCAGGTTGGAGGCACCGGTATAGGCGACGGCGTTGCTCATGCCATCAGGTCGATTGACGAAAACGCGATACGGTCTGATCGCCGTGTGGTGGATGTCTCCGGCGATGGCCGCGAGACGCCGCCGCGCCAGTACTCAACAGTGCTGAGTGAGGCACGTTCCATGGCAATCGCGCGCAATGTAACATTGAACGGACTGGCAATTCTCAATGAAGACCCGCATCTGGACGATTATTACCGGCAGCGACTGGCAGTTGGAGATGGCCATTTTGTTGAAGTTGCGCGAAGCTACGAGGACTTTGCACGCGCCATGCGCCGTAAACTGCTGCGCGAGATAGACCCTGATCCAGTTGTCGGGCTGCGATCTGGTGTTAATACCAAAGGAAGTAATTATTGACCCATTTGACCGGTTTTTCGCGTTTGCCGGCGAGGCATGCTTCACGCCGTGGTCCGGCAGACCACAAGTGGAGCATAACGAAGTCCGGTGATCGCGAAAAACCGGCCTGTAGAACAACATGGGTTCAAGGAACCCATAAAGTTGTTCTGCCCCTTTGGAAACGATCAGGTTTATGGCTTTTGGTTGAACAACCAAAAGCCATCCTGATCTTGGGGCCAAATCCGCCCATCTGCTGCATTGCGCCGCTTGCCCGATGCACCGCATCGCGCTGCGCACCGCGCCTGCCAGAGTGGCCGGATTTGACTCCATCAAAAGGGTCAATAATTACTTCCTTTGGTATAACCCGCTTGGCACCCCGGATTGTTTGAATTCGAGGGCAGACGCGCAGTTCTGATTGGGGCAGACGGTCCAGCGCATGAAGATGAATAGCGTCACTGGATAGCGCTTGCTCTCATCAGTCATCTCAACAAATGGCGGCAATACAGGGTCAGTTTACTTGCGTGCAAGTGCCTTGGCCTGCTTGACCCAGTCGTCCCGCTCGATACGGCCCTTGAATGACAATTCGTCATCAACAATGGCAATGTCAGACTTTTTCCATTTGGCGATTTGGTCAAAATGCCAGAAGCCGAGATTGTTGAGCGTCTGTTCGAGCTTTGGCCCAACCCCTGAAATCAGTTTCAGATCATCAGCCTTGCCGCGGGGCTTTTTCAACCGCGCCGGGCCTGCTTTCCTGGCAGCGGGCTTCTTCGCAGCAGATCTCCTTGTGCGAGCCTTCTTCGCAGGCGCCTTCCTTGCTGCCGGTTTACTTGTGACGGTTGCTTCGGCCTTGCGTGCAGGTGGTGTGTCGATGCCGGGAATTGCTGCGATTGAGGCAGCAGCCAGTGCTGCCTTTGCGCGTCCCGGGTTTGCAGCAGCGGCAGCCTTTTTCTTCTTGTCAGAAGGCATTGCTATGACAGGTTCCATCGCCCTGAGTTCATCTTCGCTGAGGTGACACATGATCTTGTGACCATTGCCCAGATTTTTGACTGCCGGCAACTCGTCTTCACAAATCGCGCCGATCTTGCGCGGACAGCGGGTCTGGAATGGACAGCCGGATGGCGGGTTCATGGGTGAGGGCAGTTCACCTTCCAGCACAATATGTTTTTTTGTTATCGACGTATCGGCAATCGGGACCGCCGATAGCAGAGCTTCTGTATAGGGATGGTAAGGCGGAGAAAAGATATCGTCGGTGTTGCCCTGCTCCATGACCTGTCCGAGATACATCACCACCACGCGATCAGCGAGGTAACGAACAACGGATAAATCATGGGAAATAAACAGCATGGTCGTGCGCCGTTCACGCTGGATATCGGTCAGGAGACCTGTCACTGCAGCCTGTACAGACACATCAAGGGCAGAAACCGGCTCGTCGGCCACCACCACCTGCGCCTCGCCGGCAAATGCACGTGCAATGCCGACACGCTGTTTCTGCCCTCCGGACAACTGGCGAGGCCGGCGCAAAGCGAAATCACGCGGTAGCTTCACCAGATCTAGCAGGTTGTAGGTCTTTTCGAGCGCTTCTTCCTTGTTCTTTGCCACGCCGAACTTGCGCAGCACCCTGCTGATCTGACTGCCCACTGTGTGCGACGGGTTGAGTGTTTCGAAGGGGTTCTGGAAAATCATCTGCATCGAGCCGACCATTTGCGGTGTGCGTTTGTGCACCGGTATCTGTCCGATCTCCACACCGTTGAGAACAACCTCGCCACCGGTTGCGGTTTCGAGGCCCAGCATTACCTTGGCAAAGGTCGATTTTCCGCAGCCGGATTCGCCCACAATAGCCACGGTTTCTGCCTCACGTGCTTCAAAATCGAGCTTTTCGTTGGCCTTGACAAATTTTGTTGCTTTGCCGGACAGCATTGCCTTGAGGGATCGATCATGCACCTCGTAATACTTCTGCATGTTCTTGACCTGCAGAACCGTCTTGCCGTAGTTGATGCTTTCACTCTCTACGGGTTTTGGCTTTGCTGCTTCCCAGTCAATTTTCAGGTACCGCTCGCAGCGAACCCGATGGCCGAGATGGGCCGAAACGTCCTGCATCTTCAGTTCATGCACATTACATACGCCATCCTTGAAATGATCGCAGCGCGGCCCAAAGTTACAGCCTTTCGGGCGTTCATGTGGGAGCGGCAATTGTCCGCGAATAGGCACCAGAGGTCTGGAATACCGGTCAGCGCCAGGCAGGGGTATGGAGTTGAACAGGCCGCGAGTGTAGGGATGGCGCATTTCGTCAAACACCTGCTTGACCGTACCGAATTCAACCGCTTCGCCGGAATACATAACGGCGATCTTGTCACAGGTCTCCAAAATCAGACCCAGATTGTGTGAGATATAGATCATCGACGTGCCAAAACGCTTCGAGATGTCCTTGATCAACTCGACAACACCTGCTTCCACCGTCACGTCCAGCGCGGTGGTTGGTTCATCCAGAAGCAGCAATTGCGGCCTGGACAGCAGCGCCATGGCAATAACAACCCGTTGCTGCTGGCCACCTGAAATCTGGTGCGGGTATGAGTCCATAACCCGTTGCGGATCTGGCAGGCGCACTGCTTCCAGCATCTCGATGGATCGCCTGGAAGCTTCTTCCTCGCTGATGCCCTCATGGAAGATCAACACCTCATTGAGTTGATCCTTCATCAGCATGGACGGGTTCAGGGAGGCCATCGGTTCCTGATAGACCATGGATATGCGAGAGCCCCGAATGTCACGCAGTTCGTCTTCGGACATGGTCCGCATATCGCGTCCCATGAATTTTATCTCGCCGCCAACTATGTCGCCGTTCTTGCCCATGTACTGCATTATGGCGAGTGCCACCGTGGACTTGCCGCAGCCGCTTTCGCCTACGATCCCGACGGCCTCTCCGGGCATGACCTTCAGGTTGAAATCTACTACGGCGGGTATTTCGCCGGCACGCGTGTAGTACGAAATCGAAACGCCGTTGCATTCCAGAACCGGGGTATTCATGTCTGGTGTGGCCATTCGATCAGTCCCTCAGCGAAATTTCACGCAGGCCATCAGCCAGCAAATTCAAACCCAGCACCAGCGAAGAGATCGCAAGGGCAGGCCACAACATCATGTTCAGGCCGTTATAGCCCCACTGGCGCCCGTCCGAGATCATCTTGCCCCAGTCCGGATCCGGGGGCGGCAGGCCAAGCGACAGAAACCCGAGCAGCGCGATGGTGATGATCACGTAACCCAGCCGCAGACAGGCATCCACAATCAACGGTCCGCGCGCATTGGGCAGAAGTTCCACCAGCATGATCCATAAGGGACCTTCGCCGCGAACCTCAGCTGCTGCGATATAGTCGCGGGTTTTCAGGTCGAGCACGATGCCACGCACTATACGTGCAACCTGCGGTGCCGTGGAAAAAGTGATGGCAACGATAATCAGCGCACCGGACACAATGGTCTTGTCCAGTCCGAGCGTCGAATTCATCCATATGCCAATGTTCGAATTGGGCCCAAATGCCGTAAGGATAACCAGCAGCAGAACAATCTGCGGGAAAGACAGCAGCACATTGCCGAAAAAGGAGATGATTTCGTCCCACCAGCCGCCACGGTATCCTGCGGTCACGCCCATGATCATGCCTACCGTGTAGGCAACGATTGTTGCCAGCGTAGACCAGAACAGCACGACCCTTGAGCCGTGCAGCAACCGCGCCAGCAGATCACGGCCGCGATCATCGGTGCCCATCCAGTGCATGACACCATTTTTGTCTTCGCTCAGCATGGGGAAGTTGATCACGCCACGGGTCTGGGCAAGCGGATCCTGCAATGGCAAAAGGTCTACAAAGATTGCAATCGTTACCCAGAACATCACCAGGGCCAGGCCGATCATGCCGACCCAGCTTTCCCGAAGAAGACCGAAAGATCTGAAAAACCGCTGCATTCCGGAGCTGGATTGGGGGGTGCTGGATTGTTCAGCTGTTGTATCTGTCATGGTTTCGTGTCCTCAGCTGAACCTGATGCGCGGATTTAGAAGCGTGTAGCCGATGTCCGACACAAACTGTGAGAACACCGCTATGAACACAGCCACCATGGCGCACGCCTCGATAACGAAGATGTCACCAAACAGTGCCGCCTCGTACAGCAGTTTGCCGAACCCCTTATAGGAGAAGAACACCTCGGTTACGATCACTCCCGAGAGCAGATAATTCAGTTGCAGGATCATGACCGTAAACGGCGCGATCAGGGCGTTTCGCAGGGCGTGCCGCATAACAACCCGTTTGTAGGGCAGCCCCTTGAGAATGGCGGTTCGCACATACTGCGAGGTCATCACCTCCGCCATGGAAGCGCGCGTCATTCGGGTGTAGTACCCGAAATTGTAAATCACCAGCACCATTACCGGCAACACAAGCTGATTGGCATCCGCCCAGTTCAATCCGTTACTGAACGGGGATGTTCCCGGCAATATGTCCAGCCAGAACACGAAGATCGCCACCAAAATGGTGGCAGATGCAAATTCCGGAACCGAAGTGGTAATAACCGAGAGTACCGTTATAGCGCGATCACGGGCTGATCCTTCGGCAATACCGGACAAGACACCAAGTACCAGGGCTATGGATACCGTTATGACGAACACCAGCCCGCCAAGAACGGCGGTGTTGAGGAGGTGAGACTTGAGCAGTTCCGAAACAGGAGTTGCGAACTGAACCGACTCGCCAAAATCACCACGCGCCGCATTGATGATCCAGGTGAAATAGCGCTGTACGAATGGGGCGTTGTAGCCGTTTTGTTCCAGCCACAAAAGTCTTTGGTCCTGCGTAGAGTACTGGCCGAGAACCTTGCCTGCCAGGCTGTACTTGTCTGCTTCGAATGCAAGAAATAACAACAGCGATACAGTGGCCATGATCAACGCCATCTGTACCAGTCGCTTGCCAGCCAATTGCAGCATAAATCCCTCTTCCCACCCTGTTGAGCGCTGTTCGCCAGCGTCTTCCGGTTCCCCCATGCCATTGTGCGGCATTGTACTCGTCATCGTAACAGCATGCTGGTCGCGCGCGTATTGCTGTAACGAGACACATAAATGTCACCAGCCGCCTTATTCACTTGCAACCTTAACGCATGTGCGGCCAACTGCAAGTCATTCCGGGACTTGCCTTTCATACTCGTGCCACGTGCCGGGAAAAATGACCGGCCTGCTTTGTGGCTTGGACATTCAACTGCTAGGGTCCTGACCCTGAAACTCAGCGCCTGTACGATCACCTGCCGGCAATCACAGCGGTATATTGATGAATTTTGCTTCACTTCCGATGTACGATTTGCCTGAACTTGCCGGAGCCACATTAGCATGGTGGGCAGGTGTTGCCGGGCACATGCGGCAGCAGGGAATTGCCGATGTTCCAGAGGTTTGCGTTACACCGGATGACCTGGAAAGGCATTGGTGCGCTCCAGACCTGTTGTTCTCGCAGACCTGTGGTTATCCGCTGACCCATCAACTCAACGGCAAGGTGAGGTTGCTGGCATTGCCAGTGTATGCCTGTAACGGATGTGATCCGGACGGATCTTTTTCTTCCATGATTATCGTGCCGGATGCTTCGAAACTGTATTCACTGAATGACTGCAGATCCGCCAGGGCTGTTTACAATACCGATGACAGCATGTCGGGTCTGCTTGCGCTGCGTTCCGCCGCAGCAAATCTGCATGGCAGTAACGCACCGTTCTTCAGTTCTCTATCGCGCACTGGCAGTCACCGCAGATCGCTTCAGTCGGTTGCGGCCGGCACGGCAGATGTCGCCTGCATCGATGCTGTTACGTTTGCCCTGTTGTCCAGGGTAGATCCTGAACTGATTTCACGGGTCAGGGTATTGGGCCAAACCCCAAAAGTACCCGGACTGCCCTACATAACTTCCTTGATCAGAAGTGCCGAAACCGTCGTGCGTCTATGCTCGGCGCTTCGTCAGGCGACAGACGATCCGGAGTTGAATGATGTTCGCGCAGAATTACTTTTGTCAGGCATTACATTTCCCGATCCGGCGCACTACAACGTCATCCTCGAACTCGAAAAAGCTGCAGGCAACACCGTGCTTGTTTGAACCCGCACCGTTGCGATCCCACTTACCTCATCTGAAACACCAGGGAGACTACGACTGCCATGATCGATCTTTACACATGGAGTACACCCAACGGCTACAAGGCATCTATCGGGCTTGAAGAGATGGGGTTGCAGTACACCACTCATCCGATCAACATATTGAAGGATGAGCAGTTTCAGCCGCATTTCCTGAAAATATCCCCGAACAACAAGATACCGGCGATTTATGACCACGACAATGATCAGTCTGTGTTCGAGTCAGGCGCAATTCTGATGTATCTAGCCAACAAGACCGGCAAGTTTCTTGCATCAGGTGGGCCACGCTACTGGCAGACCATCGAGTGGCTGATGTGGCAAATGGGCGGTTTTGGCCCAATGCTGGGCCAGGCACATCATTTCCTTCATTTTAACCAGGGCAAGTCTGAATATGCCGAGCAGCGCTACAGGGCTGAAACCAGACGGTTGTGGGGCGTTCTTGATCGAAGGTTGGCGGAGGAAGAGTTTCTGGCAGGAGATTATTCGATTGCGGACATGGCGACGTGGCCCTGGGCATCAAGGTTTGAATGGCAACAGATTGACATGAACGAGTTTCCCAATGCCAAGCGCTGGTACAAGGCCATTGCCTTGCGCCCGGCGGTCCAGGCTGCTTTCAAGGTGCCGAACCCGGATCGCGAGATTCCGCAAGTTGACTGACCTGTCTGCATACCGGCGTCCATCGCCGGCAGGTCTGCCCATTGCGGGATTGATGCTGCTGGCGGCAGTGACGGTATTTTGGGGCATCAATTGGCCGGGCATGAAAATTGTACTTGGCGAAATCAGTCCGTGGTGGTTTAGGACTATCTGTCTTTCAATTGGTGGTGGTGCCTTGCTCGCCATTTCAAAATTGTCGGGCAATACATTGCGTGTACCGGGTAGCGACGTCTGGCCCTTGCTGCTGTGCGGTATATTCAACATGGTCGGCTGGCATTTGTTTTCAGCCTACGGCCTGACGCTGGTACCGGCAGGCAGGGCATCGATCATCGCATTCACCATGCCTGTGTGGGCGGCACTGTTTGCCATTCCGGTCCTGGGTGAACGCGCAGCACTCCCTGTGCTGGCCGGGCTGGGCCTGGGTATGGCCGGCCTGGCGATACTGGTTGGCCATGATATGGCCGTGCTTGGTACAGCGCCTGTCGGATCCATGTTCATGCTGTGCGCAGCATTGTCATGGGGGCTCGGGACCGTATTGTTCAAGCGGTTTGACTGGCACACGCCTGTTGCCACCAACATCGGATGGCAATTGCTGTTGGCATCAGTACCTGTCGGTATCGGAGCCGCGATACTGGAGCCGTTTCCGGATCTGTATGTGCTGAGTACGCCGGCGATCATTGCCCTGGTATATGTGCTGGCATTTCCAATGGTGTTCTGCCAGTGGGCCTACTTCAAGATCGTGCAGATGTTTCCGGCTGTGTATGCTGCATTTGGTGTACTGGCAGTTCCCGTTGTTGGGGTGTACTCCAGCCTGCTGGTGCTGGCAGAACCAGTCGGCTGGCGCGAGATCGCCGCACTTGTGCTGGTGTGTTCAGCAATCTTTATGGTGCTGATACTGCCGAGGCTGCGCACCTGAACAACTGCATTTCCCTGACGCGAATTTTAAGTGGGGCCATCAGTGTCACCTGGTCAATTGCAAAGTCGTCGTCTGTGATCTACGCGATTTGCCGTGATTTTTGTAGCATTGCGGATATCCATATTTGCACAAGAATAAGCCTGATCCACTTGAGGATGAGGCGGAAGTTGTATCCGGCAGCGGCCAGGATCGGGTTGACGGCATCACCCTGGGTGTGGGCGAGGAAGTTGCGGTTCATCCTGTGGCCTGACTTGAGATGGCCGATGACCGGTTCGACAGCGGCCCGGCGCTTCATCTGGCGCTTGATGGCCGGTGTGACGCGGCGCTTCTGGCCTGTGGTGAAGACCTTGAACTTGTGGCGCAGCTCAGCGTTGTGACCCTTGTACCCGGCATCAGCCAGGATGCGGTCAAGGGCAGCGCCGGTGAACTCCTCGATGCCGGGCAGGATATCTTTCAGCGTGTGGCCGTCATAGGGTTTACCCGGCAGCGTTTTGGCATGAACAGCGAACTGGCCGCCCTTGCATCTGTTCTGTGTTGTGGCGATTGAGACCTTGACACCGAACTCATAGGGCTTGTGAGACTTGCCCTTGCCAATGCATTCCACCTCTGGTGCATGCAGCGAATAGATCTTCTTCGGAATGTCATCGCGCGGGCGCTGGGTTCTGACCCGTTCGGCTTTCCACAGTTCGGCCCGGAAGATGTCCCTGAGCGTGTCGTTGCCGTCGATCTGGCGTTCGATATCGCGGATGGTGCGGCCAAGCCAGGTTTTTAGCTGTTTCAACTGCCTGCCGGCCCGTTTGAACTGTTTGGCATGGGCATAACGCTGATGCTGGATCAGCGCCTTCTTGCCCACCCGCTTGTAGGTCTGGCGAAGTCTGAGGCCATGGGTATCGGCCATTTTGACCAGGCGCACCCGCGCCTTGTTGATGAGCCTGGCATCAGTGGGCCAGGCAACGTTCTTTTCAGCCACAGTGGTATCGACAATTACCCTGGTGAAGTCCGATGGCCTGGCTGCACCAAGCCTGACGGCCACCGACAGGCTCTCCTGCAGCAGTGCTGCCACCTTGTCCTCACCCATGCGCTGGCGCCACCTTGTCATCGAGGAGCGTTCAAACGGCAGATCGTGGCGGAAGAACTCCTCGCCGCAGAAGTACTGGTAATACGGGTTCTCCACCCAGCGTGCGCAAAGCTCTTCATCGGACAGGTTGTCGGCATACTTCAGAATGTGCAACCCGGCCATCAATCGCGTCGGCAGGGCCGGATGGCCCGGCTTGTCGGTGTAGTTCTCACCGCATTTGTCCGACAGGAACTGCCAGTCGATCCGGTTGGCCAGCACCACCTTTTCATGGCCCATGTCAATGATCTGATCGAGCCTTGAACGAAACATGTCGTGCTGGCCGGTATCGGTGGGTTCCACAGGTTTCATATGGCGCTCCAAATCACTGTTTGAACCAGTGAATCACAGCCAAAACCGGAAATCAAATTGCAAGGAAACACCACCCAAACCGGCACTTTCCTGCAATACCGAATACTTCAAACCACCAGATCACAAAGCAAATTCAATGGCTTGAGAGTTCTTCACGGGGGACAAAGTCTCGCCAGCACACGTTCCCGGCCAATCAGCGGCAACAGCGCCGACAGTTCAGGCCCGTGCTGTTTGCCTGTCAGCGCCAGACGCAGTGGCATGAACAGCGCCTTGCCCTTCCGGTCGCCGATCTCCCTGAGTGCACTTGTCCAGGATTTCCAGGTCATGGTATCCCAGGGTTCAACAGGCAGCAAACCGGCCGCCTGCGAGATGAAATCGCGATCACCCCCGGCTATCTCGCCAGTCACGTCACCATAAACTATTGCGTGCCATTCGGCTGCATCCTGAACCCTGGAGAGGTTACCGTGCACAGCCTGCCAGAACTCTTCTCCCCCGTCTGATTGCAACTCCGCAAGACGGCCCTGTACGTCTGCGTAAGACAACTGATGTACGATGCGCGCATTGAGGTTCTCAAGTTCTGCCATGTCGAACCGGCCCGGTGCACGGGATAATTTCGACAAATCAAACGTGTCCAGTAGTGTGTCCATGCTGGTGTGCGGTTCAATTGCCTCAGATGTGCCGATCAGCGCAGCGTGACTGACGACGGCCATCGCCTCCAGGCCGTGGTCCCGCATCGCTGCAATCGACAGGGATCCGAGCCGTTTTGACAGGCCCCTGCCGTCCGCACCTATCAGCAAGGAGTGATGTGCAAACTCCGGCGCCGTGGCACCAAGTGCTTCAAAAATTTCCACCTGTACGGCGGCATTTGTGGTGTGATCTTCACCACGGATGACATGGGTCAGTCCCATGTCAATGTCGTCTACGACAGACGGCAGTGTGTAAAGATAACTGCCATCTTCCCGGATCAGGACAGGGTCGGACAGCGACGAGGTGTCGATGCAAACATCACCACGCACCAGGTCATGCCAGTGGATATCACGGTGATCCAGCCTGAAACGCCAGTGGGGCCGGCGCCCCTCCGCTTCAACTTCCAGACGTTCTTCATCAGACAGGTTCAGGCTGCTACGATCATAGATCGGAGGTTCATGACGAGCCAGCTGGCGTTTGCGTTTGTAGTCCAGTTCTTCTGCAGTTTCATAGCATGCATACAACCTGCCATCACTCTTGAGCTTTTCAGCCGCAGCGTCGTACAGGGAAAATCGCTCCGACTGGCGGTACACTTCATCTGGTGTCAAACCGAGCCAGTCGAGATCGGTTGCAATTCCGTCGGCAAACTCCGCGGTGGAGCGTTCGAGATCGGTGTCGTCAAATCTGAGTATGAAACGGCCTTTTGCCTTGCGCGCAAATAGCCAGTTCAAAATGGCAGTTCGGGCATTGCCGATATGTATGCGGCCTGTGGGTGACGGCGCGAAGCGAACTTTAACTTGCATGTCTCAGGCCTTGTCCCGGAATCCGTTGGTGATTGGGTAACGGCGTTCCTTGCCAAAAGCCCTGCGGGTGATTTTTACCCCCGGCGCAGCCTGGCGCCGCTTGTACTCAGCAATATAGAGCAGATGTTGAATGCGCTCGACCACTGCCGGATCATGGCCCTTGGCAACCAGGTCTGCCAGCGTGGTTTCGCTCTCAACCAGGCCGTTCAGAATGTCATCCAGCACGTCATACTCCGGCAATGTATCCTGGTCTGTCTGGTCTGGTCGAAGCTCGGCAGATGGCGCCCTCGTAATGATGCGCTCCGGAATAACCCGTGTTGCCGGGCCTTTCAGGCCGGTTGCATCAGACTGGTTGCGCCAGTTTGCCAGGGCATATACATCAGTTTTATAGACATCCTTGATCGGGTTGAATCCGCCGTTCATATCGCCATAAAGCGTAGCGTATCCAACCGACATTTCCGATTTGTTGCCCGTGGTTAGAACCATGGAACCGAACTTGTTGGAGATCGCCATCAAAATGGCGCCTCTGGTGCGCGACTGGATGTTTTCTTCGGTGACGCCCTGCGTTGTGCCTTCGAACATTGGCCCAAGCGCATTCAGAAAACCGGTGACTGGTTCGGAAATCGGTACAACATCGTAGCGCACGCCCAAAGCCTTTGCGCACGCTTCGGCATCTTCAATGCTGTCTGACGACGTGTATTCGTATGGCAGCATGACGCAGTGAACTTTGTCCGGGCCCAATGCATCGACCGCCATGGCTGCAACCACAGCAGAGTCTATCCCGCCGGAAAGCCCCAGCACGACACCTTCAAAACGATTCTTGCGCACATAATCGCGCGTTCCCAACACGCACGCATGCCAGATTTCTTCGTAGCCCGATAGTTGGCGCGCAGTGCTCGTCCTGTCGCATACCCAGCCGTCAGATACGCGCTTCCAGTGTGTCAGCAAAGTTGCTTCTTCAAACTCCGGCAACTGGCAGGCCAGGGAACGGTCTGCGTTCAGCACGAAGGAAGCACCGTCAAACACCAGTTCATCCTGGCCGCCGACCTGATTGACATAGATCATCGGCAGATTGGTTTCTGTTACCCGCGCCACCACCAGGTTGAGGCGGATGTCCTGCTTGTCGCGCTCAAATGGTGACCCGTTGGGCACTATGAGGAGTTCTGCACCGGTCTCCTCCAGGGTTTCGCAGGTTTCCTCCGTCCAGATATCTTCGCAGATCGGCACTCCGATGCGCACGCCGCGAAAGTTTATGGGCCCGGGTGCCGGGCCGGCGTCAAACACTCGTTTTTCATCAAAAACGCCATAGTTCGGCAGATCGTGCTTGAAACGCACGGCATCGACCTTGCCGTCTTCAAGCAGGATAACCGCATTGTAAAGTTTGCCGCCCTCAGCCCATGGCGAGGCAATCAACATCGCCGGTGCGCCGTCTTCGGTCAGGCTTGCAAGGTTTGCCACTGCTCGCTGGCAAACATCGACAAAAGCGGGCTTCAGCACCAGGTCCTCGGGCGGATAACCGGAGATGAACAGTTCAGTAAACACAACCAGGTCGGCACCTGCAGTTGCCGCCTCGGCATGAACCGAGCGAGCACGGTTCGAATTTGCCTCGACTGCGCCAACTGTTGGATTCAGTTGAGCGAGCATGATTTTGAGATTGTCAGCCATGCCCGCTCTATTAGCGTTATCCAGACCCGCCATCAATGATTGCTTTAGAATTCGGGTTTAAATTTGCCGGAAGTAAATTTTACCCGGCCGGAACGGTGGGCATTGTACGGAACAGGCAGGTACCTGTTTCGCGGACTGAACAATCAAACCCGGCGTGGAGGCCTTCCTTGTGGCGCTGACTACAAGTCCAGATATGGCTGCAGTTGCCACTTCGGAAGTCCAGCTTCTGCAGGCCACATTGAACAGTATTGGTTCTGGAGTAGCGTCGGTTGGCGATGACGGCAGCGTCATTACCAGTAATGACAGGTTCTATGACATGTTGCGCCGGGCCGGATTGCTGCGCCTGGAGTTTTTTGGCCGGACACGGGAAGACCTTGTTACCCGCTCTTTGTATGACGTTTCGCCAAAACTGCAGCAACGCCCGAAGCAGGTTGCAGGTCTGACGGGCTGCACGTTTGAACTGCAGTATATAGACGCTCATGATCAATTGGGCGGAACACTGATCCTGATGAGAGACGTCACGTCGCAACGCCGCAGCGATCAGGCGATGCAGGATGTGCTTGAGCAGAAGCAAATCATTGAACAGGCCAGAACCACTTTTGTTTCCCAGGTCGCACATCACTTTCGCACACCACTCAATGTGATCCTGGGCTATATCGATATCTTGTCGGCAGGCAATGCCAACGAGGTCGATACTGCAACCCGAAACTCCTATCTCGGCTTCATTCGTGAATCTGCCAGAGCCCTTCTGCTGAACATGAACGAGATGATGGAGATCATCCGGTTGCAGCGGAACCAGCAGCCGGTTGAGCTTGAGGCCCGCGAGTTGCACACACTGCTCTCCGGTGCCATTGAAGAAATTCAGTCAGTGCTGGTTAGTGAAGAAGTTGAACTTGATTCCGGCACAATGTTTGACGTCATCGGCAACAGTTGTGTACGCATGGATGCCCGGCTTGCCAGACGTGCCATGACCAGCCTGTTGTGCACGTCAGCAGTGTTGGGAGGGCCGGGCAGCAGGTTAAGGCTGCGCGCTCATACCCTGGAAAATAGCACCTTGTGTATCAGGGTGGAATTCGAAGTAGGCCGCACCGATGTGAAATCCATTCTCAATAGCATCGATAGCGGTGAGCCGGTGAAGGAAATCAGCCTTACCGGTAATGCCAGCGGCTATGGTTTGGCGCTGGCTGCAATCTTGCTGCGCCTGTGCGAGATCGAAATTTCGGCGGCAGCCGTTGGTGAGCGCAGCGTATGCATTCAATTAATGTTTTCCGTTCCAGATTGACTTTACCCCGGCTTTCAGCAGCCATTTTCGCCTCGCACTGAGGGCCGGTATCCGTTCAGCCTCCATCTGAGTTTATCGGCGTAAGGCTATTTTATCCGGGGAAGCATTTTCTTGAAAGACGCCGTTCCTGCCTTGGCGAGCCATTCGAATACGACCATTTCCGTGGTAACGATGCCCACACCGGCGGCGCTGAGCCGGTGCAGGCAGGCTTCCTCGCTTTCGGCAGACCGGGAGGCTGTCGCGTCAGAGGCGACAAAGACTTCATATCCATCTTCCAGCAGGCTGGCTGCTGTCTGCACCACGCAGATGTGCGCCTCCATGCCGGCAAGCACAATCTGCCTGCGCCGGGTTGCTTTGACGGCGTCGGCAATGGTTGCGTCTTCCATGCAGGAAAAGTGCAGTTTGGGGAAAACCGGATAGCCGGAGGCTACTCTGGCCACTTCCGGTACAGTTGGGCCGAGGCCTTGCGGATATTGCTCCGTCAGCAGAACCGGTATTTCGAGTTCGCGCGCTGCCTCCACCAGCAAGGCAGTATTTTTCAGTGTCCGCGCCGGCGCCAGCATGGCCGGCACCAACCGTTCCTGCATGTCGATTACAAGCAGTGCAGATTCACTGGCCTTAATTAGCATTTGTCCCATCTTTCAGAGCCAGAAGATACTTTGTCGCCATCGCCGGCACGGCAGGATATGGATTGACACCACTGGTATGCCATACGCCACAAATCGTCAATATGGCAAAAACAGCCATCCGTTTTCATGGTGATGTTCGTGTGGAAATGGCTGTTATCCAGTTGATCCGCTAACCTCAAAATTATCGTTGACGGCATGTTTGCTTGATGTATGGTATACCAAATGCAGAAGCCCGTTAACAGGGCCGTCATGCGGTGGAAACGCAAAAAGGGAGCCTTCGGATTCGTGTCGATTACGAAGAAATTGTCGCCAATCGCAGCAAATTTCACCTTGAAGGATCATACCTACGACGTGCTGCGCGCGGCAATACTGGACATGAATATATACGAAGATGGTGCCGATTTGCGGCTCGACGAACGGCAGATGGCCGAGCGGTTGGCGATTTCACGCACACCGATCCGGGAAGCGCTGGCTCGGTTGGCGCAAGACGGTCTGGTTGAAATTCAACCTCGCAAGGGTGTTTTTGTATTGCGCAAGGGCAGGGACGAAATTCTGGAAATGATTGTCACGTGGGCGGCGCTGGAGAGCATGGCTGCCCGCCTGGCGACTGAAAATGCAACGCCCGGTGATTTCCGCGACTTACGCAAGTTTGCTTTGAAGCATAGCATTGATGCGGCACGTGCGGACATTGAGGAATACTCGGAAATCAATATCCAGTTTCACCAGCGTATCCTGGTGCTTTCGGGGTGCAAGCTGTTGAAGTCGACCGCGGACGGCCTTTTTCAGCACATGCACGCGGTTCGTCGAAGGGCGATGGGCGAGAGTGACCGGGCAACACGCTCGGTTGTTGATCACATGGAAATCATAGAAGCGCTCGAAGCCCGCAATGCTGATCTGGCGAGCCGGCTTGTACGCGAGCACACGATGAAATTGCATGCCCACATCCGTAAAACCTGGACGAGGCTGGAAAGCCTTGCTTCAAGCCGGCTTAAAACCACATCGAACTGATAGAAATAACGGGAAAACCAATGTCTTCATCCGCAGTTCTCAAATCCGTGAACAATACCGAAGAAGCTCTCCAGGGAGACCTGACAGATGGATTTCATCTGCTGATCGACGCGTTAAAGTTGAATGGTGTCGAAACAATCTATGGCGTGCCAGGTATCCCGATAACCGATCTTGGCCGCATGATGCAGGAAGAAGGTCTGCGTGTACTGTCATTTCGCCACGAGCAGAATGCAGGCAACGCCGCTGCAATCGCCGGATTTCTGACCAGGAAACCGGGGATCTGCCTGACGGTATCCGCACCGGGGTTCCTCAATGGCCTGACGGCATTGGCCCATGCGAACACCAATTGCTGGCCGATGATTCTCGTTTCAGGGTCGTCCGAGCGCGAAGTCGTCGACCTGATGCAGGGCGACTATGAGGAGATGGATCAATTGGCCATCGCCAAGCCGCTATGCAAGGCCGCGTACCGTATCCTGCATGCCCGGGATATCGGAATAGGGGTCGCGCGGGCCATTCGCGCGGCGGTGTCCGGGCGTCCGGGTGGTGTCTATCTGGATATTCCCGGCAACCTGCTGGGCCAGGTCATGGATGCAGTGCAGGGACAGAAATCACTGGTAAAGGTCATCGATCCGGCGCCTGCACAAATTCCCGCTCCCGAAGCGGTGCAGCGTGCACTGGGTGTGATCAGGGACGCCAGAAAGCCACTGATTATCCTTGGCAAGGGCGCAGCCTATGCCCAGTGCGATGATGTGGTCCGCGAATTTGTGGAGAAATCAGGCATTCCGTATTTGCCCATGAGCATGGCCAAGGGCCTGTTGCCTGACACCCATGAACTGTCGGCAGGACCTGCTCGTTCGCTGGTGCTGATGGAATCCGATGTGGTGATCATGGTCGGTGCCCGTCTCAACTGGCTGCTGTCGCACGGCAAGGGCAAGCAGTGGGGCGAACCGCATTCAACGAAATTCGTGCAGATCGATATCGAACCCAGGGAAATGGACAGCAATGTCGAAATTGCCGCACCTGTTGTAGGCGATATTGGTTCGTGTCTTTCGGCCCTGATCGATGGCATGAACAAGGACTGGAACCCTCCACCTCAAGAGTGGACAACTGCAGTAAGGGCCAAAAGGGATGCCAACATCGAGCGTATGGCTCCAACCTTGCAGAACAACAATACGCCGATGAACTATGCCGGCGCTCTTGGTGCCCTGAAGCGCATTATAAAGGAGCGGCCAGATGCGATACTGGTAAATGAAGGCGCCAACACGCTCGATTTTGCCCGGTCAATCATCGACATGTATCAGCCCCGCAAGAGACTGGATGTCGGAACCTGGGGAGTGATGGGTGTCGGGATGGGGTCGGCTATCGCAGCTGCGGTGGAAACGGGTAAACCCGTCCTTGCAGTCGAGGGCGACAGCGCGTTCGGGTTTTCCGGAATGGAAGTAGAGACTATTTGCCGGTACAACCTGCCGGTCTGCGTGGTGGTTTTCAACAACAATGGTATCTATCGCGGCGTGGACCAAAACCGCTCCGGTGGCAAAGACCCGGCGCCGACTGTTTTTGTTGAGAACGCCCGCTATGACCTGATGATGCAGGCTTTCGGCGGTGTCGGCATTCACGCTTCCAATCCGGACGAACTCTATCGTGCCGTCAATGAAGCGATGGAATCGGGCAGGCCGACTCTGGTCAACGCTGCCATTGATCCCGCAGCCGGCAAGGAAAGCGGCAATATCGGTTCCCTAAATCCCCAAAGCATAGTCAAGAAAAAGAAATAGAGCATCAGATTCGCGAACAGGAAGCAGACATGAAAGCATTGAAAGACGTGAAGGTACTGGACTTCACTCACGTTCAGTCCGGACCAACTTGCACACAACTGCTCGCGTGGCTCGGCGCTGATGTAATCAAGGTCGAGCGGCCCGGCGTTGGCGATGCGACACGCGGCCAGTTGCGTGATGTGCCGAACGCAGACTCGCTGTATTTTACCATGCTGAACCACAACAAGCGCTCCATTACGCTCAATTCCAAGAACGAGAAGGGCAAGGACGTGCTGGAGCGCCTGGTGAAAACCTGTGACGTACTGGTGGAAAATTTTGCACCAGGAGCGCTAGACCGCATGGGGCTGACCTGGGAGAGAATTCAGGAACTGAATCCGAAAATGATCTATGCTTCGGTCAAGGGATTTGGGCCGGGTCCGTATGAAGACTGCAAGGTCTATGAAAATGTTGCCCAGTGTGCCGGCGGGTCTGCGTCCACCACCGGGTTTCTGGACGGACCGCCGCTGGTAACCGGTGCCCAGATTGGTGACTCAGGTACCGGTCTTCACCTGGCATTTGGCATCGTGTCGGCGCTTTATCAGCGCACTCATTCCGGCAAGGGCCAGCGCGTGCTGGCAGCCATGCAGGATGGGGTGTTGAACTTGTGCCGCGTAAAACTGCGGGACCAGCAGCGTCTGGCCCATGGTCCATTGAATGAATATACCCAGTTCGGCAAGGGCATAGAGTTCGGAGAAGCAACGCCGCGTGCAGGCAATGATTCAGGCGGTGGTCAACCCGGTGCCATATTGAAGTGCAAGGGTTGGGAGACGGACCCGAATGCCTATACCTATTTCATTACCCAGGCAGCCGTTTGGGAAAAGGTTTGCGACACCATCGGTGAACCTGACTGGAAAACCGATCCCGCCTATGCCACACCTCCCGCGCGGCTGGACAAACTGGAAAAGATATTCGAGCGTATTGAACAGTGGACGAAAACCAAGACCAAGTTTGAAGTCATGGAAATCTGCAACCCTCACGACATTCCCGTTGGTCCTATCCTGTCGATGAAGGAAATCGCCGAAGAACCGAGCCTGCGCGATACCGGCACCATCGTGGAGGTGGATCATCCCGAACGCGGTTCCTACCTGACTGTCGGCATGCCGGTAAAACTGTCGGATTCACCGGCAGACGTGAAGCGATCACCGCTATTGGGTGAACACACCGATGAGATTCTGACCCAGGTACTGGGATATTCCGCCGAAGAGATTGAGCAGATCAGGGCTTCAGGTGCCGTTGGTGCCATGAAACAGGCGGCTGAGTAAAAGAAAGATCGGGAGTTACATCCATGGCAGCTAACTGGCAAAAACCCGGCGATCCCTTGCGTTTGATCGTGATGGGCCAACAGGCATTCGGCAAGGACGCGCTTGCAAAAATCCTTCAAGCCGGCAAGGACGAGGTTGTTGCCGTATATTGCGAGCCCGACCGCGAGGGCCGGCCGGTAGACCCGATCAAGGAGTTCGCACTGGAAAAGCGCCTGCCAGTGCACCAGCCTGCAGATTTTGAGTCGAGCGAAGCGCTGGACACTCTGGCGTCGTGCAATGCCGACCTGATGGTGATGGCTTTCGTCAATGTGTTCGTGCCCGAAGCGGCCAGGGTTACACCGAAGCTGGGCTCGATTTGCTTCCACCCATCGCTTTTGCCACGGCACCGGGGCCCCAGTGCTGTGAACTGGCCGATTATCATGGGTTCTACCAAATCGGGCTATAGCTGGTTCTATCCGTCTGATGGTCTCGATGAAGGCGACAGCCTGTTGCAGTGGGAATGCGATATCGGACCTGACGACACGGTAATCGATCTCTACTTCAAGAAAATTTACCCCTCCGCAGTCGACAGCGTCTTGGATGTCTGCGATCTTTTCCGTTCAGGCAAACCGCCTCGCATCGTGCCTGACGAGGCCGATGCGACTTACGAGCGGCGCTGCACCAGGAAGCATGCGAGGATTGACTGGAACAAGCCGGTGAAGCAGGTCTACGATCTGATCCGCGGCACCAACCCCAGTCCCGGCGCCTGGACGACGTTGAACGGAGATGAAGTGCAGATTTACGACTGCCGACGCCTTCCCGGTGATGGGGTTTCCTCCAAAGTTGTGAGCGTTTCGGATGAAGGCGTCGTCGTGCAACTGATTGGCGGCCGAATTTGCATAAAGCGGGTCCGGCCTGCCGGTGCAGAGAAGGTGACTGCTTCTGAATGGGCCGGCCACGCAGGTATTGCAGCCGGAACGGTATTGGGAAATTAGGGGTTGAGAAGCATGGCAATTCGCAGAATTCTTGTACCAATCAGGAATGATGGAAAAGGCGAGAACGTACTGGATCACGCGCTCGCCCTGGCGGGCAGGACTGGCCATATAGAAGCAGTGCATTGTCGCCCGGCGCCCGAGGATCTGATTCCATTTGGCGTGTCGGTGCCGGCAATTCTCCGTGACCAGATTTCCAGATCCGGTGAGGACCTTGCCATTGCGGAAGAGGCGCAGATCACCAGGCAGTTTGAGGATTACGCCAGGGCCAAAAAATTGAACGTGGTTGACATTGGTAAACCTCACCCCAGAGACAAGCTATCGGCAACCTGGAGGATCGAGCGCGGCAAGCAGGCCAGCATCGTGTCCGCGCGCGGACGGTTGGCAGATGTGGTTGCGGTGGCACGGCCGGATCGTGACAGGGCGGTCGGCCGCAACACCCTTGAATCTGCGCTGGTGAATACAGGGTCGCTGGTAATGATGTGTCCGCCACAGTCGCCGCCCCAAAAGATCGGAAACCATATTGCCATTGCATGGAACGGATCGCGCGAGGCCGCGCGAGCCGTTTCCCTGGCAATGCCGATCCTGGCTGCCGCGACAAAAGTGACTGTCATGACCATGGCTGGTGACAAGCTGCAACTCACCGGCGGGCACCTGCTGAGCTTCCTGGCCGATCACGACATCAAGGCGACGCATTCTGAAATCAAGATCGGCAGCAATGCAGGCAAGTTGTTGCTCGAAGGTGCCAAATCGCTGGGTGCGGACTGCTTGTTGATGGGAGCTTACGGATCAAGCCGAGGCCGCGAAATGGTGTTTGGCGGGGCCACGCAATATGTCGTCGATCATGCTGAAATGCCGGTTTTGATGGCTCACTGAAAACCTGAAACGAAAGGAGTAACCACTGGGCGGAATATCACATGAAAAACACCAGAAAGTTGTTCGGTTTTTCTTGATGTGTTCCGTTATTCTGATACGATCCTGAGCCTATTTGGTATACCATACGCCAAGTTTTTCTGTATTTGTGCGTGATATCAAATGGTTCCACCGTGTGGAACGAGCTGAAAGCAAGTCACTTTCAAATGTGGCATTTCAGCTGGCGGGATTTGAAATCCGTGGCACTTGCCTATAGTGGGCAGGTGCATTCAACGACCCCAAAGGGAGGACTACCTATGAAACTTACTAGAAGAATTGCTCTTGGCCTTATGTTTGCCTGTGGTATGGCTGTATCCGTAGCCGGAACATCCACGCCGGCGCATGCCTGGGAGCCAACCAAGCCGATTGACTTTGTAATCATGGCCGGTGCCGGCGGGGGTGCCGACCAGATTGCCCGCTTCCTCCAGTCTGTTGCTGAGAAGAAGAAACTGACAGTTCGTCCGCTCGTGCCGAACAACAAGGGTGGCGGTTCAGGTGCTGAAGCCCTGATTGCACTGAACGGTGCCAGCGACAAGGATCACTCCATTCTGGTGACATTGAACTCCTTCTTCACTACTCCGATCCGCCAACCGGATCTTGGCATAGATATTCAGACCTTTACGCCAATTACTATGATGGGCGTGGATCCGTTTGTTCTGTGGGTACACAAGGACTCAGGTATCACGACGTTCGAGCAATGGCTGGAGAAGGTAAAAGCCGACAATGGAGAATACGTCATGGGCGGAACTGGCAAGGGCCAGGAAGACTCCATCGTTATCGCCTGGCTGGAAAAGAACTTCGACGTGAAGATCAAGTACATCCCCTACAAGGGTGGTGGTGCCGTTGCCAAGGATCTCGCCGGTCAGCAGGTCATGGCGACTGTGAATAATCCTTCGGAAGCCAAGGGTTTCTATGAATCAGGTGATGTGATCCCATTGATTGCGTTTTCTGATGAACGCCTGCCAAACCTGCCTGACACCCGCACGGTTAAGGAACTGGGCAAGGACTTCTCCTACTATAACCAGCGTGCTGTTGTTGGTGCGCCGGGCATGTCGGACGATGCTGCCGCCTATTACCGGGATCTCTTCGGAAAGATTTATAGACTCTGAAGAATGGCAGGAGTACATGAAGTCAGAAAGCCTTGAACCTCTGCCAATGGATGCTGCAACCCAGAAGGAGTACTGGAAGACCCAGGTCGACCGGCACAACGAACTGCTGAAGGCAATTGGCAGCTGATTTCGGCGCACACGATTGTACGCAACAAGCTGGAGCAATCAGTTTAACTGAACTGGCTGCTCCAGCCATCTGAAAGAATGTATTCGTTTTCACGCGGCGAGCCTGCCGGCACGCTCGATTGAGAACGTACGGGAGGAGCCGCCATGCGGCGTGCAGAAATTATTACCGCTGGCATTCTTGCCTTGATGTCAGTCTATCTGATGTGGAAAAGCACTGAACTGAAAGTCGGCTATATCACAGGTGAGGGCCCCGGTGGCGGTGCCTGGCCGTTTTGGCTGTCCGGCATCATGCTGATTTGCACCGGTTTCATTGCACTGAACTGGTATCGTCAAACCTCGCCTCCCTCGCAGTCAACCGAACCTTTTCTCGATGGATATGGCAAGAAAATGCTGTTGCTGGTTGGCGGCGGCATATTCGGCTTCATTGCACTGATCAACATAATATCCATGTACGGCGCGATGTTCGTTTTCCTGATCTATTATTTGCGCTTTCTGGGCCGGCATACATGGGCGCTCACGATGGCAATCTCGACGCTGGTGCCGGTCACTTTCTTCTTTTTCTTCGAAGCGCTGATGCGTATCACGCTGCCCAAGGGCATGAAATTTCTTGAGCCGATTTTCAATTATCTCAACACGATCATCTATTGACCGGCGCGCGCCTGACGGCGCTGCACGCGAGGGGCTTGTAACAACATGATGGAAATTCTCGGACTTCTCGGTAACGGTTTGTGGTTGTCTCTGCAACCAATCAACCTGATGCTGATAATCGCCGGTGTTACGCTGGGTCTGTTCATTGGTGCCATGCCGGGCTTGGGTTCAGTCAACGGGGTAGCCATCCTGCTGCCAATCACTTTTCTGGTTCCACCGGCATCAGCCATCATATTTCTTGCAGCTATTTATTATGGAGCCATGTATGGCGGCGCGATCAGTTCCATAACGCTGGGAATTCCAGGTGCGTCAACGGCCGTGGCAACAACCTTTGACGGCAGACCGCTGGCGCTCAAGGGCAGGGCAAGCCTGGCACTGGTGACGGCTGCTGTTGCATCTTTCATCGGTGGTACGGTGTCAAACGTCCTGTTCACTGCCTTTGCCCCTCCACTGGCCACGGTGGCACTGAGTTTTGGAAACCCGGAAATTTTCGCTCTGATGCTGCTGGCCTTTGCCACCTTTGTGGGCCTTGGCGGCGACGACATTCCAAAGACTGTCTTCTCGATCTGTATTGGCCTGGTGTTTGCGGCCGTGGGCTATGACGAGATTTCCGGAGCGCCGAGGCTGGTCTTTTTCAACATTTCCGGTTTCCTGCACGGTGTCAACTTCCTGGTGCTGGCCATCGGAGTGTACGGTATTGGCGAGATGCTTTGGACCATCGATTCAACCCGCGGCAAGATTACTTCCACGGACGCAAAGATGACCGTCAAGGGTATAGTGTCAGATGCGAGGGAAGGCATGCGGCGCGGCTGGAAAGGTACCGCTATCGGTTCCTTCCTTGGTTTTTTCGTCGGCATTCTGCCGGCCGCCGGGGCAACGCCTGGTTCGCTCATGTCCTACGGTGTTGCCAAGATGGTGGCCAGGAACCCGAAGGAGTTTGGCCAGGGTCATCCCGGTGGTGTCGCGGCACCTGAAGCTGCCAACAATTCAGCCTCCACCGGCGCGATGCTGCCAATGCTGACACTCGGCATTCCGGGGTCCCCGACTACGGCCATCCTGCTTGGTGGTATGGTCATCTGGGGCCTGACACCCGGTCCGCGATTGTTTACCGATCAAAGTGAGTTTGTATGGGGGCTGATCGGTTCATTCTATGTCTCAAACTTCTTCGCACTGGCAATCAATGTTGCCTTCATCCCGCTGTTCATCTGGATGCTGCGCATGCCGTTCACAATCCTGGCACCGATGATCTTTGTATTGTCTGTGGTCGGTGGCTATGCTGCAACTCAGGACATGCACGACGTCTGGTTGATGCTCGGTTTCGGTCTCGGCGCCTTCTTCCTGCGTAAGCTCGACTATCCGCTCGCGCCGGCGGTTCTCGCCATTGTGCTGGGCCCAATCGCCGAGCCGACACTGCGCCAGTCCCTTTTACTGTCTTCAGGCGATCCGACAATCTTCTTTACCAGGCCGATAGCAGGCCCGATCACGATCATCGCGATTATCCTGATCTTTTTGCCACTGTTCAAGATCATCTGGACAAGGGTGAAACCGGCCAAACCGGAAACGAAGGCATAGCCGGGTTTTTTATCTGCATGTGACGGATCAGTTCGAAAGTGCCAGAGCGACATTATGGGTTCAAGAGAACTCATAATGTTGCATTTGTGAAGGGCTGCGTTGGCATCAACGCAGGTGAATCCGCCTTTTACTTTCACAGTATGACTGCCCCGGCATTGAAATGTTCGCTGGCAGGAAAATCATCCGCCAAAACCCACGCCGGGATGTGCCGGGCGTCATCCGGGTTCGCGCGGTCTCCTCATTTGCAGATAATTTGAAACTTCAGGTCGATAGAATCTGTTCCACTATGTGGAATGCTGCTTCGGTACTGGATGAAATTACATTCTTAAAAGTAATGCTAAACAAGAAAAATCATTTTACATCAATTGATTAATAAAAATAAATATTCGAAATATGCATAACAGGATGTGTTTCTGCCATATGGTGGAATGATGCGCTTGTTCGTGCATGCGCGGGCCGTTAGAAATGAATCTGATCCCATGTCGCTTAAGGGTTTTCCATAATGAAAATATGCATTTACGGAGCTGGTGCAATTGGCGGATACATGGGCCATGCTCTGGCGAGCGTACCGGGCGTGGAGCTGTCGCTTATTGCCCGTGGGCCCCATCTTAAAGCCATGCAGGAAAACGGCCTGACCCTCGTCAAGGACGGCGAAAGCACCTCGGTGCCGGTAACGGCAATATCAAACCCGGCGAATCTGGGACCTCAGGATTACGTGGTAGTCGCGCTAAAGAGTCATCAGGCATGGCAATCAGCTGAAAGTATCAAACCGCTGCTGGGGCCAAATACAGCGGTTGTTACTTGTCAAAACGGTGTGCCCTGGTGGTACTTCCACAAGTTGTCAGGTGAATTTGAAGGAAGCAGGCTGGACGCCGTTGACCGCGGCGATCATCAGTGGAACACATTCGGGCCCGGCCGCGCCATAGGCTGTGTGGTTTATCCCGCAACAGAAATTGTTGAGCCCGGTGTGATCAGGCACGTGTATGGTGACAAGTTCTCCATTGGTGAGCCGGACGGTACGGTATCACCTCGCTGTCAAGCATTGTCGAGTGTGTTGGAGCAGGGCGGTCTTCGTGCTCCGGTTCTGGATGATATCCGTTCTGAAATCTGGCTCAAATTGTGGGGCAATCTCTGTTTCAATCCGATTTCTGCGCTCACTGGTGCGACGCTTGATGTTGTTGCGACGGAACCTGGAACCCGCGCGCTGGCGAAATCCATGATGCTGGAAGCACAAGCGCTGGCCGAAAAGCTGGGTGCAGGTTTTCGTGTTGATGTGGAACGCCGCATTGACGGGGCTGCAGGTGTCGGTGCGCATCGCACCTCCATGTTGCAGGATCTTGATTCCGGCAAGGCCCTGGAAATTGATGCCCTGGTAACTGCAGTTCAGGAAATGGGCAATATCGCTGGTGTTGCCACACCGGCAATTGATGGTGTTCTGGCGCTGGTCCAGCAACTCGCCGAAACCCGCGGGCTTTATCCCACCTATCCGGCTGACAATGGCGACGGTTTCGCCAGGAGTGCTTGAGTCAATTCCCTGATAGTAGCACTTATCGCTTGATGTTTCGGTGCGGTTGCGGCGAAACTGCATAGAAATTGGTTGCTAGTGTAGTAGAGGAATGTAGCCATGCGGCTGGATGACGAACAGGCAAGCTCTAATGTCGAGGATCGCCGGGGACAAGGCAGTCGCCGGGGTGGATTTCGCGTGCCAATTGGCAGACGCGGTGGCGGTGGCATCGGGATAGGTACCATTGTAATCCTTGGAATCCTTTGGCTGGCATTCGGTATAAACCCGCTGGAAATGTTGAGCGGCGGCTTTGCACCGCAAACCCAGCAACAAATTCCCCAGACCCAGGGACAACAGAACACTCCTGCGGCCAATGATGAAATGGGCAAGTTCGCCGCGAAGGTGTTGTCAACCACCGAGCGGACCTGGACCCGGATATTCAGGGAAAACAATCGCCAGTACGAAGAACCGCAAATGGTTCTGTTTTCCGGATTCGTGCAATCAGCGTGTGGTGCTGCCCAATCGGCAATGGGCCCGTTTTATTGTCCGCGCGACGGGAAAGTATATATCGACCTCAGTTTTTTCCGGGACATGAGGACACGACTCGGTGCATCGGGTGACTTTGCTTATGCCTATGTTATCGCGCATGAGGTGGGCCATCATGTGCAGAACCTGCTTGGCATTGCAGACAAGGTAACGGCTGCGCGAGCAAGAACGTCAGAAACCGAAGCCAACAACCTGTCGGTACGAATGGAATTACAGGCAGATTGCCTGGCCGGCGTATGGGCGCACGACAACAAGAACATTCTGGAACAAGGCGATATTGAAGAAGGCATCAATGCTGCCACAGCAATTGGTGATGATCGACTGCAAAAACGCAGCCAGGGATATGTGGTACCGGAAAGCTTTACACATGGCACCTCTGCCCAGCGGGTTGAGTGGTTCACGCGCGGACTCAAGTCCGGCGAAATGCGCCAGTGCGATACCTTCGGCTGACCGATAACTGCCTGAAGGTTGAATTGACGTTCCCCTGATAGCGACTGAGCGGTTTTCTTGATGACGTCTCGAACACCTTCCCGGTCAGTGCTTGCATCAGCTGCACGCCGTTCTTGCATTTGCGGGGTATTTTGCGACGCGGGATGAGTATGCTGGCCGGCCGCTATAACGACGACCGCTTTGGAGCTTCGAAAAAAACCGACAGGCACCACGGCAATGCCATGATGCCCGTCAGTTGATTGACACTTTGTGGCATCGTCAGCTCATGAATTTGTTCTTGAGCATCCCGACAATTGTCTGAACAACGAGGCCGCCAATACCGCCGCCGACAAGTTGACCGGCGATTGCACCAATATCCATGCCGCCTGCTGCGTCACCTCCGGCAGCGCCCAGCAAGCCACCAAGCACTGAGCCGCCGCCAATACCACCCAGCGCACCCGCGATCAGGTTGCCAACGTGCCCCATGTCGCCGCCACTGATGAGTTTACCACCAGCCGTGCCACCTGCTGCACCGCCAATGGCTTGTACGATAAGTGAAGTTAAATCCATAATTGACCCCTCCTGGTCGGACACACAAACTGTGTACCCTGATTTCCGCTACAACTGGAGCCTAGCCAGCTTGGGACGCATCACAAGGCTTTTTTTCATACCGCCCGGGTAAAAGCCGTCATACAGACTGGCGAGGTTGCTTTCATCTGACCGACATTCCCCAAGGTCATAAGATTCCGATAAATCTGAACAATCACCGAAGCCAGCAAGAAAATAACCAGGAACTGGGTTGAAAAAGCAATAAATCCAGCCAGTTACCCACTGTGAAGCGCCGCAATTGCGACACGAAATCCACATGATATGGTGGCTTTTGGAAACTACGTTAATTCAATAGTTACCATACGTGCCGATAGTATTTTAATGCGCATCGTCCTCCAGTGAGCAGGGAAAATCTGAAAGTGTTCTTCATCGTGCGCAGTTCAAGTTAGTTCTCCAAGGGGTTTCCTATGAAAAAGTTGATTGTCGCCATCGCCGCAACCATGTTTGCGCTGCCGCTTGCCGCTGCGGTTCAGGCAGAACAGCCGGTGGCCGTTCCTGCGGAACAACTGTCACTGGAACCCGACGCCCTGGAAGGACTTTTCCCCGGTCACTACGAAGCCCGTGTTGCCGGGGGATACCGGCTGCTGATTGCGGCGAAAGACGACGGTACCATGCTTGGCCGGGCGTTCGGTAAGGAAGACAAGGGTCTTTGGGTCATCAGGGATGAGGAACTTTGTATTTCATGGCAGTCATGGACGCGTGGAGAATACAAGTGCGGGTCGATCACCCAGAACGGCGAGTGGTTTGTGGCAACCGATAGTCAGAACGGCGAGACAATGTTGTTCAAGCCCGTCAATAAGAGTGATGTTTATGCAGCTCAGGTAGGACGCCGGGCATCGAGGGACTAATACCACTTCCAGGCTCAATATCTTTCGAAACAACATTTCTGAAGAATGATGCGTTTGTGATCGTCTGATCAATCATTGCTCCGCTCGCGAAAGCGCGATCATTGCCCGAAACACGAACGGGGGCAGTAATCATCCCCGGCCGCGATAAGGCGGCACACCCCGATCCGGCAGCCACAGGCCTCTCGGGGGCCCGCCGCTTTGCCAGAAAACGTCAATTGGAACACCGCCGCGTGGATACCAGTATCCACCGATACTCAGCCATCTGAGTTCCAGAAGAGTCACGATATCGCGGCCAACGCGAACCGTACAGTCTTCGTAGAAGGCTCCGTGACTGCGATATGAGCCAAGATACAGTTTCAGCGACTTGGATTCGACGATCCAGTTTTGCGGCACATAATCGATGACCAGATGGGCAAAGTCCGGCTGTGACCGGTAACCGGGCAGATGGAGGTAAACTCAGGCACCGTAAACCGTACCAGATAATCGGTGTCTTCATGCGGAGACGGCACACGCTCCATTATTGCCTCGTCCGGCGAGGCGGGCACGGCGCTATCGCCCCCCAGGCGGGTAATGGCAGTTGGATCAGACATGTTTCGTCAAGCAGCCTTGCTGGCAGTCAACGAGCCATTTATCGCTGTGTCCAGTTTGTCCATGATTTCAGCAATATGGGTCTCGGTGATGATGTATGGCGGTGCGATCAATACGTGGTCGCCCGCCTGGCCATCAACAGTGCCTCCCATTGGATAAACCATAAGACCGCCGGACAGTGCACGTTTCTTGATGTCCGCATGGAGCTTCAGTGCTGGGTCGAATGGTTGCTTGGAGTCCTTGTCCTGCACCAGTTCAACACCCAGGAACAATCCGCGTCCGCGAATATCGCCAACATGGGGATGCTGCCCGAAACGAGAACTCGAGAGCGGCCTTCAGGTTGCCGCCCATCGCATTGACATTACTCAAAAGGTCATGACGTTCTATTTCCTGCAAAACTGCTACTCCGGCAGCACAGGCTGCCGGGTGACCAAGGTACGTATGCCCGTGCTGGAAGAAGCCGGAGCCATGCTCAATTGCGGAATAGATTTCAGCGGAGCACAACATGGCGCCGATTGGCTGAATACCCGCACCGAGACCTTTGGCAATGCAGACCATGTCCGGGAAAATATCCTCCTGTTCGGAAGCAAACAGTGTGCCGCATCGGCCCATGCCGCACATCACTTCATCAAGGATCAGCAATACGCCATACTTGTTGCAAATTTCGCGGATACGTTTGAAGTAACCGGTCTCGGCAGCGACCGCGCCGAGAGTGGCTCCCACGACAGGTTCGGCAATAAAGGCTGCGACACTATCCTCGCCAAGTTCCTGTATTTTTTCCTCGAGTTGGTTGGCCATGCGCAGGCCGTATGCTTCAGGTGTTTCGCCGGCCTGTGCCCAGCGCCAGAAATAACAGGCGTCTATGTGATGCATGGCGGCGGTCAGAAATGGCTCAAACTGCTTGCGGCGCCAGCGATTGCCACCGGCGGCCAGTGCGCCCAGCGTGTTACCATGATAACTCTGCCAGCGCGCGATCACATGCCGCCGGTTCGGCTCACCCTTTTCCAGAAAATATTGCCTGGCCAGTTTCATTGAGGCTTCGGTAGCTTCCGATCCACCAGATACAAAATACACCCGGTCAATGCCTTTTGGCGCACGTTCGATCAGCATGTCGGCCAGTTGTTCAGCAGGCTCGGAAGTGAAAAAACTGGTGTGCGCCCAGGCGAGTTTGTCCAGTTGCGCCTTTACGGCGCCGCGCACGATACTATTGGAGTGGCCAAGGCACGAAACCGCCGCACCGCCGCATGCGTCCAGATAGCGTTTGCCGCCGGCATCGATCACGTAAACGCCATCGCCGGCTACCGCGGTGGCCGGATTGGACTTCGTGTGTCTTGGGAAGATGTGGGACATTTCTTGTTATCCTTTGCCTCCTGACCCTAGGCTGCCAGAGGAAGTTGCAGTATGTCGCGGGCTTGCTGCCAGCTGGCGACAGGCCGCTCGTGCTTGTCGCACAGTTCAACAGCGCGCTTTACCAGGGCCGCGTTGGACGGAGCGAGCGTGTTTCGGTCCAGCCGCACATTGTCCTCGAGCCCGGTACGGACATGTCCGCCCGCTGCGATGCACCAGTCGTTGAGAACAATCTGGTTTTGCGCAATTCCCGCGCCGCACCATTTGGCATCAGGTGCCAGGCGGTTCAGGGTTTTCACGTAGAAGTCAAAAACTTCCCTGTCGACGGGCATGGCGTTTTTCACGCCCATGACAAACTGTACGTACAACGGTCCTTTTATGCGGCCGTCTTCGGTCATCCTGACTGCTTGAAAAATATGACTGAGATCAAAGGCTTCGATTTCCGGTTTGACTCCATAGGTCAACATCTCACTTGCCAGCCAGTCCACCAGATCCGGGGAATTTTCGTAAACCCGTGCCGGAAAGTTGTTGGAACCGACGGTCAGGGACGCCATGTCCGGTTTCAGCGGCAGCATACCGCCACGTTCATGACCCGCACCTGAGCGACCGCCCGTTGAATACTGGATGATCATGCCGGGGCAGTGCTTGCGCAAAGCCTCGCCCAGCAGCGCAAATTTTTCTGGATCTGATGTCGGTGTCTCATCATCATTGCGCACATGACAGTGAGCAATGGAAGCGCCTGTTTCGAAGGCTGCCTGTGTGCTCTCGATCTGTTCGGTGATGGTGATCGGCACCGCCGGGTTGGCGGCTTTCGTCGGCACGGATCCTGTAATGGCAACGCAGATTATGCAGGGATCGGACATAGGTTTCCTCAGATATCAAAAAACACGGTTTCAGATTCGCCCTGTAGCGAAACATCAAAGCGATAGCTGTTGTTGGAACTGGTATCAGGCTTTGCCAGCAGAGTCTCGCGGCCATCGGCGATGGCATTGAGCACCGGATCAGACGCATTGGCATCGCTCTCATCGCCAAAATAGATACGCGTGTGCAGATGCATGTTGATGCCGCGCGCAAACACCATCAGGGTGATGTGCGGCGCCTGCGGTGAGCCATCGCTCCATTCGACCGATCCGGGTTTCACGGTTTCGAAGCGGAACTCGCCGGTTTCGAAATCAGTGTGACTGCGCGCAAACCCCCGGTGGCCATCAGCGAAAACTCCGTTACCATCTGCCTGCCAGATTTCCAGCAGTGCATCCTTGACGATTTCCCCGGCGCCATCACGAACCACCCCGGTGATGATAATTGGCGTGCCGCTGCCTAATCTGGTGCTGCATGATATGCCATGCTGTTTTACTTCGAAACCGGCAGCCTCCGGCAGCAGGCCAATATGCACGTAAGGGCCGGCAGTTTGTGAGGGAGTTTCCTTCAGGCGCCTGCTCATCAGCCATGCCCCGCATCGAGAGGTGTTTCGTTGCGACCGCGCAGCACGATATCAAACCGATAGGCGAGCGCATCAAACGGTACGGCGTTGTCGAGATCAAACCTGGCAACCAGTCGGTCGACAGCGGCAGGGTCGCTGACAGCATTGGCGATGGCGCAATGTTTGATCAGCGGATCACCTTCGAAATAAAACTGTGTGACCAGGCGTTGCGCAAACGAGGCGCCAAACAGCGACAGGTGAATGTGAGCCGGCCGCCATGCCGGCCCGTTATTGGGATACGGATAGGGGCCGGGCCGGATGGTGCGCAGGGTATAGTTTCCCTGCGCATCCGACAGGCAGCGGCCATAGCCTGAAAAGTTCCTGTCAAGTGGTGCAAGATACCCGTCTCGCACATGCCGGTAACGCCCCCCGGCATTTGCCTGCCATGCTTCGATGAGCACATCGGGTTGCGGGCGGGAATTTTCATCGAGCACGCGGCCGGATACCACAATGCGCTCACCGACCGGGTCGCCATCGACGACCGCGTTACGCAACATATCGGCATCATGTTCACCCAGCAAATTGTGACCGAAAACAGGACCGGACGTCTCGCTTAGCGAAGTCGGCATCCTTAGCAATGCGCGTTTCGGCGACCGCAGCACAGAGGAATTATAGGCCGGTGTCAGCCCCTTCGGGTGCCATGAACGGTCGCGCGGATAGAATTCGGATTTGGTATCGCAAGTCATCGATTCAGCCTGACGTAAAACTCACCCTTCAATGTCTACCGCTGCGCGGGCATCGTCAACCGGCTGTTTTTAACCGTCATCACCCGCCGGTGAATGAGTAGTTGGTCAAAAGAACGCCAATCGTGACGAACTCTCCATGGTAATCACTGGCGCGCAATGGCACAATCCGGCCAAAACCGGGCAGGGCCATCCTTCAATGTCATCATTTTCTGAAAACACCGGGCAATGGCCGCGCATCTGGGCGGTTTTTTTGACCGGCGTGGCGGCAGCATTCCTGGTCGGCAAAGCGCCGGCTGCGCTACCGGTATTGCGGGCGGAACTGGGCCTGTCGCTGTTGCAGGCTGGCCTTGTTGTGTCAATGTTTTCGCTGGTCGCGGCGGTGGCGGGATTGTTGTTCGGTGCATTGTCCGACAGATGGGGACAATTGAGGCTTGCGATGGCCGGCCTGGTGCTTGCAGCAGTGGCTGGCGCAGCCGGCGCTTTGGCCGAAACCGCCGTGACACTCATAGCAAGCCGGGTTGCCGAAGGTGTTGGATTCTTCATGATTTCGGTGTCGTTGCCGGGACTGGTGATGAGACTTGCCGATGATCGCACACGCCAGACCGCCATGGGACTTTGGGGCGCGTATCTGCCGCTGGGAGCCGGCTTGATCCTGCTGGCCGGCGGCATTGTGATAGCCAACGTTGGGTGGCGCGGATTGTGGCTGTTGATTTCGGCAAGTTATGTGGTGTTTTTTGCTGCCCTTGTCTGGGCTGCGCCGCGTGAACAGGGCCCTGCACCCAGCATAAGGGAAAAGCGCGTCAAGGCGGTCCTGAAAACCCCTGGAGCTGTCATGCTGGGCGCGGTTTTCGGATGCTATTCCGGGCAGTACATGGCTGTCACCTCGTTTGTGCCGCTGATTCTGGTAGAGCGGGCCGGATGGGAACTGGCGCCTGCGGCGGCAGTTGGCGCGATGATCATGGTGGTCAACACTGCCGGCAATGTTGCCGCCGGTTTCATGCTGGATCGCGGTGCGCGCCGGCAAACCCTGATTCTTGTGGCAAGCACAGCGATGGCGCTTGGAGCAGTAACAGTAATGTGTGCCGGTTTACCGGTGCCGGTGCGTATAGCCGGGGCCGTACTGTTTTCAAGCTTCGGCGGCATGATACCGGGATCATTGTTCGCAGGTGTGGCCCTGCACGCGCCCAGCCCGGCGCATGTCTCCAGCGTAAACGGTCTGATGCTGCAATGTGTGGCTATCGGGCAGCTCATTGGTCCGGCTGTAACCACCTGGCTGGTTTCAACTGGCAACGGCAACTGGGCCATGTCGCTGATCTACCTGGTGCCAATGGCCATGCTTACCGCGACTTCAGGCCATTTGCTTGGTCGCATCGAGCAGGCACCTGGACCTCAAACATGAGCCGCGAACCGGGCCTCGAGGATTGGTAGTATTTCATCAAAATGATCCACCACATGGTTCGGGCCAAAAGCCGACACATGAGTGTCAGTGTAGCCGAAGCTTACAGCTACAACTGGAACTGAGGCCGCCTGAGCGGTGCGGATGTCGGTGGCGCTGTCGCCGATCATGACCGCATGCGAACGCGTTGAGCCGGCAGCCCTGATGGCTGCATCCAGTGGCCGGGGATCCGGTTTTGCCACTCCCGTTGTATCCGGTCCGATCACCGCAGAGAAGTAATGATCCATGTTGAGTTCATTGATCAGCTTGACCGACAAACGCTCCAACTTGTTGGTGCACACGGCAAGGCCTATACCACGGGATTTCAGTTCGTCAAGCAGCGCCAGTACGCCTGGGTATGGTCTCGAATGCGCGGTTATGTTTACAGAATAATGATCAATGAACTGACGAAACAGAATATCGATCATGTCAGCGCGGGCTGGCTCGCCGGTGCGTTCGAAGCCGTGTTCAATCAGCTTTTTTGCACCCATGCCGACCATCCCGTAAACATCGTCCAGTGATACTTCGCGCCGGCCGTGGGCTTTCAGGACATGGTTGGTGGCCTGCCACAGATCAGGGGCAGTGTCGACTAGAGTTCCATCCAGATCAAAAATTACGGCGGATTTGGGCATTTTTCCTCGCTGTCACGGCACGCTGGTTCGCTGAGGCAGGTATGTAACTTCTGTGGTCCAGAAGCAAGCTGATGTGCCTTGGAGTGTGAAGCAGGTCATGCTACACCGCCAGCCAGCTAAACTTTAAGTGAGGAGGCTCTGCTTATGGACGCGATCAAGACCCAGGCCCTGAGGGATATTCTCAAGGACAAATCATTACTCAAGGAACAGTGCTACATCAATGGCAAGTGGATCTCTGGCGACGACACCATCGAGGTCACCAACCCGGCTTCCGGAGACGTGATTGCCTCGGTTCCCAAACTCGGTGCAACGCAAACCAGACAGGCCATAGAATCTGCAGGCGAGGCCATGAAGGGCTGGGCGGCCAAAACCGCCAAGGAACGCTGCAACATCATGCGCACCTGGTATAACCTGATCATGGAAAACCAGGAAGACCTGGCCCAGATCATGACCGCCGAACAGGGCAAGCCGCTGGCGGAGTCTCGTGGTGAAATTGCCTACGGTGCCTCGTTCATTGAATTCTTTGCCGAAGAGGCCAAGCGCATCTACGGTGAGACCATTCCAAGCCACAAGGCAGATGCCCGCATCGTGGTCACACGTCAGCCGGTTGGCGTGGTTGCTGCCATCACGCCCTGGAATTTTCCCAATGCCATGATCACCCGCAAAGCCGGCCCGGCACTTGCCGTGGGTTGCAGCATCGTGATCAAGCCTGCATCCGAGACACCTCTGTCTGCGTTGTCCTTGTGTGAACTGGCAGAGCGCGCCGGCATACCTGCCGGTGTCATCAATGTGGTTACGGGCAAGTCTTCTGAAATCGGTGCAGAGATGACTTCAAACCCGATCATAAAAATGCTGACTTTCACGGGCTCCACCGAAATCGGAAAAGTGCTGATGAAACAGTGTGCCGACACGGTCAAGAAGGTTGGTATGGAACTGGGCGGCAACGCGCCGTTTATTGTGTTTGATGATGCCGATCTGGACGCAGCCGTTGCAGGCGCCATGGCATCCAAATACCGCAATGCCGGCCAGACCTGCGTATGCGCCAACCGGTTGCTGGTGCAGGAAGGCGTGTATGACGCTTTCGCGGCAGAACTCGCAGAAGCGGTTTCCAAAATGCAGGTCGGAGACGGTACCAAGGAAGGGGTGACCACAGGGCCATTGATCAACAAGGCGGGTGTCGACAAGGTTCAGGAGCATATCCAGGATGCCCTCGACAAGGGCGCCAGCGTTGTTGCCGGCGGCAAGGCGCTTGGCGGAAACTTTCACGAACCGACCATCCTGCGCGACGTTACAACGGATATGAAAATAACCCGGGAGGAAACCTTTGGCCCGGTGGCGCCACTGTTCCGTTTCAAGACCGAAGAAGAAGCCATTCGTATGGCAAATGATACAGAGTTTGGTCTGGCATGTTATTTCTATACCCGCGACATCGGCAGGGTATGGCGAGTTGGTGAGGGGCTGGACTACGGCATCGTCGGCATCAATGAAGGCATTATCTCGACGGAAGTTGCTCCGTTCGGTGGCGTCAAGGAATCAGGCATTGGCCGAGAAGGTTCCATTCATGGCACCGAGGAATACGTCGAGATGAAATATATGCTGATGGGTGGCCTTCACACGTGACGCTGGACGAGGCCAAGGAAGCCGCCGCTCGCGAAGCATTGCAGCACGTGAGCGACGGCATGAAGATTGGGTTGGGTACGGGGTCTACGGCAGCCAGATTTGTAGCTGGCCTGGGCGAGATGGTAGCAAACGGCTTGAATGTCGTTTGCGTGCCTACCTCTGAAGCGACCCGGGAACAGGCCGAAAGCCTGGGTATTGCCCTGATACGACTTGACGAAGAACCGGTACTGGACCTGACGGTTGATGGTGCGGATGAACTTGATGCAAATCTCACCTTGATCAAGGGAGGTGGTGGGGCGCTCTTGCGCGAGAAGATTGTGGCTTCTTCTTCAAAGCGGATGATCGTAATTGCGGACCATACCAAGAAGGTTGCGACACTGGGTGCATTTTCGCTGCCGGTGGAGGTGGTGCCGTTCGGCGTCAAGTCCACCGCCATGAAACTAGAACATGCCGGTAAATGGGCCGGGTGCGAAGGGGCGCTTGCCCTGCGCATTCGCGATGGCGAATTGTTTGTAACAGACAATGGAAATGTGATTATCGATTGTGCGTTCGGTAAAATTCCCGACGCCCAGAAACTCGCATCGGTAATCTCGACAATTCCAGGTGTGGTTGATCACGGCTTGTTTATTGGAATGGCGAGCATGGCGATACTGGGTGGTCCCGACGGTCTGGAAATAATAGAAAGCTGAAATTTTATGTCACAGTACGATTACGACCTTTTCGTCATCGGCGGCGGGTCCGGTGGTGTTCGCGCTGCCCGAATAGCGGCAACACACGGCGCCAAAGTCGGCATCACCGAAGAATACCGTTATGGCGGCACCTGTGTCATTCGCGGTTGCGTGCCAAAAAAACTGCTGGTTTACGCCAGCCATTTTGCCGAGAGTTTCGAAGATGCCGTCGGGTTCGGCTGGACTACAAAAAAGGTTGCATTCGACTGGCGGACGCTGATTTCCAACAAAAACATGGAGATTGACCGGCTCAACAGGGTCTACATTGCAAATCTTGAAAAAGCCGGTGTTGAACTGTTCAACTCGCGCGCAGAAATTCGCGATCCGCACTCGGTGTTCCTGGTCGCTGAGCAACGCCATGTGACGGCAAAGTATATTCTCATTGCCACTGGCGGTACCGTAAATCTGGACGAAAAATTGCCTGGAATCGAGCATGTGATTACTTCCAATGAAGCGTTTCATCTGGAAGCGCTCCCGCAGAGTATCGTGATTGCCGGTGGCGGCTACATTGCAGTGGAGTTTGCCGGCATTTTTTCCGGCCTTGGCGCAGATACGACCCTGCTTTATCGGGGCGATAAAATTCTCCGCGGGTTTGATGACGATATCCGCGATCACCTGACGGTGGAGATGACCAAAAAGGGCATTGATGTTGTCACCGGGCAGGTGTTTACCAGGATCGAGAAGCAGGGCGATGTTCTGAAAGGCACCCTGACGAATGGTGATGTTCTGGAAGCCGATCAGATCATGTTTGCCATTGGCCGGTCGCCTTACACTCAGGGGCTGGGCCTGGAGCATGCAGGTGTTGAAACAGGGCCCAATGGTGCCATCAAGGTAGATGAGTATTCAAAAACCAACGTGGACCACATCTATGCTGTTGGTGATGTCACCGACCGGGTGGCGCTGACCCCGGTCGCCATTCGTGAAGGTCATGCTGTTGCGGACAATCTGTTCAACGGCAAGGATATCAGAATGGACCATTCGCTGATCCCTACCGCCGTGTTCTCGCAACCGGAGATCGGAACGGTAGGATTGACGGAAGCTCAGGCGCGCGAGCAATTCGCAGAAGTGGACATCTACAAATCCACCTTCCGCCCGATGAAGCACACGTTGTCAGGACGCGATGAAAAAATGCTGATGAAGCTGATTGTTGAGCCGAAATCGGACAAGGTGGTCGGGTGTCACATAATCGGACCGGATGCCGGTGAAATGGCACAATTACTGGGAATATCAGTGAAGATGGGCGCCACCAAGTCAGACTTTGATTCAACCATGGCGGTTCATCCGACCGCCTCTGAGGAACTTGTCACCATGCGCACGAAGTGGAGCGCATAGCAGTCTGCCTACTTCAGCAGGCGATCACCCTGCTGGTCGACGATCTGTTTCGCCTTGATGATGGTAAAGCGCACCGCTTCGTCTGTTGATGTGAATGTGTCGGCCCGGATGAAGTCGTGTGACGGCCCGTCCGGATCACCTTCCCTGTGTATCCTGCCGGCAATATTATACGTACCACTACTGCCTTTTGGCATTGGCACAATTACGAAGCCCTTGTAGGTTTCTGTTTCAAAAGCGACCGCAGGTTTTTCACCACTGCCGCCGAAAAGTTTCGAGAAAAATCCGCTCATGACGCTGATGTCCCTTGTGACTGTTGTGTGCAAGCTTAGCACTCACAGACCAGTGGTCAAAATTTGTCTTGCTGGCGGCTGTCGCCCGTTCATTGCAAAACCTTCCACGCAGTATGCAGGTTACAAGCTGTCCCGCTCAAGTGGCGTGGTTGAACAGTGAATGCCGCCGCCGTTCAGCTGCATCTTGTCGTACTGCAGCGCGATGATCTCAACACCAGCCTGCTGCATGGCGTCCAGCGTGCGATTGCTTGCTCCTTCGCCCATGATGTAACGCCCGGGCGCCACCGCAAGTCCGTTGATGATCCAGCCATTGTCGGCGGGGGTGACCTCGATGGTTCGGATTTTCAGTGCTTTCAGTCGCTCCAGAAACCAGAACGGCAACTGTCTCGGGTCAAGCAGGGCAAGGTCATGGTCGACCATGACAAAGGCTCCGTCGATATGAATAAGATAGCCACACAGATCAACGACTATCAACTCAACACCCTGCCGCTGCAGCACGTCCTGCAACTGGCTGATGGCCTCGTCATTGACGCGAATTGAACGGCCTACAACCGCGGTCTGTGAATTGCTCCAGGCGAAACTTCCACCCTCCAGCATGCCGTTGGAATGAATGGTACGCAGGATCGGGACACCGAGATTCGCCAGCGTTCTGGTGACTACCAGCTCCTCGCCCTGGCGGATACGTGGCGCCATGCGGCATACGATTGCGCCGCCCTTGACCATGATAACCGGGTCTCGCGTGTAACACGCCTTCAACAATCGGTCCGTGCCGCTGTCGAGAAAGTAAACCTCAACACCCTCGGCCCGCAACACTTCCACCAGTCCGTCATGCTGGGCGCGCATGTCATCTGCGGGCGGTATTTCTTCCGATTGCCAGTACCAGCCTGCTTCCAGATCACCGAACGTGCCGGTTTCTGCCAACTTCTTGGCCGGATCAACCATGTTGAGCTCGGGGCCGGGCCGATGCATCAGGATTGAGCGGATTTTGCCGACATCATTGTCCACGCCCCATTTGCGGCCCCAGTCGGCCATCAGCCTGCGTTCATCCTCGAACGGCGGCTCGGGTTCAGAACCGAACAGCTTGATCGTTGCCTGGTACAGGTGTTCAGCGTGAGCAGACGAACTCATAATCGGTTCCCGGTAACATTAGTTCAGAATTTCGAAATGCGCCTCGGTAGTGGTTTGCGAGTTGATGTCAAGTATATCCTGCGGGCAGCACGACATAACCGCAATTACATCAATCTCGGCGCGCAGGGTGAGGTAATCGCCTGGTTTCGACAGGGCAGGGTCAAACGACAGTGAGCCATCCTGCTGCCAGGGTATGTTCATGAACAGGTTTATGGAGGCGGGTGTAAATGGAACCGTGAAGCCAAGCTCGGCAAGGCCTGCGTGCATGTTGTCCTTGCAGTTGTCGTGATACTCGGTGCAGCCCAGAAGACCGTAGCGTTCGTTGTCACAAGGTGCCATAAGCGTGTCGTGACGACCCGGAGAGGTGTCTTCGGTCAAGGTCATGAGCGCGCGGCGGCGGTTTGAATAAAGTGCATCGCCGGTTTGCGGATAAAGATGCTTCCAGGTGGCACGGCACTGTTCCATGCCGGTAAACTCCGTCAGATGGCCCGCTACAAACGCCCAGAAATCTACAACCTGCGTGCCGTGAGTGTTGATAATCCTGATTGACTGGCCCTTGTTGACAGGAACCGCCTTGCCGCGCCGCGCGGGAACTGTGTGGAGTGTAGTCATTTTGAAATGCCTGCGCCCTTTGGACTGGATGTTCGAACGGTCAGGTTATCAGGTTTTTCAGCGCTGTCACCTCGCCTTCTTCCATCCCTTCACGAACACTGCTAGAACCCGCGCGACATTGCATATCTGGAAGCATATTGACCATGAGCGATACCAAGACGGAACGCGATTATTCCAAAACGCTGTTCCTGCCCAAGACCGATTTCCCCATGCGCGCCGGTCTGCCAGACAAAGAGCCGGAAATCCTCGCGAAGTGGGAAAGCATGGACCTGTACAGGACGTTGCGTGAGCAATCCAGAGGCCGCCCGAAGTATGTACTGCACGATGGTCCGCCCTATGCCAATGGCAACATTCATATTGGCCATGCGCTCAACAAGATCCTTAAGGACCTTATCACCCGTTCGTTCCAGATGCGCGGCTACGATTCCAATTATGTGCCGGGCTGGGATTGTCACGGCTTGCCGATCGAATGGAAGATCGAGGAAAAATATCGCGCTGCGGGCAAGGACAAGGACGATGTTCCGATCAATGAGTTCCGCGAGGAATGCCGCCAGTTCGCCAAACACTGGATTGGCGTCCAGACGGAAGAATTCAAGCGCCTTGGCGTGGTGGGTGATTTTGTAGACCCTTACCTGACGATGAACTTCGAGGCTGAAGCCCGCATAGCCGATGAACTGATGAAATTCGCCATGTCCGGTCAGTTGTATCGTGGATCCAAGCCGATCATGTGGTCGGTAGTCGAGCGAACCGCATTGGCGGAAGCAGAAGTTGAGTATCTGGATTACCAGTCTGATACGGTGTGGGTGAAATTCCCGATCCAAAGTCTGACAAGGGAAGGACCCGTTAGTGACCCCAAGGGCATTCTGGGCGCTTTTGTCGTTATTTGGACAACAACACCGTGGACAATTCCGGGTAATCGGGCCATCAGCTATGCTAACCGGATCAAGTACGGGCTGTATGAAATCTCTGCTGCGGAAAATGACTTTGGACCTCAGGCAGGCGAGAAGTTGATTTTTGCTGACTCGCTAGCAGGCGAATGTGCATCCAAGGCCAAAGTGGCTTTTAGGCGCCTTGCTGATGTGACTCCAGATGAATTGTCAGGAATGGTTTGCCGCCATCCACTTCACGGTTATTCGGGTGGGTATACATTTGCAGTGCCGCTACTCGACGGTGATCACGTCACGGATGATGCTGGCACGGGGTTCGTTCACACTGCCCCCGGCCACGGCCGCGAAGACTTTGACATCTGGATGGAACAGGCACAATTCAAGGGAGTGCCAAGCGACATTCCTTTTACCGTGGGTCCGGATGGTCGCTTTACAAGGGATGCGCCGGGTTTTGAAGGCGAGCAGATCATCACCGACAAGGGTGACAAGGGCAAGGCCAACGACGCCGTTATCAAGGCCTTGATCGAAACTGACATGCTGTTTGCCCGCGGCCGGTTGAAGCATACATATCCGCATTCCTGGCGGTCGAAAAAGCCGGTGATCTTCCGCAACACGCCGCAATGGTTCGTCTATATGGACCGTGATATCAACGGCTCCACATTGCGCAAAACCGCACTCAGGGCAATTGATCAGACACGGTTTGTGCCGGCAGCCGGGAAAAACCGCCTGCGAGGCATGATCGCTGACAGGCCTGACTGGGTATTGTCACGCCAGCGGGCATGGGGTGTGCCCATTGCCGTATTTGTCAATGAAGAAGGTGAAGTGCTCAGGGACGGGACCGTCAACAAACGCATTTTCGATGCCTTCATGACAGACGGCGCCGATGCCTGGTACGCAGATGGCGCTGCAGAGCGGTTTCTTGGCGGTGATTATTCGACAAAGGAATGGACGCAGGTACGCGACATTCTGGATGTGTGGTTTGATTCCGGTTCCACCCATGCCTTTTGCCTCGAGCAGCGTGAAGATCTTAAATGGCCTGCTGATCTCTATCTCGAAGGTTCCGATCAGCATCGTGGCTGGTTCCACTCGTCATTGCTGGAATCGTGCGGTACACGGGGAAGGGCACCTTACGACACTGTACTCACTCATGGTTTCACGATGGACGAGCAGGGCCGCAAGATGTCCAAATCACTGAACAATTCAACCGCACCTCAAGACGTCATCAAACAGTATGGAGCCGACATCCTGCGCCTGTGGGTGGCCTCGGTTGACTATGCTGAAGATCAGCGCATCGGTCCCGAGATCATCAAGGCAAATGTGGATGCCTATCGCAAGCTTCGCAATACCTTGCGCTGGATGCTTGGCTCTCTGGCTCATTTCAGGCCTGAAGACAGGGTGTCTGACGCGGACATGCCGGAACTTGAGCGCCTGATGCTGTCTCATCTGGCGCGTCTGGACGGGGTTGTGCGCAAGGGCTATGACGATTTTGATTTCCGCCGAATTTATTCGGCGCTTTCCAATTTCATGACTACTGACCTTTCGTCGTTCTATTTCGATGTGCGCAAGGATGCGCTTTATTGTGATGCGCCGTCGTCCGTACAGCGGCGTGCGGCACTCACCGTTATCGACCGCATATTCGATTGCGTCGTGTCTTGGTTGGCGCCGGTTCTGGTATTCACGTGTGATGAGGCCTGGGCCCTGCGTCATGGCGAACAAAGCTGCGTTCACACGGAACAGTTTCCCGATGCGTCGGAAAGCTGGCGCGATCAGGAACTTGAAGCCAGGTGGACGAAGGTCATGAAAGTTCGCTCGGTTGTCACTGGTGCACTGGAAATCGAGCGTCGCGAAAAACGCATTGGTTCTTCGCTGGAGTCAGCGCCCGTAATCTATATCGCTGACGAGGCCCTGTCCCGCGCCGTACGGGATATTGATATGGCTGAAATCTGCATCACCTCCGATGCACATGTTGAGCAAGGCGAAGGCCCGGAAGAAGCTTATCGCCTGGTTGAGGTGCGTGATGTTGCGGTTGTGCCAGCGATGGCCAAAGGCACAAAGTGTGCCCGCTCCTGGAAAGTTATGCCTGAAGTCGGCAGCGATGCTGAATACCCGGACGTTACGCTTCGTGATGCCGATGCATTGCGCGAATGGGCCAGGCTGGGCGTGACCGTTTGATGGCCTTAAGACCAATGATGTGGGGCCGGTTGTCTGCGGTGGGAGCGAGCATGGCTGCGCTGACCTTCATCGTGGATCAGATGCACAAATGGTACATGATCAACGTGTTTGATATTAACCGGTACCAGCCCGTGAACGTGGCTCCCGGGATTGATCTGGTCATGGTCTGGAATTACGGGATCTCCTATGGCTGGTTTGCGTCACATTCCCAGGCGACGCGATGGATTCTGATCGCATTGTCTGTAATGGCTGCCATTTTGTTGTGGATATGGCTGGCTCGTCAGGTGAAACCCCTGGTTGCGGCTGCGATAGGTTTGGTGCTGGGTGGCGCGCTGGCAAACGCAACTGATCGTTTGCTGCATGGTGCCGTGGCGGACTTTTTCCACCTCCATGTTGCCGGATTTAGCTGGTATGTTTTCAACATAGCAGATATGGCCATCGTTGCGGGTGTGCTGGTCCTAATGTATAACTCGTTCACGCACGAGGAAAAACAGACGAACATGTGATTTTATGTTACTGTCACAAGTCATGTTTTTGCCCCAAACGAGTGTCAGGCGTGGCGGCGACTTTCGACACGTTTTAATTGCGATACTGGTTGTAATGGGAGAGTTCCTGAAATGACTCCGAAGCTAAACTGGCGGATTTGTCTGGCGGTGTTCGCCTTGCCCGTCGTCGCGGCTTGTTCAGAGACCAGTGTCCTGGATGCTTTCAATTCAGGCAATCGCGGTGAGGACAACGGCGCCATCGTCAGCAATCAACCATTATCCGTACCACCAGATCTGTCGCTGCCCAGGCCTGGCGCGGCCAATGCACCTGCCTACTCCAGCAATGGTCTCCAGGTGGAGCAGGGGCAACGCGCTCCTGGCCATACACAGCAGAGTACTCCGCCGGCACAGCAACAGGCCTATCAGGCACCGCCACCACCGGGTGATCCCACTGCCGGTGTTTCCACCAATGGTGTTCCAAAGAAAAATCCGGCCGACGAGCCTTATCTCCGTTACGGCATTAATCCCTATAATCCTGATGGTACCCGCAAGAAGCAGTCGGTTCTGGATCAGGAAGCCCGGGCAAAGAAGATGGAACTGGAGCGTGCCAAAAACCCGGACTACGGAACCGTTTTTAATTCCGGTGAACTGTGGTCAACTGATTAGCCTTGGGTGACAGCTGATTGAAAAATCGGGAAAATACCGTTTGATCCGGTTGGGTTGTTTGTAATTTTTAAGCCGCAGCTTCACCTTCTCGAGTATGTAATTGGTTACGAATAGTTCAGTAGCCTTAAAACGATACTTCATGCATAGTGTGCGCAAGTGATTTGGCTTGCACTACGTCAGGATGGGTTTTGAGTGATTCGATCAAAAACCTTACTGCTGGCTTGTGTTTGTTGGTGGCTTCGAGAAGCCAATTGGAGAAAATGTTTTGCTTAGTTCCATTACCGCCCGTCTGTTTGAAAAGTTCCGTCTTGAATGTTTGACACTGTGTGCCGCGGTGATTGCGTTGGTTGCATCCCTGGCTCCTGCGCAGGCGCTGGACATAGATGTAAGCGAATACACTCTGGAAAATGGCATGAAGGTAATTGTCATTCCCGATCACCGCGCACCTGTCGTCACACACATGGTCTGGTACCGTGTCGGTTCTGCGGATGAGGAACTCGGCAAGTCGGGCATTGCGCACTACCTTGAGCACTTGTTGTTCAAGGGCACCAAGCGATTTGAACCGGGGGAGTTTTCGAGGATCATTCGGTTGAACGGTGGTGAGGACAACGCATTTACCAGTTACGATTACACCGCATATTACGAACGTATCGCCACTGATCGGCTTGAACTTGTAATGGATCTTGGCGCTGATCGCATTACAAACGCGGTGTTTGGCGACAAGGAAATCAAGACTGAACTGGAGGTGGTCAAGGAAGAGCGCCGCTCTCGTACCGACAACAATCCTGAAGCCTTGCTTCGCGAACAGCTTTCTGCTGCAGCCTACACTGCTCACACCTATGGACGGCCGGTGATCGGCTGGATGTCGGAGGTTGAAAATCTGGCGGCTGTGGACGCGCAGGCGTTTTATCGCAAGTACTACACGCCTTCCAATGCGGCTCTTGTTGTGGCGGGAGATGTTGACCCTGCAAAAGTCCGCGATCTTGCAGTCAAATACTACGGCAAGCTGAAGAATACTGCTCCAACGCCGGTGCGTGCGCGCACTCAGGAGCCAACACCGATTGCTGCCAAGCGGGTTGAAATGTCGGACCCGCGTGTGGCCAGTCCGTCGATTTCCCGGACTTACCTGGTACCGGGTGTCAATCAGGCACCTCCCGGCGTGTCTGAAGCGCTTGACCTCCTTGGCCAGGCGCTTGGCCAAGGCACTTCATCCTACCTGTACCGCGAGTTGGTAACTGGTCAGAAAGTCGCGTCAAGGGTGTCGTCATGGCACAATGGCGATATGCTGGACGGTGGCGAAATCAGCATAGGGCTTGATCCTGCACCCGGTATAGATGTCAAGGTTGCTGAAGAAGCACTTGATGCGGCCTTGCACAAACTGCTGAAACAGGGGGTGCCGGAAGATCTCGTTGAACGTGCCCGCAATCAACTTGTTGCCAGCAATATTTACGCCATCGACAGTCAGTTTCGATTGGCTTACATATTTGGTGCAGCATTTGCCATCGGGCGTTCAGTGGATCATACAAAGGGATGGACTGATCGCATCAGGCAGGTCACTGCTCAGCAGGTGAGCGATGCAGCGCGAAACTATCTCAAGCTGAGCAATTCGGCTACAGGTGTTTTGGTACCTGCGCCTGAAAAGGCAGCCAGTGCTACTTCAAACTGAAACATTATACTTCTTGTCACGGAATCGGACGGCAGGCATGAAATTCTACAAAATGGCAATTATCACACTGGTAGTCAGTCTGCTTCATATTGCAGGTGTGCAAGCATTTGAAATCCGTGAAGTTAAGTCACCGGGCGGGTTGAAGGCGTGGTTGGTATCCGACAAGACCGTCCCTCTGATTTCCATGCAGTTTTCGTTTCGAGGCGGTACGATCAACGACCCCGAAAATTCACCGGGACGTTCTTATTTCCTGTCCGGCATGCTGGATGAGGGGGCCGGTGATCTGACCTCGCAGGCGTTTCAGCAGCGAATGTCCGAACTGGCCATGCGCATGTCGTTTGATGCCGAACGTGAACATTTTGAAGGATCGCTGCAGACTTTGTCTGAGAACAGGGATGCTGCCTTTGAGTTGCTGCGCCTTGCCGTGACCGAACCACGTTTCGACGCCGAACCTATGGACAAGGTGCGCGGCCAGATCCTGTTGGGAATTAAGGGTGACAAGGAAGACCCCGACCGCATCGCCAGCAATGCATTACTGAAAACCATGTTTGGCGACCATCCGTATGCTCGCGTACCCAAGGGTGATGCAGACAGTGTATCGGCAATGAAGCCTCAGGATCTCAGAGACGCCTGGTCCGAGATTTTTGTGCGCAATCATCTGCAAATTTCCGTGGTTGGCGATATTACTGCCGACGAACTCGGACCGTTGCTGGACAAGGTGTTTGGAGCATTGCCGGAGAAAGGTCAGCCAATCTCGGTGCCCGATCTGAAAGCGCCGGTAAAAGGCTCAATCACCATCGTTGAGCGCGAGATACCGCAATCGGTGATGTCGTTTGCCATGCCTGGAATGCAACGCAGTGATCCTGATTTCATTACAGCCTATGTGATGAATTTTGTTCTTGGAGACGGTGGTTTTGGTTCGCGGTTGATGGAGGAGGTGCGGGAAAAACGCGGTCTTACCTACGGCATCTATACTGGCCTGGCTTCCTGGACCAACGGCGGCTTGCTGATAGGATCGGTGTCAACGCAAAATTCCAAGGCGGGCGAAACGCTGGATGTACTGCGTGCCGAGCTTGTGAAGATGGCAAAGAACGGCCCGACTGAGAAAGAGCTTGAACAGGCAAAGACCTACCTGACAGGTTCATACGCGCTTCGCTTTGACAGCAGTAGCAAGATTGCCTCCCAGCTGCTTGGCATTCAGCAAGACAATCTGGGTATCGAATATGTGATAAAGCGCAACGATTTGATCAATGCGGTAACGGTTGAGGACGCCAAGCGGGTGGCCAGGAAACTGATCGACCCTGAGGCCTTGACAATTTCCATTGTTGGGCGGCCCGAGGGAATTCCGCTGAAAACCGGTGGTGAACCCGGTTGATTGCCAGTTCCTCCGGTTTGACTGGCGGTTTGCGGTAAAAGATGGCGATACTGATTGCCTTGACCTGCAGATCGGGTTTGTGGTTTCTGTTTGAACAAAGCAGAAGATTGTAAATCTGATTGATTTCAATAGATTACAGCTGGCCTCTTCTGCAACATCGTACCAATGCATTCTCATTTCGTTCCAGAGCTATGAGAGTGCCATATTCTGCTGTAGGGGCCCGCCTGAATGAGCGTTTCCAGTGGTGCATTTTTCCACGATATTTCAGGCTGCATGGCGGCCCATGTCGGCCATGCAGGTTTAAGCGATTCTGATCTTGCACTGTATGTTGAACGAGCCGGTGCAGCACGTGTCCGCTTGTGCGCCATGCACAAGCAACACTCCTTGCCATTGTTGCGTCTGCCTCAAAAAACCGACGACCTGGCGTCATGCAAGATGGCCGCCCTGTTTTTGCGCGACGGGGCAACCGATATCGTATTCCTGGGTACCGGTGGCTCTTCATTGGGGGCCCAGGCTATCATGCAGCTGGCCGGATATAGGGTGCCGGGTTGCGGTTCCAGTATCGGGGCCAATATACATTTCTTTGACAATCTGGATGCTGCGACACTGGTGGAGGCGTTTGCACGGCTACCGCTTGCCACTACAAGGGTTCTCGTGGTTTCAAAATCTGGTGCCACGCCTGAAACCATGGTCCAGATACTTTGCCTGATCAGTAGCCTTGAAAATGCCGGCCTGGTGCCCGCCCAGCATATTGTTGCGTTGAGTGAACCAGGCGATATGCAAGGTAACCCGTTGTTGAGGCTGGCCCGTATGCATCGCCTGATGTTGCTGGATCACGACCCACATGTTGGAGGACGCTATTCCGCACTTTCCAATGTCGGATTGTTGCCGGCATTAATAGCAGGGCTCGACGGATTGGCTATTCGCAAGGGTGCCGGTGACGTCCTGCAGACGGTGCTGGCAGGCGACAATGCGTCTCCGGTTATTGGTGCTGCCGTGTGTGTGGCGCTCCAGGAAACCCGTGGCATGAATGTATCGGTCATGATGCCCTATAGTGACCGGTTGAGATTGTTCTCAGCGTGGTACGTGCAATTGTGGGCCGAGAGCCTTGGCAAGAACGGTCTTGGCTCACAGCCGGTAGCTGCTGCAGGTCCGGTTGATCAGCACAGTCAGATGCAGCTTTTCATTGATGGCGCAGAAGGCAGGCTGGTGAATCTGGTCTTCCCGGCCACCAAGGGCCAGGGGCCTCGCCTGCCTGACACCTTGTCATCTGATCCGACGCTTGGCTACTTGGCGGGGCGTACGGTAGGCGATGTCACAGCTGCTCAACAGATAGCTGCGGTCGAGGTTCTGATACGCAATGGCAGACCTGTTCGGGTTTTTGCTGTGGATAGGGTGGATGAGCGTACCCTTGGCGCCCTGATGATGCACTTTATGCTTGAAACCATCCTGACAGGATTCATGATGAATGTTGATCCATTTGATCAGCCGGCCGTCGAGTTGGGTAAAATGCTCACGCGAGACTATCTCAAAGGCATGAAATGACAGTTTTCGTATTGATTGGTTCAAGTTGACTGTCCACGATCAAGGGGCTTCAACTTGATTGATTCCAGAGTATCAGCGCTTTCCGGATCAGGATGTTTTTCGGGTGAACCAGCAAACCGCATAATCGTGATCAATTCTATCGTGAATTCTCTTTTGACAAGGTGCGCCAGAAAATGCCTGGCCGGAAATCATGATCCGCAGACTTTCAGAAAACACTATCAACCGCATTGCTGCCGGCGAGGTGATCGAACGTCCTGCCAGCGTGGTGAAGGAACTGGTTGAAAATGCTCTCGACGCCGACTGTACCGTCATCGAGATAGCATTGTCTGCAGGGGGCAGATCATTGATTCGGGTTGCCGACAACGGCTTCGGCATGAACTCGCAGGAACTTGAACTGGCGGTTGAGCGTCACGCCACGTCGAAACTCGCCGAGGATGATCTGGTAAACATCCGGACGCTGGGTTTTCGCGGTGAGGCACTGCCATCCATAGCGGCAGTTTCGCGGTTAAAAATTTTATCCAGACCGCGTGCAGGTGGCGACGCCTGCGAAATACGGGTTGAAGGTGGGTACAAGCATGCCGTTCGTCCGGCGGGTCATTCAAAAGGCACAGTCATCGAGGCAACTGACTTGTTTTTCGCGGTGCCGGCCCGGTTGAAGTTCCTGAAATCGGAACGTGCTGAAACTGCCGAAGCTGCTGACGTTGTGCGCCGCCTTGCCATGGCGCACCCGCGGGTTCGCTTCACCATGACTTCGGATGGCCGGTCGCTCGTGGATCTTCGCGAAGCCGAACTCGAAGACCGGATACACACCGTGATGGGCCGTGATTTTCAGGGCAATTCAGTCATGGTTGATGCTGTACGAGAGAACCTTAAACTGACCGGGCTGGTCAGTTTGCCGACTTATCATCGGGCCCAGGCCAACCAGCAATATGTCCAGGTAAACGGCAGGCCGGTGCGAGACAAGGTTATTGCCGGTGCATTGCGGGGCGCCTATGCCGACTTCATGATGCGTGGACGCCATCCGGCAGTCGCGCTGTTTCTTTCCGTTCCGCCGGACGAAGTGGATGTGAATGTGCACCCTGCCAAAACCGAGGTCCGCTTTCGCGATCAGGGCATGGTTCGCGGGATGATTATCGGCGCAATTCGCGAGGCGCTTGCCAGCGCCGGCCACAGAGCCTCGAACACGGTTGGAGCAGGCACCATAAATTCATTCCGGCCACAGACCGGCGCTTATCAACCGCATCAGCATGGCTGGACACCACCGCCACGGACGGGCTTTCACGAGAGCCAGGTGGCATTTGAGGCTTTTGCTCCGCCGTCTGGTTCGGGTGTAACTGCCGCGCCGGTTGATGATGATCTGGACGCACCCCTTGGGGCACCGCGAACACAGGTTCATGAAAACTACATAATATCGCAGACGCGTGATGGTGTAGTGATCGTGGATCAGCACGCAGCACATGAACGACTGGTATATGAAAAATTGAAGGCGCAACTTGCAACGTCCGGCATCGCCACCCAGCCATTGCTGGTTCCGGAAATCGTTGAACTTGATGCTGCTTCTGCCCAACGCCTTCTGGACGCGGCCGATGACCTGGCTGCATCCGGGTTGGTGATAGACGGATTCGGACCCGCCGCTATTGCTGTTCGTGAGGTTCCGTCACTGATAGCAGGCGGCAGTATTTCAAAGCTCATCAAGGATGTGGCAGATGATCTCGATACGTTCGAGGCGTCAACCGGCGTGCAGGAAAGAGTAGACCATGTTCTGTCGACCATGGCGTGTCACGGGTCGGTTCGATCCGGCAGACGGCTCAGGCCGGAAGAAATGAATGCGCTTCTCAGGGAGATGGAAGCTACACCACATTCCGGCCAGTGCAATCATGGCAGGCCGACCTATGTGGAACTGAAACTCTCCGACATCGAACGCCTGTTCGGTCGAAGCTGACCGTGGCGGATATCCGCGTATTGACTCCGTCAACGCCGTTTCAGGTTGTCCATCAGGTGCACCAGCAAACCAGCCAGCAGGCCCCAGAATGCGGCGGCGATGCCGAACGCGGCAATTCCCGATGCAGTGACAAAGAAAGTCGTCGCGGCCGCGAACCTGGTGTCCTGACTGTCAAAGGCAGATGCCACGGCGCCGATGAAAGGTGTTATAAGCGCAAGCCCTGCTACAACGGCAATTATGGCTTTCGGCATGGCGATGATAGTCGCAATTATCAGCGGGCCAGACAGGCCAAGCAGTATCCATATAGCGCCATAGGCCAGTCCGACCTGCCAACGTTTCGACCTGTCGGGATGCACATCATCGCCGAGGCAGATCGCAGCCGTAATGGCAGCCATGTTAAAAGTGTGCGACCCGAACAGACCTGCTATGGCCGAGCCGATTCCGGTAACACCAAGTGCTGCAGGCACCGGCGGCGTGAAACCATGGGCCCGCATTACCGCAAATCCAGGCAAATTCTGTGAAGCCATGGTGACGAGGTAGAGTGGCAGACCCAGACCGATCAGCACGGCAGGGTTGAACTCGGGCTTTATGAACACCAGGGTCAATGCGTCGAAGCGGAGAGTTGGCGTCGGCACGCCAGCAAGGGTGAACGCAATGACCAGTCCGGTGGCCAGTGCCGCAAGCACGGCATAAAGCGGACTGATCAGCCTTACGATCAGGAATACGGCAACCAGTGGCAATACTATTCGCCAGTCGCTGACAGAGTATGTGGCAACAGCGATGCAAAACGGCAGCAAGACGCCAGCCAGCATGCCGGACGCAACACCGGCCGGGATTGACGAGACGGCGCGATTGACGGGTGGCAGCGCGCCTGTCAGCGCGATGAGGCCACCAGCCAGCACGAATGCTCCGACGGCTTCGTTCATGTTGATTCCGGTAGATGCTGCAATCAGGGCTGCGCCCGGTGTAGACCACGCCAACACCATTGGCACTTTCTTCCAGGCGCTCAGCAGTATCGAGCCAAGACCCTTCGCAAAACAGATTGCGGCCACCCAGCTTGCAGTTTGCGCCGGGTTGGCGCCGACGGTCTGGGCCGCCGCCAGTACAAGGGCAATTGTTGAGCCATATCCCACCAGGGCAGCGACAAGCGCCGCTGAAATAATTGATGGTCTCATTCAACAGCTCCGCAAAACTGCAGGGTCAGTACTTTGGTATCGCCATACCGATGTTCATTCAGCAATGTCAGCTGATCAGGAATGGATAAGGCCACCCTGGCAGTTTCTTCCACGACGACGACTGCATGTTCTGCCAGCCAGTTACCCGCAATCAGTGACTTGAGCGCGCGCTCTGCCAGTCCCCTGCCATAAGGCGGATCCAGAAACACCAGCGAAAATGGACTCATGGGTGTACATGACCCGAGACTGGACGCATCCCGCCGCCACACCTTGCAGAGCCCGATTACGCCAAGTGCATCTGCATTGCGCCTGATAATACCGCGCGCCGTGTCGCTGTTGTCTATGAAATGCACGTGCCGGCTGCCACGCGACAGCGCTTCAAGTCCCAGCGCACCGGTGCCCGCAAACAGGTCCAGCACGCGACTTCCTTCAACTGCAAAATCTGCAACTCCGTGCTCAAGCCGGTTGAATATTGCCTCCCGCACCCGGTCCGTCGTCGGCCGGGTGTCTCGACCATCAGGTGCAGTTATGCTTCGGCCCCTGAACTTACCGCCGACGATCCGCACGGGCAGCTCCCCTGGCGCCGGGATGTTTCCTCACTGGTTTTCCTGCAGAAGGATTGCCGGAGGCAGGCTTGCCCGAGGCAGCCTTACCTGAGGCAGGTTTGCTGCCCGGCTTGTTCCTTGCACCGGAGCGAACCGGCTTGCGGAATGGTTTTCCATCCGGTCCCAGCTTCGGGTTAGCAGGCTCTTTCGGCTTTGCGCCTTGCTTGCGTTTCGTACCGCCGCGAACCTGTTCATTGAGCACTTTCTGGGAAATTTCATCTACCGCGCCGCGAGCCAGCTCGCCAAGCTGGAATGGTCCGAAAGAGGTGCGGATCAGCCGTCCCACCTTCAGGCCCAGGTGTTCGCAGATTTTTTTGACTTCCCGGTTCCTGCCTTCACGCAGAGCAACAGTCAGCCAGACGTTTGCACCTTGCTCCTTGTCCAGTTTTGCATCGATTGGACCATACTGCACTCCATCTACCTGCAAGCCATCCTTGAGGGCTTCAAGTGCTTCCGGCGTAACTTTCCCGTTGGCGCGAACCCGGTAGCGGCGCACCCACCCTGTTGCCGGCAGTTCCAGCAGGCGTGCCAGTCCGCCATCGTTGGTAAGCAGCAGCAGGCCTTCGGTGTTGATGTCCAGTCGGCCGATGGAAATGACGCGCGGAAGTTCTTCCGGCATCTTGTCGAAAACCGATGCGCGATCCTTTTCATCGCGGTGTGATACAACAAGGCCTGCCGGTTTGTGATAGCGCCACAGCCGTGCAGCTTCCCGTTCAGGTAGCGGTTTACCGTCAACTTCAACAATGTCAGTGGGTAGCACTGTCATGGCCGGTGTGATAAGCGGTTTTCCGTTGACGCTGACCCGGCCCATATCGATCCAGCGTTCAGCATCGCGACGTGAGCACAGGCCGGCACGGGCAATCACCTTGGCGACCCGTTCGGGCCTGGCCGGTTCTTCACCCGAAGAGATTGGCGGCGTTTTTGATTGTTTGGCATTCATGGAATTGCTTGTATCAGAAGCACGGGGCCGCTGCACAGGTTCAATTGCCCAGGCACGGCAAACAGCTATGAAAGAGCATGAGATCAATGAGTCCTGACCCCAAGTTGCACCCTGCCATGGCGTGTGCGATGGAGGAAGCCGAAGCCGCAGGCGAACGTGGAGAAATACCGGTCGGGGCGTGCATCACAGGCCCAGATGGAAACTTGGTGGTCAGCGCAGGAAATCGCACCCGGGAACTGAATGATGTCACAGCTCATGCAGAAGTACTGGTCATTCGTGAGGCGGGCAGGTTACTGGGCAGTGAGCGCCTGGCAGGTTGTGATCTCCATGTCACGCTGGAGCCATGCGCAATGTGTGCTGCCGCCATTTCGTTTGCCCGAATTGCGCGCCTGTATTTTGGCGCTGATGACCAAAAAATGGGTGCCGTTGAAAACGGGCCGCGTTTCTTTGCGCAATCGACCTGCCACCATGCACCGGAAGTTTATTCCGGTCTGGGCGAGTCTAAAGCTCGCGAACTGTTGACTCAATTCTTCAGAACAAGACGCTAAGTCCCTGAATTGACTCGTCTGTTCAACGCCAGTTCAAGTGACCGTTTGATCTCCTCGCGCGCCGGTCTGGCGGCAATCATGATCTCTTCAAAGCGGAAAAAATCATGTATGCGGAACTGACTAATTGCCGGTTCAATCCAGATGTCGCAACGCAGGGCTTCGCGCTGAAGCTGGGCAATTTTCTGCTGTTGAATCTGCATGGCTCCCGATAGCAGATCTGCAGTTCGCGCGCCCGATGGGTTGACCCGGTGAGGTCTGCCAATAACATTGACCGCAGCCACGATTTCACAATCTTCCTGCACATGTGATATCGGAACCGGATTGACGCAACCGCCGTCGATCAGCGTGGCTTCGTGCTTGGGTGCCGAGATAACGCCGGGAATGGCGATGCTGGCGGCAATGGCGAGAACCGGATCACCAGAAAAAAAGGTGACCTCGCTCATGCCATAAAAATCAGTAGTGACAATCGTGATTGGAATGCTGAAATTCGACAGATCATCTGGAATCGACGCAGGCAGAACGAGTTTCACCAATTGCGCGCCATCAATGATCGGCGAGGCCAGCGGATTGAAATTGATCAGATCCTTCAGGCCGCCACGCCCTGACGAGAATGCCCTGCGTGCAGCGTCAAGCCTGTTGGACAGAACGATGCGGCAATGCTCCTCGATTTCTGCAGCGCTCAGTCCGCTTGCATAACCTGCGCCAACCAGTGCTCCGATACTTGTACCGGACATGCGATGCGGTTTGATCCCCAGTTCATCAAAAGCGTGCAGAATCTGGATATGGGCAAGACCGCGTGCAGCGCCTCCACCCAGCGCCAGTCCGATTCGAGGATCACTCATGCACCGGCCTTTCGAGCATAGTCCCAGGCAACATCGGCCATCGGAGAAACCAGGCCTGCAATTTCCGCCGCGCGCGGGTTGGCAGCGGTGCCGTCTCGCACCCGGCCGACAATGCCCTGGAAGATGGCGGCCATCCGGAAAAAATTGTAGGCGAGGTATGTGTCGAGATCAGGTAGGGAACTCAACCCCCGCCTTTCGCAGTAGGCCGCAACGTAATCCTCGAGCGCAGGAACGCCTTCAAGATGTTCGTGACCAATGAGTGAGCCGACACCTGCTCCTGTTTCTGATGGCGGCATGCGCCACTGCATGAGATGATAGGTGAAATCTGCAACAGGATCACCCAATGTGGATAGTTCCCAGTCCAGCACGGCCCGGATTTGCGAACTGGTCTGATCGACGATGCAGTTGTCGAGACGAAAATCTCCATGCACCAGTGATACCTGGCCGGACGACGGTGAAGCATCAGGCAGCCAGTCCATCAACCGGCCCATGGCGGGAATGGTCTCGGTTTCCGACGCACGGTATTGTTCGGACCAGCGTTTGATCTGACGTTCCACATAGCCCTCGGCGCGACCAAAGTCAGCAAGGCTGGCAGCATCAATATCCACCGAGTGCAATTCTGCCATGAAGGAGTTGAGTTCATCGAAAATCCCGGCCCGTTCAGATCCGGAAATGCCGGGCATGAACGGTTCCCAGAACACCCTGCCTGCCACAAAATCCATCACGTAAAACGCGGTACCTATGATGTCGTTGTTCTCACACAGCAAATGCGGTTTTGCCACCGGGAGTCCCTGATCGTGCAGCGCCTTGATGACACGATACTCCCGGTCGACTGCATGCGCCGACGGCAACAGTTTGCCAGGCGGTTTTCGGCGCAGCACATAAGACGCCGAAGCGGTGACCAGTTTGTAGGTCGGGTTTGACTGGCCACCTTTGAACTGTTCAACCGTCATCGGAGGTTCAAACCCCGGTATATGCGTTTTAAGATAGTTGGCCAGCGCCGTTTCATCAAACCGATGAGCATCGCGCACGTCGCGTGTTCCTGAAAATTCGGTCTGTCTGTCCATGGGCTGGGTCAAGCAGCATTCTCCATCAGGAACGGCAACATGGCGGCCAACGTCGCGGCTGGAGCTTCTTCAACCAAAAAGTGTCCGCAGGCAATACCGGTACCTGTTACATCTGTCGCCCACGTGCGCCAGATGTCCAGCGGACCACCTCCTGATTTGCCGGGTATGCCTGCATCGCCCCACAGCGCCAGCATTGGGCAGGTAATCCTGATGCCCTGGTCAAGTGCAGCCTGGTCATGGTCTACATCGCAGGTCGCGCCCGCACGATAATCGTTGCACATGGCATGAATGACGTCGGGGTCGCGGAAGTACGCGCGATATTCTGCCAGGGCTGCAGGATCGAACACGTCAAGTCCGGTGCCATTGTTCCAGGCGCCGAGTTTCTCGTCGATGTAGAAATCCGGGTTGGACCCGATCATCTGTTCCGGCAGCGGATGGGGTTGTGCCAGAAAAGGCCAGTGATAGGTATTCATGGCGCCCTCGACGCTTGCCATGGCTTTCCACTGTTCCAGTGTGGGTACGATGTCGAGCGTGATGAGACTGATCACTGACTGCGGGTGGTCCAGTGCAAGACGGTATGCCACACGCCCGCCGCGATCATGACCGCACAGATGGAATTTCCCGTGACCGAGGGATCGCATGACTGCTACCATGTCATTCGCCATGGCCCGCTTGGAATAGGCAATGTTGTCAGCATCATTGAGCGGTCTTTCAGATCTGCCATATCCACGCAAATCCGGAATTATCAGCGAAAACCGGTGCGCCAGTTCACCTGCAATCCTGTGCCACATGGCGCCCGTTTGCGGAAATCCGTGCAATAGCAGCAATGCCGGGCCGGAGCCGCCGGTCCGCACAAAAATTTGTGCGCCATCGCCATCAATCATGCGTTCATCAAATCCGGGAAACTGAGCTTTCATGCAGTACCTTTTTCACGCGCCACGGCCCGCCAGCCAATATCCCGCCGGCAGAAGCCTTGCGGCCAGTCTATTGCGTCGACGGCTGTATATGCCAGTGTTTGTGCGTCACTGACGTTGTCAGCCTGTGCTGTTATGCTCAACACGCGTCCGCCATTGGCAACAATGTTGTTTCCGTCACGCCTCGTGCCGGCATGAAAAACCTGGACACCTTTCATCGCCATTGCTGCTTCGAGATTGCCTATGACGGAGCCTTTTTGCACGTCACCGGGATAACCCTCGGCGGCCATCACCACGCTGAGTGCCGCCGTGTCGTGCCAGCGTACAGATACCTGGTCAAGAGTACCCGAACACGCTGCCAGCATGATGGTGACGATATCATCCTTGAGCCGCATCATCAGTACCTGGCATTCAGGATCGCCGAACCGCACATTGTACTCGATCAGTTGCGGACCAGTGGCTGTGATCATCAGGCCGGCAAACAGCACTCCCTGAAAGGGCGTTCCTTCGGCTGCCATGGCCACCAGCGTGGGATTGATGATTTCGTCCATTGTGCGTTGGCTGGTAACCTCGTCCATGACAGGAGCGGGTGAATAGGCACCCATGCCACCGGTGTTGGGGCCGGTATCTCCTTCACCGACACACTTGTGGTCTTGCGCTGACCCGAATGCGACAGCTGTAGCGCCGTCACAAATGGCAAAGAACGAAGCCTCTTCGCCGTCAAGGTATTCCTCAATGACTACTTCGGCTCCCGCAGCGCCAAAACGTCCGGCAAATATCTCGCGTACCGCAGCTTCGGCGTTATCCATCCTCATGGCAACCGTGACACCTTTTCCCGCGGCAAGACCGTCGGCCTTGACCACAATGGGGGCGTCATGTTTGGCCAGATAGGCAAGCGCATCCGCTTCATTGCCAAAACGTCCATAAGCGCCGGTGGGAACGTTGTATTTGGCACAGATATCCTTCGTGAAGCCTTTTGATCCTTCAAGTCGGGCGGCGGCTGCGCCGGGGCCGAAGGTCCTGATGCCGGCATTGCGCAATTGATCGGCGAGACCGGCAACCAGCGGCGCTTCAGGTCCGACAACGACTAGACCGATGCTGTTCGCATTGCAGAAATTGATGATCGCAGCGGGATCATCGGCATTCAGCGCCACAATCTCTGCTTCCTGGGCTATACCTGCATTGCCAGGTGAGCAGAAAAGTGTGTCAGTCAGTGATGAATTCGCAATTGCCCAGGCCAGTGCATGTTCGCGGCCGCCCGATCCGATCAGCAGAATGTTCATGAGGTGTCAAGCTCTCCTTGCCATTGCCACTGTTTTTGACATCCAATAGGCGTCATTGAAAGGATTCTTGCAGTCATGTCCACCGATTGGCCTCCATCCGGTTTTGATCCCGACACGGGCGAACTTGTTGATGAACCCGAAGTGATTTCCAATGTTGTAGAGTTTTCCGTATCGGAAATCTCCAACGCGTTGAAACGCACGCTCGAAGACACCTTTGGCCATGTGCGTGTGCGGGGTGAATTGGGCCGGGTGTCGCGGCCGGCATCCGGCCATGTCTACCTGGACCTGAAAGATGATCGTGCGGTGATATCAGGTGTTATCTGGAAGGGCGCGGCGTCACGCATGAAAATCCAGCCTGAGCAGGGTCTGGAAGTCATTGCCACCGGCCGCATCACGACATTTCCCGGCCAGTCGAAGTATCAGATCATCATAGAAACCCTGGAACCTGCCGGCGCCGGCGCATTGATGGCACTGCTGGAGGAACGCCGGAAGAAACTGTCAGCGGAAGGTCTGTTCGACGAGGACAGAAAACGGCAGCTGCCTTACCTGCCGGATGTCATAGGCGTGGTGACGTCGCCAACCGGTGCGGTAATTCGAGATATTCTGCATCGCCTGTCGGACCGATTTCCAAGGCATGTCCTGGTCTGGCCGGTGCGGGTGCAGGGCGAGAGCAGCGCCGCGGAGGTGGCCAACGGCATTCGCGGGTTCAACGCGCTGGATCCTGGCGGCGACATGCCGAGGCCTGACCTGATCATCGTTGCACGCGGCGGCGGCAGCCTGGAGGATTTGTGGGGATTCAACGAAGAAGAAGTGGTGCGCGCAGCAGCTGACAGTGTCATTCCTCTGATTTCCGCAGTGGGCCATGAGACCGATTGGACACTGCTTGATCATGCTGCGGACTGGCGGGCACCAACACCCACCGCGGCCGCTGAACGGGCTGTTCCCGTGCGCTCTGAACTGTTGGCCTATGTAGCCGACATGGGCGCACGCCAGCATCGCGCTGTATCGCGCACCATGGCTGAACGCCGCACCCGGATCACCGCAGCGGGCAGGGGCTTGCCGCGGCCGGATGATCTGCTGGCGATGGCCCGGCAACGCTTTGATGCCGCATCCGGCAGGCTTGGCCAGTCGTTGAAATCAGCTACCGCAGCCAGTCGCAACCGTTTTGATCAGGTCGCGGCACGCCTGAGCATCAGGCCATTGCAACAACAGATCATTCGGGACCGCGAAACCGTCATCCGCCTGTCACGTGAAGCCCGGCGTGGTCTGGACCTGCATATGGTGCATCGCCGTCAGTCACTGTCGGCTGCGGACAAGTTGCTGAGAGCATTCTCCTACCAGGCAGTACTGGAGCGCGGGTTCGCACTGGTTCGCGATGGCGATGGCCAACCCCTGCGTACAGCGTCTGCAACCGAGGCAGGTATGAGTATCAGCATCGAGTTTGCCGACGGACGCACTGATGCGGTTATCGGAGTCAGGGGCGCCGGGAAATCCGCCTCCGTTGGCAAGATTGCAGATGCGGGCAAACCGGGTGGCGGGCAGGGCAGCCTGTTCTAACACTCGCCACGGCTGTTCAATTCTCGGATAACCTCTGCAGGGGCGGCGCGGACTTGATCCTGGAAGGTCACTGCGCATTCTGTATCCCAGCCCCTTCTCAAGCCGTTGTTCTGGCTGTAAGAGTAATCCTCATGAACTTTGAACCGACATTTGCAGCCGCGCAGGAAGCCAAGGTCCGCTATCTGGATGCAGATTTTCAGATCGTGCGCCATGGCGATTTCGTACGCTGCGCAGTGACGCGGCAGGCTATCCGGCTGGATGATTTACGCTATTGGTCCGTGGATCGTCAGGAAGCTTATGCATCGGCTGAAGTAGCCATGCAGCGTCATCTGGAAATGAACGCGGCTGACTAGGGTCAGGACCCATAAAGCTGATCCAGGAGGTTTTTCCTAGTCAAGACCGCTGACGGTTTCCTCAATCAGGCTGTCAACCACCGCGCGCATGGCCTCTTCGGGATCTGCGCCACCATCAATGGCAGACTTGTGCACCCGGCGTTGCCGGTCAGCGCTGTTGCCGTTGGCAGCAATGTCGCGCAATCTCTCGATTTCTCCGGAACAGCCCAATTCCTCGGCATCGTGCGCCACGAGAGCCAGCAGTTCATCTACCAGGTCAGTGTAGTTGACCAGCTCTGCCTTGCCAAAGTCCATTAATTGCCCAGATACCCCGTGGCGCTGGGCCTGCCACCGGTTCTCATTGATCAGAAAACGTTCATATTGCCGCCAACGCTGGTTGGACTGCCTCAATCTGTACAACATGTGCGCCAGGCTCTGCACCAGTGCGGCGATGGCAACGGCATCATCCAGTTGAGGCGTGACGTCGCAAACTCGCGTCTCCAGCGTGGGAAACCGATCAGACGGCCGCAGGTCCCACCAGATCTTGGTTGCATCCTCGATTACACCTGCCTGGACAAGTATGTTCACAGCGCGTTTGTATTCGCCAAACGAGTTGAACATCGGTGGCAGGCCGGTACGCGGCAGATTGTCAAACACACTCAGCCGGTAGGACGCAAGTCCGGTATCCCGGCCCTGCCAGAATGGTGAGGATGCGGATAATGCCAACAGGTGCGGCAGAAAATAAGACAACTGGCCAAGCAGGTCGATGCGAAGATCTTCATCCTCAATTCCGATATGGACATGCATGCCACAGATCAGCATGCGTCTTGCGACCCCGGCCAGATCGCGCGCCAGCTCTTCGTAGCGCTGCTTGTTGGTGAAGGATTGATGCTGCCAGTTGGCAAACGGGTGCGTGGCAACTGCAAGCGGCGCAAGCCCGAAGCTGGCGGCAATTTCAGCTATTGTCGTGCGCAATTCACACAGTTCAGCACGCGCTTGCGGGATGGACTTGCACACCCCGGTGCCGACTTCAATCTGACACTGCAGAAATTCGGGGCTGACACGGGATTTCAGAACCTTCTGGCATTCAGACATCATGGCATCCGGTGCTGCTACCAGATCGCGGGTGGTGCGGTCGACAAGGAGATATTCCTCCTCAATACCCAGCGTGAATGTTGGTGTTTGTTTAGGGTCAGGACCCATTGATCTTATCCATTTTTGCGAGAGTATATCTTGCCTTTGGCAAGGCGAAGGGTCGACGGAATCTTTGGGTTTTCAAAACCTGTAAACGGTGCCAGGGGCAAAACAGGTCCGCCCATCGGCCTTGCAAGAAAACATAGGATCATTGGGTCCTGCCCCTAATCATGACAATTCGTAACATGAACTAAGGCATGTCATGCTTGCAAGGCTATACATCGGGGTTTGGACTTCAGGCGAGGAATGCGATAAAGCGATGATCCTTGTTCAGGACCAGCAATACGTTGGCGAGAATGAATACCCCGGACAGCATGCGGGCAATTTGCGAACTCCGCACGGCGGGGCGAACAGCGGCCCGCATCACGACCAGGACCACGACCGCAAGCGAATTGATGATGCCGAGTTGCAAAACCAGCGGATAGTCGCCTTCAAAGAAAAAGGAATACATCCAGCTCAGATTGCCATCTGATAACAGCGTTTTGATCATCGGCCCAGCCTCAATGCGCTAAGTCAAGTTGTTGGAGCCCTCCCGTTTGCGGGTATTTTATAAGGCGATTTTTAACTTTTTGTACTCTGGAAACCATGCATTCAAGTGGTTTTGTTAACTTGTACAGGTTGATGAATGAAGCGGTGTTTGGCAGAACAAATGCGGAATTTGCCGCTCAACTGCACAGCGCTTGCATTTTCGGCTATGATGGCGCAATTACATCACCGGTCCGCAAAATCACGGACAGTTGAGTGAGATGGACAGATAAGAGAGTTTAAGTACTATGAGCAACTGGACCCCATCAAGCTGGCGTTCTTTCCCGATCAAGCAGGTTCCTGACTATGCTGACAAAGCAGCCCTGAAAGCAACAGAGGCACGTTTGGCCAGGTTTCCGCCGCTTGTTTTTGCAGGTGAAGCACGCAAGCTAAAGCGCAAGCTGGCCAAAGTGTCGGAGGGCAAGGGATTTCTGTTGCAAGGCGGTGACTGTGCGGAGAGCTTTGCTGAACATGAGGCAGATAATATTCGCGACTTCTTCCGCGTGTTCCTGCAAATGGCAGTTGTACTGACTTTCGCCGGAGGCCAGCCGGTCGTCAAGGTAGGTCGCATTGCCGGACAGTTTGCCAAGCCCCGGTCATCCAATGTCGAAAAACAGGGTGACGTGGAACTGCCCAGCTATCGCGGCGACATAATCAACGGCATTGAATTCGATACTGCATCTCGCGAACCGGACCCGGAACGCCAGATCATGGCCTATCGCCAGTCGGCTGCCACGCTGAACCTGTTGCGGGCGTTTGCCATGGGCGGCTATGCCAATCTTGAGCATGTTCATCGCTGGACATTGGGATATCTGCGCGGGTCACCGCAATCTGAGCGCTATCAGCACCTGGCGGACCGGATTTCCGAAACGCTCGGTTTCATGCGCTCTTGCGGGATCAATCCGGATACGACACCACAGCTCAAATCAACCGAGTTCTACACCTCGCATGAGGCATTGTTGCTGGGTTTCGAGGAGGCACTTACGCGTGTCGATTCAACGTCCGGGGAATGGTATGCCACTTCAGGTCACATGCTGTGGATTGGTGACCGGACCCGGCAACCTGAGCACGCGCATCTGGAATTCTGTCGCGGTCTGCAAAACCCGATTGGCCTCAAGTGTGGCCCATCGCTTGAAGCTGACGAACTGATCCGTCTCATTGACATTCTGAATCCGGCCAACGAAGCCGGCAGGCTGACGCTCATTGCGCGTTTCGGCGCGGGCAAGGTTGAAGATCACCTGCCGAAGTTGATTCGCAAGGTAGAGGCAGAGGGCCGCAAGGTATTGTGGTCATGTGATCCCATGCATGGCAATGTGATCAAGGCATCCAGTGGCTACAAGACGAGGCCGTTTGATGCAATTTTGTCGGAAGTGCGTGATTTTCTGTCAATTCACCGGGCAGAAGGCACACATGCCGGCGGTATCCATGTGGAAATGACCGGGCAGAACGTTACCGAATGTACCGGTGGCGCGCGCGAGGTATCTGATGCCGATCTGGCGGATCGTTACCACACCCATTGCGATCCGCGTCTCAATGCTGATCAGGCACTGGAGCTTGCCTTCCTGTTGGCTGAGGAACTGCGCAAGTCTGTGGTGTCAGACCCGGATGAATCCGACGAATCCAGCTTTGAGGCCGCTGAGTAGGGTTCAATCGTCGCAAAAATCAATTACACTGCGGCGGTCATGGCCTGCTTGAAAGACACCAGCCGGCGGGATTTTTCATCCCACAGGGTGAGTGGGATGCATTTCAGGCTTTCCCAGAACGTCAAACGGCCGATTTGTCTTAACTCCGGATAGTCCTTTATCACCTGAGGCAACTTGTGGAACGGCACCCGGCTTGAAAGATGATGCACGTGATGAATACCGATATAGCCTGTCAGCCACATTAGCGGCTTCGGCAAGTCATAGAACGAACTGCCATGCAGTGCGGTATGTTCATGTTCCCAGTTTTCGGTGTGGTCCCACTGGGTGGTGTCGAACTGGTGTTGCACATAAAACAGCCACACACCGATTGATGCACCCAGTGCAACAACAGGTAACTGGATCATCAGGAATGCCTTGAAACCTATGAAATAGATGATCGCACCGGACAGGACAGCGATGCTGATATTTGTGGCCATAATGCTGATCCACTGGTCCCGACCAAGTCTGAGCGCACAAAGTGGAAAACGATGCCGGATGATAAACAGATAGGCCGGTCCAAGCACAAACATGATTACCGGGTTGCGATACAGCCGGTAACCAAATTTGTGCAGGGGGCTCAATGCGTTGTATTCGGCAATGGTGAACGTATCGATGTCGCCGAATCCGCGCTTGTCCAGATTGCCGGAGCCTGCGTGATGCAGGGAATGGGCATAGCGCCAATACTCATAGGGCGTCATGTTCAGTATGCCCATGAACCGGCCAACCCAGTCGTTCACCTTTCGCGATGAGAACAATGCACGATGGCCGCAATCATGCTGGATGATAAACAGGCGTACCATGAGGCATGCGGCCACCGGCACCAGCAGCAAGGTGAGCCAGTAGCTGACGCTTAAAAGGGCGTACATGGCAATCCATGCGCCAACAAATGGAACCAGTGTCAGGATGATCTCGACCACAGCCTGGCGGTCGTCGGCGCTTCTGTAGGGTGCAAGTTTCTGGACCCAGGCGCGCTCGGCGGCAGTCAAAACAGTGCTCTTTGCAAATCGGAAACCACCCTGTCAAATGAATCGATCATCGTCGTTACTGGCGCACTGTATTGCAGTCTCGGGGCCGGAGAGCAATCGCTTTCTGCCATTGATGGCCGCTTTGTAATCTTTGCAGCCTGATTGACGTAACGTTCCAGATTACACCGATGGCCCGCAATGACTTTACTTCTGAGTTCCTCAGGTCCAGCACACCTATGGCTTCGAAAGGATTCTGGATTCCTGTTCCGGCGGAGTTTGAGATTGCCGTGACTTCGACCATCGCGTCACGTGGCGGGCACCGGTGCATACGGTTTACGGCACGCGCGCCGTGCCTGCCTGTTTCAGGTTGAGAAGATTGCCCAGCAGGATGAGACCGGCGCCTGCAACCGTGAAGGCATCAATGCCTTCGGAATATATCAGCCAGCCGGCGATGGCGGTTGCCGGGACCCGCAGAAAATCCATCGGCACTACCACTGTTGCGTCTGCATACAGCATAGCCCGGGTCATGCAGTAATGTGAAAATGTTCCGCAAAACGCCACCGCAAACACAAACCCCCACAAATGGACCGGTACGGGTTGCCAGACAAGATACGCCGGAACGGCTCCGATTATGGCCTGTATCACCAGCATCCAGAACAGGATACGCACGACGCTGTCGGAACGCGTGAGTGCCTTGATCATTACAACGGACACGCCGAACCCGATGGATGCAGCCAGTGCCCAGGCCTGGCCGGGGTCAATTCTGCCGGCCTCTGGCCGCACAATCATCCAGACACCGAACAGGCCGAATACAATGGCGGCAATCTTCCAGGCATTCATTCGTTCACCCAGGAACATCACGGCGAGCACGGCGGTCCAGATCGGCATGGTGAATTCGATGGAAATAACCTGTGCCAGTGGTATCAGGCCAAGCGCGGCGAACCACGAAAACTGCGCACCGTAGTGCACGACGTTTCGCGCGGCGTGGCGTAAGGGGTAAGCAGTTTTCATGGTGCTCAGGCCACCGTGCAGATGAACCAGCGGATAGATCAGCACGATGCCGATGAGCGCGCGCAGTTCCATTACCTGAAACGTGTCAATCTCGCGCGTTGCTTCACGGCCGACGACTGCCATGGACAACATCAGCGTCAGCCATCCGGCCATCCAGAAGGCAGCCTTGAGATTTGAGGGAGCAGGTGAAGTCATGACGGTTGCAGCGTATAGGCAATTCCGGCCGGGCTGAAAACCGGTTTTATGCAGCAGCAGATTTTAATAACCAAAATCGGGTCATGGGCTTGACGCGCGACTTGATCGCGCGCATTTTGCGCGCCATGAAACCGTTTCCTAAATCCGCCTGCAACATTTGCCGGATTATTATCAGCTAGTCGCAATCTTGCGCTGGTAACGGTACTGCTTTTCCTGACATCAGAAAATGAGCAACCCCGGCCAGCGTGGCCTCAGGGGTACATTTCGCATGGAACTGACACTCTACAATTCACTTACCAAGGCCAAGCAGGTCTTTCACCCGATCGACCCGTCCAATGTGCGCATGTATGTCTGCGGCCCGACGGTTTATGACTTTGCCCACATTGGCAATGCGCGCCCGATCATCGTGTTCGATGTGCTCTACCGTTTGTTGCGCCATGTCTATGGAGTACGCCACGTAAAATATGTCCGCAACATCACCGACGTCGATGACAAGATCAATGCACGCGCCAGGGAAGAGGGCGTTCCGATCTCGGATGTAACCGAGCGCACCACGAGACAGTTTCACGAGGACATATCAGCTCTTGGGGTTCTGCCACCGGATGTGGAACCGACCTGTACCGGCCACATTCCGCAAATGGTCGAGATGATCAAGGTGCTGATTGCCAAAGGCAACGCCTATGAAGCTGATGGCCATGTGCTGTTCAACACACCATCCATGAAGGACTATGGCGAACTGTCACGACGGTCGCTGGACGAGATGGTGGCAGGTGCCCGGGTGGAAGTGGCGTCGTACAAGAAGGATCCAACCGATTTTGTGTTGTGGAAACCGTCTGACGACGAAACCCCGGGCTGGGAAAGCCCATGGGGCAGGGGTCGCCCGGGCTGGCACATTGAATGTTCCGCCATGGCCGGGCAGCATCTCGGCGAGGTATTCGACATTCACGGCGGCGGCATTGATTTGCAGTTTCCCCATCATGAAAACGAGATCGCGCAATCACGCTGCGCCCACGGCACAAGGGTCATGGCCAATGTGTGGATGCACAACGGTTTTCTTCAGGTCGAAGGCAGAAAAATGTCGAAGAGCGAGGACAACTTCATCACCATAAACGAGTTGTTGCAAAAATGGCCTGGCGAGGTTTTGCGCTTCAATATGTTGCGAACCCAGTACCGGCAGCCGATTGACTGGACGGAGAAGTCGGTACAGGAGAGCCGGGATGTACTGGCCGGATGGTATGCAAAGAACTCACCGGCTGAAGCAGGCCCCGCGCTGACCGGCGAAGTGCTCGAAGCACTGGCCGACGACATGAACACACCGCGTGCGATCACCGCGCTGCATCAAATGGATACTTCGGAGCGTGCTTCAAACCTGGCTGCCCTGGGGTTTTCCGGTGACCTGGGCGATCCTCGTGCGGCAGGCTTGGATAACGCTGCCATTGAGGCGGCAATCGAACTGCGCCTTGCAGCCTTCGCGAACAGGGATTTTGCCGAAGCAGACCGTATCCGCGATAGCCTGACAGCTCAGGGAATTCAACTGAAGGATTTAAAGGATCCGGAAACCGGTGATCGACTGACCAGTTGGGAATTGAGACGATGAGCAAGCGCGAACGGCTTTTTCTGTATGACACGACTTTGCGTGACGGAGCGCAGACGCCCGGCATTGACTTCTCGCTGGAGGACAAGCTTGCCATCATAGCCCTGCTGGATGAAGTGGGAATCGACTGTATCGAAGGTGGTTATCCCGGCGCCAACCAGACTGACACCGCATTGTTTGCGCAACCGCGCCAAATGAAGGCCGCCTTTGCCGCATTCGGAATGACACGCCGGCCGGGAAGATCAGCCTCAAACGATCCTGGTCTGCAGGATTTGTTGCAGGCGAAATCCGATGCTGTCTGCTTTGTCGCGAAGTCGTGGGATTATCATGTCAAGGTCGCGCTGAAAACTACCAATGACGAAAATCTCGCCTGCATATCCGACAGCATCACCAGTGCCATCGCCGCCGGCAAGCAGGCCATGCTTGATTGTGAACACTTCTTTGATGGCTACAAGGCAAACCCTGCATATGCGGTTTCATGTGCCAGGGCCGCTCATGATGCCGGCGCACGCTGGGTCATCCTGTGCGACACCAATGGCGGAACTCTGCCGCATGAAGTCGAGGAAATCGTACGCTCAGTCACTGCGGAAGTACCGGGCTCGCATCTGGGCATCCATGCCCATAACGACACTGAACAGGCGGTGGCCAACTCGCTTGCAGCGGTCAGGGCAGGGGCGCGCCAGATACAAGGTACGCTCAACGGAATTGGTGAGCGGTGCGGCAATGCAAATCTTGTATCGCTGATCCCGACATTGATGCTGAAACCGGCGTACGCCGAATTGGTCGAGACCGCTATCACGCAACAGGGGCTTGAACGATTGACCCACATATCGCGGGCATTTGACGAACTGCTCAATCGCGCGCCAAACCGGCAGGCGCCCTATGTGGGTGAAAGTGCCTTTGCCACCAAGGCGGGCATTCATGCATCCGCGTTACTCAGGGAACCCGAGACCTATGAGCATGTACCGCCGCAGGTCATAGGCAACAATCGCCGCGTGCTGGTGTCCGATCAGGCGGGCAAGTCGAACCTGATTTCTGAAATTGAGCGCACGGGCATCTCCGTTGACAAGGCAGACCCGCGCCTCGATGCACTGTTGCGCGAGGTTAAAGAGCGAGAGACGGCAGGTTATGCCTATGATGCTGCGCCTGCGTCGTTTGAAATTCTGGCGCGGCGGGCACTGGGTTCGGTGCCGAATTTTTTCGAGGTGGACTCGTTCCGGGTTTCCGTTGAACACCGGCACAATGCCATCGGAGAAGAAACCTCGGTGGCTGAAGCCGTTGTCAAGACCATCATTGATGGTGAACGCATCATGTCGGTCGGCGAGGGAAATGGTCCGATCAATGCCCTGGATACCGCGTTGCGCAAGGATCTGGGCAAGTATCAGACCAGGATCGAGGACCTGGAACTGGTCGACTACAAGGTGCGCATACTCAATGGCGGTACCGGCGCGATCACCCGTGTTCTCATTGAAAGCCGCGACAGAACGGGAGAGCGCTGGTTTACCATTGGCGTGTCGCCCAATATTGTAGATGCATCATTTGAGGCACTCATAGACAGCGTGACATACAAGTTGCTCAAGGAAGGAGCGGCGCCCTGAGATGGGGGTGAAGTTGCTCCGGCACGAAACGTACGACCGCAAGCCCTGGAACAATGGCGGCGGCATGACGCAGGATATCTGGCTGTGGCCGGAGGCCGCCTCGCAGGACCGGTTTGATGTTCGCCTGTCACTTGCGTCCATCGAATCAGCAGGGCCGTTCTCCGCGTTCCCGGAAATAGACCGCACTATTACACTTGTCGGAGGAAGCCCCTTTGCTCTGGTTTTTGACGGCAATCACGAACACCTGGTTGAGCATCTGCAGCCGTTCAGTTTTGACAGCGTGCAAACGCCTTCAAGCCGCCTGATTGGCGGCAGCGCGAGCGCCTTCAATGTCATGACCCGAAGGGGTCGCTGGAGCCACAGGGTCAGCATTGTTCGAGGGGGCGAACCAATCGACATACAGCTGCCGGGTGATGCAATTGCGATCCTGCACGTGGTCCAGGGCAACTGGCGGGTCGGTGCAGGCAGGACCGTCATGGCTGATTTGCACGACAGCGTGGTTGTGCAACATGTGGAAACCATACACCTTGAGGCCGACCGTGCGGCATCCGCCGTCATGGGTCTTCTTCAACCGGCAAGGGCCAGGTCTTGACGTCGTCACCGTCCAAACTGCTTTCCATGACATTTCTCGTGCTGGCGGAGGTTGCCGCGATCAGCCTATGGTTTGTGTCGTCAGCAACGCTGCCTGGCATGTTGGCTGAAGTCTCCATGAGTTCAGCTCAGCAGGCGGCTTTGTCCAGCGCGGTGCAGTTGGGATTTGTTGCTGGCGCGTTCGTATCGGCATTCCTGGGCCTTGCAGACCGCTTTGATCCCCGCCGGGTGCTGGCGGTTTCGGCCTGCATCGCAGCACTTGCAAATGTTTGCCTTGTCGTGGTTTCACCGGCCAGTCCGGTGGCAGTGATGTTGCGGTTCATAACTGGTGCCATGCTGGCCGGGGTCTATCCGGTTGGCATGAAGATAGCAGCAGGCTGGGGCCGGAAGGATCGCGGTTTGCTGGTCGCAGTCCTGGTTGGAGCGCTTACGTTGGGCTCTTCATTACCCCACCTTGCCACGCTCATGGGCGGTGCTGACTGGCGAATTGCAGTGTACTCCACATCCATAGCCGCATTTTTTGGCGGTATGATTGTCTTGCAGGCGGCCCTCGGACCGCATCATGCGCGATCACCGGAGTTTTCGGTACGTTCCATTGCACTGGCGTGGACGGACAAACGGATAAGACGTGCATATGGCGGCTATCTTGGCCATATGTGGGAACTGTATGCGATGTGGGCCTGGCTGCCGGTTGCGGCATCTGCGTCCTATGCATTTTCCTTTGATGTTCAAAATGCCAACCGGTTGGCAAGCCTGACAGCTTTTCTTGCCATTGCGCTGGGCGCATTTGCATGTATCTGGGCAGGGTTTTACGCAGATCGGATCGGCAGGGCCAACGTTGCCGTGATGGCGCTGATCGGATCGCTGTTCGCGGGTCTGGCGACAGCAATCAGTTTTGGAGGCCCATGGTGGTTGACATTTGCTCTGTTCATTTTGTGGGGAATTACCATTGTTCCGGATTCGGCCCAGTTTTCCGCACTTGTTGCAGACGCGGCGCCACCGGAACTTGCCGGTAGCCTGATGACTTTTCAGACTGCGCTCGGTTTTTTGCTGACATTCTTGACTGTTCAATTGATGCCGGTAGTTGCGGAGTACACCGGTTGGCAGGCGACGCTGGCCATTTTGGCCGTGGGGCCGGCCTTGGGGATTATCGCCATGTGGCCGCTGCGCGAAAAGATATGCTAGCCATGCAATGAACATTGTATCGCCATGCGCTGGTACGCATTGCACGTTGTCTTTCCAGTGGGCAATAGTCGCCGCGTTATGACATCAGCAACTTCCACACTTGATGAAGCAAACACATACAGAAGCGGCATTGCCTGCGCTCTGATTGCTTATCTGTTGTGGGGAACATATGCCGGTTTCTTTGCACTGCTGGCACATGTGAATGCGCTTGAAGTGGTTGCTCACAGAGCATTCTGGTCAATTCCTATCGCGGCGGCTGTCATGCTTGTTATGGGCCGGACCCGGGACGTACTTCGCGTCGTCAGGACTCCGAAACTTCTTGGACTTATGTGCCTGACGACTCTTCTGGTGACAGTTTCCTGGGGAGTGTTTGTCTGGGCTGTTGCTGTTGGGCGCGCCCTGGAGACCTCACTGGCTTTCTACATCAACCCGCTGTTGAATGTGGCGGTGGGTTACCTGGTTCTGCGAGAGAAAATGACGGCCTTGCAGATTGTAGCCATTGGACTGGCAGTTGTTGGTGTTGGTTACCAGACCTGGGCGCTGGGTGAGTTGCCGTGGTTGTCCCTGATTCTGGGCGCGGCATTTTCCGCGTATGGATTTCTGCGAAAGACCATTGATGTCGGACCGGTGCAGGGTTTCTTCGTTGAAAGTTGTATCCTGTCATTGTTGGGCCTCGCAGTTGTGGGTTGGCTTGGGTCGCAGGGGCCGCTGGCGTTTGGAAGCGACTGGAAGACCACGGCTTTGCTGTTGGCCTGCGGGCCCATGACGGCGCTGCCCCTGATGTTTTTTGCAACCGCTGCCCGTCGTCTCCGATTCTCGACGCTGGGCCTGTTGCAATACATTGCGCCATCCATGTTGTTTGTCACCGCTGTTTTCGTTCTCAGGGAACCGTTTCAGCAAGCCCAGCTTGTGGCGTTTGGTTTCATCTGGACAGCATTGGTGATCTATACCTGCTCCAGCTTGCGTCAACCGGCGCTGTCATGAGCACGTTGCGAAACTTGGCGGTTGCATTGGCGCCTGTCTTGTTCCTGCTGCTTTGGTCTGGCGGCTACACCTTCGCCAAGCTGGGTTTGAAATATGCTGAGCCCATGACGTTTCTGGCGCTGCGGTATGTTTGCGTACTGATTCTCATGTGGCCGCTGTATCTGCTGTTGCGCCCGAGATTGCCTGTACGACTGATTTCCTGGCTGCATCTTGGTGTAACCGGATTGCTGATGCAGGCAATATATTTTGGCATGTCCTACCTTGCTTTTGCAGATGGACTGTCAGCGGGTGGGGTTGCGCTGATTGTATCTCTTCAGCCAATCCTTGTTGCCATTGCAGCCCCATTATTCGTCAATGAACTTGTGTCGCGCTACCGTTGGTTCGGTCTTGTGCTCGGCCTGGCTGGCGCGGCGTTGGTAATCGGGTCCCGCCAGGACGTCACCACTGCATCTTATGCTGGCGTGGTTTTCGCGGTTATAGCGCTTATAGCCATGTCAGCCGGGTCGATCTATGAAAAGCGTTTTGGGGTCAATCAGCATCCGATTACAGCCTCCATTGTGCAGTTCACGGTGGGCTTTCTCGTCATCTTGCCGATCGCAATGTTGCGCGAGACCTTGCAGGTGAATTTCACTCCTGAACTGGTCTGGTCCCTGGCCTATCTGGTAATCGGCAACTCGATTATTGCCATATCGCTTCTGCTTTACCTGATCCGGGCCGGTGAGGTCAGCCGTGTTTCAGCCCTGTTGTTTCTGGTGCCGCCAGCCGCATCCCTGCTGGCTTGGTTTGTGCTGGACGAAGCCATGCCGCCGCTGGCTTGGGCAGGCATGGTGCTGGCTGGAGCAGGAGTGTTGATGACAAGCTATACCAAAGCAACTCACAAGCGCTAGAACAGTTCCGTGATTTCCCGATCATCCGGCGCACTGCCTGTTTTCGACAGTCTGTTCAGAAATGCCGGCACAATATCTTTTGCCCGGGCAACCACCTCAAAGTGAACTTCCAGGCCTTCGCGGATAAAATGCTCGTCCTGCATATGGGAAACCAGTGTGAGCAATGGTTGCCAGTAGTTATCTATGTTGGCCACGATAATCGGCTTTTTATGCCGGCCAAGTTGCGCCCATGTTGCGATTTCCACCAGTTCTTCGAGGGTGCCAATGCCGCCGGGCAGGGCGACGAAACCGGATGCCCGTTCAAACATCATCATTTTGCGTTGGTGCATGTCGTCCACGATAACCAGATCATGGCCACCATCTTTGAGCATCCGCTCTCGTTTCATCAGGAATTTCGGTATGATGCCGGTAACTTGTGCTTTGCCTGCTATAACAGTGCGGGCCACCTCACCCATAAGGCCTATCCCACCGCCGCCATAGACCAGGCCGATATTGTTTGCCGCCATCGATGAACCAAGATCACGTGCGGCCTGCATGTACGACGGATTGCGGCCTTCGCCGGAACCGCAATAAACACACAGGGAAAGCTCGGGTTTGGGAGTTCGACTCGCTGTCATGCGAGCATTGTGTCACAGGCTGCAGGGCTGACGTCAAGCACAGCGTGTGGTAACTTGGGTTTGGGAGAATGGAGGCCATCCCGCTACGAAAAGCTGCCCTTAAGTACGACTTTTGCCCCTGTGCAAGGAATTCAGGCAATGATTGCACGAACCATGCATGCACACTATGTTCGTATTGCTGAAGCTAGCGACAGGAACGAAAATGAAACCTCTTGTATTGTTCAGTTCAATGGCCGTGCTCTGTGCGAGTGGATTGTTGGCACTGAGCTATGACGGATGGCATGACGACCCGTCCGCGCTGACATCCCTGTCTTCTGAAACGATGAGGATCAAGATAAATCCCGGGGTAGCGGTTTCATCACCGCAGGCAGATCAACCGTCCGTGGAAACCAGGGCAGCCGCCACCCGGAAAGTGGAAGAAAAAATTGCTGCTGTTGAGCCCGGGCAGCCTGCAACAAAGCCAGCCACTGAAGCTCAGCCCCTGGTCAAACTGCAGGAAGTGGAAGCAGATCCGAAGGCGACCGAGGCTAAAGCCGAAGGCGCTTCATTTGATATTGTGCGAGTTGAAGAAGATGGATCAGCCGTGCTTGCAGGCCGGGCGGGGCCTGGCGACACAGTGCGGTTATTGATCAATGAGAAAGTTGCAGGCGAGACACAGGCGAACGATAGAGGTGAGTGGGTCATAATTCCTGCCAGTTCAATGCCTGCTGGCGCCCACCAGATGCAGATTGAAACCGAAAATGCAGCCGGCGAAGTCAAACGCGCAGAGCAAAGCGTTGCACTGACGGTTCCCGACCAGCCCGGCACCCAGCCACTTATCGTTTTGAGTGAAACCGCCAAGCCGTCAATAGTGCTGCAGAAACCTGCAGTTCCTCCTGTCGCGCAGGCTGAAGATACCCAACAGGGCCCGTCCACCGAAACTGCTGCTTCTGCCGGCGAGGTTGCCGAAAAGGAAGTGGCTGAAGGCAAGGTATCGTCATCGAAGTCAAGTGAGCAAACGGCTTCCGAAGCAAAGACTGCGGCTCTGGAGCCTTCTGCTCCAGCCAGGGCACCTTCCAGCGTGCCTGGTGAACGCAAACTGGCCGTCGATGTGGTTGACTATGATGAAGCTGGACGGACCACATTTTCGGGACGGTCCGCGCCGGACAGTCGCGTAAGGGTCTATGTTGACAACAGTTTTGTCGGGGAGGCATCTGCAGAAAGTGATGGCACCTGGTCGTTCACGGCTGATCGCGAAATTGCATCGGGTCCTCATGCCCTGCGCACTGATGAAATAGCACCTTCCGGGCAAGTTACCGCTCGCATTGAATTGCCATTCTTCCGCGAATCTCCCGAACGTATCGCCAGCCTTCAGGCGCAGCGCAAGGTTAGCTCTGAAGATGGCAGCGCAAAACCAGTAGCAGCGCCGCCCGTAACGGTCACCGAACCAGCCGAATCTCCGAAAGTGGCTGCGGCTGATGCGTCAGTTGGATCTGAACCGGCGGTTGACACATCCAAACCAGCCGAAGTGAAAACGACCACGGCTGACGAAACGGTAGTTGTGGCCAAACCTGAAGATAGTGTGACTTCAGCAGAAGAAGAAAAGCTTGCCGCGCCGGAGCAACCGGCAGCTGTTGCAACCACGCAAACGTCCGGTCTCAAGACCGATGCTGAGCCCGTAAAACCGTCGCCGGCACCGGCAACGGCCGGATCATCGGCATCCCAACAGGCTGCAGCGGTCGATACCGTCACCAGGACTGTCGAAACTGAAGCGCCCAAGCCGGCGGCGGCGGTTGAAACTGCAACCAAACCAGCCAAACCCGAGACATCTCAGCAGACTGCGGCGGTTGAACCTGTCGCGGAGCCTGCCAGCCCTGAAACATCTCAGCAGACGGCGGCGGTTGAAACTGCAACCGAACCAGCCAGCCCTGAGACATCCAGCAGACTGCGGCGGTTGAACCTGTCGCGGAGCCTGCCAGCCCTGAAACGCCTCAGCAGACTGCGTCAGGTGAACCGGTTACCGAACCTGCCAAGCCGGAAACAAGCCAGCAACTCGCTGCGGCTGCATCTGTCGTTGATCAGGAAAAGGCTGTGCAGGAAACGAAACCAGTGTCACCGGAGCCGGCAACAACCAGTAATTCTGTTGAAACGGCCGCTGTAACGGCTGTTGCTGAAAAGACCGGGACTGCAACACCTGCCACGGGAAAAGTGGTAATTCAGCCCGGCAACAACCTCTGGCAGATATCGCGGGTGATTTATGGCAAGGGTCGTCAATACACGGTGATTTACGAAGCCAACAAAACGCAAATTCGTGACCCGGACTGGATTTATCCGGGACAGATATTCGAAACTCCGGGATCCGACGCGCCTGAGTCAATCGATCCGGCTTGCCGGAGTCCACTGGCGGAATGTCAGTGACATCTGCGTTGGAAGGACTTCAATGATTGTGCGTACTGCCAGGCTCGCCGACTACGGCTTCAGTCTGTACCTCGCCGGCTTTCTCAAAGGTCAGGGATAGAGGGATTTTTGAACCTTTTTCCGGCAGGGTTTCAACGTCGAACATCATGATGTGATAGCCACCGGATTTTAACTCTGTAACCGAATTGGCGGGCACTTCGATTGATTCGACCGGACGCATTTTCATGACGCCATCGTCCATGGTATGCGTGTGCAGTTCGATCCTGTTCGAAAGGCTGGAAGATGCCGAAATCAGTTTGTCGGCACCACCCTTGTTCTCGATCGTCAGGAATACAGCACCCGGGCGGCCTGCAATCGTGAAGCTGGCCGTTGCGTTGCCCAGTGTCAGCGAACCGGCATTTGACTGTGTGGTCATTTCGCCGTGGTTGCCGTGCATCAGTCGCATGACGGTATATGCACCACCGGCCGCGCACAGCAACGCCAGCACGGCAATCAGGTATCTGGATTTCATTGTATCAGGTGTCCTTCTGCTTGCAGGCAAATTGCCAAACGAGGCCAGTATTGGCCATGCGACATACGGCCCTTGTAAAAGCTGCATTCATCGTATATCGTCGATTTACGATGAATATCAAAATTGACAAATCGCAGCGAACCCTTTTGAAGGCCAAAGACAGTGCAGACAGTGTTCACGTCGCATCCGCAATGGCAGCTTTGAGTCACCCCGCCAGAATTGCTATCTTGCGCAGACTGGCGCGTTGCGAGGAATGTTGTTGTCGTGATGTCGTTGAACATCTGGATCTCGCACAGTCCACTGTGTCGCAGCATCTGAAAGTATTGGTTGAAGCAGGGCTGGTTACCTATGAGGCTCGGCGCCCAAAATCACGTTACGTGTTGAACAGGCAGGCGCTCCAGTCCGTATCTTGTGCAGTTGGTAATCTGGTAAACGACTGTTGTTCGCCGTATTCGCAGTCCATGACTCCTGGGGTTTGATTGTTTTGACCGGTACTAAAGTTTCCGCTGATAGTGGCTCTACATTGCGCACTATCCGCAATTTATGGCCATATATGTGGCCTTCAGACCGGCCGGACCTGAAAGTACGGGTGTTGTGGGCTACCCTGTTTCTGGTGCTGGCCAAGCTGGTTCTGCTTGCGGTGCCATACTTCTTCAAATACGCGACTGATGCCCTCAATGGCAAACCCGACGCCCCAGCCTTCCTGCCAGTGTGGATATTGACCCCTGTAATGCTGGTGCTCGCCTACAATGTGGCGCGAGTGGCACAATGGGGCCTGAACCAGTTGCGTGATGCGCTGTTTGCCCGGGTTGGTCAGCATGCAGTGAGACAACTGGCATTCCGCACATTCACCCACATGCACAAGCTGTCGCTGCGGTTTCACCTTGAACGCAGAACCGGGGGCCTGTCGCGTATCATAGAACGTGGTACCAAGGGCATTGAGACTATTGTCCGGTTCACAATCCTGAACACCGCGCCAACCATTCTGGAGTTTGCGCTCACGGCAATTGTGTTTGCCTATGCCTATGGCTGGAGTTATGTGGCGATTATTGCCTGCGTCGTGTGGCTTTACTCGTGGTTTACCGTGCGGGCCAGTGATTGGCGCATCAATATCCGCAGGGACATGAACCAGTCCGACAACGAGGCAAACACAAAGGCCATCGACAGTCTCCTGAATTTCGAGACCGTAAAGTATTTTGGCAATGAAGAAATGGAAGCCACCCGTTTTGATGCTTCCATGAAACGCTATGAGTCAGCCGCTACCAGGACCTGGACTTCGCTCGGCTGGCTGAATTTCGGGCAGGGGCTGATCTTCGGAACCGGTATGACCATAGTCATGGTAATGTCGGCGCTGGAAGTGCAAAGCGGCAAACAGACCATCGGTGATTTTGTGTTCATCAACGTCATGTTGATGCAACTGTCTGTTCCCCTGAACTTTATTGGATTTGTGTATCGTGAAATCCGCCAGGGCCTTACTGACATAGAACAGATGTTCGACCTGCTCGGTGTGGAGGAGGAAATTGTCGATGCACCGGATGCCGCGACACTGCAGGTGAGCGATGGCGTAATCCGGTTTGACAACGTCGATTTTTCATATGATGCCGAACGGAAAATTCTCAAGGGCCTGGATTTTGAAGTACCGGCAGGCCAGACCTTTGCCATCGTGGGCCCGTCCGGTGCCGGCAAGTCGACTATCTCCAGGCTCATCTATCGATTCTATGATGTAACCGGGGGTCGAATCACCATTGATGGCCAGGACGTCAGGGCGGTGACGCAAAAGTCCCTGCGTGCTGCAGTTGGCATGGTGCCACAGGATACTGTGCTGTTTAATGACACTGTGCGATACAATATTCGCTACGGCAGACCTGACGCGACCGATGAAGAAGTCGAGGCTGTTGCCAGGCTGGCCCAGATACATGATTTCATTCTCGAGTTGCCGGATGGCTACGATGCCATGGTCGGTGAGCGCGGGTTGAAGCTGTCTGGCGGTGAAAAGCAGCGAGTGTCGATTGCTCGTACATTATTGAAAGGCCCGCCGATCCTGATACTTGATGAGGCGACTTCGGCGCTGGACACCATGACAGAACAGGACATCCAGGCAGCGCTGAAGCTTGTGTCGCAAGATCGCACCACTCTCGTTATTGCGCATCGCTTGTCTACTGTAGTTGACGCTGATCAGATTATCGTCCTGGGCGAAGGCAGTATTGTCGAACGTGGCACCCACGCCGAATTGCTTGAATTCGGCGGTGTCTATTCGTCCATGTGGAACCGTCAACGTGAAGCCGATGAAGCATTGCGCAAACTGGCTGAAAATTATGAGGCCCGCGGCATGACCGCAGAAGAACTGGCACTCAGCCTGAATCGGGATAATTAGGTAAAACCGGGGTAGGCTTCCGCAAAACCACACACACACTTTTGCGAGACATGCTATAGATGACTATCAAGTCAATCACTACTACCGGGGATAATGAGCAGCAATGCTGAGTTCAATACTGTCGATATTCGTGCCCGTTCACCGGGAAGGTTATCGTTTCATCGCCATTTTTGCCGCCATTTCCCTGGTATTGTTTTGGCTGTTACCGGATATCTTCGGTTGGGCTGGAGTTCTCGCTACGGTGTGGTGCGCCTATTTCTTCCGCGACCCCGAACGTGTAACACCGCAGGACGCAGCACTGGTGATATCGCCGGCCGATGGCCGCATATCTGCTATCGAGCAGGTAGCGATTCCGCCGGAACTTGCGCTGGAAGGTGATCAACTCACCCGGATATCTGTATTCATGAATGTCTTTGACGTTCATGTGAACCGCTCGCCGGTTGATGGTGAAGTGTTGCAGATGAGTTATGTGCCGGGCAAGTTCATCAATGCAGAGCTTGACAAGGCCAGCGAGCACAATGAACGCCAGGCTCTCACGTTGGAAATGCCGGACAAGCGTCGTATTGGTGTGGTACAGATAGCCGGGCTTGTGGCTCGCCGCATAGTTGGATTTACCCAACATGGCGCACGTCTGCAGGCAGGGCAGCGTTTCGGATTGATCCGGTTCGGCTCACGGGTTGACGTGTATCTGCCCGAAGCAACTAAGGTTCGGGTGTGTGTCGGCCAACTCGCGATTGCAGGCGAAACCGTGCTCGCCGATATGTCTGGGTCAGGACCGGCGCCCACCGGCCGCAGGTCGTGATCGAATTGGCGCCACATATGGGAAGGTGGATCTGATGACCAAGGAACAAGAATCAGCTTATTCCGGCGAGCAACGTTTGCGGCAAATACCTGTCAGGTACCTGGTCCCCAACATTGTTACGCTGCTGGCGCTGTGTTCCGGCGTTACCGCCATTCGACTCGGTATTGAGGGCCGCTTCCAACTGGCAGTGGCCTGCGTCATTCTTGCAACGGTTCTGGACGCCCTGGACGGGCGCATTGCGCGTGCGTTGAAAGGATCCTCGAAATTTGGTGCAGAACTGGACTCGCTTGCTGATTTTGTGAACTTTGGTGTGGCGCCGGGCCTGCTGATCTACATGTGGTCGCTGAGTGCGTTGAAAAACCTCGGCTGGATTGTAGCACTGGCGCTGGCGATGTGCTGCGCGTTGCGTCTTGCCCGTTTCAATGTGGCGCTTGAGGACCCGGACCGGCCTGCCTGGAAAATAAACTATTTCACCGGCGTAAATGCGCCTGCCGGTGCGCTGCTGGCGATGCTGCCAATGTATATGGGCTTTTTGAACCTGCTCCCGCCTGGCAATGAGATTGCACACATTGTCCTTGTATACATAGCCCTGGTTGCCTTTTCCATGGTGTCGCGTGTGCCAACTTTTTCCGGCAAGGGTATCGGCAGGGTCAGTCGCGAATGGGTCCTGCCCATCCTTGCGGCAGCCACGATCATCGCGGCCCTGCTGGTTACCTACACCTGGGAAGTGGTAACTTTCGCGGCATTTACCTACATCGCCGTCATTCCGGTTTCCATCGTCAGCTATGTGCGCCAGAAAAATGCCTGGGAAAGGCGCATTGCCAATGGCGAGGTGGCCGCCGGCAATGAAAAAGATGCAGTTGATATTGTTATGAACGATACACTGGCGGACGAAGACAGAGCATGACAATAGTAGTTCATCACAACCCTGCATGTGGTACATCGCGCAACACCATTGAACTCATCCGGGCATCGGGCGAAGAACCGGTCATCATCGAATATCTGCAGGAAGGCTGGACCCGTGCGCAGTTGCTGGCGCTGTTCGCTGCTGCGGACATAACGCCACGCGAAGCGTTACGCATCTCGAAGTCACCGGCAGAAGAAATCGGTTTGACCGATTCTTCAGTGGACGACGAGACAATTCTCGCCGCCATGCTGGAGCATCCAATTCTGGTAAACCGGCCCATCGTTGCCAGTCCAAGGGGGGTTCGCCTGTGCCGCCCATCGGAGACGGTACTGGATCTGCTGGACAGGCAGCCGGTGACTACTGATGAGAAACCTTGATCCGGGATTTTACACGGACCCTGAAAAGTTTGCACAGGAATGCGCCGGCATTTTCTGGACTGGCTGGCAGCTGATCGGTCCTGCCTCAAGCCTGGCTGAAACAGGCGACTATGTCGCCACCGAAATTGCTGGTGCAAAAATTGTTGCGATCAGGGGAAGTGACGGAACCTTGCGCGCGTTTCGCAATGTCTGCCGCCATCGCGGCGCCCGCCTTCTTGAGGAAGGAACAGGACGCTGCAACGTGGTCCGCTGCCAGTACCACAACTGGGTTTATGATCTTGACGGTTCGCTCAGGCAGGTCCCCTGGTTCGGCGAGGACGCTGATTTCGATAAGGCCGACTGGCCGCTGGAGGCTGTCAGCGTCGAGATCTGGCGCGGGCTGGTGTTCATTGCCATAGAGCCGTCTATGACCCTGGAAAGGCAACTCGGTGCGACTGTTCCGGAACTGGCAGACGAACCAATTGAGGATTTTCATGCCGTGGCCGAACACCGGTTGGTGTTTGATGCCAACTGGAAGATTTACACGGATAATTTTGTCGAGGGTTATCATATTCCCGGCATTCATCCCGGTTTTTTTCAGGCTATCGAATTTGATCATTTCGAGACAACAGCACACGACAATCTGATCCGCATGACGGCGCCGCCACGTGAAGGTCTGTTTTACAGGGGTAAGTGGTTGTGGATGTGGCCCAATTGGACGCTGTCACTGTTTGATGGCGGCATGAATACCTCACGCATCAATCCATTAAGCGAAGGTCGCACGCAACTGATCTACCACTTTTACTTTGCCGACACGTCGGACGCCGGAAAGGATCATCGAGACGAGACCATTGCCCGCAATTTGGCCGTTGTGGAAGAAGATTTCGGCATTTGCATTGAAACCCACAAGAACTACGCCTCCGGTGGTTACCGGCCCGGGCCGCTCTCTCCGCGCCATGAACAGGGCGTCGCCTGGTTTCAGGATCGCATCAGGAAGATTCTGGTATAATCACCCGACCCGGATCAGGATGGCTTTTGGTTGAAACAACAGGAATTCACAAACTTGATCGCTGCCACCGTGAAAGAGCAACTTTATGGTCTCATGTGAACCCATGATGCTCAAATGCAGTGAAGCTGCTTTTTCATGCTCCGTCGGATGTCTACTCCGCTGCCTGCGGGAATGCTTCTGGAACGTCGTCAGCAGGTTTGCGTTTCTTGTTTGTCTCTGGCTTCGTTGCAATGGATGTTCCGTCATCATTTCTGCCGGAGAACCTTTTGCGCCAATTCTGCCAGCTTTCCTTCCAGACAGTAGGCGCTGATAGCATCACTGGGGCGAACACCAGTGTCAGTACAGTTGAAAAGGCCAGGCCGAACACCATCGCTGTGGACATATGCACCCACCAGGATGATGTCATGGAGCCGATTGTTACCGTGCGCTCCACAAAATTCACATTGAGCTGGAACATCAGGGGCAGCAGGCCGAGAATGGTAGTGACGGTGGTCAGCAGAATTGGACGTATGCGCTGGGCCGCTGCCCGCAATGTCGCGTCTGTTGCAGTCAGACCGCGTTTCAGCAGGCTTTGGTAGGTATCGATAAGCACAATGGCGTTGTTTACCACCACCCCTGCCAACGCCACCAGGCCGGTTCCCGTCATGATAATGGAGAAATAGTGCCGCATCACCAGCATGCCCAGGATCACGCCGACGGCAGACATGACCACGGTGAGAAGGGTCAGTGCCGTGTGGTAGAACGAGTTGAACTGCACCACCAGGATCATGAACATCAGGAACAGTGACCCCAGCAGGGCCTTTTGCAGAAACGCGGCTGACTTTTGCTGATCCTCGTCAGCGCCCCGGAATTTGAAGCTCACGCCGTTTTTCCAGGTCTGTTGCTTCAGCCAGGTATCCAGTTGGCTGATCTTGTCGTTGGCCAGTTCGCCCGGACCTGCATTGGCCTTGACGAACAGGGAAGGTTTGGAATTGAAGCGGTAAAGCGTGTTGACCTGTTGCTTGATCTCGCGCGTTACGAAGTTGGACAGGGGTTGCAGCCCGCCCGGTGTCTGCAGCTTCAGCGTATCGAGGTTTGCCAGTGAGCGTTGTTCTTCCGGCAGGCGGACCCGAATATCCAGTTCGTCGCGGCTGTCGTCAGGCCGGTAAGTGCCAATCAGTGCTCCATTGGTGATAAGTTGAACCAGCGATCCCGCAGCAGCGACGGATGCTCCAAAACGCCCTGCCTCTTCGCGATCCACTTTAAGCTGAACTTCATAACCCGGCAGCGGCAGATCATCGTCAATGTCGATGAGGCCGGTCATGGTGTTTTCCATATAGGCGCGAACCTTGTGAACAGCTTCAGTGGCGTCGCTACGGTTTTCAGACTGTATTTGCAGTCGAATGTCCTTGCCGGATTGCGGTCCTCCCGCAAGTTCACGTACTTCAACTATAGTGCCCGGAATGCCCTGCACAGCATTTGTAAGTTGTTCCTTGACGGTTGCCCAGTCGTCGCGTTGGCCGACAGGTTTCAGTTCGATTTGCACCTGGCCGATGACGTCAGGAGGAACATCCTGTGATGCTCCGAGACCACTGTCTCCTCCGGTTTCAGAACCGGCATAGGTAGTCAGGTTGTCGATGGCCGGATTGCTTGTCAGCCGGTCATAGGCCCTGCGAACGATGGTCAGCTTCTGTTCATTCGACAAATTACCACGCGCGCGCACATAAACTATGGCTACTTCCGGCTCGGTTTCCACGAAAAACTCGACGCCGGTCGGCTTGGCGGCGTATGCACCTATGATCCCGCCCATGATGAGCAATATGGCAATCATCACTTTGGCCGGGTGGCGCAAGGCGCCGTTGAGAAAGCGGATGTAACTGCCGGTAAGGCCTGGCATGGTCAGAAGGTCGCCATCGCTGTCTCCAGCCAGTCTCGCCGCACTGTCCCTGTCAGTCTGGCCAGCCTTGCCAAAAATCGAACCGATGGCTGGCAGGAAAATCAGCGCGGTAATGAGCGATGCCGTCAGAACGACAATAACGGTCAGCGGCAGATATTCCATGAATTGACCAGCCACTCCAGGCCACAGCAGCATTGGCATGAACGCAGCAAGAGTCGTTGCTGTGGAAGACACTATGGGCCAGAACATGCGTTGCGCAGCTGCTATATAGGCCTTTTGTTTTGGCAGCCCTTCCGCCATTTTCCGGTCGGCAAACTCGATCATCACGATCGCTCCGTCCACCAGCATGCCGACAGTCAGCACAAGGCCGAACATCAGCATGATGTTGACGGTGTAGCCAAGGAATCCAAAAAACAGGAAGCCGATCATGAACGAGGACGGAATGGCGAAACCAACCATCAGACCGGATCGTAATCCAAGTGCGGCAACCACGAGCGTCATCACCAACAGGATGGCCAGCACAATCGATGACGTGAGAGACCCCAGGATATCGGCGATCAGGCGGGACTGGTCCAGCGTTGTTTCAACCTCGATGGCGTCAGGCCAGTTGCTGGTCACTTCTGCAACGACGCGCTTTACCTCGTCATTGTTGACCAGGATGTTCGAACCGAGCCGCTTGACCACTTCAATGGCTATCGTCGGCTTGCCGTTGAATTCCGCATGGCGTTCGCGATCCTTGAAGGTCCGCTTGATCTGCGCCACCTGACCCAGAGTGACCGTTGTTCCATTGGACGATTTCACAACCAGATTGAAAATATCCGCCGCGTTTTCAAACAGGCCGGGAATCTTCACGTTAAACTTCCCGGCACTTGAATTGACCGCACCAGCCGCGACCAGCCGGTTGTTCAGGCTGGCTGAATTCAACAGTTCCTGCTGCGTTACCCCGTACGCCTCCAGTTTCACGGGGTCTACGACAATCTCCAGCAGCTCCTCACGCTGACCGGACAGTTTCGCTTCGAGCACCGTGTTTATGCTTTCGATGGCATCCTGCAGGTCACGCGCATGCTTGAAAAGTGTGCGTTCGGGAACGGTTCCGGAAAGCGCAACAATGATGGTTGGTTTAAGAGAGAAATTGATCTCGTTGATGGTTGGCTCTTCGGCGTCACCGGGTAACTCTGATTTCGCAAGATCCACTTTCTCACGAACGTCGAGTATGGCCTGATCAATGTCCACTTCCGCTTCAAATTGCACCAGAATGCCACCATGGCTTTCGGAAGCAATGCCGGACATCTCCTTGACGCCATCGAGGCCGCGCAGCTTTTCTTCCACCGGTTTGACAAGCAGGCGTTCGGAATCTTCCGGGCTGATGCCTGGCAGGGGTATCGAGATATACACCACCGGAATCTGTATGTCCGGATCAGCTTCCTTTGGGATTTCGGCAAAACTCCAGATGCCGGCCAGCAACATGACAATCAGCAAGGACAAGACAGCGCGCGGGCGCGACAATATGGCGGCGAGTGCAGCGCTCATCAACTGGCTCCCAACGTGGATACCGCTACATCAACAGTCTGGCCATCGACAACAAAATCCTGCCCTTCGACAATCAGCAATGTCGTTTCAGGAAGGCCCTTTACCCAGATACCGCCAGCTTCCTGCGACACGATTTCCACCGGTGCAAATCTTACCTGGTTGCCATCCACAACGATGCGCACACCAAGCCGGCCCTCATCGTCAAGAGTCAGTGCGGAGGCAGGCAGTTTGTGTGCAGTTACCGTCGGGAGGTTGATGTAAAGCTCAGCCGTGATGCCTTCGCGCAGTTTTTCACCTTTGTTGGCAACTTCCAGTTCAACCCGGAATGTACGGGTTTCGCGATCAGAAGACATTGCAACAGAAGTAACTCTGCCTTCGACGGTTTCGCCGGTAACCAGTTTGGCACCTGCCGGCATCCCTTCAGTAACGTTGGGTAACAACCGCTCGGGCAGTTGTGCCGCGACTATCAACGGATCCATGATATGCAGGGTTGCGCACATTGATCCTGCCTGCAGAAAATTGCCCGACTGGGCGGGTTTGCCGCGCAAAACACCGTCGATCGGTGATTCTATCCGCGTCCATTTCATGTCGAGTTCGATTTGGAATAGCTCAGCCTGAGCGAGTTCCATGGCCGCCTTTTCGGATGCCACTTTTGCCGCAGCGGCAAAATTGCTGTTGGCCAGTTTGACTGTGGCGTCCAGATTGCGCTGTGCACTGGCCAGTAGCGCCTTGGCCTTTGCCAATTGGGCTTCACGTGCTCCTGTGTCAAGTTGACAGAGCACATCACCTGTCTTGACGCGATCACCATCGTCAAATGACTGGTTTTCAACAATACCGTTGGTGCGGGCACGAACTTCCACTGTCCGGGATGCTTCGGTTATACCGCGCACAGGAAAAACATCGACACGTTCAACAGCCTTGATTTCCTGGACACCGACCAGAAAAAGCCTGGCCGGTTCGTTTGCCCTGGCTTCCGGCTTCTGCTGTTGTTCGGCTGTTGCAATGTCACCATCGCCGGTGGCAGGCGCAATATAGCCTGATCCAAACCACCCAATGATGGCTAGGGCGAAAATCGCCGACCACAAATATGATTTTGACATCGTTACTTAAAACCGCTTCTCAAATTTTACAATTATTCAGCAGCGTCACTTGATATTGCCTTTTGCGGCAGGCCAAGTGTGCTACGCGACTGTTCCATGTAATGAATGGCAGCGGATACAACCGCACGGCCATACCCGTTTACAAAGGCATGCCCGGAACCAGGCTCCGCAGACTGGCGGCACTCTTCTATCGTAGCTAGCTCGTCGTACAGGAACGCCATTTGGCCGTCGAACACGGCTTCAAGGTGTTTCGGGTCAACCTGATCGCGAAACAGCGCCTGAAACAGGAATTCCGATTTGAATTTGTCCTGCTGAGGCAATTCGTGAAGCGAGGTTTTCAAAGCCTTCCGGCCTGCCTCGGTAATGGAATAGGCCTTTTTCAGGGGTTTGCCTTCCCGCACGTGTTCGCGAACAGTTACAAGGCCATCAGCCAGCATCTGGGTCAGGGCAGGATAGATGGATCCGTAACTCGCCTCGATAAAATGCGAGAACATCCCATCCTCAACAGCCTTTTTGATTTCATACCCTGAGGCCTCGTCAAACGCGAGGATGCCCAGACACAATGTGCGCACATTCATATGACGATATCCAGTGTCGTTAACGTGGTGGCTCGAAAATATATCGGATTGATATATAGCAATTGTGAATATATCAAGATGATAGTTATGCTTTGGAATTTACGCGGTTCAAATAGAATCGGATCATGCATTTCCTGCTGAATATTTACTGAAGAGCTTGGACCCTACGTCGCATGGGGTTAAACGCAAACTGCGTGTACAAGACGTGAAAATCGCACCAGATCCAGCGTGGAGACGCGGCTAAATGCCTCTCGATATCAAGAAAATCGTTGAAGAAAACACCGGCCAGAACAATATCCTGTATGCCGAACACGTCAATCCGCGTTTTGCCAAAGCGTTGAAAATAATAGGTTTTGACAAAAATTATGTAAAAGCATCTGGTGCCTACATCTGGGACGACAAGGGTCGGAAATACCTCGATATGCTGGCGGGATATGGTGCATTCAATATGGGGCGAAATCATCCCGAAATTCGCAGGGTGATGAAAGACTTTATGGATGCCGACCTTTGTTCTCTGGTACAGATGGAAACGCCAATCCTGTGCGGGCTTGTGGCGCAGGAATTGAAACAGCGCTGCGGTTACGGTATGGACAAGGTGTATTTCTGTTCAACCGGTGCAGAAGGCAATGAGACCGCTATCAAGTTCGCCCGGCGCACGACCGGCCGGGACAAGCTGGTGTTTGCAAGTTCGGCTTTTCACGGCCTGACATCCGGCGCGCTTGCACTGAACGGTGGCGAAGTGTTCCGGGAAAAATTCGGCGAACTATTGGGAACCGGGAAGGTACCGTACGGCGATCTGGGCGCCCTGGAATCCATGTTGTCAAAAGGCGACGTTGCTGCCCTTTTCATTGAGCCAATTCAGGGCAAGGGCGTCAACATACCCCCGTCCGGTTATTTGGCTGGGGCAGGCAGGTTGTGCAGGAAATATGGCACTCTGTTGGTTGTCGATGAAGTTCAGACAGGGGTGGGCCGCACGGGGAAGTTTTTGGCGATCCACCATGAGTACGGCATTGAACCTGACTTGATAATCCTGTCGAAATCCCTTTCGGGCGGTTATGTGCCGGTATGTGCAGTCTTGATGAAGGATGACGTTTACAACAAGGTATTTTCTTCGCTGGACCGAGCAGTGGTTCATTCCTCTACCTTCGGCAAATCCAATTTCGCCATGGCTGCAGCCCTTGCTGCCATGAACGTGCTTGAGGAAGAAGGCTTGTGTGCCAATGCTGTAACCATGGGTAACATGCTGGGTGAGCGATTGTCTGCGCTGGTGCCGAAGTACGAGTTTATGAAGCAGGTACGCTGGCGCGGCTTGATGCTGGCAGTTGAATTTGGAAAACCCAAGTCTCTCAAATTGCGCACGGCGTGGGCCACAGTCAATGGATTGAACGAGGATCTGTTCTGCCAGGCCGTGACCATCCCGTTGTTGGAAGATCATGGCATTCTGACGCAGGTTGCCGGAAATCGCATGACGACAATCAAGCTCATTCCGCCCCTGACTGTAAATGAGTCGGATGTTGACTGGTTTGTCACGAGTTTCGACAAGGTAATGGCAGATCTGCATAGATTCCCGGGCCCCGCGTGGGAAAGCCTCACACGTATTGCCAGGAATGCCCTTGCGCGTCCGGAAGAAAAGACCAGGGCGACCGCATGACGTCGACGAAGCGCTCGGCGCGCAAGCCTGCCACTCGCAAAACTGTTGCGAGACCGAAACGCAATAAGCCGTCCAGCCAGTTAACCCCGGCTGAAGACCTGCATTCAGCCGGCGCGGGTTCAGTTGCTGAAGCAGTCCAGTCATCCACCACCGCAGATAACACCGGCGGCGAGCATGGCACCGGTGTTGTTGCGGCATTGAAGTCGGGTGAAGTGTTTGCTCACATCGCCCGTGCATGCACCAGCCGAGCCTGGATGGTTATAGCGGTTTTTGTGCTGCTTGCAGGACTTGGCGCCGGTCTGGCCGTAACCAAACTGAAGGTCGATACTGATCCCGGCCTGATGATTTCCAACAGCCTGGACTTCCGCAAACAATACAAGCAGTTTTCAAGGACCTTTCCGGCAGTTGAAAACAACTTTCTGTTCATAGTGGACAGTGATGATCCTGCAGAAGCCCGCAAGGCGGCCGGGCGCCTTGAAAAGGCTCTCCTGTCCAGGCCTGATTTGTTTCACCATGTGGTTGCACCTGGGGTTGGCGCTTTCTTTGACGAGTACGGCATCCTGTACGCCAAAACAGAAGATGTTAAAAAGGTTGCCGACCAGATTAGGAAATCCGCTCCAGCGTTCAATGCCCTTGCCGACCAGCCGAACATGGCTGGCCTTTCGGGTGTCTTGAACGAGATTACCGCCTACACGCAGGCCGGCAGGGCGCCTGAAGATGTCGATGTATTTCTCGACGCCATCACAAAAACCGTTGACGGTGAAACCGCCGGGCGTCCGGTGCCCCTGGATTGGTCGGCACTGGGAGCCGATGAGGATGGACCGGAGTTGACTGAAAAGCGCTGGTTTGTGTTTAGCCAGCCGATACTTGATTTTTCCGAAATCGAATCCGCGGCACTTCCAATGGCTGAAGCACGCCGGCTTATGACCGACCCAGCCATTACTGCTGACGGCAAGGTAACCGTGCAATTGACGGGCGAAGCGGCCTTGAACGCCGAAGAATTTGAAGCTGTGACCAAGGGTGCTACCATTGCCGGCATCATATCGTTCACACTGGTCACAGTGACCGTGTTCTTCGGATTGCCGTCCATGGTGCTGATTGTTCCAGCGCTCAGCCTGATCATCCTGGGCTTTTTGATCAATGCCGGGTTTGCAACCTTGAGCGTTGGCTATCTGAACATGATTTCAGTTGCATTTGCCGTGCTGTTCATCGGTCTTGGCATTGACTATGCGGTTCACGTGATTTTGCGTTTCGCAGAACATCGCGCAAGAGGTGAAGCAGGTGCCGATGCGGCTGTCACGGCGGTTCGCAAGACAGGACCGGCACTTGCTCTTTGCACCGTGACAACTGCGTTTGCGTTTCTTGCTTTCACGCCGACTGATTTTGTCGGGATGGCTCAACTTGGAATAATTGCTGCCGGCGGTCTCGTGATCGCTTTTGTAGCATCCATAACCCTGGTGCCGGCAATTCTCTCTTTGTTGCCCGGCAAGCAGGAAAAATTCGCCCGCAATATGGCCGGTCTCAACTCCGTGTCCGGCAGAACTTCATCAGGTACGTCCCGGGCGCGCTGTCTGGCTACTTTGGCGATATTGGCGCTGGCTGCCGGTTCACTGTTCACTTTCTCGCAGGCTCGCTTCGACGGCGATCCAATAAATTTGAAAGACCCTGCGGCACCAACTGTCAAGGCGTTCATGCAAATACTGGAAGACCAGCCCGGCGAAGTTTACTCTGGTCAGGTGCTGGTTGAGCCCGGTCTCCCGGCACGCCAGCTGATCGGAAAGCTGACCGCATTGCCTGCAGTAAAAAAAGTGCACTCCATCACCGACTTCCTGCCAGACGACCAGGTTGCCAAACTGGCTGAGTTGCATCCGCTTCGCGATGTCATTCCCGGCGTTGTGAATTCTGACTCTGATGTTGGTGACGAAGTGCGTCGGAGAATGCTTGACGGCATTTCCAGAAACATGAAGGAAATGTCTGAAATTGAGGATGCACCGGATACTCTCAGGGCCTCAGCGAAGCGCTTGCAGCACGCTATTGCAGCCTTTGACAGAAACAATGAAGGCGACGAAAAGGCAACAGAGGATCTCGAAAGCAATTTGTTTGTCGGTTTGCCAGACATGCTGGCCGACATCAATCGTTTGGCAACGACCAATATTGTGAGTGTTGCCGCTTTGCAGTCCACCTTGCGCGAACGTTTTGTAGCGCCGGATGGCCGCTGGCGGCTGGAGGTGGTGCCGGCAAAAGACATGCGCAATTCGGGCAACTTGGAAGAATTCGTGAAGTCGGTGCAGTCGGTTGATCCACAGGTGTCCGGCTCACCGGTTGACATCGCGGGTTCTGCCGACGCTGTTGCTCGGGCTATGACGCTTGCCACTCTGGCAGCGCTGGCGATGGTTGTGGCAATGGCATGGCCTGCATTCAGGCGCATAGGTGACGTATTGTTGGTGCTTTCACCACTGGTTCTGGCGGCAAGCCTGATGGTCGGGTACACGGTTGTGTTCGACGCTCCGTTCAACTTCGCCAATGTCATAGTATTGCCGCTCTTGCTGGGATTGGGCGTGGATTCATCCATCCACTATGTCATGCGTGCTCGCGAGGAAGTCGTGGCGACAAATGTGACCGGTACCTCGACTCCCAGGGCAGTGCTGATTTCGGCACTGACAACGATTGGATCATTTGGGACACTGTGGTTGTCAGGCCATCGCGGCATGGCCAGCATGGGTGAACTGCTGACCATCGCCATTATGGTGACGCTGGTTTGTACACTGGTGGTCTTGCCTCAATTGATGCACTGGGCATTGTCGAGAAATCACAAATCCAGCAGTGGCTAAAGAGCACACCACACCCGGAAAGACTTGACCTCACCTGAAAATCACAACTAAACGTGTCCTTCTGAATTGTGGGGCCATTCGCAAATTCCAACAACAATAGGCAGGTTACCTGTGTCCGTACCATTTATGCAGCAAGCGCGCGTTGGCGCGTACGTGTTGAAGCAGAAACTCAGGGGCAACAAGCGCTATCCGCTGGTGCTGATGCTTGAACCCTTGTTCAAGTGCAATCTGGCATGCGCCGGCTGTGGCAAGATTGATTACCCCAAGCCAATTCTCGACAAGCGCCTGTCGGTAAAGGATTGTCTTGATGCTGTTGATGAGTGCGGCGCTCCGATTGTGGCGATTCCCGGCGGCGAGCCACTGATCCACAAGGAAATCGGTGAGATCGTTGCAGGCATTGTGGCGCGCAGGAAGTATGTGTCGCTGTGTACCAATGCGTTGCTTCTTGAAAAGAAGCTGCATCTGTTTGAACCATCACCATTTCTGTTTTTCTCGGTCCATCTGGATGGTCTGAAAGACCACCACGACAAATCCGTTTGCCAGACCGGAGTTTTTGATCGCGCAATTTCGGCCATCAAGGCCGCGCAGTCCAGGGGTTTTCAGGTCAACGCCAATGCCACAATTTTTGATGGTCACTCGCCGGAAGACATCGGCAAGTTCCTCGACATGACTACCGCAATGGGCGTCAACGTCTCAATCTCTCCCGGCTTCATGTACGAACGCGCTCCTGATCAGGAGAGTTTCCTGTCGCGCCGCAAAACCAAACAATTGTTCCGCGAAGTGTTCAAACACGGCAAGGGCAAAAAGTGGAAGCTGTCTCACTCAACTTTGTTCCTCGATTTCCTTGCGGGTAACCAGGAGTACATGTGCACGCCCTGGGGCATGCCGACACGCAACGTGTTTGGCTGGCAAAAGCCGTGCTATCTGCTCGGTGAAGGCTATGTGTCCAGCTACCGGGAACTCATTGAGACAACCGACTGGGAGGCCTATGGCACGGGACGGTATGAAAAATGCGCCAACTGCATGGCCCATTGCGGATTTGAACCAACTGCCGCTCTTGATGCCACGGCCAATCCGCTGAAAGCGTTGGCAGTTGCAATCAGGGGTGTCAGAACAGAAGGTGACTTTGCGCCGGAGATCGATCTGACACAGGCTCGCAAGGCCGATTATGACTTGCATGAGGAGCACGTCACCAAGGTCATGAAGGATATTCACACCCCTAGAATCGCTGCTGAGTAGTATCTTGCAACAGACCGAAATCCGGTAACAGGGCCTCGCAAGCAGCCTTGAGTTGTTTTCGTGCCTTGCTGGACTTGCGAGCAAGTCTTATCAGTCCGCCAATATCCTGCGGTCGTGATGCAAGGCTCCGCAAGAGGCCGCCGATGTTGAGATTGCCATCGGAATGGACCGCATCGCGAGTGGCCTCGGGCAGGGTGTCTGATACTTCGTCCAGTACGATGCGAATTGCGGTAAACGGGATACCAAATCGTGTGGCCGCATGGGCTATTCCGGCACTTTCCATGTCCACGGCACAGGCACCGCGTCGTGAATGGGTGGCTAGCTTATCAGACGAAGTTTCAATAACTTCAGTTGCACAATAGATGGCTTTCTGGGTGACCAACGGCAAACCTGACAATCGATCTGCAATTGATGACGACCAGGCCGTGTCAGTTTCGAAGCGCTCATTGTCGGCGGTAACAATTGCGTTGGGTATGATGATGTTGCCAGTGGTGATTTCGGAATCCAGAGCGCCACAATACCCGATTGAGACCAGCCCTGCGAGCTGCTTCTGCCTGCTTCCCAGATCCGCAGCCGCCAGAAATCCCGCCGCTCTGCCAAGACCGGACTGCACGGCAACAAGTCTGTCGCTTGCAGGTGCTATTGCACTGTTGACTACAGAGTACTCCTGGGCAAGGGCGGTTATGAGCCCGATCTTCTGACTGTGAACTGAGGGTTCCATTTGATGCAACGCAAGTGCAACAGTGTGGCGGCTTCGTCAACCCGCCTTTTGCAATACCACTGAAGCAATGAAAACTACATGCCCCACTCAACCTTGCGTGTGTTGCTGCGCATCAAATTGGCATAGCGTCCCAGTGCCCAGATTGGAAAAAAGGAAGAATAGCCGTGATAGCGCAAGTAGAACACCCGGGGAAACCCAACAGCGGTATACCAGGGTTCATCCCATTTTGCGCCTTTACGTGGCGCTTCATTGATGAACTGGGCGCCGCGAGCAACACTAGTGTGTGTGACTTCACCAGCAGCCATCAGTCCCAGCATGGCCCAAGCGGTCTGTGACGGCGTTGATGCCTTGGCTTCGCCCCGGCGTTCCTTCCAGTAAGTCGCGCCATCTTCGCCCCAGCCGCCATCCTCGCGCTGTTGCGCAATGAGCCATTCCACCGCCTTGCGCACATAGGGCGCGTTCATGTCTTCGCCCACTGCGTTGAGGGAGTTCAACACGGACCATGTACCGTAGATGTAGTTGGTGCCCCAGCGTCCAAACCAGGATCCGTCTTCTTCCTGATCGGCGCGCAGGTACGCCACACCGCGCAGAATGCACTGATGATCACGCTTGTAACCGATCTGTGCCAGGAACGACAAACAACGCGCCGCAACATCCACTGTTGGCGGGTCAAGCAGCGCACCGTGGTCGGCGAACGGAATTGTGTTCAGGAAGTCTGCATTATTATCAATATCGAATGCACCCCATCCACCATTTCGGCTTTGCATGCCTTCAATCCACACCGCTGCGCGACGAATGCTTTCGGCGTATCGAACCGGGTCTACCCGGTGCAGCAACATGCCAACCACGGCAGTGTCGTCTACATCCGGATAGTAGTCGTTGCGATACTGGAATGCCCAGCCGCCCGGTTCCAGGTCAGGTGCATTGACCGCCCAATCTCCCTTGACGTCCAGAATCTGAAGATCCCGCAACCAATCACACATTGCAATAATGCGCTCATCATCCGGAGCCACGCCAGCCTCCAGCAACCCATGGGCAGCAAGTGACGTATCCCAGATTGGCGACATGCATGGTTGTACATAACGTGGCTTGTCATCCCGGGTTTCGCGGTTGTCAGTCACCAGTTTGCGGCAGGCACTCAGCGCAGTTTTGAAATCCTCATGATCCGGGCTGTAACCCAGTGCATCATATGCCATTACCGTATTGGCGATTGCCGGAAAAATTGCTCCGAGACCATCTTCTCCGTTCAACCGGGGCTTGATGAAATCGAGCGATCTTTGAATTGCCCACTTGCGGAATTTCATGCGCGGGAAAATGTGTTTCTCAGCCGGGTGAAGCAGTTTGTCTATCCGAAGGAAAAATTCACCCCAGCGGCTGCCGGTGTGGTTGAAGTTCCAGACTTTGATGTCTTCAGGCGGCTCGCAAAATATTTCCCGGCACGACGCCTGCCGCGGATTGCGCGCTATTGGCTTGAGCGCGGACAGAATTGTCAGTGGAGCGATCACTGCGCGCGACCAGTAGGCAAATTTCCAGATGTTGGCCGGGAACCATTTCGGCATCAGCATCAGTTCCACGGGCATGGCAGGAACGCCCCGCCAGGGAATTTGTCCAAACAAGGCCAGTGAATAGCGGCAGAACACGTTGGATTTTTCCGCACCACCATGTGCAAGAATTGCATTTCGCGCCTTGATCATGTGCGGCGCATCCTTGTCGTCTCCCAACAGTTTCAACGCAAAGTATGCCTTCACCGACGCTGAGATGTTAAAGCCACCTTCATGAAACAGTGGCCAGCCGCCATGGATTTTTGACTGCAGGGAACGCAAGTGTTCTCCGAGTTCGGTTTCCAGGTCAGGCTCTCGCATGTCGAGAAAATGATTGAGAAAGATGTATTCAGCGGGAATGGTCGCATCCGCTTCCAGTTCGAAAACTATGTGACCGTCATCCTGCTGCATGGCGAGCAGCTTGTTACCAGCATCACTTGCATTGTTCGCGCTATCGGAAACGAGTGTTGGTGAAATCCCGGACCTGGGACGCAGAACATATACGTTTGAATGCATGTTACCTCAACCAAGTTGCACCAGGTAGCAGAGCCGCGCCCTCTCAACTTCCGGTGTTTACCTAAAGAGAGAAAGTAGCCGCCAAAGTCAACTCGCAATGAGCTGTACAACCCGTTGTGCGGCGGTTTGCCCCGATCTTATCGACCCTTCAATAGTCGAGGGAAGCCCGTTGTCTACCCAATCTCCACAAAGCACCAGATTTTGCCATTTTGTTGACGGTGGCGGGCGCTTTTCGAGTTGTTCCGGTGTGCCGAGGAAAGTGGCGCGCCGTTCTTTGATTACCCGCGCACGAGCAGGCCTTTTATCCGGAGCCTGGCCGATTTCGGATGCAATCTCGCGCCAGACGGTGTCCAGAATATCCCCGGCGTCACGGTTGGCGGCATCATCGCCCGCGGATATCGTGACAGAAGCCACATCATCACGCACAAAAAGCCACTGCGACAGTGAGTTCAGCATTCCCAGCAGCGGGTTGTTCATCAATGGCATGCGCGGGTTGTCGACCCGGAAATGTACATTTACGATTGGTACAAAGCGATCTGGCGCTGAAACATCTCCGATCAGCGACCTGACCACCCAGGCGGGCACTGCCATTACCACCACGTCACCTTTTGCGATTGGTTCCGAGCCTTTGCCGGTTTCGAGTGACACTACGCGCCGCTCGTCCATGGAGATTGCAGACACCCGATCATTAAGTCGTATCTCCGACCCGCGCCTTTCCAGCCATTCAATTGCCGGTGTCACAAATGTCGCGGAAAGTCCATGGCGTGCAATGAGTGGCCGGGAATAATCTGCGCCCCTGGCCAGAGTTTCACGAATAACCGGGGTCAGCAGGCGGGCAGCGGCCTGGTCAGCAGTAGTATTGATAACCGCAACGGTAAAGGGCTCCCAAAACCGTTCATACAGCGGGCCCTGGCCTGCAAACAATTGCTTTACAGTGCGATTGCCTGCAGACAAAAGTTTCAATCCACTCAGGTATTCGCTTAACCTTGTACCGGGAACACGGCGATCCTTGTTGAGAATCCACCATGGCATTGTTCCGCGATCCAGTCTGATACTCCAACGCTCGCCGGTTTTCCGGTCGACGAACGGGAACTCCGCGCATTCGGGTCCGGTTAATTGATCGCCGGCGCCGATGGTATCAAGGTAGGATAGCGCAGATTTGTTGCCAGACAACAACAGGTGATTGCCGTTGTCTATGGTACAGCCGAGCGTATTGTCGTGAAATGAGCGGCAACGTCCGCCTGCCTGGCCGGATTGTTCATGCACAACTACGCGAAACTGTGCTTTGGACAACTCAACAGCTGCTGCCAGGCCAGCCACGCCGGCGCCAATTATGTGTGCGGTTGCCATGTTTGGTGACTGCCTTAAAAGAACCCATGCCGGACGGCGATCAGCAATTTCTCCTTCGAACCTACAAGCCGCTTAGACACTTTGGGGTCTGCCAGGGTGGTGTCCGGCAACTGCATCATGCGTTCAAGGTTACGCTGATAAACAGCTCTCATTATCCGGGCAGGACGCATGACGTCCTTGCGGCACAGATTTATGGCTTCTTCTGCGTGCGAAAACTCATCGCGCGCAATCCCGGCAAGCTCTCTCCACATGGCGACATAACCGGCCTGAGATGTAATGTCTGCCGGGTTCGAGTAGTCTACTTCATGCTTCTCGAGAAGCTCACGCGGCAGGTAAACGCGTCCGACAGCGGCGTCTTCATCGACGTCGCGAAGAATGTTGGTAATTTGCAGCGCCCGGCCTGTATGATGGGCCACGGCGGTTCCATAGTCTGTGGGATCACCAAAAACGCATACGCACAATCTGCCGACTGCACATGCTACCCGATCCACATACAGATTGAATGTATCCATGGATGGAGCGACGATCGGCTTGCCTGCATCCATTTCCATACCTTCAATCACGTCCATGAAATCATCACGACGCAATGACAACTCCTGCATCGGCAATTGCAGGGCGCGGGTTTCAGCGCGTTTTGGGTGGCCTGCATAAAGCGCGTCTATCTCCTGACGCCATGCTGTCAATTGCTGACGTTTACTCGCCTCATCGAGTTGTTCACTATCGACAATGTCGTCGACATTGCGGCAGAACGCATAAACAGCAAACATGGCACGGCGTTGAGATTTCGGCAGAATGCGCATGGCCCAGTAGAACGATGTTGATGCATCGCGCACCGTCTGGGCAATTATGCGGGCTTCGGCTGCCGTTGAAGCGACAGGCGAGGCTATCTGCGTATCGTTTGCCATTGTCTTCCAGATGCCGGGCCCGGGGGAATTTCAGTTTGGTTGCAGGACCGTTCTCTTTTTGCAGGCGTGAAATCAGCTCCTGGCAGCAAACTCCAGCACTTTTTTGTCAAGTTTGAGGCCACGCAATACTTCTACGACAATGTCGTCAGCCTCAAGCCTGGCTTGCCTGTACTGCCAGTCAGGTGCGCCGTGTCCGATGAATGCGTCAGGCAGAGTCATGGGTTTCACCACCGCGCCTCCTTGCAACATTCCGTTTGCGGCCAGGTAATGCAGCACGTGGCTGGAGAAGCCGCCAATTGATCCTTCCTCGATGGTAATCACGAGTTCATGGCTTTTCACCAGCTTTTTGATCAGATCGGTGTCCAGCGGCTTGGCGAAACGGGCATCTGCAACCGTTATCGACACACCGCGTTCCCTCAGATCTTCTGCGGCTTTAAGGCAGGTGGCAAGACGTCCGCCCAGATTGAGAAGAGCGACCCTGTTGCCTTCCACCATGATACGGCCCTTGCCAATTTCCAGAGGCGTGCCGGTTTCCGGCATCTCAACGCCCATGCCTTCACCACGCGGATAGCGGAATGCACAGGGACCTTCGTCATAAGCGACCGCCGTAGAGACCATGTGCATCAGGTCCGCCTCATCACCTGCGGCCATGACCACCATGTTTGGCAAACAGGAGAGGTAGGCAACATCGAAACTGCCAGCATGAGTTGCACCGTCCTGTCCGACCAGGCCTGCCCGGTCAATGGCAAAACGGACGGCGAGCTTCTGCAACGCAACGTCGTGAACTACCTGATCATAAGCGCGTTGCAGGAATGTTGAGTAGATGGCTGCAAATGGTTTAAAACCTTCCGTTGCCATGCCTGCAGCAAATGTCACTGCATGCTGTTCGGCGATACCCACATCGAACGTGCGGTCCGGGAAGTGCTCTTCAAACTTGTCCACGCCGGTACCTGATGGCATGGCCGCAGTGATGGCGATGATTTTGTCATCCGCCTCTGCGTGCGCAATCAGTGAGCGGGCAAATACGGATGTATAGCTTGGTGCGTTGGAAGTACCCTTTTTCACGTCGAACGTGACAGGGTTGAACTTGCCGACCGCGTGGTGCTTTTCCTTGTTGGTTTCACCGAATGGATGGCCCTTGCCCTTTTCCGTCACGACGTGCAGCAGAACCGGACCGACTTCCTTGGCTTCACGGATGTTTTCAAGAATCGGCACAAGCGATTCAAGATCATGACCATCGACAGGGCCAACATAGTAAAAGCCCAATTCTTCGAACAGGGTGCCGCCCATGACCATGCCACGGGCATACTCGTCAACACGTTCAGCGGCCATACGGAGGGTTTTGGGAAATTTCTTGGACAGCTGCAGCGCAATATCACGCAATGACAGGAACGGGTGTGTGGACACAAGCCATGACAGGTAATTTGTCAGCGCACCGACACCAGGAGCGATTGACATACCATTGTCGTTCAGCACCACAAGAATGCGACTGTCCAGCGCGCCGGCATTGTTCATGGCTTCATACGCCATGCCTGCACTCATCGATCCGTCCCCAATGACGGAAATTACATGATTGTCGTTACCCTTCAGATCACGTGCAACGGCCATGCCGAGACCAGCCGAGATCGACGTGGATGAATGTGCCGCACCAAAGGGGTCATACTCGCTCTCGGTGCGTTTGGTGAAACCATACAGACCATCTGACTGTCGAATTTTGCGGATGCGATCACGCCGCCCGGTCAAAATCTTGTGTGGATAGGCCTGATGACTCACATCCCAGATCAATCGATCCGTTGGTGTGTTGTAGACATAGTGCAATGCCACCGTCAGTTCGACGACACCCAGACCTGCTCCGAAATGTCCGCCGGATTCCGAGGCGGCATCAATTGTCTCCGCCCGCAATTCGGTTGCTACCTGCAGGAGATCGTCTGGCTTGAGTTTCCTCAAGTCGGCAGGAAACGAGATTGTGTCAAGCAGTGGTGTCGATATTGGCATGTCAGCTCTTTGTCGTTACACGTTTTCTCTTAATCAGCGGGGCGGATCGGCACCTGTGTGACCAAGGTTCCATCCAAGCGCAAATATATGACAAGCGCTAGGGCTAAGTCACATCACAAGACCTCGCTGTTTATACCAATATCGCAGGCGAGCCAACCTCTGCCTTGGTCTAACCGTTAGTGACCGGCCTCAAGCATGTATCGCCAGTACTGAGCTCTTAAAACAGACCTTTTATGGCACCTTTGAGGCCACAGAGCATGAATTGTGGTTTTGACAGTTCAACCCTTTCGGCTACGGGATCCTGCCGTTTGAGCTTGCTGACCAGTTTCCACGCTATGGAAACGATGACGCCGGACTCCATTGCCAGCGATTTGCTGGTCAGCTTTCCAGGCAGTTTTTCGGCTGTGCGAAGCAGTGTCTCGGTGGCTTCAAGACATTTAATCTGAACTGCGCGCAACGCAGGAGGCGATGAGGTTTCGCGCAACATCTCTACCCTGGCGCCTGTTTCCTTACACCACTCCAGCGGCAGATAGCACCGGTCCAGGTTCCTGAAGTCATCTGCACAGTCCTGCAAATGGTTGATAACCTGTAGCGCATTGCACAATGCATCGGAGTATACAAAATGAGCTTTGTCTTCGCCATGCAGTTCGAGCAGATAACGCCCAACCGGTGACGCCGAGCGCATGCAGTAATCTATGAGATCATCCCAGGTATCGTAGCGGTTTTGCACCGCGTCCTGCCTGAATGCGGAGACAAGATCACTCCCGTGAGTCATATCAACGTTGGTTTCCAGCATGCTTGCACGCAGGGCAGTTGCCTTTGACAGGCTGTCATCCGGCTTACGATTGTGCCCCAGCAGGGCATCATCCATGGCGTTCAGACCGGCAATTTTGTCCTGCGGTGATGCGGCTGGGTTGTCGGCAATATCATCAATTGCCCGGGCGAATGCGTAATACGTCATTACATGCGGTCGAAGGCGTTTCGGCAGCAGGAAAGATCCAACCGGGAAATTCTCGTCTGCCGCACCCTTGCCGGATGGTGTTTCAACCGTTTTCAGCCCGTCGCTCATTCAGCTTCACACAACGAGACCAGAGCGCGTGTCATATCGCTTGTGCTGTCAGAAAGATGGCGGACAATCGTGAAATGATCATCTTCACCAACGAGTTGCCACGTACATGGCAACCCGGCTCCGCTCCAGCAGGCTGCCAGGGTTTCGCTTTGGCGATGATACTCGCGTGATTCTGCTCCGCCAACCCATGCTTCAAAACGGCCATGTTTGGGAACAGGCCACATTATCGGGCTGCATTGCATGGAAATTTTCTCATTTATCCCAATGCGTTCATTGATGCTTATCGGCATGAGCGGACGAAGATCATATAGGCCACTGATGCCCAGACCGGCGATGACAAGCTCATCGGGCCCGCCATGGCTTGCCCAGCAGGTCGCGAACATTGCGGCGGCCAAATGCCCACCGGCGGAGTGTCCCGTCACCACGAGCCTGCGGCCATGAGCAGTCCATAGCGCAATGCAAACGGTACGAAGGTCATCAATGATGTCCTGTACGCTGACCTCCGGTGCTAGCCGGTAGGACGGGATCGCCATGTCCAGCCCGTGCGTCGCCACCCCTGATGCAACATGCGAGAACGAAGAGCGATCAAGCGCTTGCCAGTAGCCGCCATGGATAAATACGACAATCGGCGCATCATCGCGGCCGTTGGCGGGAAAAAAATCAAGCTTCTGGCGTTCATGATCACCATATGAAATGTCCAGATCACACGCTGCCGCCTCGCGGTACCCGGCAGCATCATTCACCCAACCGGCAATAATCTTCTCATGATCGGGCACGCGGGCGCGATTGTTGTATTCTGCTTCAAGATCGATCATGGCTAGATGTCAAACTCCTCGATCGTCTCAACCGCTGAACGCAGGGCCGCTGACCACTTGGATGATATGGAGCGGAAATACGGATCGTCCTGTTCGATACGCCTCACCCGGTCAATGCTGAGTTTGTCCGTATTGTACACTACCATGTCTATCGGCATGCCGACTGAAAGGTTGGAGCGCAGTGTTGAATCGAAAGACAACAGTACCAGCTTTGCTGCCTCGCCCAATCTCATATCCCGATTGGCAACCCGGTCCAGAATGGGTTTTCCGTATTTGTGTTCGCCGATCTGGAAAAACGGGGTGTCGTCCTTGGCTTCAATAAAGTTTCCTTCGGAATAGACCTGGTAAAGCCTCGGCACTTCCTGACCGATCTGGCCGCCAAAAATGAATGACGCCGAAAAAGCATCGCTGCTCAATCCTTCGTCCCCATGTTCCCGGCGAACCTTGTTGAGTGTTTCGCCGACATGTTTGGCTGCCTGGAACATGCTGGTAGCGGTTTTCAGGCTGCCGCTTTCGTCATCTTCGTCCGGGTGTTCAAATTTTCCTTCCAGTATGGCGACAACGGCCTGTGTCACGGCCAGATTACCGGCGGACAACAGGATGAACACACGATCGCCCGGCACCTCGAAGGTTTGCAGTTTTCGGAAGGTCGCAATGTTGTCGAGGCCCGCATTGGTACGGGTGTCGGCAGCCATGACCAGGCCGCGATCAAGTTTCAGGCCAACGCAGTATGTCATGAAATTTCCGGTCGCAGTGCACAGTTGGTGGAATCAACGATAAACTACTGTTCTGCGACCTTTTCAACAAGCACTTCCACGTCCATTCGTTCTGCCCCTGTCGACAGGCCGCGGCGGACACCTTTTGCCGGCGTGGCGCCATCGACATCCATACCGGTCGCCACCCGCACATAACGCTCATCGGGGCTGACCTGATTTGAGATATCAAAACCCACCCAGCCAAGGTCTGTTATATAGGCTTCCGACCATGCGTGGCTTGCCTCGGCAAGTTCGTTTTCCCCTACCACCATATAGCCGGACACATATCGCGCCGGTACGCCCAGAAAACGCGCCGCGGAGATAAAAACATGGGCATGGTCCTGACACACCCCCTTGCCGTCACGCACGGCATCTGCGGCAGTACTGTGTTCATTGGTGGCGCCGATCGCGTATGCAACCTTGTTCAACACGCAAGCCGACAGGGAATGCATCTGTTCAATGCCGGACAGATGCTGAACCGGGTGCGCCAACCCCTTGATGGCTGCGTTGGCTGCAGTTGTCGGGGTGCTGGCCAGATACGCCCGGACTGGCACCGAACCAAGATCATGGCCTGCCACCCCGGCCGTATCAGTGGTTCTGACAGTACCGGTTGCGACAACCGTGACTTCTGTCAATGAGCTTGATGGAGTTGTCACGTGGGCGATATTGCCAAATGCATCAACATATCTGAGTGCATTTTCGATACCTGGTGCATCTATGGTCCAGTCCAGCACCGTCTGGCTTTGATTGTCCTGGGGCGTCAGATACAACCGCTGCACCAGATGTGCTCCTGGATTATCATAGTGATAGGTAGTTGCGTGATGGACGTGTATCTTCATGGGAAGTTGTACGCTGTGGCGATTTCGGATGTCAGTCTGTTGTTCCTGTCGATGAAATCGGAAAGAAATTCGTGCAGCCCGCTCTGGAAGATTTCTTGCATGTCTGCATTGGCCAGCAGGTTCATTGTATTGTTGGCCGTTTCATGACATGGCAATGTCCCGTCCCCGTACTCCTCTTCAATCTCTGAAAGGGTATTGTTGCTGATCCAGTCATAGCAAAACAGCAGCGAGCGGGGCATGGCCGGGTTGAGTATCAAAAATTGCGCAACATTCCAGGGCTGGTAACTGGCGTCCCGGTAAGCCCACCTGTAGGCCCGGTGCGCGGATACTGAGCGCAGAAGCGAAGCCCATTGCTGGCGATCGACAGAACTGCCCGGCCCGGTGCCGCGTGGCAGAAGAATGTGGTATTTTACATCCAGTATGCGTGCCGTGTTGTCGGCCCGCTCAATGAATGCTCCGGCCTGGCAGAAATGAAAACTGTCCTGGCGCAGGGCGGTTCCAAGCATTGCACCGCGAAACAGCATCGAGCGCTGTTTGATCCAGTCGAGAAAGCCCGGCAGCTTGTCGCTTGACAACTGGTTCATGCGCAATTCAGACAACTCGTTCCATGTTGCATTGAGGGCTTCCCACACATCACGGCTCAGCGCCGTGCGCACGGCGCGGCCATTGTTCCGCGCGGTCTCCATGCTGGAGCGTATGCTTGACGGATTTTCACGGTCCAGTACCAGGTGCTGTATGACATTTACCTGGCTGGCGCTGTCATATTTGCTGGCAAAAGTAGCCTCGCAGTGCGCGCTTTTGAGAGTTGAACTCCAGTCGTCCTGATGTACCCGGAATGGTTTCGGCATCAAGGAGATGCGGTAACTCACTTCTATGAGGCGCGCCATGTTTTCCGCGCGCTCCATGTAACGGGCCATCCAGAACAGTGATGCAGCTGTGCGTCCCAGTAACATCAATCCTCCAGCACCCAGGTATCCTTGGTGCCGCCTCCCTGGCTGGAATTCACTACGAGTGACCCCTGTTTCATCGCAACGCGGGTAAACCCGCCCGGCGTAATACGCATCTGGTCACCGGTCAGCGCAAAGGGCCGCAAATCCACATGTCTCGGCGCCACTCCGGATTTTACAAAGGTTGGGCAGGATGAAAGCGCCAGCGTTGGCTGCGCGATATAGTTGGCGGGCCGCTTCTTGAGTATCTGCCGGAAGGCAGCCACTTGCTTCTTGCTGGCGGTAGGCCCGACAAGCATGCCGTACCCGCCTGATCCATGCACTTCCTTCACCACCAGTTCTTCAAGATTCTCCAGGACATATGACAGCGAACCAGCATCCGAACACCGCCAGGTCGGCACATTGTTCAGGATCGGCATTTCACCCGTATAGAACTCAACTATTTCAGGCATGAACGAGTATACCGCCTTGTCATCGGCAATGCCTGCTCCAGGCGCGTTGACAATGGTAACTCGCCCGCCGCGGTAAACATCGAAAATGCCCGGAACGCCCAGTGTGGAAGACGGATTGAACGTCAACGGATCAAGATAATCGTCATCGATTCTACGATAAACCACGTCTACCTTGACCGGCGAGCGTGTGGTGCGCATGTAAAGCCAGCCGTCATTGACAAACAGATCATCGCCGGTAACCAGTTGCACACCCATTTCATCAGCCAGAAAAGCGTGTTCAAAAAATGCCGAATTGTAAATGCCCGGTGATAACACGACACAGGTGGGTTCGCCGTCACACTGCGGCGGTGCTACGGAGTCAAGCGTCTTCCTCAACAATTCGGGATAATGCTCGATGGGTGCAACGCGGTGCTTGGCGAACAGGTCGGGAAACAGAAACATCATCGCTTCGCGGTCTTCCAGCATGTAGGAAACCCCTGACGGTGTGCGGCAGTTGTCTTCCAGGACGTAGAACTCGGCGGCGCCAACACGCACAATGTCTGTTCCGATGATATGAGAGTAGACATTGCAGGCAGGGGAGTGACCCGCCATCTGCGGCAGGTAGGCCTCGTTCTGAAGAATCAGGTCACCGGGAACCTTGCCGGCACGCAGGATTTCCTGGCGATGATATATGTCATCGATAAATGCGTTGAGGGCCCCGACACGTTGTGCAATACCGGCTTCAAGGCGCCGCCACTCACTTGCAGCAAAGATGCGCGGAATGATGTCAAATGGGATCAGTCGTTCTGAAGCTTCCTCGGTGCCATAAACGGCAAACGTAATACCGAGCCTGCGAAAAATCGATTCAGCTTCGCGGATTTTGGCGCGCAGGTCACCAGGTGTCTGGCTCTCAAGCCACTTGTGAAGGATGGCATATGGAGGCCGCACACTGCCGTCCGCCTCGAGCATCTCGTTAAAATTTTCACCCATCAATGACACTGTTGCGCAATTGCGGCACAATCCAAAGCCCAAAATTTATGCACATTTGATGCATTTTTCATCCTGTTGCCAAGCTTCGAGAAATTGTGGCAGTGTTGGATCATGTTCTACAGGATTGGCAAAGCCGGGTATTTGAGCGGAACAGCAAAACGCGTCTCAAGGGACGAAGTGTTGCTGCACTGCGCCCGCATTGGTTTCAATCCATAAACGGCACTTTCCATAACGTCCAACAGTGCGCGGCTTACGTGCCGTGTTTTCCTGTCGATCAGACTTGCGGAGTGCATCCATGAACAAAAACATTAATATCGAAGAACTCGTTGCTGCCGACAACGCGCATCATTTTCACCCATTCACCGATCACAAGGCCTTGCATGAAGCAGGCGGCGTGCGGGTCATTACTCAAGCCAGGGGTGTCCATATATGGGATGGCAACGGCAACAAGCTGTTTGACGCCATGGCGGGACTTTGGTGCGTCAATATTGGTTACGGCCGCAAGGAGCTGGCCGAAGTTGCGTATCGCCAGATGCTTGATTTGCCATTCTACAACACATTTTTCAAAACCACGACGGTGCCTGCAACGATGCTGGCCGACAAGGTTGCCAGCCTGCTTCCCGATCGTTTCAAGCAGGTATTCTTCGTCAATTCCGGTTCTGAGGCCAATGACACCATGGTGAGGTTTGTCCGCCGTTACTGGGAATTGCAGGGACAGCCTGAACGCCAGCACATTATCGCACGCAATCGGGCCTATCATGGCTCGACCTGTGTCTCTGCCTCTTTGGGCGGGATGTCTGCGATGCATGCTCAAGGCGGCCTGCCGCTGCCCAATTTCCATCATGTGCTTGAGCCTGACTGGTTCGGGCTGGGTGGTGATATGAGCCCCGAAGAATTCGGCCTGAAGGCGGCAAAGCAGGTTGAAACCAAAATCAGGGAATTGGGGCCGGACAAGGTTGCAGCTTTTGTAGGCGAACCTATTCAGGGCTCTGGCGGGGTGATTGTTCCACCAGACAGTTACTGGCCGCATGTTCAGAAAGTCTGCCGGAAATATAGATTCCGATCGTGGCAGACGAAGTGATCTGCGGGTTTGGTCGCACAGGAAACTGGTGGGGACACCAGACCATGGGATTTGATCCCGACATTGTGGTGATGGCCAAAGGGTTATCTTCCGGCTATCAGCCAATCGGAGCAGTTGCAATTTCGGACAAGTTGATTGGTGACTTTTTTGAAAAGGGGGGCGAGTTTTTCCATGGTTACACCTATTCCGGCCACCCGGTGGCGTGCGCGGTTGCACTGGAAAACATCCGCATCCTGCAAGAGGAGAATTTTTTGGAGCACGTTGCAGAAATTTCGCCATACGTGGAAGAAAAAATCGGCCGGCTTCGGGAGCACCCGATCGTGGGCGAAGTCCGGGTCAAGGGACTGATCGGCGCCATCGAGCTGGTGAAGGACAAGAAAACCCGGGACCGATTTGACGATCTTGGCCGTGTCGGCAGCATCTGCCGTGACCATTGCTTTGACAACAAGTTGGTGATGCGGGCATGTTGGGACACGATGGTGTTTTCACCACCACTGTGCATAACCGAAGCAGAGGTTGATGAGTGGGCAATTCTCGCTCGCAAGGCGCTCGATGCGACACTCGAGGATGTAAAACATGAAATGTCGTAGCCTGGAGTTTGAAAGCAGATGGGGCTCCTGTTAAAAACAATCGTTGAAACGGCTGTAGTTGTGTTTAACACTCTGTTTTGCCGCATTCTTAATATGGGTTCAGGGGAGAGTTTGAAGTGGAAGACAAATATAATCAGGGAGTAGCAAAATGACATACAAACCAAAATTTCATGCATCACGCCGGTCAGTTCTGAAAGGTTCGGGTGCCGCGTTTATAGGTCTCACCATGATGCCGCACTTTGCGATGTCAGAAGAGGAGAAGAAGCTCAACTTCTACAACTGGGACACCTATATAGGGGAAACAACTCTGGCTGATTTCAGCGAGGCGTCGGGCATTGAAGTGAAGATGGACCTTTACGCCGACAATGCCGAATTGTTCGCCAAGCTGAAGGAGGGTAACCCCGGTTATGATGTGATCATTCCGACCAACGATTATGTTGAACGCATGATTGCGGCCGGCATGTTGGAAAATCTGGATCACGCCAAGATTCCAAATTTGACCAACATTGCAGATACATTCAGGGATGCTTCCTTCGACCCCGGCCGCAGATATTCAGTTCCTTACATGTGGGGCACATTGGGTATCGGCTATCGCAAGTCCAAGGTGAAGGACGCATCAAGCTGGAAGGCAGTGCTGGACGATAGTGAAAATTCCGGCCGCATCTCCCTGTTGGGCGATGGTGAAAGCGTGATTGGCGTTGCACTTCAGTATCTTGGCCATTCATTCAATTCGGTGGTTCCTGCTGAAATGAAGGCCGCTGAAGAACTGCTTATTGCTGGCAAGAAGGATGTCAAGGTCTATGCCGATGACAACGGTCAGGATTTGCTGGCATCCGGTGAAGTCGATCTTGCCATGGAGTGGAACGGCGACATCATTCAGGTCATGGGAGAAGACGATGATTTGAGCTACTCCGTGCCACGCGAGGGCAGCTTGTTGTGGCAGGACTGCGTGTGCATCCCCAAGGGTGCGCCTCATCCTGAAAATGCACATTCCTTTATCAACTATCTGCTCGACGCCGATGCCGGTGCGCATATTGCCGATACCATCCAGTATGCAACAGCCAACGCAGCGGCAAAAGCCAAGATGGATGACACATACACCGGCAACCCGGGAATTTTCCCGCCCGACGATGTTGTCGCAAAGTGCGAAGCTTCGCTGTATTCGGAAGAAAAGACCAAACTGCGCAACGAGTTCATGGACCCGTATCCAGGCGGCCTGATTTGATGTGACAAGGATCAGGCGGGTCAGGAAGAAACCTGACCCCCTGTTTTGAGGTGCTGGGCGGGTGGAAAACTGGAATCAGAACAAGGCGGTATTCTGGGTAACTGCGTTACCTGGCCTTGTTTGGCTGTTGTTGTTTTTCCTGATCCCGCTTGCCCTTATCTGGGGCATGTCGTTTGGCGAGAAAACATCGATCATCGACATTGAAATCAACGGAACCTTGGCGAATTACGTTCGATCCTTTCAGGCTGTCTACATAAAGATTATCTGGAAATCCATCTGGATCAGTATCATCTCGACCGCGATATGCCTGGCGGTGGCCTATCCGATTGCCTTCGGCATCTGTTTTTCACCCGCCAGATGGCGGCCTTTGCTGCTGTTGCTGGTTATTCTGCCGTTCTGGATAAACCTTCTGATCCGCACATACGCACTGATCGCGGTTTTCAGGACACGTGGCACACTGAATTTCACCCTGGAATGGCTGTGGGACCTTGCCTTTCTGGACAGGCTGATTGGTCCGTATCAGCCCCTTGAACTCCTGTACAACAATGGAGCAGTAATTGTCGGCATGGTTTATGTGTTCATGCCGTTTATGGTGTTGCCACTGTATGCCACCATAGAACGTCTGGACCGGTCGTATCTGGAAGCCAGCCTGGATCTCGGCGCCAGCCAGTGGCGAACCTTCTTTTCAGTGACCGTTCCGCTCACCATGCCCGGCATAGTATCTGGTATCATCCTTGTGTTCATTCCCATGCTGGGCATGTTCCTGGTGCCTGATTTGCTGGGCGGCACCAATGCCATCATGATTGGCAATGTCATAACCGACCAGTTCAAGGCTGCCAATGACTGGCCGTTTGGTGCAGCCCTGTCATTCTTGCTGATGTACGTCACCTTTGCGGCACTGGCGGTTCGCGCTTTTATCGGTGCGCGAATGAAGGGCGGGGTAGGTATCTGACATGGCGAAGCGCAAGTCGAGGGTCGGACCACTGGAATATGGGAAATCTCCCTGGTTGATTCTGTTCGCCGTCGTCACCTTCATCGTGCTTTATGCGCCGATTGTCCAGTTGATCGCCTTCAGTTTCAATGATTCAAAACGCAACATCGTGTGGCGCGGCTTCACCACCAAGTATTATGCCAAGGCCTGGAACGATGCTTCGCTTGTGGAAGCTTTTGTCAATTCAATCACTATTGCTGTGATGTGCACTGTCATCGCCACGATCATTGGCACTGCGACCGCGCTTTGGCTGTGGCGTTTCCGGTTTCCGGGCAAGGCTGCCGTGGAAGGTGTCATGGCGCTTCCCATCATTATTCCTGAAATCTGCATGGGGGTGGCAGTACTGGTGCTCTACTCCCGTGTCGGGCACTGGATGCGGGGGTTTGAGTCAGGACCGATACACTGGTGGAACGAACTGTTTTCCATCTGGCCATTGAACCTTGGCGCGATTACCGCTGCTCATATTGCATTCAGTTTTCCGTTTGTGGCTGTAGTTGTGCGTTCGCGCCTGGCAGGGTTCAACCGGGAGTTCGAGGAAGCTTCCAAGGATCTGGGCGCAAGCGAATGGCAGACATTCTGGAATGTGGTTCTGCCCTTTATGATGCCTGGGGTCATTGCAGGTGCGTTGCTGTCGTTCACGCTGTCTCTGGACGATTTTGTCATTACCTTCTTCACTGCGGGGCCTGAAACCAACACATTCCCGGTCAAGGTGTATTCACTGGTTCGCCGCGGTGTTTCGCCTGACATCAACGCGGCCTCGACGGTGCTCATCATCATCACGCTGGTTGCCACCATCACAGCCATGCGTATGCAGGCGCCACAAAAATCCGAAGGGTAGGGGCCAATGACCAAGCCCATCATCTCGATCCAGAACGTAACCAAGCGTTATCCCGGCGTAGTCGCCGTCGATAATGTTTCGTTCGACATAATGCCCAATGAGTTCTTTGCCCTACTGGGACCATCAGGTTGCGGCAAGACCACGCTGCTGCGCATGATTGCCGGGCTTGAAACGTCCGGTACCGGTGACATCATAGTTGATGGGCAAAACATGGATGGCGTACCGGCCAATCAGCGCCCGGTGAACATGGTGTTCCAGTCTTATGCCGTATTCCCGCATATGACTGTTCGCGACAACGTAGCTTATGGGTTGAAGGTTACCGGCGTTGCGCCCTCAGAAATCGCACCGCGCGTGGAAGATGCACTCGAGATGGTTCAGATGGGGCAGATGGCTGACCGCAAGCCCGACCAGCTTTCCGGCGGGCAGCGCCAACGTGTTGCCCTGGCCCGTGCACTGGTCAAACGGCCCAAGGTTCTGTTGCTGGACGAGCCGTTGTCGGCGCTTGACGCCAAGTTGCGCGAGCATATGCAACTGGAGCTTGCCCGCCTGCAGCAGGTAATCGGGATCACGTTCATTATCGTCACCCACGATCAGGACGAAGCCTTGTCCATGGCTGATCGCATAGCAGTGATGGAAAGAGGTGGTGTGCGACAGATCGCGGGTCCGGAAGACCTGTACGAGAAGCCGCATTCGCGCTTTGTTGCCGACTTTATCGGCAAGATCAATTTGATTGACGCCACGGTTTCCGGTGTGTCCAAAGCCGGCGTAACCTGCCATGCAAAAGGGTTGGGAAAGGTGGTTGTGCCACATGATGGCGCTGCTTCCGGCAATGTGTCACTGGCGGTAAGACCTGAAAAACTCAACCTGTCTGCCAAGCCACCTTCTTCAGGGTCCGATATTTCGGTCAAGGGTGTAATTCGCGATGTTGCTTATTATGGCGACGTCAGCAATGTCTTCATTACGTGCTCCGACGGTTTGGAACTCGCGGTGAACGTTCAAAATGATCGTGCAGTTGCCGGTTTGCTTGAAAACGGCCGGGAGGTTTATGCGAGCTGGCATCCGTCTGACACACTGATCCTTCAGGAGTAGGGAAATCCATGTCGACACCCAAGTCGTCACTGGGCGATGCAGCCTTCCGCCGCAAGGACCTCATGGGGTCTTCGATTGAAGCAAGTTATGCCGGGGCGCTGTCTTTTTTGCGCCGCAAGTACACCCGGAATCTCAAGGGTGTCGATGTCGCCGTAACCGGTATTCCGTTTGATCAGGCTGTCACCAATCGGCCGGGTACGAGATTTGGTCCGCAGGCCATACGCCAGGCTTCCGCTCAACATTCATGGGGCCCGGTTTGGCCGTGGCGGTTTGACCCGTTCGAAACGCTGGCAGTTGTGGATTACGGAGACTGCTTTTTTGACTGGGGACGCAAACAGGACGTTCCGCGGATTATCGAAAAGCATGTGAATACGATCATCTCCAGGGGCGTGTGTCCACTGACTTTCGGTGGCGATCACTTTATTACCTATCCGGTATTGAAAGCACTTGCCAGGCAGTACGGGCCCCTCGGTCTTGTGCAGTTTGACGCTCATCGCGACGTGGAGCCTGAAACCGGCAACCGCATAGACCATGGCACCATGTTTTCGCTGGCATTGCAGGACGGCGTGGTTGATCCTGCTCGTTCGATTCAGGTTGGTATCCGTACCTGTTTTACCGGTGAGGATGCCATGGGCATGAAAGTGCTGTTCGCTGATCAGGTACACGAGATGAGCGCCAGCCAGGTTGCAGACGAGATCCGGCAGCGGCTGGGTTCGGGCCCTTCCTACCTGACATTCGACATAGATTATCTGGATCCCGCAACCGCGCCCGGCACCGGAACTCCTGTTCCCGGCGGCTTCAACAGTCATCAGGCTTTATCGGTTATTCGCGCCATGAAAGGACTGGACCTTGTCGGGATGGATGTGGTTGAGGTTTCACCACCGTACGATCATGCCGAGATGACATCAAATGCCGCTGCCGTGATTGCGGCGGAACTTTTGTGCCTCAAGGCTTATGCGGCAGGTGCCCGGCCTGAGGAGATGACCGGCTGATCGAGCAGTTTTCCCAGGGTGTTACGCCCGCTCAGGTCATTCTGATCATGCTGGCAATGTTTGCCGGTGGGTTCTGCAAAGGCGTTATTGGGGTGGCTTTGCCCGTGGTCGCAATCTCGATCATGGTCATACTGCTGGATCCCAGGCTGGCAGTTGCGATGATTGTCATTCCGATCTTGCTCACCAACGTTCAGATGGCCGGGAGATCGGGTTTCGACCAGATACTTGAGGCATTGCTGCGTTTCTGGCCCCTGATCGCTACGTGTTTTGCGACATTGTTCACTGTGGCGCTGTTTGCGGCCAAATTGTCATCATCCTTCATTGTGGTTGGTTTGGGTTTGGCTCTGTTGATATTTGTGCTGGCAAATGTATCGCCTTGGAGGCCAACCGTGCCCGCGAGACTGGAAAAGCCGGTCGGCGTAGTAGTCGGAATTGTGTCAGGCATTCTTGGAGGCGCTACGGCCGTGTATGGTCCGCCCATTACCATGTTTCTTTTGGCATCGGGAGTGCCGATGCACAAATGGTCTTCATCCGTGGGGGTGACATTCACCGTTGCCAGCATCCCGCTGTTTGCCGGCTACATTTTGAACGGCACTATAACGCCCGCCGTGGCTGTTATTTCAAGTCTGGCCTGCATACCTGCCTTTGCCGGCATGTGGCTCGGATTCAAACTCCAGGACGCGATGGCGCCTGAGACCTTTCGCAAGGTTCTCCTGACGGGGCTATTCATCATGGCGTTGAATTTGCTGCGCAAGGGATTTTATGGATGATACGCCCGTGCAGAAGACAAACACGCCGGTCAGTTGCCTGCCAGCCCTTCGCCGAGCGGTGTCAACTGGTTTGACAGGCCTACGCCAATTGTCGGCATGACTGCAATAAGCGCCAGACCGGTTGCTGCGGCGATTAGGGCGTATTCGATTGAAGTAGCGCCGTCCTCGCTATTCATGAAGCGTGCAATCGCGTCGTACATCTGAACTCTCCGTATGCCCAGCTTGAATGAGCATGGTAATCAATTACCCCAATATCCCTGCGAACTTGTTGTCTCTCGACGGCGCTCATAGTCGGCCACAGATATAAACGAATTCTAAATAGATCTGCTTTGCACAGATCGTATTTATGGGGATGTTTAGAAATTAGATAAATTTTTAGTTATTTTTTCGCCGGTCGGGCGAATGACCGTTACGACAGCAGGTCCCTGAGCCGATAATACAGCATTCCGAGCGTAAGACCTGGCCTGCGCAAGAATCCGCCCGGAAAGGGCAAATGGCGTATCCGGGCAAACACGTCAAATCGCTCCGTATCGCCGACAATTGCGTCTGCAAGCACTTTACCCAGCACGCCGGCAAGGACGACGCCCTGGCCGGAAAACCCGTGCACATAATATATCGAACTATCGCTTCGCCCCATATTGGGTAGCCGATTATGGGTAATGCCGATATGACCGCCCCAGGCAAATTCCATCTTTACATCACTGAGTTGTGGGAATACTCGCAGTACTCGGGGTCGCATGTTGGCGCCAAGATCGCGCGGATGAATACCCGAATAACTGCATCTGCCGCCAAACAGAAGTCTGTGATCGGATGTCATCCTGAAATAATCGACAACATAATTACTGTCGCAAACAGCCTCGTTGTCGCGTATCAGGGAGCGTGCACGTTCTTTTCCCAGTGATTCGGTTGCGACTACGTAACTGGCCACCGGCATTACGCGATGGTTGAGGCCTGGAACCAGTGAACCAAGATAGGCATTGCAGGCAATAATGATCTGGCTGCAGGCGACTGTCCCGCCCGAGGCAAGCTTCAGGGAAGGCGAGTTACCACCCTCGACGCTATGCACGGTCGTGTTCTCAAAGATCAATCCGCCCTGACCAAGCACTGCGTCTGCAAGTCCAAGAGCGTAATTCAGTGGATGAATGTGACCGCAATCCCTTTCGCGTAACGCGCCGTGATACATCCTGCTTTCGAGTTTCTCCGACAATTCGTCGCGGCTCAAAATCGAGCAACCCTGCACACCGTATTGTTCCAGTTCTTCCATGTGTTCTGCAAGGCTTGCCATGTGGCTTGGTCTGGCGGCGGCATGCAGAAAACCCCAGGTCAGGTCGCAGTCAATGTCATGCCTCTGGATGCGGGCCTCAATAAGCCGTTTGCCCTGCTCGGCAACATCAAAACAGATCCGCGCATCCTGAATCCCTAGTTGTTTTTCAAAGGCCTCCATGCCGGCAGAATACCCGGTACAAACCTGGCCCCCGTTGCGACCGGTCGCGCCCCAGCCTATGGGCCCCGAATCAAAAACCGCAACCGTACGCCCATGAGCAGCGAGTTCCAGAGCTGCTGAAAGACCAGTGAAACCCGCTCCAACCACGCACACATCAACCTTTTCAGGAAGCAACGAAATTGCGGACGTTTTGACCTGGCGATTGGCGGTTACCCGGTAGTATGTGGGTTGGTCGAGGGATTTGTCGCTCATGAGGTCCGCAAATACCATTCATAGTCGAGCTGGTGGATTGTGTAGTGGTGTGCATCTGCTTCAAAAGTACGGGCAGTGTGGAATGCATCACACCATTTTTTCCCGAAATACTGTTTCAGAATGGTGCCGTCTTCAAACGCCTTGAGAGCTACCGGCCAGCGAATTGGAAGGTCAACTCCGTCTTCACTCTCATACCCGTCACCAGACACGGGATTTTGCGGAGTAACATTGTTGGTGATGCCATGGTGTATGCCTGCAAGCACTGCGGCCATAACCAGGTAGGGGTTTGCATCAGCGCCTGACACGCGATGTTCAACCCTGATCGACTTGTCGCTGCCGCCGGGAATGCGCAATGGGACAGTCCGGTTGTCTCCACCCCACAGACCGCGAACCGGCGCATAGGTACCTGGTCGTAATCGCCGGTAGGAATTGGCATTGGGTGCGAATATCGCCATGCCTTCCTGCATGGTTGCAAGCAAACCGCCGATAGCATTGCGCAGCTTGTCCGAAATCGGCCGGTCTATTGCCGGGTCATGCGGGCCGAGAAAGATATTGTTGCCATCCTTGTCAAGCAGACTGCAATGAATATGAAGCCCGCAACCTGCCCGTTCTGCAAATGGTTTGGCCATGAAACTGGCAATCGTGCCGTGCTTGCGCGCCACTGCCTTGATGCAGCGTTCAAGCATGATTGCCTGATCGCAAGCCAACAGCGCGTCATCAGTATGGTATAGATTGATTTCAAATTGCCCTGCAGCATATTCTGAAACAAAGGTCTCGGCGGGAATGTTCTGATCCTTGCAGGCCTCCTGGATTTCGTCGAGCAGCGATTCGAAATCATAAAGATCATCCATGGAATAAACGTTGGTTGTGCTGGCTCGCCAACCGGTTTCTCCGGAAGGCGCAGGTATCACTTCGCCTCTGGCGGCCGCATCCTGATCTATCAGGTAGAACTCGTACTCAATAGCAACGACGGGTGTCAGTTGCATTTCCGCGAAACGATCAAGCACGGTTTTCAGCAGGTGGCGGGGATCTGCGAAGTGGGGCTGTCCTTCTGCATCCACCATTGATGCAATAACCTGCGCGGACGGTCGTTTGGCCCACGGTATGTAGGTCAGTGTGCCTGGTACGGGAAAACACAGATAGTCAGGATCTCCATCGCTGGTGCCGTACTCGAACGTTTCGACATTGCGGCCTGTCCAGTCGAGGAGATAATTTGAACCCGGCATCCTGGCGCCTTCCGAATACAGTTTCGGCAGATAGTCACGCGTCAGTTGCTTGCCACGCAGTATCCCGTTCATGTCGGGTATCAGCATGTCAATTGTCACCACATCGGGATTTTCGGCGAGGAAAGCAATTGCCTCGCTGTCGGGCTTGGTCGGGGAATTCATGAAGTACCTTGAGATCTTGAAAGAGGGCGTGGCAGTTATGTTGCAGAACCCGTTCATGCCTTATCCACCATTGTCAACGAAGGCATTTTTTTCGTCAAGCGATCAGGTTATGATGAATTTTCTGCACGGCTCGGCAGCGTGAGGCTTTCGACCGTCGTACTTTTTGGTGGTTCATGTCGATTGCAAAATTCAAAGACTGGTTCGCAAAGCACAACATTGATGAAATCGAATGCCTGGTTCCGGATCCGGCCGGTTCAGCCCGGGGCAAGATTTTGCCTGCCAGGAAGTTCCTCAAGGGCATCGGCAACACATCGATGCGGTTGCCTGAAGATGTTTTCATACTGACCGTTACCGGTAAATATTCGTGGCAGGATTCACCGGTCTCTGATGCATCAGGCGACATCTATCTGGTTCCTGATTTCAACGCCCTGAAGCTGGTGCCCTGGCATGCCAATCCGACAGCTCAGGTGATTTGTGACAGTTTTTACATGAATGGCGATCCGGTAGACATTGCGCCAAGGTATGTGTTGCAACGTGTTTTGCAGCTCTATGCCGAACAGGGCTGGAAACCTGTTGTGGCGCCTGAGCTTGAGTTTTATCTCGTCAAGAAGAATCTTGACGCCGATTACCCGCTTGAAGCGCCCGTTGGAACCAGCGGCAGGGCCGAGAAAGTCGGCCAGGCCTACAGCATTGACGCTGCCAACGAATTTGACCCCATTGTCGAGGATATTTATGCCTTCTGCGAAGCTCAGGAAATTGACCTTGACACCATAAGTCATGAAAGCGGTCCGGCGCAGCTGGAGATAAATTTCAATCATGGCGATCCGCTGGATCTTGCTGATCAGGTGTTCCTGTTCAAGCGCACGGTACGCCAGGCTGCTCTCAAGCATAATGTCTATGCAACATTCATGGCCAAGCCTCATCAGGATGAGCCAGGTTCATCGATGCATTTGCACCAATCATTGCTTGACATGAAAACCGGCAACAATCTTTTTCAGGGGCGAGGCAAGAATCCGTCCCAACTATTCCTGGCGCATGTTGCTGGACTACAGCGTTATTTGCCTGCCGCGATGGGATTTTGTGCTCCAAATGTAAACTCCTACAGGCGACTGGTGCCCAATTCCGATGCACCAACCAACACCCATTGGGGAATTGACAATCGGACCGCACCATTGCGCATGCCGAATTCCGACCCTGCGAACACCCGCATCGAAAATCGCGTACCTGGCGCTGATGCTAATCCCTATCTTTGTATTGCGGCATCACTGGCCTGTGGGTATCTCGGCATGATGAAGAAACTGGAGCCCACGGCTCCAATTGAAGGGTCGGCCTACAGATATGCGCATTCCCTGCCGATTAACCTTGATGACGCAATGAGCAAGCTGAACTATTCGAAGTCGTTGAAAAACGTGCTGGGGCAGCGTTTTGTCGAAGCCTTCATGGCTGTAAAGGAAGAAGAACAAATCCAGTACCGGAAAGTTATTTCTTCCTGGGAAAGGGAGTTTTTGCTTCTCAACGTTTAATCGATTGCCCGGTCGATCAGAAGTTAAAAGGCCGCAACTTGCCGTGAATTGAAAAACCGCCGGACACGAAAAGACCGGCGGTTCCACAAATACTGTGATTGCAGCAGAGATTACTGTTTGGCTGCGGAGCAGGGGTTGCAGGGGCTGCACGCTTTTTTGGCGGCACATGGGTTGCAGGCACTGCAGGCAGCTTTCTTGGCAGCAGCGCACGGGTTGCATGCACCACAGGCAGCCTTTTTTGCAGCCTGGCAGGGATTGCAGCTGGCGTATGCAGGAACCTCACTGACTGCTGGTGACAGGACAACCGCGCCGGCAGCGAGGCCCAGAACGACGGGAAGCACTGACGCGCCTGAAAGAAGCTTGGATTTGTGCATTTTCATGATTGTACTCTCCACTATGGGTTTCGCCGAAATGGCAGTTTTTTCAATTGGACCCGAAAGCAACCTTAGCAACGGTTTGCGGGGATTGCGGTCAAACTACGCTCATGCATTTTCAACTTGCTGTGAGGCGAATGTGAACCAGGCGGAACCCGATGCGGATATGTCTGTTTGTGTTGAGTCTCGAATGGCGGGCGGCAGGTCTGCAGACGCCACATCCGCTGCCGCCAGACGATCCACTTTTGACGATGCTGCAGTGTTCTAAGCTGCCGGTTGCAGTCCACTCTAACAACTGTCCTGCCGAATCAGGTAACCCGTAAGGGCTTGCACCTTTCGCAAAACTACCGGCCAATATGGCCGTAATAATCCACATGAGGTGCACGAAGCCCGGTAGCCTCGATGAAACAGGCATAGAGCGCGTTGGTAAACAGCGTGCGCACGACACTGAATGCCTGCAGCTTCACGTTCAGCCCTGCCAGAACCTTGAACAAATGCGCCTGCAGGCACACTGATAGGGTCTATATCAATTGCATGGGCATGTATTGGCGCCGCAAACAGCAGCAGCAATACACCCAAGATGGTTTTGTGGTGCGCCGGGTTGCGATAAAGGCCCCACGTGTCATGCCACATTGCGAATGTTGGCCAGCGCCTTTTCAATAGCTGAAATCTGCCTGTCGATACTGATGTCCATTATGGATGTGACTTCCAGATCGCGGTCTTCATAAACATCTATGCCAGGCTTTGTGGCAGCCCAGCATTTCATCGTTTTGTCACGCTCAATCAGGAGTTTTTCAATTTGAGGCCGGAACAACCGCATCACCGAACTCAAGGCGCGATTGGTGGCAAGGCACGGGTAGGTCAGATCCATCTCGAACCGATCGAGCAAAGCGATGACATCTTCTGCGGCATAAAACGTCTCGTCTGTGACCCAGCGGTTTGTCGTAAACAGGCCAATCGGATTTCCCGGGCGGTCCATGGATACAGCAACAAAATGCGTCAGCGCATCCTTGCCCTCAGGACGTTTGGCTTTGCCACTGTATGAAACAGGTTTGACATCCTTCGGCATACCGGCGGCTCTCAGGAATGTATGGAAATGTCCATGTTCGCCTGAATCAGGTCTGTGGGCATGGTAATAATACTGCGAATGGGTCTGATCGTCATACACATCACCTTTCGGGTAATGATCGAGTTCGTAGAAGGTGCCCTGGTTGGCAAGACATTGCCCCACCATGTTCTGACCTGACTTGGTCAATACCCTCAGCATCTCCTTTACAGTGCGGCCTGCCTCGGCCATTTCTTCTAGCTGGCCGCGAGGCAGCACGCCAAGATGCACTGCAGTTTCAAACGGCATGTTCTGTATTGTCATCATGGGGGCAATATTACAGCAAATGGTTGCAACCACAAAAGACTATGCCGCGGGAATTCAAGCGAAAGTGACAAACGGTGATCAACTGTCTGCTCAGCAGTTTGAAGTCTTGCATTTGAGCCCCTACAATGCTTTGAGAGTGTTGTTTAAGGCAGGCGGCGCGAACAGGGAAATCAGGAGAGAAGTTCATGGTGCCACGGTTTGTCAGATTTGCTGCGGTTGTCTGTCTGGGTTTTGCGTGTCTTGCCGCGTCTGTGACGTTGACAACCCGGTTTGCCTACGCTGCAAAGGGCAATGCAGCGCCCGATGCGGCCGCCACACGACAGGCAATTGTTGAAATACTGAATACCAAAGACCGCCTGCCATTGCCGATTCAGCGCGTCCGCGAAACACTTGCAAACCACTATCTCGACAACAATGGCGAAATTTTCTGGGTTGGCACCAGCCGCATGACCCCGTTTGTGCAACGGCTTGAATTTGCAGATGATGATGGACTAAGGCGCGGGGACTACCCTGTTGACTATCTGATTGGGCTACGCGACCAGATTGATCCTTCAAATGCCCTGGCCGCCGCCTATGCCGAAATTGCCTATTCGGCGTTTTTCCTCGGTTATGCCAGTGATCTGGCGACAGGTCGTGTCATTCTGTCGAAAATTGACCGGGACCACTTTCAGAAACCCCGCGAACTGGATCTGTTGGCGTTGCTTGAAGGTATTGGATCGTCGCGCAATCCATCTCAGTATCTTAGCTCCGTTGAGCCGCAAAACGCCCATTACCGGGCTCTCAAATCGCTGCTGCGCGAGTATCGCACCATCGCCAGTGAAGGTGGCTGGGGAACAGTTGCCCGCGGTGAACCATTGAAACCCGGGATGAGCGACCCGCGGGTGTTGCAGCTTCGGGCGCGCCTTGAAAAATCTGCTGATATCTCGCCCCGGCAGGTGCCGGATCCGTTGGTTTATTCGCCTGACCTGGTTCTGGCGACTGAACAGTTTCAAAAGCGCAACGGTCTGGATGCCGACGGCATAATTGGACCTGGTTCGCTGTCCATGCTCAATGTCACTGCCGAGGAGCGGATGCGCCAGATTATCATCAACATGGAACGTTGGCGTCACATGCCACGTGACATGGGTGATCGGCACCTGATGGTCAACATTGCAGCGTTTGAGCTTTATACTTACCAGGACGGCTCGCTGATAGAGGCGCGACCGGTAATGGTCGGCAAGAATCGTCACCAGACCCCCATCTTTTCCGACGAACTTGAGTATGTGGAGATTAACCCCACCTGGACGGTGCCTTACTCAATTGCGACCAAGGAGATGTTGCCGAAGCTGAAGGCCAATCCCGGCTATTTGAGTGACAGTTTTGAACTCCTTTCGGGCGGTCAGTCCATTCCTTTTACATCGGTAAATTTCAACAACTATTCGCGCGGCGATTTTCCCTTTACGATTCGCCAGAAACCCGGTGAAAAAAACGCCCTTGGAATCATCAAGTTCATGCTGCCCAACCGCCATGCGATTTATTTGCACGACACTCCTGCAAAAACCCTGTTTGGCAAAACTCAGCGTGCGTTCAGTCATGGCTGCATCCGGGTGTACAAACCACTTGAGTTCGGCGTATCGGTCCTGAGAGATCAGCCGGGCTGGACGCTGGAAAAGTTGCAGGATGTTGTTGCAACCCGTAAAACGACAAGAGTCAAACTCAATCAGAAGGTACCGGTACATATTGTCTATGCAACCGCCTGGCGCGGCGAAGGCGGCAGTGTGGAATTTCGCGAGGATATCTACTCCCGTGACAAGAAACTTTACAACGCACTGTTCGGAAAAACCTCATCTTAGGGTCTGACTGCTGCCATGGAATGAAAGAAGCCCGCCTTTGAAAAGGCGGGCTTGGCAGTTCTATGCCAGTGTTAGCTGAGGTCAGTTACTCAGCGGTGGAAGAAACCCGGTTCAACGAGAACGATTGTAGTTCGTCAGGCACTGCAAGATGTTTTGCGAGGCCGGTTAACTTGGCTGCCGCAGCATTCACCGGTTCATAGCCTGCACTGTTGCTGGGTTTTGACGGTGGGATCCGATCATAGAATATCTTTGCTCCGGTACTGGCAACCGGCCTGTTGTAGCCGACAGTCGTGGTGAGCGGGGCGGCGGTTTGGGTCGGTGCGGTCGATTGGCCGCTTTCGGCACTGCCTGCCTGGACTTGCCGGCTGGAAACATCACCCGGCCATGACAGCACACTGGCAAGCGACGCCCCGGTCAGTCTGGCCTGGCGCTCAATCTGATAACCAAGTTCCGGTCCATAAAGGCCCAGTGTAATTCCGCTTGATATACAGGTGATACCGACAAAGGTGGCAATCATCAATTTGGCTGCGATATTTGTTGACCTGCCGGTTATTGCTGGCCCCCTCATGCGTTTGGCCCGGATGGCGGAAACAGAGAAATTCACATTGCACGGATGATAACCAGTACCATTGTTGCGTGCATCAGGTTGATCGCCGAGCAGGCTTTCCTCCATTGCGGGCACACTTGCAGGCGGCGTCTCACGGGATGCAAATTCGTTCTGTGCCGGTTGCTGTGGAAACAACCGTGGTGTCCGCATTTCACGTTTCCGGGGCGCTTCAAAATTAAACGGGGGCAACCCGTCAATGCGCCTGATGATCGGACCATCATCGTTCTCGGCAACCTGAGCCTTTTTTCCTGGAGGCTCAAAGCGGAAAGCAAACGACATGTCCTGGCTGCGAGGACGGAATTGTTCATTCTCGTGCTTGGCGTGTGCAACGGTTGGCGCGTCGTCTTGCGCCTTTTTGTTGTCTGCATCATTGCCGACGAGGGGCTGTTCGGCGCTGGCCTGCATAGTGAGAGTTTCCCTTGATCGAATAAGAGAGCCGTCCCTCAGTATTCACTGTTAGGCTCGATATTGACTTCAATATGATAGGTATAAGGCAAAATTGTGCTGCCAGATCATCAGGTTGCGGCGTTGCTGGCATGCTGCCTGTAAAGAACTGGTGCTTGTGTGCCAGAGCCAAAGCATGATTTATCAGACACACAGATCGAACAGGCGGTCTGTAAGTATCCAGCAATCAAGGTGCAATCAGCGTGCAAACCATCGTCGAACCATTCATCGTAAAAGCGGCCGCGCGCAATGGCTTGATCGTATTCCCTGAAGGCGCCGACGCCCGCATCGTTGAAGCTGCGGCGAAATTGCAGAATTTGGGACTTTCACGTGCTATACTGCTCGGCAAACCAGACGCAATTTCCGCGGTTTTTGAAAGCTTGCATTTGTCATCTGACGGCATCGAAATACTGGACCCGGAAACCTCATCTTGCCTGGCAGACATGCACCGGGAACTGCTGCTGAAGAAGCCTGAAATGGACCCTGAAAAGGCCGCGTCGATGGTGCGTGATCCACTGTATTTCGGAGCAGCCATGGTTGCGTCTGGAAAGGCCGATGCAATGATTGCCGGTGCCGCCAGCGAGACTGGAAAAGTTATCTCTGCTTCACTGCGCACCGTGGGGTTGACGCCAGGTACCCGGCGTTTGTCGAGCTATTTCCTCATGTCGGTGCCGAATCACCGCGGCCGCGGCCGCAAGGATTTCCTGTTTGCAGACTGTGCAGTGAACATTGATCCGACCGCCGACGACCTGGCCGAGATAGCAATTGCAACAGGTAACACGGCTTCGAAACTTCTTGATGATCCCGTGAAGGTTGCGCTGTTGTCATTTTCCACCAAAGGCAGCGCGGCCCATGAAAAAGTCACCAAGGTAACCGATGCGCTGGCCATTGTGCGCGAACGCGCTCCCGAACTTGCGGTAGATGGTGAACTGCAGGTTGATGCAGCGCTGGTTCCTTCTGTTGCCGAGCGCAAGGTCAAAGGCAATGCCGGGGTTGCCGGCAATGCCAATGTGCTTGTATTTCCGGACCTGAACTCGGGAAACATCGGTTACAAGCTGGTTCAGTATATGGGCAATGCAGATGCCATCGGCCCGTTTTTTCAGGGGTTTGAGAAACCGGTCTGCGACCTGTCGCGGGGCTGTTCGGTAGATGACGTCATGTCCGCTGCAGTTATACTGCTGGCTACGGCCTGAATTTCCTGGCATTCACTGAAGTGGCAGATTGTGATAAATCCATGATGAGTAATCCATCAGGTCAGCGATTTCAGGAGACCCAGCGTTGCGAGAAAAGCCAGCAAGCCGATGGCCATGCGCCGGAAATTCTCAGGTTCGGCTGAAATGAATTTACGTCCACCCAGCCATACACCGGTCCCCAGCAATGGCAGGCAACTTGCTGCCGCGATGAACGTGTCTGCTGTTATGACCCCGGCGTATCCCAGCATGGGCAACGCCACCAGATCTATGGCGCACAAGTAAAAGATCAATGTTGCGCGAAACATCCTGGCCGGCAGATCCTGGGCAGTCAGGAACAGGGCAACCGGCAGGCCGCCGATCGCTGCCGCATTGGCCAGGCCGGATACTATGCCAACGCCGGTGATTCCGGCAGGGCCGGTTTCATTGCGCAGCTTCCATCCGCTCAGTAATGCTGCGCACATGATCAGGATCCAGACTGAAATTATCATTCGCAGAAGATCCGTATCCAGGGAGCTAAGGAGAGCTATCGAAACGGGCATGCCGATTGTTGCACCCAGCAGAAGCCAGCCAAGAAGTGGTTTGCTTACGTCCTTGCCGGCCGCCGGTGCCTGACCCGCCGTGGCGGCTATTTCCAGCAACATGACAACCGGAACAAAATTGAGCGGATTGGTCACCAGCCCTGATGCCGAAACAACGAGCGCCGAAAAGCCAAAACCGGAGTATCCTCGGACATATGCCGCGCCCAGGACAGCGAAAGCCATCCAGGCCAGTGACCACCCGGTCAGATCAAACGGTGTGGACATCGGCTATCCTTTCAGCATGCGCCGCACATGATGTGCGATAGCCAGTTCTTCATTGGCCGTGACGATCCATACCGGGCAGGCCGCAGCAGATGGTGAGATTTCCATTGCACCTGCCACATTACGCCGGTTTTCAAGCATCACACCCAGCCAGTTCAAATGTTTGACAATGCCAGCGCGAACCGGAGCGGCATTCTCCCCGACACCACCGGTGAAGACCAGCCCGTCAATGCCGCCAAGGGCTGTGATGAGCGAGCCAGCATGGCGCGCCGCCCAGTAGCAATAGTATTCCACGGCTGCTCGAGCCTGCGGCTTGTCACTTGCCAGCAGGTCACGCATATCACCGGATATTCCCGACAGCCCAAGCAGTCCGCTTTGTCGATACAGCAGATCTTCAAGCTCGTTCAGATCGAGACTTTCATCTCGCATCAGAGCAATCAGAACACCCGGATCAATGGCACCGGAGCGCGTCGACATCACCAGGCCGTCGGCTGTCGAATATCCCATTGTGGTGGCAACCCCTATGCCGTTCTTGACCGCTGCTATGCTGGCACCTGATCCGAGATGCGCAATCAACAGGCGGTTTGGCAGTGGTTTGCCAATGAGATCGGGTAGGGCCGCAACCACATGTTCGTAGTTCAGCCCGTGAAAACCATAGCGATGATAGCCTTTTTTGTGGAACCTCAGCGGTATCGGGAGACGCACATCGGTATCAGGCTGATGGGCGTGAAATGCTGTGTCAAAGCATGCGACCTGTGACATGTCCGGTGCCAGTTCGCGCATCCGGCGAAGCGCAGATATGCCAAACGGCAGGTGCAAAGGTGCCTTGGATCGCAACTCGTTGAGGTCGGCTAGTACAGTGTCGTCAACAATCACCGGCGCGGTGTAAATGTCTCCGCCATGCACCACTCTATGACCACTGCCTGCAAGCGTTTCGGGTCCGTGGCCGCTGTTGGAAAGCCAATCCAGTACTGCATCCAGAGCCTCGGCGTGACCGGCATTGTGTGCCAGGGCGGGGACTGCATCTGAATGTGCTCTGCCATCCGGCCATTTGGCGGCAAAAGCCGGCGTGTTACCAAGTCCGTCAATCAGCCCGTGCACAACTTCGTCAAGCCCGTCGCCCGCAAAAACTGCGAATTTCAGCGACGATGAACCGGCGTTAAGCACAAGAAAGTTCTTCATTCTGTTGTATTGGCCACCGTCGGGAAAGCGAGTGGGTTGCTCGTGTGAATGCCTGGACCGGACGGGTTCCGGACTCTGGAGCTATTCAGGTTCTGATCGATTCAAGGCAGCAGCACAAGGTCTGATTTAGCATGTCCTCATTCGCAAACCCGATCCCAAAACCTCTTGTCCATCTCATCCCAAGGTCGGAAGCCCAAGCAGGTCGCAAATCTTCGGCACCTGGTCAATGGCCCACCGCACCTGTTGCACATCATGCCCGCTCATCTGGGCCGGATCGACGCTGTTTCCCAGTTTGACCCCGGTTTCAATGTCTCGCAGCTGCTGGCGCAGTATTGCATGCAGCAATATTTTATGCGCGCCGATGAGATCATCTATGACATGGGCGGCTTCAATTCCGGCCGCGCGCGCTGCTTCGAAACGTCCGGGTGTGGACGGTTCAGCAATACCATGCCGCAGGGCCAGTACTCTGGCGGCAGAAAATAACGGCATCAGACCTGCCCGTTTCAGATCTATCCGGCCATCTTCAAGCTTCCACCTGCCGAACCAGCCAACAGGTGAGTGAAAATCTCCGGCGCGCTTTTGCATGGCATTCAAAAATCCATGGGCGTTTTGAGCAGCGCGCAATGCGTCAAGCCGCAGCCTCTCCAGCATGCTTCCATCACCGTGCACCGGTTTTGCATCGAAGAAGATATCGGCATTGAGAATATCTTCCGGTTGCGATTTGGACAGCCATTGCGAAATGACATCACGCCAGTGCGTCCGGTCCATACGCCATTCGCTGTTGGATGCCATGATGCCGCCATGGCAATAGCTGACCCCGGCATCATTGAGTGTATCGGCTACCATGACGCCCAGTTCGGCAAACCACAGGTCGGCGTCACTGCCGGGATCGCCATGTTCAAATACTATGGCGTTGTCCTGGTCCATGGCCAGCAGGCTTTCTCCGCGCCCGCCGGATCCCAGTACAAACATCGCATAAGGTTGTGGAGGAGAACCCTTGCCCCGCATTTCCATTGCCGCTTCGCCAAGCATGCATGCCCGCTGGGTAAGAGAACGCAACTCCCGCGATATCACCGCCGCAATATCCCGCGGGTCAACATCTTCCGACACCAGTGCGCGCACAACCGTAGTCAGGCCTGCCCATATTTTGCCCAATTCCTCGGTGCTGCCGGCGGTATCAATATCCTCGCCCAGCAACACGGCCGTATCAGCCCGTTGCTTGAGCAGGTCGCGCGCGCTCAAGGCACCTGCCAGTTCACCGCCTGCGCCGGTTACACCTAGATGCCGGAAGCCCCGGCCTGCCATGATGGCAATGGCACGGTATATGAACTCTTCCTTTGCAATGGTTATCAGTGGATACGCTGCCAACTCGCTGACCGGCATATTCAGGGCTGACGCGCCCTTGGCCTCGATGGCGCGCAACATGTCGCGTTCGGTCAGAATGCCGGTCTGATCATGCCCGGCGCCCGGTTTGACGAAAATCGAGCTGACCCTTTTATCCATTGCAAGGCTCAGCGCGGTTGTAAGGTTGATGTCGCCGGATACGCTCACTGGAGGAGCATTCATGATATCGCCGGCCCGATGACAGTACGCATAGCTGTCGATGCGGGCAAAGTCGGAAATATCGCCGGGCACAATACGTCCGGGGCGCACTACATCATGCCATCCGGCCTGCGTTTCACCGTGACGGCGCGATGATTGCTTCAGGCAGGCTCGCTCAACCTGGGCCAAAGTTGTGATACCGCGCTGTTTCAGCTTCGGCAACAGTGCCTGGAATACCTTCAGCGCCAGTATCGCATCTCCCAGTGCACGGTGGCGATCGGTCACCTCTATGCCAAGCCAGGCTGCTGCGGTGTCAAGTGACTGTTCCGGCAAATCTTGTGTGACGAGTTCAACAAGATGGCGCACATCCAGGCTTCTGGGCGCGTTCCAGGGCAGGCCGTGTCGTTCATGTTCAGCTTGCAGAACGGCCAGATCAAAACCGATCGAATAACCGATTACCACGGCATTCCCGGCCCACCGGGAAAAAGCCGGCATCATGTCTGCAAAACCATCGGACTCTGCCACATCTGCGTCGGTGATTGTGTGAATGGCACTGGACGCGGCCGGTATCGCAAGTCCCGGATTTATCAACTGCTGAAAGGCGTTGGAGATGTCAGCGCGGCCATTGCTGATGCGCACAGCCGCGATCTCAACGATACGGTCAGTCGCCGTGTTCAGTCCAGTGGTTTCGGTATCCATCACCACCGCCGGTACCAGCGGCAATGGCAGGCCTGACAAACCTGTCTGTTCAACCATGAAACTCAAGACGTCACCTTCGGACAATCAGGACTTGTTAGCTCTGACCGCGCGCGCGATTGCGTCCGCATTGAGCCGCCTGGCAAACTGTTCGCGAACTTCGACCCACGCAAATTTCATTGAATTCTCCACTATTTCTGCATCAAATTGTTTGTGTCTCTGTGCGATCGGCGCCCATTTCAGAAGAGCCGCCGGTGAGCGATTGAAATTTTCCGGCAGCCGCGCACCAAAATTCCAGTCCGTCCCTTCCAGCCGCACTGCAAATTCCGCTATGGCCTGCTCGCTGGAGAACTCCTTTACCGCTTCGATTTCGTTGTTTCGCAGACCTCGCGTATAACATGCCAGCGCAATTTCCGCTTTCGCTTCGTCTGTCTCGCCGGATCCTGCCAGCGCATGGGCGACCGCATGAATGGTTAGATCAGACAGGCTGGCGGCAAACACCTGCATGGAGGCGATGGCGATGGAATATCTGAAGGTTTCATCTTCAAACATGGCCGGCCAGCGCGTGCCGATACGCTCCTTGAGATAGCCATAGAGCTTTTTCTGCGAGATAAATGCGGCCCGGCTGGCAACGAAATTCTCCAGTTTTCCGATATCGTCGAGCGCAAACGAATCACTGCGGAATGCGAAGCTGGAAGCGATCAACCGGGTCAGCGCCAAGGTCCGGCCTAGCAGTGTGTTGCTCAAATTCCTCATATCCTTCGCAGAATTTAGCCAGTTTTCGGTTAGAATCCGGCGGAATGACGAATATTCCGGATGTTAAACCTTGGTTTACATTGTCATGAACCCAAATACATGCGCTAATTCACGCGTACGCGAGAAATCCACGCGGACTGGTGAGGGGTCACAATCAGTTCAGGCGATGCTACGTCGCCGCCTCGATCCAAACAATAGCGAACGATCAGGTACTTGGTTGTTGTATGTTTCAATCAAGGATCATCCTGATCCAGGAGGGAACAATTATGTCTGACGACAACGCACAACGCGCTCTACGACACTGGGAGAAGACGCGAACGCTCACCATTATCGTTTTGGTGGTGTGGGCAATTTTCGCGTTGATAGTGCCGTGGAACGCCCAGGCACTCAACAAGTTCAGCTTCATGCACTTTCCATTGGGGTACTATTTCTGCGTACAGGGTTCACTGGTGATTTTCGTCGCCCTGATCTGGATCCAGAACTGGAGACAGGACCAGATCGACGATGAACTCGGCGTAGAAGAATAGGGGATTGGGAAAAATGCAAGGTAAATTCACAGATAATCTTGGCAAGGTATATGGTGTATACACGCTGGGGTTCCTCGGCTTTTTTGCACTCATGGCTATTTTTGAACAACTTGGAGCAAGCGCCAGGCTTATTGGCATCCTGTTCCTGTTATTCACGATTGCCATATATGCACTCATCGGCTGGCTGTCACGGACCACGCAGGTGGACGAGTACTACGTGGCCGGCCGGGAAGTGCCGGCCTTGTACAACGGCATGGCCACCGCGGCGGACTGGATGTCCGGCGCTTCGTTCGTGGCGCTGGCCGGAGGCATCTATTTCGGCGGGTATCCCTATCTGGGCTTCGTCGTGGGCTGGACCGGAGGCTATGTTCTCGTTAACTCGCTGATGGCGCCCTATCTGCGCAAATTCGGCTGCTATACCGTGCCCGACTTCATTGGCACACGCTACGGTGGCAACCTGGCCCGCTTCTGTGCGGTGGTCGTTCTCGTGGCGGCCTCGTTCACCTATGTGACGGCACAGATCAACGCCACCGGAACCATCGCCGCCCGCGCACTCGGTATTCCGTTTGAAGTCGGCGTCTGGTTCGGTGTGGCCGGCATTCTGGTGTGCTCGATGCTGGGCGGCATGCGCGGCGTCACCTGGACCCAGGTTGCGCAGTATATAGTGCTCATCATCGCCTACCTGTTGCCGGTGTTCTGGATGTCCAACGTGCAGGGCTTCGGACTGATCCCGCAACTGGGATATGGCGATGCGGTTCAACGTATCGCTGAACTGGAAACCATGCTTGGTGTCGGGACACCTCCTGTCGAGAAAGTTGCAGGTATGAGTGCACTGACAACACTGCAGAACTCGCCGCAGGGCGGCTACAACTCATGGCGCTTCTTTACTCTGGCGCTGTGTATGATGGCTGGTACGGCTTCGCTGCCGCACATCCTGATGCGTTATTTCACTACACCGTCAGTGCGGTCCGCACGCCGGTCCGTGGGCTGGTCACTGCTGTTCATTTTCCTGCTCTACTTCACAGCACCGACCCTTGCCACGCTGACCAAGTTGCAGCTTCTGGATCCGGAACTGGCAACCAGCATCATTGGCAAGTCCATTGAGGAGGTCAGCAATCTGGCCTGGATCAAGAACTGGGCTGCAGTTGACATGCTCAAGGTGGTTGACAGCAATGGCGATGGTATCCTGCAGATCAACGAATTCTTCATGCGAAGTGATATCGTTGTGCTTGCAACGCCTGAAATTGCCGGATTGCCCTATGTGATCTCCGGTCTGGTCGCCGCCGGCGGCATGGCTGCCGCCATGTCCACGGCAGACGGTCTGTTGCTGGCGATTGCCAATGCCCTGTCGCATGATCTTTATTACAAGATCATCGACCCCAAGGCAGACACCAAGAAACGTCTGATGGCGGCACGAATACTGCTGTTGTTTGTCGGTGTGGCTGGTGCTCTGGTAGCATCGCTCAAGCTTACCGGTATTCTTGGTGCGGTTGCTTGGGCGTTCTGCTTCGCCTGCTCCGGTCTGTTCTTCCCGCTGGTGCTTGGCGTGTGGTGGAAACGGGCAAACCGGGCCGGCGCGATTGCCGGAATGGTGTTCGGTTTCCTGTCGGGTGCTCTCTACCTGATCTATATCCAGAACGGTGGTACCCAGGTTGCCGGTCTTGATGGCTTGCGGTTTGGCATCATCGGTATGCCCGTCAGCCTGATTGCGATGGTTGTAGTGTCCCTGATGACACCGGAACCAAGCAAGGAAATCCAGGATATGGTGGACCAGACGCGGTTGCCAGGAGGCAAGACGATCCTCGAGAGCGGCCACTAGCAGGTCGATTGCGATAGTCGAAGGCGGGGCAGAAAAGCCCCGCCTTTTTCGTGTTTACTGAACAAACGGTAGCCCGGACCCCATGGAAAACAATCCGCTGGACAGCTTTTCGGTCTGGATCGTCGTCATTGACTATGTGCTTGGCGTTGTAATGTGGACGCTGATCGGCCGTGCTGCCATGAACATCTTCCTGGCCGACGACTCGGATTTCTTTTTCATGAAGGTCTTTGTGAAGTCGACAGACCCGATCATAAGGTTTTTTGCCCCGGTGACGCCCGGCTTTCTGATCAAACCTCTGGTGCCGCTATTTGTGGCCTGGTTCTTTTACATGACCCGTTTCTACTTGATGCCATGGCTGCTGGGGTATTCGGTCATGGGTATGCTGTCGTTTCCACTGGAGGGTGAAGTGGCGCGGATGATCTACACCATTTTCACAAGGAGCGCCGGACCATAATACGCCGCCGTTGCCGGCCGGGAAAGTCATCGCAAGCGGCGTTTTTGCAGACGCATAAGTGAACAGCCCGCGTTCAGTCAAGTACGCAGGCTGCAGAAGCTTTTTGAAGGCTTACGAAATCACACTTTTGACTGCTGCGGGCGCATGTCGTTGGGGTCGATGCCCGCAACGGAGACCGGTTTTTTCATGGCGTCGCGGCGGAATGGTTCGCCCAGTTCCTGGTTGAGAACACATTCGATGAACGTGGTTTCGCCGCGCTTCATCTGGCCTTCAATGGCGGTTTCCAGTGCTGCGGACAAGCTCATCCATGGTGCGGACCTGCACGCCTTTCAGGCCGCAGCCTTCGGCAATCTTTGGCATATTCAACGCCGAGGTTCAGTTCGGTGCCGACGAAGTTGTCGTCGAACCAGAGGGTGGTGTTGCGCTTTTCAGCACCCCACTGGTAGTTGCGGAAAATCACCATGGTGATCGGCGGCCAGTCATTGCGGCCGAATGGCTGTCATCTCGTTCATGGAGATGCCGAATGCGCCATCACCGGCAAAACCGACAACCGGTGTATCCGGGCAGGCGATCTTGGCGCCAACGAATGGCCGGCAGGCCATAACCGCAAGGGCCGAACAGGCCCGGAGCCAGGTATTTGCGCGGCTTTGTCAAAGGTCGGATAGGCATTGCCGATGGCGCAATTGTTGCCGATGTCGGAGGAAATGATGGCGTCCTTTGGCAGCACTTTCTGAATGGCGCGCCATGCCATGCGCGGGCTCATCCGGTCCGGCTCGCGGTCGCGGGCACGTTCGTTCCAGTTGGTGCCCGGATCATCGTCCTCATGGTCCATGGAAGACAGCTGCTGCAGCCAGGCATGACTTGGTCTGGTGGATCAGGGCCTCACGCTCTTCGCGGCCGGCATTGCCTGCCGTTGCTGTCAGACTTGATCCAGCAATTGCTCTGCGACAGTCTTGGCGTCACCCTGAATGGCAACGGAGACTTTCTTGGTCAGGCCAATACGGTCAGAGTTGATGTCAACCTGAATGATCTTGGCGTCCTTTGGCCAGTAGTCGATGCCGTAGCCCGGCAGGGTTGAGAACGGGTTGAGGCGGGTCCCCAGCGCCAGCACGACGTCAGCCTTTGGCGATCAGTTCCATGGCTGCCTTTGAGCCATTGTAGCCGAGCGGTCCGGCGTGCAGTTTGTGCGATCCGGGAAAGGCATCATTGTGCTGGTAGCCGCAGCACACAGGCGCCGACAGCCTTTCAGCCAGCGCAACCGAAGCTGGAATCGCGCCGCCGATAACAACGCCCGCGCCGTTGAGGATCACCGGGAATTTGGCTTCCGACAGAGAGTTTGGCAGCCTCGTCGATAGCCTTTAAGCCGCCACGCGGGCGTTCAAGCCGCACGATTTGCGGCAGTTCGATGTCGATGACCTGGGTCCAGTAGTCACGCGGCATGTTGATCTGGGCAGGCCCGCACAGCCGCGCCATGCCTTTTCAATCACGCGATTTAGCACTTCGACCATGCGCGATGGATCGCGCACTTCTTCCTGATAGCAGACCATGTCCTCAAACAGTTTCATCTGTTCGATTTCCTGGAAGCCGCCCTGACCAATGGTCTTGTTGGCCGCCTGCGGCGTAACCAGCAGTAGCGGTGTGTGGTTCCAGTAGGCAGTTTTGACGGGGGTGACGAAGTTGGTGATGCCCGGGCCGTTCTGGGCAATCATCATCGACATTTTGCCGGTGGCGCGCGTGAAACCATCAGCGATCATGCCGGCATTGCACTCATGGGCGCAGTCCCAGAATTTAATGCCGGCTGTCGGAAACAGGTCGGAGATGGCCATCATGGCCGAACCGATAATACCAAAGGCATGCTCGATGCCGTGCATTTGCAGAACTTTTACAAATGCTTCTTCTGTTGTCATTTTCATAAGACACTACCTCTCATCTGCAGGCCGGATAACGTGTGCGCGTCATCACGGGCAACCGATCAACCCCGTGGAGGTGTTCTAGTGCGGCTTTGTGGTACCAGCCAGTGCCAGATTTGCCAAAGCCAATGGACAGGTATCAGATTTTGAGACCAATTGGATCGTTAATTAACCAATTTCACTGTCCAGGGTATCTTTATGCTTTTCGCTGCCTCGAATCCATGTGTCATCCCGGGCAAGAAAATCCTTCAGGGTCTTGCCGGTTTCTGGCTTGAAGCGGTCATCATTTACTTCGAACCGGCCAATCCGGTCGAGACGGAATGTTCGAAAGTTGTCACGCAGTTCACACCACCCGGCCATCAGCCAGACCGGTCCAAAATACGCAAGCGATAAAGGTCTTACCTGCCGGGTGGTCGTGTCGCCGCGTGCATTCTCATAGCCGATGGTTATTTTCCGGCTGTCCCTGAGCGCATTTCTCAAGTGTCCCAGCTCGAAATTCAGCGGCGCCATATAGTGTTCTGACGGTGCCAGCAATGCAGTGTTGGTCATGTAGCTTCGCAACGCATCCGGCAACACGGCCTCTACCTTGGCGATGACGTCGGTAGCTGCGTCGGCCAGTTCCTTGTCGGCCCACGACTGCACAATTCGCGCGCCCAGTACCAGGGCTTCAATTTCGGTTTCCTTGAACATAAGCGGTGGCAGGTCGTAGCCTGCACGCAAAACATAACCGATCCCGGCTTCACCCTCGATCGGCACCCCGGACGTCATTAGATCCTGAATGTCACGATAAATGGTGCGGTCCGAGACCTCGAAATTTTCAGCCAGGTCACGCGCCCGCGTCAGCGGTTGCCGGCGCATGAACTGGATGATCTCGAATAGTCTGTCGGCGCGGCGCATGGAACCTGGCGTCTCCCTTGTTGTTGCTGGAAGATATCTAGCATAAGTCTACTGACATCATGCTGTCAGTAGTACTCGTTGCATACTGACATGATGCTGTCAGGAGGGGTGGTTCATGGTGGTTTTCAGATAACCGAAGGAGAACCCCAAAAATGACCACTACCACCCATGCAAATGATACCTGCGTTGCAAACAGCCCGAAAACCCGCAACTGGATAGTTGAAGTGTTCAGCGCTGTCGCCAGGCTGATCCGCCATCGGCGGGAGACCGCCAGCTTGCTTGATCTGAATGATCATCAGCTTGCAGATATCGGCTTGTCTCGCGGAGATGTGCTTCGTGCGCTCGGTACTTCGCCGTTGCATGATCCGACAGGTGAACTGGCTCGTATCGCAGGTCGCAATCACTGACCAGACAATTTATTATCAAGGCAAGCAATTGCCGACACGTCTGATGCAGATGAATCCGTTCACTCTGGCAGGTCCCGTGACGCACCATGTGAACGGATTTGGCTCACCAGTGGCCTGTCTTTCGCGACCTCCCGGCATCTCTTGAGCGCACTATAGGCCGGTACTCACACGCCGATAATCAACATGTGATCATGTGCACATTTTCCCGGTGTACAAACGGGTAGTTTGCTTTTCAACGCTGACCGGTCTGAACAAACGGTCACATAACAACAAGAAGGAAAAAAACCTCATGTTCAATAAAACCAACCTCTTTGCAGTTGCAATTATCGCGGCTGCCGCATTTACCGCAGCACCATCTGCCAACGCAACTGTTGCCGGCGGCATGTCAGCCGCCTCGGCTGCCGCCACGACTGCCGCTGCAACCACCATACAGGCTGACGTGGTCCTGGCCGGCGGACGCAAGCATCGTCATGGCCATCGCCACTGGCCTCACGGCTGGGGTGGTGGCATTTATTATGGTGATTACGGATACGGCTTTCGTGATTGCTTCTGGCTGAAGCGGAAAGCCCGCCATACCGGTCGCCGCTACTGGTGGAACCGGTACTACAATTGCCGCAACGGTTACTAAAAACCGCTGAGTGCAATCTCGGAACGAGAAGGAAGGCAGCCGGAGCAATCCGCGCTGCCTTCAATGCGTATTACAGTCGGACAGCCTCTTCCGGAGCCATGAACTTGTAGCCCAGATCATCAGCTACTGCCTTGTAGGTCACGTGGCCTGCGTGCACATTCAACCCGGCCATGAGGTGCCTGTTTTCAGTCAGTGCCTTGCGCCATCCGCGATTTGCTATCTGCAGGATGAAGGGCAGTGTTGCATTGTTGAGGGCATAGGTGGAGGTCTTCGGAACGCCGCCAGGCATGTTTGCAACGCAATAGTGGATAACATCATCGACCACATAAACCGGATCATCATGTGTCGTGGCCCTTGATGTTTCCGCGCTGCCACCCTGATCAATGGCGACGTCCACGATAACCGAACCCGCCTTCATCGATTTTACTATGTCCCGGGTAATCAGTTTTGGCGCTGCGGCACCTGGAATCAGCACACCACTGACTACCAGATCAGCTTCGCTGCAATGGCGTTCGATTGCATCCTTGGTGGAATAAACGGTGTTCAACGGCCGGTCAAACTGCGCCCAGAGCGATCGAAGAACCTCAACGTTTCTGTCAATCACCCAAACATCTGCGCCCATGCCAAGCGCAATGTGCGCAGCGTGGCGGCCAACCATGCCGCCGCCAATGATGACGACTTTCGCCGGATCAACGCCGGGCACTCCGCCCAGCAGTAATCCGAGCCCGCCATGCGCTTTTTCAAGATAGTAGGCGCCGGCTTGAATGGACAGTCTTCCGGCAACTTCCGACATCGGTGCCAGCAATGGCAGACCGCCGGTTGGGCTGGTGACCGTCTCGTAGGCAATACACGTGGCTTTGGATTTGACCAGATCCCTTGTTTGCGCGGGATCGGGAGCCAGATGAAGATAGGTGAACAGTATCTGGCCTTCGCGCAACATCTTGCGCTCACCTGCCTGTGGTTCCTTGACTTTTACTATCATGTCGGCCTTGGCGAAAATTTCTGCCGGTGTCTTGAGTATTCTGGCTCCTGACTTGCGGTAGGAATTGTCGTCCATGCCGATACCGGCCCCGCAGCCGGTTTCAACAATCACCTTGTGGCCAGCCTCGACTACTTCGCGAACCGAAGTTGGTGTCATACCAACCCTGAACTCCTTGTTCTTGATCTCCTTTGGTACACCGATCAGCATTGCCGTTTCCTCGTGATGTCGTTTTTCGCGTCCACAGAATACATCTCATGCGGCAAAATTAAATATCGAATATTCTGAAGTTCAGGGAATTTGTCGTATAAAGCACCACAATTTCAGGAGTTGTTCGAATGAATTTCATTGGATTGGATAAAACTGATCGTCGCCTGCTGCGGGAACTGCAGGCCAACAGTTCGTTGTCCGTGGCCGAACTCGCCGACCTGGTCAACCTGTCTGCCTCGGCATGCCACCGCCGCATCAAGCTGCTGGAAGAACGCGGCATGATTTGTGGATATGGTGCAAGACTTGCCAGAGAGAAACTGGGGCTCAGCATCGAGTTTTTCGTCGAGATATCACTGGTGGCACAAACCGAGGAGAACCTGGAAGCGTTTGAAAATGCTGTGCAACGGGTTCCTGAAATTCTTGAATGTCACCTTATGGGTGGGCAATATGACTACCTTGTACGCATTGCGGCCTCCAGCGCCGCAGACTATGAACGCATACATCGCCTGGCGATAACCAGATTGCCGGGAGTGGCTCGCATTCAGTCATCCCTGGCTCTCAGAACGGTCAAACCGTGGACCGGTTTACCTGTATAATCAAAACAGCAAGCTTTTTTTTACCGTATTTGATCTCGGTCATCTTGTTGACACGCAAACCTGCTTATCGTTGCAACCACACAGGCCGGGGGCACTTATGCTCAAAAATCGTCAACAGGAGGCCCGAATGACACAGAAAGCCAATTCAACATCGCCGCAGGTTGCCAACGACGCAGCCGGAGAACTGCCCAAAACCGCCATGGACTTTGCCGGGCGTTACAGTGCGGAAGCCATCAGGACCTTGAGCAATTGCCAGGGCAAATATGCTGCATTCATCAACCAGCGCCTGTCGGAAGATTTCGCAATGCCGCAACGCCTGTCCGATTGCAAGACACCCATGGAAATCATGGACGTGTGGGCCGATTTCTACTCCACCGCGATGCGTCATTATACACAGCACGCCCGCAACCTGACCGAGACAGGCACCGAGGCAGTTGAGGAGTTTGTCCGCGAAGTTGAGGTCGAGGCAGAAGAAATGGCGGAAACGGCCAGCAAGGTGCTGAAGGCGGCCAACGCCAATGCCAGTGACGGGACCAAGGCTGCCTGACTATCGGCCCGCAATATAAGTCATGAATATATGACCGGCTGGCGATACTCCGGCCGGTCAAACCAGGACAGGTAGGTTTCCGAGATACGTTTTGTTACCGGGCCGGGTGCATCATTTGAAAACACCCTGTCATTCACCCGGGTGACCGGTGCCACGCCGCCGCCGGTTGTTGCAGTGAACACTTCATCGGATTCCATGAATTCGCTAAGGGCAATGGGGCGTACTTCAGTCTCCATATCGAGATCAGCGCATAGTTCAAGGATCGTGCGCCGGGTTATGCCTTCCAGGACACCGGTGTCCGGCGTCCGCACGACATTACCTTTCAGGGAAAATATGTTGAAACCCGGACCTTCAGTGACATTGCCTTGATGATCGAGCAGCACGGCGCTGTCAAAGCCAGCATCCAGGGCTTCAAACAGCCCGCGGGTCAAATCGCCCCAGTGGTAGTTCTTGGCAGTCGGATCGACGCTTTCGGGTGGAATGCGACGAACCTGGTTTGGCACCAGCAGGTGTGCTCCGCGCTCGGCAATCTCCGGTCGAATGACATGGACATAGGGAATGCACCAGGCAAAGAAATGATTTCCGCACTGGCGTGGGTCACGGGTTCCCGGGATCAGCGGCACGCCCCGGCTTGCCACCATTGCAACATAAGAGTCTTGCAGGCCTGACCGTGCAACAATGCTGTGGACGATTTCACGCATGGTGTCCTTCGATTGTGGAACTTCGATCCGCACCTTTTCCAGTGATGTCTGAAACCGATCCAGATAGTCATCGAGACGGAAGAACGCGCCATTGCGTACCGAAGCTACGTCATAGGTGCAATCAGACCGCGTGAACCCCCAATCCAGCACAGATATTTTTGCATCGGAAACTGGTACAATTTCACCGGACATCCAGGCGGCACCGTTGGAAAAATCAGGACTCATGATGTTCTACTCTGCTGCAGATCGGCCAATTTCCAGGTCACGATCAATCAGGTTTGACAATAACCCGATACCGGGTTCAATGCGAGTTTCATCAATGGACGAAAACCCGAGGCGGAAAAAATTGCGCGGCGGATCTGGCTTGCCAAAGAAAATTCGCCCGGGCTCTATGAGCAAACCCTGTTCACGCCCGGCCAATGCAAGCCGTTCCGCATCCAGTCCTTCAGGACCTTCAACCCAGAAGCTGGTCCCGCCAAAGCTCGGTATTCTGGTTGAGTTGGGAAGATGTTGCTGCAAGGCAGAGGCCATGATTTCCCAGCGCGCACGGTAGGCGCGGTGAAGCCGCCGTATCAAAGTATCATGATGGCCCAGCGACAGGAACAGTGCAGCAGTGCGCTGGTTGTTGTTTGGCGGATGGCGGACCATCAGGCGGCGCAGGGCGCGTGCTTCATCAATAAATGCTTTGGGCGCTACCAGGAAACCAAGCCTGAGACCATGAAATACTGATTTCGACAGCGAACCGATGTAGATCACATGCCCGTCGTCATCCAGGGATTTCAGTGACGGGCAGGGCTCATTGACATAATTGGTCTCGAATTCATGATCGTCTTCGATGATCAGGAAATCTTCCTTGCGGGCCAGTTCAATAAGCTCCAGACGCCGTGACAACGGCATGGTGACAGTGGTAGGAGCCTGATGGCTGGGCGTGACGAACACCATTTCAGTATCATTGGGTATGGTGTCGGGAACAATACCTTGAGCATCCACTTCCTGCAGATGGATTTTGCTGGTGTGCAGGGAAAATATGTTGCGCGCATCAGGAAATCCGGGATTTTCAACAACGACCCTGGTCTGCGGTTTGGCCAGAAGGCTGGAAATCATATACAGCGCATGCTGAGCGCCCAATGTGACCAGTATCTCGTTTTCTCCGGCCATGATGCCCCGGCGGGGCAGAATTCTCCGTCTGATCTGTTCAACCAGCAGTGCATCATCGTGAGATCCGTGGTCATCTGTCCAGGCATTGAACCAGCGCTTGCCAAGCGTCTGGCGTGCACACTCGCGCCATTCGGCGATCGGGAACAGATTGTGATCCACCTGACCGTAGATGAACGGGTACTTGTAACTGGACCAGTCCTGCGGTTTGGAGATGTTTTCAAGCTTTGCCGGAGTGCGGGCGAAGCGCGAATTCCAGTCAGGAGCCGTATAATCAGAACTGCCGGCTCGCTGCGCTGCGGTGGGTCGTGCCGCCTGTTGCGGGATGGCCTTGTCGGATACGTAGTAGCCGGAGCGTTCGCGCGCCACCAGGTATCCGTCGTCCAGCAGTCCCTGATACGCCAGCATCACCGTGTTTCTGGAAACACCCAGTACCTTTGCCATTTTCCGGGTAGACGGAACTGGCTCGTCGCGCCCAAGCTGGCCATCCAGAATCGCAGCCACAAAGGCCTCTCTGATCTGCGTTTGCAGGCTTGCATACTCGCCGCGTTTGATTTGCAGAAGCCAGTCACGCATCGCAGGTTGACCCATCTGGTCCTGTATTATCACGAAATTGGACCCACGATAGCGCCAACGGAGCCAGTTGTCATCAGTGCTTGTGACAGTGAGGATCTGGCAGGCGTCGCTTCGGTCCAGTGCCTTTTTGCTGGTTCGCTTCAGGTATGCCTCGTTAATGCAGCTTCCAGTTCCAGAAAATCAAGTCCGGTCAAGCGCTTTACAATGGCTGGTGCTATTGCGATGACACGCCGCTCTGCTAGTTTGACGGTTGCGGAAGATTTCCAGTCAGATAGCGGATGGTATTGCGCCCATGGCCAGCGAGCCCAAAGTCGATCTCAACCTGAAAACCTGGGATGAGATCAAAACCACTTCCTGCTACATGTGCGCCTGCCGGTGTGGCATCAAGGTGTACCTGAAAGACGGTACGGTAAAATATATCGAGGGTAACCGGGACCACCCGGTGAACAGGGGGGTTCTGTGCGCCAAGGGCTCTGCCGGTATCATGCAGCAATACTCGCCCGCCCGCCTGACCAGACCGTTGATCCGGGTCGGCCCGCGCGGCTCCGGCGAGTTTCGGGAAATTGAATGGGAAGAAGCGCTCAGGACAGCAACCACCTGGTTGTCGCAGGTGCGTTCGACAGACCCGAAAAAACTGGCATTTTTTACCGGTCGCGACCAGTCGCAGGCACTCACCGGCTGGTGGGCAACACAGTTTGGCACCCCGAATTTTGCCGCCCATGGCGGTTTTTGTTCAGTGAATATGGCCGCAGCCGGTCTTTATACCTTTGGCGGGTCGTTCTGGGAATTTGGCGAACCCGACTGGGATCGTACCAGGTACTTCCTGTTGTTTGGCGTCGCCGAGGATCATGGCTCCAACCCGATCAAGATCGGGCTTGGCAAACTCAAAAAGAACGGCGCCAAGATCGTTTCGATCAATCCGGTCAGATCCGGCTACTCAGCCATTGCAGATGAGTGGGTCGGGATACGTCCCGGCACTGACGGGCTGTTCGTCGGCGCATTGATTCATCAGTTGCTCAAGGCCGGTAAAATCGACCTCGATTACCTGGCGCGCTACACCAATGCCGGCCACCTGGTGATCAATGACCCGGGCGCTGAAGACGATGGAATGATCGCCCGCGACCGCTATGGCAAGGTACTGGTGCTGGATATGGAGACCCGCAAACCTCTACCTGTCGACAGGGCGGGCCGGGTTGCGCTGCACGGCGAAGTGAAACTTCCCGGCAAGGCCAGGCGCATGGCAGTGCCGTCATTCCAGTTTGTCGCCCAGCGATATCTGTCCGACGAGTATTCAGCTGAAAAGGCAGCCAGCCATTGCGGTATTGCAGCCGCCACCATTGAACGCATTGCCGGTGAACTTGCCCATGCTGCCTTTGAACAGGCATTTGAACTGGATGTGTCCTGGACCGACACTCATGGTCAAAAACACGACGGGATGACCGGCAGACCGGTTTCGATGCATGCCATGCGCGGTATCTCGGCCCACTCAAATGGATTTCACACCTGCCGTTCAATACACATTCTTCAGATTCTGCTCGGCACTATCGATGTGCCGGGCGGTTTCCTGTACAAGCCGCCGTTCCCGAAAGCTGCACCTCCCGGCCTGAAACCAGCCGGCAAGGTTGGGGAAGTCAATCCCCTCAAGCCACTTCCAGGTCCGCCGCTGGGCTTTGTGGCAGGCCCTGAAGACCTGCTGGTCAATGAAGACGGCTCGCCCCGGCGCATCGACAAGGCCTATTCGTGGGATGCGCCCGTTGCTGCGCATGGCCTGATGCACACGGTCATCACCAACGCGGCCAACAAGGACCCGTACGGCATTGATGTGCTGTTCATGTACATGGCCAACATGGGCTGGAACTCGTCCATGAATACCGCTGGCATCATGCAGCATCTGACCAGAATTGACGAGGCAACCGGAGAATATGTGATTCCGAAATTCATCTATTCGGACGCTTACTACTCCGAGACGGTTGCCTATGCAGACCTGGTCCTTCCGGACACAACCTATCTTGAGCGTTGGGACTGTATCTCGATGCTGGATCGCCCGATTTCTGAACCGCATGGACCGGCGGATTCCATCCGCCAGCCGGTGGTTGAACCGGATCGCGATGTGCGGGCCTTCCAGACCGTGATGCTTGACCTGGGCGCACGGCTCGGACTGCCTGGCATGGTAAAGCAGGACATGACGCCGAAATTCCCCGGAGGCTATGCTGATTACATTGTCAATCATGAACGCGGGCCTGGCATCGGCCCGTTGGCCGGTTTCCGGGGGATTGATGGCAGCAAGCAGGGAACTGGGGAGGTCAACCCGAACCAGCTTGACGACTATATAAAGAACGGCTGTTGCTGGAAGTACGAACTGCCCCAGCACATGCGCTATTACCGCATGGCCAACAGGGATTACCTTGAATGGGCGCAGAGCTTTGGCTTTAATCCGAATGCCAACCAGGTCATGTTCAATCTGTATTCCGAAACCATGCAGAAGTTCCGTCAGGCCGCGCGCGGTCATGGTGATATCGTGCCGCCACAGGTGCACCGCCGCCGGGTGGAGGCATTTTTTGATCCGGTTCCGATGTGGTACGCGCCGTTTGAGGAGGCCTTGACTGATGCGCGTGAGTTTCCGATGCACGCCATCACCCAGCGGCCAATGGCGATGTACCATTCATGGGGCTCGCAGAACGCATGGCTGCGTCAGATACTGGGCCGCAACTGGCTCTACATGGAACGCGGCAGGGCCAGGAAACTTGGGCTCGAAGACGGTGACTGGGTGCATGTCACCAGTCATCATGGCCGCATCAAGGTGCAGCTCAAGCTGATGGATGGAGTGAACCCCGATACGGTGTGGACGTGGAATGCCATCGGCAAGCGGTCGGGCGCATGGAATCTGGACAGGAACGCGCCTGAAGCCAGAAAGGGCTTCCTGCTCAACCACCTGATCTCTGATCTTCTGCCGGTGCGCGAAGGCGGTTATCGCTATTCAAACTCTGACCCGGTTACCGGGCAGGCGGCGTGGTATGACTTGCGTGTGCGTGTCGAAAAGGCAGATGGCGCGGAACTCTCGGAACCGCAGTTTGAGACAGTCAGGCGGCCGCCGGGACTGTTCAGGGCAGCCATGAAAATTGGTTCGCGGGTGCTGCGGAGGTCCGGTTCATGACCACACTTCCTGATACAACCCGGCCCGGGCAGAAAAAACTTGGCCTGGTGATAGACCTCGATACCTGTGTTGGGTGTCAGGCCTGTGCGGTGTCATGCAAGGAATGGAATACTCAAGGTTACTCGGCACCGTTGACTGATCTCGAGCCCTATGGGCCAGATCCGTCCGGGGCATGGCTCAATCGAATCCACGGTTATGAGACCGGTGAAGGTGACAGTGCGCGGGGAGTGCATTTTCCGCGCTCGTGCCTGCACTGTGAAACGCCGGCCTGTGTGACCGTGTGCCCTACCGGCGCCAGCTACAAACGCGAGGAAGACGGCATAGTGCTGGTCAATCCCGACACCTGTATCGGCTGCAAACTGTGTTCATGGGCATGTCCCTACGGCGCGCGTGAGTATGATCAGGACGACGGGGTGATGAAGAAGTGCACCTTGTGCATCGACCGGATCTACAACGAGAATCTCGAGCCGGAAGACCGCAAACCGGCCTGCGTGAAAGCCTGTCCAACCGGAGCGCGCCACTTCGGTGATCTTGGCGATGAAGAGTCCGATGTGTCGAAACTGGTCCAAAACCGTGGTGGTTTCAACTTGCTGCCGCAGATGGATTACAACCCGGTCAACAAATACCTGCCGCCGCGGGCGCGGCGGGACAAGAATGGCGGTGTTGAAGCAACGCCCCTCGAAACTGTCGGTAACGGTGATGGTTCCCTGGCAGAGCGGGTTTTTTCCTGGATCGACGGGGTCTTGAGCTGATGCATCCCGCTTATTCCGTTATTCTGTTCACTACAGCGTCAGGCGCTGGTTATGGTCTGCTGGCCCTGTTGGGCCTGACTGGCGCCACCCACGGAAGCGCTTCGGATTTCTGGTTTGGTGCTGCCTCGATGCTGGTCGCACTCGGTCTGATCACGGTTGGGCTGCTGTCATCGACTTTTCACCTGGGCCATCCCGAACGGGCATGGCGGGCGTTTTCGCAATGGCGATCATCCTGGTTGTCCCGTGAAGGTGTCCTGGCGGTGGCGACATATGTACCGGCGTGCCTGTTCGGGTTGTTCTGGGTCACGCCGGACAGCAACGGGGCCCTGCTGCAGCTGCTTGGGGTTATTACCGCCATCCTGGCGATGATGACGGTCGTATGCACCGCTATGATCTACGCTTCACTGGCAACAATCCGGGCATGGCGGCACTGGATGGTGGTGCCGGTTTATCTGATTTTCTCGCTCGCTACCGGGGCGGCTGTGTTGTTTGCTCTGGCAAGTTTGTTTGGCCGCACCGGCATTCCCGCGCTCGGCATTATCACAATTGCAGCACTGATCCTGGCGGTAATCGCCAAGCTGATTTACTGGGCCGGTATCGACAATATGAAACCGGTCTACACCATGGGTGACGCAACCGGACTCGGAGGTGATGTGCGCCAGTGGGAACTGCCTCATACGTCTGAAAACTATATCCAGTCTGAAATGGGTTTCAGGGTGGCGCGCAAACACGGTCAGAAGCTCCGGATGATCGTGGGCGGGTGCCTGGTCGCTGCAATGATTTTGGTCTGGATTGCATTTGCGGTCGATGGCAGTGCGGGCCCTGTGTTTGCTGTGCTGGCCGTTGTGCTGGCAGGCATCGGCGCAGTTGTCGAACGCTGGTTGTTCTTCGCACAGGCCAAACACGTTGTATCACTGTTTTATGGCGCGCAGAACGTATAGCGGTTTGCCCGGGCATTTTCAGGGACGAACAGTTGTCGAGAGATGCAATCCGCTGCACTATTCTCGTTCTATGCGGCACTGAAAACAGTTGTTCTGCGCTGAACGGACATGCACAAAACTGATTTTGTCGTCGGCCAGCAAGGCTGAGGCGTAAGATCCTATGTCTGAAGTCGGCACCACCTGGCCGGTTCCGTAAACAATCCGTTCTCCGGCATCATATCCGCGCACAAGGTAATCCGGACTGCTCAGCATGTCAGGAAGAGTTGCGTCCGGTGTCGCCCGCTCGCAGAAACCGGCGTGCAGAAATATTGGTCCGGTCTCCGAATAGGGCTGCAGGCTTCCAAACGGACGATGCGCCACTATCAGGTACTCATCACCCTCTTCGACAGGTTTCAGACAGTGACGGCAAGGTATCCGGCTCCCGTCAGAAACCGAACGTTCCGGCAAATTGCCGTAGGCATCGGGGTCTCCGTTCTGGAGGCTTCGTGCAATGTCTGTTGAGATGGCCTCATAACGGATGTTCATGCCCAGGTCTCCTTGATTGGTGACCCACGATGGCATTGAATGAGGTCTCAAACGACCCGATTCACGGGGACCGTCATTCAGGGACATAGAGTAAGTTCATGCGTGAAAATATCGAGGCAGCCATGGAGACTGTCAAACTGGCCGGCGGTGTTGTGCTGGAGGATAACTGGTTTGGCCTGCGCACACTGGACGATGCCACTGTTGCAATTGGTGAACCTGCCTATCATCAGCGCAACTGGAGCTATCTGATATCCGATGGCGATGACAGCCTGCTGTTTGACACAGGTTCGGGCAGGAGGCCGATTGCGCCACTGGTTGCACGCCATGCCCGAACGAATGTGGAGGCTTTCCCGTCGCACATGCATTTCGATCATCTGGGAAACATCAATGCATTTGGTCCGGTAATCGTGGCTGACCTGCCGATGCTGCGTGCGATAGAGACGAACGGCACACTGACCCCGACAGATGAAATGTTCCTCGGCTCCAGTGAAGCGGTGCCTATGCCGACCTTTGAATTGGGTCGCTGGATAGAACCCGGGCAAGCCGTCACCGTGGGTTCAAGACAGTTGCAGGTGCTGCACACACCGGGCCACTCGCCTGATTCCGTTTCATTGTGGGAACCTGACCGCAACCGCCTGTACGCGGCAGATTTCATCTATCGCGGTGCCCTGTATGCACAGACCCCGGGCGCTTCACTGCCTGATTATCTGCGCATCTGCGAGAAACTGCTGAACGATCTGCCGCAACAGGTAGAGATTGTCTGCGCACACGGCCAACCGGAAAACGGAATGGATGATGCACCAATATTGGGATATGGCGATCTCGAGGCATTGCGCGATGTTGTGGCTGATTTACTGCAGTCAGAGCCACATGCGGGCGAAATGACCGTAAACCAGCGCATGTTTCTGCTGTTTTCCGAAGAAAGCTTTGCGGCGTGACCGTAAAAATATATACATAAAGAAATCTTTATGTGTTATATTAGGGCTTCAATACTGACAAGGTGAGTATAACAAACTATGGCCCGTGCAAGCTTTCTCGATCTTCTGAAATCCCGTGACTGGCTGCTGGCCGACGGTGCCACAGGTACAAATCTTTTTGCCATGGGTTTGCAGTCCGGAGATGCGCCGGAATTGTGGAATGAAGATCATTCCGACCGGGTACGTGCGTTGCACCGCAATTTTATCGAAGCGGGATCAGATATTGTCCTGACCAACTCGTTCGGCGGCAATGCTTACCGGCTCAAACTGCATGACGCGCAGGATCGGGTGCATGAACTCAACTTCAAGGCAGCCCAACTCGCCCGAATGGAGGCAGATGCTGTTGATCAGCCGGTGATTGTGGCAGGATCCATGGGCCCAACCGGTGAGATATTTGAGCCTGTCGGCACACTGACCCACGACCAGGGTGCTGCGGCATTTGCCGAACAGGCGAAAGCGCTGGAAGCAGGCGGTGTGGATGTCCTGTGGATTGAAACCATTTCATCGGAAGAAGAATTTGCCGCCGCCCTGGAAGGTGCCCGCGCAACCAGCCTGCCGGTGGTCGCGACCATGAGTTTTGATACCAACGGACGTACAATGATGGGCCTGACACCTTCAGCCTATGCAGCGCTGGCATCTGCGCAGGCGTCTGCGCCCGACGCAATTGGCGCCAATTGCGGAACCGGAGCGGCTGAACTGGTGGCAACGGTGCTGGGCATGACGGAGGCTGATGGCAATGCTGTTGTGGTGGCCAAGGGAAATTGCGGCATTCCGGCCTGGATGGACGGGCACATTCACTATGACGGTACACCGGAACTGATGGCGGATTACGCGCGCCTGGCGCTGGATTCCGGTGCAAAAATCATTGGCGGATGTTGCGGGACAACCTATGAACATGTACGCGCCATGCGGGCCGCCCTCGAAAGCCACACGCGCAGTACCCGGCCGACGGTAGAGCAGGTCGAGGCCAGGCTCGGCAAGGTTTCGGCCCTGGCCCACGGCACCGACACAGCTGCAGAAGGCGCCGCTCGCCGCGGTCGCGAGGGGCGTGGCAGACGCCGGGGTTAGGTCTGGATTTACCTGTTCGGGTAGTTGCCGCGGTTCTGTGTCTCCCGACCTTACACCCGGTAAACCTCTTCAGGTCCTTGCAAATCGCCTAAGATGGCCTACCAAGGACAAATGCCTGACTTGATCGAAGACAATCGCGGCCCGATGCCATCCTCGGCCCTTGGTGTGCCGATCTTCCGTGCCGTCTGGCTTGCCAGCATGAGTTCCAATTTCGGTGGCCTGGTGCAGGCAGTGGGCGCATCGTGGCTGATGACTCTGCTGACAGATTCGCCACAATATGTTGCGCTGGTCCAGGCTTCAACGGCGTTGCCGATCATGCTGTTTTCACTGCTGGCGGGCGCCATTGCAGACAACATGGATCGCCGGCGTGTGATGATCTGTGCGCAGGTCTTCATGTTGACTGTTTCTGCGGTTCTGGCGGTGTGTGCATGGTATGGCGTATTGACACCCTGGTTGCTGATTGGTTTCACTTTTCTCATCGGTTGCGGCACGGCGCTGAACAATCCCGCCTGGCAGGCCTCGGTCGGCGACATGGTGCCTCGCCATCTGTTGCCGGGCGCAGTGGCGTTAAATTCGATGGGTTTCAACATCGCACGCAGTGTTGGTCCGGCTGTTGGCGGGGCAATCGTTGCCGCAGGCGGTGCCGCGGCGGCATTCGCCACCAATGCGGTCAGCTACATTGCCTTGCTGGCAGTTCTGGTTCGCTGGCGGCCGGATGTAAAGCCTCGAACACTGCCTCGCGAGCGAGTTGGTGTCGCAGTTTCAGCAGGTTTTCGCTATGTGGCCATGTCTCCCAATATTCGCGCAGTGTTGTTTCGAAGTTGCCTTTTCGGCATTGCCGCGGCAGCGGTGCCGGCTCTTTTGCCGGTGGTCGCCAATACCTTGATCACGGGAGGACCGATTGCTTACGGCGCCCTACTCGGATCTTTCGGGGTCGGTGCGGTGGCCGGGGCCCTTTCAAGCGGCAGGTTGCGCAGGGTGTATTCAACGGAATGGATCGTCCGTGCGGCTTCTGTTTTGGTGCTTGCCGGCACTGCAATTACCGGTGCAAGTGCGTCCTTGCTGCTGACGATGCCGGCGCTCATGCTGGCAGGAGCAGGCTGGGTCCTCGCGCTGTCGACTTTCAACGTTTCCGTCCAGATGGCAGCACCCCGGTGGGTGGTTGCGCGGGCGCTGTCGTTCTATCAGATGGTGACATTCGGCGGGATGGCGTTTGGCAGCTGGTTCTTTGGCTACGTGGCCACACACCAGAGCATTTCCATTGGCTTGTTCTCCGCCGCAGGCTCTATGACAGTGTTTTTGCTGCTGGGCCTTGTCCGCCCCCTGCATCAGATCGAGAATGTGGATCTTGACCCGCTGAACCGCTGGAGCGAACCGGATACCGCTGTGCCTGTGGAGCCAAGAAGTGGTCCCGTTGTGATTACCGTGGAACACCGGATTGCCGAAGAAGACATTCTGGCGTTTTTGAATGTCATGAATGAGCGGCGTCGCATCTGCCGCCGCGACGGTTTCCTGAAATGGACGTTGTTGCGCGACCTGGCGGATCCGCAATTGTGGGTTGAACGGTTTCATGTTCCGACCTGGCTGGATTACGTCCGCAGCGCCCAGCGCCGTACCCGGGCAGATGCCGACAATTATGAACAGGTGCAGAAATTGCACATCGACGGCGCGCCCGCCGTGGTGCACCGCATGGTGGAACGTCAACCCGGATCGATGCCGGCCGGTCAGCAGCCAGGTGGCCGCGAACTCGCCGATCCGCTAACCGACATCACAAGGGCATCGTGAGCCAGGCAACAACAGTATCAGGCCAGCCGTTCCAGCCGATCCAGCATTGTGTCCACTTCGTCTGCGGTGTTGTAGTGCGCCAGGCCGATGCGCAGAACACCTCCGCTTTTCATCAGGTTCATGTGATTGATTGGCTCCAGCGCATAATTGTGCCCAGACCACATGAATATGTTGTCCCTTGCCATTGCCTTTGCGGCTTCTTCAGGGTTTTTGCGTTCCATGGTGATGGACACGGTTGGCACCCGCCGCGCCAGCGCATTGCCGGAAGTGATGCCGCGCACCTTCACACCCTTGATAGATGACAGGCCGCTTAGCATTTGCCGGGTCAGTGCCGTCTCATGGCCCATGGCGGCCTGCATGCCGGAAACGATCCGCGATCGTGACAGTAGCCGGTCGGTGCCGCCGTCTTCGCCGAGAGAGGCAATATACTCGATGGCCCCCAGCGACGCAGCCAGGGTTTCGCGTGGTGCCGTTCCGGTTTCAAACCTGGCCGGAGCACCGTATTCGAGGGCAGGGCGGACCTGGTAGGAAAACAGGTTTTCAAGCACTTCGGTGCGTCCATACAGGATGCCCTGATGCGGTCCGAAGAACTTGTAGGCGGATGCCACCAGGAAGTCACACCCAATTTCCTGCACATCGATTACGCCGTGTGGCGCAAACTGCACCGCATCCACATAACTGATCGCCCCGGCACTGCGGGCCTTGGCGCACATGGATTTCACGTCATTGATGGTGCCGGTGCAGTTGGATGCATGGCCAATGGCCACGATCCTTGTCTTGTCGCTCAACACCTTGTCAATGGCATCATCGGGAAACTCAAACGTGTCTGTGTCAAACTCGATCCACCTCACGGTGGCGCCAGTGTCGGCTGCCACCAGTAGCCAGGGAGCAACGTTTGAATCGTGATCCATGCGCGACAGGACGATTTCATCGCCTTCCCCGATGTTCAGTGTTTTCTGCAGATTGCGCGACATGGCCAGCGTAATTGTTGTCATGTTGGCCCCGTAGATGATGTCTTTTTCCGACGGGGCATTATAGAAACGGGCCGCTGCCACGTGAGCTTCCTCGACCAGCGACAGTGCCTTTTCAGAAGTCACAAACGACCCGCCCAGATTGCCATTCTGTTCAATCATGGCCCGTGCCGCCCGGTCAATGACGTGTTGCGGCACCTGCGTTCCGGCAGGATTGTCGAGATATACTCGCGGCTTGCCATTGTCGGTAATGGATAGTGCAGGGAATTGGGCGCGCACGCCAGCAACAGAAAATCCGGTCATCATGATCCTGGGCAAATATCTGGGGGAGGAGCGATTGGTGCCGGAAGGTGGGCGGTAACAGCACTGCCTGTCAAGCATGCAATGAGGTTTTGCACCGTGACAGTCGCAATCAGGCAGCTTTTTGTCGCTAGTTCATGCGCATGCGTGTTTCATTAACGGTTATGAGTGTCCATGTCAGGAAGGTTTTTGGTTGAAGCAGCCAAAAGTCATAAACCTGTTCGGTTCTAATGTGATAGAGCAACTGTTTGGGTTCAGGTGAATCCATGTTGCTCCAGTCGCGCCGGGCACATCAGGCCTATTGTGGAGAAGACGATGACAGATGAAGACGATCTCGACCTGCGGTCTCTGGATGATGAAGAACTCACCCAGCAGATGCATGATGACCTTTATGACGGTCTCAAGGAAGAGATCGAGGAAGCCGTCCACATTCTGCTTGAACGCGGTTGGACACCTTACAGGGTCCTGACTGAAGCCCTGGTTGAAGGCATGCGCATTGTCGGTATCGATTTCCGCGACGGAATTCTGTTCGTGCCGGAAGTGCTGCTGGCTGCCAATGCCATGAAGGCGGGAATGTTCATTCTCAAGCCGTTGCTGGCTGAAACAGGCGCTCCGCGTGTCGGCAAGATGGTAATCGGCACTGTCAAGGGCGACATTCATGACATCGGCAAGAATCTTGTCTCGATGATGATGGAAGGTGCCGGTTTCGAGGTGATCAATATCGGTATCAACAATCCGGTTGAAAATTATCTGGCGGCAATTGAAGAGCACCAACCCGACATTCTCGGCATGTCAGCCCTGCTGACCACCACGATGCCGTACATGAAGGTTGTAATCGACACCCTGAAGGAAAAGGGTATGCGCGATGACTATATCGTGCTGGTCGGCGGCGCACCTCTGAACGAGGAATTTGCTGCCGCCATTGGCGCGGATGCCTATTGCCGGGACGCTGCCGTAGCGGTTGAAACCGCAAAGGAATTCATGGCACGCAAACATAATCAGGTTTCCGCCTGAGTGGTGTTCATTTGTTATTTTTGGCAGGGGAGCAGCTTTGGATAGCTGCCGTGTCGAGCGCCAATTTGCATACTGGAACAACCAATCGCAGCTCAATTGTGATGGTTGAAATTGTACTGACGCTCGACTGGCGCAGTATCTGCTCCCGATCCGTACTTATGACGGACAATGTACCTCTCCCGGTCTTTGAAACTTACGGGTTTTGCACCGTTCTGCTTGTCATGCAAATTTTGCAGGTACCATTTAATCTGGTGATCAGGCAGGCTGATCTGAAACAGGAACTTACTGAAAGATCCCCGAGAAAACTGTAGTGTTTGCGCTGCCGGAGCATAGACGTAATACGGACCCTTCAACAAGTTGATGGCCGCTCCGATGTGGGCATATGTCATGCCTCCCTGACCATCGTCGTCTGGCAAAAGCGCAACCGTGTCGTTCTGGTGTATGACCCTCAGCAATGGCAGGCTTTCGTGAGCTTTTGCGCCCGCCACGTCGGTAAATTTGGGCTGACCAAAGGTGTAAATTCCCGCGATTTCCACGCCATCCTGTTGCAGATAGAGCCCTACAATGGCGGCGACCGCACCTCCGAGCGAATGCCCGGTGAGATACGTCCTGTATCCGGGTTTCAGGCGCGATTTGACATCCCGGTAGACTGCCTGTGACGCGGTGTGAAAACCGCGATGCATTAGGATGCCTGTCTTCTTGTCTCGCACACCTGTAACATCTTTGTCTTGTGACCAGTTGGTTTCGTTGTCCGTTCCCCGGACTGAAATAGCCTGTAATTTCTGCGTGTCATTGTATCCGATGAAGTACTGAACATCCGCATTACCTGGTGTAGCAGTCCATGCACTCCTGCCTTTCAGTTTCCCAAGTATTTTGCTCTTGCCATCGTAAGCCAGGTTGGAGAGCTGGGCGGCGAGATACAACAATTTGAAATCAACTTTCGGCGAATTAGCCCGAACTTCCAGTGGCTGACAAAAAAACGAAACTCCAAGTAGTATCGTCGCGACAGCAACCCGACAAACTCCCATGATGGTACTCCTTCCAGGTGCGGCAGCATGGATATTATCCTATGATGATTTCATACCTTGAACAATCCGTCGCTGGACCGGAACAACGCCAGGTTGGACATTACGTAACTCCCCGTCTGAGATTTTGGCGCGCAAGGTCTGAATTTCCCAAAGTGACGCAGTCCCTGATCCAGTTTGCTATTGCCAGCAAACCTGCCTTCGGCAACCGGATTGTGACGATCTGCACATCCTCCTGATTACATTTCTGTCATCTTTCGTGACATCAAACGTGCCTTGAACCAGCCACGATAAACAACAAAAAGAGGAAACAGACCAATGACCACACTTCGCAACACAGCAATTGCCACCGTCGCAGCCATCACCATTGCCGTTTCAATGGCGTCTCCTGCCAATGCCCTGAGCACCGGAGAGAAAATCGGTATCGGCCTCGCCACTTTTGGCGCCGCGGCTGCCATCGCAAGCGGCAGCGCCTACTATGGCTATGATGACTATCGTGGTGACCGCCATTATCGCCGCACGGCCCGCCGCTGTGCAAACGAGTATGGCTGGAACACATGGCGCTGGGAGCGCTGCATGCGCCGCCGCGGCTACTAGATGTGTCGCGGGTTCACATGAACTCATGAAATAGCCAGTACAATTTGTTCAATTGTGTACGAACGTCGCCGGAATTCTCGGCGGCGTTTGTCGTTTTCATCATCGCGGGTTGTGACAAACAGACCTATACTTGCCGTCATGAAACAATTGAACCCTGAAGAAAAGTTCGAATTCCGCAGGAAATCCGGTGATGTGCTGATCGTTGCCTGCGGTGCTCTGGCGCGTGAAATGGTGGCATTGATCGAGCTCAATCGATGGTCTCATCTGGATATTCAATGCCTTCCGGCTATCTGGCACAACACACCCACCAAGATCCCCGATGGCGTGCGTGATGCTATCCGCAATGCCCGGGAGGCCGGCGGGTACCGGGAAATTTTCATCGCCTATGGTGATTGTGGCACCGGCGGTTTGCTCGACAAGGTTATTGAAGAAGAGGGCGTCAAACGTATTGACGGGCCACATTGTTACTCGTTCTTTACCGGCAATGACAAATGGGCGTTGCATCAGGATGATGAAATAACGGCATTTTACCTGACCGACTATCTTGCGCGACACTTCGACAAACTGGTCTGGCAGGGGTTCGGCATGGCGGCGCACCCTGAACTGCGCGACATGATGTTTTCCAATTACACCAAGGTAGTCTATCTGGCCCAGACCGAGGATAAGACCCTGCAGGAAAAGGCGAGACTGGCAGCCAGAAAACTGCAACTGGAATATGAGTATCGCTTCACCGGGTATGGTGATCTGGAAGCAGACTTGGCCGCGCTGCAAGCCGGGTAGGTCTCATGCATGGATGGGCAAATCCGCCATGCGGTTTCGTGAAATGAGTTCGAACCGTTATACCGGGTTCACAATGCAGATCACACACGAGGGCAAAACCATATGAGCTGGAATGTTTATCTGTCGGGCGAAATCCACACCAACTGGCGCGAAGAACTGGAGCAGGGCGCAAAGTCAGCAGGCCTGCCTGTCAGTTTCTCGGCTCCGGTGACCAATCACCCGGCATCTGATGATTGTGGCGTGGCCATTCTGGGCGAAGAACCGGACAAGTTCTGGCATGACAACAAGGGCGCCAGCATCAATGCAGTTCGCACTCGCACCCTGATCGGCAAGGCGGATGTTGTCGTGGTGCGCTTTGGCGAGAAATACAAGCAGTGGAACGCGGCCTTTGATGCAGGTTATGCCTCTGCGCTCGGCAAGCCGGTAATCATCATGCATGGCCCCGATCATCAGCATGCACTGAAAGAGGTGGATGCAGCGGCACTTGCCGTGACCGAGACACCGGCTCAGGTCGTTGACATTCTGCGTTATGTGATCAATGGCGAGTTAAAGGGTTACTAGTTCGCTATGGCTGAGCACGCTGAGCGTATTATCACCAATGGCCGATTGATTACATTCGACGACAATCATACCCGTGCCGGGGCGATTGCGATCCGTGACGGTCGCATCGCGGCCGTGGGCAGCGCGGATGACATCGCCAATCTGGCAGGCCCTGACACCGTCACCCATGATGCAGCAGGTGCAACTGTGTTACCGGGTTTCATAGAAAGCCATGTCCATTTGTTTGGCGGTGCAGACGAACTGGATTCGCTCAACCTGATGAACACCACAGGTGAAGAGGGGCTTGCCCGGGCGGTTCATAGCTATGCCGCCACACGGCCGGAAAATGAGATAATTTACGCGACCGGCTGTCACTATGACGTACTCGGCCCAGGCAGGTCCACCACACGCCAGGCTCTTGACCAGATCATGCCGGAGCGTCCGCTTGCCATGATGGCGCATGATCACCACACGGCCTGGGCAAACACCACGGCGCTTGAGGCCGCCGGCATTTTAAGGGGCGGCGATGCGGGCGAGGGATCTGAAATTGTTGTCGGTGCGGATGGTCTGGCTACCGGCGAGTTGCGTGAGACAGGCGCCTTTGAAGGTATCCTTGCCCTCACTGCGACAGGCGGGCGCGCGATGCTCGGCTATGTGACGGGCGAAGACCCTTCACCGGCTGCAACCCTGGCAGAACGCAAAATTGACAAGGATATCATTGCCCGCGGTCTGCTGCATTGCGCCGCCACCGGTATTACCTCGATTCACAACATGGATGGCAATTTCTACCAGCTTGAACTGCTGGATGAACTGAAGGCAGACGGCAGATTGTTGTGCCGTACCCAGGTACCATTCCATCTCAAGTGTCATCACCCTCTGGACAGGCTGGACGAAGCTGTTGAAATGCGGCGGCGCTACAATGATGACATGGTATGGTCCGGCCGGGTCAAGATGTTCATGGATGGCGTGATTGATTCACAAACAGCATTCATGCTGCGCGATTACCCGAATGATCCAGGCAACACCGGGAGCCCGTTGTTCAGCGCCGCTCATTTCAATGAGGCCTGTATCCGGTCTGACGCCAACGGGCTGCAGATCAGCGTTCATGCCATTGGCGATGCTGCCATCCGGCGCACGCTCGACGGTTATGAGGCCGCCCGCAAAACCAATGGGGTGCGCGATAGCCGGCATCGGATCGAGCATGTTGAAGTCCTGCACCCGGATGACCTCCCACGCCTTGCTGAACTTGGTGTGATTGCTTCAATGCAGCCGCTTCATTCTCCGAACGCCGGATTGTTTCCGGCCCCGCCTCCGGGATGCATCCTTCATGAAGACCAACTGGCGCTGGCTTTTGCGTGGCAGACAATCCGTGAGACCGGTGCTGTGTTGATTTTCTCAACAGACTGGCCAGTGGCGCCGGTCGAGGTCATGCCGTCAATCAGGGGAGCCTGTGTTCACCGGCAACTGGGCCGTAGCTGGACCAACCAGCGCCAGAGCCTTGACAATGCACTTGCCGCCTATACCAGAGATGCTGCTTTTGCCGAATTCAATGAGCAGCACAAGGGCCGGTTGAAGGCAGGAATGCTGGCCGACATCGTCGTGATGTCAGACGATCTGCATGCCATGCAGGTTGAGGACCTCGACAAGGCCAGTGCGGTATTGACGCTTTGCGGCGGTCGCGTAACCCATCAGGTATAAATGGGCATTAAAACGCCGGGATGAAGGACCATCCCGGCGAAAGCTTGTTACATGTTCCGAAACTTACTTCTGAAGTTCGGTCCAGATTGCCGTGTAAAGCTTTTGCACTTCCGGCGAGCAGGTCGGTACGAATTGACCTGCCTTGGCAAACTCTTCAGGAATAATCACTTCAGGTGCTGTGAGCATGTCTTCGGGCATGAACTTTTCAGAGCCCTTGATGCCGTTTGCATAACGCGCAAATTCAGAAATCAACGCAGCATTTTCCGGCTCCATGATGAAATTAAGGAACGTCTTGGCGTTCTCGACATTCTGGGCATCCTTCAGGATGGCAGCACTGTCCATCCAAAGCGAATAACCTTCGCGCGGATAGCCGTATTGGACATTGGGGTTTTTGAGACGGGCGCGGAAAGCGGCGCCATTCCAGTACAAGGAGGCGGCAAGATCGCCACCGGCGATTTTTTCAATCACGCCATATTCCATTGACAGCCACTTGGGTTTTGCAGCCACCAGCACGTCACGTGCTTTCTTCAGCGCCTCCTTGTCGTCGGTGCAGGGCTCGCTGCCTATGTAACGCAGCACAGTACCCATCACGTCGCCCATTTCAGGGGCCACGTTGATCTTGCCTACGAGTTCTTCCGGAGGATCAAAAATGATCTTGGATGTGTTGATGTCACCCTTGTAGACGGCGGTATCGACCATCACGCCAACGCTTCCCCACTGCCACGGCACGGTGTAGTGGCGGCCTGGATCCCAGTCGACGTTGATCCACTCTTCCTTCATGTTCTTGAAATTTGGCATCTGGTCCGGACGGGATTCCAGAAGCAGTCCCTCCTTGATCCAGATCGGCACATAGCTTGACGATGGCACCACCATATCATAGCCATGGCCACCAGCCTTGATCTTGGCCAGCGCTGAATCATTATCGTCATAGCCGGTCAGGTTGACCTTGATGCCATGCTCCTTTTCAAATTTTTCGAGCAGCTTGGGATTGGTGTAGTTGCCCCAGTTGAACAGGTTCAATTCGCCTGCTGCCTGGGCTGTCCCGCCGCCCAGCACCATGGCCAAGCCAACTGCGGCCGCTGATAGTTTCTTCCACATATTTAAGACTCCCTGTGTTGTTATGCACTCGAACCTTAGCGCATTTTTCTGTTCAGAATAAAGAATATCGTCACAACCACCACCGATATGGCAAGCAGCACTGAAGAAATCGCATTGACTTCAGGTGTAATAACACGGCGCAACTGCCCCAGCATGTAGGTCGGCAACGTATCCTGTCCCGATGACTTGACGAACTCGGTTATGACAACATCATCAAGCGAAATGACGAAAGCGAGCATGGCGCCGGCCAGAATGCCTGGCCACATGAGCGGCAGTGTCACCCGCCTGAATGCCTGCCATGGCGTGGCATAAAGATCAGCCGCTGCCGTTTCCAGCGACAAATCCATACCCTCCAGCCGGGCTCTGATGGGCAGATAGGCAAACGGGATGCAAAAAGCCGTATGGGCGATGATTAGGTAGGCCAGTCCGTGATAGTCGGTCGCTGACTTGATGCTTGCGAACATGATGAGAAGCGCCACCGCGGTCACGATTTCCGGCACCATCAAAGGTTGATTGATCATGGCATAGATCGCCGTCAGACCCCGGTAGGGCCTGGTGCGTGTTGTGCCGAGAGCTGCCATCGTGGCCAGGATAGTGGCAAACAGGGATGCAGTGGCAGCCAGAATCAGCGAGCGGATGGCAGCGTCCTGTACCAGTTTGTTTTCCCACGCTGAAGCGTACCAGCGCCAGGACAAGCCCTCGAAGTAGGCCAGTAAATCACCGGCATTGAATGAATAGATCACCAGTGGCAGCAAAGGTGCGTACAACAGGAAAAAACAGATCATCGCCATTGTGGTGAACCCGGTCTGGGTCCGGATAGAGAATGGCCGCTTTGAACGCGCACCGGATGCCAGTTGGTCGGTGTCAGCCATGACGCGCCGTCTCCTTGGTGACACTGCGGACGTAGAATAGCAGCGCCACCATGACGACCACCAGCAGGGTCAGCGACAGGGCTGCGCCCAACGGCCAGTTCCGCCCCTGGCCGAACTGCAGGGATATCAAATTACCGAGCATCATGTTCTTGCCGCCACCCAGGATGCGTGGAGTGACATATGCGCCCAGCGAAGGAATGAACACGAGAATGGAGCCGGCAATGATGCCTGGTTTGACCAGCGGAATGATTATCCGCCGCAGCACGCGCAATCGCGTTGCGTAAAGATCGTAGCCCGCTTCAACCAGTCGGAAATCAAATTTTTCCATGGAAGCATAGATTGGCAGCACCATCAGTGGCAGATACACGTATGTCATGCCGAGCATGATGGCGAAGTCCGTAAACAGCATCTGGATTGGTTCTTCTATGATGCCCGCCCCGATCAGCGCATTGTTGATCAGGCCCTGGTTGCGGATCACTTCCATGATGGCGAAAGTGCGAATCAACAGATTGGTCCAGAACGGAATGGTAATGAGAAACAACCAGACGTTGCGGCTTTCAACAGGCCGCGTTGCGATGAAATAGGCTGTCGGAAAACCCAGAACCAGAGCAGTGAACGTCGTAAGGATGGACAGTTTTACCGAGCGCCAGAAAATGCTCAGATGGGCATCGGCGACGGACAGTGTGCCATCAAAGATATCACGTTGTAAAATCACGCTTGCCCAGCCGTCAGATGCAAAACTCCACTGAACCCCGCCATAGTCCCCGGGCTTCAGGAACGAGTAGACCAGCATGATAAGCAACGGACCGGAGGCCGCGCAGAACAGAACGATCAGGGCAGGCGTGGTCAGCAGGATGCTCCGGCGCACCTCGACCCGGCGCGCGGCTTCAGCCTGAACACCTGGTGCCTGGCTTGCCGGCTCACAATTGGTGGTGGAAATCTGGCTGGGCGCTGGCATGTTAGTCTCTCAGGACCTGAACGGCATCGGCGGTAACTTCAATGCCAAGTTCATCACCTGTAACGAAAGCTTCCTGAGCGTCGCGCCGGTTTTGGGATCGCACCACAAATGCGGTCCCGTCTGAAAGCTTCAGATGATACTGAGTGTCGGTGCCGATATAGACAATGTTGGCCAGTGTCCCCGACATCGCCGCTTTGGATTTTGTTCTCGTCAGGCGGGCATGCTCAGGGCGGATGACAATGGTTGCTGGTCCCTCCGAAAACGTGCCTTCCGGAAGCGATGCTGTCATCGCCGTGCCGGACGGCAGTTTGAGTCTGGCAGATGATTTGCTGATGGATGTCAGTTCCACTGTCAGAAAATTGCTGTCGCCAATAAAATCCGCCACGAAGCGTTCAGATGGATGATCGTAAATTTCGCGCGGCGAACCGACCTGCAGAATCTTGCCCTGCTCCATGACGGCAATGCGGTCTGACATTGTCAGGGCCTCTTCCTGATCATGGGTAACAAAGACGAAAGTGATGCCTGTTTCATTCTGCAGCCGCTTCAGTTCGATTTGCATTTCCTTGCGCAACTTGTAATCAAGCGCCGACAATGGCTCATCGAGCAACAGCACACGCGGATGCGGGGCGAGCGCGCGGGCGAGTGCCACGCGCTGTTGCTGCCCACCTGAGATTTCACTGGTGCGCCGTGACTTCAGATGCTCCATCTGCACCAGCTGCAACATGCGCTCGACGGTCTCGTCGATTTCTGCCTTGGGCTTGCCCAGCATCTCGAGGCCGAAGGAAATATTGCCTGCAACCGTCATGTGCGGAAACAGCGCATAACTTTGAAACACGGTGTTTACCGGCCGTGAGTAGGGTGGCAGGAGCGAGATATCGCTGCCTTCCAGCAGGATGGTTCCTGCGGTCGGGGTGTCGAAACCGGCAATTAGGCGCAACAGCGTGGTCTTTCCGCACCCTGATGGACCCAATAGCGTAAAGAACTCATTCTGGCGGATTGACACTGATACATCATCAAGCGCGGCAACGCTATTGGCGCCGGTACCAAAAATCTTGCTGACATTGCGCACCACAATGGCGGACGTTTCTTCGCGCATAGCCATTACCCGTTACCCCTCAACGCCGCCAATCAGATCATGCGAGAGCAAAGACTAGTTGCTTCCATGTCATCTGCCAAGGTGCTTGAAGAGATCTGGTCGCCAATCCTGGCGGCTGGACGATTTTGGAAGACTGTTGCATGGCCCACATATTCTCGCCACGTGCCGCCATCCCGGATTGTCTGGAGTGACCCGGAGACGGACAGGAACAGAAATTGAGGATGACGAAACGGAGACCTGCGACGGCCAGACTCCAGGATAGACCGCGGAGTTTCAGAAGCTACGGTTTAACTGGGCCTGAACCACGAACCCGGTCTCTAATTTTCGGGCCTGGCATTCGAGAAACTGTCACTTAGCGGCTCCTGAAATTCGCCACCTGCAATCTCGTAATAATCACCGGCAAAGTCACAGTAGATGTGACCCCTGAGAGGCACACCCAGGGGCCCGTCAAACACCCCAGCTGCAATTGCAATGCGGTCCGATCCGTCGGCCTTCCAGAACAGGGTAGACCCGCAGGTCGAGCAAAAGCCGCGTTTGTAGCCCGGCGTGGATTCGTACCAGGTGAGGCCGTCTGCCGAATTCATTTTCAACGCCTCGTCCGGACACCCGGTGGCGCTCATGTAAGTGCCGGTCTGCTTGCGGCACTGGATGCAGTGGCACGCCACTACATCGCGCAAGGGTCCGGTTACTTCAAACCTCACACCACCGCACAGGCAGCTTGCATTATGTGATTTACTCATTGCGTCCTCAAAGTCGAAAGCGCTTCAATATGGTCAGGCGTAACACCGCAGCACCCACCGATAATCTGGGCGCCAGCATTGCGCCAGCTCTGTGCGGCCACTGCAAAGTCTGCCGGTGCAATGTCAATAAACTGCCACTCCGGCATGGTGAACTCACCGGCTTCCGGATAGGCACCGGTCGCACCCGCCCAGTTGGCGGAAATGATTTCCAGCCCTTCCACAATGGTGTCGATTGGCGAGTGCATGATGAGGCACGCATCCGGATGGAATCGGGTGAGTTCCGTGACCACGGATTCCAGTAACTGATCGGGATGATTGACGCCTGCCAAAGCTCCTTCGCCGTTGCGTTCAACCGCGATACCGACCCAGACCGGGAGGCCGGTATTGACGGCAGCCTCAACCGCCCAGCGTGAAAATTTTGTGTCGCGCATCATTTCCATGATCAGCAGGTCGGCACCACATGCCTTCAGATTGGCGGCTTTGGCGTCGAACAGGCGGCGCACAGTGTCATCGTCCCAGGAAAAGCTGGGATCGAAATCATCAGTCCCCTTGGACATCGGCCTCATGACCGAAATGGAGCCCGCAACGCAAACCGGGTGACCGGCGGCATCTGCAGCTTCACGCGCAATCCGCATGGCGATTGTATCAGTCTCGATCAGGTCTCCATCTCGTCCATGAGCATTGAACATCAAGGGTGCCGATGCATAGGTATTGGCCGTAATGACCTCTGCTCCGACGCGGATGTAATCATCATGTACGGCTCTGACCACTTCCGGGTGTGTCCGGTTTGCTTCGGCACACCACACATCGGAGTCCATCTTGACGCCACGACGCTGAATATCGGTGCCCGTACCACCATCCAGAATGACCATGTCGCCATTGTCGAGCCTGCTCTTGATGTGTGAATACATGCAGTGTTCCTCTCGTGTCAGATCAGTATGGTCTTGATTGAGCCAATCAAAATCCGAAAAACTGATCAATTTCCAAAGTGCTGGACTATCCCATGGTCTCAGGATCGATGCCGCGCGCCTTCATGAAAGCGACCATATGGAAGCGGGTCTGGTCTGGCGAGTAGAAATACTCCTGGCCCACCGGGCAGGCATTCCGTGCCATGCACCCATTTGTCCTGCAGAGGTGTCCTTCAGGTGCGTAAAGTTGCGCCGAACAGGCGGTCACATCATAGCCGTCAGGTGAGAACGCTCCGGCCGGACAGGTCGCAAGACATGGTCTGTCGATACAGCTTACACACGGACAGGCAGTGTTATCTGATGGTGAAAATGCGACTGCCTCATCAAAAATAAAGGCTGCTCGATAGGCATGCCATAAACCGAACTTCGGGTGAATGTTCATGCCCAGAGGCGATGGGTGGCCGGCTCCTGCCGCGCGCGCCCAGGTCAGAAACGGCGGGTGAGGGATGTCGAACGGAAACACCACCCTCGCACCCAGCTGACCGGCGAGCGGGGTCAGTACATCGCGTGTCCAGTCATCCATCAGATCATGTGCCGGGTTGCGCTCCGATGAGAAGCGCGCAAACATCGCGGGCCCGGCATTGCCGATGAGAACAAGCGTTCGTCCTGCTATGTCAGTCCCGGTCGCATCACTGAGCCAGCCCAGGACCTCGAAACTGCCGGCTCGAATCCGGGTTTCAATTGCAGCTGCATCCGGATCCCTGTCAGGCAAAGCGGGCATGACCCGGCTGCGATAAGGCGCGGTCCAGCTTTATGTTGTGGTTTGCCCGCAACTGCCGGTCAATGTCCGGTGGCAGATAATCAGGAAAATATCCCGACAGTATCTTGTCCTTGCGTGCCTGCGCTACCTTGACAACGTCCGGTTTTTTAGCCTCGTTCCATTCTTTGGGGCTCATACGATTTCCGACTTCCGGGTAGACGTAGTCTTTCTGCATCAGGTCAAGTGTTTGCCCGGAACCCAGATAGTGACCTGGACCTTGCGTGCAGACTTCAGTAATCACGTCGATGGACAAGGTTGCATCATTGACTTCGATGCCGCGGACATTGCGATTGACAGCGCCCAGCATGTCGTTGTCGATCAACAGGCTCTCCAGGCAAAATCCAAGCAGGGAAGCGTGCATTCCGGCTGATTCATAGAGCAGGTTAACACCGGACATGGCCGTAAGTGCTGCATTTACACCATGCTCGCACCCGGCCTGCATGTCGGGCAGCTTGCTGTCGGCCATACCGGCTGCCGAGCCGGTGGTAAGGTCATAGAACTGTCCCATTTGTGCGCAGGCCGACGAGATCAGTGCCTGCTCGCCGGAGCCACCTGACATCGCACCGGTGCGCAGGTCAGACACAAACGGCCAGGGTCCCCACAGGGCATAGGCACCGGGCTGAATCGCGTTCACATAGGCCAGGCCGGCCAGACATTCCGCCACCGCCTGAACCACGGTTCCCGCCAGCGCTGCTGGCGAAGTTGCGCCCGCCTGGGCTGCCGACAGAAGCAGTACCGGCATGCCGCCGCGCACGGCAACTTCCAGGCACCGGCAGGCATCTTCTGCCCATTTCATCGGAGGCACCACGAAGCAGTTTGACTGGCTTACAAAAGGCCGTTCCCGCCATTTGGCCTCGCTGCCTGCCACAACGTGCAGCATCTCCAGGCATTCCCTGACATGGTCAGGGTCCACCATGGAGGTGCCGATATGCTTGGCAGTACCGGCAAGGCAGGCGTAAAGCGTGTTTACGTCAAGGTCACGCGGTTCGACCATGTCCCGGGCCACAATCGGGCGCTGGAAAAAGTGAATATGTTCGCATTTGTCCACGATGCGGGCAGCATCATAAAGGTCAACCAGCAGCGAATCGCGATACGACTCTGTCTCGGGTTCAACAATGTGCACCGCGGCACCGGCCGTGCCGAAATGAACGTTGGTGCCCCATGGTTCAAGGTCATACTTCGGGTCGCGGGCAAACAACGGAAACCGCCGCGCACAAATTGTCAGCGTGTCCTCGATCAGCGCACGCGGAAACCGCAATCGGCCATCGTCGCCAAGCGTGCAACCTTTTTCCGTCATCAGTTCAATGCACGACGGAATCGAGTTGCCAATGCCAACCGTTTCGAGAATCGTAAGGGCTGCCTCATTGATCTTTTCAAGCTCGCCCTGCTTGAGCGGTTTGTACTGGCCGCCTCTCATGCCGGGGCGAACGGCTGCTTCCTCAATCGGAATGGCGCGCGAGCGCATGGCCTTGCGAGCTTCGCGTCCGCCGCGGCGGCGGCTGGTATCTTCGGCAACAGACATTCACGTTATTCCTGATCCTGGCTTGTACATTGCCGAGTGTGCGCGATTTCGCAAAACTTGGGAAGCGCATAGTTCTCATATGATGTTGAATACTATTCACCGTATTGAAGTGTTTTCCGGTTGATATTTGGCGATTTCGAAGTGATATTGCCAGTAATGAGCCCAATTTATGCCAACAGGGTGAATCGACGTGACCAAACGAAACTTGCCGCCCTTGCGTGCATTGACTGCGTTTGAGGCGGCTGCCCGGCTGGGCAGTTTCCGGCATGCAGCGGATGAACTAGGTCTGACCAGATCCGCCATAAGTCATCAGATCAAGGCGCTGGAAGATGTGCTGGGTGTGGATTTGTTTTCACGCGACGGCAAGCGAGCCGAACTTTCAGGGCCAGGGTTGATTTACTTCCCCGCTGTCCGGGAGGCATTTGACCAGATCGAGAGCCAGACCCAGGTAATACGGCCGCGCGTGTCCAGCAACGAGTTGACCGTGCAGGTTTATGTAACGGTGGCGATGAAGTGGCTGCTGCCGCGTCTGCATGATTTTGAGAAACGTCATCCAAACATGCGCGTGCGGTTGTCCACATCGTATTTTCATTGGGATTTCGATGCAGACAACGCAGATGTCGGTATCATTCTGGCTCGCAAACGCAACGACAATCACCATTATCGAAACCTGTTTCGCTCGCACCTGAAGCCGGTCTGTTCGCCGGAATACCTTGCCCGTTTTGGCAACATAGCAACACCGCAGGACTTGTTGCGGCACAAGCTGCTTTATGTCTATTCGGCTGAGGAGGATTGGCGCGTGTGGCTGAAGGCAGCCGGTCTTGGCGAAACCAGGTTATCCGCCACCCTAGCCTTCGACAGTTATTTGCTGGCACAGGAGGCTGCGGTGGCAGGACAGGGCATCGCCATGACTATTGGCCCTTATGCGCGTGACGAATTGGCTTCCGGCAGGCTGGTACAGCCGGTTGACCTGGAAGTTCCGCATCAGCACTGGTGGACTTTCGCGTGCCGCGCAACCGATCGTTTGCTGCCCAAGGTCAAGGTGTTTGAAGACTGGCTGATCGGACAGGTCGCCGAAGATCCTGAAATTCCAATTACGGCAACGGAGGCTGCAAGCGCATGACCCAGGCAACGGACATGGAACCACGCAAGGCTCGCAGGCGTGGAGATGCCCGGCGTGCCGCTGCAGCAGGTGACGCAGGTCAGGCAGTGTTGGCGCAACAGGCAGCCGGTCAGGCGAAACTCCAGTTTGAACCAGCCAGGATTGTATCGGATGATGAACTGGAAAGCCTGCACCTTGCATCGCTTGAGGTTCTGGAAACCATCGGCATTGACATCATGCTGCCCGAAGCACGGGACTATTTTCTGAATGCCGGCGCCAGTATCGATGGCGAAAGGGTTTGCATTCCCGGTGACCTGATCATGCAGGCAATTTCGACAGTGCCTTCCGGGTTCGTTTTCCACGCGCGCAATCCCGCCAATTCATTGCAGCTCGGCAAAGGCTGGCTGGCATTCGGTACTGTTGCGTCGGCACCGAATTCATCTGATCTTGAACGCGGTCGCCGTCCGGGCAACCTGGCGGATTTCCGGAATTTCCTGAAACTTGCCCAAAGCTTCAACTGCATTGACTTCATGTCCGGTTATCCGGTTGAGCCAATAGACGTTCACCCCTCTGTTCGTCATCTGGTGGCGCTGAAGGACATGGCGCTGATGACTGACAAGCCGTTCCACGCTTATTCACTCGGACTGGAACGGATTCGTGATGGTATCGAGATTGCGCGGATTGCGCGTGGTGTTGACAGCCAACAACTGGAAACCGAGCCTTCGCTTTTCACCATCATCAACACCAACTCACCTTTGAAGATGGACGTGCCGATGTTGCAGGGGGTAATTGAAATGGCGCGCCGAAATCAGATTGTCTGCATCACGCCGTTCACACTGTCGGGCGCCATGGCACCGGTCACGATCTCCGGTGCGCTGGTGCAGCAGAACGCCGAGGCGCTCGCAGGTATTGCGCTCACTCAGCTTGTGCGCCACGGTGCGCCGGCTATCTATGGTGGATTTACATCCAATGTGGATATGAAATCAGGTGCGCCTGCCTTCGGTACGCCGGAGTATATGAAGGCAGCGATGGTCGGCGGGCAACTGGCTCGCCGCTATGACATGCCGTACCGCACATCCAATACCTGCGCCGCCAATGCGATTGATGCACAAGCCGCCTATGAAAGCGTCTTTTCCCTGTGGGGTGCAACAATGGGCGGCGGCAATCTCGTGATGCACGGCGCGGGCTGGATGGAAGGCGGGCTTGTCGCGTCCTTCGAGAAATTCGTGCTTGATTGTGATCTGATACAGATGGTCAAATCGTTTTTGCAACCTCTTGATCTGACCCGTGAAGCGTTGGGACTTGAAGCAATGCGCGAGGTCGGGCCGGGCGGTCACTTTTTCGGATGTGCGCATACTATGGCAAGGTATGAAAGTGCGTTCTATTCACCGCTGATTTCTGACTGGCGCAATTTTGAGCAATGGCGGGAAACAGGTTCGCCACAGGCAAGCGACAAGGCGCAAGCCATTTTGAAACAGGTGCTGGGCTCCTATGAAAAGCCGGCTATTGATTCTGCGGTGGAAGAAGAACTTGAAGCGTTTGTGGCCAGGCGCACCGAGGAAGGTGGCGCCCCGACCGACTTTTAGTGTAGCCGCCTGAGGGGACTCCGAAACTATGAAAACTATCGACTACTACTATTCTACCCGGTCAAATTTCACATTGCTCGGCGCTGGCAGGCTGAATGCACTGGCAACCAAATACAACCGTCGGGTCCTGCACCGGCCAATCCTGTTGTCGCTGACAATGAAGCCGCTGAAGTCGACACCCTTCCACAAGCGTCCGGCCATATTGCGTAACTATGCCATGCACGATGCGCTTCGCACGGCGGCCCATCTGGGAATTCCCCTGTTACGCGAACCGGTGCATCACATGGGACCGGTGGAACTGCCGTCAGGCATCGTTATTGCCGGGCAGAACGCGGTGTTGCGCGGCGAGGAGGGCAACATCGATGAATTGAGCCAGAAGGTACTCGAAGCGCTGTGGTTGCATGATCGCGATATTGCCGATGAAACAGTTGTTGCAGAACTGGTCGAGGCTTCAGGTTTCAGGGACGCCGGCAAACTCATCTCCGAAGCCATGTCCGATGGCACGCAAGCTGAACTGATGCGCAACTGTACCGAGGCCGTCATTCGAGGTGTTATTGGCGCGCCGACTTATTTCGTGGACGAAGAGATGTTCTATGGCCAGGACCGGCTGGATTACCTGGAACGGGCGCTGGCTGGATAGCCTTTCCGCTGTCTTGCTGTTTCCAGCAGGTCTTCGATGTCGGCAAAACTGGCGGCGTACTGGGCATACTCGAATGTGCCCTTGTCACGCACTTCGCGGGCGGCCTGCAGGAAGCCGCCAATTGCGGCCCGTGCAAATGACGAGCCCGTTGAAACGCGCCTGACACCGCACGCCAGCAAATCCGCCACGGTGAAATGCGAGGCCGCCGTTCCAATCACGACGTTGACCGGTTTTGTAACGGCTTCACATACTCGCTCGATGTCTTCAATGGAACCCAGCCCCGGGGCATAGAGAACGTCTGCTCCGGCGGCTTCATACGCAATCAGGCGTGAGATTGTATCGTCAAGATCAGGGCGCCCGTGCAGGAAGTTTTCTGCGCGTGCTGTCAGCATGAAGGGCCGCTTGAGCGAGTGGCTAGCTTCCGCCGCAGCGGTGATGCGTTCCACTGAATGAGCAAAGTCAAATATCGGCCGCTCTGATTTGCCGGTGGTATCTTCTATGGTGCAGCCGCAAAGGCCGGCGCCTGCGGCCTGGCGAATGGTTTCGGCCACGGTTTCAGGTTTGGCACCGAATCCGTTTTCAAGGTCGGCTGACACGGGAAGAGAGGTGGCTTTCACCATGGCGGCACAGTGTACAAGTGCTTCCTTCCGGCCAACCTCGCCAGGCCAGTCCCGTTTGCCAACCGTGAAGGCGTATCCGGCGCTGGTTGTTGCAATGGCCTTGAATCCCATTGCCTGCAACATCCGTGCTGATCCAGTATCCCACGCGTTGGGCAAAATAAGGATCTCATCTTCGCGGCCATGCAGCTGCTGGAAGTATTCCGCCTTTTGCCTGGTCAGTGACATGCCGTGACCTCCCGTGCAATTTCGCTGCCCTGATGTTGATCCTGACAGGAATTGTGCCGCGTGCAAGAGGTCAAATGAGCGTCTTTGAGCGTAGAGCAACATGGTTTTACTTTAACCCATGCTGCTCTATCACATTGGAAACGATCAGGTTTATGACTTTTGGCTGGATCAGCCGCGCCGTCTTCGGCGCCGTTCGCGGCCATCGCCGCCGTCGGCTCCAACCGGTGTAATGTCCCTGGCTTGCGGTAAATCCACGACAGATGCCAGGTTTGGGAAAAGCGCTGTTTTGTGGGGGATGGCCATGGCTTCAATGAAGTGCTGCTGGAATTTGGGTTCTACAGCCGTTTCGATCTTCTCAATGCGCCGCACCACTTCTTCGATTTCGTCGCGGCCACCGGTGTTCAGCAGGGCAATGCGTGCGCCGGTGCCGGCGGCATTGCCGGCCGAGTGGACATGGGCAAGGTCGCAATCGGGTATCAGTCCGAGGATCATGGCATATTTTACATCTATGTGGCTGCCAAAGGCACCTGCCAGACGGATCGTGTCGACTTTGTCCAGTTCCAGCTTGTCCATCAACAGTTGAACCCCTGCATAAAGCGCTGCCTTGGCGAGTTGAATGGCACGTACATCATTCTGAGTGATGGATATAAGCGGTTCGCCCTCACGAATAACGTAGGCAAAAGTGCGTCCTGTCTGTATTACGCGCGGTGAAACAGCAGCCTTGGCGCCATCAAACAGCCCGTCCTGGTTTATGACACCGGACAAGTAGAGCTCCGCAACTGCTTCGATGATGGCAGATCCGCACACACCGGTTACACCGATTGATGCAATTTCGTCCTCAAATCCGGCTTCATCAGACCACAAGTCACAACCAAGCACTTTGAAGCGCGGTTCCAAGGTATCGGGATCTATCCGCAGGCGCTCAATGGCGCCGGGAGCAGCTCGCTGGCCGCATGATATCTGCGCGCCTTCGAAAGCAGGGCCGGTGGGTGATGAGCAAGCCAGCAGGCGATCCTTGTTGCCGAGGACGATTTCCGCATTGGTGCCGACATCGACAATAAGCATTATCCTGTCCGACAGATGCGGGCTTTCGGATAATACGACGCCCGCAGTATCCGCACCGACGTGGCCTGCTATGCAAGGCAGAACATAGACATAAGCGCCATTGTTGAGCTCCAGGTCAAACTCACGTGCAGGACGGGTGACGGGAAGCCCGGTGGCGAGCGCAAACGGCGCTCCACCCAGTTCAATCGGGTCGATTTCCAGCATCAGGTGATGCATCACCGGGTTGCCAACCAGGACAATTTCGAGAATGTCGGACAAATCAATATCAGCTTCAGCGGCGACCTGGCGGGCCAGCTCATTGAGAGCTTCACGCACAACGGCCGTCATTTCCTTGTCGCCACCGGGATTCATCATCACATAGGAGACCCGGCTCATCAGGTCCTCACCAAACCGGATTTGCGGGTTCATCAGACCTGCAGACGCTTTGATTTCGCCCGTGGAAAGGTTGCACAAATGGGCTGCAATGGTGGTGGATCCGACATCAACCGCCATCCCGTACGAACGATCATGAAAGCCGGGCCAGATCGCTGTAATCCGGGCAACCCTGCTTGCCATCCGGTTGTGGACAGCGACGGTTATTCGCCATTCGCCTTTGCGAAGTGCCACCTGCAAAGCCTGCATGATCGCCAGATCACACGTGACATTGTCGATACCCCACTGGGCTTTCAGGGCGTTGTAAACCCGTTCCATGTCGGAGGAGGGATGATGCATGTCCGGTTCATCGACGACGAGGTAGTAGAGCTTGGTGACCGGATCCAGTTTGATGTCACGTACTTCAGCACGTTTTCGGACGACCTGTTTGTGAACCTGGCTTTCCGGTGGCACATCCACCACACAGTCACCCTGCATCAGCGTCTGACAGGATAGTCTGCGATCAGCGTTCAGGCCGCGCTTTTCGTTGTAGCGGATTTCGACGCTGGTAACCGGACCAAGATTTTCCGGTTTCGCAGTGATGCCATGTTTGGCGAAGTCGCCAATGGAAGGCGTAACCTGGCAGCGCCCGCAAATGGCACGGCCGCCGCACACACTGTCTATGTCTACACCAAGTGCGCGAGCAGCCTGCAGGACCGGGGTGCCCAGTGGAAAGCGGCCACGCTTGCCGGATGGCGTAAAAACTATAAGAGCGTCGCTGCGTTCGCCATCTGCCATTGCGGTGTCCGTTCCCAGTTACTGTTACGCTCTGCGCCGCCTGCGACCTTCCCGATCACCACGTGCCCCCTGTGACGCGTTGGCGCTGGCAGGGGGTTTGTTGAACCTGATCCAGTTACCACCTGAGGCATCATTGTCCATCAGGAAATCCGCCGCCTTGATGGCTTCAATTTCCCTTGATGGTGTAGCTTTCGTAGAGCCAAGACCGATCAGCGGCACCAGCGCGTCCATGTCAATTCCATCCGGTATCACGATTCCCATGGCGGCAAGAGCCGCCAGGCGTTCTTGTATTTTCTGCGGTATAGCGGCTGCCTGCACGGGGTTCATGATGGCTGAGGTCATTCCGGCGGCGGCAGCCATTGGCAGGAAGGCATTGTTGATTCCATGCCTGTTTGGCAAGCCAAACGAAATATTCGAAGCGCCGCAGGTGGTGTTGACGCCGAGTTCTTCGCGTAAACGGCGCACAAGTGCAAATACCTGAAGGCCGGCAGTCCCCATGGCTCCGACTGGCATCACCAGCGGATCGACCACAATGTCATGAGCCGGAATGCCAAAATCGGCTGCCCGCTCGACTATCTTCCTTGCGACAGCAAAACGGACGTCCGGATCTTCCGAGATGCCGGTATCGTCATTGGAAATAGCCACCACCGGCACGTCATACTTTTTGACCAGTGGCAGTATGGCCTCCAGGCGTTCTTCCTCCCCGGTAACCGAATTCAACAACGGTCGGCCCTGACAGGTTTCCAGGCCTGCCATCAACGCGGCCGGAACACTTGAATCGATGCTCAACGGGACGTCGACGAGACCTTGAACAAGTTCAATCATTTTCCGCATCAGGGGTGGTTCGGTCTCGTTCGGATTCGGGTTTGAGTTGTAGACGACGCCCGCGTTAACATCGAGCACCGTGGCCCCGCACGCGACCTGCGCCAGTGCATCCTTCTCAACCGTCGAGAAATCTCCCGCTTCCAGTTCTGCCGCCAGCTTCTTGCGACCGGTTGGATTGATACGTTCTCCGATAACGCAAAACGGCTGGTCGAAACCAATAATGACTTCTTTGGTGGCCGAAGCTATAAGTGTGCGGGTCATTTTCGAGGCGTCCTTCCAGAGCGCGGATTACTTTGAAGAAACAGAAGTCGGGCGATAAGTTTCCAGGTCAGGCGGTGCCACCAGAGGCAGTAAGCGCCTTGATGCGGTTGCGGTCATAATCAGTTGCCAGTTGCTCAACTGTCCTGTTTACAACTGCCAGCAGATCATCATCGCAGTCAATCGGATCGGATTTGCGCCACTGGTCCAGGTACTCACCGGACTTATCGGCACCTGAGCGTATTGCGGCCATATCGATGGCCTCCTGAAATCGCTCGGGCAGCATTTTCTTTTCCGCCTTGCGGCCAGCTCTGGCCGTTACTTGTGAAGGAACATCGCGCCAGTAGGTGATGATGATTTGAGGCATGTTTTGCGGTCAGCCTTTCAGGTCGGGGCTTTTCGTTGATCCAGATATAGGCGCGGGTGCGCCCGGACACTGCAGATTTTGCGACAAGCACATGTGCAAAACCGACTGCAACACGTCTACATTGCCCCGGCAATCAGCGCTGGCTGGGCGATTCCAGCCAGTTTGCATGTCTGGCCGACCAGGTCGGGGCGGTTCATGGAGTAAATATGAACGTGATCGACTCCCTGCGCCGACAGTTGCATGATCTGTTGTGCCGCCAGCTCACAGGCACGCGCTTTATGCTGGCTGGTATGCGGTGCCAGTCCATCAAACACGGCATGAAAATGATCCGGGATGCGCGCCTGGCACTTGGCTGCAAAACTCGCCACTTTTGCGAAATCATGAATTAGCAGGATGCCGGGTATGATCGGCTGATAGATGCCGCTGGCCCGAACTTGCTCCAGAAAATGAAAATAGTCGCGGTTGTCAAAAAAGAATTGTGTTATGGCGGCCTTGGCACCGGTTGCCAGTTTGGCTTTCAGGTTGGCAATGCAGGCATGGAGGGAACCGGATGCCGGGTGGACTTCAGGGTATGCGGCAACATAGGTGTCAAGGCCACCGCGGGCAATCAGGGCAGCAGCCAGATCGGTACCATTTTCATAACCATCGGGATGGGGTTTATAGGGCCCGGATATGCCGGGCATGTCGCCGCGCAATGCCAGTATGCCCTTTACGCCCTGTGCAGCGTATCTCTCAATTACAACATCGGTCTGTACACGGGATTGACCTGCACATGTCAGGTGCCCAACCACATCCAGCCCATCAACGCCCAGTAGTTGCCCCACTGTGCCGAATGAGGCCTGATGACTGCTTCCGCCTGCGCCGTAGGTAACAGAAGCAAACAGCGGGTCGTAGCTGCGCATGACGTGGGCGAGTTCAACCATGCCATCACTTTGCATGGTTGAGCGGGCCGGAAACACTTCAAACGAGACCCGCGGGCTGCCACCAGGCGAGAAACTGCCGGAAACCGGAGAGACAATCGACATATGCATTCTCCATATAAAGACATCTTTATATATTGAATTACACTGTACGGTCAAGTGCCTGCCGGGAGACCGTATATGGCGTCTAACGCATGACCAGTACCGGACATTGCGCGTGTCGCACTACCCGGCCGGCAGTGGAGCCCAGGAAATAATCAGCCATGCCGGGTTTGTGGGAACCGATGATAATCAGGTCGGCGCCATGTTCAGTTGCCGCTTCGAGTATTGCTGTGCCCGCAGAGCCGTGCCGGAGGTCGACAGGGCCGGTTACGCCATTGTCCTTTGCCAGTTTTTCAAGTTCCGCCTTTGCCCATTTGTGGGTTTTGTCCAGCAATTCTCCGGATATCTCAACCGCTGCATATGCCGGTATATCATGCACCACATGGGTAATTGCGATCTTGGCGGAATCGCCCCCGATTTGCTTCGCCAATTTTATCATTTGTGCCCCGAGTTCGTTGTGCGACAGATCAACTGGAACAAGTATCTTCCTGAACATGGCAAATGCCCTTTCTTTTTGTTGCTAAATTGGCGTTTTACTCAAACAATAAATGGCACAGCTGACGGTAAGGCGGTTTGATCCAGATCATCCGGTGTTGGTCAGCGGTGGTCGCTAATTGAACAAATCTGGACGCATCATCCGAAGAAGCCTTCTGGTATTGAGCCTAACAACATAGCTGGATTTACTCAACGAGTGGAAAGTCTGTCATGTCTGCTGAAACCGATGCACCATCTGACGCGTCACCAGCACGCCGTAGCCGCAGAGGTGGTGGCGGCGGTGCTGAAGGTCGCAGGGCCGCGCGTCTTGGCGGCAGTATCCAGGCGTTTAGCTATATCAGGCGCCAAATCCCGCTGTATGAAGTTCTGGGAGAGGAAGGCCTGTCCCTGATCGAGAAAAACTGCGAGACAGTTTTGCAGGAAGTTGGTATCGATTTTCGAGACGATCCCGAAGCGCTGGACATGTGGAAGGCTGCAGGAGCGGATGTAAAAGGCGAACGGGTCCGGTTTCCCAGGGGCCTTGTGAAAAAGCTGATCAAGACAGCACCAGCACAATTTACCCAGCATGCACGCAACCCGGACAGAAACGTGGAAATCGGAGGCAACAACACCGTGTTCGCTCCGGTCTACGGCCCGCCCTTTGTACGTGACCTGGGCGGAGGGCGGCGTTATGCAACCATTGAAGATTTTCGCAATTTTGTGAAGCTGGCCTACACGGCCCCGGCCATGCATCACTCCGGCGGCACGGTTTGTGAACCTGTGGATATCGCGGTCGCCAAGCGGCATCTCGATATGGTGTACAGTCATATTCGCTATTCAGACAAACCGTTCATGGGCTCCGTTACTGCCCCGGAACGGGCTGAAGACAGCGTTGCAATGGCCAAGATGGTTTTCGGCGATGATTTCGTTGACAACAATTGTGTGCTGATCAACCTGATCAATGCGAATTCGCCGATGGTATTTGACGACACCATGGTGGGTGCGCTCAAGGTGTATGCGCGGGCCGGGCAGGCAACTGTTGTATCGCCTTTTATCCTGGCGGGTGCGATGTCGCCGGTTACGGTGATTGGCACCCTGACACAAATTCTGGCTGAAGCATCTGTGGGGATTGCGTTTTCACAACTTTGCCGTCCCGGGGCACCGGTGGTGTTTGGGACCTTTGCCTCTTCCATGTCCATGCAATCTGGCGCGCCGACATTTGGAACTCCTGAGCCGGCGCTCGTACTGTTTGGTGCAGGGCAGCTAGCCCGCAGAATGGGGGTTCCCTTCCGGTCCGGTGGTTCGCTTTGCGCCTCAAAACTGCCTGACGCGCAGGCTGCCCATGAAAGTTCCAACACGGTTTTCCCGGGCGTACTGGCCGGTGTCAACTTCATGCTTCACGCGGCCGGCTGGCTGGAAGGCGGGCTGGTATCCAGCTATGAGAAGTTCATAATTGACTGTGATCAGTTGTCAATGATGCAACGCTTTGCCGGAGGTATAGACCTGAGTGAAAATGGTCAGGCCATGGATGCTATTGCTGAAGTCGGGCCAGGCAGCCACTATCTGGGTTGTAACCACACCCAGCACAATTTTGAGGACGCGTTCTGGCGCTCCGGCATCGCGGACAACAATTCATTTGAACAATGGCTGGCGGACGGCTCTATGGATGCGGCCCAACGTGCCAACGCGATCTGGAACAGACAACTCAGGGAGTATGTTGCACCAGATCTTGATCAGGCCATCGACGAGCAACTCACTGCATTCATCGATCAACGCAAGGCCGTTCTGCCGGACAGCGTGTCCTGACAATTTGATATACCAATTTGCCGATTTATCGTATGAATCTTCAAAAGCGTCAATTCGTGTCTTCAATCGACACGTAAGTGTCGCTTATGGGGGGTGTCATGCCTTGTGCCAACCTGTCATGATTTTAACTGGAAACTTCTACCGTCAGAGGGTAGGCAATTTCGGTATACGGTCTTGCACCGGGAAACCCGGGTGATAGGCTATGGAATAGCGTGGTGCGATGCTGTTAAGTCCGCATCTGCCTGTATTGTGTAACTTCGGGAGGAGAAATCAAATAATGTCTACCAAAGAAAATATCTGGATTCCAAAGCTCAAGCAGCAACTGGCTGACAAGCTTATCAACCGCCGCGAGTTTGTGCGGTATTCGGCATTGCTCGGAATGTCGGCAGGTGCCGCCTACATGTGGGCCGGCAAGATCACCGGTCAGCCTATCGCAGCCCCTGCGCGTGCGGCTGAGATGCCAAAGGGCGGTACGTTGAAAATCGCCATGCGTGTGCCGAAGATCAACAGCCCGCACACGTTCTCATGGATTTATGACTCCAACATCACCCGCCAGATGGTGCGCTACATGACCCGCACCGGCGTTGACAATGTCACCCGTCCGGATCTGGCCTCATGGTCGGCCTCCGATGATCTGAAATCCTGGACATTCACTGTCAACGACGAAATTGAATGGTTCAAGGGCGGTAAGCTGACGGCTGAGCAACTTGCCTGGAATATCAGGCATTGCCTCGACCCGGCAACCGGTTCGTCTGTCGTGGGTCTGATGAAGGGCTACATGCTCAACGAGATCGATTCCGGCAAGAAGGACGACAAGGGCGAGGCGGTCATGACCACTGAACTGTGGGATGCCAATGCCATCGAAGTCAAGGATGACAAGACACTCGTGCTGAATCTCAAGGAAGCCCAGGTCGCAGTACCGGAACATTTGTTCCATTATCCGTTTGCGATTCTCGATCCGGCTGAAAACGGTGAGTTCGGTCTCGGTTCCAACGGCCATGGCGACTTTGAACTGGCGGAATTCGAAGTGGGCCGCAAGGCGATCCTGAAAAAACGCCCGAATTCCAAAGCCCACCTGGACACTGTGGAATTTGTTGACCTCGGTGATAACACGGCAGCGTCTGCAGCCGCCGTTCAATCCAAGCAGGTGCACGGCGATTATGAAGGCAATGTGGAACAGTATGACCTGTTCAAGGCCATGGATCATATCGATATCTATGCTACGACAACGGCCTCCACTGCTGTCGTGCGCATGCAGATTGACCAGAAGCCATTTGATGATCCGAAGGTCCGCAAGGCCATGCGCCTGGCATGTGACGTGGCCAAGACCACTGAAATTGCTGTTGGTGAACTGGGTACAACCGCTGAACACCACCATGTCTGTCCGATCCATCCGGATTACAAAAAGCTGCCGGTAATGGCGCGTGATGTGGAAGCTGCCAAGAAACTGCTGGCAGATGCAGGTCATCCCGATGGCATAGATGTGGAAATCGCTCTCAAGCCCGATCCTGCCTGGGAACTGGCCGTGGTCGAAGCCTGTGTTGAGCAATGGAAGGATGCCGGCATCCGCGTCAAGATGAATGTGCTGCCGTCCGCCAAGTTCTGGGATGTCTGGGACAAGGTGCCGTTCGGCTTTACGTCATGGGCGCACAGGCCGCTTGGATTTATGGTGCTGGGCCTGGCCTATCGTTCCGGCGTGCCATGGAACGAAACCCACTATTCCAATGCTGAATTTGATGAAATCCTGACCCAGGCTGAAGGCACTCTCGATATTGCCGCGCGAACTGAACTGATTGGCAAGCTTGAAGCCATCATGCAGGAGGATGGACCGATTGCGCAGCCACTGTGGCGCAAACTGTTCATTCCGATGGACAAGAAGGTGAAGGGCTTTGCCATTCACCCGACTCGTTACTTCTTCTGTGAAGAATACGCTATCGAAGCCTGATTGTTCCGATTGCAAGACATTGGTCGAGCGCCCTTCCGGAATATCGGGAGGGCGTTTTTTTTATTGTCTGGTCGCATAAACCAAGGGACATTAGTGTTCGGGAAAATTGTACCGCCACAAGAACCAGAACAGGGAGATCTGCATGAACAGGGCGTCTGGAACCGCCGGATTTATGGCCATGAAGGGCGATGGCTACTATTCCAAAGCTACTATTGGCGCCAAGCATGTCATGGACAAGGCGGCCAATCTTGTCCTGGAAGCCATCGATCGCATGGACCCGGCCGACGATGGCAGCATATTTCGCGCAACCGACATGGGCGCGGCAGACGGCGGCACTTCAGTTGATCTCTGGCGGCGGGTATTGTCCGACGTACGCGCACGTGTACCGTCCCGCCCTATCGAAATGACCTATACCGATCTTCCACGCAATGACTTTGCGCAGGTTTTCCGCATGATCCATGGCCAGACTGCTACAAAGAGCTACTACCCGGAGATCGATGATCTGTACGTGTTCGCGTCGGGCACATCTTTCCATCAGAACATTTTTCCCGCCCGGACGCTTGACCTCGGGTTTTCAGCAACCGCGTCACATTACATCTCTTCGACGCCTTGCAATATTTCAGGTCACGTGCACATGGTCGGCGCAAGTGGCGCCGAGCGTGAAGCGTTTGCAAAACAGGGAGCGGCCGACTGGGAAACCATGTTGCTGCAGCGTACCCGGGAATTAAAGCCCGGCGGCAGGTTGTGCCTTTTCAACTTCGGCATTGATGAGGAAGGCAGATATCTTGGCGAAACTGGCGGCGTCAACATGTTTGACACCTTTAACAGGTTTTGGATGGAGCTTGCTGATGATGGCGTTATCACCCGGCAGGAGTATCTCAATACCAATTTTCCGCAACATTATCGTACTGTTGAAGAGTTTACCGCTCCTCTGAATGACAGGAATAATCCGGTCTACAGGGCTGGTCTGAGACTGGAGCATATTGAGACGCGCGTGGTGCGCTGCCCGTTCGAACAGGACTTTACCGAAAATCACAGGGATGCCGCCCGGTTTGCAGTGGAGTATTTGCCAACGCTCAGATCGTGGTCGGAAGCCACCTTCCTGGGAGGACTTGATGCAGCCCGTGACGGGGTCAGTCGTGAAGCCATCATGGATGAATTTTATGGGCGCTATCAGAAGAGCGTCGCTGCAACCCCGCAAGGTCATGCAATGGATTACGTGCACGCCTATCTGATTTGCCGCAAGGTTGCCGGGTAATGAAAAAGACCACTGTTACCATGGGAATTGAAAATGCCCGCAGACTTGCACTCAGGGCACTTGTCAGGTCAGGCGCGGCGCGCGCCAATGTACGCTACCTAGCAGACGCCGTTATTGATAGCGAGCTTGTCGGAATGCCAGGCCATGGATTTTTCTGGTTACCCGTTTACTGCTCGCATCTCAAATGTGGCAAGGTTGATGGCGCAATCAAGCCGGTTGTTGCCCGGTTATCGCCGGTAGCGTATCGTGCGGACGCCGGTTCCGGATTTGCACATCCGGCAATCGAAAAGGGGTTCGCCAAAATCATTCCTGCGGCGAAAAAGTATGGCATTGCCGCGCTTACCATTACCAATTCCTATAATTGCGGCCGGCTTGGCGGGCACACCGAGCGTATTGCCCGCGAAGGTTTACTGGCGATGGGCTTCACCAATGCGCCTGCCTCGATAGCCCCTCCCGGTGGCATCAGGGCAGTTATCGGCACAAACCCGGTTTCTATTGCCGCGCCTGACGGCAGGGGTGGCGTTGGCTATGTCATAGATCAGTCGTCTTCGGTGGTCGCCAAGTCGGAAGTCATGCGGCATGCCGCACGCGGTGATGAAATTCCACTTGGCTGGGCGCTGGACGTTGATGGCAACCCGACCAGCGATCCCAAACAGGCTGCCACCATGGCTCCAGCGGGAGGTTACAAGGGGTTCGGTCAGGGTCTGATGGTGGAGACCATGTCATCGCTGATGAGTGGCGCGCAACTGGGCAGCGCAATGTCGCCCTTTGCAACCGATGCCGGCGGGCCCTGCAATTCGGGACAGTTCTTTCTCGCGCTAGACCCTGCCGGATTTTCGGCGGGTCTGTTTGCTGAACGTTTTGCAGAGCTTGCGGGATCGATCACGGCACAGCAAGGCGCGCGCTTGCCCGGTTCGAGCCGTTTGGCAACACGAAAAGAGAGTCTCGCCCGTGGCACCATTGAGGTCGACCGGGACCTGCTGAAGCGGGTGCGTGATTGCACACGCTAGGACGCTGGTCTGATGGCAGTTGACTACGAGATTGACTGTGTGGTGGCGGGTGCCGGAGCAATTGGCCTGGCGGTAGCGCGTGAGCTTGCACAAGCTGGCCGGGAAGTCCTGATAGTTGAAGCTGACGAGACGTTCGGCCGCGGTGTATCTTCACGTTCAAGCGAAGTCGTTCATGCCGGAATGTACTACACGCCTGGATCCTTGCGGGCGCAATTGTGCGTTGAGGGCAAATGGCTGTTGTACGACTTTATGCAGAAGCACAATGTCGCTCACACCATTTGCGGCAAGCTGATTGTGGCTTGCGACATGCAGGAGGTGGTAACCCTTGATGGCATTTTTGAGAAAGGTGCCGTCAACGGCGTCGATGACCTGAAGATGCTCGATCAGCGACAGGCGACGGCGCTCGAACCGGCGTTGGCATGCGTTGCTGCAATTCTGTCGCCATCCACCGGCATGATGGATTCTGCCGGAATCATGCTGGCATTGTTGGGCGAAGCGGAAAATGCCGGGGCCACCCTGGCGACCAGATCACCCGTAGCAGGTGGCCGTGTGGGTGCCGCGCAGATCGAGATCGATATTGGCGGTGCGGAACCAATGACCGTCGGATGTAACTTGTTTGTCAATTCCACCAGTCTCAATGCACCGGATGTGGCCTCGAAGCTCGAGGGTCTGGATGGCGTTCACGTGCCAACAACCTATTACGGTAAAGGAAGCTATTTCTCGATGGCCGGCAAGGTACCGTTCAAGCGGCTGATCTATCCCTGTCCCGTCGTCGGTGGGTTGGGTGTCCACCTGACCATCGATGTTGGCGGGCAGGCGCGATTTGGCCCGGACGTGGAGTGGGTCGATGAGCCAAACTACGATGTGGACCCGGCGCGCGGCGACGAATTTTTTGCGTTGGTCCGACGGTACTGGCCCGGCCTGCCGGATGGCGTCCTGCAACCGGCCTATGCAGGAATTCGTCCCAAGATCGTGCCACCGGGAAACCAGACGCAGGATTTCCGGATCGACGGTCCGCAGGTACACGGCATACCGGGCCTGATCAACTTGTTCGGTATGGAAAGCCCGGGGTTGACCTCCAGTTTGGCGATTGGGCGATACATCATGAAACTGATCCGCGATTTGTGAACAACTCCCGCAACTTGAGTATGGAACCAACACTACAGATTTTTAGGACCAGCACTGCATGTGCCATTGCGCCGGACACTGCTGGCGTTTCATAATGGCACTACCGAAAGCATCCATTTAAACCTAATCACGTTTTCGGACGCTAATCAGCGGAGGGAGTACTCGATGAATAAATTTTTAACCACTGCACTTGCAGCAGCAGCTTTGGCTTCAGTCAGCTTTACTGCGGTTCAGGCGCAGACGCAGGAACTGGTTGTTGCCTTTTTCCCGGAATGGCCAATGCCTTTCCAGTATGCGCAAGCTCAAAAAATCTATGACAAGGAACTGGGTGTTCCTGTCAAATGGGTTTCGTTCGATGCCGGAACCGCAATGTCGGCGGCCATGGCTTCCGGTGACGTCCATATTGCCGTTTCACAGGGTGTGACGCCATTTCTGACTGCTGTTTCTGCAGGTCAGGATCTGCAGGCCATTGACGTCGCCTTGACATATTCTGACAACGACAACTGTGTTGTCCGCAAGAACCTTGAAATCACCAAGGACAATGCCAAGGAACTCGAAGGCAAGACTGTCGGAGTGCCACTTAGCACGGCAGCCCACACGGGCTTCCTGGCCCAGATGGCTCATTTCGGTGTTGACACGTCCACGATGAAAATTGTGGACATGGCGCCGGTTGACTCAGCTGCGGCCTTTGCAAACGGCAACATGGATATGGTCTGCGGCTGGGGTGGTCCTCTGCGTCGCATGAAGGAGTTCGGCAACGTTCTCATCGAAGGCGACGAAAAGGAAATGATCGTCGGCAAGGTTTATGACGTGATTTCCACTGTTGGCTCTTGGGCCAAGGAAAACTCTGAACTGGTTACCAAGTTCCTGAAAGTCACCAACGACATGAACGACAAGTTCAATGCCGGTGGCGAAGCTGAGATGATTGCAGATATTGCCAAGATGGCCGGACAGGATGAAGCCACTGCTAAGGCGATCATGACCACTGGCATGAAGTTCATCTCTTCTGAACAAGCACTCAGTGACGGCTGGATGGGCGGTTTCATGGTGAAAAACTTCAATGAATCCGCAGCCAAACTGGCTGAAGGCGGCACGGTCAAGGCGCTGCCATCATATGAAGGTGCTGTTAACAGCAGCTACCTGAAAGCGGCTGCGGGAATGTAGCAATGGACAAACGGGCCATCCGGCAAGCCGGATGGTCTGATTATCCAGAGCAACATTGCTTCACTTGAACCCGAAAATTGCTCCATCACATCAGAATCGACCAGTATGACTTTTGCTTGATTCAACCAAAAGTCATACTGGTCCAGGCGGCCAAAAAAGAAAGACTGGGCAGGGTCTCATCCGCAAACCGGTATTACAATGGCTCTAAGGGAGGGGTCGATGTCCAGCCTCAAAATCGACAATGTATCAATGCGGTTTGAACTGCCGAATGGCGGCGCAGTTCAGGCCTTGCAGAATGTCACCCTCAATCTGGAGAAGGGTGAATTGATGTCTGTGCTCGGTCCATCAGGGTGCGGCAAGACAACGCTTTTGAACATAGTGGCAGGGTTTCTTGCTCCAACCGAAGGCAAGGTTGTTCTAAACGATCACGTTGTGACCGGTCCTGCCGCGGAGCGCGGCATGGTGTTCCAGCAAGGTGCATTGTTTGAGTGGATGAATGTGCGCAAGAACATTGCGTTCGGTCCGGACATGGCCGGAAGGCCCGGGGCAGAAACGCAGGCAAAGGTTGAAAACCTTCTGCAGATTGTCGGTCTGAAGGATTTTGCCGACAAGATGATTTATGAATTGTCAGGCGGTATGCAGCAACGTGTGGCACTTGCCCGCTGCCTGGCAAATGATCCTGACGTGATCTTGATGGATGAACCGCTCGGTGCACTCGACGCGTTGACGCGTGAAAAGATGCAGGGCCTGGTCCTGAAGCTTTGGAAGGAAACGGGCAAGACCATCATCCTGATTACTCATTCGGTGGAAGAGGCTCTTTTGCTGGGAGAACGTCTTGTCGTCATGGCGCCACGGCCAGGACGTATCCACAAGGCATACAGTCTTCCTTTTGCTGAATTGGGTGTTGGCAAGGATCTTCGCCTGGTCAAGAAAGAGAAACAATTTGGCGAGATCCGTGAAGAAATTCTGACGATGATCTGGGACATGGAAGAAGAGATTATGGGCCGGCAGGAGACTGCGGCATGATTATTCTCCTGATCTATGTTGCCATATTTGTTGCGGCCATGATTGGCTACAAGCTGATCAGCGGCTTTCTGACCAAGAAAGATGACTTCACCAGTCTCAAGACCGTGACATTTGGTGACGAAAGCGCCGTTATATCAAACCGTGCGGCCTCGATAATTTCGATTATTGCGATCTTCCTGATCTGGGGATCGTTTACAGGGTCAAAAATCGTGCCGTCTTTCCTGCATGTGCCTGGGCCATATGTGGGCGAAGCCAGCTTCACCTACGAGGCAAGGGATGCATCTGGAGCAACTGACACTGGCACCATCACTGCGGTTGTTCACCCGGTGTCTGAACCAGCGGAAAAACCGGTCATTGATGAAGCAGCCAATACCGGGTTTGCCAGGGATTTTGCGGACAAGGTAATCACCTATCGCTCAATTCTGGTGTCCACAAGTGACCTGTTGGAAAATCCGAAAGACCAGCAGATCATATCGATCAACGGCAAGGCAATTGCACCGGATGGATCTGTACAGATCGACACTGGGGAGGTTCGCATGACCTCCAAGGGTAGTTTGGCATACGAACCGTCAAAAGGCTGGCAGATGGAGTCGATCTGGCTTCCCGCGCCGGAGGCTGTGGTGGTTCGCCTGATCGAGATTGCCAGTGAAGGTTATCAGAACGTCACTCTGGCGGAGAATCTGGGCTGGTCGATTTACCGTGTTATCGTGGGCTTTACTCTTGGCAGCATCGTTGGCATTCCGCTCGGATACGCGATGGGGCTCAATGGCTGGTTCCGTGGCTGGTTTGACCCGATCGTCGAGTTCATGCGTCCGGTTCCGCCGCTTGCCCTGATCCCGTTGATCATCATCTGGTTTGGAATCTGGGAGACCGGCAAGATCTCCTTGTTGTTCCTGGCTGCCTTGTGGATCATGGTTATAGCGGCACGAGCAGGTGTTTCGGGTGTCAGCATTTCCAAGGTGCACGCAGCCTATTCGCTGGGTGCATCGAAGAGCCAGCTCCTGTGGAAGGTGATCGTGCCAAATTCGTTGCCGGAAATATTTACCGGCGCACGTGTTGCGATGGGGGTTTGCTGGGGCACGGTGGTTGCTGCTGAACTGGTGGCGGCGGAAAAGGGTGCCGGCAAAATGATAATTGCTGCGTCCAAGTTCCAGAATACCGACATCGTGCTTATGGGTATCATCCTGATCGGTATCATTGGTTACGGCATCGATATCCTGATGCGCATGGCCGAAAACTACCTGGTCCCCTGGAAGGGCAAAGGCTGACAGGGCCCAGGATGAGATGGTGTTCGGGAGCTTTCGGGTTCCCGATTCTATTGTGAGAAAGGCCTTACCTGGCCGGTACACCTGACTTCATGCCGAGATCCCGCATCACTTTTTCGGCGGCTCTCAGGAATTGTTCCGTTACGGTTTCGTCAATGGCTCCGATTGTGGCGACTCTGAATCCGCCGGCTGGTCCCGGACAGCCTTCATCGTCCATTATGACAAAACCCATCTGGCGTAACCGATGCAGGAAAGGCAATTGCGAATAACGCCTGTCTGCAGGTGGTTTGAACAGGCTGAGATAACCGCATGTCGTGGAGTTATCGGCAATGGCTGGGGAGAAACCCAGTGCGGCCATTCCCTGCAACAATCGCAGATGGTTTTCTTTATAGCGCTTGAGGCGCATTTCCGGACCGCCTTCGAGAAACAGTTGCCGCAGGGCGACGCCGCACGCGACAATGGAGTGGGCCGGAGGCGTGCCCGGAAACCAGCCGCTGCGGTGTATGCCGCTCCACAATTCGGCCAGGTCCAGCGAGGCAGACGGAGATTTCCCCATTCCGTCAGACAGCAGACTGCGGCGTACCATCACAAAGGAGAACCCGGGGACGCTTTCAATGCAGGCAAAGGGCACCCCGATGGCCGCATCCACGCTGCCCGCAGCAAGGCTGAAGGGTATTGCACCAATACTTGCGCGGGCATCCACTATTACCCTTCTCCCCGCTTCATGGGCTGTTGCAGCCAGTTTCCCGATTGGATTTAGCAAGCCGGTGGAAACATCTGTCTCCACCAGGTAGACGGTCGCTATGTCAGGATCCTGTTCCAGAACTTTCGCCAGCCGGTTTGCCGTCACGGGTTTCAGGGGTGAACCTGCAATATTCGCAAATGGACGCTTCATGTGGGTCAGGATATTTGTCGCCTGCACGGCGTGATGGCCGTGGGCCGCAATCAGCGTTTTGCGCTTTCGCCCCGTTGGTGCAAGTGCACCAAGCACGCTCTCCAGAATGGCATCACCCGACAGATGAAGAGGAATGCAGTCGTACTCGTTGCTGCCGCCTGAAAGTTCGAGCAGTTGCTCGGTCACTCCCAGGGCAAGAGAAACAAACTCTGTGTCACGCATGCTCCAGTCCGCCAGCATGGCGAGCTTCACCTCGCGCGAGGTTGTCACGGGTCCGGACGTCAAAAGCCAGGGCATGTCCTCTTGACCAGCAGGTCCATTGAAGGAACGGGAGTATGTGCGTTCTTCGGCGAGTGCCATGAAATTGGTGAACCTTTACTCTGGGTGTGAGACATTCCCGATACGCCGTTATCAAGCCTGCCTTGACCGGTTAAGTGACCAAAACCTGAATTCAGTTTACAGCCGCCAGTCGATTGGTGGAAGGCCACGTTGCGAAAGCCACTCCTGGGCCTGCACAAATGGCTGTGAGTCAACAAATCTGTGTTGCCGGCCGCCGCCATGTGCGAGCGGTGACGGGTGCACGCTTTTTATGACGCAGTGGCGAGTCGCATCCAGTTGGGTGCCCGTCTGCTGTGCGCAATTTCCCCACAGCATGAATACCACCGGTGTAAGCTGCGCATTCAATTGTTCCAGGATTTCACCAGCCAGGGGTGCCCAGCCGAAACTCCTGTGGCTGTTTGCCTTGCCTGCCTCGACGGTCAAGCTCACATTGAGTAATAGTATGCCCGCATGTGCCCATCTTATGAGATTGCCATGACCGGGACGTGTGATCCCGAGGTCGGCTTCAAGGCTTGCAAATATTGTTTTGAGGGATGCCGGTATGCGTTGGTAGGGATTTGCCACTGAGAATGCAAGACCGTGAGCATCGCCGGGCGTGGGGTAGGGGTCCTGCCCCAGAACAACAGCCCTGACTTGCCCCGGTTGTGTAATTTCAAGCGCATTGAAAACATCCACGGCTGGCGGTAAAACCTGCACGCCTGTTTTGACCAGCCTGTCCACTCGTACGGCGGTCTCAGCTGCGTGCCCTGATGTGAAGAAATTCAGATTTCCCCAACCGGTATTTTTCAACGCATCAACCGCCTCGCCATACGTCGCTGGCGCTGTGGAAACTTTCTCAGGAGTCTTTTTCAACGACTGTTCTCATGGCGCGTTACTAGCTGTGGCATCGGCGTGCAAGACATGGTATTCGGTTTCTGAGGCCCGTCCCAGGGGGCGAGTTCCAGCGGTATAGAGGGAAAGAGATAGATGAAACCAGTAGTAATAATGGTTGGAGCCGACAAGGGCGGCGTTGGCAAAACCACAATTTCACGCGCGTTGCTGGATTACCTGCATCGCAACAATGTTCTGGCTCGTGCATTTGATACGGAGAATCCGCGCGGAACGCTACACCGATTCTATCCGGCCATCACCGAGGTCATTGATCTGCACAATGTTGCAGACCAGATGAAGGTTCTGGATACACTGGAAACTGCAAAGGTGCCGGTGACTGTTGTAGATTTGAAAGCCGGAAATCTGTCATATGCCCTGGAGACCTTCGAAAAGATTGGCGTGCTGCAGGCTGCGCGTGATGGTGTGTTTGAGTTGGGCCTGATCCACGTTGTCGGACCTGCTATTGCGTCGCTGGACGAGCTTCAGGAAGTAACACCCTATGTGGAAGGAATTGATTACACTGTCGCGCGCAACTTTATCAATGAAACCAATTTCTTCGAATGGGACGAGAAGACCTACAAACGGTATTTCTCCAACGTCAATGAAGCCCGCGAGATTGTCATTCCGAAGCTCAACGAGATGGCCGCAGAACAGGTCGACCTTGCTGATGTGACTTACAAGAACTTCATCGACAACAAGGACAGCAAGGGTAAGGCAGCAGACTTTTCATTTGTCTTGCGCGGTTATGTGAAAAAGTGGTGTTCCGAAATTGATGATGAATTCGACCAGCTTCGCCTCATCCAGATGCTGACTTCAGGTGATTCAGGAGATACGGCAAAATCCAAGGGTTAGCGGGTTTTTACTCACGGGATTTTGGCTGCTGGTTTTTCGCCGACGGTTTTGGTTGCCCGGCGGTTGACCTTCCGGTGGCTAAATTTAAATTACCGCGGCTTCGGCACAATCGGTAAACTGAGTATGTGGCTGGCAGGTTGCGATGATTCGCGTGATGCGATTCTCTATCCAGTCATTGCGGAGTATCAACAGGACGGATTATGTGAGCGAGCAGGCCGGAAGTCGGGTATTTGTTGTGTGTTCCGATGAGGCGCGCAACGGCAAGACGCTGGTTGCGCGCCTGCTGATGGATCACCTGCTGATGACTGGCCACAATCCGCACGTGTTTGACTGTGACGCGCCGCGCGGTCGCATAAGGCGGTTCTATCCTGATACTGCAACGCTGATCGACGTTGAAAAAACCAGCGGCCAGATCATGCTTTTTGATACAATTCTGGCACAGCCCGGACGTGATTACGTCATCGACCTTCCGTCGCACGGGCTGGATACATTTTTCACGGTTGTGGATGATCTCGACTTTATCAATGCAGCCCACGATGTCCGTGTTGAACTCGTCATTGCGTATGTACTGGACCAGACAACCAAATCCGTGATGATGGCACGGGATCTGCGCGGCGCTTTTTCGACCGAGACATTTTGTCTGGTCCGCAATGCCTGGAATGGTAATCCGCTTATCACCCGTCAGGCGCGCGAGGTGTACGAGGAAATTGAGCCTGATACCGTTTTCAGCCTGCCCTTGCTCGACCGGGAGGCGATGGCTGCCGCCGAAGACCCTCCATTTTCATTTATCGAGTTTCTGGAAGGAAGTTACACCAAGCTGCAACCGGCACTGCGGTTGCGTTTGAGGTCCTTTCTGTCGGAAGTGTTCGGTCAGTTCCAGCGGCGGGAATTATCACTCGATTTGGGCTCGCTCAAGAAAATGGGTTTGATTTGACTTCATGTCACTGACCTGAAATCGGTTCCCGGCCGGCCGGATATGTACAAGTGACAGTCTGTAAATGATTGCCAGGCCTGGCCGGTTACTTCAGGGATATCAGCATGCCGCCTGCATCCAGAGAGGCATCCAGGCCACGTTGTTCACCCCACAACACCAGCCGTACATTTTTTTCGTTGACAAGCACCAGGTTTTGACCACCACCACTGATGGCGACGGCAGAAGCCTGGGCAGTAACATAGGTGCCGGCGATGTCTTCCAGCCGATGCAGGTTGTAGACCTCCCCGCGCATGCTTGCGAAAGAAGCACCTATCGTCAGTCCGACACGCAACCCGTTTATGTCGAGGTCAGCCTGCCTGCCATTGAAGAATATCGTCCCGTCACCGCGCGATACGCCAACCAGGAAACCGATTTTCCCGATGGTCATCTCGATTATGGCATTGCCTTCGGCATTGGCGGGGGCAGGTGTTGCCAGAATTAACTGCATCGTCACCGCAGACATCACGGCAAGGTACAAATTGAACTTGCGGATCATGGATCTGTAACCCTTCATCAGTAAAAATCATCTATATCTACAATGCGGTAGACCTCAAATGCGGCCAAGTGTAGACGCGCCTGTCAGCCAGGCGTTGTACTGATAGTTGGTGTAAATGGAGTTGCCGGCCGGAAAATTGTGCGATTGCAACGGCGCACGTGACAGGTTGCGCAAACCTTCGAAGCAATAAACACTCAAGTGAGCTCGTTGTTTCAGACGCCAGTCAGGAAGGAATTTCTCTGCCGCAGCCTGCCGAATTCACCGAGCGGAAAAGAAGTTGGGAAAAGAAATGTTTGATTTGACGGGGAAAGTTGCCTGCGTAACGGGCGCCAGTTCCGGGTTGGGCCAGGTGATGGCAGACGCACTTGTCGCTAACGGCGCGCGCGTTGTAGGAGTTGCAAGACGCAAGACCGATCTGGACAGCTGGTCGGCCGGTCACGCCGGCCGGACTGCATATGTGATGTCCGATCTTGGTGACGTAGCCGACTTTGCAGAGCTTGCCGCAGCGGTTTCGGCACCCTTTGGAGATCCCGATATACTGATCAACGCTGCCGGCGTAAATCTGCGGCAGCCTGCCGATGATGTGACGCAACAGGGATGGCACTCGACCTTGAATCTCAACCTCACGGTGCCGTTCTTTCTGGCCCAGGCGCTGGTGCCGTCTATGCGCCGGAAAAACTGGGGGCGCATTGTCAATGTGGCTTCACTGCAGACCTATCGCGCTTTTGCCAATGGCATTGCCTACGGCGCCTCAAAGGCGGGCGTTGGTCAACTGACCCGTGCGATGGCGGAAGCCTGGTCGCAACATGGCATCATGGCCAATGCTGTCGCGCCAGGCTTCTTCAAAACAGAATTGACCGGACCTGTTTTTGCCAACCGCGATCTGGCTGAATATCACGCCAGGCAAACCTGCATTGGCCGCAACGGCGAACCTGGAGATATTGCCGGACCGGTGGTGTTTCTTTGTTCCGATGCGGCGGGATATGTTACTGGTCAGATACTGCCGGTCGATGGAGGTTACACAGCAAAATGAAGGCACTGGTTTACACAGATAGCAGGACAATGGAGTTCACGGACGTGGATGACCCGAGACCTGCTGCCGGTGAGGCCTTGATCAGGGTGAAAGCGTCCGGCATCTGCGGGTCGGACATGCACGCGTGGGCAGGTCACGATGAACGTAGACCTTCACCTTTTATCCTGGGCCATGAAGCAGCCGGTGAAATCGTCGGTTTTGGTGGGACAGCGCGACGGGTAACGGTCAATCCGCTGGTGACCTGCGGTACCTGTGAGGTTTGTGTTTCCGGCAGGGATAACTTGTGCCCGACCCGCCAGATTATCTCAATGCCGCCACGCCAGGGAGCATTTGCCGAGCTTCTGGTCATGCCGGAAGGCAACCTGGTAAGAGTTCCTGACGATGTCGCTTTGGAAAGTGCTGCGTTGTGCGAACCAATGGCATGCGGGTGGCATGCCAACAGGTTGGCAATGGCGATACTTGGGGAAAACCTGAAGGACGTGCGCTGCATGGTATTGGGCGGAGGCGCCATCGGACTGGGCGCAGCGCTGGCGTTTCGGGCTCTGGGGGGCAGGGACGTCACCATTATTGAACCCAACGCGGCGCGCCGGAACAGGATTTCGGAAACGGAAGATATTGCGTGCCATTCGTCTGCAGATGAGGTTCACATTCCGGTTCTCGTCATCGACGGGGTCGGCATTGCGGCAACCCGGGCAACAGCCAGTAAATTGGTGCAGCCCGGCGGCCTGATCATGCATATCGGTTTGGGCGCTGCAGAAGGCGGGCTGGACGTGCGAAGGATGACGCTGCAGGAGATCACGTTCATCGGTACCTACACCTACACAATGGCTGATTTCAAAGCCACGGCAGAAGCGATATTCACCGGAAAACTGGGAAAGTTGCGCTGGATCGACAAACGCCCGCTGGCGAGCGGTGCCAGGGCATTTGACGAAATAGCTGCAGGAAAAAGCGCCGCGCCAAAGATCATTCTTCAACCTGCCTGACCGCGTGAGCAGAGGGGAATGCCCGCTCTCTGTTTGAGAACGGACCATTTTCAGTGAAAGTTTTCCCCGGCTAATTGCTATACCCGACATAGTTCAGGAACGGTTGCGCACCGGCTGGTGACAGCCATTCCGGCAACCACAGTGCAAATCCCGGCAGCATGAAGATCAGGGCCAGGCCGATGAGCTGAATGACCATGAATTGCATCATGCCGAAGTAGATATCTTTCAGATCCCATTCCGGCACGACGCCCTTCAGAAAATAGGCTGACAGCGCCACTGGCGGTGACAGCCAAGCCGTCTGCAGGTTCACTGCCACCAGAATGGCAAACCAGGTCAGGTTGACATTCAGCGACACCAGCAACGGGACCAGGATAGGCACGATAATCAGCACAATCGGTACCCATTCGAGCGGCCAGCCCAGCAGGAACACCAGGGCCATGACGAAGATCAGCATGGCGGCCGTTGACAGTTCCATCGACAACAGCGCCTCCGTGAGGAACTTCGGTGTTCCCAGGTTAGAGAACACGGCGCCGAAGAAGTTGGATGCTGCCACCAGGAACATGATCAGCACTGAAATCTCGAGCGTCTTGATCATCGCGTCATAAAAGCCCGCCGCCGTCAGCTTGCGATACGCAAACGACAACACGATTGCACCAAATGCGCCACATGCCGCTGCCTCGGCAGGCGTTGCCCAACCGGCCAGGATGGAACCAAGCGCAAAGGCAATCAGCACCGTTGGCGGTACCAGGCCCATGAAGAATTCATACCACAGGTCTGAGAAGTAGAAGCCACCGGGCCTGGCTCTTCGAGTCCAGGAGTAGACGAGGAACATGAAGCCCAGCCAGAGAATCGGAAGGACCAGCCCGCCAAGTGGAATGAAGGCGAGGGTCCCGGCCGCGCCGGCCCCGATCAGGTACGTCAGTACAACAATCGATGCCATGACACCAATCACTTCCAGCAGGTAGTAAGGCGACGTTTCCGGTTGCTCGTCAGCAGGCAGAATGGGCCCCAAATTCGGGTTCAGCATGCATCGGCCAATGGCATACACCATGTACAGCACGGCAAGCAGTATGCCTGGCACGATCGCCGCACGGAACAGGTCTGTCACCGGCACCTCCAGCACCGGCCCCATCACGATCAGCATGATGGAAGGTGGAATGAGAATGCCAAGCGTGCCACCGGCGGTAATGGTGCCTGCTGCAAGCCTCACGTCATAGCCCGATCTGTTCATGGTTTTCGCCGCCATGATACCCAGAATGGTTACCGAGGCGCCGACAATACCGGTGGCTGCCGCAAAGATCATGGATACGAACAACACCGCTATGTACAGCGCGCCACGGGTACGTGACATCATAAGCTGAACCGCTCTGAACAGCCTTTCCATCAGTCCTGCCTGTTCCATCATGATACCCATGAAAATGAACAACGGAACCGCGACAAGCTGATCGTTGAGCATGACCGAGTTGGTCTGCAGGGTCATCAGATAGAAGGTCAGGGCACTGCCTGCGCCCCAGGATCCAAATGTGAAGGCCAGGAAGATCAATGTGAACGAAATCGGAAAGCCCACGAAAATGGAAAACAGCATGGCCGCCAGCATGAACAGGCCGATGGTCGGCTTGGAAAAATCAAAAATACCGGCCGCAGACGTCAGGGATTCCCACCATTCATCAAATGGCACAACGTCTGGATAGAACACGCTGACAAAGATAATGGCCAGCAGGATAAAGTAGAACGGCAGGAGTTTGATGAATTTGGCTTCCCTCTCCTTGCCCATCTGGTGAAAGGCCCGGAAAAGCTCAGAAAAACCCTGCAGAAACAGTAACAGCGCACCAATCGGCATTGCCGCGCGCGCAGGACCTAGCACCGGAGCCCAGGTAGAATCACTTGCGCGCTCCCATATGCCCCATGGTTTGCCCCATCCATTCCAGCCGAATGCATCAAGTGTGAAATCCAGTGCACTCCAGAAGAAGAACAGCATGGCAGGAAAGTACAGCAGCAGGTAAAGAGTTGCATCGACGGTGGCTTGTGTTTTGGGCGACCAGTTCCGGTAAAGGAAATCTGCCCGTATGTGTACGCCACGCATCAAGGCATAGCCGGCGGCAGCCATGAACAGCACGCCACCGAGCATTCTGCTTATGTCATAGACCCAAAGTGTGGGGCCAAGTCCCAGCGAGATGGCCAGTTCGTTGTAGCCATAGTCGGTAAAAACCGCGAACAGCTTGCGGGAGACAACTTCAAACACCATCGCAATTATCAGAGGTATCAGCAGAAAACAGGTAATCCGGCCTGCCCACAGGTTCAGCACATCGATGAATGCCGTAATCGGCCGTTGCCAGGCCGTCATGTCTTCCGGAGTTTGTCCGGGTTCTTCTGCACGCCGCTCTGCAATCAACTCGTCGGTAATGTCGAGTTTGCCAATTTCCTCAGCCACTTGCTGCTCCTCCCAAATGGTGCCCCTGCATATAATTCACTTTGTGAAGTCGCCGGTTTCTGCGCCTGGCTTGAAGATACAGGTAAGCTGGCAGGCATCGCACCCGATGCCTGCCGTTTCGTCAATCGATCACTGCTTTTTCACGGTGTCGGCAAAGGCCTTGCCGAGCGCTGCGTTGGAGGCCTGCGAACCGGCCCAGTAAGGCACTGCAACTTCTGCAAAATCTTTCTGGGATTGCCAGACCTTGGCAAAGAACGGGTTTTCAGCTGCATTCGTTTCAAGTGCAGCCTTTGCCGCAGCCATGTAGGCCGGGAAATAATCCGCCGGCGTGTCATGCAGAATGACGCCATCTTCTTCGACAAGTTTTTTCAGCGCCTTGCCGTTTTCGTAGATGCGGTAAGACATTGCCTTTGACAGTGAAGCATTTGCTGCTACTTCCAGTGCCTTCTTCTGCAGGTCTGTCAGGCCGTTGTACACATCGCCGTTTATGTACAGGTCGGCGTTCACGACAACCTGGTGAAGACCCTGCAGATAGTAATGCTTCAGGACTTTCTGGAAGCCGAACACCGAGTCAGGCTTCGGGCAGCACCATTCGGCAGCATCAATCGTGCCTTTTTCCAGTGCCGGCAGGATGTCGCCGCCACCCATGGCCACAGACGCAATGCCGATGTCTTTGTAGGTCTGGCCGGGAATACCGGGAGGGGTACGGAAACGATACTTGCGGAAGTCATCCATGGAGTTGATTGGTTCCTTGAACCAGCCAAGTGCTTCCGGCCCTACCGGCTGTAACAGGAAGCCTTTGACATTCATGCCCATTTCTTTCCAGAGTTCTTCGTACAGTTCCTTGCCACCGGCAAACTGGAACCAGGACAGAAACGCAATGTTGTCGATGCCAACACCGGCACCGGCAACCGGCGAACCAAACAGCATGGCCGCCGGGTGCTTGCCTGACCAGTAATGGGTCCAGGCAAAACCACCTTCGACAAGGCCCTTGTCGACCGCGTCAAGTGTTTCCGCAACGCCGACAATTGCACCGGCTGGAAGCACTTCGATTACCACTTCACCGTTCGTCAGGTCCGATACATCCTGGGCGAAGTCTTTCAGCATCACCACTTCGTCAGCCTGGGCAGAGATCACCGACTGTACACGGATGGTTGTCTTGGCTTCAGCAATTTGCGGAGCTGCCGCAACTGTTGCCATGAGGGCGATACCGGCGGTTGCCTGTACCATTTTTTTGAAAATCGACATGGTTTTCCTCCCTTTTTGTCGTTCTCGAAATAATTCCAGTTATTCACTGGCCTGAACCAGACTGGCCAGCATTCTGCATGCAGGACATTCAGGTAGCCTTTTGTCCACCACAGGGCCTGCGACCTGAAACTCTCGGCATCATGTAATCCCCATCAGTTGAAGCATTCCATGCGATGGGTCGAGCAAACCGCGATACATCATCTCACCTGCAACGTACACCAATACCGCAAGTCCCAGCCATGAAATCCAGGGAAATCTTGTCAGGAGCTTCATGATCATTGTGGCGGCAAATGCCATAAGCAGGATTGCCAGTCCAAGACCAAATACCAGTTTTGTGGTGTCGCCATCTGCAATGGCAGCGACCGCCAGTACATTGTCCAGCGACATGGATACATCGGCAATGGTGATGGAAAGCAGCGCTGACATCATGGTCCGCCGCGGCGGGCCGGTATAGCCCTGGCTTGCGTCCTCCGCAATCGTCATTGCATCTGCGGCGTGTTCTTCGGTGTGTCCTTCCCGCAAGTCCCGGTAAAGCCGCCAGCACACCCAGAACAATAACAACGCGCCAATGAACAGGATACCCGGTATGCCCAGCAGCTTGGTAGCGACAATGGCGAACAGTATCCGCAAAAGGGCAGCTATGACCATGCCGAACATTATGGCCCGTTTGCGAAGTTCCGGAGCAAGACCGGCGGCCGCCATGCCAATGATCAGAGCGTTATCGCCGGACAGGATGATGTCGGCGATAACGATCTGGCTGAAATCGATGATGTGTTCCCACATTAGCGGGCATCCTGTCGAATAAGGTCACTCACTCGCTCACCGATCATGATGGCAGGAGCGTTTGTGTTGCCGGAGACAATTTGCGGCATGATTGAGCAGTCCGCCACGCGCAGGCTGGAAACACCCCTGACCCGCAAACGTTCATCTGTAACAGCCATCCTGTCGCTGTCCGGCCCCATCTTGCAGGTGCCGGTTGGATGATAAATCGTGGTCGCGGTGTCACGTGCCCAGTTCAGCAGTGCATCATAGTCGTCGTCGGCGATTGCCGTACCCGGTGCATGTTCTTCGGTGATGACGTCGGCCACCGGTTGATGACGGCAAATACTACGTGCGATCCGGATACCTTGGACTAGCGTGTCCTGATCCAGTTTGGTTGCGAGATAATTCGGGTGAATGCCGGGATGGTCATGGGGACTGCTGGATTTCAAGACCAGTTCGCCGGCACTTTCAGGGCGCATTTGCAGGACCGAAGCGGTGAAGGCATCAAAGCGATGGGTACCTTCAGTGGGATTGTCCGCGCTGAACGGCTGGATATGAAACTGAATATCGGGTGTTTCAAGTTCTGGCCTGGTTTTCAGGTATGCGGTTCCCAGGCTGGCCGCCATGGTCATCGGTCCGGTGCGTTTCATTGCATACTCCAGCCCGATTTTGGCCTGGTTCCAGAGACCCCGGGTGCGGGTATTTATCGTGGGGACGGAGCACTTGTAAACCGGGCGCGCCTGCAAATGGTCCTGCAGATTTTTGCCGACACCGGCGCTTGCGTGAACAACGTCAATGTTATGGCCGCTCAACTGATCGGAAGGGCCGATGCCTGACAGCATCAGGATCTGGGGCGATCCGATAGCTCCTGCTGACAGCACAACCTCGTTGCGTGCCCTGATAACGATCCGCGCACCCCCTCGTGCCCCTTCAATGCCGATAGCGCGCTTGCCGTCAAAAAGCACCCTCCCGGTCATCACGTTGGTAAGAATTTCCAGGTTTTTGCGCTTCCGAACAGGTTTGAGATAGGCTTTTGCCGCAGAGCAACGTAAACCCCCGTGAGCGGTCAGCTGGAAATAGCCAACCCCATACTGATCGGCACCATTGTAGTCGCCATTATAGGGAAAACCAGCGTTTTGCGCGGCCTTGACCCATGCGTCCACGATTTTCCATGATTTGCGGGAGTGGGTAACGGAAAGTGGACCATCGCCGCCACGAAGTTCGCTCTCGCCATCTTCCCAGTTTTCTGCCCGTTTGAACAAGGGCAGTACGTCTTCCCAGGCCCAGCCCGCGTTTCCCAGCTGACGCCAATGATCATAATCCTGAGGCTGCCCACGCACATAGAGGAGGCCGTTAATCGAGCTTGAACCGCCCAGCGTCTTTCCCCTTGGCCAGTTCAGCCGGCGGCCATTGATGCCGGGATCGGGTGCGGTCCGGTACATCCAGTTCAAAGCCGGATTCTGGATTGTCTTGAAATATCCGACCGGTATGTGAATCCAGGGGGAACGGTCGCGTCCACCGGCTTCGATCAATGCCACGCTGACGGACGGATTCTCTGACAGGCGCGCCGCAATTGCGCATCCTGACGAGCCAGCTCCGACGATCACATAGTCGAATTCCAACGCATCACCCTGAGTCCAAAAAATGAGACTTTTATTATTGTTTTTTGTGATAAGATCATTAAACTGTGCTCATCGCAAGCAATAATTGCGACTAGTTGGTTGAATTTGTTCCGGGGCAACCGGACTTGTCAGACAGGGAAGACAGACCAATGACTATTGAGGATTCTTCATCCGGGCTCGTGGATGTCGACAGGGTGCCGACCAATCTGCGCCTGCTGATGATTGCCGAGATTGTGGCCGATGCAGGCAAACCCGTGACACCCAGCGAGATCAACCGGCAACTGGGCTTGCCAAAACCTTCCATTCACAGGCTTTGCCAGACCTTGATTGCGGAAGGTTACCTGGCGCGCGCTTCAGATCCGCGCCGTTTGAGGCCCGCTCGCAGGTTGCGTCGAATGGCGGCAGGACTGCTGTCAACCAGCGATACTTCGATTGCGCGCCATCAGGTTCTGCAGGACGTGGCGCGCAAGATAAACGAGACCGTCAATCTTGTTGTGCCTGAAGATGCCGGCATGCGATATCTCGACAGGGTTGAGACTGAATGGCCATTTCGAATTCAGCTGCCTGTTGGCTCCAATGTACCGTTTCACTGTACGGCAAGTGGCAAAACCTATCTGGCCAGCCTGCAGCCACAACGTCGCGCCCAGTTTGTCGAAATGCTCAAGCTGGAAGCTTACACCGGCAATACCTACACCAGCGTTGACGGCCTGCTCGCCGAATTGGACAAAGTGGCGCGGCAGGGACATTCGGTTGACAATGAGGAGTTCATGGACGGGATGATTGCCGTTGCGGTACCTGTCTATCTGAAGGGCGACAGATACTTCGGTGCTCTTGCTTATCACGCGCCAACAGTGCGGGTGAACCGCGATACTGCTGAGCAACACTTACCGGTGTTGAAGGAAGGGGTTTCAAAACTGATCAATGTTCTGTTTGATTGATATCCGGAGCAGTCAGCATCGCGAGGCATTCTCTCGCTCAGGCCAGGGCTAATTTTCATGACATGGACAATGCCGCCGGAATGGACCCTCCACAAGCGCACTTGGATGGGATGGCCGTGTAATCCTGATGTTTTTGCATATGTTGGGTCGCCGGATGCCGCCTACAGGGCATGGTCAGGCGCTGCCAATCAGATTGTGCAATTTGAACCAGTCACAATGATTTGCAATCCAGGCCAACAAACACTGGCCCGCAAGTACCTCAACAGCAAGGTAATGATTGTCGAGCGCGAACTTGGAGATAGCTGGATGCGCGACTGCGGCCCGACATTCGTGGTCAGTGATCAAGGTCAACTTGGCGCTGTCGACTGGACATTCAACGGCTGGGGCGGCCGCACATTTCCTGAAGGATCGGCAGATGCCCTGGTAGCCAGGTTTGTAGCGGAAAAAGCCGGCGCAGTGAGGCTGCCGTCGGCATTGGTCAATGAAGGCGGAGGAATTCACGTTGATGGTGAGGGCACATTGCTGCTCACGGAAAACGTTCAGTTGAACCGCAACCGTAACCCAAATTGGACACGGCAGGAAATCGAAGCAGAAATGCATGCCAGGCTCGGTACGAGCAAGGCCATTTGGGTGCCGCGCGGGCTTGAGGCTGACACATCAAACTCGGGAACTGACGGCCACATCGATACGCTTGCCTGTTTCGTCAAGCCTGGTGTGGTGGTTATACATGGTCAGCCGGACACCGAACATCCGGACTATGAGACAGCGAAGGAAATTGAAGCCATCATGCGGTCTGAGACCGACGCGCGCGGTCGTGCGATGGAGGTAATTGTGCTCGCGGCGCCACGGGAGTGTCATGATCATGGTGAACCCCTGTCGTGCTCATACGTGAACTTCTCATTTGTGAACGGCGGTGTTGTGCTTTGTGAATTTGATGACCCCCAGGATGAAGTGGTGGCAGGTGTTTTTCGCCGTTTGTTCAATGACCGGGAGATTGTGTCTGTTCCGGCTGTGGATATTTTCAAAGGTGGCGGTGGCGTACACTGTATTACCCAGCAGGAGCCCCTATGTGGAACAAACGGAGGATGAAGCCAGATGCGTAATGTAACACTTGCTGCCACGCAGATGGCATGCACCGATGCAGTTTCAGAAAATGTCGAACGCGGTGAAAAATTGATCCGCGATGCAGCGGGCAGGGGGGCGAATGTCATCCTGCTGCAGGAACTGTTTGAAGGGTACTATTTCTGTCAGGACGAGTTGCCGGAGTTTTACGCACGCGCGCTGCCGGCAAAGGACCATCCCACGATTGAACATTTCAGGAGTGTTGCCAGGGAACTCGGGGTCGTGTTGCCGATTTCGTTCTATGAGGCGGCTGGCAATGCGCGGTTCAATTCGGTCGCCATCATTGATGCTGACGGGAAGAATCTGGGTGTTTACCGCAAGACCCATATACCGCACGGCTCAGGTTATCAGGAAAAGTACTATTTTTCTCCGGGCGACACCGGTTTCAAGGTCTGGGAGACAGGGTTCGGCCGCATCGGTGTTGGCATCTGTTGGGATCAGTGGTTTCCGGAGACCGCCCGATCGATGGCGGTGATGGGAGCTGAAATGCTGTTTTTTCCAACCGCAATCGGATCAGAGTTGCTGGATACTTCCTGGGATTCATCGGCACACTGGCAACGTGTGCAACAAGGCCACGCAGGCGCCAATCTCATGCCGTTGGTGGCGTCAAATCGCGTCGGAACGGAACCGGGACGCAACGGTACTGAAATGACATTTTACGGGTCTTCTTTCATTGCCGGCTTCACCGGCGAAAAGGTCGCAGAGGCCAACCGCACGGATGAAACGGTATTGACCGGAACATTCGATTTGGATGATCTGGCTGAAAAGCGTGCCTATTGGGGTATTTTCCGGGATCGTCGTCCGGAACTTTACGGCCCCGTCATCTCGCTGGACGGTCAGCCATCCGTATTTGGCCGGTCATGAGGCCGGGGCCGGCACGGCAAATTTGACAGGATAAGCCGGGGCGCAGGATGCAAGTTCGCTTGCACACTCATTCTCCAGTCACTAGTGATCGGTAATGTCGTTTTCCTTTCTTTCGCAAAATTCCCGCGGCGCACTGGCGATAGCAGTTGGCGCAGGTTTGTGGGGCCTGTTCTGGATTCCGCTGCGCTATTTGTCGGACGCAGGTTTTGGCCCGCTCTGGTCGGCTTCGATGGTGATGGCCGGCGGATTGCCGTTCGCGCTTTTGGCGGCGGCCAGGTGGGGCGCATGGAAGGCGGACCATGTGAGTTGGGTGGTTCTTGTCGGTGTGGGTATCGGCATCTCGGAAGTCTGTTACTTCTATGCCGTCGTTTCAACCGATGTCATCAGGGCGGTCTTCCTGTTCTACATGCTTCCAATATGGGCGACATTGTTCGACCGGATTGTATTTGGTATCCGGTTGTCTCCCTGGCGGGCCTTTGCAATTCTGCTGGCGTTTGCCGGTCTGTGGTTGTTGCTGGGCGGTGACGGTGGCATTCCCGTGCCACGAAATGCCGGTGACTGGGCGGGTTTGGTTGCGGGGTTCTTTTGGGGATCGACACTTTCACTGGTACGCGGGCGGGCCGAGGTGGACCCATTCTGGAATGTGGCATCTGCGATTTTCTTCGGCAGTGTGTTCGCTGCCCTGATTGCGCTGGCAACTGGTAATGCCGGTGTTTCTGCAGGCGTGCTTACACCGGCGCTCGCCCTGGGAGTGTTGATGTTCGGCCTTTTTGCATTCTGGCCATCAATGATTGGGCAGCTGTGGGGTGCACGGCTTGTACCTGCCACGCGCGCAGCATTGCTGACCATGACTGAAATTGTCGTAGCAACGGTTAGCGCCTGGGCATTGATCGGAACTTCCATGACGCCGCTATCTATTGCCGGCGGTCTGATTATTGTTGCTGCAGTCCTTATCGATATATACGGCAACGCAGAACAGACGGCTTGATGCTGCCAGGAGACACCCCAATGGACAACTCGCAATTTGCCTTGCTGAAGTCCCGGCGTTTTCTGCCATTGTTCGTGACCCAGGCGCTGGGTGCCTTGAATGACAATGTGTTCAAGAATGCGCTTGCAATCTTGCTGGTTTACCGGATTGCCGCCGAAGCCGGCCTGAATGCTGCCGTGATGGCTACCGCGGCCGGTGGTGTTTTCATACTCCCGTTTTTCCTGTTTTCCGCAACTGCCGGCCAGATTGCCGACAAGTTTGACAAGGCCGGTTTGATCCGCCAGATCAAACTGGCCGAAATTGTCATCATGGCACTGGGCGCGGCAGCGCTGTTTTCGGGTAGCGTCTGGTTCCTGTTTGGCGTGTTGTTTCTTATGGGAATGCAATCGGCATTTTTTGGTCCGCTGAAATATTCCATTTTGCCGGTGCACCTGAAGGAAAACCAGTTGATCGGCGCCAACTCGCTTGTTGAGGCAGGGACATTCCTGGCAATTCTCGCCGGCACAATTGCTGGCGGACTGCTGGTTCTGACAGGGCCGGGAATTGCCATGGTCTCCGGTCTGGTCCTGGTTCTTGCAGGGCTTGGCTACGGAGCGAGCCGTTTCATTCCGGACGCGCCGGCAGCAGCGCCTGACCTGAAGATCAACTGGAACATTGTTGCTGAGAGCTGGCGCATGGTGTCAAAGGCGGCAGCGGCCAGGTTCTCCCGCCTCACGATCCTCGGTATATCCTGGTTTTGGTTGGTAGGGGCGACCTTGCTATCACTTTTTCCGGCCATCGCCAGCGATCTGCTGAAGGGTGACGAAACTGTCGTCACGCTGTTCCTGGTGCTTTTTACGGTCGGCATCGCCATCGGCTCCATGATGTGCAACCGCTTGCTGAAAGGCCAGGTGACAGCAATTCATGCACCGTTTGGGGCGCTCGGAATTACGATTTTCATCGCCGACTTTGCATTTGCCCTGATGGGCTACCGGCCGTCGGCAGGTGACGGGCTTACCGGTGGGCTGGTCTTCTTTTCCGATTGGACCAATCTGCGAATGATGCTGGATCTTGTCGCAGTGGCAGTTTGCGGTGGCATTTTCATCGTGCCTTTGTATGCAATCCTGCAGGCAAGAAGTGATGACGAGGATCGTTCACGCACTATTGCCGCCAACAACATCGTAAATGCGTTTTTCATGACTGCGGGAGCTGGTTTTGTTGCCGCCCTGATAGGAGCCGGGGTCACAATTCCCGCGGTTTTACTGGGCATTGCCGCAATCAACTTTGTCGTCGCGATCTATGTATGTGTCCTGTTGCCGGATCAATTGATCAGGACGGTCCTGATAGGCATTCTCAGGCTGTTTTACCGTGTTGAGGTCAAGGGCCTTGAGAATTACAGGAAGGCGGGCAAGCGCGCGGTAATTGTCGTGAACCACGTGTCATTTCTGGATCCTGTCCTGCTGGCCGCGTTCCTGCCGGTAAAACCCCTGTTCGCGGTTAATACACACATCGCAAATGCCTGGTGGGTAAAACCATTTTTGCGGCTGGTGGATGCATTTCCGATGGATCCGGCCAACCCTATGGCCGTCAAGGCGCTGGTGCGTGAAGTCAGACAGGACAAGCACTGCGTCATATTTCCCGAAGGACGCATCACTGTTACAGGCGCACTGATGAAGGTGTTTGAGGGCCCGGCGATGATTGCAGATCAGGCTGATGCGGATCTTGTGCCGTTACGAATTGATGGAGCCCAGTACACCGTTTTCTCCAGACTGAAAGGCACCTTGCGGACCCGATGGTTTCCGAAGATTACGCTGACCATCATGCCGCCTCGCAAACTGACAGTTGTTGACGGTCTCGTTGGCAGGAACCGCCGCCGTCATGCAGGTCAGCAGCTTTATGACGTCATGAGCGACATGATCTTCGAAACCTGTAACCGCCGCAGGTCGCTGTTTGACGCATTGCTGGAGGCAAAGGTCGTGCATGGCAGCAAACATGCGGTCCTGGAAGATATTGAGCGCAGGGCACTTGCCTACGGCAAGCTGGTACTGGGTGCGCGGATCATGGGCCGCAAACTGGCCAAACTCAGCAACAAGGGCGAGCGCGTTGGTCTGATGGTGCCAAACTCTGTTGGCGCTGTAGTGGCATTCTTTGCCTTGCAGTCACACGGCCGCGTGCCGGCCATGCTGAATTTCTCTACCGGTCTGGCCAATATGCAGGCCGCCTGTCAGGCAGCAGACCTGAAAACGATAATCAGTTCCAGAAAATTCGTTGAGATCGCCAGGATGGAAGATGTCGTCGTGGCATTTGCGAAGACCGCAAAAGTAATCTACCTGGAAGATATCAAGGCCTCCATTGGTGGCTGGGAAAAGGCAATGGCACTGGTCACGGCTCCATTTGCCCGGGTGCTGCATTCTCGTCTGGCAATCTCACCGGATGATCCTGCTGTCATACTGTTTACCTCCGGTTCCGAGGGCACACCCAAAGGCGTTGTGTTAAGCCACTCCAACCTGCTGGCCAATTGCTATCAGCTCGGCGCCCGGGTTGATTTCAACCCGCGTGACATCGTGTTCAATGCGCTGCCGGTATTTCATTCATTTGGGCTGACAGGTGGTACTCTTCTGCCTGTTTTTGCCGGAGTCAGGACGTTCCTGTATCCGTCACCGCTGCACTACCGCATTGTGCCGGCGCTGGTTTATGACACCAACTCAACCATACTGTTTGGGACCGACACGTTTCTGGCAGGTTATGCGCGGTCATCTGATCCATACGATTTCTATTCGGTCCGCTATGCATTTGCCGGTGCCGAAAAGGTCAGGGACGAAACCCGGAAGGTATGGAGCGAAAAGTTCGGTATCCGCATATTCGAAGGATATGGTGCGACCGAAACATCGCCTGGTATTTCAACCAACACGGCGCAACATTTCAAATCTGGCACGGTGGGCCGTTTCCTGCCGGGCATTTCATACGAGTTGCAACCGGTGCCGGGAATAGAAGAAGGCGGCAGGCTGACTGTCGAAGGTCCAAATGTAATGTTGGGATATTTGCGCGCCGAGAACCCCGGCGTGCTGGAGCCCATAAAAAATTCCACTTATGATACCGGTGACATTGTAGACGTGGATGAACATGGTTTTATTACCATACTGGGCCGCGCCAGGAGGTTTGCCAAGATTGCAGGAGAAATGGTCAGTCTGACCGCCGTTGAAGCACAGGCCAGCGCCTTGTGGCCGGACAACATGCACGCTGTCGTATCGATACCTGATGCCCGCAAGGGTGAACAGCTTGTTCTGGTGACAGACAACGCAAAAGCCGGACGCGAAGCGCTTCAGAAACACTGCAGGAAGCTGGGGTTGAGTGAATTGATGGTGCCCCGGACCATCATCAGCGTAAAATCTGTTCCGGTTCTCGGAACCGGCAAGACCGACTACGCCGGTGTGGGAGTGCTCGTCGCATCGGCAGCTTGATTTTTTGGTTGCGGCATTTAGCAAAGGCAGCCGCGAATTGATTTGGCCATATCACTTATCAGATTGAAATGAAGCCCGGCGCCGTCCTCCAGGGGTGCACCGAGACGGTCGATGACGCCGGATTTCATTTCTGTTCCCTCGGTTACAACCGCCAGCAGCTCTGGATCAAATTGGGGTTCGGCAAAACACATCGCGCATTGACTTCACCAATCCTTGCCCGCAGAGATCAGCGATGGTACCGTCGCCGCCAGATTGCTGTCACTCGCAACGGATGCCGGCTTTGCGTTGAAAAGTTCCACTGTTGAGCTTCGCGGCATCTGCCGGAAGTGTCAGCCGCCGTCACACAAGATCGTGCAATGAAAGAGCAAATTGACCTACAGCAATTTCGCAAAGAGGTACGCCAGTTTCTCGTCAGCCGACTGCCGGCACGAATAAGCAAAAAGGTGCGTTTGGGCCAACGCATGAAGAAGGCCGATTACGAGGAATGGCATGCCATTCTCAATGCCAGGGGCTGGTTGGCTGTCAACTGGCCGGTTGAGTACGGTGGAACCGGATGGTCCGCCCACCAGCGTCTGATATTTGAAGAAGAATTGTGTGCAGCAAACGCGCCCAGAATTTTACCGTTCGGTTTGATGATGTTGGGCCCGGTTTTGCAGAAGTTCGGTTCAGCGGAGCAACGCGACCGGTTCCTGCCGCGCATCCTGAACGGTGAACACTGGTGGTGTCAGGGATATTCCGAGCCTGGTGCGGGTTCCGATCTTGCTTCATTGAAAACCCGCGCGGTTCGCGAGGGTGATCACTACGTGGTCAACGGTCAAAAAACCTGGACCACGCTCGGCCAGCACGCCAACTGGATATTTTGCCTGGTGCGCACCAACTCCGAAGTGAAACCGCAGGCTGGAATCTCTTTTCTACTCATTGACATGACAACCCCGGGTGTCGAGGTGCGCCCGATCCGGCTTCTGGATGGTGAAGCGGAGGTCAATGAAGTATTTTTCGACGATGTGCGCGTGCCCGTTGAAAACCTGGTCGGCGAAGAGAACCTGGGCTGGACTTACGCAAAGTATCTTTTGACCCACGAACGGACAAATATTGCAGGCACTGGGTTTGCAAAGGCCGGACTTGACGCAGTCAGGCGAATTGCCCGTCAGGAAAAGGCCGGCGGGAAGCCTCTCATTGAAAACCCGCACTTTGCAGCACGCCTGGCGCAGATTGAGATTGATCTGATGGCCATGGAGACGACCAATCTTCGTGTCATTGCGCAGGTTGCGGCCGGGCAGGCGCCGGGTGTCGAGAGTTCCATGCTGAAAATCAAGGGAACCGAATTGCGCCAGCAGATCAATGATCTAACCCGGCGTGCGGTTGGGTCTTATGCTATTCCGTTTGTATCCGAGGCACTTGATGAAGGTTTCAATGCACAGCCTGTCGGACCAGAGTATGCTGCTCCTGTCGCCGCGCAGTATTTCAACAATCGCAAGTTGACGATTTATGGCGGCTCCAATGAAGTGCAGCGGACAATCATAGCAAAACAGGTCCTGGACCTGTGAGTGCGGACAATCAGGTGAGCTTCGGAGAGACCGACGAACGAACGATGTTGAAAGACACGTTGCGGCGGTTCCTTTCCGATACCTGCACAGTTCAACAACGCATGTGTTCACTTTCCGCAGGTCATGAACTTCCGACCGGGATCTGGCCTCAATTGGCCGAGTTGGGAGTATTGCAAGCCCTGTTTGGCGAGAACGTAGGAGGGTTGGGCGGACACGGTTTTGACATCGTCACGGTGTTTGAGGAACTTGGCCGTGCCGGTGTTGTGGAACCGGTGCTTGAGAACGCAGTCCTTGCCGGTGGATTGATCGCTGATCTGGGAACCTGTGAACAGCATGCACTGCTGCTGGAAGTCATGTCAGGCAGTCACCAGCTTGCCTTTGCGCATACTGAACCAGGCAGCAGATATGACTTGCCCCACATCACCACGACCGCGGTCCCGGACGGACAAGGTTTCGTGTTGTCGGGGCAAAAGGCCGTTGTGTCAAACGCCAGTTCAGCGGACACATTGATTGTTAGCGCCAGGACAGGCGGTACCGATGATGCAGAACAGGGTGTGTCATTGTTTCTGGTTCCCGCCAGTCTATCGGGCCTTTCCATGCGGGGCTATCCGAAAATCGATGGCGGATTTGCCGCCGAGATTGAGTTGAACAACGTGAAACTGCCTGCCAATGCGCTTCTTGGGAAGCCCGGGGCAGCATTCCCTGCCATAGAAGCACGGGTATCGATGGCTATTGCTGCTGTCAGTGCAGAAGCTCTGGGGGCAATGGAAGCAGCAAAGGAACTCACCATCGGGTATTTGCAGACACGTACCCAGTTTGGGCATCCAATCGGCAAATTTCAGGTTCTGCAGCATCGTATGGCCAATGTGCTGATCGAAATCGAACAGGCTCGATCCGCCGTACTTAACCTGGCGGCTGTTCTGGACAAGGGGCGCATGCAGCGCGAGCGAAATGCCAGTGCGACCAAAAACCTGATTGGCCGGGTCGGACGGCTGGTGGCAGAAGAATGCATTCAGATGCATGGTGGCATCGGAATGACCCAGGAATATGCGCTGGCTCATTTTGCCCGCCGCCTGGTAATGGTGGACCATGAGTTCGGCGACACGGACCATCATCTGGAGCGGTTCATAGCGTTGTCTCGACCCGAGGTTTCAGCCCATGAACAATGAAACAACCGCCCGCTTCGAAGATTGTGGTGATCGACTGGTCATTTACAATTCCAATGTCGCCAATCGCAACGCGATAACTCCCCAGCTGTATGATGTAATAACGAAAGCGTTGCAGTTCGCCAGTGAAGCAGACCGGATAAAGTCGGTTTTGTTCGTTGGGGAGGGGACTTTCTTCTGCGCCGGCGGTGATCTGAACCGGATCAGGAACCGCCGCTTCGAACCGCTGGAACAACGCAAAATCCTTATCGAACATCTCCATGACGTCATTCGAAAATTCAGGGCATGCCCAAAACCGGTCATTGCGGCAGTTGAGGGAGGTGCCGCAGGTGCCGGTGTATCACTTGTCTACGCATGCGATTTCATCGTGGCAAGCAAGACCGCGAAATTTACGGTTTCATATGTCAAAGTCGGATTGACTCCCGATGGCGGCATGACCCATCGGTTGATGAAAATGTTGCCGAGACCACTGGTCAACGAACTTTGCCTGCTGGCTGATCCCATAGATGCCGAACGGCTATATCAGCTTGGCGCCCTGAACAGGTTGAGTGAGCCGGGTGAAGCTTTCCCGGACGCCTCTGCCATTGCTGATCGTCTGGCGAAATCGCCGGCTTCCGCACTTGCCCGCATCAAGACACTGCTGAACGCCGCGGAAGGGTCTGCTGTCGATGAGCAGATGGCACTGGAACGTGACCACATGGCCGCTGCAGTTGCCGAAGATGCCGCTGTGGAGGGCATCACAGCTTTTTTTGAGAAGCGTCAGCCCGACTATACGAAACCCGGCAAAAAATAGCGCCCATGCGATATGACACACATGTTTGCAGCACATTCCATATTCGTGTGCCAATAGTGGCAGGCGGTTTGATGTGGCTGGCAGACGCAGACTATGTTGCAGCTGCAGCCCATGCCGGTATCGTTTCATTTATCACAGCAGCCAGTTTCCCTGATCCCGCCGAACTGCGCAGGCAAATTCGCAAATGCCGCGATCTGTGTGAAGGACGATCATTCGGGGTGAATGTCTCAATGTTGCCCAAGCTGGTGCAGGGCGAAAAAACCGTCGAAGTGTTTCAACTGATAATTGATGAAGATGTCCGTTTCGTTGAAACGTCGGGGCGGAATCCCGAGGCTTACATACCGATGTTGAAGGACGCAGGCATTACCGTTCTGCACAAGGTGCCAAGTGTGCGGTTTGCGCAAAAGGCCGAGAGTGTCGGCGTCGACATGGTATTCATTGTCGGAGCTGAATGTGGCGGTCATCCCGGCATGGAAATGATCGGTACAATGGTGAACGGCGCACTTGCACGGCAGCGCCTGACAATTCCCTTTCTGATTGGCGGAGGCATCGGTACAGGCTCGCAACTGGTCGCTGCACTAGCGATGGGCGCAGATGGCGTGGTGATGGGAACCCGTTTTCTGGTTGCAGAGGAAATCAAGGCTCATCCCGGATACAAAAAGGCATTAATTGATGCATCCGAGCGTGACACGGCGTTGACCATGTCCAGTGTCCGCAACACCATTCGCACATTGCGCAATGAAACGACCGAGCTGGTTTCGCGCATGGAGGCTGAAAATCCGGATATCACGATAGAGGACCTGTTGCCTCACGTATCTGGCAAGGTCGGCCGTCAGGCATATGCGACGGGTGACATATCCAAAGGCCTGTTGTCGGCCGGGCACGCGCTCGGTTTTCTTCATTCTGTTGCCCCCATGGCCGATATAGTTGCTCAACTCGAGCGCGAGGCGCTCGAGGCTCGTGATCGACTGGCGTCAGTTGTCACCAATCATTAGATTTAGGATCCGGTGTCCGGCAGCCGGCTTTTAATCCAGCGGTCTGCAAATATTTGTGGGTGTTATGACTGGGGCAAATTTTTCTCGGCAGCACCGATATAGACGGCCAGCAGTGCACCGTTTTCTGAATGAGACGAATGTTGTGTTCCCTTCTTCAGCCAGACCAGGTCGCCGGCTTTGTATACGTAGCCGTCATTGTCCATAAGTTCGCCTTCAAGCACCAGAAATTCCTCATCCTGAGTGTGTTCATGCGGCGTTGTCGTGGTGCCCGGTTGCATCCGGTAAACGTGAAATCCCACTCCCAGACGATCATGCGAGTTGATCTGCAGTATACTCTCATGGGAGGATGGGCCATTCTCGTCACAAAACGGTTTGAATTCGTCGTTTCTAATGTTGACGACACGGCGGTCGCCGGGGTTGATTTTTTGCATCAGCTTCTCTTGTCGGTTGCACACAATGTCAGATTGCCGCGAAACAGGTTTCGCTTGCAAACACAATGACAAAAAAATTACTCCTCGGAAAGTCGTTTTGACAACCTGCAAACACGCCAAAATCATGAGAAACAACTTGTTGGGAGTACTATAGAGCGTTATTCTTGTTGATAAATTTCTGTTTCGCAACGGCAGAAAGAGTACCCATTTCCAACTCTTGTGAACCGAGGAACCAAAAGATGCTGGAAGCCCCATATCCAGTTGTGAAGCCGGGTCCGCCGATCCCGGGCAGCATCATACAACCAGGTATTTTTTCCATGCCGGCGGGTACCGAGAGGTATGTCGTGCAAGGTGGCGGCGCTATGTTGATTGCGGTAGAGCAGGGCGACAGGTTTACCATTGTCAACGACGAAGGCGGGCAGATTTGCGAAATCGTCGCCGCCGGTGCGAAAGGCGCAATTGATGCCGGCATGGTTGGCAAAAAGCCAAATTCCGATGCGGCCGGCTTAAAATCACTATTGACCGGATCAGATCACAGCCTGCGTGGTTTACGCATGGGGCTGGAAAGCAGAAATATTGATCTCGCCAGCGCTGGTGCGATCAGTTTTTTCAATGCACAGACGCCTCATGGCGAAGAAGTTGAATTATCGGTTCGCCGCAATGGCGTCATTGTCATTGCAGCACCTGGCGGTGCCATGGACATGGAAGCTCAGGATACGACTACTCCGCTTACCGTGATGGTCACCCGGGCAGTTGTCAAACAACATGTGAAGTTTCAACTCCCTGACCCGTTGGCAGATCCGGTGCTCGATCTTCGCATTCATACCGAAACCGCTGAAAGTTATTTTGTAAAGGCCGGAGACTTCATTCAGGTACTGGATGTCGATGGACGCCAGTGTACTGACTTCCAGTGTTTTGCGGCACGCAAGCTGGACAGGGGTATTGAACATCCGCTGGATGTCACCACCACGCGTGCCCTGATGGGACATGCCTACCCAATGCCTGGTCTGCATTCCAAGTACTATGATCAGGATATGCTGCCCCTGGTCGAAGTGGTCCAGGACACGGTCGGCAGGCATGATGCCTTCGCACTGGCTTGTGCTGCGAAATACTATGATGACATCGGCTATCCGGGCCACGTGAATTGTTCCGACAATTTCAACAACGTGCTGGCTGCACACGGTGTAACTGCACGGGCAGGCTGGATGGCAATTAATTTTTTCTTCAATACCGGCATAGACGAACATGGCGTCCTGTTCAGTGACGAACCGTGGTCAAGGCCCGGCGACTATGTGCTGTTGCGCGCACTCACGGATCTGATCTGTGTCACCTCTGCATGTCCCGATGACACTTCACCTGCCAACGGATGGAATCCTACTGATATTCACGTGCGCACCTATTCCGGCGAGGAAAAATTTTCCCGCGCCATAGCGATGCGCACGACCCCAGATTCGGAACCCCAAATGACCAAGCAAACTGCCTTCCACTCCTGCTTCGAGAGACACACCCGCAACTTTGTCGAATACAAGGGGTATTGGCTGGCCAACTGTTTTTCAAAATCAGGCCCCATTGATGAATACTGGGCATGTCGTGAAAAGGCGGTTGTAATTGATCTGTCACCGTTGCGAAAGTTTGAGATTACCGGACCGGATAGTGAAGCACTGATGCAGTACACGCTGACACGCAATATCAGCAGGCTGGCAGTTGGTGAGGTTGTCTATTCCGCCATGTGTTATGAACACGGTGGCATGATTGACGACGGAACGCTGCTCCGTTTGGGAAGGGACAATTTCCGATGGATCGGCGGTGATGATTATGGCGGCGTCTGGCTGCGCGAGGTTGCCGGCAAGCTGGGCCTTAAGGTGAATATCAGGTCATCAACTGACCAGATGCATAATGTAGCAGTTCAGGGGCCGGAAAGCCGTAAAATACTGAAAAAATTTGTCTGGACTCCGCCGCATCAAGCTGCGGTCGATGAACTGGAATGGTTCCGTTTTACGGTCGGGCGCGTGGGAAATGATCAGGGCGTTCCGATTGTGCTATCCCGCACCGGTTATACCGGGGAACTGGGGTATGAAATCTGGTGCCATCCCAGGCATGCCGAAACGGTATTCGATGCGCTTTGGACGGCCGGTGAACCACATGGCCTGACGCCGATGGGCCTGCAGGCACTGGATATGGTGCGTATTGAAGCAGGGCTTGTGTTCGCCGGCAATGAGTTTTCCGATCAGACGGACCCGTTCGAGGCCGGTATCGGTTTTACGGTACCGCTCAGGAGCAAGACGGACGACTTCATCGGCCGTGAAGCGCTGATCCGGCGCAGGGAGGACCCAGTACGCAAGCTGGTCGGCCTGGACATCGACAGTTCGGTTAATGTCGGGCATGGTGATTGTGTTCGGATTGGCCGCGCCCAGGTAGGTGAAGTCACCTCATCAACACGATCACCGATACTGAAGAAAAACATTGCACTGGCCCGTGTAGATATTGTGCACAGTGAGGTGGGGACAAAAGTGGAAGTTGGCAAGCTGGACGGCCAGCAGAAACGCTTGCCTGCCACGATAGTGCCGTTCGCCCATTACGATCCCGGGAAGACAAGGCCACGGTCGTAAAGGTCGTCCCTCCGGATTTGCCAATGCTGCAACCCTCGAAATGTTCACCGATTTGGCCAGGCGGCGGTTTTTCTGACCAGGCTGATCGCTGCAGGGCCGCCTTGTCTAAAGCCGGTGATCCTCGCAAGAACCATGATCACGGCAGGCGAAAGTCGAGTGCCACTATCTGGAATTATGCCTTTTTCTTGAGCGCAGTCTGTTCGGCTGCCGCCTGACCTGGTTTGTTTTGTCTTTCTGCTGAATCCAGGATGCGTTTGGCCTGGACTTTGGCCTGATCGATTATCGCGGCTGCATCCTCCTGGGCCTTCAACAGCTCTGCTGCATAGTCCGTACTCAGATCCGCAACAGTCCCGTCAGGGTGCGCGATCCGTGACAGACGTTGTGCACCGATACGATATTCGTCCATCAGTTGCTGGAGAAACTCGGCTTGTCTGGTGCGTAAATCTTCCAATGAAATACACGACAGAAAACTTGTCGGTAAGGCGCAATACTGCTGGTATCGATGCAGATAAAATCTCGACAATTCCATGTTCCAACCGAAAAGCAGCGCCATGGCTGCTGGCATATCTGCCGGTTTGCCGGGGGTTTCTGTTTGAACAGTCTTATGGCTTTCAGTCATTGTTGCACTCCGCTTTGCAAGGTTTGGGCAGAGGCGTGCCGGCTATTCCCAGCACACCCCTGCCGGAAGTTCGGCGTGATTGCAAAAGAACACAACGCTACTGACTGAAATGCTTCCCGCACCGGATACGGGCAGTGCTGGTTTCCCATTAGATACCTGATTTACGGTCGTGTCCAGACACCCGTGGTTTGTTCTGGCTTCTCTGACAGGAGACCGTATGCTTTTGACTGGTTCACTTGGTGCGGGAATGGTCACATGGCCCACAGCCGGGATCTCAAGGCAGTGAATTGTGCAACTATGGTGAGCCTGCAGAAGATGAAATCGATGAATGTCTCCGAAGGGCAACACCAGGCGGAGTTTAGGAACCGTTGAGACGAAATCCGCTTCGCAGTTCGCTTCCTGGACAAAACATGAACCTGGGCCGACCTCACATTGCCGGAAAGGATGGCAAGGCCGTTGACCGTCACGTCTTGTGCCTTGCCCTTGCGCCTTTCGGCCAGATCACAACCTAGTTCTTCAGGTAAGACTCGAGCGTATCGTCGAGTGCGTCCTTCCACGGTGTGTGATGAACCGGCGCCATGGTGCCGGTGATCACCGACTTGTAGCTGTTGTCACGGAAAGTCATGATGTTCTTCTTCTTGTGTTTTTTCCACTGGAAGAAGGCATCGTTGGCCCCGTCGACATCGAAGCTCGGATAATCGGTTTCCGCGATCAGTTCCTTTACATAGTCTCCCTGATAGCGGATGCAGGCATAGTCGTCCTCATTGGCATCTTCGCGTGCAACCCGCTCCTCGACATCTGCCTTCATCGCGGCAGTATCGGGCAGGGCAATGCGTCCCATTATGACGTCACGCGCCCACCAGGCCTGCGCGTCAAACATGTTGAATGTGAACCATTGATCCTGCATGCCGATGTAAAACAGTGCCGGATTGTGGACAAAGGCCACCCCCTTGTAGAGGTCCGCCGTGGCCAGCCGGTTGGCAGTATGCAATTTCAGGTCTTCAGCCATGAACGGAAAATGATGCTGATAGCCGGTGCACAGAATGATGGCATCGACGTCCCTGGTTGTTCCGTCCTTGAACGTGCATGTATTGCCTTCAACCCTGGTAAGCAGGGGAACTTCCTGCCAGTTGTCAGGCCAGCTATATCCCATGGCGGCGGTGCGGTGACTGACAGTGATTGATTTCGCACCGTACTTCCAGCACTGCGAGCCGATGTCTTCGGCGGAGTAGGACGTGCCGATGATCAGGATATCCTTGCCCTTGAACTCCACAGCATCACGAAAATCATGGGCATGCAGGACCCGGCCATTGAATCTGTCAAGACCTTCGAACTCCGGCACATTCGGTGTCGAGAAATGACCGCTGCAGCACACCACGTTGTCAAATTCCTCGGTCTTGACCTTGTCGTTTGTCAGGTCATGCGATGACACCTTGAACTTGCCTTTTTTCGCGTCCCATTCGACATAGCGAACAGGGGTACGGAACCTGATCCACTTGCGTACATCGGCTTTTTCCACGCGGCCCTGAATGTAGTCGAACAACACTGCGCGCGGCGGATATGACGCGATCTGTTTGCCAAAGTGCTCTTCGAACGAATAGTCGGCAAACTCCAGTCCCTCCTTTGGCCCGTTTGACCAGAGATAACGGTACATTGAACAGTGAACCGGTTCTCCGTATTCATCCAGTCCGGTGCGCCAGGTGTAGTTCCACAACCCGCCCCAGTTATCCTGCTTTTCGAAGCAAACGATTTCCGGAATATCGGCGCCCGTCTTTGCCGCAGATTGAAAGGCGCGCAATTGTGCCAGGCCGGATGGACCAGCACCGATGACGGCTACTCTTTTTGACATCTATTTGCCTCTCCTCAGTTTATTCCCAACTTTTGACCTATGCTGGCCGAATTGGCCACAGGTTTTGAAATCTACTGATGGCACTATTGGATGAAGCTCAGTTCAAAACAACCCAAAAAAGGACCAATTATGATCCAAATTTTGAATATTGGTTGAATTGTTTGGGATTGGCATCCGATTCAAAGCGTGCGCCGCGAATTGTGCAGGGGTCCGGTGCGCCGTTCCAGTCTCAGTGTCGTCTGTTATCCTGGATGTACTCGAAGGCTCAGACATGGTACAGAAATGGTTGCGTCAACCCGCGCTGAAACGAGGATCAATGACCAGCAGTTTTAAGGTAGCGTGCGTACAAAACTGTGCCACGCCAGACGTTCAGTACAATATCAGCACAAGTCTGCGGATTGCCGAAGCGGCTGCCGCTGACGGAGCGCAACTGATAGCAACACCGGAGTATTTTTCCGGGCTCGAAACCAGGGATGGCCTGTTTTTGCCTGGTGCGTACCGCGAACAGGAACATCCCGTTCCGCCGGCATTTTCACAGGCGGCAAAAAGGCTTGGTGTCTGGTTTTTGCTGGGCTCGATAGGTGTTGTGAATGATGACGGGCGGATTTCCAACCGGTCCTGTTTGATCAGTCCGGACGGCAGGTTGATGGCGAAGTACGATAAGATTCACATGTTTGATGTGAATCTGGACGGCGCCATATACCGCGAAGTCATCGACTATTTCGCCGGGTGATACCGCGGTTGTCGCAGACACTCCATGGGCCCGGATTGGCCTTTCAATTTGTTATGATTTGCGGTTTGCTGCACTTTACCGCCACCTGGCGAAGGCAGGCGCTGAGGTACTGGCAACGCCTGCTGCATTCACCAAGGTGACCGGCTCGGCGCACTGGCATGTACTGCAACGGGCCCGCGCTATCGAAAATGGCTGCTTTGTAATTGCTCCTTGCCAATACGGGAAAATCTCAGGTGGCGGTGAATGTTATGGACATTCGCTCATAGTCGATCCGTGGGGAAGGGTGCTGGCTGACGCTGGCGATGGCGAGGGCTATATTGTCGCGATGCTCGATATGTCCGAAGTGGATGCAGCAAGAAGGAAAATCCCGGCTTTGCAACATGATCGGATTATTCGGGGCTCCGATGGCGGCAGTGGTCGAACACCGCAACTGGTCAGTGCCGGTTGATTTTTTGCCGCAACGTGCATTCTCAAATACCTGGTCCGGCGTCATTCGTCTGAAACAGTGCCAACCAGGTCTTGATGGGCGAGTTCCATGTGTCCGTTCAGTGCGTCAATTGCCGCCTTGGTATCGCGATTTTTTAATCCTTCCAGAATGCCGCCGTGAAATTGGTTGTACTGGCGAATTTTATCCGGGTTGAGAACCAGTTCACGCGCACGCTCCCACTGAGGATGAGTTCTTACTTCGTTGATTTGAGTGTATAATTTCACAATCAGAGGATTTCCGGAAGCTTTTGCCAACTGCAAATGAAATTCCGAATCCAGCCTGGTGAAGGTGTTCCGGTCGGATTCTGATGTTTCAAGCTGGGCTAGCAGCATTTCCATTTTCTCGATGTCGCGCCCGGTAGCGTGCACCACTGCCAGTCTGATCATCTGTCGTTCAAATCCCAGGCGCGCGTCGATCAACTGCAACGGGCTGATCTGCTCGACCACATGTTCGGTTTCAAGTTCACTCGGGCCGGTGTAGTTCACAAATGTGCCGCTACCGACTTTTCGAATGACCAGTCCGGCTTCCTCAAGATTGTTCAGCGCCTTCCTGATGGTATTTCGTGATGCCGAATAGGTTTCGGAAAGGTCGCGTTCCGGGGGCAATTGGTCACCGTTATGATATCTGCCTGTTTTGATGGCTTTTCGAAGTTCAGATGTTATGGAACGGGCGCCGCGGGCGCTCTTGCGTTCGATAGAATTCATACCATTACCTTTGCATTTACATCTGCTTGCAGATGTCCGGTTCATAGGTGAACAACATGAAAAACTAGCTAAAATATTTTAAAAACAATAAGTTAAGAAGAAAAAGTGATGACCCAGGGATCACCTTTGTTTTCATTTACAGGTAGAGAATAGGCACACAACATGCAACTTTGGCAACCACTGTCAAATCCAGTCTGTGGTCTGATTGCCCGGCGCTACAGGAGAATTTTTGTGCGCAACGATGCCCAGATGCATTTTGCAGGTTGTCAAAATTGGTATAGCATTGGTATGGTATTGGTCGATTTGGTGAGCATCAGGGAGATAGCGTGTAATGGCAACGGATATTGAGAATTTTGTTGATGCCGCGGGCCGGGCCAAGAAGGTCAAACAGGTCCGCAAAATGATCGACGAACTGGGAATTGAGTATCTCTATCTCCAGTTTGTCTCGGTTACCGGCAAGATCATGGGCAAGGGAATTCCGGCCGATCACTGGGAGTCCGTTGCAAAAAAGGGGTTCCAGCTTGTTTATGGCTCCACGATGAACCTGTTTACCAATCGTGCCGGCCAATATCTCGGGTACGGGCCGGAGGCTGCCGAACTGGTCGGTATTCCCGAACCGGAAACTTTCATGCAATTACCATGGGACAAACGCATTGGCCGTTTCTATTGCACCTTGTTCCGCAATCGCGAGGAAAAGGTGGATCCGGGCGGCTACCTGACCGCTGACTGTCGCGGCAATCTGCGCCGTCTGCACGATGACTTCAGGAAAAAGCACAACGGTCTCAGCCTGCGGATGGGTACAGAACCGGAAATGATGTGGCTCAAGTTCAACGAAGAAGGAAAACCCGCACACGGTTACTCTAAGCCGTACTGTTATCATATCAACCAGTTTGAAAGCCTGCGTCCCGTTTACATGAAAGTCATGGAGTATTCCCGGGCCATGGGGCTCGACATGATCCAGGGCGATCACGAGGATGCGCCGGGTCAGCTTGAACTCAACTGGATGTTCGATGATGTGCTACGCAATGCAGACCGGTTGACCACCTATCGGCAGATTTGTGCACAGGTCGCTCGCGAGTTCGGCATCTTTGCCTGCTTCATGTCGAAGCCGTTTGAGGGCGTCTCGGCGTCCGGATGTCACCACAATATGTCGCTGTGGCGCGGTGGTGCGGACGAATTTTGCCGGACCGGCAATGACCCTGCTGCACTGCCCGGCATGAAAGAAAACTACATGTACGTTAAGGGCGGTGACAACACCTTTATGCCGGATACCGATGACCTTCAGATGCCGCAGAAGGCTGGCCTGGAAGCAATCGGCGGCATTGTGCATCATCTTCGCGCGTTGACGGCAATCGGATCATCAACGGTGAATTCGTATCGCCGGTTGTGGGACACGGGCTTCTGGGCACCGGTTTTTGCAGACTGGGGATTTCAGAACCGCACCACGGGCCTGCGGGTATCGGCCCCTGGCCGGTTCGAATATCGATCGGTGGATTCCATGGTTAATCCGTATCTCATGGGCGCCTGCATCCTGGCTGCAGCAGACGACGGTATCGTCAACAAGCTCGATCCCGGGCAGCCGGAAGAGCGCAACATTTATGAAGCCATCAAGGCAGGCAAGGATGTTAAAAAACTCCCGATGTCGCTCGGAGAGGCGCTTGAAGCCCTTGCGGCTGATGAAGTTGTTCAGCGTGGATTGCCAGGAGAAATGTACCGGCTCTACCACGAGTACAAATCGGATGAATGGGCTCGCTTTATGTCTTCGGTCACCGATTGGGACAAGGCTACCTACATGGAATGCCTGCCGTAGCCACCGGCATGTTTGGCAACTAGATTCCGGCGGGCCGCAATGGTCCGCCGTCCAACCACTCAACAGGAGACAATGCCCATGTGCGGAATTGCAGGGCTGATACACCGGAATGGCACCAGCAATGTGGGTCGGGAAATGACCAGCATGTTGCAGGCACTGAAACACCGCGGGCCGGATTCTACCGGGTTTGCTATTTACGGCGAACCTGAAGCAAACACTTTCATTTTGCGCTTCAAGGTCGCCGAACAGGAAGACCTGCATGGCGCGCTCAAGATTCATGAGGAAATCAAGCGTCGCAAGGATGCTGTCAACGAAACGTTGAAGGCGCTGGGTGTGACGGTTTCCGAGTTGGAAGATGCCACAGAGTACGCGTTTCGCTATGCCATTCAGTATGACGGCGACATGAAACTGCTGTCAGACCACATCGAAGATATTGAAGGTGCGGAAATTCTGTCCATTGGATCAGCGCTTGAACTGATCAAGGACCTGGGTGATGCAAATGTAGTTTCCGCTGCGTACGGATTGGGTGACTTCAGTGGCACCCATGGAATCGGGCATACCCGCATGGCAACCGAATCTGATGTCGACATTCGCTCGGCTCACCCTTACTGGGCCTATCCCTACAGCGACATTGCGGTGGTCCATAATGGTCAGATAACCAATTACTGGCTGATGCGACGCCATCTGGAACGCAGCGGACAACGCTTCGTCTCCAATTGCGATTCCGAATTGTTGGCTGTGTACGTGGCGACCAGCCTGGAAAAGGGCATGACGCTGGAAGCGGCACTGAAGAAATCCATTGAAGAGATAGATGGCGTTTTCACCTATCTGGTGACCACCAGGGATCAACTCGGCATGGCGAAGGATACCATGGCTGCCAAACCGATGGTGCTTTACGAGACCGACGACATGGTTGCGCTGGCGTCGGAAGAAGTCGCCATCCGGGCAATTGTTCCCCACGAAATTGATACCTGGGACCCTTATGACGAGGAGGTAAGAGTATGGCAGGCATAGGCACGTCAAAACATGCTGGCGAAGAGATGGGCCTTCATACTGAGCCGCTGAAAGGCCGTGACATCAAGACGATGTTCTCGCTGGAGAACGAGGGCGGCTACGCCTATGCATTCGCGCCGGATGTCGATTTCAACAAGCGTGGTTCTGTTGATTGCCAGGGCAAGGAAGCAACCGAGATCAACAACGAGATCCGCGATCTTGTCAAATCCGGCCACGGTACCATCGTGCTGGAAAACCCCGGCGCCAAGCATTCGATTATTGTCGGAATTCTGCACCGGATGAATTTCATCGTGAACGGGTCTCTGGGTTATTTTGGCTGCGGCCTGCTTGACGGCCCGACGGTTCGCATTTCCGGTCGCGTTGGCTGGTCCTTCGCTGAAAACATGATGGCCGGTGTCTGCGTTGTTGAAAAGAATGCAGGCTCGACATTTGGCGCGGCCATTCGCGGCGGCGATCTTGTCTGCAAGGGCTCGGTCGGGTCAAGAACCGGTATTGACCAGAAGGGCGGAACCATTCTGGTCGGTGGGGACACAGGTGCGTTCTCCGGCTTCATGATGCAGCGTGGCCGTATGGTCGTGTGCGGCAATGCCGGAAAGAACCTCGGCGACTCCATGTATGACGGCACCATCTATATCGGCGGTGAGATTCGCAATCTTGGCGTGGACGCCGTTCCCGCTGAACTGACCGCCCTGGACAAGGCCTGGCTGAAACGCAAGCTGACGCAATATGAAATGGTGCCTGACAGGGGAGTGGATCATTTCACCAAGATCGTCGCCGGCAAGCAGCTGTGGAACTACGACAACCTTGAACCGTCGGAGAAAAAACTGGTCCTCTAGCGATCAGATATTGAGGCTCCCACAATACAGAAAGTGAATTCGATGACTGGCAAAACCACAAAAGAAACCGGCCACTCCAGGTTGCAGGTAGAGAAAAAGTACAAGCTCGGCAGTTCATTCGTGTTTCCGCCGGAAGTGATAAATGACATACATATCAAGTCCGAACTCGGCCGCTATCGCATGCGCGGCTTCTCGCTGTTCAAGAAAATTCCCCATTGGGATGATCTTACTTTTCTGCCGGGCACCCTGACCCGCTTCGTGATTGAGGGATATCGTGAAAAGTGCCTGACAAAGACCATTATCGGGCCACGCGCCAAACGTCCCATCGAGCTCGACATACCGGTCTACATTACGGGCATGAGTTTTGGCGCCTTGTCATTCGAAGCCAAGACCGCGCTGGCCCGTGGTGCGACCATGGCAGGCACTGCCACGTGTTCCGGCGAAGGCGGCATGATCCCGGACGAGCGCCGCTATTCGTCAAAGTGGTTCTACCAGTGCATCCAGTCGCGCTACGGTTTCAACCCGCACCATCTGCAGCTTGCCGATGGATGTGAGTTCTTTATCGGACAGGGTTGCAAGGTTGGCCTGGGTGGCCACCTGATGGGCCAGAAGGTAACCGATCAGGTTGCCGAAATGCGCTCCCTTCCAGCCGGCATCGACCAGCGTTCCCCGGCTCGTCACCCTGATTGGCTCGGACCGGACGACCTGGCGCTGAAGATCCAGGAAATTCGCGAAGCAACCGACTGGCAAATTCCAATTCAGCTCAAGCTTGGTGCTGCCCGCGTGTATGACGATGTGCGGATGGCCGCAAAGTGTGACCCGGACTCCATTTACATAGACGGTATGGAGGGCGGAACAGGCGCCGGACCGCATCTGGCCACCGAAGAAACCGGTGTGCCCGGCATGGCCGCAATTCGCCAGGCGCGGCGGGCAATAGATGATATCGGCAGGCGTGGCGAGATAACACTCGTGTATGCAGGTGGTATCCGCAATGGTGGCGATGTCGCCAAGGCTCTAGCCCTGGGAGCGGACGCCATTGCAATTGGTCATTCAGCCATGATGGCCCTGAACTGCAACAAGGATATCGACGAAGCCGATTACCCTTCAGAAATGGGAGTGGAAGCAGGCGAGTGTTATCATTGCCATACCGGGCGTTGTCCTGTCGGTGTGGCCACCCAGGATCCGGTACTGCGCAAGCGGCTTGATCCTGATGAAGCAGCAGAACGCGTCTACAACTTCCTGCATACCCTGACCATGGAAGCCCAGATGATGGCGCGTGCGTGTGGCAAAACCAACATCCATAGCCTGGAGCCGGAAGATCTGGCTGCACTGACGATGGAAGCCTCCGCCATAGCCCAGGTGCCGCTTGCCGGTACCGACTTCACGGTTGGCGTTGACGATTACCACCATATTTAGGGAGACGGAAAGATGGCTGGAACAGGCTACAAGGGCGCTGAAATCGGAGACGTCGATCATTTTCTCAAAGGTGGAGGGATCGACTCTGAACGTGAAAAAGTCATCGGCCAACACATTGGTTACCGGTACGATGTGAACTTGTTGCCTGACTACAATCGCATAACCGATTTTCTCAAGGGTTATATTGAGTTCATGGGTTGGGAAGATCTCAACTGGCTGGAAGATGTTCACATGGGGTATGACGATGGCAAACCAGCCGTCTTTGACCGCAACATCAATGGCTGGGTGGCGATCCCTGAAAATTACAAACTGCCAGACAACCAGCAGGACCGCGACATGGTTGCCCGTGAACTGTTGATCAAGTTCCAGATGTCACCGGATCATCCTCTGGTCACCCTGAACAAGGCCTACCGCAAATTCTAGATTTCATGGAGTGGTCAGTGGCCCCATCGAAAATCGAACTATTCAATCTGGACAGTGAGGAGGGCGGTATCGTTCGCCAACTTGCAGACGGCATGACCACAACAATTTTTCCGGGTGAACAGGCGATGCTGTCTGTTGTGCGCTTGGATCCGCACGCCATGGGCCAGATGCACAGGCATCCCGAGGAACAATGGGGTGTCATGCTGGAAGGATCAGCGACCCGCTATCAGGACGATGTGAAATTTTTGATCCGGAAGGGTGATATCTGGCGTACGCCACCCAATGCCTTGCACACCATGAAAGCCGGATCCGATGGGGCTGTGGTGCTGGACATATTCGCGCCTGTCCGGAGAGAATATCTATCGCCCGGTTCCGGGTTTGCAGGCAGTAGCTAAGTGTAAGCTTATCTAATAATTCGAATTTCTTTGTTTAATTTAGATGCTGCAACCCAGTCTGGTTGAAACCCGGCAATTTGTATGTTTTCACCGATGTTGGGATTGAACACACGATTGTGCCACAGCGTTGCCTGGTAGGCGTCTTCATCTGGTCCAAGCAGTCGTGTCCGGCACGGGATTTTGTATTCCTGGTTATATTGTCTGAACTCGAGAATGGTTGTGCCGCCACCTAGCATGCGATCAACAAGCGCCGAGTCAGTGCCAAACAGCCCGGTCATCTCATCGGAAAATTCAGCGGCGCGATGATAGTGGGTGGATTGCAGAAAGATCAGTGCCTTTTCGTAAACCTGCTGCGGATCATTGTACTTTTGAACCTGGAACTTGAGGAATTCAGTACTCTCGAACGAATCCTCACGCACCAGCAAAACAATGATGCCGGCCGAAAGCTCGTGGCCGTTCTCGTCTGAAACACGCGGCCGCATGCCCTGGCTCGGACGGCCTTCTTCCTCCCGCATGGCGATTTGACGAATGCGGCATTGCCAGGTCAAAAAGTGATTGCGCAGATCATCGGGAAGCACACTATGTCCCATTCACAAGGCTGGATAACTCATTAAATTAAATCAGTATTGACCGCTGTTGACCAGCCTCATGGGGATCATGCAGATACCTCTCTTTGTCAATGTCAAAAAACCGGACTATATGTCCAGGGTGTTGTCCTTCTCCCATTGCGAGAAATGCGACGTGAAAGATTTCCATTCCTGGTGCTTCATTTTCAGGTAGGCCGCTGAAAATTCATTGCCCAGTGCGGCCTTCAGGTCCTTGTCCCTGTCAAATTCACGCAATGCATCGAGCATGTTAAGCGGCAGCTTTGGCGCACCTTTCACCTTGTGGCCCTCGGCGTACATGTCTATGTCATGCCGCTTGCCTGGATCGGCCTTTGTGCGCACTCCATCGAGCCCTGCGGCAATGATTACTGCCTGCAACAGGTACGGGTTGGCTGCGCCGTCGGCCAGACGGAGTTCGAACCGGCCCGGCCCTGGTACACGAACCATGTGGGTGCGATTGTTGCCTGACCAGGTCACGGTATTCGGCGCCCAGGTAGCGCCCGAGACGGTGCGCGGCGCATTGATCCTTTTGTAGGAGTTTACCGTGGGGTTGGTAATTGCTGCCAGGGCCGAGGCATGTTTCATGATTCCGCCCAGGAAATTTCGTCCTCTTGCCGACAGGCCAAGCTCCATGGCGTCGTCGGCGAAGACATTGGTCCGGCCTGCCTTGTCCCACACGGAGATATGGGCATGACAGCCGTTTCCGGTCAGCCCCTCAACCGGTTTTGGCATGAATGTCGCGCGAAGACCGTGCTTTTCAGCAATTGATTTTGCCATGAACTTGAAGAACGAATGCTTGTCGGCGGTGTTGAGAACGTCATCAAACTTCCAGTTCATTTCGAACTGCCCGTTGGCGTCTTCGTGGTCGTTCTGGTAGGGACTCCAGCCAAGTTCCAGCATGCAATCGCAGATTTCGGCGATTACATCATAGCGCCGCATTACCGCCTGCTGATCATAGCAGGGTTTTTCAGCGGTATCGTATTCGTCCGAGATCTTTGAGCCATCCGGCGTCAGTAGGAAAAATTCCGCTTCAATGCCTGTTTTTACGCGCATGTCTGCATCGGCGGCTTCCGCAATCAGGCGCTTGAGTACATTACGCGGCGCCTGTTCAACAAGCTTGTCTTCCATGACACAATTGCTGGCAACCCAGGCCACTTCCTTTTTCCACGGTAGCTGTATGACTGATGCAGGGTCTGGTACGGCCAGCATATCCGGATAGGCAGGGGTCATGTCGAGCCATGTGGCAAATCCTGCAAACCCGGCGCCGTCTTGCTGCATATCCGCAATGGCCTGCGCGGGAACCAGCTTCGCACGCTGACCGCCGAACAGGTCGGTGTACGATATCATGAAATACTTTATGTGATTGTCTTTGGCGAATTGGACCAGATCAGATGCCATGGATTTGTTCCCTCCCGGAATGCTGTAATGCGTGTTGTCTTTCGCTCCGGATCAGGATGACTTTTGGTTGAATTAACCAACAGTCATATACCTCACCGCTTCCAAAGTGATGGAGCAACTTTATGGGTTCACGAGACCCCATGTTGCCCTAGTAACCTCCGTCTCGTCCGGGAACCCAACTGGTGCCGGCCAACGGTACACCGGACATGGCGGACGCTTCCACTGTCAATGCGCACAAATCTTCCGGCTCCAGATTGTGGACATGGTTCTTGCCGCACGCTCTGGCGATGGTCTGAGTTTCCAGGGTCATCACCTTGAGATAATTGGAAAGTCTGCGCCCGCCTGTGATCGGGTCAAACCTTGCCATCAGGTCGGGATCCTGGGTTGTGATACCGGCCGGGTCCCTGCCTTCGTGCCAGTCATCATAGGCTCCGGCTGTGGTTCCCAGTTCGTTGTACTCAGCTTCCCAGCGTGGATCGTTGTCACCCAGCGCAATCAGGGCAGCCGTACCGATCGACACAGCGTCTGCCCCCAGTGCAAGAACCTTCGCGACATCAGCACCCGAGCGGATACCACCCGATACGATCAATTGCACCTCGCGATGCATGTCCAGGTCCTGCAACGCCTGGACTGCCGGGCGAATGCAGGCCAGGGTCGGCTGGCCAACGTGTTCAATAAACACATCCTGGGTAGCAGCGGTACCGCCCTGCATGCCGTCGAGAACGACAACATCTGCCCCAGCCTTGACTGCGAGCGTTGTGTCAAAATAGGGACGGGCTCCGCCAACCTTGACGTAGATCGGCTTTTCCCAATTGGTGATTTCGCGCAATTCGAGAATTTTGATTTCCAGATCATCCGGTCCGGTCCAGTCGGGATGGCGACACGCTGAACGCTGATCAATGCCTTTCGGCAGGTTGCGCATTTCGGCAACGCGGTCAGAAATTTTCTGGCCCAGCAACATGCCGCCGCCGCCGGGTTTTGCACCCTGGCCCACCACGACCTCAATGGCGTCACAGCGCCGCAGATCATCGGGGTTCATGCCGTAACGTGACGGCAAGTACTGGTAAACCAGCTTTTCAGAATGGCCACGCTCTTCCTCGGTCATACCGCCATCACCGGTTGTGGTGGATGTGCCGGCTGCGGTTGCTCCGCGCCCCAGTGCTTCCTTTGCCGGTCCGGAGAGCGCCCCGAAGCTCATGCCGGCAATGGTGATCGGTATATCCAGTTCAATTGGTTTCTTTGCAAACCGGGTGCCGAGGACAACCCTGGTTTCACATTTTTCGCGGTATCCTTCCAGCGGATAGCGGGAAATTGAAGCTCCAAGGAACAACAGGTCGTCCAGGTGCGGGACCTTTCGTTTGGTTCCACCGCCGCGAATGTCATAAATGCCGGTCGCGGCCGCCCGCCGGATTTCCGCGTTGACGTGGTCAGAAAATATGTCTGGTTTCCGGGGCACTGTTTGGGGAATACCGGATCCACCTCTGCTCATCTCCTTCATTGTCGCCTCTCAGTACGCAGACGCGTTGTCAATGTTGAAATTGTAGAGTTTTCGCGCTGAACCGTATCGTTTGAACTCCTCCGGTCTGGCGTCTGCACCGGCGCGCTCCAACAGGTCCGCCAGTATTTCCAGGTGCTCGGGGCGCATTTCCTTCTCAATACAGTCTGCACCCAGGCTCTTTACCTTGCCGCGTACAAACAGCCGCGCCTCATACAGTGAATCGCCCAGTGCATCGCCGGCATCACCCAGCACAACCAGGTTACCGGACTGGGCCATGAAGGCGCTCATGTGACCGATGTTTCCATGCACCACAATATCGATGCCCTTCATGGAAATACCGCAGCGTGACGATGCATTACCCTTGATAACAAGCAGGCCTCCATTGCCTGTTGCACCGGCATACTGACTGGCGTCTCCATCGATGACAACTGTTCCCGACATCATGTTTTCGGCAACACCGGGGCCTGCCGAACCGACAATATGGACGTGCGCCTGTTTGTTCATGCCTGCACTGTAGTAGCCGGTGGAACCGCGAACGGTGACCTCAATGGGGCCATCAAGGCCACAGGCGATGGCATGGCTGCCCCTGGGGTTGACAATCTCCCACACCTTCTGGTTGGAATCCTGTTTTTGCGCCTGCAGAGTGCTGTTCACTTCGCGAAGCGGAGTGGATGCCATATCGATGGTTTGCATGGGATCAGTGCTCCCAAAAATAAACTGTTGCAGGTTCAGGTTCCCATACCCGGGCCTGCTCAATTCCCGGAAGATTGACCAATGCGCGGTATTCCGAACCGAAGGCGACATACTGGTCGGTTTCGGCCATGACCGCGGGTTTGCAGGCGATCGGATCGCGAACCACGCCGAAGCCATCCCTGGTGCCCACGACAAAAGTGAAAAACCCGTCAAGATCATCAAGGCTGGATTCCAGGGCTTCACCGAGGTTGCAGCCATTTTTCATCTTGTTTGTCAGGTAGGCAGCAGCAACTTCGGAATCGTTATCGGTTTCGAAAGCCATGCCGTCACGTATCAGTTTGCGCCGCAGATTGTTGTGGTTGGACAGTGATCCATTGTGCACAAGGCATTGATCTGGCCCTGTTGAAAACGGATGGGCGCCCATGGTCGTCACGGCGGATTCTGTCGCCATGCGGGTATGCCCTATTCCGTGGCTGCCGCCCATACCGGTCAGTGCAAACCTTTCAGCGACATCCTTCGGCAAGCCCACTTCCTTGTATATTTCCATTATGTCGCCGGCGCTCATGACACGCACATTCGGACGCAGTTCTGTCAGTGCTGAGCGGACTTTGTCAACCCGCTCATCCGGGACTTCCAGCACCGCGTGCGTATCCTTGACACGCATTGACAGTTGCGTGTCCGTCGCCTTGGACAGGGTTTTGTCCAGTTGATCGAAATCCACTTGGGGATTGTTCGATTGTATCGTCAGTTTGGTAATGCCGTCTTCGTCGGTGCCGTAAATGGCAATTCCGGCGCTGTCCGGGCCACGGTCGGTCATGGTAATCAGCATGTCAGTCAGCATGGCGCCCAGCTTTGGTTCCAGCGACTTGTCCTTGAGGAATAGTCCTACAATCCCGCACATTTCAGTTTGTCCATTTTGGTGGTTGCAGCTTGCAAAAAACGCTATCACCAATAATACAGGTCTTCAACTGGCAGGAATGTTTTTTTCTTTACAGGCAAAAGCAAGGGGCGGATGCGATTTTTGCGTCCGCCCACGATTTGGTTAACCCGTCTAATATCGATCAATGCTTTTGCCTGAGTGCTCGGCATTGAAGTCACGTTCTGCGTCGGCAAGTTCATCTGCTTCAACTTTCGCCTGCATCACATGGAACCCGATCCAGAATGCGAGGCCAAGGATGAGCAGAATGACTTCCGTTCCCTGGAAGGGGTAGATCGCGCCAACGTCCTTTAGATCAACAGCCCAGCTGCTCATTCCATTGGTAGACATTTTGTGTCTCCTTCCTAAGTTTGTTTCGCAGCGAGTTCACGCTCGGCATTGGTGACATCATCAATGGCAGCCTGGTATGCAACTTCGCTATGATGATCGAGACCCTGCAATTCTGCCTTTGGCGGAATACGCAACATGCCCATGCCCGCCATGATCTTCGAGACGATGTACGCAGGCAGGAAGCCAAGCACGCCGAACATGATGATAGCACCGAGGAACTGGCCAAGCGGATTGATGGTGGCATAGCCTTCGTACGGTGACGATGGCTGACCCCAGAGCATGAAACCGGCTATGACCACCCCTATGAAACCGGCATAGCCGTGCACCGCAACTGCACCAACCGCGTCATCGATCTTGAACTTGCGTTCGACCCAGTAGTGCAGTTTGTAGGCGCAGTAGGTACCGATGCCAGCTATGAACATAGCCTGGATCGGGTGGTACAGATCATTGCCGGCAGATGCCGTTATAATACCCGCAAGACCGCCTGAATATGTCCAGAAGGGATCGCCCTTGGATACAATGTATGCAACCAGCAATCCGCCCGACAGGGACATCAGGAAGTTGAAGGTAATGGCGCCAAGTGTGGTTGGACCCAGGTAGATATTGGTCGCAGTCCAGGTGACGCCGGTGATCTGACCGTCAATGACTTCGGGCGAAATGATCGGAACATTACATGCCGCATAAAAGCCCCAGAAGCCCGTATAGATCAGGAACAGGCCGATGGTCACCAGCCAGGGATTGTGCGGCGGGATATCGCGCGGTGTACCGTCGGCAGCAAACTTGCCGAGGCGCGGACCGAGAACCACAAGTACGCCGAGGGCGTAGCCGCCTGCAATCGCGTGGATAACACCGGATGCATAGGCGTCATGATAGCCGAGCAGCTTGACCATCCAGCCGCCAAAGTGCCAGCCCCAGGCAGCGTCGATGATCCAGAATACCGAACCAATCAGCACGGCATGAATCCAGAACGCGGTAGAGCGAATTCGCTCGATAACCGAGCCTGAGACAATCGAGGCCGCGGTCCAGGAAAACAGCAGAAACGCCGCCCAGAACACGCCGGTTATCCTGTCGCCGAGGTTTGTAGCCATGGTCGGTGACCACGGGGCATTGGCGGATCCGTCTTCCAGACCTCCATTGATGAATGGGCCATTTGGAAATGCCCAGTATATCCACCAGCCGAAGAAGAAGAAGGTGATGGTGACCAGCGGGATCAGCATCGTGTTCTTCATGAGTGTGTGCATGTGATTCCGGCGCCGGCTGGCGCCCACCTCGTACATACAAAATCCCACATGGATCAAAAACATGAACACGACCGTCACCCAGTAATAAAACTCGGTGAAAACGGTGGTGAGTGCCTCAACATTACTCCCCATTTTCTCTGCCTCCCTCTCATGTTGCCACTCGGGCAACCAACTAGTTGTTACAGGCGGAAATATGCCTGCTGGTAAAAAAAGTTGAATGGAGAGGTTGCCTGCAAAACCCGTGCTCTGTCAATATGCCGCACCACGGATATCCGTGTACGTGTGGATGAATTCAGAGGATGGAGGATACCGGGAAACAGGAGTTTCTTGCCGCTGAAAACCCTTGCTTACATGGTGAATTTGCCCTGTGGACATTGCTGCTCCTGCCCCGGTCAAGCCCGGGGCAGCATGCAAACCATGTTGTTTGCTTCAAAAGAGAATCACAAACCGGATTTCATGCATTGATTGGTCGCGGCCGACGAGCGAACACGCGCCCTGACGCTGAAGCATCATGGGTTCGCTTGAACCCATAAAGTTGCTCCAGCACTTTGGTATCGATGAGTTCTATGACTTTTGATTGATTCGAATCAGAAGTCATACTCATCTAGCCTGAATTATTCACCGGGGTGATTGAACTGGCTGGCGGGTGTGGATCAAGTTGTTGAAATAGCGTATGATTTTGGTTCTTACACAAGATCATTCCATATCAACAGAAAATCCCACCCGCCATGACCGAAGATAGCCTGTTACTGCCCGGTTTGTCACCTGTAGAAGGCCTTGATGTCCACGCCCGGTTTGCTGGCGGAGCGCTGTCCAGTGATGGCGGCGTGGTTTTGCTGCGCGAACTTGAACGGGGTCTGAATTTCGCCGGCACAATGGCGGCCTGTCTGCACGACAGGCGAGACCCATCACGCACACTTCATGATTATGCCAGCATGATCCGTTCACGCATATTGGCGATCAGCTGCGGATACGAGGACTGTGACGATCTTGACGGGTTGCGCCACGACCCGGCTCTGAAAATCGCTTGTGACCGTCTGCCGGATACCGGTCATGCACTGGCCTCCCAGCCGACCTTGTCGCGGTTGGAGAATACCCCATCGTGGCGCGAACTGGCCCGCATGGGGCTGGCCCTGATTGATCTGTTCTGCGCCAGTTTTAACACGGTGCCGGGACATATCGTGCTTGATATTGACGATACCTCTGACCGTACGCATGGCGGCCAGCAATTGTCCTTGTTCAACACCCACGCCGGCGGTTACTGCTTCCAGCCGATCCATATCTACGATGCAGCGTCACAAAAACCGGTGTGCTTTGTGCTGCGGCCCGGCAAACGGCCTTCCGGACAGGAAGCAGCCCAGATCCTGCGCCACGTGATCCGGCGCATCCGGCAGAACTGGCCGCGCGTCACGATTACGGTGCGCGGTGACGGGCATTACGGCACCCCTGAGGTGATGCAGCTTCTGGAACAATCCGGCTGCACCTATATCCTCTCTCTGCCCGGTAACAAAACCCTGAAACAGCTATCACACCCCTGGTGCGAGGATGTTGCAACACGCCGGGCGGTTGGAGGAAAGCCCAAGGTCCGCCGTTTCTTCCAAACCCGGTATGGCGCAAAAAGCTGGTCGAAGAAGCGAAAGGTGATCGCCCGTGTGGAAGCTACAGAGCAAGGCAGTGATGTCCGGTATATCGTCACCAATCTGGCTGGGCGCGGCAAACATCTCTATGAAAAAGTCTACTGCGCGCGCGGCAAAATGGAGAACCTGATCAAGGAGCACAAGCTCTACACCAAATCTGATCGCACGTCCTGTCATCGCTGGCAAGCCAACCAGTTCCGGCTCTTCCTGCACACCGGCGCCTATTGGCTGTTGCTGTTATTGCGTGGGGCTGCTCCCAAACGCTCGCGCTGGCGCACTGCCACTTTCGAAACCATTCGCCGTACATTCCTGAAAATCGCCGTGCGTGTCGAGCAATTGAAAACAAGGATTACGATGGCCCTGCCTACTGCCTGTCCACACCAGAAAATGTTTGCCCTGCTGCTCACAAGGATCAAGGCGCAAAGTCCGTAACCGGCGCGGCAGCAGAGCCGCTGTTCAAACCAGAACGTCAACCCTCAACGCCTGCTCAAAACCCTCACAACATTCTCCCCGTCAACCCGGCCGATAACGCTCGCGCTCGCAAATGCATGACAGTCCGGTGAATAATTGGGGCTAGGACTTCTGCGGATACGAAATGATCGACAGATAGCGCGCCGGCAGCCTGAGGTGGGTCTGTGGCCCATGCGGAGCATCGGCGTCAAAGAAGAAGCTGTCTCCGGGTTGTAGAATGAATGTCTTGTCGCCGTGGCGATATTCAACTTCACCTTCCAGCATATAGATGAATTCCATGCCGTCGTGCTGAAACTCGGGGAAGATGTCTGACTCTTCCGTCAATGTGATCAGGTAAGGTTCAACGATGACGCCGGAGGCATTGGAGCCGATATGGCCAAGCAGGTTGTATTGATGGCCGGCCCGGGTTCCGCGCCCGCCGGTTTTAGCGCCGGTCCCCGCCTTGACGTGAACGGCCTCGCGTTGCTCCTCGAAGCCCCGAAAGAATGATGTCAGCGGGACACTCAGCGCATTCGCCAGTGTTTGCAGCGTGGTCAGTGAAGGCGACGTTACGCCGTTCTCGATCTTCGACAACATGCCGATGGACAGGCCGGTGGTTTTGGCAAGATCGGCGACGGTTATGTTGTGCTGGCGCCGAAATGCCCGAACTTCGCGGCCAATAGCCACTTCAAGTACTTTTTCCCGCGGTTCTCCCGCCCTGTGGGGGTCCTGGGAAAACACAGATTTTGCTTCATTCGCGCCATTTGCTGATTTTTCAAGCGTTTCGCCCATGGCGGCTCGGTCTTTCTGCATTTATGAGTATGCTATAATCAAATATGCGTCACTTGTTTGAAGTCATATAGGCGTGTTGATGAAAAAGTCCAAACTTCCTTGGCCCTGTTTGGTGTCCGCAGAGAAATGAACCATCTGAAGACAGCATTCTCTAATGAAAATTCCGGCCCTTTGGCAGGGCTCGTTGCGTAGCTCTTGTGCCGGCAATCTTCTCCTGACTGGTACCGGCTGCTGGCTTGATTCTGCCTTGAATGCTCTCTTGCGGACGGCGCACTTCATCGGCATTTGCCAGACCTCCCATGTGATTTGCCAGATTGGCAATGTCTGCCAGCAAAGGTGTTAGATCTTCCAGATGGTGTGCAACCACATGAATAACCCCATCTTCTTTCTGTAACCTGCCGCGCACCCCGATGCATCTGCTGCCCAGTATGACCGTTCGATACTTTTCAAACGCTTTCGGCCACACAATGAGGTTCGCCACACCGGTTTCATCCTCAATTGTTGCAAAGATTACTCCTTTGGCAGACCCCGGTCTCTGGCGCACCAGTACAAGACCTGCAACCTTGACCATATGGTCACTGAGCGTTGTCTGCAGCGTTTCGCTCACCAGATAGCGATCTTTCACCAGGCGGTGCCGCAGGAATGACATGGGGTGCGCTTTCAGGGAGTATGACAGCGATTGATAATCATTGATGACGTGCTCACCCAAGGGCATGGGAGGCAGCTGAATATGCGGTTCGCGCTGCAGGTCGCGTGCATCTGCTGCTGCAAACAGCGGCAGGCGTTCTGCACTGCTTAAAGGGTCAAGCGCCTTTACCGCCCACAATGCATCGCGCCGGTCCAGCCCGATGGAGCGGAAGCAGTCAGCATCTGCAAGTTTTTCAATGACCCGGCGTGTCAGCCCCGAGCGCAACCACAAGTCGCGCACGCTGTCATACCCGGCCTGGCGATGTTCAATCAGCAATTCCGCATCTTCCTTGCCAAATCCCTTGACCTGTTGCAGTCCAAGTCTCACCGCATGAGTGTTTTTCTGAACGGTTTCGAGCTGGCGATGCTGCGGGAAAACCGGCAGAGCCTCAGCCTCTGCTTCCAGCACCGACAACCACTGGGAATGGTTGATATCAACATCACGCACTTCAACGCCGTGTTCGCGGGCATCGCGGATCAATTGAGCCGGTGCGTAAAACCCCATGGGCTGTGAATTCAGGATGGCTGCGCAGAACACATCCGGATAATGGCATTTCAGCCAGCACGATACATAAACCAGCAGGGCAAAACTGGCGGCATGGCTTTCGGGAAAACCATAATCACCAAAGCCTTCGATCTGCCTGAAGCAATGCTCGGCGAATTCGCGTTCATAGCCGTTGGACACCATACCCTCGACCATTTTCTGCCGGAAAGAATTGATGGTGCCGACGCGCCTGAATGTGGCCATGGCACGGCGCAGCTTGTCAGCTTCGCCGGGCGAGAATTTCGCGGCCACGATCGCGATATTCATGGCCTGCTCCTGAAACAGCGGCACACCCAGTGTCTTGCCCAGCACTTCCGTCAGCTCGTCTTTGGGAAAGCTGACCTTTTCCTTGCCCTGGCGCCGCCGCAGATAGGGGTGAACCATGTCACCCTGAATCGGGCCCGGGCGTACAATGGCAACCTCGATGACAAGATCATAATAACACCGTGGTTTCAGGCGCGGCAGCATGGACATCTGTGCCCGGCTTTCGATCTGGAACACCCCGATCGTGTCAGCCCGGCAGATCATGTCATAGGTCGGTGTGTCTTCTTCGGGTAACGAAGAGAGGGTTTCGCTGCGTCCATAATGGGTCTGCAGAAAATCGAATGCCTTTCGGATGCAGGTCAGCATGCCCAATGCCAGCACGTCGATTTTCAACATGCCGAGGCTTTCCAGGTCATCCTTGTCCCATTCAACAATTGTGCGATCCTGCATGGCTGCATTTTCGATGGGGATCAGGGACGACAACCGGTCGCGTAAGATAACGAAACCGCCGACATGTTGCGACAGGTGGCGCGGGAACCCGATGATCTGGGACGCAAGATCAAGCATTTGACTGAGATGCTTGTCATTGGGATCAAGCCCGGCGCGCCGGGCGTCTTCGGGATCAATTTCACGGGAATAACTGCCCCATTTTGTGCCTGATATGGCGGTAATCGCATCGTCGGACAAACCAAACACCTTGCCCACCTCGCGCAGTGCTGATCGCGAACGGTAGGTGATGACGGTGGCAGCAAGACCTGCCTTGTCACGTCCGTACCTGGCATAGATATACTGGATGACCTCTTCGCGGCGTTCGTGCTCGAAATCCACGTCAATATCCGGCGGCTCGTTGCGTTCTTCAGAGATGAAACGCTCAAACAGCAAGCTTACCTTGCCGGGATCAACCTCCGTGATGCCAAGACAATAACAAATGGAAGAATTGGCCGCCGATCCGCGCCCCTGGCACAAAATACCTTTCGAGCGGGCAAAGCGCACGATGTCATAAACGGTAAGGAAGTAGGGCGCGTAATTGAGTTTTGCAATCAACCGGGTTTCATGGGCAATGGCGTCGACGACTTTTTGTGGTGCACCCTCAGGAAACCGCCTTTTCAGGCCGATGGCAGTCAGCTTTTCCAGTGCCTTCTGTGAAGGCAGGGGTTCATTGTCAAGCTCCTCGAATACCGGGTCATCGGGATACAGGTAGCGCAACTCGTCAAGCGAGAAGTCAATCTGTGCAAATACATGCGCAGTTTGCTCGACTGCGTTTTCATACCTTTCGAACAGGCGCAGCATTTCTTCCGGTGGACGCAAATGCCGTTCTGCATTGGGCTCAAGCCGCGTGCCGATGGAGTGCAGGGTCTCGTGTTCGCGGATGCAGGTCAGCACATCCTGCAGCGGGCGCCGGTCCGGGTGATGATACAGCACATCGCCGATGGCCACGAGTGGCACCTGATGCCTGCCGGCAAGTCTTGCAAATGTGGATAACCGGCGTTGATCACTCCCGGTGTGATTGCGCATGGCTGCAACATGCACATGGTGCGGGAAGGCTGTATTCAATTTTTCAAGGCAGGCTTGAAATATCTTGTCTGCACGTTGCGGTATCAGTGCCATTAACAGGCCGTCGCCATGCTCCAGCAGGTCTTTCAGGTACAGCTCACAGCCGCCTTTTGCTGTGCGCCGTTTGCCGAGGGTGAGAAGCTCGCAAAGCTGTCCCCAGGCGGAGCGGTTTTTCGGCCAGACGAGAATATCCGGTGTGGCATCGGTAAACACCAGCCGGCAGCCGGGTGCATAGGCCAGGTCCGCCTCCTTTGCAGCCATGTGTCCGCGTACAACTCCGGCCAGAGAGTTGCGATCAGTGATGGAAAGCCCGCTGATCCCCAGTCGTTTTGCCTGCACGACCAGTTCTTCCGGATGGGATGCGCCGCGCAGGAAAGAGAAATTGCTGCTGCATGCCAGTTCATGATACCGGTTCATGAGAACAGCCCGTGCATGTACCAATCCGGTCTTGTGGTTTCCCTCTCGTAAAGTCCGTACCGGAACAGCCAGAAGCGATACCCTTGTGTATCCTCGACGCGAAAGTAATCCCGGCTCAGGCTGGCGCGCCCGTCACGCCACCATTCACAGGCGATCCGCTCCGGGCCTTCTGAACGGGCAATTTCATAGAGCACCTTGCGCCAGCGAAATCTGCTCGGCGGGCTGTCTGGCACCTGTGCAATGACCTCTATAGGCTCAGGTCTTTCCAGCAACACCAGAGGGCGCGTCGGGGTCTTTACAGGGCCGGGCAACACCACCTGGTCCGGGCCGGTTTTCCCGTTTTGTCTCGAAACCGGCACAAGAGCAAACCGGCGTTCTGGAATATGAGTGTCAGAGAATGAAAACTGCAAAACCCGGTCCGTACCAAGCCGTGCCCCCAACCGGTCTACAAGTTCTGCATATTGATCGCCATTACCGGTTTGCCCTACCAGGTCATGCTGAGCGCCGTTGAACAGGCTGGCCTGCAGAACATTGAGCCGCATGATGTCGAATCCGAAGCCCGCGTCCATGTCCGTATGCAGGCTGGCCAGGCGTTCATGAAACAGGGCTGCAATGCGACCTGGATCCCGCAACGGGTTGGCTGCATGAACTGTAAGGGATTGAACGTTCCCATCAACTCGGAACAATTTCACCTCGCATGTTCTGATGCCGAGATTGCGCCGTTCCAGCAGAACAATGATATTGCTTGCCAGAACATCAATGCAGCGCCTGACATCGTCTTCATGCACAACCGGTTCGGCAAAGCGTTTTTCTGATGCAAGTTCGGGGACCGGCATGAGGGGTGAAATGACCTCATCCAGACGGCCCGATGCCTGATCAAGCCTGTCCAGCAGATGCTTGCCGAAGCGCGTTGTCAAAGGTGCGCGCGGCAGGCCGGCAATACAGCCAATGGTTTTGAAGCCAACCCGGCCAAGTCCCGTCACAAGGGCTGCATCCAGGCGAAGGCCGGCAAGCGGCAGTGCGCTTATGGCCTTTGTGTGCTGACCACACGCGATAATGCGCCCGGTCCCGTGGCGCGCCATTGCCCATGCCGCACCGGCGGTATCTGCCAGGCAGATGCGAACGTTGAATCCTTGTGCCGCAAGCCGTGTTTCGATATCGGCAATGAAGCGTGCTTCTCCGTCAAACAGATGCGTACATCCGGTCACATCCAGGAACAGGCCGTCGTTACCGTCCAGCGCAACAAGCGGGGTGTATCGTTCGCACCATGCTGCAAGTGAGCCAAGCAGTTTGTGCTCTTCATCGCGGTCTCTTGTGTGATGCTCAAGGTCAGGCACGAGCGCGCGGGCATCGCTCAGGCTTTGTCTGTTGAATATGCCGAAGCGCGCCGCGTATGCTTCATGTGCCACGACACGAACAGCATTCTTTTCCAAATCCGTAATCACAATGGGCGGGTGTTCAGGACGCCCGTTCAAAACCCACGACTTGCCCCATTTCAGCCGGGCTATCCGGTCTGTGGACAGATGCGTGAAAGCGACGGACAGGATGCGCTGTTTCTGTTTTCGCTGTGCCATTCTCAAAGGCCCGGGCTTCCGGGTTCCATAATAAAATCCATTGTCCTGTCTGACCGTGGCGGTTGCGCTCAAGTGTCTGCACATGACGCGTCGGTCCAAGGCCGTGTTCAAAGTCAGGGTCGGGTCCTGAAGGCATGGTTGCGACATGCCAGCGGGTCGCAGCAGCACTGGCTTCTTCTTCCCCGCTCTGCCGCAACACGCATACCAGCACACCGCTTTTTCGTGCCCGCAGCATCAACCGGCGTGTAGCGGTCATGTCAAAGTGCCTGGGGTTGCCCTTGACCTGCAAAACAACAGCTGAAAGATCACTGCATCTGGCGGCCTGATCCGCTGCCCACAAGGCATCCTGCAGGGTGATGGGGCGCACAAAAACCAATGCTTTCGGATCAATGCCGTGTTCACTCAGGCCATCTGGAAAAGGCAGGCCGGAATCAACGGATGCCGCAGGATCAGTCACCCAGAAAATCCGGCGGCAGTCCGGCTTGCCGAATTGTATGGCCAACCCCAGGGCAAACCCGGCAGCACAGGCGAAATCGCGCACAAAACTGCACCGTACCTCGTGCAATCCATTCACCCTGATGCCGCCATTCAGGTGATGGTCGAGGTCCGGGATTTCAAATGGCACGCTGGTCTGTTGCGCTTCATCCCTGGTGCCGGGAGAGGCATTCTGAAGCTGATTGATTGCAGACCTTGCCCTGTTTAAGCGTGCGGTCGACGCCATCCTCCTGTTCCTTTGATAATAGCATGTTCTTTCTTTGTTCCAGTAAAGCCAAACGTCAGCAATGAGTCAAGAGGACCCAAGCCGCTCTGGAAAATTCTCAATCGTATGGAGTGATGGTGGTTTGAATTGCTTCAGCCAAAGCTGCCCACAACGGCTGCATCTTCCTGGTGGCCCTGGTCCTGAGTTGCAGCATCGAGATACTCATGCCTGCCACCGGAAACAGCGGGCTCTTCAGTATATCCATCTCCCTTCTGGCGACATTGTCGGCCACCAGGGAATGCGGCAGCCAGGCAACGCCAAAGCCACAGCGGACAAACCCCAGGACCGCATTGGTAAGCCCCGCAGTTATGTCATGGGAAAATTGATGCGGTGTATGGGCCAGCACATCATCCAGCAGCACCATGCCCAGAAAATTATCACGAGGATAGTCAATCAACGGGATTCGCTGTTCCCCGGGCGAAATCGCCATGAATGAAGATGTCAGTTCAGGCGCACAAACCGGCACCAGGCTATCCCTGGCAACCATGGTCTTGTCGACGAGGTCACTTGGACCGATTACCGGGCGGCCTATCGTCTCATAGGCCAGCATGAGCAAAACTTCTTCCGTCATCAGCATCTGGAAGCTTTGATTGTGGTTTCCGGCTCTCAGCCGCACCCGGTGCTGACCAAGGTCACCCCTGATCTTGCCCAGGGCGGCAGGCAGCAACCCCGAGGCAAGAGCCTGCACGGTTGCAATCGTAATGTTACGGGTGTTGCCGGGCCCCGTTATAATGTTCTCACGCAACCGTTTCAGCCCGGCAAGAGCACTTATGATCTCTTCCCGGCTTATTTCAAGTGCCGCAGTCGGGCGGGCAGGGCGAACACTGCGGTCAACCAGGTCAACTCCATGTTGGGCTTCAATGGCTTGCAACCGGCGTGAATAGGCCGGTTGCGAAAGGTTTCTGCGCCGCGCGGCAAGCGTAATGTTTCGCACTTCAATCAGCGCCAGGAGGTCTTCGAGAGATTGCTCATCCATATGAAGTAAAATGCAATATGTGCATGCTATTTGTCAATTATTGCATTGGGAAGCGGAATGTCTGCATGTTAATCTTTGCAAGTACCAGATCAGGTTCAATTGCAAAAAAGAAGGAACTGTCCGTGTCCGTAAACGACAAGATTGTCTCGGACCTTGTGAACAACAAGGTTGAATTCGTAACAACGGTGCCCTGCAAGCAACTTGCCGGGGTGATCGAAAAAATCGAACAAAGCAATGACATCTACCATATCCCTTCGAACAAGGAAGACGAGGGGATGGGCCTGTGCGCCGGCGCATACATGGGCGGCAAGCGTCCCGCCATCATCATGCAGAACACCGCCATCGGCGTAACCGTCAACACGCTGGTGACCCTGATCCAGTACTACCGCATGCCTCTGCCCATGCTGATCAGTTATCGCGGCGAACTGGGTGAACCGGTCGCCTGCCAGGTTGAAATGGCTGTTCACACCAAGGCACTGCTGGCTCAGCTCAGCATTCCAACCTACCACTTCCACCATGAAGATGATGTCAACGAACTGGACGCCATTCTGAAGTACACCTTCATGTGCAACAAGCCGGTAGCCGTTCTGACCGACGCTACCTTCTGGAAAGGATACTGATCATGATCCGCTCCGAAGTACTGAAAGAACTCATCCCGGTCATATCCAGCCATTTCGTCGTTTGCAATATCGGCCTGCCCAGCCAGGAAATGCACATGCTCGACGACCAGCCGACCAATTTCTATATGCTCGGCACCATGGGACTGGCATCCTCGATCGGACTGGGTCTTGCCTTGGCCCAGAAACAGAAGATCATTGCCATTGACGGCGACGGTTCGGTCCTGACCAACTTTGGCACCTTGCCGACCATTGCCAACAATGTTGCCGACAATTTCATACTGCTGATCATCGACAACGGCAGTTATGGCTCCACCGGAGACCAGCCGACCTATGCCGGCAAGAAGACATCGCTGACGGCTGTTGCAAAAGCCTGCGGTTGCGAGAACGTCGTTGAGTGCCAGGCTGAACAAGCTGCGGCAACCGTCCAGGCAGCACTGGATAGTGACAGGATGACAATCATCGTCTGCAAGTGCCAGTCAGGCAATGTGAAGGTCCCGGTCATCACCATGGACCCCGTGGTCATTCGTGATCGTTTCATGAAGAAACTTCAGGCCCGCAATGGCTAGGTGTGAGCGATATGGGTTTTCTTGAACCCATAAAGCTGCTCCATTCCGTTGGCAGTCATAATGTCGCAACATTTCATGAAAATACTTGGTCGACATGTTGATTTTCGTTTTTGGCGTTTGGATAGTTGCCGCCGGTCGGGTTCCGCCACCTGACCTTGTGCTGGCAACAACAAGAAACAAAACCCACCCGAAGCAGCAGGCAAGTTTATTGCCATCAGCGCAAAGCCTGGAGGCACATCGCCCATGAGTAACTCACGTCACCTGATGATTGTTGTTTTCGCACTGGCCGCCATGGCGGCACTGGCATTTCCGGATCGAAACGCAAGCGTGTTTACGAGTGCTCTGGCGCAGACGCAGACGCAGCAGAATGAAGAAGATGCGGAAAAGGATGATGACATTGGCTGGCCGCGTGAAATTGCCAGCAGCCTGGGCACGATCGTTATCTACCAGCCACAGATTGAAGAACTGGTCGGCCCCAGACTGAGCGGCAGGGCAGCGTTCTCGTTGCGCAAGAGCGAAAAAGCAGAGCCCAGATTTGGTGCCTTGTGGTTCAATGCCCGCGTCGATGCAGATATGGAAGAGCGCCTCGCCTATGTCGACAATGTAAGCGTTTCACGGATCACTCTTCCTGATGCCAGTGATGACGACAGGAAAAAGCTTATCAGTGCGATCGAGGAGGCGTCAGCCAAGGGGGCGACTACCATTTCCGTCGACCGGCTGGCTGTGGCGCTGCAAGAGGCTGAAACAGAACGCAAGGAAGCCGAAAACCTCAACAATGATCCACCGAAAATCATTATCAGCAATGCGCCGGCAGTGCTGTTGTTTGTCGACGGCAAGCCAAAGCTTGGCGCCATCGAGGGCAGCAAGGTTCTGGCGATGGAAAACACGCCTTTCCCGATCATGCTCGATCCCGCGAGCAAGAGCTACTACCTGAACGGCGGTAACATCTGGTACCAGGCCAGTGCCATCGAAGGACCCTGGAAGTACACCGAAAAGGTTCCTGCCGACATATCCAGGTTGATTGAACTGACGGATGAGCAGAAGGCGGATCTGGCCAAGCTCGTCGGTAGTGACAAGGACGAGCGCATACCTGAAATCGTTTACACCGATGTTCCCGCCGAATTGATCGTGATCGACGGCGAGCCGTCGTTCACCCCGCTGGTGGGCGCCAACCTGCTTTATGTCGAAAACTCCGAAACCGCCATGTTCCTGGACCCCGCCACACAGAAGTACTACGTGCTGCTGTCCGGCCGCTGGTATGTGAACAGCAGTATCGGCAACGATGGCTGGACCTATGTACCCTCCGGTGAGCTACCGGAGGTGTTCGCGCAAATTCCCGAAGACTCAGAGCGCGGCAGCGTACTGAGCCAGATTGCCGGAACGGACCAGGCCGAGGAAGCAGTCGCCGAGGCCAGCATACCGCAGGTGACGGCAATCGACCGCAAGCAGGCCAGCGTTGAAGTCTCTTATGACGGGGATCCTCAGTTCGAGCCGGTTGAGGGCACCGAAATGCTTTATGCCGTCAACACTTCATCGACGGTGCTCAAGATCAAGGACCGTTATTTTGTCGTTGATCAGGGGGTCTGGTTCGTCTCCGAAAACGCCACCGGCCCATGGACGGTGGCTGACGAGGTGCCGGGTGAAGTCGAGGACATTCCGCCCAGCAATCCGGCATACAACGCGAAGTATGTGAAGGTTTATGAATCGACACCTGATTATGTTTATGTCGGTTATACACCGGGTTATCTTGGCTCATACATTTATGACGACACGATTGTTTACGGTACCGGGTATTACTACCAGCCCTGGTGGAACTCCTATTACTATCCCCGCCCACTGACCTGGGCCCTGGGTGCCTATTTCAGGCCGTGGCTGGGATGGGGATATGCTGTTGGCTGGGGACGGTTCCACTTCCATGCCGGTTTCGGCCCCGGTTACCGCTGGCACCGGCATCGCGGCCATGGCTGGTACGGGCCAGGTGGTTTCCACGCCGGCCGTTACGATAATTACCGCAGAAAGCATCATCGGGCCTCATACAACCGGCACAGCAACAACCTGTACAACCGGGCGTCTAATCGCAACCGGAACCATTTCAAGCAGAATCGACCCAACAGGGACACGTTACGCCGAGACTTCGCCGGCAAAAGGACAAGAGACAACAATGTCTTCACCGACCGCCAGGGCAACGTCTATCGAAAGAACAAGGACAACTGGCAAAGGCATGATGGCAAGAAGTGGAGAGACACAAAACTTGATGGTGCAAACAGGCCGGGCGTTGGCGAGGGCCGGCCGGGCGGCAAGGACAGATTGCAGAGGCCTGTAACAAGGGACAAGGCGAAGAACGCTCAGCGGCCGGCAAAAAAGGCAAAGCAACCCGCAACGAATGCACAGCGGCCGGCAAAAAAGGCAAAACAACCGGCCAGAAAACAGAAGAAGTCGACGGCACGGAAACGGACAAAGCCGTCCGCGCAAACGCGGCGCAAAAGTTCAAATAGTCTGAACCGCCACAGCCAGGCGCGCAGCAGAGGCAGCCAGCGCTCGCGCAGTCATTCGACACGACGCAGCCATGGCGGGCGTGGTGGGGGTCGCAGGGGTGGCGGACGTCGCGGCTGACGCGAGTTGCCGGACCTTGTAAAGGACTGGCACAGCTTGGACCTGGAGTTCGCCGCTGGATTGGGCTTCCCGGCACTTTGGCTCATCTGCTGGCAGGAAACCCTTGAGCTCATGCCCTGAAAACTGATGCGCACTTCCGCCCGCTCCCGGTTCGAGCAGGCGGAAGAGCAGAAGTTCGATCCCCGGATGTTGATCCCTCAGCGGCGGGTTACGACGACTTCAAGGTAAGCCGATGGAACAACCATTGTGCCGTCATCTGCCACATTATTGCGGCTGATCAGATCCAGCAGATCTTCGCTGAGTGATGCACGCGCATCGGTGTCCAGTGCGCCAAACGCCTTGTGGGTGGGCCCATAAAAGTCACGGAAAACTTCCAGCCAGTGATCGGGTGAGCGATATCTGAAGGCAAAATCCCGCTCAACGGCCACGATACTTGAACTGGCTTTGCCAAACAGCTCCTCAAGCCGGGATTTGGTGCCCCACAGGGAGGGAGGCTGTACACCGGCAGGCGGTGGCATATAGCGGCCAATCACCTTGAACAGAGCGCCTATGAAGCCGTCCGGTGTCCAGTTGGCAAGACCGATCTTGCCGCCGCTTCTGCAGACCCGAAGCATCTCTGCGGCTGCCTTGTTCTGGTCGGGAGTAAACATCACTCCAAAGGTTGAACCAACTGCATCAAAGCTTGCCGCAGCAAATGGCAAATCTTCAGCATCAGCTACCTGAAATGCCACATCAAGGCGTTCAGTGTCGGCACGTTCCTTGCCGCGCTCCAGAAGTCCGGGAACATAATCGGTGGACGTTACATTTGCCCACCTGCGCGCTGCAGCCAGAGTAAAATTGCCATTTCCCGCAGCTATATCAAGAACCTTCTGACCTGAACGAAGGTCCAGTGCTTCGGCAAGGTTCTCACCGACAATCTGCAGGGTTGTGCCGACAATTGCGTAATCTCCTGAAGACCAGGCGGCGTTCTGCTTGGCCTTGATTGCAGCAAAATCAGGTTGTGTATTCTGTTCCATTGCAGTTTCCTTTCTGATGTCCGGCCGGCACCATGCCAACCCGGGCAGGCCATCCGATGAACTGGTCATCAGTTGCGCTGCCTGTCGAAAATCACCTTCAAGGAAAAATCATCCCGATGCTTGCAGACGGAGCTTAGAAATTCTGCAGAACTTGTGCATAATCGTGCAGAACACCGATTTGGACGCCTTTTTATAGGCGCTTTTGAACACGCTCCGCTCAGCGTTTGTGTAAAGACGGCATAATTCATTGTGATTTACAGTTTTGAAAAATTCGAACTGGATACTGATCGATTTGAATTGCGAATGGATGGGTCGCTGCGCAAAGTCGAACCGCAGGTATTCGCGCTGCTCGAATTGATCGTCTCCAATCACACCAGAATGGTGACCAAGGACGAGATCAATCTGCATGTCTGGGGCGGCAGGGTTGTATCGGAGGCTGTAGTCAACAGCCGGGTTCGCATGGCGCGTCGGGCCATCGGGGATGATGGCAAGGCACAGAAACTGATCCGAACCGTGCACAGACGCGGGTTCCGGTTCGTTGGCGAGGTGGAAATTACAAATCCGGTTGCCGTTGTGCAGATCATCGAAGCAAGCAGAGATGAGGCAACGAACCCGCACCAGGCCGGCAGCACCAGGACCTCCCCATCTGGCGAGCGGCCTTCAATTGCAGTGCTTCCACTTCAGGTCCTGACACCTGACGAGCGCTTTGGAGCCTTGGGCGATGCAGTTTCGCAGGAGGTCATTCTGGAGCTTTCCCGCCTGCACTGGCTGTTCGTCATTGCCCGCGGTTCGACATTCAGGTTCCGCGATGCCGCTGTTGATATTGCTGAGACAGGCAGAATATTGGGCGCCCGGTACGTGCTTTCCGGTACCATTGCCTTTTGTGATCGCACCAGTGTCGTAACGGTCGAACTGTCGCACGCGCCCGGTGGCCAGGTGATCTGGGCTGATCGGTTCGAGAGCCCGGTGGATGATTTACTGCAGTTACGTTCCACAATATCGGCAAACATAGTCACTGCCGTTGAAACGCGGATTCAGGTCAAGGAAGCAATCGAAGCCGCCAGACTGCCGACAGAAAACCTGGACGCCTGGTCGGCATATCATCGCGGATTGTGGCACATGTATCGCTTCAATCAGCATGACAATGCTATCGCGGCGCATATGTTCGATCGTGCTGTTTCGGCTGACAACAGCTTTGCACGAGCACATGCAGGCCTGTCATTTACACATTTTCAGAATGCATTTCTGGGACATTCTGGAGAACCCGCCGAACAGACCAGACTTGCACAACTGTATGCCGAAAAAAGCATGCAACTGGATCCGTTTGATCCTTTCGTGAACCTGACCATGGGGCGATCAAAATGGCTGTCGGGAAATCTGGATGCAGGTTTGCCCTGGCTCGAAAGAAGTATCGAGTTAAGTCCCAACTACGCCTTTGCCATTTACAACCGGGCTTTGCTTGGCACCATGATGGGAGATGCAGAAACTGCTCAGGACAACATCATGAAGGCGATATCCCTCAGCCCCATCGATCCGCTCAATTATGCCATGCTGGCAACTCGAGCGTTGTCTCACATTGTTCGCGGTGACTATGAAGCGGCAATCAATTGGGCAGAACGCGCTACAAAGGCGCCCAATGCACACATGCATATCCATGCTGTTGCGGCATTGGCGCATGAGCTTGGTGGCAGGAACCAGCTTGCCAGTATCGATGCCGACAGAATTCGCCAGACCAACAGGGGCTATTGTCAGGCCGATTTCTTCAAGGCTTTTCCGTTCACCGACAACGAAACGAAGTCACTTGCAAAAGCAGCATTGGCCCGGCTTGGGCTCTGATTAAACATCCAGCCAGTGTCAAGAATCAGTGCGTAAATTTTGTGCAGTGCGATAATTTTCATGCAGAGTTTACCTTCTCCAGCCAATAGATAATCGCATTATGTAAAGGGAAATTGTTTATTTTCATTTTAAAACAATATGTTAACAAATAATCATTTTTTGATTGAAAAGTGGCATACAACTTGAAGTGCATGTTGCGTCGCAAAACAAAATCGCGGGAGACGCAAAATGTTCAAATCACGAATTGCAATGTCTGGGTTCAGGGCGGCTCTCATTGGCGCTGCACTGATGTCAACGTCAGCCATGGTGTCGGCTGAAGAAACCATCAAGGTCGGTGTTCTGCACTCACTGTCAGGTACCATGGCCATTTCAGAAACAACTCTGAAAGACGTCATGCTGATGCTCATCGAGGAGCAGAACAAGAAGGGTGGCCTGCTGGGCAAGAAGCTTGAAGCCGTGGTCGTTGATCCGGCCTCCGACTGGCCGCTGTTTGCCGAAAAGGCCCGTGAGTTACTCGAAAAGGAAAAAGTCGCAGCTGTGTTTGGAGCATGGACATCCGTTTCGCGCAAGTCGGTCTTGCCGGTCTTCGAGGAACTGAACGGGCTGCTTTTCTATCCGGTTCAGTATGAGGGTGAGGAAAGCTCCAGAAACGTGTTCTACACTGGAGCAGCTCCCAATCAGCAGGCAATCCCTGCCGTCGACTATCTTATGAGTGAAGAGGGTGGTTCGGTAGAACGCTGGGTTCTTGCAGGTACCGACTATGTCTATCCGCGCACCACGAACAAGATCCTGGAAGCCTACCTGAAAGCAAAGGGTGTGGCTGCAGAGGATATCATGATCAACTACACCCCGTTTGGACATTCTGACTGGCAGACCATCGTATCAGACATCAAGAAGTTCGGCGCCGCCGGAAAGAAAACGGCCGTGGTGTCCACAATCAATGGTGATGCCAATGTCCCGTTCTACAAGGAATTGGGCAATCAGGGTGTCAAGGCAGAAGACATACCGGTAGTTGCATTTTCTGTCGGAGAAGAGGAACTGGCAGGTCTCGATACCGCGCCGCTGGTTGGTCACCTGGCCGCCTGGAATTATTTCCAGAGTGTGCAAGCTCCGGTGAACACCAGCTTTGTGAAGACCTGGAAGGCCTATATCAAGGACGACAAGCGCGTTACCAACGACCCCATGGAGGCTCACTTTATTGGCTTCAATATGTGGGTTGAGGCAGTCAAGAAGGCAGGTACAACAAATCCGGACGCGGTTGGCAAAGCCATCATCGGTGTTACCGTTCCAAACCTCTCGGGTGGTTATTCGGCCATGATGCCAAACCACCATATCACCAAACCGGTTCTGATTGGTGAGATTCAGGCTGACGGCCAGTTTGAAACTGTTTGGTCGACATCAGGCCTGGTAGTCGGCGATGCCTGGTCAGACTTCCTGGATGGTTCCAGGGACCTGATCTCGGATTGGCGGCTTCCGATGTCATGCGGCAACTACAACGTGAAGGCCGGCAAGTGTGGCGGTCAGGGAAGTTAACCGGGTTTCCTCCAACTTGGGGCAGCCTCAGAATTCCAAACCGGGCTGCCCCTTTTTCTCTTACTTCTGCAACACGTCGCAGGGACGGACGCTCGATTAATGACAATTTTGCGCACAGTGGCAGCCCTGGTCGCTAACCTGATTGTAGCCGTCATGTTGACGGTTGTTCCTGTACAGTCGGCTGATCTTGAAACAGCGCTTTCCGGTTTGAAGGAAAAAAATTTCAGCAAGCGGCTCAATGCAGTCGGCGAAATCGCTGCATCCGGCAATGAGCGCGCAGCTGATATTCTCGTCGCACTTGCAGACAACAGGATTTTTGTTGTCAGGCCGGATGGCAGGGTTGTGATCGCTGATGTTGCCAGTTCCGGTTCATACTTTGATGCAGTAACGGGTGAAGGCATTGCTACACTTGATGCTTCTGCGCTCGAAAAAGTTCGTATCAATAACAGGATGCGCGGTGCTATCCGCGATGCTCTTGGCAGTCTGACACTGCGTTCGAAAGACCGACAGCGACGTTTGTCGGCTGCGCGCACCATGTTGACATCACCTGACATACAGGCACTGGATAGTCTCACCGCAGCCATTGCCGCTGAGGATGACGTAGAAGTGAAGCTGGCCATGCAACAGGCCCATGCTGCCGCCATCCTTGCGTCGGACAAACCCGAGGAAGACAAGCTCGCAGCGATAAATGTCATTAAACCCATGGCCAATCAGGATGCGATCGCATTGCTGACACCAGTCGCGAACAGCAGTTCAGGCGCTGTGGCCGAAAGTGCTCGGGCAGCTCTGGCGACCATTGATAGTTCGCTTGCAGTCTGGCGTAATGCCCAGAACGTTGTATACGGCATAAGTCTCGGGTCCGTGCTGCTGCTTGCCGCAATTGGACTTGCCATCACCTTTGGCGTCATGGGCGTCATCAACATGGCGCATGGCGAGATGGTTATGCTGGGTGCCTACGTGACCTTCATGGTGCAGGAGCTCATCCGCCAGGCGATGCCCGGCCTGTTCGACTGGTCATTGCTGATCGCATTGCCACTGGCGTTTGCTTTGACCGGCCTGGTAGGCATTGCCATGGAACGCGGCATCATCCGGTTTCTGTATGGCCGCCCGCTTGAAACACTGTTGGCGACCTGGGGCGTGTCGCTTGTCCTGCAACAGGCAGTAAGAACAATTTTCGGACCCAACAATCGTGAGGTTGGCAATCCGTCATGGATGTCCGGCTCGCTTGAACTTGGCCAGCTTACTCTCACCTGGAACCGGCTTTACATCGTTGCATTTGCAATGATGATCTTTGCGCTTCTATTTCTTGCAATGCGCTTCACCGGCTTTGGCCTTCAGATGCGGGCCGTGGTGCAAAACCGGCGCATGGCAGGCTCAATGGGCATCCGCACAAGGTGGATTGATGCGCTGACATTCGGTCTGGGCTCCGGCATTGCCGGTATTGCCGGTGTTGCCATCAGCCAGATTGACAACGTCAGTCCCAATCTTGGGCAGAGCTACATCATTGACAGTTTCATGGTTGTTGTATTTGGCGGTGTAGGGAACCTGTGGGGAACGCTGGTCGGCGCAATGACGCTGGGCATCGCCAACAAATTTCTCGAACCCTATGCCGGCGCTGTTCTGGCAAAGGTTTTGATGCTGGTGTTTATTATCCTGTTTATCCAGAAGCGTCCGCGCGGTCTGTTTGCACTGAAGGGCAGGGGAGCGGAGGCATGATCTCAGCAATGTTGTTGCGTGCACTTGGCGGGCGAAGCATCTGGTTTCTGGCAATCCTTGCAGCAATAGCCGTTGCAGTCCCTGTCATGCATCTGGCGTTGCCAGCCGGTAGTTCCTTGCACCTGTCGGGATATGCCGTGGCACTGATGGGTAAGTATTTGTGCTTCGCCCTGCTGGCGCTTTCAGTCGATTTGATTTGGGGCTACTGCGGTATTCTTTCCCTGGGTCATGGCGCATTTTTCGCTCTTGGCGGTTATGCCATGGGTATGTATCTCATGCGCCAGATCGGAACCCGCGGAGTGTACGCAAATCCTGAACTCCCCGATTTCATGGTATTTCTGAACTGGCAGGAGTTGCCCTGGTACTGGTACGGTTTCGACAGTTTTTTCTTTGCCGCCATTATGGTGCTGGCTGTTCCCGGATTGTTGGCTTTTGTTTTCGGCTGGTTTGCATTCAGATCAAGGGTGACCGGGGTCTATTTCTCCATCATTACGCAGGCCATGACCTATGCCTTGCTGCTGGCATTCTTCAGAAATGACATGGGGTTTGGCGGCAATAATGGATTGACGGATTTCAAGGATATCATCGGGTTTTCCCTGCAGGCAGAGGGCACGCGCGCCGGATTGTTTGCTGCTTCCGCAGTTGCTCTGGGGCTGGGTTACATTATCTGCCGCCTCATCACCACGTCACGAGCCGGGAAGGTACTTGAAGCCATTCGGGATTCTGAAAGTCGCACCAGGTTTCTCGGTTACAAGGTGGAGCACTACAAGCTTTTCGTATTTGTCGTGTCTGCCGGCCTGGCAGGTATTGCGGGTGCGCTTTATGTGCCACAGGTCGGTATCATCAATCCCAGCGAGTTTTCCCCGGCCAATTCAATTGAGATTGTCATCGCAGTCGCTGTTGGCGGCCGCGGCACGTTGATTGGTGCAGTGTTGGGAGCAATCCTGGTCAACTATGCAAAGACCTGGTTTACCGGTGCATTGCCGGAATACTGGTTGTTTGCGCTGGGCGGCCTTTTCATAGCCGTGACCCTGTTTCTGCCCAAGGGGATCATGGGACTGGCAACACAAGTGCGGCAAAACTTCTTCAGCAACCTTTGTAAGCCAGTTGCGACCCCTGATTTGCGGCATGGCCGGCAGGAGGCGGCAGAATGACAAGGAACCCGGTCACACCCGTGCTTTACCTGGACGGTGTTACAGTCAGTTTCGATGGATTCAAGGCACTTAACAGCCTGTCGTTGATAATCAATCCGGGAGAGATGCGAGCCATCATCGGCCCAAATGGTGCAGGCAAAACCACCATGATGGATGTCATTACCGGTAAGACGCGCCCTGACAGTGGAGAAATCTTCTTCAATGGAGACGTGGACCTGATCCAGCTGGACGAGGCCGACATTGCCCAACTCGGCATAGGCCGAAAGTTCCAGAAGCCAACGGTTTTTGAACACCAGACGGTGACACAAAACTTCGAACTTGCCCTGGCAGGTACCAGGAAGGTGATGCATGCATTGACATGGTTCGCATCGGCTGCTGACAAAGAACGCATAGACCAGACGCTGGAAACCGTTCGCTTGCAGGATGTACGGCAGAAGATAGCGGGCGAGTTATCTCACGGACAAAAGCAGTGGCTCGAAATTGGTATGCTGCTGGCGCAGGACCCCAAAGTATTGCTGGTTGATGAACCGGTTGCCGGCATGACCGATTCTGAAACAAATGAGACAGCGCGGCTGCTACGCGATATCGCAAAAAATCAATCGGTCATCGTCGTTGAGCATGACATGGCCTTTGTGCGTGACCTGGATGTGAAGGTTACCGTTCTGGCTGAAGGATCTGTTCTGGCCGAAGGTTCCCTGGAAGTGGTGAGTGCCAATGAAAAGGTCATAGAAAGTTATTTGGGAAGGTAGTCATCAGGTGCTCAGCATTGCGAATGTAGACCTTTATTATGGTGCAGCCCAGGCGTTGCGAGGTGTTAGTCTCGAAGTGCCGAAGGACAAGGTCACCTGCCTGATGGGTCGCAATGGCGTCGGCAAGACCAGCCTGCTGGGTGCAATAGTAGGTCAACTGCCAATTGCAAATGGCGAGATCACCTGGAACGGAGTTTCAGTTGTGCGCGCGACCTGCGAAGATCGCGCCCGTGCCGGTGTGGCCTACGTACCACAGGGGCGGGAGATATTTCCGTTGCTGAGTGTGCGCGAAAATCTGAATACTGGATTGTTTGTATTACCATCCGGGGAACGCCGGATATCAGAGGAGATATTTGAACTGTTCCCGGTGCTCAAGGACATGCTGTCGCGCCGTGGTGGAGATTTGTCTGGCGGTCAGCAGCAGCAACTGGCCATTGCACGCGCCCTGGTAATGCGGCCAAAATTGCTCATTCTTGACGAACCAACCGAAGGCATACAACCGTCGATCATCAAGGACATTGAACGTGTCATATCTCTGTTGCGTGAAAAGGGCGGCATGAGCATTCTGCTGGTTGAACAGTATTTTGAGTTTGCGCGAGCGCTTGCAGACACCTATGCCGTCATGGATCGCGGTGAAATTATCATGGCCGGCGAAATGCGGAACGCAGATGAGAATGCAATACTGAGGCACATGACGATCTGATGGAGACTTGCGTACCGGCCAGTGAAGGCAAGAAGAGACCCAGGGTAGAACTCAAGCTGGTAAGTGCCGACTCTGAACCGCCGACTGTGCAGAATATGCAACGCTCACAGGGTGAAGTCAGGATATCTTTCAAATCGGTTGACGGCCGTACTGTTCTGGACGGGCTGTACCAGCAGGGCTGCCTCAAGGCTCGCTTGCCAAAACAGGTAACGCCAGCCCATGAAGCCATATTGATCAATACAGCAGGTGGTTTGACGGGCGGAGATGCATTGAAGATTGACGTCGCCCTGGAAGCGGATACCAGAGCGGCCATCACTACCCAAGCTTGCGAACGCATCTACAGATCTACTGGTTCAGATGCCGGTATCTCATCCCGGCTGACTGTCGGCGATCAGGCATTTGCCTGCTGGCTTCCGCAGGAGACCATTTTGTTTGAAGGCGCCAGGCTTGATCGCAGGATGCATGTTTCTTTGGCAGGATCAGCCACGTTAATCGCGTGTGAGGCGGTTATCATCGGGCGGCCTGCTATGGGGGAATATGTGCACACTGCCAGTTTGGCAGATGAGTGGATTATCGAATGTGATGGCAAAGTCGCCTTCATTGATAGATCAAAGCTGATCGGCGATGTTTCCGCATTGCTCGATAAAACGCCAGTCGCAAACCGGTCACGTGCATTTGCCAGTATCATAACAGCCGGGCCGTGGTCTGGTCGTCATTGCGACCAGGCACGAGCACTCATTGATCATCATGATGTTGTCGGAGGCAGCAGTGACCTTGATGGAGTGTGCCTGACGAGAATCCTGGCACCAAGCGGTCATGAACTTCGCAAGGCGATAATGCCAATTCTGGCTGCCTTGTGTGGTACGAATCTGCCTCGGGTATGGACATGTTGATTGATCAAGGGAGAACGCAGTGAATTTGACACCCCGTGAAAAGGACAAGTTGCTGATTTCCATGGCTGCGACAGTTGCCCGCCGCAGGCTGGAACGTGGGGTCAAGTTGAATTATCCCGAAGCCATAGCCCTGATTTCGGATTTCGTTGTGGAAGGAGCCCGCGATGGCACCAGTGTCGCGAAGTTGATGGCAGATGGTGCCCGGGTCATCACCCGCGATCAGGTCATGCAGGGCGTCGCCGAAATGATCCACGACGTGCAGGTTGAGGCAACATTTCCTGACGGTACCAAGCTTGTCACCGTGCACGAACCCATCCGCTGAAGAGAGGTGATTTGCCATATGATACCGGGTGAATACTTTTTGAAGGATGGCGACATCATCCTGAATGAGGCCAGTGAGGCAGTTGCGCTTCTGGTGGCCAACACCGGTGACCGGCCGGTTCAGGTCGGTTCTCATTATCATTTTTTTGAATCCAACCCGGCACTCGAATTTGAGCGGCAGAAGGCCCATGGAATGCGCCTCGATATTGCAGCGGGAACTGCTGTCAGGTTCGAACCGGGCCAAACCCGGGAAGTCACTCTGGTGCCGCTGGCTGGTGCGCGACAGGTTTATGGTTTCAACCAGAAAATCATGGGAGGTCTGGACTGATGCCGGCACGCATTTCACGCGCGACCTATGCCGCGATGTATGGTCCAACCACCGGCGACAAGGTTCGGCTTGCCGACACTGAATTGTTCATCGAGGTTGAAAACGACCTTACAACATACGGCGAGGAAGTGAAATTCGGCGGTGGCAAGGTCATCCGCGACGGCATGGGACAATCACAGGTCACACGAGCCAATGGCGCGGTTGATACCGTCATAACCAACGCCCTGATTGTCGATCACACCGGCATCTACAAGGCCGATATAGGCCTCAGGGACGGTATGATTGCCGCTATAGGCAAAGCAGGAAATCCCGATACCCAGCCTGGCGTCGATATCATTGTTGGACCGTCTACCGAAGCCATTGCCGGTGAAGGAAAAATTCTTACCGCAGGCGGATTCGATGCCCATATTCATTTCATTTGCCCGCAACAGATCGATGAGGCGTTGTATTCCGGCGTAACAACCATGCTGGGCGGTGGCACCGGCCCGGCAACTGGAACCAACGCGACCACCTGTACTCCCGGCGCCTGGCATATTCAGCGCATGATGGAGGCAGCAGAAGCCTTTCCGGTCAATCTCGGCTTTTCGGCGAAGGGCAACGCTTCATTGCCGGAAGGGTTGGTTGAGATGGTGGAGGCTGGGGCTTGTGCGCTCAAACTGCATGAGGACTGGGGAACGACACCTGCCGCAATCGACTGTTGCCTTTCGGTAGCCGATGACATGGACGTGCAGGTGATGATCCATACCGATACTTTGAATGAGTCCGGTTTCGTCGAAGACACCATCTCTGCCATCAAGGGCAGAACTATTCATGCCTTCCACACCGAAGGTGCCGGCGGCGGTCATGCACCCGATATCATCAAGGTGTGCGGTGAGAGAAATGTCATTCCCTCTTCCACCAATCCGACACGTCCCTATACCGTCAACACCGTGGATGAGCATCTCGATATGTTGATGGTCTGTCATCATCTGGATGCTTCGATTGCCGAAGATATAGCATTTGCCGAAAGCCGCATTCGCAAGGAAACCATTGCGGCTGAAGATATTCTGCATGATATGGGGGCATTTTCGATCATTGCCTCAGACAGTCAGGCCATGGGCCGCGTCGGCGAGGTCCTGATCCGGACCTGGCAGACGGCCGACAAGATGAAACGTCAACGTGGACGCTTGCCGGACGAGACAGGTGACAACGACAATCTGCGGGTTCGCCGATACATTGCCAAGTACACCATAAATCCGGCAATCGCGCATGGTATTGCCGATCACATAGGTTCTATCGAGGTAGGCAAACTCGCTGATCTGGTTTTGTGGACACCGGCATTTTTCGGCGTGAAGCCGGACATGATACTCAAGATGGGTTGCATCGCGGCCGCTCCCATGGGAGATCCGAACGCGTCGATCCCCACTCCGCAGCCTGTGCATTACAGACCAATGTTTGGCGCATTTGGCAAGGCAATGACACAGGGCCGGGTGACATTTGTTTCAGAGGCAGCCATGGCTGCCGGAGTTTCAGATAGGTATGGTCTGGCCAGCAAGGTTTTGCCGGTGAGGAACACTCGAAACATTGGCAAAAAAGACATGGTGTTGAATGATCTCACGCCAGAAATTTCTGTGGATCCGGAAACCTATGAAGTTCATGCCGATGGTGAATTACTGACTTGTGAACCGGCCGAAGTGCTGCCAATGGCACAGCGGTATTTCCTGTTTTAAGGGCAAGTATTGATGACCAGGATACGGGCAACCAGGTGTCTTGCGGCAGGAAGCTGGCAGGCCGATGCTATTGGCACCATCACCCTCAACAACGATCAGCGGCATCGCAGGCGAATTGTTATGACCAGTGATTCAGGTCTGGAATTCCTGCTTGACCTGCCTGAAGCAACCCGGCTCTGTCACGGCGATGGGCTGCAACTTGAGGACGGCCGCGTCATCAAGGTTGCTGCAGAGCCTGAAGAATTGCTGGAGGTGCGTGGCCGGGGCAGTCATCATCTGGTTGTATTGGCCTGGCACCTGGGCAATCGACATCTGGAAGCGCAGATCGAGGAAACTCGTATCCTGGTCCGGCGTGACCATGTTATCGGGGAAATGCTGCAGGGCCTCGGCGCGACAACTCTACCCATTGTCGAACCCTTCAGTCCGCAGGGCGGTGCATATGATGGCCTGGGGCGGTCCGGACAACACAGCCACGACCACTTGGATCACCACCATGACCACTAGTCACGATCCTGCAATCTACAGGTTACTGACCTGGTTGTCGCCTTCCTATCCGGTGGGAGCGTTCAGCTATAGCCAGGGCCTGGAAACAGCAATTGAAAATGGTCTTGTGCCGGACGCGTCATCATTGCAGGACTGGCTTGAAAGTTCATTGTCAGGCGGCATGCTGTGGTCGGACGCAGTACTGTTTGCGCGTGCGCATGAGGCTGCTAGTGCGGCCGGTTCCAGTGATTTGCTTGACGTTGTCGAGTTTGCGGCCGCATTCCAGCCTGGCGCGGAGTTGCGTATGGAAACAATGGCGCAAGGCGATGCTTTTCTGAAAGTAACCAGCCAGGTATGGCCATGTGCAGGTTTGGAAAAACTGATGCGGATCAAGCGCCCTGAAATTGCCTATCCGATTGCAGTTGCCTGTGCCGCCGCTGGCCATTGTATTGGTCTTGGCCTGTCGCTTGAAGCCTGGTTGCATGCGTCCGCTGCCAACCTGGTATCTGCCGCAATTCGTCTGGTGCCGCTCGGGCAAACCCATGGGCAACGAGTTCTCGCAGCAATTGAACCAGCCATTTCCGGCACAGTAACCGCTGCACGGGAGACACCGCTTTCAGAACTTGCAACCAACAACTTCCTCGCTGAGATATGCTCCATGCAACACGAGACTCAAACTACGAGACTGTTTCGCTCATGAAGTCATCCCACGGTCCATTGCGAATAGGAATTGGCGGTCCGGTCGGTTCCGGCAAGACGACACTGACCCAGCGCCTGTGTGAGACAATGCGGGCGGATTACTCCATCGGCGTAGTCACGAACGACATCTACACCAAGGAGGATGCCATGATGCTGGCCAGGCTGCAGGCCTTGCCGGAGGACCGCATCATTGGTGTCGAGACCGGTGGTTGTCCACATACCGCAATCCGCGAAGATGCCTCCATCAATCTTGCCGCCATTGCCGATCTGAACAATCGCCATCGTGATCTGGACGTGGTGTTTATAGAATCAGGTGGAGACAATCTGGCTGCAACTTTTTCTCCGGAACTGGCAGATTTGACCGTCTATGTGATCAGTGTCTGCCAGGGCGAGGAAATCCCCAGAAAAGGCGGCCCCGGCATCACCCGCTCGGATCTCCTTGTGATAAACAAGACCGACCTGGCGCCTCATGTCGGTGCAGATCTTGCTGTCATGCGTGCAGACGCAGATCGCATGCGGACGGGCGGGAACACCATTTTCACAGATATGAAGCGCCAGACCGGGGTAGCAGAGATCGTCGAGTTTCTTGAACGGTCCGGAGGACTTATGGCCAGAAGTAGCCGCAAGATTGCAACTCAGGCAAACACCATGGGAATTGAGTAGCCGGGATCTTGTGCTCGACCATCATGCTGTTTTGACTGCATCCACATGGACGGCAAAGGCCGGGTCTGCCATCAGTTTCTTGCAGCGTGCAAACCGGCCATCCGCGTAGGCGCGAAAATCGTCCGCCGGGTTGTTGTTGGCGAGTTGAATCAAGCCCCATAGTGTCCAAAGTAGGTCACACATGGCCTTGTAGATCACGACGCGGCCATGCTCCGGTGCTGTAGCGTTGCGACCGAAGTAGGCGGTCATCATCTCGTCGTCCTGGTCAGCGTTGAACTCGCCCTCAACGGACAAGTCTCCCAGGTCCCACATCGGGTCATTCATGCCGGAATACTCCCAGTCCACGATCCACATGCGTTCCTGCGTATCAAGAAAGTTTTCACACAATGGATCACAGTGACAAGGCGCCAGTTCTGCCGGATGAGCAGCAAGCGCTGCCTGCACGGTCTCGGCTTCTGCGACAACTTCATGGTACCCCTCCGGCAACTTGACATCCTTGGTCGACAGGATTCCGAGATACTCGTCAATCATCTGGAACAGAGCAAAGCGAAACGGAAACACGGCGCCAGATGTGTGCAGCTTGCGGAAAGCCTTACCCGCTCGTGCCGGAGCACCGGTGCGCGACCGGAATGCCTCCGGGCTCATTGTGTGGGCACCTTCGACGAAGCTGGTGACCATCAGGCCGCTGTCGGCATCGGCAAAAAGCACCTGCGGTGAAACACCGGCCCGGGCCGCTTCCTCCGCGGCAATTGCTTCGTTGGCGCGATCAATGTATTCTTCGGTCCCCTTGCCTGGAACCCGAAGACAGTGTTTTCCGACACGATAGACCAGGTTGGTCAATCCTCCCAGCCGTTCAACTGGTCCCGAGTACCCTTTCAGCAATGGAATGGCCGCCATGGCGTTACGAGCTTCGGTCAGTTCATCAGTCATATGGATAGCCTTGCGGGAACGGTTTACAGTCTGCCTGTCTTGACTATCATGACGCGGCAAACGCGCCAATGCCACGGAGCCTGATCCCGAATGACAAATACCAAGCATGATGGACACCTCGGCGCGGTCTATGATGCGAAAACCCCCGAAGAAGTTGCTGGCCACTATGATCGCTGGGCGGAAAGCTATGATGCAGACATGGCGGTTGCCGGTTACCGGCATCCGGCAATCTGCCTGGCGCTGCTGAGCCGGCATTTGCCGCGTGGGGCCGGGCCTCTGTTGGACGCAGGTGCCGGAACCGGGCTGGTGGGCGAGTGGTTGGGGATCATGGGTTACCCCCGGGTCGAGGCGCTGGATATCTCTGAAGGCATGCTGGCCGTTGCCAGGAAAAAAGGCGTCTACAGTGAGTTTCATCAACTGGCGCTGGGCGGATCACTACCCTTTTCAGACAGTTCGTTTGCCGGGATCGTCTCGGCAGGTGTGTTTACGACTGGGCATGTTGGGACCCGGGGCGTGGATGAACTCATACGCATTTGCAAGCCCGACGGGGTGATTGTATTGACAGTGAAGGAAACTTTGTGGGCAGCGGAGTTTTCAGCACACGTATCCGGCCTGCAGGACAGCGGAACAGTAACTCTTGCAGAGCAAACGGCACCTTATGTTTCCATGCCCGGTGAGGCGGCCACGATCCCTAGCAGGGGAGTGGTCATTGCAGTCCGCTAGTCAGGAAGTTCACCATTTCCGGCCGATTGCCGCAATAGGTGCAGGGGAAAGCGAAGATTCATTTGACTCTTCTTGGCGAGGAGTTCCAGACTTCGCCGGGTTAACCTAGTAAAGTTGCCGCCTGCATGGGTTGGCGGTGCATGTCAGGTGAGAGGAAGTCTAGATATGAGTATTGCGAAAACCGTTCGCGGCGCGCTGGCGTCTTCATTGCTGGCCGTTGCTTTGGCAACTTCAGCCATCCAGGTACAGGCCGCTGCGCCTGAATCAAATGATCCCATCAAAATCGTGTTGTTTGACTGGACCAGTGTGAACTTGAATGCCAAGATCCTGGGGACAGTTCTGGAACGTCTTGGCTACACCGTGGAGTATCCAACCGGTGATTACCTGTCGAGCCTGTCGACTGGTCTGACCAATGGCGACCTCACAATCGGTATGGAATACTGGGACACAACCGCCGGCGAAGCAATGAAGGCGGCTGATGCAGCCGGGATGACCGAACGTCTTGGCGCTCTGGGCCCCAAGGCCAAGGAGGAATGGTGGTATCCCGAGTATATGAAGGAGAAATGTCCTGGCCTGCCAAATTGGGAAGCGTTGAAGGATCCCAAATGCGCAGAGGCTTTCTCGACTGCGGAGACCGCACCGAAAGGCCGCTATCTGGGGGGACCTGTCACCTGGGAAGGTTTTGATGACGAGCGTGTGGAAGCGCTCGGCCTGCCATTTACCGTGGTGCACGCTGGAACTGATGGCGCAATGTTTGCTGAGCTTGAATCAGCTTACCAGCGCAAGGCGCCAATCATGCTCTGGGTGTATTCACCGCACTGGGCACCAGCGAAGTACAAGGGTGAATGGGTTGAGTTTCCTGAATATACGGCGGAATGTTATACCGATCCCAAGTGGGGCATGAACCCTGACAAGGCGTATGACTGCGGCAAGCCTTTTGGCGACATCTGGAAATATTCCTGGGCAGGCATGAAGGACAAATGGCCGATAGCTCACAAGGTTGCCAAGGCATACGAGGTTGCTTCGGACGAGCTCAATGCCATGAGCGGCGAAGTTGATCTGGAGGGCAAGTCCATCGAGGAGGTGGCCGCCAAATGGGTTGACGAAAACGAAGCCAAATGGAAGGCATGGGCCAACTGACGCCATTCACATGAACACCGATCCGATCCGGGCCAAACGCGCCGGGTCGGATCGTGACCTTAAATCAGACGGCAACACGGGATAATTCAGGCATGGCACGTCATTCTCCAGTCCAGCAGGGGAATACAGCTTCCAGTGGGAACACCCACCGCCCGGTGAAACTGGCTTGCCACAATGTTTGGAAAGTCTTCGGATCTGGTGCCGGGGAATTCATCTCACGGCATGGCGGCAGCGCCAGCGCGTCCGAACTGTTGGCAGCCAGGCTGATCGGAGCCGTGCGCAGCTGTGACCTCGAAGTCCGCCAGGGCGAGATTTTTATCATTATGGGCCTGTCAGGTTCCGGTAAATCCACGCTGGTGCGCTGCATGTCACGGCTGATTGAGCCGAGTTATGGCAAAGTCGAATTTGAAGGCAAGGACCTGCTTTCCATTTCGACTGAGGAACTTATTGAAATACGCCGTCATCGCATGGGAATGGTATTCCAGCATTTTGCCCTGCTGCCTCATTTGTCAGTGCTGAACAATATTGCCTTTCCGTTGTCGATCCAGGGAATGGACCGGCCAAAGCGCGAAACCCGTGCGCGTGAAATGATTGATCTCGTAGGCCTGAGTGGCCGTGAACATTTCTATCCGCGCGAACTGTCAGGCGGTCAGCAGCAACGCGTTGGCATCGCACGCAGCCTGTCAACCAACCCGGAGATTTGGTTCCTTGACGAGCCGTTTTCAGCACTCGATCCCTTGATACGGCGTGAAATGCAGGATGAACTGATCCGTCTGCAAGGCGTTCTGAAAAAGACCATCGTATTCATTACCCACGATTTTGACGAAGCCATCAGGCTGGCAGACCGTATCGCCATCATGAAAGATGGTGAGATAATCCAGGTTGGCACACCGGAGCAACTCGTCACCAGACCGGCCACCGACTACGTTGCCGAGTTCACTCGCGACGTGCAGCGCGCCAAGGTCATGTCCGCCAGAAGTCTGATGCAGAAACCGGGCAGAACAAAATGTGCCGGCACGGTGGAACCGGACGCGAAAGTTTCAAGTTTTTCTGCTGAAATAGTATCTGCCGGCAAGCCGTTTTCTGTGGTTAATGGCTCAGGTCAACCCATTGGCGAAGTCCATCCGCAGGCTGTTATCGATCTTCTTGCCGGAATTGACAGGGGTGCCGTCAGCTCGTGAGTTCCATAACTGAAAACACTTTTCGCGGCGAAAGCCGGGTGCTCGGCGGATGGAGCCTGGTCTGGGTTGTCGCGCTGGCGTTGGTTCTGATGCTGCACTGGTTTCGCGATGTGGTTCCGATTGCAATAGCAGTTGAATACCATTCCGATCACGTCATCCCGTTTTCCGAATGGATCAGTGCGATCATGACGTGGTTGAAGGTCAATCTGACCTGGTTCACGCGATCCATTACAGCCATCTTGGATGTGCCGCTTAGCTTCGCCCTTGATCTGCTGGCCAAGGGGTTCAAGATTGGTCACGGGGCAGAAGCATGGACGCTGCCGCGATTGTCCTGGGTAGGAGTGGTGGTCGTGGCTTTTCTGGCCGGTCGTGCTGCCGGAGGTGTGAGGCTCGGCCTGTTGACGGGAGGTTGTTTTCTGTACGTAGCCCTGTTCGGCAAATGGACCAGTTCCATGCTGACCCTTGGACTGATCGCCATCGCCGTGCCGTTTTGTATCATAACCGGTCTGTTTGTTGGCATATGGGCCTGGCGAAAACCCTGGGCAGAACGTTTCCTGGTTTCACCGGCGCTTGACCTGATGCAAACAATGCCGACCTTTGCATACCTGATCCCGATGTTGCTGCTGTTTGGCAATTCGCCCGTTTCGGCCATGATGGCAACTGCCATTTTTGCGACACCGCCGATGGTGCGCGCCACCATGCTTGGGCTGTCTCGCATCCCATCGGAAATTTCTGATTTCAGCGAAATGGCAGGATGCACCACACGTCAGAAACTTTGGCGGGTACAACTCCCGTCTGCCCGGCCGACGCTTATGGTCGGGGTCAATCAGGTCATCATGCTGGCTCTAAACATGGTGATTATTTCATCGATGATCGGGGCTGGAGGGCTGGGCTATGACGTGTTGCTTGCCTTGCGGGCCCTCAAGGTCGGCAATGCCATGGAGGCTGGCCTTGCAATTGTTGCCATTGCCATTGCGCTGGACCGGCTGAGCCAGGCGATAGCGGCCAAACAGGCGCGTGGCCATGTGCATCACGACCAGGATGTCGGCAGCATTTACCAGAGATATCCGAACCTGATTATGGCGATTGTGGCGCTTCTGGTAACCACTCTTTTGTCGCTTGCTGTTCCGGCGCTTGCCAATGTGCCGGCAGAAATCACCATCTCGACAGCACGCGCCTGGAAGGATGCCGTGACCTGGGTAACGATCAACTGGTTTGATGTCATCGAAACCTTCCGCGTTACCCTCATTCTCTATGTGCTCAATCCGCTGCGGGCATTCTGCGAAGGCTTTCCCTGGGCAGGTGCGGTGTTCCTGCTGGGTCTGGCCGGATTTCAGCTCGGCGGCTGGCGGCTTGCCGCGACGGTTGCCGCCTTGACTACGTTCTGCGCGGCCACGGGTTTATGGGAAAAGACAATGGCTACTGTCTATCTGTGCGGCATTTCAGCCTTTATTGCATGCCTCATCGGTATACCATTGGGTTTGGCGGCCTCGCGCAGTGATCGTTTTGAACGTTTTCTTATGCCGGTCATAGATACGCTTCAGACCCTGCCGTCGTTCTGTTTTATTATCCCGGTGGTGATGCTGTTTCGGATTGGCGATGTGACAGCGATGATAGCGACCGTCGCTTTTGCCGTGGTGCCTGCCATCCGCTACACAAACCATGGCATCCGGCAGGTGCCGCCCTCGCTTATCGAGGCGGCAAAGGTTTCCGGATGCACCAGGACACAGACCTTTTTCAGGGTCCAGTTACCCGTCGCGTTGCCGGAGATCATGCTGGGTATCAACCAGACCATCCTCATGGCCCTGGCTATGATCATCATCTGCGCCATGATCGGTACCCGCGATCTCGGGCAGGAAGTCTTCATTGCACTATCCAAGGCGGATGCGGGTCGCGGTATTGTCGCTGGCCTGGCAATTGCCTTTATCGGCATTATTGCTGATCGCCTGTTCAACGCGTGGAGCGCACGCACACGCGCCAGGCTCGGTTGATCCAATGAGCCTGTCCACTTCTGTGAATACCCGTATACAGGCGTTGCCCATCTGGCAGGGAGTGGTTGACATATCACCGCTGCATGGTGGTTTGAGCAATGAGAGCTACGTTGTCGCAGACGCAGATGAACGCTATGTGGTTCGGTTTGGCTCGGATTTTCCATTCCACCATGTCTCCCGGGAGCGTGAGGTCATGGCCACCCGTGCAGCACATGCGGCGGGGTTTGCTCCGGAACTGGTTCACGCTGAGCCAGGCGTGCTGGTGTCACGATTTATAGATGGCAAGACCTACGGCGAGAAAGATGTCCGGGACAATCGTCACGATATTGCCCTGTTCATGCGCCGGTTTCATCAAACCATGGCATCGCACACAAGCGGAGCAGGGTTCATTTTCTGGGTGTTCCATGTCATTCGCGACTATGCCGGGACACTTGCTGCCGGAAACAGCCGTTTGAGCGGCGAGTTGCCCCGATATCTGCAACTTGCCAAGGCGCTGGAAGACGCACAAGTGCCGATGCCGATCATCTACGGACACCATGATCTGCTGCCGGCCAACTTCATCCACGACGGTTCACGTCTGTGGCTGGTTGACTATGAATATGCAGGCTTCGGGACTGCCATGTTTGACCTTGCGGGCGCCACCTCCAATTCCGGATTTGACGCCACACAGGCAGAAGATTTTCTGATCTGCTACCTGGGGCATGTGCCTGACGCAGCATTCATGCAAAGCCATGCCGCGATGCAGTGTGCATCCTTGTTGCGCGAGGCCATGTGGAGCATGGTGTCGGAGATTTATCTTAATGCCCCGGGCGTCGATTATGTTGCCTATACAACGGAGATTCTCGAAAAACTGGGTCACAGTCTTGAAGCCTACCAGACGGCATATGGAAAGGTCTGATCCTGGATGGCTGTTCCCACACATGCACAGATCGTGGTCATCGGAGGCGGTATTATTGGCTGTTCGACTGCCTATCATCTGGCCCGCGATCACAAGGCAGACGTGGTTTTGCTGGAACAGGGCCAGTTGACATCGGGTTCAACCTGGCACGCCGCCGGCCTGGTGGGGCAATTACGATCTTCAGCCTCAATCACCCAGGTTCTTAAATACTCCGTCGACCTGTACAGGAACCTGAAGCAGGAGACCGGGCTGGAGACCGGCTGGAAGATGACTGGATGTCTGCGGCTTGCCTGCAATGAGGACCGCTGGATCGAGTACAGGCGTCTCGCCACTACCGCCGGTAGTTTCGGGATGGAGATGCATCTTGTCTCGCCTGCAGAGGTGAAGAGGATGTGGCCCCTGATGCAGGTGGATGATCTGGTGGGGGCCAGCTGGCTCCCAACCGACGGTCAGGCCAGTCCGTCCGACATAACCCAGTCACTGGCAAAGGGTGCGCGTATGCACGGCGCAAACCTCATGGAGGGAGTGCGTGTCACCGGCTTTCAGATAAACGGCAACCGGATTGTGGAAGTTGAGACAACACATGGCATCATCCAGTGTGACAAGGTTGTAAACTGTGGCGGGCAGTGGGCCCGGCAGATTGGCGCAAAGGCCGGTATCAACGTCCCGCTGCAGCCGGTGAAGCACCAGTATGTCATTACCGAAAAAATCGACGGGCTGGCGCCGGATGCAGCGACGATCCGTGACCCGGACCGGTATACCTATTACAAGGAGGAAGTAGGCGGACTGGTCATGGGCGGCTACGAGCATAATCCCATTGCCTGGACCACGGGAGACGTGCCGGATGATTTCCGGTTCCAGTTGTTTGATGATGACTGGGAGCATTTTGAACAGCATATTGACCAAGCCGTAGAGCGCATTCCGGCATTCGAGACTGCCGGTATCAGGCAAATGATCAACGGACCTGAAAGCTTCACACCCGATGGCAATTTCATTCTCGGATCAGCTCCTGAGTGCGCCAATATGTTTGTCGGGGCCGGTTTTAACGCCTTCGGCATTGCTTCCGGCGGAGGTGCCGGCTGGGTGCTGGCGCAATGGGTGATATCCGGCGAGGCGCCGATGGATCTCTGGGTGGTGGACATCCGCAGGTTCTCCGGATTGCACGAAGATCGTGACTGGGTTTGTGAACGCACCCTGGAGGCCTATGGCAAGCACTACACCGTTGGCTTCCCGCACGAGGAATATACTTCCGGCCGTCCGCGCATCATTTCACCGTTGTATGAACGCCTGAAGCAACATCGTGCAGTGTTTGGTTCCAAACTGGGGTGGGAGCGACCCAACTGGTTTGCGCCAGAGGGTATGGAGCAACACGATATCTACTCCATGGGCCACCAGAACTGGTTTGCCCCAGTGGCCGAAGAACACCGGCTGGTGCGGGAAAGTGCCGGAATTTTCGACCAGTCTTCGTTTGCCAAGTATGAGTTGACGGGACAGGGGGCCTCCGCTGCGCTCGACTGGATTTGTGCCAACAACGTCACCAGGGGGCCGGGCCGGCTGACCTATACCCAGATGTTGAATTCCCGCGGCGGCATAGAATGCGACCTGACGGTCGCACACCTGGCCGCAGACAGCTTTTACATCGTTACCGGCACCGGATTCCGGACCCATAATGCGGCCTGGATCAGGGATCATATGCCGGAAGGTTGCGATGCGAGGCTGGACGATGTCACCGAGCAATGGGGAACCCTGTCCCTTATGGGGCCGCACTCGCGTGACGTGTTGTCAACCGTGACGGTTGATGACGTTTCCTGTCAGGCGTTCCCTTTCGGTCACGTTCGCGAGATCGAAGTAGCAGGCCACAGGGTTCGCGCATTGCGCGTGACCTATGTCGGCGAACTGGGCTGGGAGTTGCATGTGCCGATTGCTGCAACGGGTGAGGTGTTTGATGCCCTGATGTCGGCTGGTGCAGCGTTCGGTGTACGCCCGGTTGGCTATCGCGCCATTGAATCGCTGCGGCTCGAGAAGGGCTACCGCGCATGGGGTTCCGACATTACACCAAACGATACGCCATTTGAGGCAGGACTCGGCTGGGCCGTCAAGTTGCGGTCGGATGTTGATTTCATGGGCCGCGCAGCCTGTGAACGGGTGACCAACCAGCGCCTCGTCAAGAAGCTCGTCTGTTTCACCGTCGATAATCCTGCTGTGGTGTTGCTGGGCCGCGAAACAATCCTGCGGGATGGCCAGTTCGCCGGATATCTGAGCAGCGGTGGTTTTGGTCACACGGTCGGCAAGCCCATTGGTCTTGGTTACGTTCGCAATCGGGACGGAGTTGACGATGATTGGCTGACAAAAGGCAATTATGAACTGGTAGTGGCGACCGAGCGGGTGCCGGCAAAGCTTCATCTTGGTCCTCTATATGACCCTGCAGCCGAGCGCGTGAGATCCTGAAGATTTAAACGCGCAGTTGCCCTATTTGACCGACACGAAACATTAGTAAATTTAGTCACTTCGCTCTAGTAATTCGGATCGTTGACGAATAACATATTCATAAATTTATATGTTTGGAGTGTCTGACATGCTAGATCGCCGTGAATTTCTCACCAATACAGTTGCTGCCGGACTTGTGCTTCCAGCATTGCATGCACCGGCATTTTCCAAAACGTCATTCCTGATCGGAAAGGGCACGGTCGATATAGTGAGTGATGGTCATCTGGAATTGCCCACTGCCATGGTGCTGGGCCGTGTGCCGGATGCTGATCGTTCAGCGTTTCTGGCTGCCAACAACCTCTCCAGTGACGTGGTTCGATCCTCGCTTAATCTGACATTGTATCGTGATGATGAGCGTACAGTGCTGTTCGATGCCGGTTCAGGACCCAACTTCATGCCGAGTGCAGGCAAGTTGGGGCAGGCGCTGGAAGCCGCGGATATCGCAGCAGGCGATGTGACCCATGTTGTATTCACCCATGCACATCCTGATCACATCTGGGGAGTACTCGATGACTTTGACGAACTGGTGTTTTCAAATGCACAGTATCTGATGTCTATGCAGGAGTGGGATTACTGGTTCAATCCGGAAACAGTGGACAAGGTACCGGAAAACCGCCAGTCATTCGCTGTGGGGGCCAGACGCAACATGGCTGCCATTGAAAACAGGTGTTCCAGGTTCAACGCTGGAGAGGAGATTTTGCCGGGCATTGCAGCAGTTGATACGGCAGGTCACACTCCCGGCCATACCTCATTTCATCTGAAGCAGGGCAGTGACAGTGTGATGGTTGTCGGCGATGTCATTACCAACCCGCTCTATTCTTTTTCAAACCCTGACTGGCAGATGGGTACCGACAGTGATGCCGAACAGGGTGTGAAAGCCCGCAAGATGCTGCTGGACCGCATGGCTGCGGAAAAAATGCAGATCATCGGATATCACTTGCCTCATCCAGGCACAGGCTACGTTGAACGCAAAGGGGCCGATTATGCCTATGCCGCATCGTAAGGGACAACAACCGGCCACGAATTTTGTCCGCAATCTCATGGCTGTACTCATTTTGTGCTGGCTGCCGCCGGCAGCAAATGCCGATCAGAACATTCCCGATCAGTATCCGGCATCGCTGCTTTATTCAAAGCCGGTTGAGGTGATCCCGAACGTGTGGACGTCAATTGGTGCGACGGCACCGCCTGATTATGACAATGCCGGACACAACAACAATCTGAGTTTCCTTGTGACAGGCGATGGCGTAATCGTCATCAATGGCGGCGGCAGCTATGGTCTTGCCCAGGCTCTGCACGCCGAAATCAGAAACATCACTGGCCAACCGGTCAAGCTGGTTGTCGATGAAAACGGCCAGGGCCACGCAATGCTTGGCAACTGTTACTGGGCCGAGCAGGGTGTCACGATACTTGCTCACGAAGACGCCGCGGAGGAATTCAAGAAAAACGGGTATCAGATCCTTGATTCTGCCAAGGACCGTTTAAAGGACCGGGCTGACAAGACTTGTGTTAGAGCGCCGGACGAAACTTTCACTGACAGGAAGGATGTATCCTTGGGTTCAATGAAAGTTGAAGTGCTGCATCTTGGACCTGCCCACAGTGCCGGCGACACCCAGGTTTGGCTGCCTGGGGAAAAGCTGGTAATCGCAGGCGACATGGCTTTCCACGAACGGCTGTTGCCGATCTTCGACGACACTGACACTGCAAGCTGGGTTGAAACCTGGGAGAACGAGTTTGAAAAACTGGGGGCTGTCTACGTGATCCCTGGTCATGGTCACCCGACCAACATGGCGCAGGTACGCCGCTATACCCACGACTATCTGGTTTATTTGCGCGGCAAGATCAAAGAGCATATCGAGGCAGGCGGAGGACTGGACAAGGCATTTTATGTTGACCAGTCGCCCTACAGACATCTGCACACATTCGACGAACTCGCAACCCGCAATGCCGGACGGGTATTTCAGCAGATGGAGTTTGAATAGAAATCCCGAAAGGGGTCTTGAACGAACGCGACGTTTGATATAAAGAACGCTTCTGAATTAATGCACGCAGTGGCGCTGCGACGACCTCAGGAGTGGTCCGATGGTTGAACAACTTGACCTGCTACGAGAAGAGTACAGCACAGCCACATTAGTGGTGTGGGGCGCATTTGTCATCGGTGTCTTGTTTGGAGTAACAGCTGAATTCAGCCGATACTGCGTACGAGCTGCTCTTGCGGAGTGGGCGCCGGGTGATGACCGGTCGAAGGCTGCTGAAAATGGTCATCCGCGGTCAAAACAGTATCTCGCTGCAGTGTTGGTTGCTCTGGTCGGCACGCAATTGCTGTTCGTTTCGCAGAACATAGACCTTGCTCAGTCGATCTACTGGTCTGTGCCAATCCGTCCCGTGGCACTGGTTGCAGGCGGGTTTCTGTTTGGCGCGGGCATGGTGCTGGCCGGCGGTTGTGTTTCCAGGCTGCTGGTGCTGGCAGCATCAGCTAATGGCCGGTCCATTGTCACCTTGCTGGTAACCGGCATTGCTGGTTACGCTACATTGCGGGGCATCCTGTCGTACCCGCGCATCTGGCTGGAAAATGCCTGGTCACTGGAAACAACGCCAGCGCAATTACACGAAACCGGAGCCGTGCCTACTTTGTTGGTTGCAACAGCCATTGCGCTTGCCTTGCTGGTAATGCTGATCACGCTGATCCGCAGGTCGGGCATGACAGGCATTGCGACCGGTGCTGCTGTTGGCCTGGCAGTCGTCGCTGGCTGGGCTGTTACAGGTATCATCGGCGCTGATGAATTTGAACCCGCCCAGCTTGCCTCGCTCAGCTTTGTGGCACCGGCAGGAGAGACCATCCAGTATTTGATGATCTTCACCGGCGACACCATTCGTTTTTCAGTTGCCCTGCTTGGCGGCGTGCTGGCTGGCGCTTTTTTCAGCGCACTGTTGGGCCGTCGCCTCCAGTTCAAAGGGTTCACCTCGCAGAAATCTCTGCTTCGGTATCTGGCAGGTGGAACGTTGATGGGGTTTGGCGGTGTGGCGGCGCTCGGCTGCTCTGTCGGTCAGGGTTTGTCCGGTTTAAGCACGGCGTCATTATCATCTGTCATTGCCGTGCTGGCTATTGCAGCAGGTGGTTATGCAACGATGCGGTTGCAGGCTTCCAATAACCAGCCGGCTACTGCGCCTCGTCTGCAACCTGCTGAATAATCTCCGCCAAATAGGCATGCACCTTGGCGCCGATGGCATCGGAGGCTTCTCCCGGGCGCCAGATCAGGTGCCCGGTAACCGATGGAAATCTTTCCCGGCTCCGTGACGGTTTCATAGGCGAACAGCAGAAATGGGCACATGGCGATATTACGCGGGTCGACGCCCAGCGATTCATGTGTCAGGGACGAGTTGCAAAACTGGAAATATCGCGCATTGAGGTAAGGCGATGCAGCACCGTCCGCTGCTGCTGAAGCGGTGCGGTCCAGCATTTTGTCGATATGACCCATATAGACAATCGACAGGCCGCGATTGATCACGGCATCCTGCAAGTCCTGAAAGACCAGTTCAAACTCACCGTCCACGGTCCTGATCCTGTCGGCAAGGTCGACAGCCAGACCGGCAGTTGCACTGACCGCAAGCATGACACCTGCCGCAACACAATGCATAAGCCTGTCAAACATCGGGTTGTCTCCGAATTAGCCAGTTGACTAAATCGTAGAACACGTCCCGCACAGACCCGTAAACAAGTAACTGCAACCCGAGCCAGGCGCCGCAAAACATTGCAACAAGCGAGACAGGGGCGGTAAATGCCAGCAGCGAGGCGGCTGACAAGCCCTGTCCGACAGTACAGCCGACAGCGGTAACCCCGCCAAAACCCATTAGCGCGCCGCCAAGTATCTGCCTGCGCATTTCCCGGGCATCGTCACATGCTTCCCAGCGAAAATGGCGCTGGACCAATGTCGTAATGGTGGCTCCCGCAATAACCCCGGTTACGGCACCGACACCGAATTGCAGCGACGCGCCGGTGGCAGTCATGACATACATAAGCGTGTCGCCGGGAGCACCCGTGAAGGTGAATGATTCCAGCCTGTGAGGATCGAACGGATCATTGGCCAGATATCCAGTCACGAACCAGCCGGAGACAATTGCCACGCCGACTATCAGACCTGCCAGAAGGAAGCGCGGAGATGCTCTCAGATCACGGCTGGTGAGGGCTATCGCTGCGATAGAAGCGGCAATCAGATAGGCCCAGAGATGCAGGTTACCGCCAAACTGGGCCGCTGCGCTGTGGGCGATGCCTGCCGGTTGATCGAGTTGTGCCGGGACGTCGAACAAATATACCCGCACATAGGCGGAAAGTCCGTTCATTGTGGCATAGGCAGTTACGCCCAGGACCAGAAAGGTTACGACGGATTTCAGGTCGCCACCGCCGACCCGGGCCAGTGTACCATAGCCGCAGGTGCCGACCAGAGACATGCCAAGGCCGAACAGAAATGACCCGAATGCGGTTGCCAGTAATGTTGTCGGCGAAATCAGGTAAAAACTGTCGTCAATGTCGATGACACCGGCGTGATCCAGCGCATAGGTACCGGCAATGGCTACAGCGATTGCCAGGCCCCAGGCCGAAATACGCCCGCGGCTGCCGCCCAGACAGGCGTCTTCAATTGCCCCGAGTGTGCAAAATCTGCCCCATCTGGCGGCAAACCCCAACGCCAAGCCTCCGGCCAGGCCGCCAATGGCGGCGATCATGCCTGGAGACAGCTCGGTCATCAGTTGTCACTCCCTGTAGCCGGGCAGGTTTTCCTGCCTCATGTTGTTTGGCCTGGCAAAAATCCAGGGTGCCTACCGCGAGCAGTTGTGAATCACAACACCCCGTTTCAGCTATTCCTGTCGTCGTCTGCACAGAACATTTCGTACAGAACACCAATCATCTGTTTCACACGCTCATCGCCGATCGTGTAGTAAATTGTCTTGCCGTCGCGGCGGGCATTGACCAGTCCTTCGAGGCGTAGCCGGGCCAATTGCTGTGAAACTGCGGCCTGGCGCGCAGATAACAACTGTTCCAGTTCGGTGACCGTACATTCTCCTTGCGACAATCGGCATAAAATGGCCAGCCGGCCTTCATGCGCCAGGGCTTTTAGAAAATCTGTGGCGTCCTTGGCACTCGACATCATGTCGTCGAGTGAGTGCTCGAATTTCAGTTGTGCATTCAGCATGTTGAAATCCCCATGTGCTTAGGATTTCGGTTCGATTGCAACGGTAGCGGTCGCCTTGTCAATTTTCGCCAGCATCTGCTGCAGCATCGGCCAGAAGAAATGCCCGCCGGGATAGCCACGCAGGCGGTCAATCTCGCGACCATCGTGCCAGACCACAAAAGTGGGAGTGTAATTGGCTCTTTTGAGGCCTTGCAGATCCGCCGGCAAGGGGGAGTGAATGTCTACCCGGCGCAGCGGTGCAAGCTTGCCCTCATCGGTCTTTGGATAGGCAACGCCAATTTCTTCGTTCCAGATTTCGCACCAGTGACAGCCGTCCTGCTCCAGCATTATCAGTTGCGTTGCTTGAACCCTGACTGGCCCGGCGACGAGAACACCCAAGGCGAGAGCCACGGCTGCCGGGACCCCGAAGAATTTGTTGCGAAGTGCTTTCATGCGTGACACCTTACAACAAATTACAAAAATTGAATATGAACTTCTTGTGAGTTCGACAGGAGAGTTGGGTGGACCTGGAAATTAGCTATGCAGCAGCGTTGGTAGCAGGCTTTTTGTCGTTTGCTTCGCCATGCGTGCTTCCGTTGGTGCCACCTTATCTGTGCTTTCTTGCCGGTACCTCAATCAGCGAACTAAGTGATGAAGAAATGTCCACGGTTGCCTGGCGCACCGTTGTGATGGCGGCAATATCGTTCGTGGCTGGTTTTGCAACGGTATTTGTAGCATTTGGCGCCAGTGCATCGTTCATCGGTAGTTTTGTGACCGGCCACATAGACATTCTGGCGAAGGTTGCCGGTGTGATCATCATCATCCTGGGCCTTCACTTCATCGGTATATTTCGAATTCCGCTTCTGTATCGTGACATCAGGCTACAGGGACCAACCAGGTCCGTCGGTCTGCTGGGTGCCTATGTTGTCGGCCTGGCCTTTGCATTTGGCTGGACACCATGTGTCGGTCCGGTGCTGGCGGCTATCCTGTTTGTGGCAGCACAGGCAGGTGATGCACTGAAAGGGGCTTCCTTGTTGCTTGCCTATGCACTGGGTATCGGCATCCCGTTCATTCTTGCCGCCATTTTCTTTCGGCCCTTCATGAGCCTGATGCAGCGTCACCGCCATCGCATGGGACTGATTGAAAAGATTACCGGCGGTCTCTTGGTGGTAACGGGTGTCTTGTTCATCACAGGTGGAATGTCCACCATCGCCTATTATATGCTTGAGTTGTTCCCCATGCTGGGCGCAGTTGGATAAGGAGAAACCGACATGAGAATTTTTCTAGCGATTGCCATCTTGCTGGCCGGCCTTGCCTGCGCAACAGCCTCGGAAGTTGGAGATGACGGTCTGCACAAACAGGCCTGGTTTGCGACAACTTTTCGCGACATCAAGGAAGATATGGCAACTGCCAAAGCTGAAGGCAAACGGCTTGCGCTGATTTTTGAGCAACGCGGGTGCACTTATTGCCGTCAGATTCATGAACAGGTTCTGACAGATCCTGAAGTACGTGATTTCATCAAGGCCAACTACATGGTGGTCCAGTACAATTTGTATGGCGATGAGGAAGTCACCGACCTGGACGGTGAAACGCTGACTGAAAAATCTGCAGCGCGCAAATGGCGGGTAACTTTCACGCCGACAATCTTTTTCCTGCCCGAGGACGCAGACGGCGCAAAAGACGTTGGTGCCTCCACCGTTTCGGTTATGCCGGGGGCCTTCAGGAAGGGTACATTCCTCGATATGTTTCAGTGGGTTCACAGGAAAGGTTACAAAACGGAAGAGGATTTTCAGCGCTATCACGCTCGCCGCATTGTCGAACGCCGCGAAGCAGGCAAGAAAAACACTGATTGATTTCATTACCTGGCCAACGCAGCAGTCATTGCCGAAATTGTCGAGCAGAGTATATTCATTCATAAATATGAATTTGTCTTGATCTGTTGTGAAAGCTGCATTAGGGTTTTGCTCAATAACAAAAAACGCTGGAGGAAATTGATGAGGAACATGCTCAAAGCAGGTTGCGTTGCAGTGGGGTTGACGGTTTCATTGTCAGGCATTGCGGTGGCTGGCGAAATCGCACCGACCGATGTGGCTTTCACTGATGACAACACGATTGTTTCATCCCTGACGGGTGTGCCTGGTGATGCGGCCAAAGGACGTGACGTCTTTTCCGACCGGAAACTGGGCAATTGCCTGGCCTGTCATGCGAACTCCGATCAGAAAGATCAGCTGTTCCATGGTGATGTGGGGCCGTCGCTGGATGGCGCGGCGGACCGATGGAACGAGGCTCAGTTGCGGGCCATCGTGGTGAACTCGAAGAAGGTATTTACTGAAGACACAGTCATGCCCGGGTTTTACTCACTGGAAGTTGGACTGAACCCGCGCAAGGATCTCGTGGGTAAAACCATCCTGACGGCTGGGCAGGTAGAAGACGTTGTGGCCTACCTCGCCACGCTAAAGGAATAGGAGTGCACGCAAATGAAATTCACCAGGAGACAAGCCCTTGGCTTTACCGCTGGCGCCGCTGCGCTGAGCTTCGCCGGCCTTGAGATTTCGTCGGCATTTGCAAACGCCGAGGACACCGAAAAGCGGATAATGGAATTCACCGGAGGCAAAAAGCCGGAGAGCGGAAAAATTACGCTGACGGCGCCGGAGATTGCCGAAAACGGCAACACGGTGCCGATCAGTGTTTCGGTTGAAAGTGCCATGTCAGGTGACGATTTGGTCGAGTCAGTCATGATCCTGGCTGAGGGCAACCCGAATCCCGGCGTGGCGACGTTCCACTTCACCGAAATGAGTGGTCAGGCTTCGGCGACGACCCGCATGCGGCTGGCAAAGACGCAAAATGTTATCGCAGTCGCGAAGATGAAGGACGGTTCGGCATATGCCGATACACGTCAGGTCAAGGTCACAATCGGCGGCTGTGGCGGCTAAGGCACACAAGAAGGATCAACTACAATGGCAGAATCAAAACCACGCGTGAAGGTGCCGAAGTCAGCAAAGGCTGGCGAGGTGATTACCATCAAGACCCTGATCAGCCACAATATGGAATCCGGTCAGCGCAAGGACAAGGATGGCAAGGTCATTCCCCGTTCAATCATTAACAAGTTCACCTGCGAATTCAACGGTGCCAAGGTGTTTGAGTGTGACATCGACCCGGCTATTTCGGCCAATCCGTTTTTCGAGTTCACCGCCAAAGTATCAGAGCCGGGAACTTTCAAATTCATCTGGGTGGATGATGACGGATCGACCTATACCGACGAGAAGAAGATCGAAGTCAACTAACACGGACAGCGCTGTCTTATGCCCGCGGGGCCCGAAAGACTGTGACATGTCCGGGAGGAAACACGACGTGAAAAACAAACTGATTGCAGCAGGACTGGTAACTGTTCTGGCAGGTACCGCTGGTATCGCTGGCCTCAGCGCCGATCCGGTCAACGAGACCTTGAGCATTGACGGTGTTCCCATGGTGAGCCGCACCAAGGCACCCGAAGGTCACCCTTTCGACGAGGTTCTGTCTGGCTGGTTATTCAGAACCGATGAAACCCGTGCCTTGGAGGCTGACAGCTTCAACAATCCCGGCATGCTTGGTGTCGAGGAAGGCGAAACCATTTGGAACAAGGTTGAAGGTACCGAAGGTAAATCCTGTGCATCGTGTCACAACGACGCGAAGGACAGTATGAAGGACATCGCCGCCAACTACCCCAAATGGGATGCTGATGCCAAGCGGCCAATCAACATCGAACTGCAGATTAACAAGTGCCGTGAAAAGAATATGGGGGCGGAGCCATACGCGTTTGACAAGGGCGGCCAGAAGCCGTTGACCGCCTATATCAAGAACCAGTCACTCGGTACTCCTGTTGCGCTTGATCTTGGCAAGGGTGAGTTGCAGAAATGGTGGGATGACGGCAAGAAGTTTTACTACACCCGTACGGGCCAGTTGAACCTGTCATGTGCATCCTGCCACGAGCAGAACATGGGCAAGAATATCCGCGCCGACCATCTGAGCCAGGGTCAGGTCAATGGTTTCCCGGTCTATCGTCTCAAGCAGGGTGGTCTCGTGTCCATACACAACCGGTTCCGCGGCTGTATCCGCGATACCCGCGCAGAGTACCCCAAGGCTTTTTCCGACGAGTTGATGGCGCTGGAGCTTTATGTGACCTGGCGGGGAACTGGCTTGTCAGTGGAAACACCCGCCGTGCGCCAGTAGCGCCAAACAGTTCAATAACTTTGGTGCGGGTATTTTGCGTAAATGCCCGCCCTTTTTTTGCGCAATTGCGGGGATTCAGTCATGAAGACGCCCGGATAATTGATTTTTCAGAGGTTTTTGGCCATGTTTACCAGACGTGATTTTTTGCAGTACACCATCAATGCAGGTGCCGCACTAGGTGTTGCCGGTTATGGTGCAAATATCACCCGCGCCTTGGCTCAGCAGAAACTGACTCAGGATGATCTGTTGAAATTTGACTCGAAAGGTCAGATTACGCTTTTGCATTTCACCGATGTTCATGCCCAGTTGAAACCGGTGTATTTTCGCCCCCCCGACACCAACATCGGTATCGGAGACTATGCCGGTATTCCGCCACACCTGGTAGGTGAAGAGTTCCTCAAGTATTTTGGAATAGCGAAGGGCTCGCCCCTTGCATACGCCCATACCATGGTCAACTACGAAGAGTTGGCTCGCGCTTATGGACGCCTCGGCGGGCTGGATCGCACAGCAACTCTCGTGAAGGCAATACGGGCCGACCGCGGAGCCGACAAGGTACTGTTTCTGGACGGTGGCGATACCTGGCAGGGTTCCTACACCTCGCTGAAGTCGAATGGTCAGGATATGGTCGACTGCATGAAACTGCTGAAACCCGATGCCATGGTCGGACACTGGGAATTCACGTTCGGCGAAGACCGGGTCAGGGAAATCATCGATGACATGGGATATGCTTTCCTTGCCTCCAATATTTTCGACAATGAATGGGACGAACCGGTGTTTGACAGCACCGCAATGTTTGAGAAAGGTGGGGTGAAGGTAGCCGTCATCGGTCAGGCTATGCCTTACACACCAATTTCCAATCCAGGGTGGATGTTCCCCAAATGGTCTTTTGGCATCCGGCCGGATACGCTGCAGGGAAATGTGGACAAGGCTCGCGCCGATGGCGCTGAAGTCGTGGTTTTGTTGTCGCATAACGGGTTTGATGTTGATCGCAAGCTGGCAGGTGAGGTGAACGGCATCGATGTTATCCTGACCGGTCATACGCATGACGCCACCCCGCAGGCCATTGAAATCGGCAGCACGTTGTTGTTGTCGTCAGGCTCGCACGGCAAGTACCTGGGTCGGATTGATCTGGAGATCAGCGACGGCAAAGTGGCTGGTTACACGTCCAATCTTATCCCGGTATTCTCCGATGTTGTTCAGCCTGACGTGGAGATGGCAGCGAAGATCGACGAAGTGCGCAAGCCCCATAAAACCGAGTTAAAACGGGTGCTCGGCAAAACCGAAAACTTGCTCTATCGCCGAGGCAACTTTAACGGCACCTGGGATGATCTGATCTGCCAGGGCATCATTGAACAGCGCGACACCCAGATTGCGTTGTCTCCGGGTTTCAGGTGGGGCACCACGCTGCTGCCGGGTCAGGACATTACCGTTGACGACTTATATACCCAAACATCGATGAGTTACCCGTCGGTGTATCGGCTGGAGTTTACCGGCGCGCAGTTAAAGGAAATCCTCGAAGACGTTTGTGACAACCTGTTCAACAAGGATCCGTTCCTCCAGCAGGGCGGCGACATGGTCCGGGTTGGCGGCATGAGCTACACCTGTTCGCCCAACGCAGATATGGGCGGGCGCATTTCCGATATGCGCCTGATGTCAACTGGAGAACCGCTGCAGGCAGACAGGAAGTATGTCATTGGCGGCTGGGCATCGGTCAATGAGAACGTCGAAGGCCCGGCCATTTATGACCTGATGGAACAACACATCACGCAAAAGCAGATCGTCGAATTGCCCGATCAACCGGCCGTAAGGGTGAGCATGTAATGTTTTTGCGCTTTCATATTCAAATAAATGAATGTATATTGCGATTCAGCACGAGGAGTGTAGCTCATGTCTGATGATGCAGGAAATCCGGAAACAGTGACCAGCCGACGCCGCTTCCTCGGGGTGGGGCTGGCGCTTGGTGGAGCGGCAATCGTGAGGCCGGCGCGCGCCGGGGACGGCGAGGCTGCCATTCTTGAAAAGCAGGACTGGAACCAGTATCCCGGAGATGGAGTTGATGCGCGTCCGTATGGTCATCCGTCGGAATTTGAAAAATCTGTTGTGCGCCGCAATGTGGCATGGCTGACTGCCGATCCGATTTCATCTGTTAACTTCACACCACTGCATGATCTGGATGGCATCATTACGCCGAACGGACTTTGCTTTGAGCGCCATCACGCAGGCATAGCCGAAATCGATCCTGCCGCACACAGGCTTATGATCAATGGTCTGGTGGACAAGCCGCTGGTTTTCACCATGGCTGATATCATGCGATTTCCGCGTGAGAACCGTATCTATTTCCTCGAATGTGCTGCCAATTCCGGCATGGAATGGCGCGGAGCCCAGCTCAATGGCTGCCAGTTCACGCACGGCATGATCCACAATGTGATGTACACCGGTGTGCCGCTAAAGCTGCTGTTGGAGGAAGCAGGTGTCAAAACCAACGGCAAGTGGGTGATGCCGGAAGGCGCTGACGCGTCTGCGATGACACGCTCCATTCCCCTGGCCAAAGCCCTGCAGGATTGTCTGGTTGCCTTCAAGATGAACGGCGAGGCGTTGCGACCGGAACAGGGCTATCCGCTGCGCCTCGTGGTGCCCGGGTGGGAAGGCAACATGTGGGTCAAGTGGTTGCGCCGCCTGGAAATCGGTGATGAACCTTGGCAACACCGCGAGGAAACTTCGAAGTACACTGATCTGCTGGAAAACGGCAAAGCGCGCCGATTCACATGGGAAATGGACGCGAAGTCCGTGATTACCAATCCCAGCCCGCAAGCGCCATTGCTGCACAGGAAGGGCCAGACTGTTATCACCGGTGTCGCCTGGTCAGGTCGCGGCACCGTCGACCGGGTAGACGTATCAGTCGACGGCGGCCGCAACTGGACCACGGCGCGCATTGACGGGCCGAGCTTCGAAAAGTCGATGCACCGCTTCTATTATGATTTCGACTGGGACGGTTCGCCATTGTTGCTGCAGTCGCGGGCAATGGATTCCACGGGGTATGTTCAACCCACCAAAGACCGGTTGCGGGCCGAGCGCGGGACCAACTCCATCTATCACAACAACGGTATTCAGACCTGGCATGTGAAATCCAGCGGCGAGGTTGAAAATGTCGAAGTATCTTAGAACCGGGATTTTTGCGTTGACAGCCATTTCCATGGCTGCACCGGCACTGGCAGGCAAGTTCAATCTCGGGCGGGCTGCAACCCGGGCCGAAATTGCTGCCTGGGACATCGATGTGCGTCCTGATGGCAAGGGCTTGCCTGAGGGAAAGGGCACGGTGGCACAAGGCGAAGTGATTTACGCGGAAAAATGTGCCTCATGTCATGGTGATTTCGGCGAAGGAATTGATCGCTGGCCAGTCTTGGCTGGCGGGCAGGGCAGTCTGAAGAGTTCAAGACCGGTCAAGACCATCGGTTCTTACTGGCCGTTTCTATCGACTGTGTTTGATTATACGAACCGCGCCATGCCGTTTGGAGAGGCAAGATCGCTTGAACCCGATGAAGTTTACGCAATCACGGCTTATCTGCTCAACCTCAACGATGTAGTGGATGCAGATTTTGAGCTGTCGAAGGACAATTTCGTCACGATACGACTGCCTAACGAAGCAAATTTCATAGAAGATACCCGCCCCGACACGCCGGTTCTTGCCGCAGGGGCAGAGCCGTGCATGACAGACTGCAAACCCGGTCTGGTTAAAATCACCGGTACCGCGCGGGTGCTGGACGTGACACCTGCCGAGGCGAAAGAACAATCCGGTTCGGTGGATTGATGCTCAATCCGTTTCCTGTATCTTGAATGTTTCACGGTTTGACATTGTCAATCCGTCGGCCTTCATATCAGGAAACTGCACCCCATGAACTTTCAATCCGATCAGGATCACGCAGCCTTGGTGGATGCTGTATCGAAAGTGTGCCAGCGATTTGACGACGGATATTGGTTGGCGCGGGACAGTGACGGGCAATTTCCATTCGATTTTCATGCAGCAATGGCTGAAGGCGGCTGGCTTGGCATTACCATGCCTGAATTGTACGGTGGTTCAGGGCTCGGCGTGACCGAAGCCGCCCTGATGATGAAAACGGTCGCTGCGTCCGGTGGCGCGTTCGCGGCAGCGTCCGCCATCCACATCAATTTGTTCGGTCCGCATCCGATCGTGGTGCATGGTACTGAGCAGCAAAAGCAGCGCTGGCTGCCTTCGCTGATCAGTGGCAGGGATCGAACGTGCTTTGGTGTGACCGAACCGGACGCAGGTCTGGACACCACGCGCATCAAGACCTTCGCCAGGCGCACCAGTGACGGTTATGTGGTCAATGGCCAGAAGGTCTGGACATCGACCGCGCAGCACGCAACGCATATCATGTTGCTGGCCCGCACGACGCCTTATGAGGAGTGTGACAGGAAAACCCGCGGTCTTAGCCTGTTTTACACACCGCTCGATCAATCACGTGTGGAAGTGCGCGAGATCGAAAAGATGGGACGCAAGGCGGTTGATTCAAACCAGGTATTCATCGAAAATCTGCTGATACCTGACCATGATCGCATAGGGGAGGAAGGCGCAGGCTTTGAATATCTTCTTGATGGCCTGAACCCGGAACGCATCCTCATTGCGATGGAAGCAATTGGCATTGGTCAGGACGCTGTGACGCGGGCAACAAGGTACGCCTGCGAGCGTGAAGTGTTTGGCCGGCCGATTGGACAGAACCAGAGCATCCAGCATCCGCTGGCTGAAAGCTGGATGGAACTTGAAGCTGCACAGTTGATGGCGATGAAGGCAGCCTGGAAGTACGACAACAAGCAGCCCTGCGGTCCGGAAGCCAATGGCGCCAAGTATCTAGCTGCAGAAGCGGCTCTGAAAGCCTGCACGCGCGCGGTAAAGACCCATGGCGGCATGGGTTATGCGAAGGAATTTCACGTTGAACGATTGATGCGGGAGGTGATGATCCCTGTACTCGCACCGGTAAGTTCGCAAATGATCCTGAATTACATCTCTGAGAAGGTTCTCGGATTACCCCGCTCTTATTGAGGTTTGAGGAATGGCAGCCCGGTCTGATGATTTTGATACACCTGTTGGTGCTTTACATGACCTGAAGGTGATTGATCTGAGCCGGGTTCTGGCCGGGCCCTACTGCACGCAGGTTCTTGGAGACCATGGCGCTGATGTTCTGAAGGTCGAAGCTCCGCAAGGCGACGAAACCCGCCGCTGGGGTCCGCCGTTTATCGATGGGTCGGCCGCCTATTTTATGGGGGTCAATCGCAACAAACGAGGCATGGTTCTGGATTTCAACCAGCCTGCAGCGCGAAAAACCCTGGCAGGCCTGCTGCTGGGTGCAGATGTACTGGTTGAAAATTTCAAGGTTGGCACACTTGAACGCTGGGGGTTTGGGCGCAATGTGCTGGAGAAGGATTATCCAGGGCTTGTTCATTGCCGTATCACCGGTTTCGGAGATGATGGTCCCCATGGTGGCCTGCCGGGCTACGACGCCGCAGTTCAGGCCATGGCGGGCCTGATGAGCGTCAATGGCGAACCGGGCGCCGGGCCGCTCAGGGCAGGGGTGCCGGTGGTGGATATGGTGACCGGCCTGAACGCTGTTATCGGCATATTGCTCGCCTTGCAGGAGCGTCGCAAAAGTGGCCTTGGACAACTGGTGGATGTGTCATTGTTTGACAGCGGGTTGTCTGTCCTGCATCCCCATTCTGCCAACTACCTGTTCACCGGGGACCTGCCGGCCAGAACCGGAAACGCCCACCCCAACATTACGCCCTATGACACTTTTGAAACCGCAACAGGCCCGATATTTCTGGCTGTTGGCTCAGACAGGCAGTTCGCCAAATTATGTGAACTGCTCGGTCTTTCCGGGCTATCCGAAGACCGGCGGTTTTTCACAAACGCGCAACGCAACCGGCACAGAAGGGAACTGACGCGCGAACTGGAAACAGCACTTGCCGGGTTTGAAGTCGACGATCTGGCTGACCGGTTGATCCGCCAGGGTGTGCCGTGCGCACCGGTGTTCGATCTTGCGCAGGCGCTTGATCATCCACAGACCCGCCACCGGGAAATGGTGTGGGAAGCGACCGGTTACCGGGGCGTGGGAGCACCGGTTCACCTGTCCAGATCGCCTGCCAGCTTTAGATTGAAACCGCCTGAACTGGAGGAATAGGGACTATGCAGAACGCAACTCCTGCAGTCTCTCATCCCGGGTATTGTAACAGTGTATTGTTCCTGTGACAGTCATCAGTCGATGCGTGCAGCGCCCATGTCGTCCAGTATGGCATAGACGGCTGGCACGATGAACAGCACCAGGACGGTCGTAGCCATCAGGCCGAACGCAAGGCTTGTCACCAGCGGCACCAGAACCTGGGCCTGCAGGGAGGTCTCCATCAGCAGTGGCATCAAGCCGACGATTGTGGTCAGAGACGTCAGTAATATGGCCCGGAAGCGGGCGCCGGCGGCCAACGGACCTGCTTCTGCCACCGATTTGGTGTCACCGTGATAGTGCTTGATGAAATTCACCAGCAGAATTGAGTCATTGACCACGATGCCCGCAAGCGCAACGAAACCAAGCATTGAGGGCATGGTGAAGTCCAGGCCGAGCAGCATGTGTCCGCCAATTGCGCCTATGAAGGCGAACGGTATGATGATCATGACGACGAATGGTTCGAAATAGCTGCGAAACTGAAAGGACAGCAGCAGATAGACACCAATCAGGCCGAGCACAAATCCCGAGATCATCGAGGATTGCGTCTTTGCAGCATCGGCACTGGCGCCCTCGAAACTGGATGAGACGCTGGGGTGGCGTTCCTTGAGTCCTGGCATGAATCGAATTTGCGTATCGCGCAGGATTTCGGTTGAATTGCCAAACCGGCTGTCGAGTTCACCCTGAACTGTAACCGTACGGCGCCCATCTACCCGCCGGATGCGTGAAAATCCGCGGCCGTTTTCAATATTGGCAACCACACTGAGCGGGATCTGACTGCCGTCGGTGGCCGTGATTGTAAATGTATCCAGATCAGCCAGGGAATCCGAACTTGCAGCGTCAAACTTCACGTTGATTTCAAAGCTTTCCGGACCAGACTGAATTTCGTCCACCTTGAAACCGTAGAAACTTGAGCGGATTTGATCGGCAATAGTCCGGCCATCCACTCCCAGGGTCGCGGCGCCATCACGCAGTGTGATGCGCAACTCCGGTTTTCCCGGACGCAGATCGTCCGTGACGTTGTAAACCCCGCTGTATCGCTTCAGCCACTCACTCAACTCCGTGGCTGCCGCCGACAGCTCCGCCAGATCGTTTCCCGTAAGCCGGATGTCGATGGCCCGGCCACCGGGCCCGAACGTGCCCTCCGTAAAGTTCAGGGTCACAACATCAGCCAGTTCACCGGTCTCGACGCGCCATAGTTCAATCACATCGCTGATCCGGGACGACCTTGTTTCAGAATCCAGCAGATCGGCAATAACGGTTGCCACGTGCGGGCCGGTTTCGCCTGCATCAGAATTGAAACTGAAACGATGCGTGATGCTTCGAACCAGGTTCTGGCCATCGGGTTGATCAGGGCTCAGGCTGGCATTCACCCGTTCCAGTGCTTCGTCGATCCGGGCAACTACAGCCTCGGTTTGTGCAAGAGGTGTTCCCTGCGGCATCATTATCCGGGCTTCCATGACATTTCCATCCAGATCAGGAAATGGCGAAAACTTGATCAATCCGCCAACCATGGCACTTGCGGCGAGGAGCAGGACGCCGATTGCTGCTCCAAATGTCAGGTATCGCCACGCGACTGCAATTCTGGCGAACGGTACGACAACGCGATCACGAGCCCAGTTCACGCCTTCGTCCACTGCCTTCTGAACACGCCCTTGAGTTGAGCCTGCCTTGTCCAGCGCGTGGTACAGATGGTTGGGTAGAATCAGAAAGGCCTCGATCAGCGACACGGTCAACACAAACAGCATGACGACTGGGACCACGCGCAGTATCTGCCCGATGTCGCCCTTCAGAAATGCCAGTGAACCGAATATGCACGCCGTTGTGGCAAATGAAGCAAACACGGAAGGCAGCACCTGGACTGCGCCACCGATGGCCGAATCAATTGCCGGACTTCCCTGCGAATGCTTGCTCGCCACGTTCTCTGCAATCACGATGGCATCATCCATCAGCAGTCCGATAACGATCAGGAGTCCGACCATGGTGAGCATGTTGATGGAGTAACCGGCCAGCACCATGAGGAAAAAGGCACCTGCAAAGGAAACCGGCAGTCCGGCAGCAACCCAGAACGAATACCGAAAGCCGAAGAACAGCCAGAGAACCAGAAATACCAGGGTAAGGCCCTGCAGAGCATTGGTAATCAGCAGGCGAAGCCGGTCTGAAACAATCGAGGAGACGTCGTTGGTGACGGCCATTTTGATGCCGGGAGGGCTCCTCTTCCGGGCGTCGTCAAGAAACCCGTTTACTCGCTCGATTACAGTCAGGGTATCCTGGTCGGTGGTCTTGGTTACGGAAAGTACTGCGGCGGGCATGCCGTTGAATTCGATGCGGTCTTCGTTCAGTTTGAAACGGTCGGTAATACGGGCGATATCCCCGAGCCGAACTTGCCCGCCATTGGTCGATGACACTACGACAAGATCGCGGAATTCATCCACCGAGCGGCGTTCGCCTGCATAGCGCACCAGAAATTCCCGGTCCGATGTCTCCAGGCTGCCCGACGGCAGGTCGATGGATTCCCGCTGTACAGCCCGCGCAACGTCTTCTGCCGATACACCGAGACCGCGCAAACTGGGCCGCGACAGTTCGATGCGGATTTCATGCTCGGAAAAACCAAGTATTTCGATCTTGGGAATGCCACCCCAAAGTTGCATCTGATCCTTGATGTGTTCGGCATATGCCTTCAGTTCGACCCGGTCACGGGGTCCGGTGATTGCCACGGATGCAACAAAGTCCGTGCGCCCGAGTTGTACGACCACCGGACGTTCCACGTTCTCGGGAAAATCCAAAATTCCATCTACCGCATTGGTGATATCCGATGTGAAGCGATCCAGGCTTACTGCTTCGGTTTTTTCCACTGTAACCGTTGCAATGCCTTCCAGGGCTTCGCAGACAACCTCCGACACATTGTTGACGCTGTCGATGGCATCTTCAATTCGCTGGCAAACAGACTGTTCGACGTCCTCGGGCCGGCTTCCCGGCCAGATCGTGGTGATCTGCAACTTGCTGGGCGCTATTCTGGGAAACGTTTCGCGTTGCAGAGATGGATAGGCGAAAATGCCGAGGATGAGCAGCGCCAGCATGAGTAGTGTAGCCGCGGTCGGATGGCGGGCAAAATATCCGATCATTGCATGTCATCCGAAAGCTCGCGCTTTATCCTGGCTTCCAGAGTCTCATCCCGCGTAACGCGCAACAGCATGCCTTCGATTGCCGGCGAGAGATCAGATACAACGATCCTGTCGCCGGCTTCGATACCTGAGGTGATGACGATGTTGCCGTCCTGCGCCAGACCGGTTTCGACCGGCTTTATAACGAGCCGGTTTCCCTTGTCGGCGAGATAAACATTTTCCCCGTGAAGTGCTGTGCGCGGGACAACAATCTGGTCTTTCTGCTCGTTGGCACGAATTCTGACTTCAACGAACATCCCCCTGGATAGCGGGGGACGTTGGCCCGGGATGGCAGAGCTCCACGTGTCCTGGGCGGTTACAATTACCCCGATCGAACGGGTCTTGAGATCGATGGTGTTGGATACCCGCGAGAAAGTTGCGGGCCATACAATCTCTGTCTCACCGGCGTTCAGATGGATGGTGGCTGAAAACCCCAGCCGCTTGACGACATTGCCAACGGTTTCGGGCGTCAGTCCAACCGGGCCATCATTTCCTGCGGCAGCCCTTACAAGTGCCGAAAACTGGGCAAGGGGTATTTGTGCCTCGACCTCCGCGGTTTCGATGCCATCTGCGGTTACCAGGGTTGAGCCAATCTGGGCATACTGGGCGATCTCAACGGACACTTCGCCAATACGGGCGTCGAACGGCAACACAATGCGCGTGCGGTCAAGATTCAGTCTCGCCTGATCCAGTTCAATCTGATTGAGATTTTTCTGCTCGACAAGTGCGGCGCGTTGCGACGGTATCAGCTTGAGTGTGTTCTCCAGATCCTGGACCTTCTTGCGTTGAATCAGTGTATCCCGGGTTTCCTGATCAAGCGCTGTCCTGGAGGTCGCCCCGCTGGCAACCAGTTGTTGCTTCCGGTCAAGCTCCCGCTCGCGGATTTCCAGCGACTGGCGCTCGATTTCCAGGCTAGCGTTCGTATTTTCCTCGGTCAGATCGAACTCGATAATCTGGGCGTCTGCCCGGCTAATATTTGCTTGCGCCTGCGCAATCGCAAGTTCGTAGTCTCTTGGCGAAATGCGGATGATCTCAGTGCCGGCAGGCATGATCGCACCGCGTTTGAGGCCAGGGTGCATAAAGTCGACTTCGCCGGCTGCCTGAACTACTGCTTGCCAGGTTTTGCCGGGCTCCACGGTGCCAAAACCACTTACTGTCGGAACCAGGTCAGTGCGTTGTGCCTGGATGATGCGGACATTGCGTACTTCCTCCTGCGGGGCCGATGTTTGTGGCGGCTGACGCTGGCTGGCAAACCACCAGACCGCAAACACCCCCAACAGGATCGGGGGCACTATCAGAAGTTTCCGCCACATGGTCAGTGCCCTTTGCTGGTCATTTTACAATAGCTCGAAAATTATTGCCATAATTGCAGGGATGTACGGCGCAATCCAGTACCGCGATTGCTGGATAAGTGATGAACTCATAGGTATGTCCGCCAGTTGGCTTTCCCGGACGAAACCCGGAGTGCCTGGTACGGTTGGCATGGCATGCCGGTAAACCATGGCCGGATATCCGGGTAGCAATGGCTTTAACTGTCACGCAGGCGAAAGCGCTGAATCTTGCCGGATTCGTTGCGCGGCAACCGCTCGAGGAAGCGGACAACCCTTGGATACTTGTAGGGTGCGATGGTGTTTTTGACATGGATCTGCAGGTCGTCAATCAACCTGGGTCTGTCCTGGTCGGGAACTGCAGTTACCACATATGCAACCACGATTTGACCACGTTCCCTTGAGGCTTCACCAACCACGGCGCATTCATGGACATCCTTGTGCTGCAGCAAGGCGTTTTCAACCTCAACACCGGAAATATTGTAACCGGATGAGATAATCATATCGTCCAGGCGAGTGTGATAGCACAGATATCCATCTTCGGTTATCGAACAGGCATCACCCGTCATATTCCAGCCGTTCTGCACATACTGCTGCTGCCGTTCATCGTCCAGGTACCGGCATCCGGTCGGACCTCTGACGGCGAGTCGTCCGACCTGGTTGGCCGGCAGCCTGCCGCCGGATTCATCAAAAACCGCCAGTTCAAAACCGGGAATTGCCGGACCGATCAGGCCTGCTCGTACATGCTTCCCGGATGCACCTGCAAATGCATGCAGCATCTCGGTCGAGCCGAGCACCTCGGCGAGTTGTATACCGGTGGCGTCTGCCCATGACTGCCTCACTGGCAAGGGCAGCGCTTCACCGGAAGATACGGCCAGACGCAATGTTGCAAGTGATTGAGTGGTTTTCAGTTTCAGCATCTGCTGAAAGAAAGTTGGAACGGTGAAACAGACTGTCGCGCCGCAGGCGTCGATTGCATCAAGCAGCTGAACCGGTGAGTAACGTGGATTGAGAACACTGCACGCGCCTGCATAAAGTGGAAAAATCAGCAGGCCGCCCAGCCCGAATGTGAATGCCAGCGGCGCGGTGCCAATGAATACATCATCAGGGCCGGGCTCAATGATGTGCCGGCACATGGTTTCGCATATGGCGATCACATCACGATGGAAATGGACAGTCGCCTTGGGTCTGCCGGTTGTGCCTGAGGTAAATGCAATCAGCGAGATGTCATCCGGCAGCGTCAGGCAGGTCTCCGGCTGCGGGCGGGCGTCGGCCATCAGGTCAAACAACTCGCCCCGGCCGGAGTCAAATCCGATAACAGGCAACTCCTGGCCCGAGGCAGATATGGCAAGTGCCAGGTCCTGGCTCAACCCATCCTCACAAATCACCAGGACGGGCCGCGACATGTCGATAATGACGCGTAGTTCAGTGTCTCGCAGCAAGGACATGGTCGTGACAGCCACAGCGCCGATTTTCTCGATGGCAAGCCAGATGAGCGCTACCTCCGGTGAGTTTCCGCCGCGGATCAGCACCCGGTTGCCTGGCTTCACACCCTGGCGATGGACCATTACCGAAGCGGCCCGGCACACATAATCGTTCAGCCTGGCATATGACCATGTCGCGGTGTCACTTCGTATTGCCGTTCTGCTGCCGTGGCCGTTTGCAATATGCCGGTCCAGCAAAAGCGACACACAGTTGAGCGTCGTCAGGTCGGATACGCCTGCAAGAGGCACCAGGTGCGGCAGTTGATCCGGTTTTGGCAGCCGGTCATGTACAAACCGGTCTTTCTGGGGGCTGACCGGCGGTGTCATTCCGGAGTCCAGTCCGGCGCAGTCAGGCGGCGTTTGCCATCCAGTGATTTCAGCAGGCCGGGTTCGTCAAGCTGCAGTCTGTCCCAGAGCTTGCAGGTAACCTGCTTGTGGTTCTGGTCGAGCCCTTCACAGTAGTTGGTATACTCACACAACCTTATGTCGTTGCCGTGGCCGGTTTCGAGTTTCCTGAACCAGTCGGGATCGGCCAGGGCCTGGCGTGCTGTCGCGATGATATCGGCTGTAGAGTCGTTGAGCGCCGCCTCAGCTATTTCGAAATTATGTATGCCGCCTGCGGCGACCACCGGTGTGTCAAACCCTGCCTGGCGGACAGCCTGGCGAATGGTTCTGGTTGCCGCCAGGTTGCGTCCGAACGGGCCTGTTTCGTCAGAGATGTATTGCGGCATGCATTCATAGCCACTGGGCCCGGTATAGGGATAGGCAGCGGCACCCACCTTGGGTTGCTTGGCATCGTCGAACTTGCCCCCGCGCGACAGTGACAGGAAGTCCATGCCGGCCCTGGCAAAAGCGGTTGCAAAATGGCAGACATCCTCAAGCGGGCTGCCGCCTTCAATCGCCTCTGAAGCCAGAAACCTGGAGCCGACTACGAACTCTTCCGGAACGGAATTCCGTACCGCTTCATAGACCTCAAGGGGCAGTCGAACCCGTGCATCCGCAACGCCGCCATATCCGTCATCGCGTCTGTTGGTCGCCGACAGGAACGATGCCATGGTGTAGGCGTGCGCGTAATGCAGTTCGACACCGTCAAAACCGGCCCGGCTGGCGCGGTTGGCTGCCTCAGCAAACAGGTCAGGCAGAACCTTGGGCAGGTCTCTGATGTGGTCGAGGTGCATGTCTGTCACCTGTTCGCGGTAACCAATTGTCAGCGCCTCGAATTCGCGCGAGTTCAGAACCTGCTCCAGCTCACTGTCGCTCATGGCGATCAAGGTGCGGCGGACCTCGGCCACTGCAGCATCGGGCATGCTCAGTGTCTGACGGTGTTGCGGCGTGATGGTCAGAAACCGGTTGAGAAACTTTACCTTGTCAGGGCGGCGCTTGATCGCCAGAAAGTCAATCAACTGAATAAACAGCCTTGTTGTGCCGCCGCTTTCCTTGCGAACGACTTCAACCAGTTGCTCAAGCCCATCCAGAAACCGGTCATGGCCAATACGAAGCAATGGCCCGGACGGTATATCGCGGATGCCGGTCGCCTCCACAACAATCGCGGCCGGTCGTCCGCGCGCGAAACGGCCGTACCATTCCAGCACTTCCGGGGTTACATGCCCCTGGTCAGTGGCCCGCCAGGGCACCATAGCCGGTACCCAGGTCCGGTTGCGCAGGCAAAGCCGTCCAATCTTTAACGGAGAGAACAAGGTTGACGATGCGCACTCCTGTGCGTCCGGCAAACGGCCCTTCTCGGGATACCATCTTATTTTCTCAGGCGGTTTCCACATATGATCCTGATCCCATCGGTATGGTTATTGATCGTTCGCCGGCAAAACGGCCGTAGCCTCGATTTCCACCTTCGCCTCGTCTTCGACCAGGGCCACAACCTGTACCAGCGCCATGGCTGGAAAATGAGATCCGATAACCCGCTTGTAGGCGGCTCCCAGTTCCCGTTGGCAGCCGAGATACTCCTGCTTGCTGGTGACGTACCAGGTCATGCGCACAATATGCTTTGGTCTTGCTCCGGCTTGCGCCAGCACCTCAACGATATTGCGAAGCGCCTGTTCGGCTTGCCCGGCAAACTCATCGGTCTCAAATACCTCTTGAGCATTCCAGCCAATCATACCGCCGGTGAACACCATGCGTCCCTCGGCAGCTACTCCGTTGGCGTAGCCCTTCGGCTGCTTCCAGGTTTCTGGTTGCAGAAATTGCATTTGACTAGTCCTTTCTCAGCCGGAAGCGCTGGATTTTACCGGTCTGTGTCTTGGGCAATGCATCGGTAAACACCACTGAGCGCGGGTACTTGTACGGCGCAATGGCCTGTTTGACGTGGTCCTGAAGGCGCTTTATGCAATCCCTGTCCGCGCTGACGTGTTCGGCCAGCACCACATGGGCCTGAACGATCTGGCCGCGGTCCTCGTCTGCCACGCCGATAACGGCACACTCGACGACGTCGCCGTGAGACAGCAAGGCGGCCTCCACTTCAGGTCCGGCAATGTTGTAGCCGGAAGATATGATCATGTCGTCGCTGCGCGCGGCAAAATGGAATAATCCTGCATCATCCTGGATGAAACTGTCCCCGGTCAGATTCCAGCCATCGCGCACATAGTTCGCCTGCCGGTCATCTTTCAGGTAGCGGCAACCGGTGGGGCCTTTGACAGCCAGCTTGCCTATGGTGCCGCGTGGCACCTCGGTCATATGCTCATCAACCACGATGGCCTGATAGCCGGTGACGGGTGTGCCGGTCTGGGCAGGCCCTGCTGAACCGGAGCGGTTTGAGATGAAGATGTGCAGCAATTCGGTTGAACCGATGCCGTCGAGCATTTCCTTGCCTGTTTTTGCTTTCCACTCCTCAAAAACCGGTCCCGGCAAGGTTTCTCCTGCAGACACCGCTACCCGCAGCGACGACAGGTCTGCGCCTTTGTCCATAGCCCGCATCATGGCGCGGTATGCGGTCGGCGCGGTGAAACATATGGTTGCCCTGTAGGTTTCGATGATCTCGATCATGTTGGGCGGTGACGCGGTCTCCAGCAGTGTCGCGGTCGCGCCAAACCGCAATGGAAACACAGCCAGTCCACCCAGGCCAAATGTGAATGCAAGTGGTGGAGAGCCGACAAAAACATCGTCCGGGGTAACGCCCAGGACCTCTTTGGCATAACCATCGGCGATAATCATCAGGTCGCGATGGAAATGCATTGTCGCCTTGGGTTCCCCGGTAGTGCCGGAAGTAAATCCGAGCAGGGCCACGTCATCCTGGCTGGTTTGCACGGCATTGAATGTGACAGACTTGTTGAGGCCTGCGCGATCCAGTTCCGCATCGTGATTGGCGGTGCCGTCAAAGCCGATTACCTTTTCGAGATATCGCGACCCTTTGGCACAAACCACGATCTCGTCCATCATGCGGGTATCGCAAAGCGCCAGGCTCACCTGCGCCTTGTCGACAATCTTTGATAACTCGCCGGCCCGCAACATCGGCATGGTGTTGACCACCACGGCTCCGGCTTTTGTGGCTGCCAGCCAGCACGCCACCATGGCCGGATTGTTGGCGGACCGGATCAGCACCCGGTTGCCGGGCCTGACGCCGTAATCTTCTGACAGTGCGTGGGCCAGACGGTTGGTCCAGTCAGACAGTTCCTTGTAGGTGCGCCTGCGGCCGTTGCCGATCAGCGCCACGTGGTCCCCGAAACCCTGTTCGACCATTCTGTCGGTCAGCTCCACTGCCGCATTGAGTTGATCGGGATACTCAAATCCGTCCAGCAGGAACTCCGGCCACTGGTCAGACGGCGGCAGGTTGTCCCGGCTGAAAGTGTCTGCATGAGCGCTTGGCAACAGGTTCATCGATCTAGCCTCTTTCCAGCACCTGGCGCGCAATGACAACTTTCTGCACGTCGGATGCTCCTTCATAAATGCGAAGAGCCCGAATTTCGCGATACAGGCTTTCCACTATGTGACCGCGACGCACGCCGTCGCCGCCATGCAACTGAACTGCACGGTCGATCACCTGTTGCGCCGTATCTGTTGCGTGCAGCTTGGCCATGGCGGCCTCCCGGGTAACTCGTGCAGCCCCGGTATCCTTTGTCCAGGCCGCCCGGTAGACCAGCAGGGCGCTGGCATCCACATCCAGCGCCATGTCGGCCACGTGGCCCTGGACCATTTGCAACTCACTCATCGGCGCGCCAAACAGTTCACGTTCGCGCACCCGGGCAAGTGTCTCATCCAGCGCCCGGCGCGCAAAGCCCAGCGCTGCCGCCCCGACGGTAGAGCGAAAAATATCAAGCACCGACATGGCCACCTTGAAACCATGCCCCGGTTCGCCGATCAGCGCATCCGAACTGACGCGGACGTTGTCAAATTTCAGTCGAGCCAGCGGGTGAGGGGCAATAACCTCCAGGCGCTCGGCGACGATCAGACCTTTCGTGTCCGCCGGTACCAGGAAACAGGACAATCCCCTGGCGCCGGGCGCTTCTCCGGTGCGGGCAAATACACAATAGATATCGGCAATGCCACCATTCGATATCCAGGTTTTCTCGCCGTTGAGCACGAAATGATTGCCGTCGCGGGTGGCGGTCATGTCCATTGCGGCTACATCCGAACCGGAACGCGGTTCACTCAGCGCGAATGCCGACAGGGCAGTTCCGGCCCTGGTCTGACGGAGCCAGTTTTTCTGTTCGCCCGTTCCGAACAATGATATGGCCCCGGTACCCAGACCCTGCATCGCGAAGGCGAAGTCGGCCAGGCCGTCGTGGCGCGCCAGCGTTTCGCGGATCAGGCACAGGCTGCGGACATCCAGCATGCCTGGTTCGTCCGGATCAACGGCAGCATGTTCAAGCCAGCCATCCTCGCCGAGCCTGCCTACCAGCGCCCTGCAGGCAGCATCAGTGTCGAAGTGGTCCACCGGCAAATTGACGCTGCACCACTCGTCCAGCGAGGCGGCCAGTTCGCGGTGCCTGTCTTCAAGAAACGGCCAGTCCAGAAAGCTTGTGTCGGCCATGATCAGTTGCCCTCGAACACAGGTTTACCCTTTGCAACGAAAGCCTCGTAGGCCCGGTGAAAATCCCGGGTCTGCATGCAGATGGCCTGCGCCTGTGCTTCGGCCTCTATGGCCTGCTCGAGGCTCATCGACCATTCGTGGTTGAGCTGTGTCTTGGTGATGGAATGGGCGAAATTCGGGCCGGACGCGATACGGCTGGCCAACGCCAGTGCCTCGCTTTCAAGGTCGCTGGCATCCACAAGACGGTTGTAGTACCCCCAGCGTTCGCCTTCCTCGGCAGTCATTGCACGTCCGGTGTATAGTAATTCGGCCGCACGCGCCTGGCCGATAATGCGTGGCAGGATTGCGCAGGCCCCCATGTCACAGCCGGCCAGCCCGACGCGGGTGAACAGGAACGCGGTTTTGGCATCGGGCGTTGCAAGCCGCATGTCCGAGGCCATGGTGATAATGGCGCCTGCGCCGGCGGCCACGCCATCGATCGCAGAGATTACCGGCTTGCCACAACCCAGCATTGCCTTGACCAGGTCGCCTGTCATGCGGGTGAAATTCAACAGACCCTTCATGTCCATTTTGGTAAGGGGCCCGATGATCTCGTGCACGTCGCCACCCGAGCAGAAATTTGCTTCATTGGGCAAAAACACCACCACATCCACGTCCTCGGCGTAGACCAGTGCGCGGAACGTGTCGCGCAACTCGGCATAGCTGTCGAAAGTCAGGGGGTTTTTGCGTTCAGGCCTGGCCAGCCGGATGGTTGCCACATTGTTATGCATCTGCCAGTGGAAGTGTTCTGGCTTCAGTCCGCGCATGTCACTCATGCTGTCTCTCCCTGGGATTGATTAAGCAGGTCCATGCAGGCGATCATCATTTCTGCGTCGGCAGGTGAAAGCTCTGCCAGCAGTTCATCCACCCAGCCCTCATGCACCTGTGCCATATGGCTGAATTCATCGCGGGCTTTTTTGGTCAGCCGCACCACCATGGCGCGCCGGTCACCTTCCACCGGCACCCTCATGATGCTTCCATCCTGCACCAGCCGGTCAACAATACCTGTCACATTGCCGTTTGAGACTTTCAGGAAAGATGACAGTTCACTCATCCGTAATCCCTGCCGGTGATGGAACAGGGCCGCCATCACGTCAAATCGCGGCAATGTGGTTCCAAATTCCGCTCGTAATCTTTCCCGCAACACGGCCTCAATGTGGCGTTGAAGTTTCAACAATCGCAACCAGAACCGCAATCGCTGCTTTGGTGCGGGCCGATTATCGGTTCTCTTGGCGATCTCGGACATCAGGCAATTCCTTCCGGTATGGCAATTGCTGCGCCGTTTGCCGGATCGGCCTGGTCGGCGCAAAGCTGCAACACCAGCTCAGCGATTTCCGAAGGTTGAACAAATTTGCCAGTCGGAGTGCCTTTTAACAGGGCCGAGGCTGCCTGCTCGCGGCTCATGCCGGTCTTGTTCACGATATTGTCCAGCGTTCTGTCCAGCATCGGTGTCTGGGTATAGCCGGGGCAGATGGCATTGACGGTGATGCCCTTCGGCTGAAGCTCTTCCGCCAGTGCGCGCGTCAGGCCGACCACGCCATGTTTGGCGGCGCAATAGGCACTGACATAGGCGCTGCCCCTCAGGCCGGCTACCGAGGCGATGGCGATCATCCGGCCCCAGCCGGCGGCCAGCATGGGGTCAAGCGCGCACTGAAACGTGTTGAAGACACCGGTAAGGTTTACATCAATCGTATGCTGCCACTGCTTGGCCGATAGCCGGCCAAACGGCTGGCTTTCAGCGAAGCCTGCATTGGCTATGACGATGGACACCGGGCCGTGCTGGTCGGCTGCGGTTGAAAACGCCGTGCGCAGTTCATCCGCATCTGTCACGTCGGCAATGGTCCATGCAATTTTTTCGTGTCTTGCTGCGGTTTCCCGCAACGGTGCTTCGCGACGTCCGGTGATGGTGACCGCAGCGCCCGCTGCCGCTAGCGCCATCGCTATCGCTGAGCCAACGCCCGTACCGCCGCCGGTGACCAGTGCATGTTGTCGGTGAAGGTTAGCCTGCATGATTACACCTTCATTTCGTGCTGTTCGGAGCGTTCTGCCAGGCGGTAGGCCTGGTCACGTCCAGCCCGATAGGGTGCTGGCCATCGTGCTTTTGTGTCACCCAGTGCAATGGCCGCATGCAGTGTCCAGTAGGGGTCTGAAAGATGCGGCCGTGCCAGGCACACCAGGTCCGCCCGGCCTGCCATCAGGATCGAGTTCACATGATCCGGCTCGTAAATATTGCCAACTGCCATGGTGGCGATATTGGCTTCATTGCGGATGCGGTCGGCAAACGGCGTCTGGAACATGCGTCCGTAGACCGGTTTCGCGGTTGCCGAGGTTTGACCGGCCGACACATCGCAGATGTCAACGCCCGCAGCTTTCAGCATGGTGGCGATGTCGACGGCGTCCTCAGGCGTTATGCCGTCATCATCCATCCAGTCATTGGCGGAGATGCGAACCGAAATCGGCTTTTCATCCGGCCACGCCGCCCGCACGGCTGCAAAAATCTCCAGTGGATACCGCATGCGATTTTCGAGGCTGCCGCCATAATCATCGGTTCTTTGGTTGGTCAAAGGTGTAATGAAAGACGACAACAGGTAACCATGGGCGCAGTGCAGTTCGAGCATGTCGAAACCGGCGTGGTCTGCCATTTGTGCGGAGGCCACAAACTGCTCCCGAACCAGATCCATATCGGACCGGTCCATCGCCGCAGGTTTCTGGTTTCGCGGCGACCAGGCAATCGCGGATGCCGCCAGTACCGGCCAGTTTTCCTGTTTCAACGGCGCATCCATTTCCTCCCAGCCCACCTGGGTCGAGCCCTTGGCGCCGGAATGACCGATCTGGCAGCAGACCTTGGCATTGGTTTCCGCATGGATGAAACCCACCAGCCGTTTCCATGCTGTCTCATGTTCCGGCGCATATAGACCTGTGCAACCCGGCGTAATGCGTCCTTGCGCGCTGACACAGGTCATCTCGGTGCAGACCAGCCCGGCACCGCCTTTTGCCCGTTCGCCGTAGTGCACCAGATGCCAGTCTGTCGGGCAGCCGTCCACGGCCTTGTACTGCGCCATCGGCGATACCACCACGCGGTTTTTCAATGTCATCCCGCGCAGCGAGTAGGGGGCAAACATTGGAGGACGAACCGGCTCATTTTCCGGCACTCCCGATTGCGTCTGGAACCATCGTTCTGCCTCCTGCATCCACTCAGGATCACGCAGACGCAAATTCTCGTGACTGATACGCTGGGACCGGGTCAGCAGCGAATAGTTGAATTGCACCGGGTCGAGTTTGAAATAGCGTTCAATATCCTCGAACCATTCCAGTGAATTGCGCGCTGCCGATTGCAGCCGTAAAACCTCCAGCCGGCGGGCATCTTCGTATTTTTCAAATGCTGCAGGCATGCTGGGTTCACTGTGCAGGTAGTCTGCCAGCGCAATGGCGCTTTCCATGGCCAGTTTGGTGCCGGAACCGATGGAAAAATGCGCGCTCGCAGCCGCATCCCCCATCAGTACAAGATTCTCATGGCTCCAGCGCTCACACAGCACGCGCGGAAACCGGATCCAGGCCGAACCGCGCATGTGTCGCGCATTGGTCATCAGCGAATGCCCGCCGAGATGATCCCTGAAGACTGCTTCGCAGGTTTCGATGGACGCCTGCTGGCTCATTTGCTCGAAACCAAAGCGCTGGTAGGTTTCATCAGAACACTCGATAAGGAAGGTCGCGGTATTCGCGTCAAACTGGTAGGCATGCACCCAGATCCAGCCATGCTCGGTTTCTTCAAAAATGAACGTGAAGGCGCCGTCGAATTTCTGGTGGGTGCCCAGCCAGGTAAAGTGACATTTGCGAACATCGATGTCGGGTTTGAAAACATTCTGAAATCTGCTGCGCGCAATTGAGTTCACGCCATCTGGAGCCACGACAAGGTCGTGTGATTGCATCAGTGCGTCTATATCCCTGATTTCGGTTTCGTAGCGCACGTCAACGCCCACTTCATGTGCACGCGCCTGCAGGATCTGCAGCAGTCGCATGCGGCCGATGCCGCAAAACCCATGGCCAGTCGAGACCTGGATTGTGCCCTTGAAGTGCACCGCGATGTCATCCCAGTAGGCAAATTGCTCTCGGATCACTGCAGCGCTGACAGCGTCATTGGCTGCCAGGTTGTCCAGCGTTTCGTCTGAAAGCACCACGCCCCAGCCAAATGTGTCATCGGCCCGGTTTCGCTCATAGACGATGACCTCATGTGCCGGATCGCGCAATTTCATCGAGATCGCAAAATACAGTCCCGCAGGTCCACCGCCGATACACCCAACCTTCATGCCTGCCCATCTTCCTGCCAGCGTAAGGCGCTGGTCTTGGACGGGCATCATGCACTATTCATAATATTTTAAAAGTAAAATATTTATATTTGAAATTTATTGGTGTCCTGTGCATCCCGCATTTGCTGTCGCACCAACGCCAACCGGACCGGGAACTTTCCCACCACACCGCCTAAGGCAACTCATAATACATACATTATAATAATGGTTTATGTTGGTTTGTTCATCTTTGTTGCAACCTGTCGTCCAGTCATATCTTTTTCTCCCTGTCAGTCCAGTAGGGCTCGCGCAGAATGTTTTTTTGTATCTTGCCAATAGGGGTCTTGGGAAAACTGTCGACGAACTTGACGATGCGCGGCCGTTTGAACTGGGCCAGCAGGGAGGCGCAATGGGCAACCAGTTCCTGTTCGGTAATTTCAGCACCTTCTTTCAGGCACACATGGGCCGCAGCAACTTCTCCCCACTTGTCGTCGGGAACCCCGAATACTGCGCATTCGGCGACAGCGTCGTGTTCGTAGATGGCATTTTCGATTTCCTTTGGATAGACGTTTTCGCCTCCGGATATGATCATGTCCTTGGAGCGGTCAATCAGGGTGATAAACCCGTCTTTATCTATTGTTCCGACATCATCGGTATGGGCCCAGCCATGCCGCCAGAATGCAGCCGTCTGTTCCGGTTCGTCGTAGTATTCCAGCATCACGTTGTCGCCGCGCGAGACGATTTCGCCAATTTCGCCTGGCGCCACCGGGCGCCCGTCCGGATCAATAACGGCGACGTCTACATTGTATGCCTGACGGCCAACGCTGCCCAGCTTTTCAGGCAGATACCAGTGGCGCAGGGAAGTCAGCACACCCATTTCGGACTGACCGTAGATCTGGGTCATCTTCACATCCGGCAGTAACTTGAGCATCATGTGCTGCACCCAGTCGGGCATCGGTGCGCCCGCAAATGACAGCTTGCGCCAGCTTGCAAATTTCCCGGCGTCAAACTGCGGATCGCTGACCACCATCGACACCTGGGTCGGCACCATGAAAGCGGCGGTCATGCCGGTTTGCTGAACCATTTCACCAAAGTCTTCTGTATCCCATTTGCTCAGCATGGTTGTCGTGGCCCCGGCAAGAATGGCGGGTTGAAACATGATGTTGAGCGCCGCTACGTGGAACATCGGAGTTGCAATGCCGACGACATCGCGTTCGTCAATGGCTTCCTCCACCATCACCGTGTGAGCTGTGACTGCACGGTTGCGGTGGCTGACCAGTACACCTTTCGGACGCCCGGTGGTTCCGCCCGTGTATGTCATGCAAAACGGGTCATCCTCATGTATTTTCACTGCAGGAGATGCTGGCAGAGGAAGCCACATAAAACGCTGCGAATTCATCACTGCTGTCACTGGCGATACGCACGGTTCGCTGCAATTTGGGCAACTTGTCACGTACAGCGTCAACCTTGCCGGCAAACATATCTTCGAAGAACAGCAGTTCGATGTCTGCCTTGTCCAGCACATAGACCAGTTCGTCTGGCGCATAGAGAACCGATACGTTGACCAGAACCGCTCCGGAGCGGGCGACACCAAAGAAGCTGACGCCGTATTCGGTGCGGTTACGGCTGATAATTCCGACTTTTGCGTTCCTGGCGACCCCGTGCGCGATCAGCGCATTTGCCAGCCTGTTTGCGGCGTCGTCAAGCGCCTGGTAGGTTAGCGAGTTGCCTTCCCACAGAATAGCCGGTTTTTGCGGAAATCTTTCTGCAGATCGTCGCAGCATGTCGCCAGTGAGCATCTTCAAACTCTCCCTAACAGCTTCCAGACTCGACCGCGGCTATTGATAAAGAAATCATAGCGGGCCGCAGCGTGCGTCATTTGCCGGAACCAGCTGTTTGATCGCTGTCCCGGGTGAGATAATACGCTGCCAGTATGGGCAGGAAGGTGATAAGCACAACGACCATGGCAACAACATTGGTCACAGGCCGTTGACGCGGGCGAACCAGTTCTTCCAGCATCCAGATTGGCAATGTTGCCTGTTGGCCTGCTGTGAACGTGGTTACAATAACCTCGTCGAAGGAAAGCGCGAACGCAAGCATTCCACCGGCCAGAAGCGCAGTTGCGATATTCGGCAGGACGACATGGCGAAACGTCTGAAACCCGTTCGCCCCAAGGTCCATCGAGGCCTCTATAAGTGAGCCCGACATTCGTCGAAAGCGTGCAATCGCATTATTATAGACGACCACGACGCAGAATGTCGCGTGCCCCAGTATGATGGTCCAGAAGGAAAATGGAATATCGGCGAGATTGAAGGCTGAACGCAGCGCAATGCCGGTAATGATGCCCGGAAGAGCAATCGGCAGTATTACCATCAGAGAAACCACTTCACGGCCGAAAAAATTCGATCGCGAAACTGCGGCGGCGCAACAGGTGCCAAGAACAAGCGCCAGTGCTGTGGAAATGGCGGCCACTTTCACGGAAAGCTGGAGAGATTCCCAAACATCGGGCCGGTTCCAGGTTACCGTGAACCACTTCAGCGTGTAACCCGGCGGCGGGAACTGGTAAGTCTTGTCTTCGGTTGTGAACGCATAAATGAAGATGAGCAGGATCGGCAAATGCATGAACAGGAGCCCGGCAATGGCCGCAATTTTCAATCCTGCCGGAGCTCGATTCAACTTGTCAGAGCGCATCGAAAGCCCCCTGCCTTTTGGCCATCCAGAGATAGAAAGCCATTACGATGACCGGCACGATGGTGAACGCTGCCGCCAGCGGAATATTGCCCGCGGTTCCCTGATGGGCATAAACGGCCTGGCCGATGAAGAGGCGTGACGAACCGACAATTTGCGGGATGATGTAATCTCCCAAGGTGAGGGAAAAAGTGAATATCGAGCCTGCGACAATGCCGGGCAGGGCCAGTGGAAACAGGACATTCCTGAATGTCTGCAAGGGTGTCGCGCCAAGGTCCGCGGATGCCTCCAGACAACTGGCCGGCACCCGCTCCAGCGCCGCCTGCATCGGCAGCACCATGAACGGCAGCCATACGTACAGAAACACCAGAAAAGTGCCGGTGTAACTTACAGATAATGAGTTGCCGCCAATCAGCGGTATGCTCAGAAAAGCTTCCAAAACCCAGCCAAGATGCAGTGTTTCAAAGAGCCAGTTGAGAATGCCCTCTTTGGCGAGTATCAGCTTCCACGCATAGATTTTGACCAGGTAGCTCGACCACAGCGGCAGCATCACTCCCAGGTAAAATATCGCCTTCCATTTCCCGCGCGCGTAGCGGGCCGCGTAGTAGGCAATGGGAAATGCAACGGCGGCGGCGGCAAGGGTGACCACAATGGCCATGGATGTAGTGCGAACCAGAATATCAAGATTGGCTGGCACGAGTAATTCGCGATAGGTTTTGAGTGTAAGTTCATACTTGATGAGGCCGGAGTACTCATCGATGGAGAAAAAGCTCTGGGCGAGTAGAGCAAACAAAGACCCAAGATAGACGATGCCGAGCCACAGCACGGGCGGCGCGAGCAACAGAACCAGCAACAGGTTGGGTTTGCGCCACAGAGTGTCTGAAATCTTGACAGTAAAACCGGGGTTTTGCGTTGTGATGGCCGCTGTCTCAGACACCCCGATCCTCCATGAAATGGAGATCTTCCTGCGACCAGCCCACATGAATGATTTGTCCAGTCGTCAAGGCGGGCTGATTGTTGTCAACAAGAGCGTTTAGTTTCAGTCCGTCGAGTGAAAGACCAAGCCGCGTGGCTGAACCCAGGAAGCTTACGCTGAGTATTGTTGCTTCATGGCTGCCTTCATCACTGGCGGCGACCAGCCTTATAGCTTCCGGGCGGAGGCTGGCTGATCCGCTCCGGCTCATGTGTTTTTTCAGGAAACCAACGGGTAGAATGTTGGAAGACCCGACGAAATCAGCGATAAACCTTGAATCTGGCCGGTAGTAGATATCCTGTGGCGTCCCGACCTGCATGATCCGGCCTTCATTGAAGACAGCAACGCGGTCGGCCATCGAGAGAGCTTCGCCCTGATCATGGGTGACAAAGACAAATGTAATGCCAAGCGACCGCTGAAGGTCTTTAAGCTCTTCCTGCATTTCTTCGCGGAGCTTCAAATCAAGCGCGCCAAGCGGTTCATCAAGCAACAGGACTTTCGGCTTGTTCACCAATGCCCGCGCCAGCGCCACGCGTTGGCGTTGGCCTCCGGACAACTGGCTGGGCCTCCGGTCGCCATATCCGCCCAGTCTGACCATCTCCAGTGCTTCATTGGCCGCGTGCAGACGCTCACGCTTTGCAACCTTTTTGATCATCAGGCCATAGGCCACATTGTCAATGACGCTTAGATGGGGAAACAATGCATAATCCTGGAAAACGGTATTCACATTTCGGCGATAGGGCGGCACCTGGCCGGTACTTTCGCCAAAGATCATGACTTCGCCGTTGCCTGGTTTTTCAAAACCCGCGATCAGCCGGAGGCACGTTGTCTTGCCCGAGCCGGATGGCCCCAACATGGCGAAAAACTCGCCTTCGTTGATTTGAAGATCGACATTGTCCACCGCCCGGACGGTTCCGAAATATCGTGATACGCTTCGAAATTCTACAGCAGGTGTCATTTCGTGCCTGGTTGCCAACCCGGCAGCCACAGCCGCCGGGTTCGGATAGGATATTACAGTTCCAGGGAGTGCCGGACAGCCCTACCGGCCACCGATTACGCCGACATAATCGCTGACCCACTTGTAGTAGGGAACACACTGGTTGTTTTGGGACGCACACGTGGAAACCGGCGTCGTCCAGAATTTGATCTTCTCGAAATCATCCATACCATTGGTGGTGCAGCCCTCGGCGGTCTGCATTCCGCGTCCGTCCGTACAGGCTGCCGGCACTGCCGGGTTTGCACCAAACCAGACCGAAAGGTCGCTCATCAGGTTGGACGTCAGCGTGTGCTCCATCCACATGTATGAGCACTCCGGGTTGGCAGCATCGGCATGCATCATGGTCGTATCGGCCCAACCGGTCGCGCCTTCTTCCGGTATTGTTGAGGCAACCTTTGCGCCCTTGGATTTCAGAATGTTGACCTGGAACGGCCACGAACCGGAAGCAACCACACCCTCATTGGTAAAATCATCCATCTGAATGAACGCATCATGCCAGTAGCGCGACACGATTTTGCGCTGGCCGCGCAGCAGATCAAGCGCTTCCTTGTACTGATCGGCGTTCAGTTCATATGGGCTGGTAATGCCCAGATCCGGATTGTGCTTCATCAGGTAGTTGGCGGCATCCGCCACGTGGATCGGGCCATCATAAGCCTGCACTCGTCCCTTGTTGGACTTGCCATCGGGTAGGTCCATTTCCTTGAAGACAACGTCCCAGCTTTTCGGCGCCTCCTTGAACACATCGGTGTTGTACATAAGAACGTTCGGACCCCACATGTATGGAACACCGTAATGTTTGCCATCGACAGTGTGCCAGGGAGCGTTTTTCAGACGATCATCAATCGTGTCCCAGCTTGGAACCTTGCTCAGATCAATTTCCTGGACCCGTTTACCGGCAATCAGGCGCAGTGATGCATCGCCGGATGCGGTTACCAGATCGAAGCCGCCCTCATTCATGAGAGCAACCATCTCATCGGACGTATTCGCGGTTTTGACGTTCACCTTGCATCCGGTTTTCTCTTCGAACCCTGTAACCCAGTCAAATTTCTTGTCTGTTTCGCCGCGCTCTATGTAGCCGGCCCAGGCCACGATGTTGACCTGGCCCTCGCCGGCAGCCAGCGCCGCCGTACTCAGTGCCATCGTAGCAGCTATTGTGGATGAGATGATCTTCGTGAGGTGCATTGAAATTACTCCCAGTGAGCGGTTTTTGCAAAAACCCAACGCCTGTTCGCCAACAGGCTCAAGTATGTCGCGATGTCGCCTTTCACTGTCACCCAGTGGCTCAATCGTGACGTCCCGGATTTGAGGTTGCTGGAAATTTTCAAGTTGCGCAATTGCCAATTCCAGAAGCATATTTGCTGTGGTCTTTCAACAGTGACCTTGGGAGGTTGCTCACAAATCCGGTACCTTGCTTATCGCTTTTGCTCATCCACCAGATGCAATCCGGCCTTTTCCAGCCCTTCGATAATTGCCATGGATAGTGGTTCGGGAAATTGCCAGACATTGATGAATGCCCGTCCTTCATTCCTGAAATTGTCATCGAGACTTAGCAATTGGCTGACAGCTGCCGTTGCTTCTTCCACGCGACCGAGTTGCGCCAGAATTGCAGCCCTCATTATATGGGTCCAGAAGAAGCCTGGCATGTTTATCTTGTTGATTTCCTCAAGCGCCGTTTCATATTCGCGCCGCTCGTAATGGTAAAATACCCAGGCAAAGCGGTACCAGCTTGGATATGCGGGATTGAGCGCAACCGCCCTTTTCAGTAGTGGCAGTCCGCGATCCCAATCGCCGATTAACGCCAGGCGGAGCCCGAAGTGAGCCAGCACATCGGTGTCATTCGGATTATTGATCAAGGCCCGTTCGGCCATTTCCCGAAATCCGCTAATGTCTCCCGCCGTGAAGAGCAAATTAGCCAGGATAATGTTGCCTGTAGCCGATTGCGGGTCGATCTCGAGGGCTCTGGTCGCAGCGCTTTTGGCTTTGGCAGCGGCTTTTTCTGCAAGGTGATCGCTTCCGTATCCGAAGCGTACTGATTGCATGTAGAGATTTGCCAGAACGGCCCATGCCTCGGCATAATCAGGCTCAATGGCAACAGCCCTTTCCAGGCATTCTTTCACGCTTGAATAGTTTTCAGGATTGATCGAGGACTGATAGTCGTAATACCGCAGGACACAGTCATAGGCCACGATGCTTTCCGGAGCCTTCCGCTTTGACAACATCGTATTGGCCCGGGCCACGACCCCATATTTGCTGCCGAGATTGGCTGCCACTTCCTGGGCAATAGTGTCCTGTACGTCATAGATATTTGCGGGCGTCAGTTTTTCACTGAAATTCTTTACCCATACATAGCGTGCTGTGGCGGTTTCGATCAGACGGCTCGTGATACGAACTGTGTCATCGCTCACGCCAACGCTGCCTTCCAGTATGAACGCTGCGCCAAACTCACGCTGGATTTCCCGCGGGTCGGCAATGCCATCCTTGTAGCGCTGTAAACTGCCGAGCGGCAAAACACGTAACTGGTCGAACCGCGCAAGTTCCGTCACAAGCTGTTGGGAAATTCCATCTGCAACATATTGTTTGTCCGCAGAACCGCTGATGTTGAAGAAGGGTAAAACCGCTATGGCCGGTCCTTTGGGTAGTTCGAGCATCGAGACATCGCCGATCGATGCCACCGTGAGCGGGACCGCATCGCGACCGTATTTCTGCCACGCGGTTGCAACGAAGATTGCGAGGATGATTGCAGCCGCCAATGCTACTGCGGTTCGTCTATCCAAGGTATATTTGGGCGAGGCAGGTTCATCGGGACGATCCCCGGCATCGTGCGGATGTGGTTGCTGGACAAATTGTACGGCATAATGGCCTTTGGGGATGGAGATCCGTAGCGGCCTGGTTCTTCCGGCATCGGCATAATAGCGGTCCAGATCATGCCTTAACCGGCGGGCTTCAACCCTGACTACCGGATCGGTCTGATGGTCAAAGGTTTCGTCCCGGTGGAAAACCGATTGGGCAATGGGTACGGCGGTAAGCCTGTCGGCGCGGCCTGCCAGCGTTTCGTCGACCAGGTACCGCAAAAGTTTCCGGCGGCGCGGACTGGCTGCAAAAGCCGTATCGGCAAGGACGTATTCCAGTTCTGCCACTTCGGGCCGGGCAGTGGACGACCCGTCAAATTTGCTTGCGTCGTTCCGGGAACGAGCGGGAGGCTTCATGTTCCAGTTCTCATGAGTTCCATTCCAAAACCCAACATAAATCAGTCCAGTCAAAAGAAGGTATATTCGCATTGCTACAGTGTAGCAATGTGTTGCGAACATGTTCGGACCTTCCAGCCTGCAGTGTTTGATGCAAATCGACGTGAGTATGTGCCATCCAAGTCATCAGGTGTGGGGTGAAATGAAATTTGTGAAAAGCCCTTCTCACAGGATGGCGCAAATTCGGTTCCTGTATCGCGAAAACGAAGCATTCCGTGCGGCCTGGGAAGATTACAGACTGACGACCCGTGCCCATCGCCATTTCAAGGCGATGGGCGAAGCCGGTATGATCCGGGCGGAAGAATATCGCGTTATGCGCAACGAACTGAAAGACGAACTTCTTGAATTCATCGAAGGACGACACCTGCCTCAGGCTGGAGAATATCATCGGTGACTTATCGCCAGTTTACTGGCTTCGATTGCAAACTGGAAAGGAAACAAAAAATGTCAATGCGAACTATTCTGACTGCGGCCACGGTGGCCTCGGTCCTGTCGATGAGCGGTGTAGCGACCGTCGGACAGGCCCAGGAGACCGAAAAGCCCAACATTCTGGTGATCTGGGGTGACGATATCGGCACCTGGAACATCAGCCAGCGCAACATGGGCATGATGGGCTATACGACGCCCAACATCGACCGGATTGCCGCCGAGGGCGTAGGCTTTACTGATTACTACGCCCAGCAGAGTTGCACAGCGGGACGTGCCGCCTTCATCGGTGGCAGCGTGCCGGTTCGCAGCGGCATGACCAAGGTAGGCCTGCCGGGCGCCGAGCAGGGCTGGCAGAAGACCGACGTCACCATGGCGACGGTCCTCAAGAGCCAGGGTTATGCTACCGGCCAGTTCGGCAAGAACCACCAGGGCGACCGCGACGAACATCTGCCGACCATGCACGGTTTCGACGAGTTTCTTGGCAACCTCTATCACCTGAATGCCGAGGAAGAGCCTGAAAACCGCGATTATCCCCGCGACATGGTGCTGAAGAACGGCAAGACTTTCCTACAGCAATTCGGACCACGCGGCGTGTTGCATACCTATGCCAATGCCGACGGAACCCAGCGCATCGAGGATACCGGTCCGCTGACCAAGAAGCGCATGGAAACCATTGATGACGAGACCGTTGCTGCCGCTACGGATTTCATCAAGCGGAACACCGAAGCAGGCGTTCCGTGGTTTACATGGTGGAATGCGACCCGCATGCACTTTCGTACCCATGTTCGCGAAGAGCATACCGGGATCTCCGGACCCAGCGGCAACGAGTATCATGACGGCATGGTCGAGCATGACAGGAATGTTGGCGAACTGCTGAAACTGGTCGACGATCTCGGCATCGCCGACAAGACGGTCGTCATGTACTCGACGGACAACGGACCGCACTACAACACATGGCCCGATGCCGGAACAACGCCGTTCCGCAGCGAGAAGAACTCCAACTGGGAAGGTGCCTATCGGGTACCGGCCTATGTTCGCTGGCCCGGCCGTATCCCGGCAGGCAAGATGCTCAACGGCATCGCTGCGCATGAAGACTGGCTGCCGACGTTTGCGGCAATCGCCGGCGCTCCGGACATCAAGGAAAAGCTGCTTGCCGGCGTCGAACTCAACGGACGCAGCTACAAGAACCACATCGACGGCTACAACCTGCTCGACTATCTGGAAGGCAAGACCGACAAGTCGCCGCGCAGTGAGTTCTGGTATGTGAACGATGACGGCCAGATTGTTGCATCCCGCTACGACGACTGGAAGGTGGTTTACCTGGAAAATCGTGGTGAGGCCTTTGGCGTCTGGCGCGAGCCGTTCGTCGAACTGCGCACACCCCTGCTGTTCAACTTGCGGCGCGATCCGTTCGAGAAATCCCAGCACAACTCGAACACCTACAATGACTGGTTCCTTGACCGGCCATTCGTGATCGTTCCGATCCAGGGGCTGGCGGCAGAGTTCCTGAAGACCATGAAGGAGTTCCCGCCAAGCCAGACGCCGGGCTCGTTCAATCTTTCCGGGATTGAAGCGAAGCTGCGCGAGGGCATGGGGAAATAGCCAACCGCAAAAATCTCGGGACGGTGGTAAAAACCGCCGTCCCGGAACTTAGGTTGTGATCCGAGGAGTTGTTCAGATGTTCAAGATTTGCCGCCGTACAATGCTGAAAGGCCTGAGCATTTCGGTTATTGTGTTTCTTGCCCAGGCCTTGCCCGCGATAGCCCAGGAAATTCTTCCCTCGTGGAATGACGGCGCCGCAAAGCAGAGCATCGTCGAGTTTGTCACCGCGGTGACCACCGAGGGCGGGCCGGACTATGTTGCGCCAGGCGACCGTATCGCCACTTTCGACAATGACGGCACTCTTTGGGGCGAACAGCCCATGTATGTGCAGTTGGCCTTCGCGCTTGACCGCGTAAAGACCATGGCCCCGGATCATCCCGAGTGGAAGGACACGGAACCTTTCAAATCGGTGATCGCCGGTGACATGAAGGGCATTGCCGCGGCCGGTGAAAAAGGCCTGCTGCAGATCATCGCCGCGACCCACGCGGGCATGAGCACCGATGAGTTTGCAAAGATCGCCAGCGACTGGATTGCCAATGCCAGGCATCCCAAGACCGGCAAACCCTATACCCGGATGGTCTACCAGCCCATGCTGGAACTGATCGATTATCTGAAAGCCAATGATTTCGATGTCTACATCGTCTCGGGTGGCGGCATCGAGTTCATGCGGCCCTGGACAGAGAAAGTCTACGGAATTCCGTCGCAGAACGTGGTCGGATCCTCCATCAAGACCAAATTCGAGGAAAAGGACGGCACACCGGTCATCATGCGCCTGGCCGAAATTGATTTCATCGACGACAAGGAAGGCAAGCCGGTCGGCATAAACAGCCATATCGGCAAGAGGCCGATCGCCGCCTTTGGCAATTCAGACGGTGACTTCCAGATGCTGCAATGGACAACGGCAGGCAGTGGCCGGCGTTTCGGCCTGCTGGTGCACCACGACGATGGCGAACGCGAATATGCCTACGACCGTGATTCACATATTGGCCAGCTTGCGCGCGGACTCGATGAGGGACCAAAACTCGGCTGGACAATCGTCAGCATGAAAAATGACTGGAAGGTCATTTATCCGGAATGACTGACTGGCTGGCGGGAAACCGGGGTCAAAATTGAAAATAAGCTGTCTGCGGTACGGCTCACCAACAAGGGAACATTTTACCATGAAGCGTCAATCAACAGACAGGATCATCCTTGCGGCGATCACGGGGGCATACCTGATGTGCGCCAACACCGGTATTGTGATGGCCAATGAGACACTGACCGCAAGCCAGATAAAGACGTTTGTTCCAGGCCGGGCAAAGGCGCGGATCAGCGGTTCGGCCATAACCATCAGCCTGAGCCGGCGCGGCACCCTGTCTGGCAAGTGGGCGGGTGAACGCGATACGGGCAAATGGCACGTCAGCGGCGACAGGCTGTGCATCAGGTTCAACAACTGGCTGGGAGGAGGAACGCGCTGTTCCTCTGTGTCGCGCTCGGGTAATGCCTACCGCGTATCCGGAGTGACATTCGTAAAGTATTGAAACGTCTGGCCCGGCAAACCAGTCGAAGTGTCCTGACGTGGACCCTGTGGTACGCGACCTCATTTGCACCTCTGATGGCCCTGCGTTTCGAAGCGTAAAAGGAGTTTGGTATGTTGAAGCGTTTGAACCTGATACTTTTTTCGTCCCTGTTGACCACGACGGTCGGAACGACTGGTTCAAGACCTGTTGCAGAAGCCGACTACAGAGTTGGAACGGTATCTGTTGGCAAGAGCCACCCATATCAGCCGGCCGGATTCGGCGAGCACAATGCAACCTCCATTGGCAAGACCAACCCTTACTGGCCGGTCAGGGGAGCCATAACTGTTGAACCATGCCGCTACAGTTCCTGTACGGACGTGTAGGCTTATTGTTGATGAGGCAGGACAGGCTTCGTTTTCAAAATGAGAAGGCCGCATGTAAGGCTGCAGGTCAGTTGATTGACCGGCTCCCGCATCAGTTCAAACCCTGGCGACAACGTCCATGAATCCTGGCAAGCTGCTACGATGACGCCAGGCACACGAGTTCAGATCTGGTATTACCCATGATCTGGCTCTAGTTCAGCTTGATAACGCCCCCCATAACGGGGCCATACTGCGTTACATCCCAAATGAAGGATCCTGACTTGTAATCCGTGCCTGTGCCGCGGAAGCCTGCATACAGATCGAGCCAGCTGTTCCATTGATATCCAATATTTGCCGAGACGTCCCACACGAAGTCCGATGACACGCCAAAACCGCCAATCAGGGCGGTTCCGTTTGCGTACCAGTTTGGGCTCAGCTCCATGCGGCCCTTGGCGCCGAACACCGGGTCGACCCAGGTCGCCCCGTCCGAAAGCTCAAAATCCCCGACGATCAGATCGACATCGATGTCCATCCTGATGTCGTTGATACGCGCTCCACCAAGCAGATCCACGTGCACAGTTTCACTTTCCATGACGCGATAACTTGCAAGAAGTGTCGCCATAACCTGGCTGAAGGCTACGTCAACCGCATTTACAAGCACCCCGCCAAATTCGGTTGTCGAAGAGACATCCAGATAAAACACGTCATAAACGAAGCCAAAATCACCGTGCCGGATTTCGCCAGACCCCATGTAAAGTCCGTCCAGTACGTCCAGGAATTCCCCGAGATTCGAAAGTATGTCGATTGGTGTCAGATCAATATCAACGCTCTGTCCCAGAACGCCAACAGTTCCGTTCATACCCGGGACCCACAGATAGAGAGGCACGATGTTGACCTCGAAACCTGATTCCGTGGCCATGTTGTATTCTATGGGCGGCGGCAGGTCAGCTGCATTTACATGACCTGGAGAAATCAACCCGGCAGACATGGCCAAACCAAGTGCCCCGGCGGTGATAAAACGGAAGGTTCGCTTTACGCTTTGGAAAGTGAGCATATGCTCCGGTTGTGATGTCATCTGGAAGTCCCAATCCCCCATTGAGCGAAGTTCACTGCTTCAGGTGGACTCGCAAGTCTGTAATTGATCGCCAGCAAGCGCGCCTCGATTTGTACACGGGGATTTGTCATGTTCAATATTCTTCTGAATTCTTGCCGTGTCTCATACAATCGAATTTCTCAACAACATTGGATTTGTCCGCAGTTTGATCCCACATCCAGTTTCCTTTCGAGGTCTGCGGTTATAGGTATGCCCGCTGGGCAGCTTTGCAGCTCTCCAGCGGTCAATCCGGACCAATGCGGGAATTGCTCCTTGCCAGCGAACGCAAGCAGCGACTTCCCATATCAGCGGTCTATCCGGACGAGTTCCACACGCCGGTTGAGCTTGCGTCCCTGCAGCGTATCATTTCGGCCCTTTCCGCTGTGACGATCCCAATCCCTGGGTCTCAAGTCGATCCGGTGCAATGCCGTAATTGTTCACCAGGTCAGCTTTCACGGCATTTGCGCGCCGCAGGGACAGCTGAAGGTTGTAGGATTCTGTGCCGGTTGAATCCGTATGACCGTTGATCATCAGCCGCCAGCCGGGATTCACCCGCAACGTCTCGGCTATGTCTGCGATAGTCGAGGCAGCTTCCGGACGGATAGTCGCCTTATCGAAATCGAAGTGGATTCCATACAGGTCCATCTTGCGGATTGTGTTCAACGTCTGCTCCATCGCAGAGCGTTGGGATGCCCCGGCCGTTACCCGGACAATCCGTTCAGTACGAGGTGCTGGCTCCCAGCTGAAGTTGACCGTTGACTGCAATATGACCGGGCTTTCCCGATCATCATAAACGTAGAACTCGACGCTCCCCTGCCGGCCGCCTGCACCGGCGAACTGACCAGTCAGGTACAAGGCGTTCAAACTCACCAGCTGATCTTCTATCAATGTCGGGAACAGGAGCTTCTTGACCACGTTGAGGCGACCGTCGATGCGGGAGAGCTGGGCGTCATAGATCAGGCTGTAGGGAGCGCTTCCTGTGGCGCGCAGCTGTTCCAGGACGCTGGTGGAAAGGCCCGTTGCCGTTGTACCCGGGATCACCTCCGGCATATTGTTCGCGTAGCCCATGACAAATGTCTGAGCCTGAAGGGCGTCACTGGCCAGCACCATACGCCTGGAAACCACGCCACGCGAACTCGTGTAATTCAACACCACGCCCCGGCCATCAACGCCTGCCACAATAGTCCGGCTTTCTGCATCTGCACCATATGAACTGGCAAATGCGGTGGTCATCTCCATACCGGGATGAGCCTTGAACGGACCGCGGTTCTGTGCGTATGCCGTCACTGACGCAAGCACGCCTACTGCAAAAATCAATAAAGCAACGCCTGCTCGAAAAACCCTGCCTGCCATTTGTAATTTCTCCCTTGATCAGTCTTACGATGAAGTGGTTAAAAACCCGGATTCCCGGTACTATAACGCCAGTTTGTACCATGAGGATATCATTGTTTGGATTGCTGTCTTGATCGTTTGGCCGCAACCGACCCAGCTGCAGCATTCTTGTCAGCCGGGCTGCCCGATACCTTGACCGTAGGCCGCGCAAATTCGATGCCATTTTCTTCAAACAACCGTTTGACCAATGGGTAGATTTTCGGTCGAATCTCCCATTGTCCTCCCGGTACACATGTCATTTTAGTCATGATTTCAATACCATATTCGCCGAAATTGTTTACTCTCTGCATTTTGAGTGGTGAGATTATGTTAGGTCCAATTTCCGGATTTTCCGCCAACTCCTGTCCTGCCTTCTTGATGAGTTTCCGCGCCAGTTCCAGATCGGTCTCATAAGTCACTTGGAAGGTGAGCTTGTCTATAACATAGTCGCGGCTCAGGTTCTGCACGGCGCCGAGATCACCAAATGGTATTGTGTAAATCGGGCCTCTATGATGCCGCAGCCTGACTGATCGCAGGCTGAATGATTCCACTGTGCCCTTGAAGCTGCCGGCCTGGATATATTCTCCTATCCGAAAGGCATCATCGAACAGGTAGAACATGCCACTGATGACATCTTTCACCAGAGCCTGGGATCCGAAACCAACTGCTACCCCGACAATACCTGCGCTTGCAATCAATGGACCAATTTCAACCCCAAGTGCTGACAGTCCCATCATGATTACCAGGGTTATAAGCAGGATCATTGCGCCATTGCGGATAATCGGCAGTATGGTCCGCAACTTGGCTTGCTGGACAGTCTCCTTCCTGCCGTGCTCGCCGAGTTCAGGCATGCTGTCCAGTGTTGTGTCGATAGCTGTTTTGACAATCTGCCACAGCAGATCTCCAATCAGGTACACTATGAGAAGTTTTACTGCACCAGAGATAATCCTGCTTGTCAGAGTGTGATCACTTTCGAGAACGCCGAGTACCGACCCCCAGCCCGAAACCACGACGAGTACCGCGCCTAAAATCAGTACGGCTCGCAGTCCGCGTTCCACAACGGCCGCCCACACGCTGTAACCGGTAGTTTGTTCTTCGACGCCCTCATTTTCCACGACAACCGAATATTGGAAAAATTTATGAACAGCAGAGCGTGTTGACCGGATGGCGATCGGGAGGAACAAGACCATCGCCAGCACCCAGAAAAGATGCATGGCCGTAAGGGCCCAAAACAACCACAGAACAACAAAACCGGCCACATGTTGCCAACTGTTGAACGGACCGGAGTCAACTGTTCCGTCTTCCAGCCGGGACTTCAGGTGAGGACCCGATGGTTGTTTCACAACCGTATATATACCGATGGCAACAAGGCCGAGTCCAAGAATATAGGCAACCAGTTGACTGGCTGTGAAATCCATTCCCAGTTGTCTGAGCGTTCCAACAAACGCATAACCAAAAGAAAACCAGGTTACAGCCAAAACCAGCATTCCGGTGAAATGACGAGCGTTTTCATCATCAAGGGGAATAACCCGTTGTTCACTCAATACACCAGCAGCGTTGTGTGACGATGGTTTCAGTAAAAACCTGAAAATGCGCCATGCGGTCCAACTGGCCAGTGCGGCGAACAGAAACTGCAGGATAATGTTTTCTGCGAGATCAGGCAGATTGAACATCAGAAACACCACGATACTACCAACCTTGAACGCCACAATGCTGCCGGCCACCAGCGCCAACTCAGACGCCATCAGGCGAAATCGGTCTTTCGGCCCTGAAACAACTGCCTGATCGAGCTTCGAGCGAAACCGCGTTGTCGCCTTGTCAAAAATAAATGCAAGCAGGTAGCCTCCCGACATGAAGATGAAGGCTGTCATAAAAATGAACGGGAAGCTGTAACCTTGCGTTTTGGTTCGCGTATTTTCAAAGAGCAGCCTGATCTCTTCAGGCAGCCTTGGAAGCGTGCTGAAAATATTGAACACATGATCGGAAATTGCCTGCAGCCTTGTGGCAATCAACACGGTCGAGCTTGTTTTTGTCTCAATCTCCCTGGGCTTGGTCGCAGGCTGCCTCTGTTGCTTCGCCCATTGCTGAACATCCTTGTCTTCGAGTAATTCCAGAAGCATCTGTACCTTGGGTGACTGCTCTGGCGGCGCCCCTGTGGCAGGTTTGCCCTGGCTTGCCTGGGCATTGGCGCCAGCAGTCCAGACACATAGAGCGACCATCAGAACCTGGCAAAATGTCAGTAGTCGGTCACCCACCCTAAACCTTCTCCCCACTGATTTCATTTGAATGATCCATTGTGATCGCAGAAAGTGCATCATGAGAAACTCGTTATGGCTGCATTCCGGGTAGCCATGATCGAGAAACTCTGACTAGTCATTTTTTGCTGTAAATACTGTCGTGGTTGAGTTTGTCAGCTTCACCGGCTCGAGGGGAAAGGTGGCTTTCCCGGTCAGGGGAGCCGAGCCGTTAATCCTGCGCCTGCTGCATCCGTCCATTAATCTCATTCTCTGTAGTCCGGGACTCACCTGTAACGAGTGAAACGCAATGAATCCGGGCGCATTGACCTGCACCCCAACGTCTTAATCCCTGAAGCGCGTTTGGGCAACATGCTTTATGTCCGGGTGGTAATGTCAAACCATAGGGAAGGGACAATGGCAGTGGTACGGTCATAAACCCGTCTGTCAGGACTATAGCATCACGGCACCGGTCAGCTCAAATGGAAATGTTGGATGAGATGGCTGCCAAAACCGCAGCATAAGGCGCCAAAAATACTTGATCGAAGCACCATACTGCGCCACCATCCCGGACGAGGGCGGTCTTCTTGGGAAAGTTCGGTTAACAGGGGAATCAATAGTCATTATGACAAACGCACGAGCTTTTGGGCGGCTGTGTCGCCAGGGATTTACGTCAGTCATGACCGGCGCTGCGCTGGCGGTTATTGCACCGGCGCTGTCGCTCGCAGCTGATCTTGAAGCCCCCGCGCCGGAACCAGGCCTGTTCGATCAGAAATACCTGACCGGAAACTGGGGGGGCGCTCGTGATCAGCTTTATGCACACGGCTTTATTTTTGATATAGAATTGACGCAATTCTACCAGGGCCTGTTGAGCGGTCCCGGAAGCAAGGATGCCGAATATGGCGGTAAGGCCGATTACATCATGTATTTCATCGGTGACCTGGTCGGCATCAAGGGCCTGACAGTTGCCCTGCACGGTGAAACGCGTTTCGGGAACGACGTCAATTCATTGGCCCCGTTCGCTCCACCCAATATCAACATGCTGTATCCCGAGCCGGGGGTCCAGTCCTCATATCTCACCCAATGGTTGATCTCGCAGCAGTTTACCGATGACGGATGGGCTGTTATCGGCGGCAAGCTAAATGGCATCGATCTGATGGATACGACATTCCACACCGGGCGTGGTATAGACAAGTTCATGAATACGGCTCTTGTGTTGCCTTTGGGATTTGCCCGGACCACCAATCTGTCCATTATGGGCGCCGGCTTTATGAAGCTGAACGGCAGGGAAACCGAAGGCGCGCTTTTGTTCTACGACACAAATAACAGCTCTTTCAGCAACGGATTTGACGACCTGTTCGATGACGGGTTTGTGGCGCTGGGCCTGTGGCGTTTCTTCTATGACATGAATGGTCTGCCGGGCAACAGCACCGTGTTCGGCAACTACAGCACGAAGACATTCACCGATATCGACCCCAATTCGTTTGTTTACTATCCGGGAATTGGTCTGTTTCCGTCCGAGATCGAAGGCTCATGGGTGGTTGGGTATGCATTTGATCAAGTGCTCTGGGCCGATGCCGATAATGCCAAACGCAAGGTTGGGCTGTCTGGTCAGTTTACCGTTACCGACGGCAACCCGAATCCCATCAAGTGGACGGCCGCTGTGGCGCTGGAGGTCAACGGCGTCGCCAGCCGTGATGATGACAGCATTGGAGTTGGCTTTTTTTACAACGGATTGAGCGATGACTTTATTGATCTGGCTGCTGCCGTGGACATCAAGCTGGAGGATTTGTCTGGCCTCGAAGTTTACTACAGAATGCAGTTCGCGCCCTGGTGGTCCGTCACTGCGGACCTGCAGGTAATCGATACCACGGTTATGGCAGCCGACACAGAGGTCATTGGGGCAATTCGCAGCAATATAAAATTCTGACGCTGCGCTGCGCCTGTCCTGTTACCGGTGGCCGCTGAATGATTTCAAGGTGATGGAGCACGCTTATTGGGTTCAAGTGACCGCATGTTGCGTTTTCCTGATGCCTGATCTTGCAGTACCCGCCAGCACACGGGCCTGGGCGGTTTCCAGTATGAGCCGCAGCATGTCTGAATAGCGGTGCCCGGCAAACGACGCCATGAGGTTCATCTTGCCGTCCCAGCACCAGCCCGGATTGGGATTGACTTCAAGCAGCTTTGTTTCACCCTGGGCATCGGCCCGGAAATCGAAACGGGCATAGTCGCGGCAGCCGAGCCGCTCGAACAGGCGAATTGAATAATCGACCATGGCCCTCTGGGTCTCCTCGGTTGCGGAGGTTTCACGGTAGCTGATTTCGGTCCAGTAGGGAGAGTCCGGCTGCCATTTCGATTCATAGGACAGGATTGGCGGCAGGTCGGCAGGCAGCCTGCTGAAATCGACTTCCAGTACCGGCAGCACATTGTAATCCAGGCCGGGGTTGCCGATCACCGTCACGGAGCATTCCGGCCCGGTGAGATATTCCTGAACCAGAACCGCCCGGTCGGGAAGGATTTCGCGCAAATGGTCAAGATAGGCAACCGCTTCCGACGGCGTGTGCACGATCGCATGTTGGGTTATGCCGATGGAACTGTCGCCTTGCGCGGGTTTGAGCAGGGCTGGATATATGTGCGGTACGGTTGCCGCCATGTCCGCACTGTCCACAAAGGTTTCCATCGGTACCGGAATATCCAGCGCCATTGCGATGGCACGCACCAGGCTCTTGTCATAGCACAGGCCCAGACAGGTCGGGCCGGCGCCGGTATAGGGAATGCCGAGCATCTCCAGGTAGGTCGGAATATGCAATTCCATGAAGGCATCGTTGTTGAGCCCTTCGTCACACAGGTTCAGCACAAATTCTGGTGGATCCTGCCGTAGTTTCTGCAAAAGGGCTGCGTGATTATCGAGATAGCTGAACTCAAACCCGTCCAGTTCGGCAAGGGCCTCCTTCAGCCTTGTCACCGTATTGAGATCCTCGGGGTTGAACTGGCCACCCAGTTTTACCGGATCGGGCAGCCGCGGGTCGCCGAGCAGAACAGTGACCCGCGGAAATAGTGCAGGACCCTTCTGGGCAGGCGCTGCCTTGCGCGGCGCGCTTGCGGTGATGAACATCCGCCGCGCCATCATGCCGAGGTCCTGATTGCGGCTGGAGGCAGTATCAGGTTCGCCATGATAGCGGACACTGGTAAAGCCGGCCCGTTCCATCAGATCGTTGATGGTGTCCCTGGTATAAAGACGTTCAGCATAGAATTGGTCGGCAATCACACCTCTCTCGGCGTCGATGACTACCTCTCGGCTGATCAGGCGGCTTCCATCGCCGGACAGGGAACGTTCACGGCAGACCAGCTGGTTCTGATCGATCCATTCCCACGACCGCCGCTCATAGTTTTGTCCAACCCATTCGCCATCGGTCAGGTCCATGACCAGTGTGCCGCCTGAGCGCAGGGCCCGTTTCACACGTTCAAGAACACGCAAATCGTCCTCGGCATTGTCGAAATATCCGAAAGAGTTTCCCAGCATGGAAACACAGTCGAATGAACTCTCCGGGACGCGAAATTTGCGCGCATCGCCTTCATGGAAACTGACCGGCAGTGCAGCCTGCTTCGCCCGGCGTCGTGCCAGACGGACGAGATATCTGGAACGGTCAATACCGGTAACATGACTGAAACCGCGGCTGGCCAGCTCCATGCAGTGGCGCCCCTGGCCGCAGCAAAGGTCGAGGACGCGGTCCTGCGGACCTAGCCCCGCTGCAGATATCAGCATGTCGATGTCGCTCTTGGTATTCTGGTCGTTCTCGACAACGTCGCCATCGGTTTTCAGGTAAAGGGCATTGAACAGGGTGCTCCACCAGTCCCGTGGCAGGTGACGTTCGAGATCGGATACAGGCCCGAGCGTGCGCGGCGTTGTCGGGGGCAGGGATCCCAGGTCAGTACCGGACCCTGCCTGCCTGGACGTGGCCTGCTTGCTTGATGCTGATTTGGATTTGCTCATGAAAGTCACCCGTTTGAACCGGCCGAAGGCGGCATTTGCAGCAGCAGTCTTTTCCGGGCCGACGTGGTCTGTCCGCGAAACGGACCCTGACAGACAGGACAGGTCCGCAGCTTCTCGACCCGCCCGGAACCGCTGCGGAGTACAGCTTTTACATTGCGCCAACACATCGACTTTACAAGAGGAAAATCGTAGTCTGAAGTGATTTCCGGACTGTCCCAGGGCCATGCCGGTTGCCGGTCCTTTTTGATGCCGGCCTGACCGGGCAAGACAGTCCGGAAATAGTGTAGATGTGATACTCATACTGCGCGCGGTTTCCGGGAACTGTCGCGTCTGGAACTACGGCGCCTTTCAGTGTCAGGGGAATTGCAAAAGTGACGCTTGTTGATGTCTTTCCGCATACCGTCAGGCATGTCGAGAACACATGGATACCCATGCCGGACGGATGCCGCCTGGCAGCAAGGATATGGCTTCCATCAGATGCCGGGACCAGTCCGGTGCCTGCAATCCTCGAGTTTTTACCCTATCGCAAGCGCGATTTCATGCGATCGCGGGACGAGTCGATGCACAGTTATTTTGCCGGTCATGGCTATGCCGCCCTTCGCGTCGACCTGCGCGGTTCGGGCGATTTCAGACGGGGTACTGGTAGACGAGTATTCCCAGCAGGAGCACGATGACGCGGTCGCTATCATCCAGTGGATCGCCGGGCAGCCATGGTGCAGTGGTTCAGTGGGCATGATGGGAATTTCCTGGGGCGGATTCAATTCGCTTCAGGTCGCAAGCCTTCGTCCGTCCGCGCTGAAAGCCGTTGTCACGCTCTGTTCGACCGACGACCGCTATGCAGACGATGTCCATTATATGGGCGGGTGCCTGCTGAACGAGAACCTGCAGTGGGGTTCGATCATGATGACCTATAACGGTTATCCTCCGGACCCGGAACTGGTGGGTGACAGGTGGCGCGAAATGTGGATGGAGCGGCTCAATAATGCCGTGCCCTTTCCAGCGCTCTGGATGCAGCATAGCCGGCGCGGCGACTACTGGAAGCACGGTTCCGTATGCGAGGACTTCGACGCCATAACCTGTCCGGTCTATGCAATCGGAGGCTGGGCCGACGGCTATTCGAACGCGGTGCCACGGCTCCTCGCCGGGCTTTCCTGTCCGCGCAAGGGATTGATCGGGCCGTGGGCACACGGGTTTCCCCATAATGGACTGCCCGGCCCGGGTATCGGGTTTCTTCAGGAAACCCTGCGCTGGTGGGACCATTGGCTGAAGGGGCGGGAAACCGGGATCATGGACGAACCGATGTATCGGGTATGGATGCAGGAGAGCACTCTTCCGCAACCGACCTGTGAAATACATGAAGGGCGCTGGGTGGCCGAGGCGGCGTGGCCCTCGGACCGGATCAGTGAACAGGTATACAGGTTGAATCCCGCTGGTATCGAGGCTGGCGAACCGATTGCCACCCCACTCACCTTCTGCTCACCGCAGACAACGGGGCTGCTGTCGGGAGAATGGTGCGGTTTTGGCGACGAAGGTGAATTGCCGGCCGATCAGCGGGGCGATGACGGGCGTTCACTCACCTTCGACAGCGAGCCACTTGAACAACGCCTGGAAATTCTCGGCGCCCCGGTCGTGACGCTGGACGTGGCGGTTGATCGGCCGAGCGCATTTATCGCGGTGCGGCTGAACGATGTCGCAGAAGGTGGTGCCTCGACCCGGGTAACCTATGGCCTGTTGAATCTCACCCATGGCACGAGCCACGAATTTCCCGAACCGCTGGTGCCTGGGAAGCGTTACCGCTTTCAGATCAGGCTGAACGACATCGCACATGCATTCCCTGCCGGCCATCGCATCCGTGTAGCGGTTTCAACAGCCTATTGGCCGATCGCCTGGCCATCGCCGGAACCGGTCACACTCACGCTGTTCACCGGGAGCAGTACCCTGACCCTGCCAACACGCCTGTTGCGGCCTGAGGATGACACGTTGCGCGCATTCGAGCCCCCCCAGCACGGTCCTCTCGAGGAACACACAGTACTCCACCCGGCGCCCTGTACGCGAACTATCGAAAGGGATCTGACCACCGATGAGACAATCTACACGGTGCATGGCGATGGGGGCGAGATTGGCGGCGCTTCTCTTGCCCGCCTCGAGGCGATCGATCTCGAGATCGGTTACACGATCCTGCGGCGCTACCGCATTGGCGAAACTGATCCACTTTCAGCGCGGGTCGAGATCTCGCAGAAGACGGTATTGCGCCGCGGTGAGTGGATGATACGGATCGAAACACGAAGCCGCATGTCGGCAACCCGCGATGCGTTCCTGTTGAGTGCTGACCTGCTGGCCTGCGAGGGGGATGACCAGGTGGTGTCAAAAAACTGGGACCTCACCATAAGCCGTGATCTGGTCTGACGGCGGTTTGGACCCTGAAAAAGCTGGCTGGGGAACCTGGATTTCGAACCAGGACTAACGGAGTCAGAGTGAGGCTTTAATAGTGAATATGGGTGAACATACATTCGTAAAATAGGATTTAAAAACAATTGAGTAAATGGTTTTCTAGCAATATAGTAGAACATACAAAACCACCCCTATGCACCACATTTGCGTGCCTAATGCGTGCCTAAGATGCCCAAAACAATCTTGACAGATATTGTCGTTCGCAACCTTGCTATTCCCTCATCAGGTCAAAGCACGTACTGGGACGAGAAGCTTCCGGGCTTTGGTTGTCGGGTTTCTCAAGGTGGGCAGAAGACGTTTGTTGTCATGTACGGTCCACGCGAGGCACGGCGTAGGAAGGCTGTTGGAAAATACCCTCTGAGATCACTAAAAGAAGCCCGCGATCTTGCTAGAAAGCTGCAAGCAGAAATTGCTCTTGGAGTTGTTCCTGAAACGCCAAAGCACTCTTGTTCGTTTGATGAGGCATTGGAAAGCTTTTTGGACGCAGCAGAGCAGCGACTTAGACCTAGGACTTTTAACGACTACAAGCGCTTCCTCAACCGGTATTTTTCATTTGGCAAAAAGAGAATTGCGGAGATATCAAAGCAAGATATTCAACAGCGGTTGTCCAAGCTTCGATCGGTGCCGTCTGAGCAGATGCATGCCGATACAATTGTAAGAATTTTTTTCAACTGGGCATATCGCGAAGAGCTGATCGAGAAAAACCCTACCTTGCGGCTTCAGAGGTTGGCCAAAACACCAACCAGAGAGCGGGTGCTAAGCGATGTCGAGCTAAAGAAGGTTTACGTTGCCGCTAGTCAGTTTACTTGGCCTTTTGGATCGATAGTTCAGCTTTGCATTCTTACAGGTCAACGTCGCAGTGAGATTGGTATGCTCAGTTGGGAGTGGATCAATCTTGATGATCGTTTGATAACTTTGCCTGGAGAAAAAGTGAAAAACGGCAGATCTCATGCTTTTCCGATTGGGGATACTACATTCGACCTACTGAAGAGGCTTCCTCAGGTTGGTGAGTTTGTGTTCCCAGGGCGTACACAAAGCAACGATATTTTCAACGGGTGGGCAAAGTCCAAAAAGGACCTCGATTCAACCCTTTCCGAAGTTGGCCACTACACACTTCACGATTTGCGCCGAACCTACAGTACATTGCATGCTAGAATTGGAACACCTATTCACATTACTGAGCGGCTACTGAACCACGCTTCAGGTTCGATCTCAGGTGTGGCTGCAATATACAATCGTCACAATTATATTGAGGAAATGCGACACGCCATTGATGCGTACGAAAGCCATCTAAGAGGATTGTGCGAATGAGAAGGATTGAGGGCAGGGGCGGAATCGAACTTTTTTCATAAACCTTTCATATTATTGTATAAAAAATATAGCTTACGCTGGGTGATTACCCTGTGCGTACCCCAGGGAAAAATCTGTTCTGTGGTCCGATGCCCAGATCACCGTGAGAATCCGGTATGGCGCCTAGCACAAACGCTGTCTGCCGAAACAAATACCGACATATTGATGCCACTAAGCCGAACGGCATGAAAGGTAGCGTGTTTGCCGGTAGACATTCAAGTATATCACTGCAGTGAGGGGGTTCACGGCATTTTTTGGCCGATTGCCGGATCAGGCAACGGCGGAGGACCTCAGGCGCTATCAGTTGCATATGCGATCAAGCGGTGCGACGGCGACGAGCATGAACGCTGCGGTTTCGGCATTGCGGTTCCTGTTTGGCATAACCGCGACGACGGCGGTAGTCGAGTTCACGAGCTGTCTCACGTGCCTGCGGCATTGTTACTGTAGGAAATCGCCCAATTAGATGACGCTGATTGTTGCGATCATAATACAGCGTTGTGGTGGTTTTCTGGACATGGGCAACAAAGCCTTTGATGTCTGTATCCCAATGGCGGATCGCACCGGAAGAGGGGCGTTCAACACCACGTAGGAAGTTATCGGTCAATTTGGTTGTAGGCATCGGTTTGCACCGTTTCTGCAGTGATTGAATTGGCCCCCCCTCCCATTTATTGAAGTCTTTGCGGACAAAACGTCTGGCAACGTTAAGACGCTCCAATCTGATTACATGAAGCAAGGCCAGTTCCCAATTGTCGATCAAGGACAACAGCTGGTTGGCGGCTACACCAATGATGAGGGACGCTTGTGCAACGTTGAATGTCCGGTCATTGTCTTTGGAGATCACACGAAAGCGTTCATGTTTGTGGATTTCCCCTTCTGCATCGGCGCTGACGGAACAAAGATTTTACGCCCAAAGATTGATGCGGACATTCGATACCTTTTCCATGCCGCAAGACAGATCCACATTCCGGATAATGGCTACAGTCGGCACTTCAAATATCTGAAGCGAGGCACAATCCCCCTCTCTCCGCTGGAAGAGCAGAGGCGGATTGCGAGGATACTGGATCAGGCGGACGCGCTCCGTCGCCTCCGCGCCCGTTCCCTCGAAAAACTCAACACCCTCGGCCAGGGTCATGGTTTGGCTCCGTGTATCAGTTGGGGACGTCGATAAGGGCGAGGGTGGCGCGGGCGATCATCAGTTCCTCGTCGGTCGGAACGACAAGGAGTGCGATCCTGCTTGCAGGTGTCGAGATGCAGGCGGCGCCGGCGTCGTTTGCGGACGGGTTGAGCTCGGCCCCGAGCCAGCCGAGGCGTTCAGCGAGGCGGGCGCGGATCACGGGCGCGCGTTCGCCGATGCCGGCGGTAAAGACGAAGGCATCGAGACCACCGAGGGCAGCGGCGAGCTGGCCGGCGTTGAGCGCGCTGCGGTGTACGAAGTGGTCGATGGCGAAGGCTGCTGCGGGATGGTCGCTGGCGAGCAGGTCACGCATGTCGCTTGAGATGCCGGAAAGACCCTTGAGGCCAGAATCGGAATAGAGGAGACGGGTGACCTCGGGCGCGGTCATGCCCCTCTCCTCGATCAAGTGCAGCACGACGCCGGGGTCGAGCTGTCCCGGGCGGGTGCCCATCGGCAGGCCGTCGAGCGCGGTGAAGCCCATTGTGCTTTCGATGCTGCGTCCGCCGGCAAGCGCGCACATCGAAGCGCCGCTGCCGAGATGGGCGACGATCACGCGGCCATCGGCGATCTCGGGCGCGACTTCCGGCAGGCGGCTGGCGATGTACTGGTAGCTGAGACCATGGAAGCCATAGCGGCGGATACCCTCGTCGTAGAACTTGCGCGGCAGTGCATAGCAATCGGTAAGCTCGGTGTGGCTGCGATGGAAAGCCGTGTCGAAGCAGGCGACTTGCGGCACGTCCGGGTTGATCTCCATGGCGAGGCGGATCGGCGCCAGGTTGTTCGGCTGGTGCAGGGGCGCGAGGCTCTGGTAGCGACCGAGGCGCTCGAGGATGGCGGCGTCGAGCAGTACGGGGCGGTCGAATTCCGGCCCGCCATGCACCACGCGGTGACCGATGGCGCAAAGCGTGAACCCTTGAAGCGTGCGCAGCCAGTCGCGGGTCTCGGCGATGGCGGCGGGCAGATCGGGCACCTGCGCCGGCTCGAATCTCCGATCAACCATGCTGGCGCCATCCCCGTCGGCGGCGCGCAACCGCGGGCGGACGCCGATGCCGTCAACCTGGCCGCGAAAACGACACTCAAGGCAGTCGCCGCGAACCGCGAAGAGCTGGAATTTGAGGCTCGATGAGCCGGCGTTGATGATGAGGATCGCGTCCATCGTCAGGCGGGCCGCGCGGCTGTCATGCGCCGGGCGTTGGCGTAGCCCGTGTCACGAAGTTGCCGGCTCAAGGTCTGTTTGGACACAATGACCTGGAACTCATCGAAGAGCCATTGGCGCAGATCGACAAGCCGCCAGCGCACCACGCCGTCAACCGCAGGGTTCGGCCCCTGTTCGATTATTTCTGCCAATGCCGCGCGATGCCTGTTGTTCAGCCGTGAGGATTGACCCGGCGGCTTTCGGTCAATCAGGCCATCGGATCCACCCGCGTTGAACTTCATCACCCAGTCCCGCACAATCTGCACCGTCACACCGCCGATCTCGGCCGCTTCGCTGCGTGAGGCCCCGTCATAAATCGCCGCCAGTGCAAGAAGCCGACGCGTCTGCGGCCCGTTCTTGCTCTGCCGCGCCAGCCTCCTTAACGATGAAGCCTGGAAATCACTTCGCAATGTAATCGCAACCGACATGGCAAACCTCCTTGGTTCACAACGGTGAATCACAAAGCAAACTGATTTGCCTAAGTGCCACAGACAGGCATGAGGTGATCCAACTCAGTCATTCCGGCAGTCCGGCCTGGCGCAAACCCTCACGCCACATTGCTTTGTCTTGTTGCCTTTTCAAAGGAAATAACTCGTTGAGATTTGATATCCGCAAATTCGGATCAAGTTTTGCCAAAAGCTCCATTGCCTTTTGTGCTTCTGCGGATTCTCCGCACCGGGCAGCGCACACAGCGGCAACAGCGACGGCTAGCACCAAGGTGTGAGAATAAGACAACATTGCCCTACGTGCCCACACCAAAGCTTCATTGTAACGGCCAGCAAAATAGTGGGCCATAGCCATACCAGCTTGCATAGTGCAAATGTGTGGGTCGTTCGGGGATAACCGCATGGCTTTTTCTAAATCCGGCAATGCCTCCTCTGCTTCGCCTTTCCAAACCTTTACCCAACCGTTGAACAGCCAACCCCACGACAAGTTTGGATCAAGCCTAAGTGCGTTAGCAATCAGCTCGCCACCTTCGTCAAGGTGGCCAGCGACAAATGCTAGTCCAATGCCAGCTGTGCTGAGAGCGATTGCGTCGTTCTTTCCAAGGCTGGCCGCGCGTCTCGCAAGACGTGCAGCCTGCTCGGTTTCAGATTGCCTGTCATCCATCCATCCACTCGATTTCCGCATCGAGTAACAGCGTGAAGCCATGCCATATGCAGAAGCAAAAGTCGGATCGAGTTCAATCGCCTTATTGTGAACCGCGCCGGGATTGTCGGAGGCTCTAACTCCTGAGTAGGATAGAGCAATGACAAGCAAGACAACGAACAAATTTTCACCTGAGATGCGTGCCCGAGCGGTCCGCATGGTTTTTGAACACGAGAAGGACCATCCGTCGCGATGGGCGGCGATTGTCTCGATATCCGGGAAGATCGGCTGTGTGCCGCAGACGCTGAATGAATGGGTTAAGAGGGTTGAGGTGGACAGCGGTCAGCGCGCTGGCGTCCCCACCGATATGGCTGACAAGATCAAAGCCCTGGAACGCGAGAACCGGGAGCTTCGTCAAGCCAACGAGATATTGCGCAAGGCGTCCGCATATTTTGCCCAGGCGGAGCTCGACCGCCCGTTCAGACGATGATTGCGTTTACCGACGAACATCGCGGTACATATGGGGTCGAGCCGATCTGCAAGGTATTGCCGATTGCCCCTTCCACCTTCCATCTCCATGCGGCGAAGCGACGGGATCCTGCCCGATTGTCGGCTCGTGCCCGGCGCGACCGGGATTTGCAAGGCGAAATCAGGCGTGTGTTTGACGACAACTTTGGCGTCTATGGTGTGCGCAAGGTGTGGCGGCAAATGCAGCGGGAGGGTTTTGATGTTGCCCGCTGCACGGTGGCAAGACTGATGCGCGATCTTGGTCTGCACGGGGTTATCCGCGGCAAACCCGTGCGAACGACGATCAGCAACAAGGATGCACCGTGTCCGCTTGATCACGTCAACCGGCAGTTCCATGCGCCAGGACCAAACATGCTGTGGGTTTCCGACTTCACCTATGTCGCCACCTGGAAAGGGTTTGTCTACGTTGCCTTGGTCATTGACGTTTATGCCCGCTACATTGTCGGCTGGCGTGTCTCGCGCACGGCCGATACCGGTTTTGTTCTCGATGCCCTGGAACAGGCACTGCATGAGCGCCGGCCCGTTCATCGGGAGGTCTTGTCCATCACAGCGACAGGGGCAGTCAATATGTATCGATCAGGTATACAGAACGCCTGGCAGAGGCTGGTATTGAACCATCTGTCGGCAGCGTCGGAGATTCATATGACAATGCATTGGCGGAGACCATCAACGGTCTCTACAAGGCCGAGGTGATTCACCGGCGTGGCCCCTGGCGCAGCTTTGAAGCTGTCGAGTTTGCAACCCTGGAATGGGTCGACTGGTTCAATAACCGTCGCCTGCTGGAACCCATCGGCAACATCCCGCCGGTCGAGGTAGAGCAACGTTATTATGAAAGGCTGGACGAACAAGACATGGCCGCATAACTTAAACCAAACAGCCTCCGGCAAACCCGGGGCGGTTCATGTGCCAAAAATAACCATAGTTATCTCACCACCAATACCGCACATTCTGCGTGACGTACAACGCGTGACGCTGTTGAACCAAGGAAATAGTCCTGAAGACCAGGCTTGTGAGATCCAATAATAATGAGATCTGCATCCCCTTCTTTCGCTGCAGTAAGTATGGCAGTTGCAGCAGAACCTGCTCGCACTTCGGTATCGCTTGGCTTTAATCCAGATGCTCTGGCAATTGCCTTCAGTTCATCTTTCGCTTCAGCACATTTTTGATCTAGGAGTCCTCTTGGTAGTTCAGAATTGATAAAGGCCGGCACGTCCTCAACAATATAAACCAGCTTGATCTTTGCGTCTTTGCTACCCAGGTTTCTGGCGACCCCGATCAGGGATTTACCGATCTCGGCTACAGATAGGTCGATGGGAACAATAATTGAGTTGAACATGGTCGTTCTCCTTGCTCAAGTTTGCGTTTGCGCCATGGAACAGAGCGTCACGTCTCATTTGGCCTACACTACGATCATATCAGTCCATCTTGCTCAGGACGGTGCACCGGGATGATAAACGGATGAGCCTTTATAGCCCCTGCGTCACTTGCGATTTTTGACCGTAGTCAAAGCAGAGGTGAGACGTTTCCCTAGCAAATGTTTGGTGCGCGAGAGCGAACCAAACAGGGTGCCACCCTCGTTATTCAGAAGCTTCATTTGAGTTTTCGGGCTCTTCCCAGAACTTCCTTGTTAATGCTAGCCCGCA
>CAVOZJ010000021.1:0-22180 GCA_963700885.1 uncultured Alphaproteobacteria bacterium
AATGGATCGCCACTTCGCGGCGCTGTGGGATCACGGGTCAATTCGGTTCCGGTCTCGCCAAACACCCACCACTTTGCTCGAGGAGGTGGGCTTTGAACAACCGTGGTTCTTGCGAGTGGGAAGAGTGCCGCCGTTGGCTAAAACCATGATCGCGATTGCGCGAAAGCCATAGTGCTCACCGTCATAATTTTAACTTTCAATGAAGAGCGGCACATCGCACGTGCGCTGAATTCGGTGCGAGAGATTACTCAGAGGGTTGTTGTGGTCGATTCGCGGATCAACCGATAATACCTGCAAGATTGCTAGCGATCTTGGGCTGAAGTTTGCACAACCCGTGGGTAGACGATGCCACACAGTTAAACTGGGCACTAGATCAACTTGAAGAAGCAACGGACTGGGTGTTGCGGCTGGATGCAGACGGACTGTCATGCCCGACCTCGGCAGCGGAAATCGACCAATCCCTTGCGACACTGGGCGACGATATTGAAGGCGTATTGTTTCGCGAAGGATGACCTTTCTCTCGCCGACCGATCCAACATGGCGGCCTGTTTCCTGTTAGAGTGTTGCGTTTGTTCCGGCATGGCAAGGGCCGCTGTGAAGATCGCTGGATGGACGAACACATCAAAGTCGAAGGCAAGACGGCGGAGTTTCAGGGGGAGATCATCGATGACAATCTAAATTCGCTAAGCTGGTGGACTGAAAAACATAACTTCTACGCCAGCAGAGAAGTTGTAGACATTCTCAATCTTGAACATGGCTTCATGCCGCACGAAACCGTTGCGAGCCTGACGGGTGGCCAGCAGGCTGGGGTCAAACGATGGCTCAAGGAACGTGTCTATGCACGACTACCCAGGCGGATTGCGGGCGTTTGCGTACTTCGTTTACCGGTATTTTCTTCGCCTGGGTTTTCTGGACGGTCGCGAAGGCAGGGCTTTCCATATCCTTCAGGGCTTCTGGTATCGTTTTCTCGATCGACGCAAAACTATTTGAAGTGCGCAAGTACATGACACGGAACGACGTGGATGTGGTTACTGCGATCGACAAAGTATTGGGGATCAAGCTCAAGTAATTGGCGTACTCAACCCTCCGACAGGTGTAACAACCCGAATAATGCCGGTCCGCAAACTGCGGTCTGGTCGATCAGGAAAGCAAACTCCCCTTCATGAAAATCTCAGTGATCACTGCCGTCTATAATCGTCGTGACACACTAGAAGACGCGGTGCGCTCGCTGCAGGCCCAAACGTATGACAATTTTGAACATGTGGTCGATGGATGCGGGGTCAACTGATGGAAGCCTTGACGTTTTGACAGAGCTCGGCGATGCTCGCATGAAACTTACAAGCGAGCACGACGACGGCATTTACGATGCACTCAACAAAGGCATGGCCCGGGCAACGGGTGACGTTATCGGCCTAATGCACTCCGATGACTTCTATGCCTCCAACTCCGTTCTTGACCGTGTGGCACACGCTTTTAAAGATCGAGAGGTGGATGCGGTCTACGGTGACCTTCAGTACGTCTCAGCAAAGAACCAAACCCAGATCATCCGTCATTGGGCAGCCGGAGAGTTTTCGACCACAAAACTGAAGCGTGGTTGGATGCCACCGCACCCCACGCTCTACATTCGAAGAAGTGTAGTAGATCGCTGGGGCGGTTATGATACAAGCTATCGCATTGCTGCTGACTATGACGCTATTCTGCGTTGGTTTGGACTGGCCAGATACGCTCAAAATATGTCCCCCAAGTTTTCGTCAAGATGCGTACAGGTGGTGAGAGCAACCAGTCGCTGAAAAAGATCCTGCGCAAGAGCCGTGAGGACTACCGGGCCCTGCAGAAAAACCGCATTGGTGGACTGGGAACGCTTGCTTTCAAAAACCTTAGCAAGGCCAAACAGTTCTTTGTTTGGTGATTATGAGTATCTGCGCACGGATCGATGCCAAGTGTCGGACGGCATACTTTTTGTGACTTGATCGATTCGAAATGGATTGGTTGTGCGGTTCACGCTCCTATGACCGATTTACTACAACGTATCCGACCGGCGTCGCCTAACCGTTATCGTGTTCGTCACACGAGGATCTGCATGGCATGGTGCGATCATACAGTGGATTTGCGCCATCTGTGACCGGTCCAAGGACGCAGCTTGCGATGCCGTCGAACAAGGTCCAGAGCAGGATCAGTAGCAGGCCAATTGCGTGTATGTCGTCCTGGTCAACGTGCCAGCGTTTGCGGTTCGGCCGGCGGTATCTGCCGTTCATTCCCGGGAGACAGCCTGACTGGACTTGTACTGTTCCTGAGGGGCATCGGATCGGCGCGACAGCGGAAATTGCACTGACTTTCCCGCCACAGCTCTCTTGACACGGGTTCAGGATCAATTCCCTGACCCTGCCACCATTGTCGCTCGTTGCCGGATGCATGCAGCTCCCGGTGATGGGTTGAGCACAAGGGTACAGTGAACTCATCGGAGACCTTGCGGCCCATGGCATTGGGCTGAAGGAACTTGATGTGATGGGCCTGGGTGCGGTTGCGACCACAGATCGAGGCACAGGTTTTGAGGCGACATGGCGCAGATGGTTGTGATCGCGCAGACGACGCGGTTCGCTCAAGGGCAGGGCGGACTTGTCGATCCTGCCATTTGGGCTGGCTCGGCGCGCGGCTTCCTCAAGTGGATCGAACATCGGCCAATCCGGTGCTGTTTCACGGGCAGGAGTGGAGTTTCTGTTGTGGACTCCTGATCAGCTTTTCCACCTGCCTCCAGATTGCTTGGGCTCGCTGGCATTGGCAATTTTTTCGGTTGAGTCTGATGTGGATTTTCAGCTTTGACAGGCGATGTTTTTCGGGGTGGTGGTTCATATCCGCCACCACCATACAGTGACAGCCCAAAGGCATTGCCAAACGTCATCAGCGCCCGCTTGGTTGCATCGGTTTCTGCACCCTTGGCCGCCATCTCATGGGCCTGGCCAGGTGAAGCATGAATGGGCTTCGCCTGCGCCTGAGCCTTCGCGGATGATAGTGGTGTCACCCGCCTTCACGGTCACCCGGATACGTGTGACATAGGCTGCGGAGAACCTTGATCCATTCTGCTTGGTCCAGACACACTTGGTTTCTACCGTTTCCCGGTCCCAGCCATCAAAGCCGAATATGCGGTTGGCTTCTGCAATGACATGCCAGCCTTCGATATAGTGCAGCGTTGCACCATCTGACTGCCGTGTCCGGACATTGCGTGGTTTTAGTTTTGCTCGCAGTTTCCTGACCTGTTGAATCTCGAACGCCATCACTTTGTCCTCACTGCAAGAGAGATTTTTGAATTCGACAGTTCCGCCCCTGTCACGGCTGTGCCGGCCTTGATGGCATCCAGAATGGCGCGCTTGTCCAGCTTGGCCGGCTGGGGCACCCAGAACCATTCCGGAATATCTTCTTCCGAAGTGATTACCACACCCGGTGGCGAGGCCCGCAGCGACACTGTAAAGTCCGGCTGCATCAGCTTTTCGATGCCGGTATCTTCCATGACAGCCAGAGCCACCTGGCGCTTCTTTTCCAGCCCGCGTTCGAATGCGATCCAGTCTTTCCCTGAGATCTTCCAACCGGCCTTTAAGCCCTGCCAGCATCGCCTCATCCTCCAGAGCTGAGCGCACAACTTCACCGATTGCCTCATGCAGGTCTGTTGCGCCTTCCAGCGTATCCAGCAGGGTGGTTTCATCTATGTCGGGGTCAGCTTCAATTAACCGGCGACGTAGCTCCATGAATCGGTTAGATTCCTGATCGAGTGAAAATGCTAAGCTCATAGTGGTTCTCCAGTTGTCATATTGCCATTTATATTTGGCAAAATGACAAACAAACATGGCAAAAATGTGATTACTGGGACACAGATCCGTGGAGGTAGAGCCATGCTTGGTTGGTCGGCCAGAGAATTGGCTGATCGAGTAGGCGTTACTCGGAATACGATTCAGCGTTTGGAAAGCTTTGACGATATCCCGCCGAGCCGTACTCAATCGCTGGTGGAACTCCAACGCGTCTTCGAAGAGGCCGGCGTTGAGTTCATCCATGCTACCGATGAGAAGGGACCAGGCGTGAGGCTGAAACGGCCGGTTCAAGACTCCTGATGGATATCAGGAAGAATACCGGCAAGTGCTGGCGGGCCTTGTTAAGAAAACGGGCGGGCTTTGATGACACTCGAACATGCCTGTGCTGAACATGCGTTTTATTCAACAAAAATAAGGCTTGCACACCGCCTTCATCGACAGCCGATTTGTAGCGATAAAACGTGTCGCGCGAATAACCCATTACCTGGCAGGCTTTGGAGACATTGCCCAGTTCTTCAGCCAGGTTCAGCAGTCCGGTTTTGTGTTTGATGATTTTGTCGGTAGAATTCAACATTGTGGTTTCCTTGTTTTAATGGTTTGGTTCGCACCACCATCAAAACGGATAACCACATTCTCTTTCAAGAGATGCGCCGCGCCTAATTCCACTTCGCTGAAAAGGGCGCGGTGTCAGATCAAGTCGAGTCTTCTACACGAAATCAAATTAGGCTGCTTTTGTATCATGACTAAAAACCTTCCCAAACCCGACCCCGCAGACTTCGGTTTCACGACATTTTCCAACTTGATTGGCAAGCGCGAACCGATTGTCGGTGAAACTACTCTGCCGTTCGACAATTTTCATGATCAGCTTTTCTCCACCCTACAACCGAAGACGCCCTACGAAGCCGTCATTGCTGAAAACCTCATCGCCATCGAATGGGAGATTTTTCAGCGTCGCAGGATGAGAGACGCCACCCTGCGCAGCATGACTGTGACCGCCATAACAGACGCGGTTGTGCACCGTGAAAAGAGCGGTTGGCGACAGGCGGTTGATGCAGAACGTACAGCCTGGGTTGCTGCCAAAGAGGAAGAGGATGACATGGAGGATGGCGGGCTCGACTCAAATGATGCGGAAGATGCTGAGACTGGCTTTAGGGAAAATATGACTGCAAAGCTGTTTCCGGAAGACAAGGCTTTCTTGAGGCAAATTTGGCGTGGCAAGCGTAAGGCGGACGAACAGCAAGCAGATGAAGACGATGATGATGGCTTTGAGTATGAAGAGTTTGACGAATACGCTGCCCAAGAGCTAGGCGCTGACCTGGCGCGACGTGTTGTTGATCCAGACGTGAAAATCCGGTCCAAGGCAGAAGAAGAGCTGATTGAACTTGGCCTGAGTGCAGTGGAGATTATGAGCGAAGCTTATCGCACCAATCATAGGGGTGTGGATCACCATGATGAAAAGATCCAGGAGCTGGAGCGTCGGCGCCGCCAGGTGAAGGCGGATTTCGATGCGCTGCAGAAGGCGCGTCCGGTGGATGTCGAGGTGATTGAGGGGTGACAACCCAGGCACAAACAGCGGCTAATCGTTCGAATGCAAAAAGGAGCACTGGCCCCAAATCTGTGTCAGGCAAGGCCAGGGTTGCCAGAAATGCCGTTCGACACGGCGCAACGCGCGCACCTGATCCCGAGCATGTCACAGACTGGTTCCGGGTCATCATGGGTCGCCCGGAGCTCGCGATGGCTGATACTCTCAAGGATGACGAGACCACCAGATTGGCTTTCAGGCTTGCAGGTGCTGAAGTGCGACTGGCATCGGCACAGGCCGCACTGGATGAGTTTGAAGCAAGCCCCAGTATATTCACGCGAGTTCCGGAGGAGCGTGAGACGGTGGAGGACATGGGTTTCCATATGGCGGTTGACGCAGGCCTTCCACCGGGCGTTTCTACGGATGAAGAGATTGACGCTCACATTCAGCGTTACTCAGCCATGGCCAGACGGGAGTTTCTGGAAAAGTTCGATACGCGTAAATTCATCTGCAGCGAATTCAGCCTCCTGAGGCGCTATCTGCGTGAAGCCCGGAGCCAGCGCAAAAGGGCTTTCGCCGACTGGATTGAGCATCTGTTGCAGTTGAGGAATGGGCAGGGGGAGGCTGCAAACACAATTGGAATGGTGTGAAAGGCCAATTTACCGAAACAAAGCCAATTTAAGCTGCAATGATGTTTATCCTTATGGTGCAGTCTATATATGATAGGGGAAACCATGGATCAGAATTCACAAGAGAAGCAGTGTGATCTTGCGGCTTGCATCACTCTTGACTAAAGCTAGGCGATGTCATCTGAGAACAATCAAAACATAAACCCGCCCGTTCCTTTGTCTGTGTCCGTAACACTATTCAATAGTCTCTCCGATCGTACAGCGACCGTCGGTGTCATCGGACTGGGCTATGTCGGACTACCACTGGCTGCAGCCTGCGCGCGCGCCGGTTTCAGGGTCTCAGGCTTTGATATAGACAAAGCCAAGGCAGACACTCTCAATTCAGGAAGCTCCTACATTGATGCGGTGACGTCTGAAGAACTCGCGGGCCATGTAGCCGGCAGGCGTTTTGCGGCGACAACAGATTTTGCTCAACTGTCCGGTTGCGACGTGATTGTCATCTGCGTGCCGACACCGTTGTCAAGGCACCGTGAACCCGACCTTTCCTATGTTTGCCGGACCGCAGACCACATTGCCGGCCAGCTCAGGCCGGGGCAGCTGGTTGTTCTGGAATCAACAACCTATCCCGGCACAACGCTTGATGTTCTGAAACCTGTCCTTGAAGCCGGCGGGCTCAGGTCGGGTGAAGATTTCTGGCTTGGCTTTTCCCCGGAACGCGAAGATCCGGGCAACAAGAAGTTCGGCACTGCCAGCATCCCGAAAGTGGTAGCCGGCGATGGCGAGCAGGCATCGCAGCTTGTCCAGGCATTTTATGGCGCCGTGGTTGACAAGGTCATCCCTGTTTCGACGCCGTCTGTCGCCGAAGCGGTCAAGATTACCGAAAATGTCTTCAGGGCGGTGAACATTGCGCTCGTCAACGAGCTCAAGGTGATCTACGACGCCATGGGTATTGATGTCTGGGAGGTCATTGACGCGGCATCCAGCAAACCGTTCGGATACATGCCGTTTTATCCGGGGCCGGGGCTCGGCGGTCACTGCATCCCCATCGATCCGTTCTACCTCACCTGGAAATCGCGGGAGTACGGCTTGCCCACCAGGTTCATCGAACTGGCCGGCGAGATCAATCTTGCCATGCCGCAGTATGTCATTGGCAGGTTGCAGGACGAACTGGACCGGCAACAGGCTGTTGCGCTCAGCGCAGCGCGGATACTCATCCTTGGCCTGGCCTACAAGAAAAATGTTTCCGACATACGCGAAAGCCCGTCGTTTGCACTTATGGAGCTGCTGGAAAAGCGCGGCACTAAAGTGGATTTTCATGATCCGCACGTCAGTGAAATACCGGTGACCCGGGAACATGCCAGACTGGCAGGACGAAAGTCCGTGGCCCTTAGCGCCGGCACCCTGGCGGATTATCACGCCGTGTTGCTTGCAACTGATCACGATGCCATCGACTATCAACTGGTCGCAGACAATGCCAAGCTTGTTGTTGATACCCGCAATGTGTTTGCACGGCATGGATTGCAGGGTAAGCATGTTGTGAAGGCTTAGGGTGCCCGTTTCATGGCAACCGGCCTGACACCAGAACTTGAACTGCTGATTGCGGCCTGCAAATCGGACGCGGATTTTGCCTCGGCTCACCATCGGCTGCAGGGCAGGATTGACTGGACCCGTTTTGGCCTTCTGGCGCGTTCCCACAAACTGGGGGCGCTGGCCGCGACCAGGTTGAAGCGGGCAGGCCTGAAGGAGGTTCCGGACGCAACCAGCGTGATGCTTGAGTCCTACCGGCGGGAAATCGTGGCCCGGAATCTTGCCCAGGAGGTCGGCACGGCACAGGTCATAAACCTGCTCGCCGCGGCAGGCATCCGCGCCCTGGCTTTCAAGGGCGTTGCCGCGGCGCACACGCTGCACGGCGATGTGCGCGGCGTGCGGGTATCCAGCGATATTGACATCCTGGTGGCCGAGGATGATTTTCAGGCTGCAGAGGCAGCGTTTGCAGCTGCCGGATACCGCAAGCACTGGCCTGAATTCGAGGTTGCCCCACGCGCCCAGCCAATGCTGATGTCGCTTGCGCACGCATTCACCTGGATAACACCGGACCTGGGCCTGGCGATTGAACTGCACCACCGGCTGAGCCATAACCCTTACTGGTTTGATGTCCGGTTCGACCGGCTGTGGGAAGCTTCCGAAGAAGTCGTGCTGCAGGGCGGCAGGATCCGGACACCGGGTCCGGCGGATATGGCCGCGTACATGTGCTGTCACGCGGTGGATCACGGCTATTTCGTTCTGAAATGGGTTGATGATGCTGCAAAGGCGGTGAAGAGGGTAGAACAGACTTCGTCATATCCGGACTGGTTGCCGCCCGAGCTGAAGGCTGTTGCCGCCGTCGGCCTGGCGCGGCAGCTCATTCGCGCCCTTTACTCAGACCGCCGGGACGGCCCTGAACCAGAAGTGACCGGATGCAAGTTCAGCAGCCGGATTGTCCGGGCAGTTTCGCGGATTGAAAAGGCGGACTTTGGAGACGACAACCGGCACCTGGCGGACATGCCGGGCGAAATTGCTGAAGCTCTTCGCAGAAGCGGGCTGGGCTGTTCGTGGAAAGCCGCATGGCATGACATTCTCCGGGTACTTGCTGACGCCAGGGACATCCGCGCCCTGGGACTGGGGCCTGCCTGGCAGCCGCTGTATGCGGTGGCGGGTCTGCCGTTTGCGGCTTGGCGTTTTCTCACCCGGTCAGGCAGGACCAGCGCTTGAGCGGCATTGGCGCCATCTTCTGGAAGGATGGCCGGCCGGCGGAAAGGCCGCTGGTCGAACGGCTGGGGCAGGGCCTGCGTCCCTATGGCCGGCTGTCGCAATCGATCAGGCTGTCCGGCAGCTGTGGTCTGGCATTTGCCCGCAGCGGCAGGACCTCCGACGGAAATCAGTCTGACCAGCCACTGATCGCGAACAATGACCGGCACCTGTTCGTGTTTGACGGCCGCCTCGACAACCGGGGTGAAATTGCCGCAGACCTGCCGGCATCGCCGTTCCTGGCCGACCGGCACAGCGATGCAGATCTCGCCTTTCAATCGTGGCTCGATGGCGGTGAAGCAGCGGTAAGGCAGTGGTGCGGCGAGTTCTCATTCATAAGCTGGGATGCGCAGGAGAATGCAATCGCCGCCGGCCGCGACCATATCGGCATGAGAGCCCTGTGCTATCATGAAACGCCGCAACGCATCGTCATCGCGTCAGCACCGCGCGCCCTGTTCGCCCTGCCAGATGTTGAACGGGCGATTGACGAGCAAAAAATCGCTGATCAGCTGGTCCAGCTGTTTCATGACGGGGAACGGACCTATTTCAGGGATATCAGGCGTGTGCTGCCGGGACACGTGTTTCATGCCGATCGCCGGAACACAACAAGCCGGAAGTACTGGAGTCTCGAGGAAATAGCTGACGTCCGCTATGCCCGCGACGAAGACTATGTCGAAGCGGGCCGGGAACTGTTTGATGAAGCGGTCAGGGCGCGGGTCACGGATGAAGCCAAGGTTGGAGCCTTCCTGAGCGGCGGGCTTGATTCATCATCGGTTGCCGTGACTGCCCTTCGCCATCTGCCAACCCAGCAGATCCTGCCTGCCTTTACCTGGATTCCGTCCAGGGACTGGGATGGACGCTGCCGGGACGGGGCCTATGGAGATGAAACTCCGTTTGTCGAGGATATCTGCAAGCTGCATCCGCGCATCCAGCCCAACTTTGTGCGTTCGGAAGGTCACGGGTTGTTTCACCAGCTTGACGAGTTTCTGGATTACGCAGGTGTTGCTCCGCGCAATGCCATAAACCTGTGCTGGATCCATGATATCCACATGGCTGCGAGGGATAAGGGTCTTGACGTTCTGCTGGACGGTGGCCTGGGCAACATGTCCTTAAGCTGGAGCGGCGAGGGTGTACTGCTTGAGCGCTGGCGGCAGGGAGAATACGGCAATCTGCTGCGCGATATCGTCACCGGTCCGGCGGGACTGAAGGGGATTTATCGCAGGCTCACCCACATGCTGTTGTTCCGGCTGGCCCCGGACTGGGTTCACAGCCAGTATTCGCGGCTCAGGGGTAACACAGGCCCACTGCCGTTGTGGCAGCGGTTTTCAGCGATCAACCCTGACTTTGCCCGCGAGATGCGTGTTGAAGAACGCATGGCGCATTATGGCTGGGACTTCTTTTCAAAACCCGTCCGCGATACCCGCGCGCTCAGGGCGCAACTGGTGGCCGGCAGCTTTTCGCAGGAACGCGCCGACATACATCAGGCATTGCGGGCAATGTACGGCGTTGAAACCAGGGATCCGTTTTCTGACCGCCGTCTCATTGAATGGTCACTGGGGCTGCCTGAGGCCCAGTCACGGCGTTTCGGAGAAAGCCGCTGGCTGATCCGCCGGATGATGAAGGATCAGCTGCCAGCCTCGGTGCTTGACAATCCAAAGGGCGGCGAACAGGTGATTGACTGGCATGCGCGCCTGACCTGGGATCTGCCACGGCTTCGCGAAGAACTCGACGCCATTTCGGACGATCCGGATACGGCCAGGTTCATCGACGTTGAACTGATCAGGAAGTATCTTGACAGCTGGCCGTCCGAGACGCCGCTTGCTCCGCAAGGCCGTGGCTATGCCTTTGTGCCTGTCAGCATAGGCTCGGCAATTGCGGCCGGCCGGCTGGTCAGGCGCACCAAGGGGTCGAACCGCTAGCTCAGGCCGATTTTCCTATGCGTATTCGCCGTAACACGGCTATAACCACTCCCGATTGGAACTGTTTTCAGTTTGCGCAGCAGCAACGGGATATTGAGGAGACCAGCCCTTGCGTGTTCTGGTTACCGGCACAGCTGGATTTATCGGGTTTCATCTGGCCCGCCGGCTCAAGTCTGACGGGCATGACGTGCAGGGCTTTGACAATATGTCTGCGTACTATGACGTCACGCTCAAACAGGCGCGGCTGGAGGCTCTGGGCAAGGAAGGCGTACCTGTTGCCCAGGCGGACCTGTGCGATGTGGACGCTGTACAGCAGGTGTGGCGCAAGGCTGATCCTGAAATCGTCGTACACCTGGCAGCCCAGGCAGGGGTGCGATACAGCCTGGAAAACCCGCAAGCCTACGTGCAGAGCAATCTTGTGGGCTTCGCCAACATGCTGGAACTGGCGCGTTCTGAAACGCCCAGGCATTTTCTGTATGCCTCAACCAGTTCGGTCTATGGCGCCAACACCGTGCTGCCGTGGTCGGAATCTCACCCGGTGGAGCATCCGGTATCGCTTTATGCAGCGACGAAGAAATCCAACGAGATGATGGCCCATTCCTATTCGGACCTGTTCAGGCTGCCGATGACGGGCATGCGCTTTTTCACCGTGTACGGCGAGTGGGGCCGGCCGGACATGGCGTTTTTCAAGTTTGCGAACGCCATGCTGAAAGGCCAACCGATTGAGGTTTTCAATCACGGCAAAATGACACGCGATTTCACCCATGTCAGCGATGTGGTTGATGGCGTCGTGGGACTGATGCAGAAAATTCCCGGCCCGGTTGCGACGCCCGCCTGACCGGCAGGCTGCGCCCGGCACAAGTCCGGTAGCGCCGCATCGGCTGATCAATATTGCATCGGGTCAAAAGGGTGGAGCTGATGCAGTATATCCGCTGCCTGGAAGAATCGCTCGGCGTCGAGGCCCGGATCAATTTCGCAGGCATGGCGCCGGGCGATGTGCGTGACACCTGGGCGGATATTTCGGCCTTGACCGGGTTGACCGGATACAGTCCGAAGGTGAACGTGGCGGACGGTATCTCCGCTTTTGTTGAATGGTATCGTGACTATTACCGGGTCAGCGACTGACAACATGCCCGTCGAATGCAGGACCGCCGGTACTGGTTCAGCAATGTTTCAGCTTGGGTCCGTTCTGGCTCGAACCGCCGTCGCAGAGACTCTTCCAGCCGCCTTCTGTCAACTCCTTGATCGAATGGACGTTCAAACGGGGGCGGGACCACGCCAATTTTGTTTCGGAAGTCTTGCTTCCCATATTTAACACTCACTGACTACGCACAAGGCAACTTGCAAACCGGGCGCTTCTGATGTTGAAGCTAAGGGAAAACATAGCCCGTTTTAGTCAATGCTGGCTTAACCGGCGTGGTTAATATTTTCCGAAAATGCTGTTACTGAGATCCGGTGTTCCGGGTTGTGCCACATGAGCATCGAATTGGGTAACCATCCGGTTTGCAAGTTTATCTGAATATCGAGTCGCAGGTCCGTCACCGAATGTCATTCATCAGCTTCATAATCAACCTGTGGAATTTCCGTCCCGGTCTGTTGGGCCTCAATGTCATTCTTCTGGCCGTGCGGACACTGGCGGAAGGGCTTGGTCTCATCCTGCTGGTGCCGCTGCTGGAACTGGTCGGGATTGCAGCGGGCACGGAGACGAGCCGGTTCACGGCTACTTTGCGATCCGTATTCGACGAGGCCGGGATAGCGTTGTCGCTTGCATCCGTGCTGCTGGTCTTCGTGGTTCTCATGGCGGCCCGGGCACTGGTCAGCTTTGCCTATAATCTGGCCTCAGCCCGGTTACAGTACAGCTTCCTGCATGAGTTGCGGGCATCAACACACCGTGCCATCACGCGCGCCGGCTGGCCCTATCTTGCCATGCAGGACAGTGGCGTCCTGAACCATTCCCTGTCCATCCAGTCCGAAAACGCCGCCTTTGGTGTCAGTGCGCTGGCCCGGCTTGCCTCCAGCCTGTTTGCCGTCTCGATAAGTCTTGCCGCAGCACTGCTGATTGACGCCAGGCTGACGCTGATTGTGATGGGACTGGCGTTTGCCGTTGCGCTGCCGATCCTTGGCTTTGATTTCCGGGCATACCGGCTCAGCGAGCGTTCGGTTTCACTACTGGAAGATCTTTTCAAGCGGTTCCGTCACCAGCTTGATGATCTCAAGTCGATCAAGTCCGCCGCGGGTGAAGAACAGGCCGACAGCCGGTTCAATGATCTGTCGCAGCGATATGTTGATGCGATGGTCCTGCGGGCCAGCAACGGCGCCCAGGCCGGCCTGGTGCATGACCTGGCTGCGGTGTTCATGCTGGCCGCACTTGTCTGGCTGGTCAGTTCCTATGCCGGGACACTGGGTGTTGAACCCGTCGCACTTGTCATCATCTTTGCGAGGCTGTTTCCACGTGCAGGTGAACTGCAGCGGTCGGTGCGCGACCTGTTTGCGATACTGCCGGGCTGGAAGCGCCTCCACACACTGCAAACGTCGGCGCTGGCGCATGGCGAGAACTTGCCGGCTGGTGCAGTGGAACCGGCAGGTTTTCGCAAGTCACTGGTACTTCACAATGTTGCCTATGCATACCCGGACAGCGACGTGGATGTCCTGGGGGATATTTGCCTGGAACTGCCGGCAGGATCAGCAGTAGGGATCATCGGTTTGTCGGGTGCAGGTAAAACCACGCTGCTCGATCTGATGTCAGGGTTGCTGAAGCCTACGGCCGGTCACGTAACAATCGATGGTGAGGTACTGGACGACACACGCCGCAAGGCCTGGCGGCAAACCGTGGCTTACGTCTTGCAGGACGCCCAGCTGGTCAATGACAGCGTGCGGTTCAATGTCGCGCCGTTTGATGATGAACCCCGCGATGCCGAAATCTGGTCAGCTTTAGAGTTGGCCGGAGCCGGTGATATCGTCCGCGCGCTTCCCGATAGGCTGGATACGGTACTGGGCGAACGCGGCAGCCGGTTGTCACGCGGCCAGCGTCAGCGGATTTCACTGGCCAGGGCGCTTTACCTGAAACCTGAAATCCTGTTTCTCGATGAGGCAACAAGCGCGCTCAATCCTGCAGATGAAGCGGCTATCATAAACACCCTTCGAAACCTCCGGCAGCAGACGACCATTGTGGTTGTCGCGCACAGGCTGTCGTCCCTGGGCTGGACCGACAAGCTGTATGCTCTTGAGGGCGGTAGACTTTCAGTTTCTGCGTCATCACGTGCGGCTGTCGCTGCAGAACCGGATCTGGTTGGTGAAATGCGAGCCAGTGATGGCTGACAGCACTCTTTGCAATCCCAGCACTGCCAGGCGGCCGGTCAGCAGGGTAATTCACTAGTGTTGGGTTGTGAGCCAAAATCGAGCCCGCTGCCGCATGACAGTTTCGTCAGTTCAGCGATTTTTATGCACAGGAGTTTTGGTCTGACCCAGACCTTCGGGATACTCGCATTCACTGCCACAACCAAATTCCAAACCAGTTAATTAAGTTGCAGTGATAATTTGATGATTCTGGTTAATCGACGATTAAAGACTCTTGTTTGGCCTGTTTCTACACAAGGAAGTCGGTTTCGTTGAAGTTTGCGAGTGCAAAATTCTGCAGGACTATCGATGTGCCGGCACCCAGATCGATCACGGTATCGGCTCCGCTGCTGGAGGCTGCATCCAGGACGTCCTGCGCCGAGGAAAACTGGAAATGTTGCAGGTTCAGGATATCTACATCGTTCTCGAAGTCGGTGATTGTATCAATGCCGGTATCGGTTGCCACAAAGTAGAAAACATCTGCTCCCGAGCCACCGCTCAGAGTATCTGATCCGCCATTGCCGAATATGACATCGGCACCAGCACCGCCATTGACGATATCATCGCCGTCAAGGCCATACAGCCAGTTGTCACCGCTGTCACCGGTAATGGTGTCATTGAACGCCGAGCCCTGAACCATCTCAATATTGAATATGGTGTCACCAAGAGCCTCACCGGTATTGTTGGCCGAGTTGGAAAGATCCACGGTGACCGCCGATGTGGCGTAGACATAGTAAATGCTGTCGAAACCTTCACCGCCATCGAGAATATCCGCGCCCAGTCCGCCAAACAGGCCATCGCTGCCGGCTCCGCCTGAAAGAATATCGTTGCCTTCGCCACCCATCAGGAAGTTGCGGCTGTCGTTGCCGATCAGGGTGTCGTCAAAGTTTGAGCCTTCAAACATTTCCACGCCAGTGTATTCATCGCCCGCGGCATCGCCGGTGTTCAGGCTTGTATCTGACAGGTTGACGACCACTGCTTCGGTTGCGGTGCGATAGGATACCCAGTCGAACCCGGAGCCACCGTCCAGCATATCGGCGCCGGCGCCTCCAATCAGGACGTCTGATCCGGCACCGCCGTTCAGTACATCGTTACCTTTGCCACCATCGAGAGTGTCGTTGCCGTCATCTCCGTTCAGGGTGTCGTTGCCGCCGAACCCGAAAATGGTGTCATTGCTTTCCAGGCCATCGATGATGTCATTGTTGTCTGCGCCGAACAGGTTGTTGTCATTGGCGTCACCCTGCAGAATTACCGGGTCATCAGCTGTGCCATTGATGGTGATAACCAGGCTGGCAGTTGCAGGGGCAGATCCGTCAGAGATGTCATAGGTAAATGTTTCGCTGAGCATCTCTCCGGCAGCCAGGGCCTGTACTGCCGTGTTGGCATTGTCCAGGGTGTAGGTGTAGCTGCCGTCACGCGCAATCAACAAAGTTCCGTAAAGACCGGCAACCGAGGCCGGGGCAGACACACCAACGGGATTTCCGTTCGCACCTGTAACGATCAGCGGATCGCCTTCAACATCGCTGTCAGTGCCGTCGCCGTCATTGTCGGTCAGCACGTTGCCGGTATGTACCGGGTCCGTGTCCTCGGTAACGTCGGCTGCGTTGCCGGTGGCGACAGGGGCTTCGTTCACATCCCGGAACAGAAGATCGATCGAACCGTTGGCGTTGGAGCCATCGGGCAGAAGATTGGGGACGCCGCCAATGTTGAAGTCACCACTGACATTATCAATGTTCTCATCATTGACATCGAAGCCGTCGTTGACATCGCTGCCTTCAAAGATATCCAGCAAGCCGTCACCATCTGAATCAGTGTGTGACGTGATGGAGGCCGGGCCACCGTCGCCACGCTCCTCGATATCGTCCAGCTGATCATTGTCAGAATCGGAGTCCACATAATCCGCGAAACCGTCGCCATCTGTGTCGACGGGCGTCAGGCCCGTGCTCAGGGCCGCGTCGGTCGAACCGGTGTCGGCATCATAGGCATCATCAAGTCCGTCCTGGTCGATATCCACGCCGGATGGTGCGATATAATTACTGGTTGATTGTGCCTCCACATTGTCGGTTATGCCGTCATTGTCCGAATCGATATCAAGGCGGTTGCCGCCGCCAAATGCAACACCGTCACCGAAGACAAACACCTTGCCATCAGGGCCGCCCGAATTGCCCGGAATGAATACCCGGATTGCAGAGATACTGGAACCGACAGGGGCAAGATCATCCAGTGCGTAGATTGCCATTTCGGCGTTTTGCGTGCTGTTCTGCCGTGCGCCGGTATCCAGATAATCAGAACCGCTGATCGATATCTTGTCACCGAGCGGGTTTCCCAGATCATCATAGGCCTGGATTTCAACTGGATTGTTGCCGCCACGTTCTGTCACGCCGACGAAGGTGCCGGCGGTCACAAACAGCGCTGTGTCGTAGCTCAGTTCGTAATAGTCGCCGGCGTTAAAGTTTGATTCGGTTTCCTGATAGTCATTCAGGTCGTTGGTCTGGAAAGCCGGGAGAATGTCTGCGGCCCAATCAGATGATCCCGCGAATGTCGCCGCCGTCGACCCGTCTTTCTGGTAGGTCAGGTTTACGCTGGCAGTGAAGTTGTAGTCGTAGCCATCGGGTACGACAAAGTCAGTGAATGTTCTGCCATTTACCGTAACTGACGTCAGTATGTGATCGCCGTCCTGGTCATTCAGATCAGCGCTTGAAACGCCGAACGAAACACTGCCTGACGAAAGCGCTCCATCGATCCCACTGTCAGAACCGGCAGACTGTACGGCTTCATTGATATCGATAATGCCGTCATTGTCATCATCGATATCAACCAGATTGGCGATCATGTCGCCATCGGTGTCAATATGCAGTGTGACAGTGGCCTGGGCCATTCCGCCATCGCTCGACGTTATTTCATACCGGAAGGTTTCCACGTCATCGGGAACAAACCCCCCGGTGACGTTCAACGTACCGTCACCCATCAACTCGATGACAGTACCGGATGACAGGGTAACCTGCGATGATCCGTCAAACGGCAGAACGACCTCCGGATTTGCCGGGTCAATAATGCCGGTGACCGCCAGGGATACATCATCCACATCTGAATCATTGGCCAGTACATCGATATTGACCGTTTGACCGGGCGCCACAACCACCGGTGCCTCATCTCCGGCCAGTGTCGGGTCGTTGGTCCCGTTTATGGTGATGGTGATATCATGGGTTGTACCGTCAATTGCGGTGACCTGAACGGTATCGGTCGTGGTGGCGCCCAGGGCCAGTGCCTGAACGTCCGCATGGGCGTTGTTCAGTGTGTAGGTCCATGCACCGGCGGCATTGATGGTCAGTGATCCGTAGGCTCCGGTAGCACCGCCTGCGGTGAACAGTTGCTCGCCGGTATCGGTATCGGAGATGGTCAGGGTGCCTGAGGTGACCTGCAGCGCGCCACCGTCTTCCTTTACATTGCCGGTATCCACACCACCGATCACGGCGGCATCATTGGTGCCGGTGATGGTGACAACGATATCATGGGTGGTGCCGTCAATGGCGGTGACCTGAACGGTATCGGTCGCAGTGGCGCCCAGGGCCAGTGCCTGAACGTCCGCATGGGCGTTGTTAAGCGTGTAGGTCCATGCACCGGCGGCATCGATGGTCAGCGAACCATAGTTACCTTCTGCACCGCCTGCGGTGAACAGTTGCTCGCCGGTATCGGTATCGGAGATGGTCAGGGCGCCCGAGGTGACCTGAAGCTGCGCCACCGTCTTCCGTCACATTGCCGGTGTCCACACCACCGATCACGGCAGCATCATTGGTACCGGTGATGGTGATGGTGATGTCATGGGTGGTGCCGTCAATGGCGGTGACCTGAACGGTATCGGTCGCGGTGGCGCCCAGGGCCAGTGCCTGAACGTCCGCATGGGCGTTGTTAAGCGTGTAGGTCCATGCACCGGCGGCATCGATGGTCAGTGAGCCATAGTTACCTTCTGCACCGCCGGCGGTGAACAGTTGCTCGCCGGTATCGGTATCGGAGATGGTCAGGGTGCCCGAGGTGACCTGAAGTCACCGCCGTCTTCCGTCACATCACCGGTATCCACACCACCGATCACGGCGGCATCATTGGTGCCGGTGATGGTGATGGTGATGTCATGGGTGGTGCCGTCAATGGCGGTGACCTGAACGGTATCGGTCGCAGTGGCACCCAGGGCCAGCGCCTGAACGTCCGCATGGGCGTTGTTAAGCGTGTAGGTCCATGCACCGGCGGCATTGATGGTCAGAGAGCCATAGTTACCTTCTGCACCGCCGGCGGTGAACAGTTGCTCGCCGGTATCGGTATCGGAGATGGTCAGTGTGCCCGAGGTGACCTGAAGCTCACCGCCGTCTTCCGTTACATCACCGGTATCCACACCGCCAATCACGGCGGCATCATTGGTGCCTGTAATGGTGATGGTGATGTCATGGGTGGTGCCGTCAATGGCGGTGACCTGAACGGTATCGGTCGCGGTGGCGCCCTGGGCCAATGCCTGAACGTCCGCATGGGCGTTGTTAAGCGTGTAGGTCCAGTTGCCGTTTGCGTCGATGGTCAAAGAGCCATAGGTACCTTCTGCACCACCTGCAGTGAACAGTTGCTCGCCGGTATCGGTATCGGAGATGGTCAGTGTGCCCGAGGTGACCTGAAGCTCACCGCCGTCTTCCGTCACATCGCCGGTATCCACACCACCAATCACGGCTGCATCATTGGTGCCTGTAACGGTGATGGTGATGTCATGGGTGGTGCCGTCAATTGCGGTGACCTGAACGGTATCGGTCGTGGTGGCGCCCAGGGCCAGTGCCTGAACGTCCGCATGGGCGTTGTTCAGCGTGTAGGTCCAGTTGCCGTTTGCATCGATGGTCAGGGAGCCGTAGGTACCGGAAACACCGCCTGCGGTGAACAGTTGCTCACCGGTATCGGTATCGGAGATGGTCAGGGCGCCGGATACAGCGGCGCTACCACCTCCGTCCTCAATCACTCCGCCGGTGTCGATACCGCCAATTACGGCTGCATCATTGGTGCCGGTGATGGTGATGGTGATATTTTTCTGGGTTCCATCGACAGATGACACCGTGATCGTGTCTGTCTTGGTTTTACCGGCGCCGAGCGCCTGGATCGTGGCGTTGTCCGACAGCGCCGTGTAGGTCCAGTTGCCTGCTGCATCGATTGATATTTCACCAACAGCACCACTGATGGTACCCGCCACGAAAGTTTCTTCGGCCGGATCATCAATGTCGCTGATTGTCAGCGAACCTGACGTCACAAGCTGGGGCGACGTCTCGTCTTCAATCAGCGAGCCGGTAGTCACACCGGCAATTGTGGCAGCGTCGTTGACCGGGTTTACCGTTATGTCGATGGTTGCGGTGTCCGTGCGCAGCGAATGACCCACCAGACCAGTGTCAAACAGGTTCATTTCCACGTTACCGGTATCGGGGCCGGAAACTGTGACAGCAAGGATGTCATCACCGTCGTGCTGAAAGAATCGTATTTCTATGGGGTAGTAGCCCGGGGCAACCACATTGAGCTGACCGGATTCGGTCTGCGGAGGGTGTTCGCCGTCATTGTCAACGATCTCATTTCCATCAATTGACAGGCTGCTGCCATCTTGTGATGTGGTCGTGAAGGAATAGAGGCCGGGCGTCTCAATGTAGATATACCCGGTATACCGGAAGGCATATGAAAACGTTGAACCTGAGAACTCGACGGCCAGTTCGCCCACATTGAATTCGGTTGCAACCCCGGTGGCGGTGATACTTCTGTCTGTAATGTTGTCAACTGTGTGGCCATATGGATCACTGCCATAGAATTCAAACTCGAGGCCTGCAGACATTCCGGTGAACTGGTATTCAAACTGGTCCGGGCCGTTATAGTCAGGGTCAGGCGTGTAGGTGACACTCAGGTCCGGATTGATAACCAGTGAACCGTTTTCCGGTTGGGTGGTGATGACGAAGCCGGTGACTGTCTCTGGAACAACGTCGTCATTTGCCAGTACATTCACTGTGCCGAAGCCATCTTCGCTGACCACCAGGGTGTCATCTCCGGCAACCGCGGTTACCTCGGTCGTTACCGTGCCTTCGCCGGTATCGATACCGTCAGTTACGGTGTAGTTGAAGCTGGTTGGCCCGGCATAGCCGGGATTGGGCATGAAGGTCAGGGTGGTGCCATCCAGCGACATGGTAACCATGCCGTCACGGGCTGCGACACTGCCACCGGGCACGATGGCGGTCCCGTCGATTTCGGTGAGGGACAGAGTATCGCCCTCAGCGTCCGTATCGTTGGACAGGATGTTCGATACCAGGATGACGATGCCATTTGTGGTTATCGGTCCAACGTCGTCAACACCGGCTACAGGCGCGTCATTCATGCCGGTTATTACTATGTCGATATTGTGGGTTGTACCGTCAATGGCGGTGACCTGAACGGTATCGGTGGCCGTTTCGCCCTGGCCGAGCGATTGTATTGCGGGTTGCGTATTGTCTGCTGAATAGGTCCAGTTGCCGGTGGCCGCAATGGTCAGGGATCCAAAGGCACCTGCCACAGTTTCTGCGGTGAATACAGCTTCGCCGGTGTCCACATCCGCAATTGAAAGCAGGCCTGTGTCGGTCAGTGTCGAAGGATCATCGTCCTCGGTAACCAGGCCCTGATCGTCACCGCCAATCAAGGCGGCATCATTGATGCCGGTGATGGTGATGGTGATATCATGAGTGGTGCCGTCAATGGCGGTGACCTGAACGGTATCGGTCATAGTGGCATTCAGAGCCAGAGCCTGAACACCCGCATGGGCGTTATTCAGCGTGTAGGTCCATGCACCGGCGGCATTGATGGTCAGTGATCCGTAAGTGCCGGAAACGCCGCCTGCGGTGAACAGTTGCTCACCGGTGTCGGTATCGGAGATGGTGAGGGTGCCTGAGGTGACCTGCAGCGCGCCACCGTCTTCCTTTACATTACCGGTATCCACACCATTGATTACGGCGGCATCATTGGCGCCGGTGATGGTGATGGTGATGTCATGGGTGGTACCGTCAATGGCGGTGACCTGAACGGTGTCGGTCGCAGTGGCGCCCAGGATCAGTGCCTGAACATCCGCTTGTGCATTGTTGAGCGTGTAGGTCCAGTTGCCATTTGCATCTATGGTCAGGGAGCCATAGGTTACCTTCTGCACCGCCGGCGGTGAACAGTTGCTCACCGGTATCGGTATCGGAGATGGTCAGGGTGCCCGAGGTCACCTGCAGTGCACCGCCGTCTTCCGTCACATCGCCGGTATCCACACCACTGATTACGGCTGCATCATTGGTACCTGTAATGGTGACAACGATGTCATGGGTGGTACCGTCAATGGCGGTGACCTGCACAGTATCGGTCGTGGTGGCGCCCAGGGCCAGTGCCTGTACGTCCGCATGGGCATTATTGAGCGTGTAGGTCCAGTTGCCGTTTGCATCGATGGTTAGCGATCCGTAAGCACCTTCTGCACCGCCTGCGTCGAACAACTCCTCGCCAGTATCGGTGTCGGAGATGGTCAGGGCGCCAGAGGTGACCTGCAGTGCGCCGCCGTCTTCCGTCACATCTCCGGTATCCACACCACCGATCATGGCGGCATCATTGGTGCCGGTGATGGTGATGGTGATGTCATGAGTGGTGCCGTCAATGGCGGTGACCTGAACGGTATCGGTCGCGGTGGCGTCCTGGGCCAGTGCCTGAACGTCCGCATGGGCATTGTTGAGCGTGTAGGTCCATGCACCGGCGGCGTCGATGGTCAAAGAGCCATAGTTACCTTCTGCGCCGCCGGCGGTGAACAGTTCCTCGCCGGTATCGGTATCGGAGATGGTCAGTGTGCCCGAGGTAACCTGCAAGTGCACCGCCGTCTTCCGTCACATCGCCGGTATCCACACCACCGATTACGGCTGCATCATTGGTACCGGTGATGGTGATGGTGATGTCATGGGTGGTGCCGTCAATGGCGGTGACCTGAACGGTATCGGTCGTTGTGGCGCCCAGGGCCAGTGCCTGAACGTCCGCATGTGCATTGTTGAGCGTGTAGGTCCATGCACCGGCAGCGTCGATGGTCAGAGAACCATAGGTTCCTTCTGCACTACCTGCTGTGAACAGTTGCTCGCCGGTATCGGTATCAAAGATGGTCAGTGTGCCCGAGGTGACCTGCAGCGTGCCGCCGTCTTC
>CAVOZJ010000022.1:0-244737 GCA_963700885.1 uncultured Alphaproteobacteria bacterium
GTGAAAAGCGGATCAACTCTGTTTCCGGACGCCGCGATCAGCGTAGCACTTCCGGTCGGTGACCAAGTTCACGCTGTGGCGGTAGCCGAATCAGATCCGGCACGCGCCAAGGCGTGGCGGCAGCGTTTTCCTTTTCCGCTGACGCGCGAGTACATGCACGGCCTTGCCATCCTGGAGGGCCAGGTTATCGATATTCCTGATGTCACCAAAGCGCCGGATCAGGTTAGTGCCGGAGCGAAGAATTTTCTAGCAAGTGGCTATCGGGCGGTCACGATGATGCCGTTGATGCGTGGCAATACCGCAATTGGAGTTCTGAGCGTTGTACGACTTGCACCAGGTTCTCTCGCGCATGAGCAGGTCGCGGTGCTGCGAACCTTCGCCGCGCAGGCGGTGATTGCCATCGAGAATGTCCGTCAGTTCCGCGAGTTGCAGACCCGACTAGAACGCGAGGCGGCGACGCGGAAGATCCTTCAGGTCATCAGTCAAAGCCGTGATGACGAGGCGCCGGTTTTCGAAGCAATCCTGGAGAACGCCTGCAGGCTATGCGATGCGCCGCTCGCCTATCTCTCCATGACTACCGAGGACCGTACTCACGTCATTTCGCCGGCACGCCGGGGCGCGTTCGCAAAGTTCGGCACGACGTTGGACAATCTCCGAGTCCCTCTCGCCGAGTCGCGCCTTGCGCTGGCCCGCGCGATCGCCGAGTGTCGTGTTTTCCGCGAGGACGACATCGCCAATCACGACCTCTACACAAGCGGCGATCCTAACCGCGTCTCGATGGTCGAAGACGAAGGTGCGCGCAGCCTGATGGTGGTACCTCTGATCAGCAAGAGCCTGGGGATCGGGTCAATCACGCTCTATCGGCGCAAGGTAGACCCGTTCCAAGATGACGATGTCACCCTTGTCGAGAGTTTCGCCGCCCAAGCGGTCATTGCCATTGAGAATGTCCACCAGTTCAAGGAGCTTGAAAGCCTCAACGCTGAACTCGGCGACCGGGTTGAAGAACAGGTTGAAGAGATTGAGCGCATGGGCAAGCTCAAGCGCTTTCTGCCGGCGGCTGTGGCAGACACCGTTATCAGCCAGGGCTCGGAAAAGATGCTGTCGAGCCACCGGGCCCTGCTCGGCGTCCTGTTCTGCGACATCCGCGGGTTCACGGCGTTCTGCGAAACTGCGGAGCCGGAGGAGACCATCGAAGTCCTGCAGACTTATCACGAGGAGATGGGAAAACTCATCAATGCCCACGGCGCAGGGGTCGATCACCGCATGGGCGATGGCATCATGGTGCTGTTCAATGATCCGTTGCCCTGTGACGACCCAGCAGGTGATGCTGTCCGCTTGGCAATCGCCATGCGTGCGAGGATGGCTCAGTTATGCGTGCAATGGAAACGTCTGGGTTATCGGCTTGGGTTTGGCGTCGGTGTTTCGCTAGGCTATGCCACGGTCGGAATGGTCGGCTTCGAAGGTCGATTTGACTACACTGCGTCAGGCACTGCGATCAACCTTGCCGCGCGCCTTTGCGACGAGGCCAAAGATGGCGAAATCCTTCTAAGCCCGCGGGCCGGTATCGCAGTGGAGGATGCCTTTCAGGTTGAAACCAGAGGAGAGATAAGTCTGAAGGGGATTCGCGAGCCCATGGAGGTATTCATACTCTCCGGCACCGTCGTGACATAAGAAATTCGACATTTGCGAAAATCCAAAAACTGCCGATTGCGGCTCGGAACGATCCAAACTCATACGTTCTTAAGCGCTTCAGAAATCACAGTTTCTGCAACACCGGGAAAGGTGGTTGTTGGCACATAGCGGACTCCCTGCAATGTAGCTGAGAGAGTCTGCTTTCTGGGGCAAATCAGACATCAGAAGAGAACGCTTGCCTAATCGTCCTCACCCTCTAGGGAGTTGCCCGCTAGAAGTTTTCTTAGACGTTGAAGGCACTCCGATAGCCATTGATTATGAGGCAAACCGTGCTTCTCAATCCACTTTTCTAATCTCGCCTGTATGATTTCTGAATCAAACAGTTCAGTCAACACACTAGAATTCGTCGAAATCCCAGGTGGCACAAGAAGCGCGGCCAATGTTGCTGCTACCTCCATGCTGTCAATCTGCTCAGTAAGTGAATCGCGCAGCTCTTTATCCCAATTTTGGGTGTTCGTTAGTACATAAATCACTTCCGTGTCTGGCAGCCTTTGGAGGAACGTGCCGTCAAGTACGGCGTGTCGATAGCGAGGCAGCTCTTTTGATAGCAAGGCCTTTGTTTCTTCAAGCGTTAGTACTTCGCCACCTCTTGGGATGTCGGTGTGACGGGTAGAACCATGAGCAAAAAGATGCTTGCGCAAAAGCCATGGGACGAAAAGAAGATCGCTATCGGCAATAAGGGCATCAATAGCTGTCTGCAGTCTATGCCGCTGTTCAGGATTGCGCTGTCCAATACGGAGAAGGCTGGTTGCTGCATCATCTAAAAGCGCACGCTTCGCGTCTGGACCCTCTATAACCTTTGACGACCTCAACAAGGATCGAGAAAGAGCGACCCAAAATGTCTGATCACCTGACTCCGGGAGAGAAAACAAAAGATCATCCAACCTGTCGATGCTTGAGGCGAGCTTGTCTTCGATCATTAATTGTCGAAATGTATTTTCGAGGTCACTGAGATCAGAATTGACCCATAAATTCTCCAAAACGGAGCGGCGGATCATGCCAGGCGGGTTTCCAAGATAGAGCATTCTCACAAGGTTTCGTCGCTTTGAAATCCGTTGCCCTATGTTAGGATCGGTGGTCTGATCAGTTAAGTGTGGAAATAGCAGTTCAAGTGTCTTGATATGAGCTGCTGCCGAATTCCCAAGAATGGTATTGAAGTCCGGCTCAGGCATATTCCTCACGTTACGCATCATTCTATCTTTTAATGCTTGCGAGCTTGGGTCAATTACCAGGTCATCAATGTGCGATGCTATTTTTTCTCGCAAGCCGGGAGACTTGATTAGAATCCAACAATAGCCAAGTACATCAAAGGGGCAAATCTCTCCCCTCACTGCACGTTCTAGTATGGCGTAAGTGCCGACAAGGCGTTTGACATCCCGAGGGGTGTCGATCAGGTCAATCAAATGATTAAAGAGTTTCTTTTCTCTATCGCTCTCAGTTTCTTTGAGGTTCAATCCATGATCTGCAAGCGCTGCTTCAAATAAGCTACTTACATCCTCATTGAATAGGGGGCGCAATGGGATGGCATGCTGAATAATTTTTTCAATGTATCTCTCACCCGTTTGGCGGCGACCGTCTTCAGATCCTCGTCCTAGCGCTTCAATAACTCTGTCTGGATCATAGGCGGCCAGATAGGATAAGCCTTTGATGTCGCCAACAGCTTTAATCAATTGTGCAACTGCACGTACTTCGTCATCCTCAATCCGATCCAACTCATCAATCAGTACGACGACCGCACAGTTCGCTTCTGCAATTTTCAGCTCTAGGCCAAGTCGTTCTTCGTCAGGCGTCTTCAGTTTGGACTTGGGCACAGCTTTATGAAATTTCGGCGCCCATGACTTCCAACTAGATGTTGCTGCCCCAGATCCGCCGTATACGTCCACAACTGCTGCCACCCCGTGTCCAGCGAGATTGATCGCCCCCCAGTACTGATCAATCGCCTTGGCCATCGCTTCAGCCTTCTTTGTCCCGCCGCGACCCATGGCATTGCGTAGAACTGTGAAGAAAGCTGAAACCAACTCGTCACGCCCGTTGAAAAGCCAAGGATTGAAATTTGCCACAACAACATGGTCGCTGGTGTCGAGTTTTTGATAAACGAGATTCAGTATGCTTGATTTACCTAAGCCCCAACGACCAGTTAGTCCAACCACATAACCTGTTGACCGCCTTCCTATGAGCTGCCCGCTATCACTGATGTTATCTTTTACCAAAGCGCGCACGAGACTATCTACAAACGGTCCGCGATCCAGTTTGTCAGCCGTTTCGGATTCTATTGCGCGATCCTGGTGAGAGTAATGCCGGAGTTCGTCCATATCAAAATGACCATCTACAAAGACAACGCTTCTGTGTGCGCATCGTCAAAAGCACTGCCGTTTTCGCTTGATCCTGTACGGCATACAATCCAACACTTTTAATGATCGGAGAGTATAGCTTTATTCCTGTTTCGCGCGATGTCTTACGTAAAGGCAATTGCGTTTCATTGCTAATGTTTCCACTTAGTAACTCGGATTAACTGCAGGTTTTGAGCCACCACTCTCCACAGTTTTCTGCCAGTCAGAACGCATCGCACAACCGAAATGCCTGACCTATCGACAGCACGGTCAACGAAAATATCGCGTCCCGCCCATGGATGGAAATCGTAAAGAATACGCCGCTCACCGGTTTTGTGGACGTTGGTGAGCTGAGTTGTACAACACGGTCAGGCCGCACAGCGCCCTACGCTTCGGACTTTGCCGACTATTTGCTGGCGAAACACTTGAACTTCGCAGATTGACACACGGGTCATGCCTGCTACCGTTTGGTCAATGATGCGACAGGAGAAAAGCCACTGTAACTGGAGGGACGGCAGATGAAACGACTGATGGCCGCTGCGCTTGTTGCCGGGGGGATGCTTGGCGGTCCGATTACGACGGGACTGGCTGCTCCCATTTATACAATCGATTTTGAGGATGGCACTGCTCCGACTGCAGGGCCGGAAGTTGTTGCTCATTACAGCGTTGGTGGTATCGACCTGGACTTCATCGGCGCTGGCTATCGTTCTTCACCCAAGGCAACCTCTGGAAACCTTGGTATCACGCAATATGTCCCGGTGTATAACGGTCAAGCCTTTATCGGTTTTGAACCAATTGAGGTTACATTCAGCGAGGCTGTAAGCGCGGTCAGCGTATATTCGATTTATGCTGCCGGCAATTGGGACGGACTGATCACCAGCAGCATAACGGCCTATGATGGCGCAGGCAATGTGGTGGGGTCGGACAGTTTTTCTCATGTTGATGAGTATATCATTGGCATTCCATATCTGCTTTCTGTAGATGCGGCTGCAATTTACAGCATCTCCCTCAGCGGCTATGTCTTCGTTAGCGACGGTCTTGGAAACAGTGTCACATTTGACGATCTAAGTATTGCTCCCGTACCCCTCCCCGCCGCCGCTTGGCTTCTGCTCAGCGCCTTTGGCGGACTTTGCTTGATGGGGTGGGGGACGAATTTTGCGGCGGCCTCCCGACGATAAACTCAGTAGACACTGTGAATTTCAAGGGGCGCCAATGCCTCAACCCATTACGGCAATTGCTCGGGGTTGCGCATTTCAAGTGTATCTACGTATGCTGTATGTGGTATTATAATGCCACCAATTTACTAAATTATGAGGTTGAGCGATTCTTCGCTGCAGCAAGACCGATTATGAAAACAATCAGGATAAATCAAGACCGATGAACCGCGGCGGACGCAGAGAAGGAGCCGGCAGAAAGCCCGGCAGCCTGAACCGCAAGCATGTTGACTTGCTGAAATTTGCAGCTGACGAAGGCATTACGCCGGTTGAACACATGCTCCAAATTTTGCGAGACGATGGTGCCGACCCGGCAGATCGCAGATGGGCAGCGGAAAAGGCTGCGCCTTATCTGCATCCGAGACCCGCGCCAGTGCAGCGGTCCATCAAGATTGATCTGCCGGAAATCACGAAGTCAGCAGACTTGACCAAGGCCACCCATGCCATTCTTGAGGCGACAGCTTCTGGGCAAGTCATTCCAGCCGAAGCGCAGCAGTTATCAGCAATTGTGGAAGCCCATCGGAAAGCAATCGAGACAACGGAATTGATCGAGCGGATTGAGAGACTGGAAGCCAAGAAGCCAAAGGAGTAGGTGATTTTGTGAACTCTCTTTGGTGCCGGAACACTTATCAACAGTTTGCCACCGCGTAAGCGCACTGTTCACCATCGGTTAGATAGCCCCCAGTATTGCCCTGATAAGTTACCTGACTAACCGCTTCGCCGGAAAACAATACATTAACCGTACAATACCGTCTCTTGCTAGCCTGAATTATTCACCGGGGTGATTGAACTGGCTGGCGGGTGTGGATCAAGTTGTTGAAATAGCGTATGATTTTGGTTCTTACACAAGATCATTCCATATCAACAGAAAATCCCACCCGCCATGACCGAAGATAGCCTGTTACTGCCCGGTTTGTCACCTGTAGAAGGCCTTGATGTCCACGCCCGGTTTGCTGGCGGAGCGCTGTCCAGTGATGGCGGCGTGGTTTTGCTGCGCGAACTTGAACGGGGTCTGAATTTCGCCGGCACAATGGCGGCCTGTCTGCACGACAGGCGAGACCCATCACGCACACTTCATGATTATGCCAGCATGATCCGTTCACGCATATTGGCGATCAGCTGCGGATACGAGGACTGTGACGATCTTGACGGGTTGCGCCACGACCCGGCTCTGAAAATCGCTTGTGACCGTCTGCCGGATACCGGTCATGCACTGGCCTCCCAGCCGACCTTGTCGCGGTTGGAGAATACCCCATCGTGGCGCGAACTGGCCCGCATGGGGCTGGCCCTGATTGATCTGTTCTGCGCCAGTTTTAACACGGTGCCGGGACATATCGTGCTTGATATTGACGATACCTCTGACCGTACGCATGGCGGCCAGCAATTGTCCTTGTTCAACACCCACGCCGGCGGTTACTGCTTCCAGCCGATCCATATCTACGATGCAGCGTCACAAAAACCGGTGTGCTTTGTGCTGCGGCCCGGCAAACGGCCTTCCGGACAGGAAGCAGCCCAGATCCTGCGCCACGTGATCCGGCGCATCCGGCAGAACTGGCCGCGCGTCACGATTACGGTGCGCGGTGACGGGCATTACGGCACCCCTGAGGTGATGCAGCTTCTGGAACAATCCGGCTGCACCTATATCCTCTCTCTGCCCGGTAACAAAACCCTGAAACAGCTATCACACCCCTGGTGCGAGGATGTTGCAACACGCCGGGCGGTTGGAGGAAAGCCCAAGGTCCGCCGTTTCTTCCAAACCCGGTATGGCGCAAAAAGCTGGTCGAAGAAGCGAAAGGTGATCGCCCGTGTGGAAGCTACAGAGCAAGGCAGTGATGTCCGGTATATCGTCACCAATCTGGCTGGGCGCGGCAAACATCTCTATGAAAAAGTCTACTGCGCGCGCGGCAAAATGGAGAACCTGATCAAGGAGCACAAGCTCTACACCAAATCTGATCGCACGTCCTGTCATCGCTGGCAAGCCAACCAGTTCCGGCTCTTCCTGCACACCGGCGCCTATTGGCTGTTGCTGTTATTGCGTGGGGCTGCTCCCAAACGCTCGCGCTGGCGCACTGCCACTTTCGAAACCATTCGCCGTACATTCCTGAAAATCGCCGTGCGTGTCGAGCAATTGAAAACAAGGATTACGATGGCCCTGCCTACTGCCTGTCCACACCAGAAAATGTTTGCCCTGCTGCTCACAAGGATCAAGGCGCAAAGTCCGTAACCGGCGCGGCAGCAGAGCCGCTGTTCAAACCAGAACGTCAACCCTCAACGCCTGCTCAAAACCCTCACAACATTCTCCCCGTCAACCCGGCCGATAACGCTCGCGCTCGCAAATGCATGACAGTCCGGTGAATAATTGGGGCTAGTACCGTAGACTGAGCCATTGTACGAGTTTAATGAAATATTCTGGTCCCCCCCAGAGCCATAAGACCAAACCTCTGTGTTGCCTGATTGCATCCGGTTATTCGGAGCGCCCATGCAGGCCAGGATCTTGCTTTTGGATGACCCAACTAATTTGGTTTTCGCATCTGAAGCTAGCGTTGTTCGTGAAAATTTATTTGAGGTTGCGCTGCAAGCGGCTAGCATCGCTGAAAAGCCGGCAACAACTAAGAAGTGAAAGCGCGAAAATTGAACATCCGCAGACATAAGTCCCTCCAATATTAAGCGCCTCACTGGGACTTTTTCGCCCTTGTATTACTTCAATCTATCATGAAATTTGGCAGATATTGAATGGGCACAGCAGAAAGTTGCGTCAGTTTGCCCCTCCAAAGCGGACTTCACGACGACAACAGAAAGCTAGGTTGATTTATGAGTACACGCCTTAGGGTCACGTCGCAATTGCTTTGAGAGCACTTCCTGTTGATGGTGGTTTTCGCGAGTTTGGTACCCAATTGGTACCCAAAATAGAAACAGAGACTAGCGATAAAACGCTAAGCCTCTGTTTTTATTGGTCGGAGCGGCGGGATTCGAACCCACGACCCCTTGTCCCCCAGACAAGTGCGCTACCGGGCTGCGCTACGCTCCGACTGGAACGGGGTATAACATTCACACGGCAGAAAAGAAAAGCCCGCAAATCCAGCTGCGAGCTGAATTGTCATCCGATCATGGCTCTGCGGCAGTGAAATTGACCCGCCAGAACAAAGGCCGTCATTCACTTCCGCTGCCGGCAACTCATCACGTTGTTCAGGCCTGATAACACTCGTGTGTATCAACCACTTTAGAGCCAGGTCCCGCAATCATCATGCAATCAACATATCGAGCATGACAAATTTCTGTAGTCTGCAGGTTAAGCTATCGGGTGACATGGAACACTCCTTACCTTAAGATTTGCTACAATGGAGCCTTTTCCTTACGCCCACAGGTTATTGTGAAGTGAACACTCGCCCCATATTGATTACCGGTTTCGAACCGTACGCTGGACGGGGCAGAAACCCGGCACATGAGGCCATGACGAAGCTGCATGGACGAACAATCGACGGCAAACAAATAGTTGGTCGCAGCCTTCCGGTTTCATTCAGCAAGTTTCCGGATATCGCGGCCGAGTTCATTGAAGAATTAAACCCGTCAACAGTAATCAGCCTTGGCCTCTGGCCAGGTGCAAGCCTGATCCGGATTGAACGCATCGCCGTGAACATCGCTGACTTTGGTGTTCCCGATAATGAAGGTGTTCTGGCTGTCGATGAGGTTGTCGAGCCCAAGGGGGCCGCAGCCTTGATGTCGACGTTGCCGGTAAGGGCTATCGAAAAGGCTCTGTTGGCGCAGGGAATACCAGCCACCGTCTCCGCGAGCGCCGGGACCTATCTGTGCAACATCTGCCTCTACAGTTTCCTGATGGCTGCACAGCACCATCGCGAACCGGTAAATTGCGGCTTCATTCATGTCCCTTACCTACCGGAACAGGTTGCCGAATTGCTGATCGAGGTGCGTGATCAGGCAAATCTCGAGTTGCATCAAAGGCACGACCTTGCCTCGATGAGCCTGGACTGCATTGTCCGGGCGGTCGAAATTGCCATTTCACAATAATGGAATCTTCAAAACTTTGCTGCGCCGGTTTTTCCCGCACTGTACGATTGTGTGAGAGCCTGCAACTGCGCTTCTTTCAGGAAAAATTGGATTGGTTCTGGTTCAATACCTGCTTTGCAATGCTATTCCTGGTTTCAGGATAAGACCTCAGACGTCCAAAATCCGGCTGGCAACCGCCGTGTGAGCAACTGCACATCGCCTGTCCCGCGACCGGGTTAGGTTTCCCCTCATAAAACAAGAAACACGGGCGCAAACGCCCGGTATCGAGAGGAACAACCCAATGACCTTCAATCCCGTGATCACTGCATCAATCCTTGCCGGATCGGTTCTTGTCGCCGTCTCCGGCACAGCTATGGCGGGCGGAAACTATTACGGATCGCATCAAAGCCCCTACGGCGGTCACAGCCATGTAGAGCTTGGCCCTGCTGATGCAAATGAGGATTTCGCGTTTTACAACTGCAGGTGGTTGAAGAATCGGGCACTGGATACTGGTCTCAATCGTCATTGGCGGGCCTATCGCAAATGCGCCCGGCAATACGGTCAGTAATACCAGGTCTCAAACCCGGCGGCCGGCCCCCTGGCGCGGGGTCTTGCTGGTTTCACTCCTGCCGCAGCACAAAATTCAAATTTCTGGATAAATTTTGCATTTCTTAAGTGTGCTTCGCCACAATTAAGTGTATTGAGTGTAATGATAGGGTAATAGGGACGGCATGGCTGTTATCCGTCCCGACTGCGGGACGCAGCCAAATTGGTAAGGCAGGAAAGATGACCACAATTGTAAAGGCAGCAATAATTGGTGCGGCCCTGATCACTGGTTCAAGCAGTATGGCACTTGCTCAGTCAACTCCGCCGATTGATATGCTTGGAGAGCGCTATATCCCCGGAGGCCATAGCTATGATGGTGCAAACAAGGGGTTGCCGACCCTGAACTCCTATGAAGATCAGACCGACAATCGAACTGACCTGTTCCAGACGGAAAACTACAAGGCCAGTCGTAACCGGGCCTATTGGGACACCTGGGTGAATTCCACCCACGGAACTTATCTGGACGGCCAGGTACGATTGACGCCGGAATACTGAAAAATTGAGGACATAAAACACTGCAAATGGCGGATCAATTATGACCCGCCTATTTTACTCTCCGCATCAGATGCGTGAATTGGCAAATTCCCGAAGCTCGGATTGCGCGCGGGCTATCTGGTCACCATTCAGCCTTTCTGACAATTCCAGGCGACGTACTCTTGCCTGATGACTTCCCCGCAGGGCCGCCAGAGAAAACCACTTGTGAGCGCTCACCAGATCTTCATCGGTAGCGTTTTCGCCACACAGGGATAGCCCAAGAACAACAAACCCATCCTCCGGCATTTTGATTTCATCTTGCTTTGGGGTGACATCGCGATAGTCCGCGAGTTCAATTATCTTGGACATGGCCGTCAGCCCTCCGGTTACGCTGTACTGTTGGTCACCTTGCCAGCAAACAACCCAAACAGCGTTAAGAGGCATGGTTATCAAACCATGAAATTTCCCATCTCCGTGTAAGCAATCCGGTAAAAATCATCTTGTTTGCCAAGCTGCTTCTGGCTGAATGCTGCCATTCCTGACCAATCTTCCCCCTTTGTGAAATTAACTACATGTCAACCATACCGAAGAGTAAAGTCTGATTGGGCGTTAGCCTTGTTTTGCGCCGCCAAACAAAATTGCGTGTGCCGCATCATCATTTTTGAGATCCTCCGGCCTGCCCCGGAACTCCGCTCCTACTGCCATGCCGGCCACCACCGCTGGACGTGCCATTACCGCCTCATACCAACGTTTGAGATGAGGGAAATCATTCAGATCCTGCCCCTGTCGCTTGTGCGGCTTTATCCAGCCAATACAGGCCATGTCAGCGATGGAATAATCACCCGCAAGATATTCCGACTTGCCAAGCCTTGTGTTCATGACGCCATACAATCGCGCAACCTCATTGGTATAGCGATCAACGGCGTAGGTTAGCTGTTCCCTGGCATAGAACCTGAAATGATGCGCTTGCCCGCACATCGGACCCAAATTCCCCATCTGCCAGTAGAGCCACTGTTCAACAGCTACACGATTCCTCGTATCGGCCGGATAGAACAGGCCGGTCTTGTTGCCCAGATACTGTAATATGGCACCTGATTCAAACACGGAGATGGACTGGCTTCCGGGCCCGTCGGGATCAATAATTGCGGGCATCCGGTTGTTGGGCGAGATATCAAGGAATCCCGGCTCAAACTGATCGCCTTTACGAATATCGACATATCTGGTTTCGTAAGGTAGCGCGCACTCCTCCAGCATGATGGAAATTTTCCACCCGTTCGGCGTCGGCCAGTAGTAAAGCTCAATAGGCGCCTGTGTCATGTCATACCTATCAAACTCTAGTCCACGCCCAATTTGGCTTTGAGTAATTCATTGACTGCCTGCGGATTTGCCTTGCCGCCGGTAGACTTCATCACCTGACCAACAAACCAGCCGACCATGGCAGGTTTTTCAGCAACCGCCGCCACCTTGTCCGGATTGGCTGCAATCACCTCATTCACAGCCGCCTCTATGGCGCCGGTATCGGTGACCTGCTTCAGCCCTCGTTCTTCCACTACCTGCCTGGGATCAACGCCGGGTTCAGTCCACGTAATTTCAAACACATCCTTGGCGATTTTACCGGAGATGGTCTTGTCGCTGATCATGTCTACAATTGTGCCGAGCTGAGCCGCAGATATAGGGCTTTCCTCTATGTCCCTGCCTTCCTTGTTCAACCGGCCAAACAATTCGTTGATAACCCAGTTGGCTGCGATCTTGCCATCTCTGCCAGCGGCGACCCTCTCGAAGTAATTCGCTGACGCAGGTTCCATGATCAGTACTTCAGCATCATATGGCGTAAGTCCAAAGTTCATTACAAGCCGTGCCTTTTTCTCATCCGGCAGTTCCGGCAAGGACGACCTGATGGCTTCAATCCAGCTCGCCTTAATCTCAAGCGGCAACAGGTCGGGGTCGGGAAAATAACGGTAGTCGTGGGCTTCTTCCTTTGACCGCATGGAGCGGGTTTCGCCCTTGCGGGGATCAAACAGCCGGGTCTCCTGGTCAATGCTTCCGCCATCCTCGAGGATATCAATCTGACGGCGCGCCTCATATTCGATTGCCTGTCCCATAAACCGCAATGAATTGACATTCTTGATTTCGCAGCGGGTCCCGGCCTCACCACCGGGTTTGCGTACGGATACGTTGACATCAGCCCGCAGGGACCCTTCTTCCATGTTGCCGTCGCAGGTACCCAGGTATCGCATGATGGTGCGCAGCTTGGAGACATAGGCCTTGGCCTCGTCTGCAGATCTCATGTCGGGCTTCGATACGATTTCCATAAGCGCAACCCCTGAACGGTTCAGATCGACCATCGACATGGTGGGGTGCTGATCGTGGATAGACTTTCCTGCATCCTGCTCCAGATGGAGCCGCTCTATTCCAACTTCAACCTGCCTGGTCTCGTCCATATCCAGAACAACCCGACCTTCGCCCACGATCGGTTGCTTGAACTGCGAAATCTGGTAGCCCTGCGGCAGATCGGGGTAAAAATAGTTCTTCCGGTCAAATACCGAATATCCATTGATCTCGGCCTTCAGGCCAAGACCGGTGCGAACTGCCTGCTCAACGCAGTACTCGTTGATGACCGGCAGCATGCCCGGCATCGCTGCATCCACCAGGGACACATGATCATTCGGCTCTCCCCCGTACTCTGCAGAAGCCCCGGAGAACAGTTTTGATCTGGAACTCACCTGGGCATGAACTTCCAGCCCGATGATGATCTCCCAGGGGCCGGTGCCCCCTTCAATCCAGTCTGATTTGTCAGCGACACGCGCGAATAAGGTCATGGATCAAAAGCCCTGTAAAAACGGTATGAGTACTGCTGTGACTTCGTAACCCGCGGCACGCGTTGCAGCAAGGCCCAAACCTGCCTGCAATCGCCGCACGGGCGCCAGCGGGACAAAATAAGAACATGCCAGGCAAGACCTCCTACAAAACCACCTCGCTGGGCACCGGGTGTCCGGTCACCTTACACAACGCTATGGGGCTGGAACGCGAGAGTGCATTGATGCTCAAATGGATGCTTGTAAGGCTGAATGAACATTGCATATCGAGTATTGCCCCCAACTCACTTCTTTGGGGCGTTGGATCGGCAAATTGCGATGAAACGGCGAGGCGTATGGGGAAGTTTAGCCGTGGATAAAACAATCGCTTGGCGTCAAAGTGGCGCAGATTGTCAGTAGCATCAGCCGCGCCCCGTTGCGCATGTTCTCTTTTTGATCTAGCACTCCATCATGACCGAATCCAAACGCATCATATCAGTTCAGGGCGCGCGCGAGCACAACCTCAAGAACATTTCCATCGAACTTCCGCGCGACCGGCTGATCGTATTCACCGGCCTGTCCGGATCGGGCAAGTCGTCTCTGGCATTCGACACAATCTATGCCGAGGGTCAGCGCCGCTATGTGGAAAGCCTGTCGGCCTATGCCCGGCAATTCCTTGAGATGATGCAGAAGCCCGATGTAGATCAGATTGACGGTTTGTCACCTGCCATCTCCATTGAACAGAAGACAACCAGCCGCAATCCACGTTCGACTGTTGGCACGGTTACCGAGATCTACGACTATATGCGGCTGCTGTTTGCCCGCGTCGGTATTGCCTATTCGCCTGTAACTGGCCTGCCAATCCAGAGCCAGACTGTCACACAGATGGTGGATCGCGTGATGGATATTGACGACGGCACACGGCTTTACCTGCTCGCTCCGATCATTCGCGGCCGCAAGGGCGAATACCGCAAGGAATTTGCCGAGTTGATGAAGAAGGGTTTTCAGCGGGTCAAGGTCGATGGTCAGTTTTACGAAATCGCCGACGTGCCTGCGCTGGATAAAAAATTCAAACACGATATTGACGTCGTGGTGGACCGTATTGTAGTGCGCGATGACATTGCCGCCCGGCTTGCAGACAGCTTTGAAACCGCCCTGAAACTGACCGATGGACTGGCGCTGGTGGAATTTGCGGACAAGCCGTTGCCGGATGCGGAAACCTCGGTCAGCAGTACCAACAAATCGCTGAACGAAACCCATGAACGCATTACTTTTTCGGAGAGGTTTGCGTGCCCGGTATCAGGCTTTACCATAGATGAGGTAGAGCCAAGACTGTTTTCATTCAACAATCCGTTTGGTGCCTGCCCCAAGTGTGACGGGCTCGGCACCGAACTGCGTTTTGAAGCCGACCTCGTTGTGCCGGACAAAACCTTGTCCATGCGGCAGGGGTGCATTGTGCCGTGGGCCAAAACCGGCGCGACGTCACCATACTACACCCAGACCCTGCAGGCGTTGTGCAAGCACTACAACACCTCCATGTCGACGCCCTGGGAAGAGCTTGGTGATGACATAAAGGATGCCGTTTTGCACGGAACCGGCAAGGAGGAAATTACCTTCGTTTATGATGACGGGCTCAGGACTTACAAGACCAGGAAGCCGTTCGAAGGTGTCATCGGCAATATCGAGCGGCGTTGGCGGGAAACCGATTCAAGCTGGGTGCGCGAGGAACTGGCTCAGTTTCAGTCAGACCATCCCTGTCAGGCGTGTGAAGGCTACCGGCTGAAACCGCAGGCGCTGGCGGTTCGCATCGATGGCCTGCACGTTGCACAGGTCTCGCTGATGTCAATCCGCGCCGCCAATGACTGGTTTGATGAGCTTTCCGGAAAGCTGACACCCAAGGAACTGGAAATCGCAGCGCGTATACTCAAGGAAATTCGCGAACGGTTGAAATTCCTCGTCGATGTCGGGCTGGACTATCTCACCCTGTCGCGCAAGTCCGGAACCTTGTCAGGTGGTGAAAGCCAGCGCATCCGGCTTGCGTCACAAATCGGATCCGGTCTGACCGGCGTTCTGTATGTTCTGGATGAGCCATCCATCGGCCTGCACCAGCGCGACAACGCCAGGTTGCTGGAAACGCTGATGCACCTGCGTGACATCGGCAACACGGTTATTGTGGTTGAGCATGATGAGGACGCAATCCGGTCAGCTGATCATGTCGTTGATATTGGCCCGGGCGCCGGCATTCACGGCGGCAACATTGTGGCACAAGGCAGCGCCGAGGAAGTAATGGCAAACACTGCTTCTCTGACAGGGAAATATCTGACAGGCGCCATGCAGGTACCGACACCGGCAAGCCGTCGAAGGTTCAACAAGAAGCGGGCTATCAGGGTATCCGGTGCACGTGCCAACAATCTGAAGAATGTCTCCACCCAATTACCGCTTGGCCTTTTTACCTGTGTCACCGGTGTCTCGGGAGGCGGCAAATCAACATTGCTGATCGACACTGTCTACAAGGCAGCAGCACGCAAGCTGATGAAGACACGCGAGATTCCGGCAGAGCATGACCGGATTGAGGGTCTGGAGATGCTCGACAAGATAATTGACATCGACCAGTCTCCCATCGGCCGCACTCCACGCTCCAACCCGGCAACCTATACCGGCGCATTCACACCGGTCCGCGACTGGTTTGCGGCGCTGCCGGAATCCAAAGCCCGCGGTTACGGCCCGGGCCGCTTTTCGTTCAACGTCAAGGGCGGTCGTTGCGAAACTTGCCAGGGTGATGGCGTTATCAAAATTGAAATGCATTTCCTGCCGGACGTCTACGTGACGTGTGATGCCTGCCATGGCAAACGTTACAATCGCGAAACCCTGGACATCACTTTCAAGGGCAAGTCCATCGCTGACATTCTCGACATGACCGTTGCCGAGGGGGCCGACTTCTTCCGCGCAGTACCGGCTGTGCGCGACAAGCTGGTGACACTTGAAAGGGTCGGGCTGGGTTACATCAAGGTGGGACAACAGGCGACCACATTGTCCGGCGGTGAAGCTCAACGGGTCAAGCTGGCGAAAGAATTGTCCAAACGTGCAACTGGCCGCACACTTTATCTGCTGGATGAACCAACCACCGGGCTGCATTTCCACGATGTCGCCAAATTGCTGGAAGTGCTGCATGAATTGGTCGAGCACGGCAATACGGTTGTTGTCATCGAACATAATCTCGAAGTCATCAAGACCGCAGACTGGATTATCGACCTTGGCCCGGAAGGAGGTGACGGCGGTGGCGAGATAATTGCGACCGGCACTCCGGAAGATATTGTCAGCGTCGAGCGTTCCTATACCGGCCGGTATCTTGGCCCCGTGCTTTCGCGCGGAAAGCAGGCAGCAGCAGAATAATCCGTCATGATTGCAGATCATACCTGATGCTGTTAACATGCTAGAAATCTGTACAATAATCAATCCGGCAATAATTTATTCTCATGGCTATCGCGCTTCGCAAGAACCTGCCGCCGACAAACGCACTGGTCGTGTTTGAAGCAGCGGGCCGCCACGTGAATTTCACCCGGGCAGCAAAGGAACTGGACGTCACCCAGTCCGCGGTTAGCCGGCAGATTCAATTGCTGGAGGAGTATCTTGGTGTAGCGGTGTTTCAGCGCCAGTCGCGCGGCCTGTCACTCACCCGGGAAGGTGAACGCTTGCATCGCGCTGTCGGCATGGGACTTGAGCACATCGCCAATGTGTCATCTGATTTGCGCCGGCAACCTGGGCCCGGCGAACTGACAGTAGCAACATCAGTGGCGTTTGCATCCTACTGGCTGATGGCGCGCATAGCCAAGTTTCGCGGCTCACACCCTGAAGTCGACATACGCCTGGTCGCATCGTCTCCGGTATATGATCTGGCCAGTGAAGGTATTGACATTGCTGTCCGCTACGGTGCTGGCGAATGGCCTGCCGCAGATGCTGTACGCCTGTTCGACAATGAAATCTGGCCGGTGTGTTCCCCCCGGTACATGGAAAAGTCCAGCCCGATCAATACTGAAACAGATTTGCTGCGCCATTCGCTGCTCCACCTGAACAAGTTTGACAGGAACTGGGTGACCTGGGACAGCTTTCTGGAATCGCTTGGAGTTGAAGGAGAACAGTCAGGCCGCGGCTTCACCTTCGACAACTATATGGTGCTGATCCAGTCTGCCTTGCGTGGCGAGGGCATAGCGCTTTGTGGAAGGCGATTGGCTGAAGATTTCATCGAACAGGGCGATCTTGTCCGCCCGATCGATGCAGCCCTGCAGTCTGATCGCGGTTTCTGGCTTCTAAGGCCCAGGGAAGGACAATTGTCACGGCAGGCACGGCAGTTTTATGAATGGTTACTCGATGAGGCCCGGCAACCTGCCTGAGTATGCTTGTCTCACAGGACAAGGCGTCTGTCTCAACGAAAGCCAGGCAAATCATCCCTGTTCATGATCAATCCATCAATCCACACAAATTGGACGCTCTAGCTGGGCAACAGGAAACGGGTCGGCAGTTTACCATCTTGCCGACTTGCAGTATTGCCTCTAGCCCGCATTTCTCACCATAGAAGGTGCATCGGCCCCACGAATTTGATAATATTCCTTTAGAACAAAGAGTTATCAGTTTCGAAAGCGGGGTCCGATGCAAACACAGTGTATCTCTGATCAGTTTGAATTTGAAGCCTTTAATGGACGCCGTGTGGTTGCCGCTTTTGATGGCGGCGCAATCAGTTCCGATGCAGGTGCGTTGCTTCTTCGCCAAACTGACAAGGCGATTGATCTGTTCTCACGGGTAGCGGCATGTTTTAGGGACCATCGCAACCGGCAGCGCACGGTTCATGGTCTTGAAAGCATGGTTGGCCAGCGCATTGCCGGGATCGCGCTTGGCTATGAAGACATCAATGACCATGACGAGTTGCGCCATGATCCTGTGCTGGGAGTTTTGTCCGGCCGGGTTGAGCCGAAACGTTCCGATTGTGCGGACCTTGCCGGCAAGTCGACGCTGAACCGGCTGGAGCATGCCCCTGAGGGCCTGCCCGGGCGCTATCACAGGATCGCCCATGACGAGGCTGCGATTGAACACCTGTTCGTCGATCTGTTCGTGGAGGCGCATGGCAGGCCTCCAAAGCGGATTGTTCTTGATCTTGACGCCACCGATGACCGGCTGCACGGCCACCAGGAGGGGCGCTTCTTTCACGGCTATTATGATTGTTACTGCTACCTGCCGCTATACATCTTCTGCGGCCGCCAGTTGCTGGCGGCCAAACTGCGGCCAGCCAATATAGATGGTGCAGCCGGTGCGAAACAGGAGGTAGAACGCATCATCACCCGGATCCGGCAGTACTGGCCGGATACCGGCTTCCTGCTTCGGGCCGATTCCGGCTTTGCCCGGGAAGAGCTGATGGTCTGGTGCGAGCAAAACAAGGTGGATTATCTGTTTGGTCTTGCCCGCAACAGCAGGCTTGTGCAGTCCATCGGGAGCCACATGGCTGAGGCAAGGGCAGAGCATCTGGAAACCGGCAAACCGGCGCGCCGGTTTGCAGACTTCATGTACTCGACCCTGAAAGGCTGGTCATGCCGCCGACGGGTCGTCGGCAAGGCGGAATGCCTGGCAAAGGGCGCCAATCCGAGGTTTGTGGTCACCTCCCTCAAGCCCGGACAGGCAGGCACACGCGAACTCTATGAGGACATCTACTGTGCCCGCGGCGAGATGGAGAACCGCATCAAGGAATGCCAGCTTGATCTTTATGCCGACCGCACCTCGACGCGAACCATGCGCGCAAACCAGTTGCGCCTGTGGTTCGCCTCGTTTGCCTATGTGCTGGTTGAAACACTCAGGCGCCTTGGTCTCAAACACACAAGACTTGAAAACGCCACCTGCGGCTCCATCCGCCTGAAGCTGCTCAAGCTCGGCGCAAGGGTCAAGCACTCCGTGCGCCGCATCACTGTCTCCATGACCTCACAATGTCCCTATCAGGATGAGTTCGCACAGGCCCACGCCAGAATATGCGCTGCGGCGCCTCAAAGCCGCTGAACCTGAAACCCCTCCCGTCAACAACATGAGAAAATCCAGCCCAGACAAAACGCCGAAGCCACGGCGCGCAACTCTATGCGCATCTGCCAAACCCCGGGCAAGACACAAATAATACACATCGATGAATTGATGAACCTATCCCTGGTGAGAAATGCGGGCTAGTCATAGCCGCCATGACAACTACCGCAATTCACATCATTGGCGGCGGCATGGCCGGCTCGGAAGCCGCCTGGCAGGCGGCACAGGCCGGGGCGCAGGTTATCCTGCATGAAATGCGGCCGATCCGGGAAACCGACGCTCACCAGACAGACGGACTGGCCGAACTGGTCTGTTCCAATTCATTTCGCTCAGATGACGATGAACACAACGCTGTTGGCCTTCTGCATTGGGAAATGCGCCAGGCAGACTCACTCATCATGTCAATGGGTGACCGGCACAAGTTACCTGCCGGTGGTGCGCTTGCGGTAGACCGGAACGCATTTTCTGCCGATGTTACAGAAACCCTTGCCGCCCATCCCAACATCACGATTGAACGCGAAGAAGTTACCGGGCTTCCGCCTGCGGATTGGGCGCAGGCAATCGTTGCTACCGGCCCCCTGACATCACCCGCACTGGCCGAAGACATCCGCCAGACCACCGGGGATGACGGACTGGCATTTTTCGATGCGATTGCACCTATTGTCTATCGCGAAACAATCGACTTTGATCAGGCATGGTTTCAGTCACGATACGACAAGTCCGGCCCCGGCGGCACGGGCGCTGACTATATCAACTGCCCCCTGAACCGGCAGCAATACGAGACATTTGTCACAGCACTGGTCGAGGGCGACAAGGCTGACTTCAAGCAGTGGGAAGAAAACACCCCCTACTTCGACGGATGTCTGCCGATTGAGGTGATGGCCGAACGCGGGCCCGAAACTTTGCGCCACGGCCCGATGAAACCAATGGGTTTAACCAACAGACACAAACCCGAAGAGAAACCCTATGCAGTGGTTCAACTGCGCCAGGACAATACACTGGGCACGCTTTACAACATGGTGGGTTTCCAGACCAAGCTGAAGCATGGCGAACAGGTCCGGATTTTTCGCGCTATCCCCGGGTTGCAAGAAGCCGAATTCGCCCGGCTTGGCGGTTTGCACCGCAACACATTCATCAACTCGCCCAGATTGCTTGATGCCTCACTGCAACTCAGGAGCCGCCCCGGGTTGCGTTTCGCAGGCCAGATCACCGGCGTGGAAGGATATGTCGAGAGCGCAGCCATGGGCCTCATGGCCGGACGCATGGCTGCAGCCGATCTGAACGGAACACCGTTGTCACCCCCACCCCCGACGACGGCGCACGGTTCGCTGATATCGCACATATCCGGTGGCCATCTCAGCGACGAAACCGGCAACATGACCAGCAAGGCACGATCATTTCAACCTATGAACGTGAATTTTGGTTTGTTCCCGGAAGTCGAGGTGCCACGTGATGAAAGCGGCAAGCGGCCACGCGGCAAAGCAAAAAAACCGGCACGTCAACTGGCCTACACCAGTCGCGCCAAGAGTGATTTTACCGCCTGGCTGTCGACCCACGGCAACTGCGCAGCAGCATAATGATCGTCGTCAGCCTCAAAAGGCTTCACTGCGAACTGCATTCAGCAACCGCAACTGACGCAACCATTGCGGCGACGTAACTACCTTCTTGGTCAATGTCGCCCTTGAGCGTTCCAGTTTCTTCAAATAGCTGGGCACAAGTGCTACTGGCAAATAGGCCTTGACGGCTGCATCAGGAACCAGGTGCCACTGCTTCCGAGCCTCTTCGAGACGTTTGCCGGCGTGCCTGCACAGTTGAAGAAGGACCAGTTCAAGCCCGGCTCCTCCCCTGCCCGACAATACATGTGCCTGTGTCAGATCATGTTTGGCCAGCATGTCAGCCGGCAACATGCATTGCCCGCGCGCACGGTGTATGGGCAGGGACCGCATCAAACCGGTCAATCCCATTGCAACCCCTGCCAGGCCCGACACCTCGGTGCATTCAAGACCGTCAACACCGGCCATGATCAGTGCGCTCATCTGCAACAGCGCCGATGATGTTTCTCCAAGGTATCCTTCAAGGGTGTTCAGGTCCGGCATTGGATCATCAAACAGGTCGAATCTGCGTGCTTCCAGCATGGCCTTGAAGGAGTGTCGTGGCAGGTCACCCGCTTCGATAGTCCGCGCCAGGGCCTGGGCAAGTGGTGAGTCCACGGTTTCGCCAAGATAAATTGCATCAATGACGTCATTCCACCAGGCAAGTCTTATTTCTCCGGCTGCAGGGTCGCTGACCCGTTCTCGTATCTGCGCCAGTTCCGAATTGAATGCAAACAGTCCAGCCATGAAACCGCGTGATTGTTCTGGCATGAGCAGCAGGCACAAATAGCGGTCACGATCAGACGCGCGCAGGTCATGAAGCAACTGCTCCATCAATTCAGCCGGAAATGTACTCAATTCTGCCTCCGGTGATGGTCGACTGCAATCAGCGCACACGCCACGTCACGACCTTCCTGCAACAGTATATTGTAGGTTCGCACCGCTGATCCGGTCGCCATCGGTTCAAGCCCGACACCGGCTTCCACGAAGGCTTTCCGAATGTCACTGGACGGAAATACCTGGGTATCCCCGGTTCCGAGCAAAACAAACTCTATGCCTTCGCGAGCATCCAGTATCCGGGAAAAATCTGCCAGTTGCAGCGCCTCCGGGCTGGCAGGTGACCATCCGTACACTCCACCGGGCAGACACATCAGCGAACCCTTGTGCGACAAGTCACGAAACCTGAACCCGCCATTGCCATAGGCGTCTATTGCTACACGCTCGGGCAAAAACGGCGCTACGCTCATCTAGGCTGCACAATTTCGGCCTGCTGACTGTCACCGGGACCTGGTGTCGGCGCGCGGTCAACATAGGCGCCGAGCAGTGACAGCAACGGGGAACCGATGAAGATAGAAGAGTAGGTACCGATAATTACACCCCAGATCATGGCAAACGTAAATCCCCGCAACACCTCACCGCCAAACACATAAAGCGAGATCAATGCCACAAGCGTGGAAATAGAGGTCATCAGGGTGCGCGGCAAAGTCTGGTTGAGCGACATGTCCACCATCTCGTCGAAATTCATCTTCTTGTACTTGCGCAAATTCTCACGGAATCGGTCAAACACCACCACTGTATCGTTCAGTGAATAACCGACGATGGTCAAAAGGGCCGCGATAATGGTAAGGTCAAACTGCAGTTGCAGGATCGAAAACAGACCAATTGTCAGCGCCACATCGTGCACCAGCGTCGCGACGGTACCAATGGCAAACTGCCATTCAAACCGCAGCCAGATGTAAATCATGATCGCGACGAACGCCAGCAGAATGGCCAGTATGCCATCGCGAGCCAGTTCGCCGGATACTTTTGGCCCCACGACATCGACGCGCAGATACTCTACATCATCGCCAAGCGCCTCCTTGACAGTCGTGATTGCGTTTTGTTGCGCCTCCTCGCCACCTGGCTGGGTCTCTATGCGAATGGAAACATCTGATGGCTGGCCAAACTCCTGCAGTTCCGAATTGCCAAGTCCAAGACCGGCAATGGTCTTGCGCAGATCGTCTATGTTGGCAGGCCCGGTTGTATTGCGAATTTCAATCTGGGTGCCGCCCTTGAAGTCGATGCCGTATTTCAGGCCAACGGTAAAGAACAGAAGTGCAGACAACAAAACTGCCGCGATCGACACGTAAAACCCCGGCCGGGCAAATTTCATGAACGGAATGTTGGTGTTGTCAGGAATGAAGCGAAACGGCTTCATGATCTCAGCCTCCAGATGAACTTGCTAGCGGTCATAACGGAACCGCCTTCGGCCGGCGTAACTTGATCCATGCCGATATTATGAGCTGTGTCACGGTATAAGCGGTGAAAACTGTCGCTACGATGCCAATACCAAGAGTAACTGCAAAGCCGCGAACCGGGCCGGAACCCATGGCAAACAGGATAACCGCGGCAATCAATGTGGTGATATTGGCATCCAGAATGGTGGCAAGCGCCATTCGGAATCCGGTTTCAATGGCATTCAGTGGAGAGCGCCCATTGGCCACCTCCTCCCGGATTCTTTCAAACACCAGCACATTGGAGTCCACCGCCATCCCCATGGTCAGCACAATGCCCGCGATACCGGGCAGGGTAAGTGTCGCTCCCAGAAATGACAGTGTCCCCAATATCATCACCAGGTTGGCCAGCAGCGCCAATACGGCAAATATGCCAAACAAGCCATATGAGACAACCATGAAGATCAACACACCAACCAGACCGATGATGGATGCATAGAAACCCGCGCGAACCGAGTCTGAACCGAGGCTCGGACCAACGGTGCGTTCTTCAACGATTGTCAGCTTGGCCGGCAGCGCCCCGGAACGCAGTACGATCGAAAGATCGTTGGCCTCCTGCGTGGAGAAATTACCCGAAATCTGGCCGGAACCGCCGCAGATTTGCTCGTTGATGCGCGGCGCCGAAATCACTTCATTGTCCAGAACAATTGCAAACGGGCGTCCGACATTGTTCTGGGTCAGGCGGCAGAAGCGCTGCGCACCCGTGGTATTGAAACGGAAGTTGACGACCGGTTCATTGGTACGCTGGTCAAAGCCGGTCTGGGCATCGTTGAGATCTTCGCCGTCAACAGTTGCCGAGCGTGACGTCTGCACCCAGTACAGCAACCCCGGCGTTTCCTTGTCCACCAGTTCCTCGCAGCCCAATGGCACAGCGTCGCCAGTTGCCTGAGGCTGATTGTCACAAAGCAAGCGGAATTGCAGTTGTGCAGTCTGCCCCAACAGCGCTTTCAGACGAGCCGGGTCCTGCAGTCCGGGCACCTGCACCAGTATGCGGTCAATACCCTGGCGTTGAATTGTTGGCTCTGTTGTGCCAAGAGCGTTAATCCGCCGTCCGATGATTTCCAGTGACTGTTGCACTGCGCGGCCGACACGCGACTGCATGCCGCCATCAGAAAATGACAGGGTGATATTTTGGCCATTGCTGGCAACATCAAACTCCTGCACCTGCCCCCCCTGACCAAACAGCCCGGTATCAACCGGCTGTGACAGGCCTCGCAGTATGGTGAACGCCTGTTCGAACTTGGCCGCATCTGGGATGTTCACACTTGCCCCGTCCGCTGTGCGTTTCAGATCTGCGTAACGGATTTTCGCATCGCGCAGCCTGAGGCGAATGTCACCGACAAGCTGCTTGGCGAGCACATCTTTCAGGGACGGCATGTCGACTTCCAGCAGTACATGGCTGCCGCCCTGCAGGTCGAGCCCGAGGGTTACCGGTTGGCTGGGCATGAACCCCGGCAATGCTTCGCGCATTTTCTCGCTGAACAAATTCGGCAACGCCATCAAACTGGCCAGCACTACAACGCCGACAATCAGGAAAGCCTTCAGTTTGGAAAAATGCAACATGGCAGCGTGATCAGTCCCGGGTACAAAAATGTCTTGTTCAATCGCAACGACCGGTCATCAGGCTCCGGCTCACCCACGATAAGTGTCAATCAATATCCAGGCTATTCGGTTTTCGCCGGTTCGCCCTTGACGCGCACTTCGGTGATCGCACTTTTGACCATGCGAAATTTGCCGCCCTCACCGGTATCCACGATGATTTCAGCTTCATCAACAACTTTGGTGACCTTGCCGACAATCCCGCCTGCACTCACAATAGTGTCCCCGCGCCGGACGTTTGCTATAAGTTCCTGATGGGCTTTCATCCGTTTTTGCTGCGGACGCAGTATAAGAAACCAGAAGATAGCCATGATCATCACGATCGGGGCAAGTAGTGAGAAAATATCAGCGCCTGGCGCGCCACCGGCTTGTGCGTAAGCGGGTGAAATAAACATGGGTAAATCTCCTGAAACCGAATCCGTAAATGGTATATAGCCCTGCATGAGCGCTTTGCAACAGCAACGCAGTGTTACCCACCGGCCTTGCAACGCCTCGTTTCACGCCGTAAAGCCATCTCAGCTTGATTTTTGCCCAAACCAGAGCCTGTGAATACCTTTATGTCAAATGATCAAATCGACGAAATCCTGTCTCGCCTCGATCGCATTGCACAGGCAATGGAACGAGCCGCTCCTGCTGTTCCACAGGCAACTGATTATGATGCTGCCGATGCGTTTGTCTGGCATGCAGGCACCAGTGCGCTTCAGCCAGTGCCGCGGGTGAACCGGGTGGAAATGGTGCTTTTGCACGGCATTGACCGGGTTCGCGACATTCTCGTCGACAACTCTGTACGTTTTGCGAGGGGATTATCCGCCAACAACGCCCTGCTCTGGGGCGCACGTGGCATGGGAAAGAGTTCGCTGGTAAAGGCCTCGCATGCTGCGATAACCGCCGAGCACGACCATAAACTCAAGCTCATTGAAATTCACCGGGAAGACATTGAGGGCCTGCCGGTCCTGATGGGCAAGCTGCGCGACCAGGCCGGCTACCGGTTCATAATATTCTGTGACGATTTATCCTTCGACAGTCAGGACACATCCTACAAATCCCTCAAGGCTGCCCTGGATGGGGGAATCGAAGGTCGTCCCGATAATGTATTGTTGTACGCGACATCCAACCGGCGCCATCTTCTCCCACGTGACATGATCGAAAACGAACGATCCACGGCCATCAACCCGTCCGAAGCCGTCCAGGAAAAGGTTTCCCTTTCGGACCGGTTCGGCTTGTGGCTCGGGTTTCATTCCTGCTCCCAGGACGAGTATCTCGAAATGATCAGGGGCTATGTAAACTATTTCGGGCTGGACATAGACGAGGAGCAACTGCGCGCCGAAGCAATTGAGTGGCAAACCACACGTGGCAGCCGTTCCGGCCGCGTTGCCTGGCAGTATGTCCAGGACCTCGCGGGACGCCTGGGGAAAGCGCTGCCATAACAAGCAACCCGGATCTCGCTGATCCGGGTTGATCTCACTTTTGGTGCAAAACTGAACCGCTCCGACAGTGATTGAGCAGCTACATAGGTTAGTTACGGTGAACCCGTGTGGCTCTACCCCAGCAACCTTTCATTTGCGTTCCATTGTTCAGGCGAGTGACCAACCGGTACCATGCCCCATTCCTTGAACGCGCTGCGTTCCTTGATCTGCTCCATCCAGCGATCCAGGTTCGGTGTTTTTGCATGCTTCACGTCAAACGCCAGATAGCGCCAGTAAAACACGCCAAGCGCAATGTCGGCATAATTGAAATGACGCCCCGTGAGCCATGGTTTGCGGCCAATGGCGCGATTTGCGATCTTGAACAGATCCCCTGCTTTCTTCTCGGCAGCCTTTACCGCCGCCGGATTTTTCTGTTCAGGTTTGGCCCGCACACTATCGAAAAGGATGGTGAACATCGGCGGGTTCAGCGTGGTTGTTGTCCAGTCGGTCCACTGGTCGGCCAGCGCCCACGGCTTCTGGCCGCGTGGACGGATATTGTCCTTGCCATACTTGCGCGCCAGGTAGCGCAGCATGGCATTGGATTCAAACAGGGTGACGGTGCCGTCTTTCATGACCGGCACCAGTCCGTTCGGATTCATCTTAAGGAATGCCTTGTCATCCAGGCCGCCAAACTGACCACCCGCTGCATAACGTTCAAACGGCTGGCCCGTTTCGCCCAGCGCCCAGAGAACTTTTTGCACGTTGATGGAAGACCGTCTTCCCCATACTTCAATCATTTTGTTTTCCTTCGTTGATAGACAAACATCATCCTGCGACCAGGAGATGACATCTCATTGCAGAAAAATTGATCATTTCAAAGCCTGAGCACGAATTTTCCCGTCGAATCACAAACCAACTACGCCAGTCGCAGCATATTTGGCCGGGAAAGTGAACTGACGCCAGGCGATCACCGGTGCCAGGCGGCAACCTTGATCATTTGAGTTCCAACCTCAATCTCTAATGTTTGTCCTGTGTCCATTGTTCCAGCCTTGAAGTTGATCGCATCCAAAGCTAAACCAGTGTGTTCAATGACTGCCAATGGCATACATCCATTCAATTGGCACGATCAAAATCAGCAGATTGACCTGAGTGTAGCTAAAATATGTCCAGCACTGATGATGCAAAAGAAATCCTCGCCAAGTGTCTTTTCGTGAACCCGGACAAGATAGGTGATGAGGATGTCATAACCGACATCAAGGCAATCGACAGCCTTACATTTGAAACACTCGTACTGGAAATCGAGGAAAAAACCGGACAAGACCTCGCACCAAAAGACATCTTGAACATTCAAACGGTGGCCGATCTGGCAAAACTGCTCTCAACCAGAACAGCCTGATGACCAGTTAATTCATTCGTCTGATCGAGCCCAGTTTCATGACCTCAGACATCTGTACGCGATTGTACGAATTTTCCAGAAGTGACCCGGGTCGGGATATCTGGATAGAAGTGATCGGCGAACCGATACTGCTGGTCCAGTCGCTAACCTCGGCGCAACAGGTACTGGCAACTGACGCAATCAGTTTTGACCAGGCCAAGGAGGCGTTAAGCCAGGTTGGCGGCCCGTCGAGAGTAACCGAAAACGGCGATGACTGGAGATACTTGTATCAGATTTCCCAGCCATTGTTGAGTAATGTTGATGCAGGAGACCTCGCCGGAAAGGTACACAAACATGCTTTGATTTCAATTGAACGATTGGTGTTGGATTGCCACACTGCGGCAAGAGAGGCAAATCAGGCGATTTTTCTCGAAATGACTGCCTCCATTATTACCGAAACGCTCCTCAACCGATCCATTAAGGACTTCGGACCAGGTTTTTTGGAAGACCTCTCTATGTTTTCCCGCTTTGTCGGTCTTAATTTCAAGCAAACAGATTCGGGCAAAACGACTGACAGATGGTGGTTACATGAACTGGGCAAACTTCGTCTGCGGTGGATAAAACGGATTGCAGAAATCAGGCCGTCGATTGGGCCACATGACAGATTACTTTACCGATTATCAAAAATCGATGCCGGGAAAAAAGCACCTGGAAGCTTTGAGTGTGAGATATTGATGCTGTTCGGCGCAGGCTCCGATACAACTGCAGCAATGATTTCCTGGGCAACCCTGCTTTTGGCGCAAAACCACGATACACAACAACGATTGCGCAGGGAGTTGTCCCAGTACTGGGACAAGGACGCGCTGGATCACTCGGGATTAGTGAAAAACGACATGTTGCTTCGCTTCATCAGCGAGTTGTTTCGTCTCTATCCTGCCGTACCGTTTGTCGCTCGCCGAACAAATGCTGATATCAAGGTGGGAGAAAACCTGGTCGCTAGCGGCGTTCAAGTCATGGTATCATCTGTTGGTTTGGGTAGAAATCCAGTTAGGTTCGCAAATCCCGACACTCTGGATTTGTTTCGTGATGCGGACCTTCAGTGCCCGCATAAAGCCACCGTTCCGTTCGGAGCAGGTCCACGCAGATGTGGTGGACAACGTATTGCGATGATTGAATTACCGGTAATTCTGGCAGTATTCCTTCATCACCTCAGGTTTGACTTGCACCAACCGGCAATTGTAAAATTTGACTGGCAGGTGACCATGCATTGCGACGGCGGCGTGCCTGTAAAGATCTCGCGGATAAGACAACCCCCAAAGGCTAACTCTTTTAAACTTTGACAGTTGAGGAACAGTGATGGCAAGATTTCCTGACCGGACACGATTGCCAATTGGTCTGCGAGGCGCCACGCCAAATCAGACGGGCGTCAAGCCGCCGGGAAAACCGGTGCTGCTGGAAACCGAAAATTTCATACTGAGGAGCCTGAAACCTTCGGATTCCGGACCGACTTTCGCGTCATGGTTTACCGATCCTTTGGTTCTGGACGGTCTCAATCTGCCAGGTGAAGGGCTGACCAGGGAACAAGCCCGCAGATACCTGGCCAAATTCGACAACCGGCGCAGATATATAATCGGCACCTTTGCCAAGCCGGAACAGCGATTTATCGGTTTTCATCAGATGGATCTGGTGCCTGAACAAAGATTTGCCCAGATTTCTTTCGTCCTCGGCGACAAGACTTATCGGGGGAAACCCATTTCGGACGAGCTTTCCATCGCCATTGTGAGCGAATTTTTCCGGAACCGGGACGTCGACAAGGTTGTTGCCCGGGTCAAGTCCAGAAACATCCGCGCATTATGGATGATGAAACAGACAATCTTTGAATTCGAGGCCGTTCTGAAGCAGGACATGTTGCTTCCCGGCGGTGGTCGGACCGACATAGTGCAGTTTCGTTGCCTCAAAGACCAATTGAGCAACTGGACTGATTGATCGCTGTCAGTAATGGGAGGTTCAAAACGCAATCATATTGTTCATGTTTTGTACTGGTGTGGCAAATCTGCAACAGTCCTTAAAAAAACTTAAAGACACCAAGATTTTGACTTGCTTGTACACGGCACAGGTGATTTCGTAAACCCAAACAAAGAACGGATGCAGGAATTTGGCGATTCATTCAGCAGGGTAGATGAATTTTGTCCGAAACTACGGACATATAGATATCTGTAAGGGGCATTTTCAAATGAACAAGAAACTGATGAAAGTATTGGCAGCCGCGGCGGTTCTGGTAGCAGGAGCAGGCAACGCAACTGCTGCAGACATGGACTACGACCCAATTGCTGTCTGGGACGGATTTTACGGCGGTTTCGGGGTTGGGTACGGCTGGTCCAAGGAGTCAGTCAGTGTCGATGGGATCGAAACGTTCACCGGACTGTTTGATGGTGCAGACACCAGTGGCGAATCCGCCCTTTCAAGCATACACCTTGGCTATCAGAAGCAGTCCGGTAGTTGGGTGTTTGGCGGCCAGGTGACAGGCATTTTGAGCGACTTCAATAGTAAAGCCAGTGCAAGCGACGGCATTATTGAGCTTTCCGAACCCAACGATAAGGGAGAAGTTGTTGATTCTTCGCAACAACTGAAGATGACGTTAAATTGCAAACCGATGGAATGTTTACAGTAGCAGGTCGAGCCGGCTTTGCCCACGGCGACACACTGTTTTACGGAATTGGCGGACTGGCTTCCGCTGAAATTTCCACACGCGTGAGTTCTTCCGGTCAAATAGGAATATGCATTCCAAACCTAATACTCGTTCCAGCAAACTGCGATACAGATGACGGATTTGACCCTAATAATCCATCACTTCCAGACGGTTTGGCAGGTGGTGCTGCGTTTGGGCAAACCAGCGAAAGGCATTACGGTTTCGTAGTTGGCGGCGGTATCGAGCATAAGGTAAATCAGTTTCTGAGCTTCGGTGTCGAGTACAATTACACTAAACTTGGCGCAGAGACCCACTCTGGTAATTACACTGGCGAAATTGTCGTTCTTGGAATAGGTGTGCAAGACATTGATGAAGAATACAAGATCAAGGTTGACCCTGACGGTTTGCACCAGATCAAGGCCACCGCTTCTATACACTTCAATTAGGCGTTAATCTCGCCGTCAGAAATATTGACGATGCATTTACTGAACAGAAACAGGCCCGGCCTCGCGTGAGACCGGGCCTGTTTTCTTGCCGGAACTGTCCAGTTTGCGGGGTGCCTGCAATTCTTAGTAAGATGCCGTCTGTGAGGATAGGTACTTCATCGGATCAACTGCCGTTGCCCCCTGGCGCACTTCAAAGTGTAGTTGTGGAGTTGTTACCGAACCGGTTTGCCCGGCTCTGGCTATCACGTCACCACGGCGAACCGCATCACCGCGCTTGACCAACAGTTCGCTGTTGTGCGCATAAGCGGTTACCCAGCCGTTCTGGTGACGAACAAGAACCAGTTCACCGTAGCCTTTCAGTTCGTTGCCGGCATAGGCCACGACCCCGGCTTCCGCAGCGCGCACACCGGTTCCTTCAGGAACTGCAATGTTGATGCCCTCGTTGCGGGTATTGTTCGGCTTTGACCCAAATTTCGAGATGACCCGGCCACGCACAGGCCAGCGGAAACCGCTGCCATTGTCAACCTGTTCAATCCGGGTTTCCTGCCTGAGATCAGGTGCCGGCGGAGTCCGTCATCCGAGCGATCCAGATAATCCGGCTCACTGGACGCCATATCTCTCTCAGGCAACCGTGAAGGTGCTGCGTCGGCAACAGGAGAGGTGTTGCCGGCGCCTGGAATCCTCACCCGTTGACCGATGCTGAGCCCGCTGTTCATGCTCAGGCCATTATAGGCGGCAATCTTCTGCGGGCGCATTTCATAGGCGCGGCCCAGAGAGTAAAGCGTCTCGCCGGGGCGGACAACGTGCGCATCATTGTCGGTTGATCCGGACTGAACCTGCGCACGCGGAGCCGGCGCATTGGCAAACGCAACTGTCGGGCGTGGAGAAACCGGATTGCTTGTTCCTGGAACCGACAGGCGCTGACCGACGGCCAGTGTATATGGCGCTCTGATATTGTTGGCGCCGGCAAGCTGGCTGACGGTCAATCCATTGGCGCGGGCCAGGGAATACATCGTTTGACCCGGCTGCACGGTTACCTGTCCATTCTGTGCGGGTGCGTAGCCTAGTGCGGGAGCCTGTGTGCTGTAAGTTGGCGCAGGTGGTGTATATCCGGCCGACGGAGACGGCGCATTCTGCCAGGACGGCCGCGCGCTGGCGACACGGTCACCGGACAATGGTGATGTCTCTACCTGGTCAACGCCTGCTGCCTGGGTCTGTTTTTTGGCAACTGAACTGGTGGCAATGCTTGGATAGTCGGCAAAGCGATCAGCCGACGCCGAACAACCTGCCAGAAGGGCGGCTGTAGCCGTTGCTGCAAAAACACGTGAAATCTTGGAAGTCGTCTTACTCATACCCATACCCCAAACACGAAACTAACTGGACTGCAGCCGATAGTGAATGGTTTAGGTTAAAGAGGAGTTTATCAGTTAAGGAACTACTTCAATTTTCATAAACAATTTTCGAATTCGGCAGAATTCCGGTGTTCACATACCCCGGGCGATTCCCTCGACCAACGGCACAAAGCGCACCGGTAACAGGCTTTCGCGGGTAAAATCGTGTTCCATACGGGTTATGCGCAAAATTTCCTGTTTTCCTGGTGACACTTCTACCGGTACAATGATGATGCCGCCGACCGCCAGTTGTTCAATCAGCGTACGCGGCAGTTGTGGCGCGGCAGCAGTCACGATAATGCGCTCAAACGGGGCCTGTTTGGGCCAACCCCTGTTTCCGTCTCCCAGCAAGGTTGTTATGTTGGCTTGCCGCAGCTCGGCAAACCGCCTCTCGGCGGATTTGAGCAAAGCCCGGTATCGCTCGATGGTGTAAACACGCCTGCATAACTGTGCGAGAATAGCGGTCTGGTAGCCACTGCCGGTTCCAACCTCCAGTACCTTCATGCGTTCGCCGACTTTCAGCTTCTCGGTCATGAAAGCCACGATGAACGGTTGCGAAAGCGTCTGGCCGCACTCGATTGGCAGAGCCTGATCGGAATAGGCCAGATCCTGAAATGCCTCCGGCACGAACAATTCCCGCGGCACCGTTTCAATGGCTGCCAACACTTTCGTATCGCGAATGCCTTGCGCCCGCAGCCCCATGATCAGTTCTATTTTCTGCTGGTCAGTCGCCGTCATGATACCGTCCTGCATTGGGTCAGCTTGGTTTTGACTTATCCAGTCAAAAACCATAAAACTGTTCGATTCCACAGTATTAGAGCAACTTTACGGGTTCACGTGAACCCATTTCGCTCTATGCTTGGCTGTTTTGCAGCTGCGCCAGTAAATCAAGCTGGGTCAGGTTTGTATGCAGTGGCGTAACCGACACAAAGCCATTGTACACCGCGTGAATGTCTGTGCCTTCCGGCGGGTTCGACTGATGACGCTTGAATCCAATCCAGAAATATTCCCTTCCGCGTGCATCGGTCCGCTGATCCAGCGTCAGGAGGTTCTGGTCACGCTGGCCCTGGCGGGTATACTGCACGCCCTTGACGTCGGTCACCTCGCAGTCGGGAAAATTGACATTCAGCAACACCCCCGGTTCTGCCTTGGTCTGCATCAGGTCCCTTACCACCTTTGCGCCAAGCGCGCGTCCGGTATCCCAGGGAACATTGCGGCCCGCAATACCGTACGACTGGCTGAGCGCCATTGAACGAATACCAAGCGCTGTTCCTTCCATGGCCGCTGCAATAGTGCCCGAATAGGTCACGTCGTCAGCAATGTTCTGGCCGCGATTCGACTCCCGACAGGATCAGGTCCGGCTCATCCGGCATTATGTGGCGAACCCCCATCAGCACACTGTCTGCCGGGGTGCCCTCAATTGCAAACCGGCGCGGGTTCAGTTCGCGGATTCGCAACGGGTGCGACAGGGAGATGGATCGGCCTGACCCCGACTGTTCGCGCTCAGGCGCTACAACCCAGACGTCATCACTGAGATCAGCGGCGATTGCCTCCAGCACTTCAAGCCCCGGTGCATTGATGCCATCATCATTGGCCAGCAGAATGCGGCAAGGTTCGCCGTTTGCCTTGGTCAACATCACGCGGGTCCAATGACTTCAATACCGCCCGTATAAGGTTTGAGCGCATCAGGAATGGTTATCGAACCGTTTTCCCGCTGGTAGTTTTCCATGATGGCAATCAGCGTGCGGCCAACAGCTAGGCCAGATCCATTCAGTGTATGCACAAAACGTGTACCCTTGCCGGTTTCCTCGCGTACCCGGGCATTCATGCGCCGCGCCTGAAAATCGCCGCAGACCGAACAGCTTGATATCTCCCGGTAGGTATCCTGACCGGGCAGCCAGACTTCTATGTCGTAGGTCATCCGGGCGCCAAATCCCATGTCACCGGTGCACAATGCCATAACCCGATAGGGCAATCCAAGGCGTTTCAGTATGTTTTCGGCGCATCCGGTCATGCGGTTCAGTTCATCGCGTGAATGTTTCCGGCGCGGTTACCGACACCATCTCGACCTTCCAGAACTGGTGCTGGCGGATCATGCCGCGGGTATCCCTGCCCGCAGCACCGGCCTCGGCCCGGAAGCACGGCGTCAGCGCCGTTACCCGGATCGGCAATTCGCCCGGTTCCAGAATGCGCTCGCGCACCATATTGGTCAGCGGCACCTCTGAAGTCGGGATCAGCCAGCGCCCGTCCGTGGTGCGAAACAGGTCATCGGCAAACTTCGGCAACTGGCCAGTGCCAAACAGCGCTTCATCGCGAACCAGCAATGGCGGATTGACTTCCGTGTAGCCATGCTCTGTCGTCTGCATGTCCAGCATGAACTGGCCAATTGCCCGTTCCAGCCTGGCGAGCCCGCCCTTCAGTACGGTGAACCGGGCACCCGACATCCCGGCCGCCGTCTCAAAATCCATCTGGCCAAGCGCTTCGCCTATCTCAAAATGTTGTTTTGCTTCAAAACCCAGCGGTTTCACTTCGCCCACCCGGCGCACTTCAACATTGTCGGCCTCATCCTTGCCGGATGGCACTTCTTCCAGTGGCAGGTTGGGCAGGGTCGACAGGATTGCGTTCAGATCTTCATCAATCCGGCGTTCTTCTTCTTCACCTGACTGGATGACGCTTTTGAGTTCGCTGACTTCCGCCTTCAGCGCTTCTGCCCTGGCCTTGTCGCCGGCGCCCATGGCCTGGCCGATTTCCCTAGAGGCTGAATTGCGCCGCGACTGGGCGTCCTGCAGTTTCTGCAGATGTGCCCGGCGCGTCTCATCCAGCTCAATCAGGCGGGCTGCATGCGGTTGTGTACCGCGCAAGGCAAGACCTGCGTCAAATGCTTCAGCGTTTTCACGAATCCAGCGAATATCGAACATCGGTTTCTATCTTGAATTACGGATGGCTCAGTCTCACACCATTACACTCAGGTGTATCAACCGTCTGTATAGGCGGCATCACATGCAAGAGCAACACGGGTTCACATGAGCCCATCATGTTGTGTGGAATACCGGTCAGGATTAAAACTTCCGGCATTCACCCGGAAATCATCCCGCTCCGCAAAGCGTGCAATGAAAATGCAGAAACTTCAACCGCTCTGGGCCGCATCCGGTGTGTAAATGCGCCTGGCCGCCGGCCTGAAGCTGTCCAGGAAGAATTGCCACGAAGACCCCGGCCAGCGTATTTCCATTTCACGCTGTTTCGGGCGATAAACCGCTGTGTAAAGTGTACCGAAGCCAGCCGAATAGGCAGTTGAGTAAAGCGGTGGCTTCAGGAATGCACCAATAAACCGGCCTTGCGTATCTACGTGAAGGGTCAACCGTTGCAAAAGATAACGTTCACGCTCCACGGTTGACGTAAACCTCGCGTGAGTGTCCCATTCCACTGCCGACTGGTGATTGGTGGCTACAGCAGCGTTCGTGACCAGTGACGGCCTGTCCGGCGCCATCTGGACGGTCACGTATTTCCGCCTGGCGTCGATTGCCGTAACATTGTAGCTCATATGGGTGGGTATTCTGGCCAGCACCCGGCCTGCCTCATCAGCTGTCTCACAGGTTTGCAGCACATAGCGCAGGATCAGCGGCACCCCAAAACCATTTCCGACCTGGCGCCGCCCTCCAAAGGTGAGCGAGATTGCAAGCCCTGCATCATTGACACCATCCACCAGACCCCACAGTCCATCGCTGGTTCCCATCACCTTGCGACCCAGCCAGTTGGTGTGCAGGATCAGACTGTCGAAGGCTGCGGGATTATAATCATAGTTGCGTACCATCACCGGTTCTTCACCTGGCCAGATGGCCTGCGAGCAGCCCGACAGATACGGTGGCGGGCAGAAAAAACTCAAAAACCGCGCTGCGTGATCGCCCCCACCGGCAAGCCCGCACAGGTCGTCATAGAGCGGAACCAGTTCAGGCATGTGTTTTCCAAGTGCGCGGCGGCTTTCCATATAGGTTGCCCGCTCACCCTCACCTTCGCGCAGCCACCAGCGGTGGTAGGCGGGCCAGTATTCGGCAAACAGCCCGGCCCATTTGGGACCAGGCTGTGCTTCACTAATTGCGCGCCACAGGGTTTGCAAAGTCCGTGCCTAAAGGATCTTGAAGGCAGGTTCCGCAACCGCCCCGGCAACATCCATTGGCCTGGCGTCAAAGCTGTTCTTGATGCCATGTATCCATCTCTGGGCCCGGTCATTCAGCTCGAAGCCAGGTGTCATTGACCGCCCCCTTGTGACCAGAATGCCTAGGTCAGCGCCTTCATAACGATAGTCACCCGGCTTCAGGATACGCAGGAAGAATGCCTCGTCTTCGCTTTCAACAGCGCGCCGGTGATAATCGAACCGATCAAATACAACCCGCCCGTCACCCTGCATTTTGTAAATGCCGGTCTGAGGTGCCTGCGTCAGAATATCGACGCTGTCTTCAGTATGCTTGATCACCATCTGCGACCAGCTGTCGATCATCTCCGGGTCCGCCCAGCGCTTGTTCAACTCGTCAACATCAAGCTTGAAGCGCTTCCCGGAAAACTCCAGCAGGTGGAACAGGAACAGCGGCGCATCGGCATGGGCAAATGCTGCGTGGTTGGTCATTGAAGATGCCCCGGTTATTCGCGGGTTCAGTTCGCCGAGCCAGATATCACCGGTTTTCTTGTCGATCAGGAAATCCAGTTCGAAGTACCCGCGATAGCCTTCCTTGCGCAGTTGCTCGCCGAACTTGAAGGTCAGTTCGCGGGCTTTCGAGCGCACCTTGGGTGAAAAGGCCGTCGAGAAAATTTCATTGCCGCACCAGCCGCCACGGTATGGCGTCAGATCACCGAAGCCGACAAGCTCGGTCATCAGTGGTCCAACTATGGTCCCCTGCGCAGTCGCACATGCTTCGATCGCCGATCCCCGGCAATCAATCCGCTTCATGATCTTGATTTCACCCTCGCCGACGATTTCATGTTCATGGCGCCGGAAATCAGCCTCGGACTTGATAAAGAATGTTGTGTGACCACTGTCGCCAAAAGCCGATTGAAGCACCAGGTCGTTACCCAGCCCGGCCTTGTCACAGACCTGCTTCAGGTCCTCATAGTCCTTCAGTTCAGACAATGCATTGGGTACGGACGGCACGCCTGCCTTGTCGCCGATACGAACCGTTTCAATCTTGTTGTCGCAATGGGTGCGCAGCTTTGCTTTCGGAAACCAGACTTCACCGCCGAGTTCACCTGCAAGCCGTTCGGTTTCCTCATCAAACATTAGAAACACAAACTTTGGCCTGCCACCACGCCGTTTTATCAGATCCACCACTTCCTTGTGCTGCAGCAGGTAATTGTTGATGTCCTCGATCGACTGAAATTCTGCATGGGGTTGCTCGGACGGACAAAACACGTTCGGATGGCGCCCGTCATAACAGTCGATATAGCAGATATACTTGAAGTTCTTGGCCCATTCATCCAGTCCGAGCAGGTTGAAATTCGTCGCGGAAACAAAGTAGATAGGATCCTCGTTGCGATGAAAATAACGCCGGATCTCCGAAATGTTCTTGAGAACTTTTTTAGTCATATTTGTCTCCCTCTGATTTTACTTTTTTCAACAGGCAGTCTGTTACTCGGCCGCTTCCGATAGATGCTTTGCTGCATGGCGCACAAGCGCTTCTTCGGTAAACACCCGCAAACCCAGATCAGGCCGGTAGCCATGTATCTCGCTAACATCAAGCGCCCGCATGAAGGCCAGTATCTGGCGTGAAATCACCTGCCCCGGCACAAGGATCGGGAAACCTGGCGGATACGGGATAATGAACGATGCCGAGACAATGTCGGTTCCCGCTGCAATGAGACTGTCATCATGCAGGTCCAGGTAGTCGCAATTGTTTTCATCATAACTCAGGAAAAATGCTGATCGAATGTCGCCTTCCGGAGTTACCTGGTCGGTACGAAATGCTTTATGGAACCGGCTGAAGTCCGGAAGCGGGGGCAAATCCACCATCAGGTTCTTGACCCGCCTGTCAAAACTGAGGCGCTCCATCTTGGAGGCATCGTCAAGCAGTTCATCCAGGTCCTGGGCAATCTGTACCAGTACCTCGATCAGATAGGCAACAGATGACCTGGTTGTGCCAATATTGGTCATGAACAAGACGGTATTGCGTGACGTCTTGTTGATCTGGATGCCGTATTTGTCCATCAGTATTTTGGTTTTGAACGTATCGCCGTCCCATCCGGTACCACCAACGGCAAGTGTCACCCGTGATGCATCAAGAACGAATTCGTCCTTGGCCCAGCATTCCCATATGTCGTTCCAGCCCTGGTCGGGATCATAATACGATTTAATGCCGCTTTCCCGGTGTTGCTCGGGGATCATGTCACCAGACGTCAAAAGCTTGAAATACTTTTTCAGTTGCGGATGAGTGGCAATGGCGCGCCGCATGGACATGGCCGCCTCGACCTGGCGCTGCACGAACTCGAATCCTTCAAGCTCCACCTGCCGCCTTCCGACATCGAGGCTGGCTATGATCTGATAGTTGGGTGATGTCGAGGTGTGCGTCATGTAGGCTTCGTGGAAAGCCTGTTCGACCTCACCCTTGAAGTCCTGATCATGCACATGAATCATCGAACCTTGCCGCAACGAAGTCAGGGTCTTGTGGGTTGACTGGGTGGAATACACCCTGATGCGCGCGGTTGGCGGCGGTATCAGTCTGGTATCAAGCAGTTTCTCGTCATCGGCATCTGCAAGCTCTTCCTGCTGCGCCTGATAGGCGCTGGCGTGTTCAGGTGACTTCAGGCGTTCGCGCAGAACTTCTGCTGCATTCATGCCGGTGCGCTGACGGTACGTCGGACCAAACCGGGCAAAAGCAAACCAGGCTTCATCCCACAGGAAAACCAGGTTGGGTTTTATGGCCAGGCATTCCTCCATCACCCGTTCGACATTGTAGACCAGGCCGTCAAACGTACAGTTTGTCAGCAACAGCATCCGGACCCGGTTGAGCTTGCCGGCTGCTTTCAGCTTCAACAACTGGTGTTTAATCTCGCGCAACGGCACTGCGCCATACATCGAATATTCGTTCAGCGGATAACTGTCGAGATAGACCACCTGTGCACCCGCCAGCACCATGCCGTAATGGTGGGATTTGTGGCAATCGCGATCTACCAGCACGATGTCGCCTGGCCTCACCAAACCCTGCACAACCACCTTGTTGCAGGTAGATGTTCCGTTGGTGGCAAAAAAGGTGTGCTTTGCTCCAAAAGCACGGGCAGCAAGTTCCTGAGCCTCCTTGATCGGGCCCTGCGGTTCCAGCAGGCTGTCGAGACCGCCCGAGGTTGCCGAAGTTTCCGCCAGAAATATGTTGGACCCGTAAAACGCACCCATGTCCTGAATCCAGTGGGACCGGGAAATCGACTTCCCGCGGCTGATCGGCATGGCGTGGAAGACACCGGTTGGCTGGCGTGAATAGTCCACCAGTGCGGTAAAGAAGGGCGTTTTGAACCTGGCTTGCACACCGCGAAGAATATTGAGATGCAGTTCCAGGAAATCCTCCTGATTGTAGAACACACGTCGGCACAGGCCAAGATCGAGGCCGGCAATGGATTCCACTGAACGGTCAGTCACCAGATACGTGTCAAGTTCCGGCCTTACCTTGGCTATCAACCGGCATAGCTCTGCACCGAAGTTTTCCGGCCGCAGACCATCGACGTCCTCGTTATCTCCGATACGGGAGAGATACTGCTTCAGGATGGGCAGCTCATTTTTCGACTTCAGGGTCACCCCGGGGCGGACCACCACTGCCTGTATGTTGTGGTTGAACAGGATTGCAATCAGCGCGTCTTCCAGACTGGGCACAATCACCGGTTCGTAGACGAATGCATCGTCGGTGCGGCGCATGCGCTGTATCGATGAACGCAACCAGCGTTCCTGATGTTCATTTAAATTGTCGACAAACAGCACCTCAAAATAAGGTTTGGTCAGCGCGCGAGCTTCCGGCGACAAAAGCGCCTCGTCTTCAAGCTCTTCACTGTCCGTATCATCGCGTTCCAGCGGTATGGACCGTCTGCGATAGGCGCCCGAAGTCAACGCTCGCAGAATTCGGCTGACGGAAAACGCCAGATCGTCATAGTTTTTGTGATCACACTGACGGCGCAGGTGATCGAAGGCCGCAGTAGCGGGAAACGCCCAGTAGAACTCCAAAGGCCCCAGGGCATCCAGCAGTTCTACAGCTCTAGCATGCTGTTTTGCAGACGATTTGCCTTTTGGATTGGCGGCCAGCTTTCTGGTAATTTCCTGCAAGGCACTCCAGCGATCAGACCGCAACTGGATGGCGCTGTAATATTCACTCATGGATTGCATTGGAACGGAACTCCCCGGCGATTAGACCGGTAATTAAAGCAGTATTCCTGCTAAAGTTCCATGCCTGCCAACCGAAACGGTTAAATTGACGTCAGACACTTGCCAGTTTTGACCGGATATCGGCAATGCTGTCTGGTATCGCCACATCAGCATTCAAGTTGCTATTTTCGGCGGTCTGTTCGGGAGGCAGATTCAGTCCCGCAGTAGATCCCCGTGCCGGCATTGTCAGGGAACCCAGCGTCTTGAGGTAGGCATCCGTGCCGGATGAACGGTCGTAGACCGGAAAATCCGCTGATCGATCACGGAAGCTCTTCAGCACCTGACCAAGACCCCGCATGCCGGTCTCGCGTTGTCTGCGAACATGGTCAAGGTCGATCTCGATCGGGAACATTTCTTCCTGGCCGCCTGCCTGGTACACGACATTTGCTGACGGATCGACAACACACGATCTGCCAACGCCGCCGGCACCCAGTCCATTGACGTCAATTACATAACACTGAAACTGGGCGGCAGTGGCTCTTGCAATCGCCAATTCAGCATCCCTGTCGGTTGTGCCTGTCAGGACCGGATGCAACAGCACTTCTGCACCCATGCTGGTCAGCTGGCGGGTGGTTTCCGGGAACCAGATGTCATAGCAGATCGACAGGCCGAAACGACCGACATCCGGCACATCAAAGATGCAGAACTCGGTTCCGCCTTCAACATCAACCTCGTAGGGCCTGAACGGAAACATCTTGCGGTACGAAGTGACGATGTCGCCCTGCGGATTAATTACGACAGATGTGTTGTAGATCTTGCCGTCAGCAGTCTTTTCGAAGAACGAACCGGGGATCAGCCAGACTTTGTGCCTGCGCGCATCATCACAGAATTGGCTGATGGCGTCATTGTCAAAGGGCTGTGCAAAACGGTTAATTGGACCGTGCTGTGCAAGTTCGCTGAACAAAACCATTTGCGTCCAGGGAAACCGCGCCATCAGAATATCCAGCCGATGCCGCATGTCATCTACGTTGGAATGCAGGGCCGGCACATTCATCTGAATTCCGGCGATAGCAAAAGGTGTCATGCCTTCAGGTGCTCCAAATCAATTCGAATCGGTTGCTTATACATGATTTTTTCTACCAGGGCAGGCCTTTGTTGTCAGAAAATCCGCGAGTTTTCGCAACCGTGCGCCACCGCATTTCAATGGATTTTATCCACCAACCTGCCGAATCCGGCCTGATACCGGTCTTGTGGGAACAAGCTTCACTATCTGAAGGCAACAATGGAATCTGCGTTGTCACTTTGTCGTAACCCACTCGATATACCATCAATGAGTCTCCTCCCCGCGCCGGGTACAAAATCACGCCGTTTTGCGGCATGCTCTATCCTCACGATTTCTGGCTTGCAGGTGGTCATGTATAAACAACTGCTGCTCTCGTCACTGGTATCACGGTGTCGTCTGCTGGCGCTTTTGCAACAGGTTGTCAACCTGTTGAACGCAGGGCATACGGTCACTCCGCCTGAAACAGGTCTCCAAGTGACTGTTTCAAGGGCTCAATATGCGGTTCAAACCGCCGCCAGCGTTGCAAAGAGGATTTGTAAATAGGCTGGCGCACCTGCCACCGGCTTGGTGTACTTACGGCACGTTCCGTGAGATGAAATTCAGTACACGCATCCTCCCAGTCCAGTTCCAGATAGTTGATCAGTTGATGCGTCGTAGCCTCCTGATCTGTGACCAGTTGCTCATACTTCAAATCAAATATCTGTAACGGCAGGACCTTCGCCCAATGCGACATCAACTTGGAATACTCGCGATAATAGAGCCCAAGGTTTGACAGGTCCAAATTGTACCCATGTGCCTCTGAAAAATTGTGTGTGAAACATGATATGCAGGTGTCAATCGGATTGCGCCGGCAGTGAACGACACGAGCATTCGGGAATAGCAGTGCTATCAATCCCAATAGCTCAAAATTATGCGGCATTTTATCTACGACACGCAAAGCAGTGCGCGAGTGGCGTTTGAGAGTATCCAGGTATGCTTCCGCATGCACAAGCGACTGATCTGCCGAGAGCCCGGCAATCATGTTGAAATAGGAATCGGTTTCGCGCTTTGTTTCAGTAATACGGCGCTCAATTCTTTGCAGGTCAACCATCTCGCCGGCTCCTTTCACCTTTGAGTGGCTCGCCAGGATTTGCTCTGTAAGCGTGGTGCCGGAGCGTGGCATTCCTACAATGAAAACTGGCCGCTCGGAACTGTTGCCATACCCGGTTCTTTCGAGAAAGAACGGCATGGTAAAAAGTTGACAGGTCTTTTCAATGAATCGCTGATAACTGGCAATGTCAAATTTCCGGCTGACAATTTCCTTGGCTTTGGCGAAGTGCCTAAAGGCCTCATCATACTGGCCCAGATCATTGTATATCTTCCCTGCCGCATGATGCAGCGCAGTCTGTTTGCCGGTATCGCAAGATGACTGCTCCAGCAACTCAAGCAACGCATCGATGTCTCGATCACCGGGGGTGAATTTATGGGCAGCCACCAGCCCGGTGTACCCCTCGACTGAATTTGGTGTATCGGCGATCACCGCACGGAAAACGCCAGTCGCTTCGTCCATTCGTCCAAGATCAGTCAGGACTTCTCCCAATCCAATTCTGGCCAGTATGGACTCTGGTTCAAATGACAGCATCCGTAGATACGTCAGCTCGGCCTCCTTGCCTTTGCCCATCGCCCTGTAGGCGCGTGCCAGATTATACAGGGCCTCAGACATTTTTGGATTGGCAGACAGTACTCTCCTTAAATGCGGGAGCGCCTGTTCAGGCCTGCTGCTGCGAATGAAACAGTTGGCCAGATTGTTCCGGTATACAAGGTTCTTCGGTACAATCCTGACGACCTTCTGGAAGAGTTCGATTGCCGTCAGGAATTGACCCGCCTCGACAGCCAGTGTGGCAAGCAGGTTCAATGCGTCCGGATGTTTGGGATTGTCGCGCAACACAAGCTGAAAGCAATATTCCGCTTCCTTGCCCTTGCCCTGCCCCTGCAGCGCGCTGCCACGTTGCAACAATTGTGCATGCAGCTGGCTATTCTTTGGTTGAAGGTTTTTGGGGGGTAAATTCCAGTGTTTTTGCATCTGAAGAGTTTACAGATTCGACTACAAAAATAAAGGGCTGAAACACATGGCTCCAGCCCGGTATTCGGTGCAAAAACTATCTACATTCCGTTCAGGTTTATCGTAATCCCCGCCTGGACAAAGTGACCGTAAATATCGGTGCTTGCATTGAGTTGATTTGGGTAGCCAGAAGGGAGAGTGACGTCCATGACACCTCTGTAGCGATAGCCCAAGTCGAGGCCAATCGTCTCAGTCAGTCCGTATTGCACCCCACCACCAACTTGAAAAGCAAAACCGACATCCGAACCCGAATATTCATCGTAGTTGTTCGGCGGGTCTGGGAAAGCCGCACTGGCATCAACAAACCCGACACCCGCACCGCCACCTATATAGGGAGTAAACCCACCGCCCATGTCGATGTCGAACCACACGTTCGCCATAAGGTTGACGGAACTGACATCACCGCTCGCTGAAAAGACTTGTGAAAAATAAGGGTAACTCAGCTTGTCCACGTCGTTCTTGAAATACGACACTTCGACTTCAGCACGCATGTTTGGATTAATCTCCATCCCGACGGCTCCGCCGACTATAAAACCGGCATCTGTCCCGGTGTCGGACATGCCTGCCGTGCCGGAATCCGTGTAGGTGATGTCAAATTCTTGGAGAAACGATGCTCCTCCAAACAGGCTGACATACCATCCCTGCGTTGCCGCAGGCTCATACAAATCTGCAGCCTGCACGCTCGTGACACCCAACATGATCGAAGCGGCACATGTACCAGCCAGAAGTAAACTCTTCATAGTCCCTTGTTCCCTAACCGAATCCGCCAATGGCGGCCATAGCTGTCAGAAATGACAATCATGGCAGACACTGCAGCATCAATTTCACATCTCTATTTGATAGTCCGTAGTATTTCCAAAGTGTTAACCATAATTACCTGAAATTGGTTAACTTATCGTTTCAATAACGACCACCACAACACACGGCAAGCAACACCGCGCAGGCACTGGAAAGTAGCTGGATCTCATCAACATGACCGGCTGGATTTGTGAATTCAGATCGACAAACAAACCGGATTGCAGATCTGGCCGGTCACAATTGCAGACGCCGCAATCTCAGTGCATTTGCAATGACCGATACCGAGGATAAACTCATTGCCGCAGCCGCGATCATCGGAGACAACAATGTGCCGGTCAGCGGATACAGAACACCGGCAGCGACCGGCACGCCTGCTGCATTGTAGCAAAAGGCAAAGAACAGGTTCTGCTTGATATTGCGTAAGGTTGCCCGGGCCAATTTCCGGGCTCGTACAATGCCCATAAGGTCGCCTTTCAACAGCGTGATGCCCGCACTTTCCACAGCAACATCGGCGCCCGTTCCCATGGCTATGCCAACGTCTGCAGCCGCCAGCGCAGGAGCATCATTTACACCGTCCCCTGCCATGGCAACCTTGTGGCCCTTGCCATGCAGGTTTTCTACCAACAGCTGCTTGTCTTCCGGCAGAACTCCGGCACGAACCTCGTCGATCCCCAGTTGCGAAGCCACTGCCCTGGCTGTTCGCTCGTTGTCACCGGTCGCCATGATGATGGTGAGGCCCATCTCGTGCAGTGCCGCAATAGCTTCCGCGGTAGATTGCTTGATCGGATCGGCGACGGCCACGATACCTACCAGTTGGCCGTCTGCAGCGATGAACATCGCTGTCTTGCCGGCTGAACGCAGCTCGTCAGCCTGTTTATCAGCCGGAGCAACATCAACCGATATGTCTTGCATCATTGCCTGGTTGCCCAGGGCTACCGCCTGTCCTGCAACCCTGCCCTTTACACCCTTGCCCGTCACAGCCTGGAAACCGTCAGTTTTGCCAATGGTCAGCTTGCGCTTTTCAGCACCATTGATAATGGCCTCAGCCAGCGGATGTTCCGACCCCTTTTCAAGCGCTGCAGCCAAAGCCAGCACCTCTTGTTCGTCTGCTTTTCCAAAGGCGATTACGTCAGTGAGTACAGGCTTGCCCTCAGTCAGGGTTCCTGTCTTGTCAATAACGAGCGTGTCAACTTTGGACATGCGTTCCAGCGCCTCGGCATCCTTGATAAGGACACCTGTCTGGGCGCCGCGACCCGTGGCGGTCATGATCGACATTGGCGTCGCCAATCCCAATGCGCAAGGGCAGGCAATGATCAGAACGGAAACTGCAGACACTATTGCGAACACCAGTGACGGTTCAGGCGCTATCATCAGCCAGGTCACGAAAGCCGCAATTGCAACGAGAACGACCGCAGGCACGAAGTATGAGGCAACCGTGTCCGCCAGTCCCTGGATCGGCGCCCGGGATCGTTGTGCAGATGCAACCATTGCCACAATGCGCGCCAGCATCGTTTCATCGCCGACGTGCCGCGCCTGCATGATCAGTGAACCGTTCCTGTTTATAGTTCCGCCGGTGAGGAAATCACCCTTGCTTTTTTCCACGGGTACCGGTTCACCACTGATCAGACTCTCGTCAACAGATGAACTGCCTTCCAGTACAATGCCATCAACAGGTACGCTTTCACCCGGCCGGACGCGCAACCGGTCACCTTCAACGAGATTTTCCAGTGGCGCATCGTATTCGTCGCCATTGGGAAGAACCCGTCTTGCCATTTTTGGCGCCAAATCGAGCAGGGCGCGAATGGCATCGCCGGTCCGCTCCCGGGCCCGCAATTCAAGCACCTGCCCCACGAAAATCAGGGCGACTATGACAACCGCCGCCTCATAGTAGACGGGCATGTGACCGCCTTCCGTCCTGAGCCCGTCCGGAAAGAGCCCGGGCAGGAATGTCGCGATTACACTGTACAAATAGGCGGTCCCCACGCCGATCATGATCAGCGTCCACATATTGAGATTCCAGGTCCATACAGATGTCCAGCCACGCCGGAAGAATGGCCACGCTGCCCATAACACGACCGGTGTTGCCAGGATAAATTCCAGCCAGAGAGACAGGCTTGCTCCAAGCCAATCCCGAATCGGCAATCCAATCATTGGACCCATGGTCAGGATGATCAGCGGCACCGCTGCAAGTGAACTGACCCATAGGCGCCGGGTGAAATCGGCCAGTTCATGGTTGGGTTCGTCAGATACACCATCCATCGGCTCCAGCGCCATGCCGCAAATGGGGCAGCTGCCGGGCTCGTCCTGGACAATTTGCGGATGCATTGGGCAGGTATAGGTCGTGTCTTTAGCCGTGACCTGTTTTTTCTTCCGGTTATTGCCGGAGACGTAGAAATAAGGGTCCGCCACAAACCGGTCATGACATTTCCCGCTGCAGAAATGATATTCCTTGCCATCCCACCCGTGAGTTGGTTTGCCTGAATCCAGGCGCACTGTCATCCCGCAAACAGGGTCAACAGCCGTCTCACGTTGTTCTTCGGGCAAGGTACCGCTGTGCTTTTGGCCGGTGTGCTCGTGTGATATGCCTTTTCGTCGATCAGTTTCACTCATCTGGCCCGCTGCCTTTCAGGTCGTTCAATCCGGCCATCTTGCGGGTTCCAGCAAGTGGAAGGTCAAATATTCTTTTTCATTATAACTTGGTAACTGCCTCGAGATGCTGTTGGAATTTGGAACACACTCGATGACGGCGGGTTGTGATGCTTCTTTTGACCGGTTACATCACCGGCAGTCAGCAGCGGGTGAAATCGCAATTTGAAAAATATCGCGATGTCTTGGTGCCGTGGCCCGGCAGTATCGGCAAGGCCCGTAATCAGGCGTCCACCGCATCCTCCGCCTTGCGCGCCGCCTCAGCCGCTTCTCGCCTTTTCTCGACCAGGCGAACAGTCCAGATGGACGCCTCGTAGAGCAACAACAGTGGCAGGCCCAGACCCAGTTGGGAGAACGGGTCCGGCGGTGTCAGCACGGCTGCCAGCACAAATACGCCGACGACGGCATATTTTCGCTTTTCCCTCAGCCCCTGCGACGAGACAATGCCAACCCGCCCGAGCAGGGTCAGGATGACAGGCATCTGGAAACAGACACCGAAGGCCAGAATAAGCGTCATGGTCAAACTCAGATACTCCGACACCTTGGGCAGTAACTCGATGATCGCGCGTCCGTTGGCGCCCGACTGCTGGAAACTGATGAAAAACCGCATGGCAATCGGCATGACCATGAAAAACACCAGCGACGCGCCGGCCACGAACAACACAGGCGTGGCATACAGATAGGGCTTGAACGCATTGCGCTCGTTCCTGTACAGGCCTGGAGCGACAAACATGTAAATCTGCGTCGCGATCAGGGGAAATGCCAGAAACAGACCACCGAACATGCCGATCTTCAACTGGGTGAAGAAAAATTCCTGCGGCGCGGTGAAAATCAGTCTCAGTTCATGATTTTCACCGACTGCCCACTGATACGGTATCAGCAGAAAGTCAAATATCTTGTCCGCAAAATAGAAGCAGACAACAAACATCACGGCAAAGCCGATCACCGAGCGTATCAGCCGGGTCCGAAGTTCAGCCAGATGTTCGATAAGCGGCGCACTGGAGGCTTCAATGTCGTCTTCAGTTGCGCTCATGCAGTTTTGTCCGTGGCGGTTGCCTTTTTCCCGGACGCGGCATTCTTCGCTGTCGCGGCCTTGTTTGCAGGTTTGGGTGCAGGTTCAGGCTTTGCCGCAGGTGCATCTTTGGAAGCAGGCGTCGGCACTTTTCCCGGTTCGCGAGTGATGTCGCTCAGCGTCTCGTTCATGTCGAAATTTGTAGCCTTGGAAATATCCTTCTTCAGGTCGTCAAGACCGCTCTCTTTGGCCGCGTCTTCTATATGTCCCTGAAATTCCCGCGCCATGGCCCGCACCTTGGTCATCACCTGACCCACCGTGCGCAGCACTTTTGGCAGATCGCGCGGACCAATGACGATCAGCGCAACAATCGCAATGAGCATCAGCTCGGTACTGCCTATGCCAAAATCGAACATGTGAAACGTATTCCCGAACGGTGAGGAAAGACCTCGCCAGGATTAACTGACAGACCGCCACAAACAACGATCTGAAAGGTTGCCAGAACCAGTCAGTTCTTGGTCTTGTCCTTGACCTTTTCAGTCATCTCTTCAGCCTCAAGTTCTATGGTCTTGGTCGTATCGGCAACCGTTTCTTTAGCATCGTCGACTTCTTCGGCGATGCCTTTCTTGAAGCTTTTGATGCCCTTGGCAACGTCACCCATGAGTTCGGAAATTTTTCCTCGGCCAAACAGGACCACCAAAAGCAGAACGATAATGATAATTTGCCATGGTCCGATAGACATTCAGTTTCTCCCTATACACAAAGGTCCCACCCGGACCTCCCGTAATTTGCGCGCACTATTGCAGAAAGCCCTATGTGCCGCAACACGCGATAGCGGCACAAAACCAGGAGCGGTTAATATGTGAAATGGTGTCAACTGCCCAGATTGTCAAACACAAGTACATGATCGTGATCCAGCCGGAAATAGGCTGTCTCACCCAACTCCGGGCATCCGGTTGTAGCCACCCTGGCGAACACCTCTTCGTTGAGCCCCTCGAACATCAGTGAAAGTTCAACCTTGTCGCCCAGGAACCGTTGATCGGTGACCTGGGCAACCAGTGATCCCTTGAAATTATCTGCAGTCCGCACAAACGCCTGCGGCCGAATCATAACCAGTGCCGGGCCGCCCTCTTCACCAACGTCTGTGGTGAAACGACCAAGCGGCGTGTCGGCTGCTCCTTCGACAATGCGTACGCGAAGTTCATTGACGTCCGAGAAAAACCGGGCTGCTTCCGCATCAGCCGGGTTGCGGTACAATTCATCCGGTGTACCAATCTGGACTACGCGCCCTGCCCTCATCAACACAATGCGGTCGGCCATGCCCATGGCCTCTTCAGGGTCATGCGTTACCAGGATGGAACTGGAACGGGTCTCCTTCAGTATGGCCAGTGTTTCATGACGTACATGTTCCCTGAGACGCTGGTCGAGCCCGGAAAACGGCTCATCCATCAACAAGACAGCGGGTCGGGGCACAATTGCACGTGCCAGTGCCACCCGTTGCTGTTCACCGCCGGACAGTTCATGCGGATAGGATTTTTCCAGATGAGCCAACCCTACCCTCAGCAGCGCTGATCGTGCCGCATTGGTTGCGCTCTGGGTATCCACTCCCTTCAAACCGAACGTCACATTCCCCATCACTGTGAGATGGGGAAACAGGGCATAATCCTGAAACATCAGGCCGACAGAACGCTTTTCGGGAGGTACAAACCTCGTATCGGAGGCAACCTCGGCATTATCCAGCAGAATTCGCCCCGAATCCGGTCGTTCAACACCTGCTGCCAGCCGCATCAATGTTGATTTGCCACAACCAGATGGTCCAAGCAGACACACGATCTCGCCCTGTTTCAATTCAAAGGAAACATTGCGTACCGCTTCGGTTTCACCATAGGCCAGCGATACATTTTCAAATGTAACGCTGGACGCAAACGCCGCCGCCGCCGTTCCACGCGGGCCCCATCTGCCCCTGGCTGTCCTGTGAAGTACTTCTGTCATTGCGATTGGTGATTACACCAACGAGGCGCAACTATCCAGCGTCTGCTGTCGCGCAATTGCACCAGGCGAACCGGTCATTGAGCCTGCCTTGCAGCAATAGGGTAAACAGCACCGAGTTCCTAGCGCTCATCGTCCAGCACTTCCGGCAAGTCCATGTTCAGGGCTTCGTCCGTTTCCGAGCCTGCATCGTCCGGCTCATCATCACTGTCAGGAAGATGCATCTCAAGCTCCGGCTCAAAGTCGGTTGAATCCAGCGGATCTTCATCCGGACCCAGAGCATCATCGTCATTTGGAGACGGGATGAACATGTCAGGCGGCAGATTGCCGGAAAGCAGGCCAGCACCCTTTAATTCAACCATTCCAGGAAGATCGCGAACTTCGTTCAACCCGAAGTGCTCCAGAAATTCCTGCGTTGTGCCATAGGTGACCGGGCGCCCTGGCGTGCGCCTGCGCCCACGCATCTTGATCCAGCCAATCTCCATCAGGATATCGAGGGTACCCTTTGCCGTGGCCACCCCGCGGATGTCTTCAATCTCGGCACGAGTAACCGGCTGGTGGTACCCGATGATCGATAACACTTCGAGGCCGGCACGAGACAGCTTCTTTTGTTCTGCAGCCTCCTTGCGCAGCAGGAAGCTCAGATCATCGGCTGTTCTGAATGCCCACTTGCCGGCAATCTGCACCAGGTTCACGCCACGCTTGCGATAGGTTTCCCGCAACGTCGCAATCAGGCCCGGGACATCTGCCTCCTTTGGCAATGCGGCTGCAAGTTCAGCCTCCGACAACGGGCCGGATGCAGCAAAAAGCAAGGCCTCTACTACACGTTGCTGCTGCAATTCGGGCATTCCACCGGAAATGGCGTCGCCCTTGCGCAACAGGTAGCCTGGTAGATCGCTGTCATCAGCCGGCACAATCTCCTGCGCAGGCATGGTAGCGTCTGCAGCAGGTGCCGCATTTTCTTCCGCCTCTTCCAGACGCTCGTGTCCGTTTTTGATAGTCACAGCCTGCTTTGCCAATTTACAAACCCTCTTGTCGCCATCTGGTCTTAACTCTGGTCGAAATGCCTAACCTGCGCGTGATCGGCGCAAATAAATCGCATGAAACGGCTTTTCCTGCCGCACTTCCAGCACGCCTTCGCGCACCAGTTCCAGTGAAGCGGTAAAACCTGACGCAATTACCGAAGCACGTTTTTCAGGTTCAACCATGTAGTCCATCAAGTAGGTATCGAACCGGCCCCAGTCTTCCATCGAACCCAGCATGCGCTCCAGTGCCGTGCGGGCTTCCTTGAGCGTCCACACCGGCATTGGTTTTATCTCGTAGTTGTGGTGCGCAGCCTTGCGTTGTCTGCGGTCTGCATAAACCTGCAACAGGTCAATCAGGGTATCACTCCACTCAACCTGCTTCTCCACGACAACCGGTTCCGGCCAGCCCCGGGCAAACACATCGCGCCCCAACCGGTTCCTCGACATAAGCTTTGCCCCGGCATCACGCATGGCCTGCAACCTTTGCAGCCGGAACTGCAGACGAGCAGCCAATTCCTCCGGAGGAGGTTCATCGCCGTCATCAGCTTCCCTGGGCAACAACAACCGTGACTTCAGGTAGGCAAGCCATGCCGCCATGACCAGATAATCCGCCGCCAGTTCCAGCTTCATCTTGCGGGCATCATCGATGAAAACGAGATACTGCTCGGCCAGCGCCAGAATTGAAATTTTGGTAATGTCTACCTTCTGGTTACGCGCCAATTGCAGCAATAAATCGAGCGGACCCTCAAACCCGTCAACATCAACAATCAATGCCGATCCTTCATCTTCCGGTTCCGGCATCAGCCTCACCGGCCCATAGCCATCCGGCCATAGCTCGTCCTGGTTGGAACCTGTCGTGTCGTTGCTCATGATTTCCGCATTTCAATACCCACATATCGCGGATGCTTAACAATTGATACACCAGATATAGCGTGCATGGCCATCCATCACAGCGCCGATACCAACTTATCCTCAAGTGTTGTCGCTGCAGCTGCGTCAAAATAACCGGGGCAATGCGCCAGTTCAGGCAATTGCCATAATGCTGTCCAGCACACGTTCTGCTTCAGCTACATCAAACTCATCCGGCGTACGCAGGAATGACAGGGCTCTTTGAGCACGCTTTTGTGCTGCACCTTTCAGGTTGCCAGCAGCGTCTGCTACCTGCCTCATTTCCTCGATATCGCCATTACAATGCAACAGTACATCGCAACCCGCCTTGAGTGCCAGTTCGCCACGCGCATGCATTGAAGATCTGAAATTCGACAAATCCCCCACCAGACTGGCAAGCGATGCATCCAGCGCCTTCATTGACAGATCATCGCTCACCAGCAGGCCGTCAAATCCGATCTGCTTGCGGACCACCTCATCAATGACTTTGGCGGACAACGTACACGGGGCTCGATCGTCAATCGCCGAATAGACGACATGGGCCGTCATCGCCATTGGAATGTCAGCCAGCGCCGCGAACGGAGCAAAATCAACCTGTTCCAACTCATGGTTGGGTGCATCAACCACCGGCAACTCAAGATGACTGTCGGAAAACGCTCGGCCATGGCCTGGAATGTGCTTGATGACTGGCAGCACGCCGCCATCCATCAAGCCTTGCGCGGCAACTCTGCCAAGCAGGGCCACCTGTTCGGGATTATGACCATAAGCACGATCTCCGATAATTCTATGGCTTCCAGGTTGCGGAACATCCAGCACAGGCAGGCAGTCGACATTTATGCCTACTTCATAAAGATCTTTCGCCAGCAACCGGTAAACCAGCCGTGTCGCCGACAATCCCGTCAGGCCGTCCAGTTCGTATATGGCAGCATATGCCCGCCCGGCAGGATAATTGCGCCATTCCGGCGGTCCCATCCGTTGCACCCTGCCGCCTTCCTGATCGATCAGGACCGGCGCGTTTTCCCTGCCCACAAGCTCGCGAAACCGGGCCGTGAGGGCGCTAATCTGTTTCCGGTTGTCGATATTGCGGGCAAATAGAATCAGCCCCCACGGCTGAGCGTCACGAAAGAAAGCCTCTTCAGCAGCGCTAAGCTCCAGAGCCCCGCAACCGCTAATAAACGCGCCAATCATTCCTGCCGTAACCCTCTCACCCGAATCGCCGCAGTTTTCCTGATCGAGACTAGCGATTTTGACCCGGGGTGCAATTCCCGCCTGTTGAACATCACTAAAATGCAACTAAAATTTTATCCAAATTGTCGGACCAGCATTCACCAATGCGCAACGTTAACAAGGGATTTAAGAACCACTCGGCCAGCCAATGTAGTAAACAAATGGTCAAGCCCGCATGTCCCAGCGGATTACAGGGTAGATTTATTCTAACTAGAGGGAGACAGAACATGATACGTGTAGCACCGGCAGATCAGATGGTCCCATGGCAGAAATTGGCGAATGAACGCCTCAGCGTTGCCAACACACTTGCGCGCGTGTGCGTAGTGCTGTTCGCAGTTCTCGTGGTTCTTGGCGTAAATTCATTTTCGGTCATGTCGCAACAGTCGAGACTGTGCACAAGCTTGCTGGAAGCCCATAACACCATCGACAAGTACCAGGCCAGTACTTTGCCAACGACACCGATTATCAAGAATTACTGCAATTAAAGCTGATGGAGCATGCCTGCTTGATCATGTCACACCTTCCGACTGCCATATAATTTTCGACTCCTTACAAGATTACTGCACCGAACTACATCACAGGCCCCGCTCTCCGAAAGGACAGCGGGGCTTTGGATTTTACATGTGAGTTCGCGGCCGGCGCATTCTCAATCAGGCAATCAGCCCGGCTGGCGCAACACCAGCACCATGGTTGCGTGGGCCGGCCCGGAACCGGTGTTCACCAGCTTATGTTGCCGGTCAGCGTGGTACCGCAATGCTTCACCGGCCTTTGCGATGCGTGTTTCACCATCCACGGCAACTTCCAGTTGGCCTGTGACGACATACAAGTGTTCTATGGTACCCGGCGGATGTGGGTCGGATTCCAGCACGCCGCCAGCCTTCGCATGAAAATCGTACCACTGCACATGGTCCACCAGGTTCAATGGTCCGGCGATTGCCAACCGGCACAATCCATCCTCGCTTTCCAGCAGGGGGACGGCAGTCCTGGTCTGATGTTCGACAAATGCATCGCTCTTGCCAGTCTTGAGGACTTCCTCAATGGTCGTGTCGAGTGCCTGGGACAATCGAAACACCGTTGAAATGGTCGGATTGGTTTCGTTGCGCTCAATTTGCGAGATAATTGACTTTGCCACTCCCGACTGCTCGGACAAATCACCAAGCGACATCTTGTAGGCCTTGCGCAACCGTTGAATCGTCTTGCCCAGTTCCGGCGTTACGTCAGACGGCGTGTGTGTCTTGCGTCCACGGTGTGTAGCCATTTAAACCTGTCCCGGATCCGGTTGTTCGTTATCCAGAACATATAGCCCATGAGCGTCCTGTCAGACAAACAACTTTGTAAACTTCCTGACGATGTTGCAAAGCCTTGCAGCGGTAACTGCTGCTCTTTGTCCAGCGAGTTTATGCCGCGCGCGAATTCTGCTGGCCACCCTGCTTCGACCGGTTTGGACGCCGGCGCCGGTTTGGACCTGCTGACGTCCTTTTCTCGTGATCACCTGCGCTGCGTACACCCTTGGCGGCACCGCCGCCAGGACGTCGCGACTGGTGCGAGCGCTTCTTGTGTTGTGGTTTTGCTCGAGGATCACGTTCGCGTGGTTCGCGCGGAATGTCGCGCAAGGAAATTTCCGGCAATCCATCTGGAACCGGGACTTCATCCACTTTGCGCTTCAGCAGGCGTTCGATATCACGCAGCAACCCGCGTTCATCATGAGCACAAAGCGCTACCGCGAAACCGGATGCGCCTGCTCGAGCCGTGCGGCCTATGCGATGTACGTAAACTTCCGGCACATTGGGCAGTTCATAGTTGATGACCATTTCCACACCCGGCACGTCAATACCGCGCGCTGCAATGTCGGTTGCGACCAGGATCGGACATGATCCCTTGCGGAACCGGTCAAGCGCCTTTTCACGATTGGCCTGAGACTTGTTGCCGTGAATTGCAGCAACTTCAAAACCGTCCTGTCCAAGCCGCTTCACCACCCGGTCTGCACCGCGTTTGGTGCGGGTAAAGACGAGAACGCGTTTGCCCATGTTTTCACGTGCCAGATGTGCAACGGCTGCAATCTTGTTGCCAGCGGGAATTTGCATCACCGACTGATTGATACGCTCGGCAGGCGTGGATACTGCAGCCACCGCAATTTCCACCGGAGATTTCAGATGGTCATTCGTAAGTTTGCGGATCTCCTTCGGCATGGTTGCCGAAAACAGCAATGTCTGACGTTTTTCGGGTACCATCGACACTACCCGGCGAATCGCCGGCATAAACCCGATATCCAGCATCTGGTCCGCTTCATCAAGGATCAGGACCTCAACTGAATCAAGGCGCATGGCACGCTGATCAATAAGGTCAAGCAATCTGCCAGGGGTGGCCACAACCACGTCAACCCCGCGCGCCATGGTGGCTTTCTGGGGTCTAATCGAAACCCCGCCAACAATGGAAGTAGAGGTGAGTTTCAGGTGTGAACCATAATCGCGCACAGCCTTCATTATCTGGATTACCAGTTCACGGGTTGGCGCCAGTATGAGCGCGCGGCAGGTATGCGGTTTCGGCCTGCCGCTGTTGGCGGCCAGGCGTTGCAATAGCGGCAGCGCAAAGGCGCCGGTTTTGCCGGTACCCGTCTGGGCCAGCCCAATTACGTCGCGTCCATCAAGAATTGTCGGGATTGCCTTTACCTGTATGGGTGTAGGCACGTCATGGCCCAATGCGGCAAGCGCACTGAGCACCGGCCTGTCGAGGCCGAGGTCGGAAAATTTCAAGTTATTGTTCTTTCTTGTAATCAATGCGCGCAAAAGGGTTGGCGCATCTGGGTTCCTTTTCGACGGCAACGGGCAATGAACCCAATTTATTGGCTCAAGGTCGCCACCGAAGAAAAACATGTGTCACGGGCACGGAGTAGTCTGCGACTTTAACTGGTCGCCGCCCATGTCCAATGGCCGCACAAGCACAGATGTGGGTATTGAAGTCAAGCAATACAACGGCATGTGGCGTTCATGCCGCAGCTCATGCTTAATATGCGATGATCTCAAACAGCGCGTACGCGGGTAAGTCTCGTCCAGCCGGGCATGTTTTGCGACATAAAACGCCGGGGCGGCAATGTGGCCCGGCGTCTGGCAACAATACAATCAATCAATTTGCTCACACGAACAAAAGTTGAGTGGTAGACTTCGATCAGTATATTGTTGGTATGAGGGCATTTTCACCCACTCGAAATCATCGATGCAAAGGGGTGAAAAACCCGACAATTGGATAGCAATGTCAAGGAATGCACCCGTGAAACTGACAGACTTTAAAGTCCTGACATTTGACTGCTACGGAACCTTGATTGACTGGGAATCCGGCATGGTCGAAGGTCTCAAGAAATTGACAACCCGTGTCGGGCGCGACCTTTCCCGTGATCAAATTCTCGAGGCCCATGCCCGACATGAATCTTCACAGCAGTCATGGACACCTGCCAAACGTTACCAGGAATTGCTTGCAATCGTCTACAAACGGCTGGCTGAAGAATGGGGCGTCCGTTTTACCTCTGAGGAATGCGAAGCTTACGGCCAGTCGGTCGGAAACTGGCCGGTATTTCCGGACTCCGTGGATGCTCTTCGATATCTCAAGAAACACTTCAGGCTCGTCATACTGTCGAATGTCGACAATGACAGCTTCAGGGGCAGTAATGATCGTTTGCAGGTCGAGTTTGATGCAATCTACACGGCTGAAGATGTCGGTTCCTACAAACCCTCTGATCGCAACTTTGACTACATGCTCGACAAGTTGCATCCACTTGGTATTGAAAAAGCCGACATTCTGCACACTGCTGAAAGCATGTTTCACGATCATGGCCCTGCAAACCGTTACGGCCTTGCTTCCTGCTGGATTTACCGCCGACACGACAAAGGGGGCTTTGGCGCAACAATGAACCCCGGAGACATGCCCAGTTACGACTTCCGGTTCAATTCAATGGCAGATCTCGTAGGCGCCCATCGACATGAATTGAACGGCTGATTACATCAGTGTGCCGCTGAGTCCCTGCATCGTGGTTCGCCCTATCTGCGCCAGTGTCAGGCTGGTTTCATCCGAAAACACGTCCCACAATTGTGACAATCCGGTTTCACCATTTGCCGCCATGGCAAACAGCAGCGGGCGTCCGAGGAAAACGAAACTGGCACCCATCGCATAAGCCTTGACGACATCCTCACCGGACCGGATTCCGGAATCATAGAAAATGGGATAGTCCTTCCCAGCGGCTTCACGAATTTGTTTCAGCATCAGGATTGGTGGCGGTGCACTTTCAAGCTGGCGGCCGCCATGGCTGGAAACCTGCACGCCATCAACCCCTGCGTCCTTCAGCCGAACCGCATCCTCAACACACAACACACCCTTCACCACGAGGTACCCGTTCCATCGATCCCGCAGATCTCCGAGTCTTGTCCAGTCCGCAGCAGCACGGCTTTCGGTGCGATCAAAAGCCTGACCCGGTCCAGCGAAATTGGCCATCTCCGGTCGGCCCCGGATCAGTGTCGAAAGTGACCATTTGGGATGCAGGGCAAAGTCGATAGCCTGACTCGGACCGATCCTGAATGGCATCTTGAATCCACGCCGTAACTCTCGCGGCCGCCGGCCTACCTCAGGCACATCAAGTGTCACTACCAATGTGCGGTAGCCACAGGCCTGCGCACGATCCACCAGTCCCTGGGAACTGCTGCCGTCACCACTGATGTAGAGTTGAAACCAGGCATGCCCCTCTGCCCTTTCAATCATTGTTTCCAGCGATGTGGATGCCATGGTTGACACGCCAACCGGCACCTCTTGCCGCGCCGCCATGCGGGCCAGCATGAGATCTGCACCCGGTGTAGACAGATTGCACATTCCCATCGGACTGATACCAAACGGGCGCTTTGCATCGTGATCGAAAACCTTCACACCGAGTTCGCGGTCAGTGACATTGACAAGGATACGCGGCTGAAGTCGCAGGTTACGCAGAGCTGCCAGGTTAAGCGCTTCACCATGCCCCTCGCCGGCAGCACCGTCGATATAGTCGAACACCATCCATGGCAACCGGCGCCGCGCCAGACGGCGCGCGTCATCGGATGAGTGAATTTCTCTCGATGCAAACACGTTTGGCCGAGTTCCTTCGCGAAGTTATACTGCCGCCGTCAGATCAAATTCTTCATCGGGGAAATACTTGGCCAGCCGGATGTCAGCGGTGCGGGCATGACCTTCCATGCCCTCAAGCCGTGATATGCGGGCCGTTGCTTCCGCCACCGGCTTTGCTCCTTCGCGCGTAGCGCGCTGCCAGGTAACGATTTTCATGTACTTGTGAACTGACAGTCCACCGGTGTACCTGGCCGCACCCGAAGTCGGCAATACATGGTTGGTGCCCGACGCCTTGTCGCCAAACGCAACCGTGGTTTCTTCGCCAAGAAACAGCGAACCGTAGCATTTCAGGCGGCCCAACCACCAATCCAGGTCTTCTGCCTGAACGGTGAGATGTTCCGGTGCGTAGTCGTCTGAAGTTGCAGCCATCTCCTCTCGGGAATCGCATACGATCACTTCTGCGTAATCGCGCCAGGCCGCTTCGGCGTTCTTGCTGTTGAGTTCAGGCAGGTCAGCTATCAGGCCAGGCACCAGCGTCAACACACGTTCCGCCAGCCCCCGATCATCGGTGACCAGCCATACCGGAGAGTTATAGCCATGTTCGGCCTGGCCAACCAGGTCTGCTGCCACGATGCTGGCATCGGCCGTCCTGTCCGCCAGAATGAGGCTGTCTGTCGGACCGGCGAACATGTCAATGCCAACCCGGCCAAACAAAATCCTCTTGGCCTCGGCAACAAACTGGTTGCCGGGTCCCACAAGAATATCGGCTTTTGGCAGGTCGAAAAGGCCAAATGCCATGGCAGCCACGCCCTGAACTCCGCCCAGTGCCAGGATCGAGTTGGCACCGCAGATGTGGGCTGCATAGGTAATGGCCGGAGCAATGCCTGTTTCGGGACGCGGCGGTGAGCATGCAATGATGTTTTCACATCCTGCAACACTGGCCGTAGTCACCGTCATAATGGCTGAAGCGATGTGGCTGTACCGTCCACCGGGAATATAACAACCGGCAGTACGCACCGGGATGCTCTTTTGACCTGCAATCAGGCCAGGAACAACTTCCACCTCAATATCCTGCATGGTGGCCAACTGGGCTTCCGCAAACCGGCGTACATTTGCGTGTGCAAACTGAATGTCCTGTTTCAGTTTTTCCGGAATCTGAGCTGCAGCTGCTTCAATTTCGGCAGACGTCAGCTTGACGTTTCCCTTGTAACGATCGAACTTCGCTGCATATTCCAGTGCGCCAGCATCGCCGCGTAGTTCGATGTCATTCAGAATGGTCTGTACAGTGTCGCGCACATCGTCCGCTCCGCTGGCTGATGTCAATTCGGCTTTTTTCAGATAGTTGCGGGACATGGATCAGACTCTCCTGGTTAGATCGGCTTTATGGGTTCAAGAGAACCCTTGTTGCTCTGGCCGGTAGCGACACTTCACTGCCGGGTATCACCGGATTGGACAAAACGAGCACACTCCGCAAAATACCGCCAGTAAAACTGCATAAACAGTAATGCAGGCCAGTACATCAACCAGTTTTGGGGTTTTGCAGTGTCATTGCGGCCTTCGCCCAGGAAGACAACCCTGCCCGATCAATTGTTGAATTCTAGCGTCGTTCGAACGCCAGTTTCGCAGCCAGCCCCAGAAACACAATGGATGATACATATCCAAGTAATTGCGTTATCCACTTATTGCGTACCAGCAATCCACGCAATGAACCTCCGCCGATACCCACCAGACTGTTGACAGTGGTGCCGGTTATATTGAGCACCAGTCCGAGCAGCAGAAACTGCAAAACCGTTGAACCCCGCTGCGGGTCAACAAATTGCGGCAGGAAGGCCAGCGTGAACACGATGACTTTCGGATTGAGCAAATTTACCAGAACGCCGTCGCGCCAGGCTCTCGCTGGTTGAGAACGTCGGGCATCTTCCGGCAAATTGACCTGCACCGGATTTCGCAAAGTCTGTACAGCCAACCATACGAGGTAAGCGACACCTGCCCACCGTAAAAATTCAAACGCCACCGGATTTGCAGCAATCAATGCTGCCAGACCGAACGCGGCCAGCAGGACATGAATGATGCTGCCGGTTGCGATGCCGAGACTTGCTGCAATCCCGGTCCTGCGGCCTGATCTCAACCCTTGCGAAAGGCAGAACATCATGTCCGCCCCTGGTGTCAGGTTCAGTGCCAATCCGGCCATCATGAAAATCAACAACTGCCCGGGCTCGATGATCACAATTTTTTCTTCTTCTGTCTCACGGCAATTCCAGTGTCATGCACACGTTGTGCGGAGTGATTGAATAATCCGCGAAGGCCGCGCAATAGTCGAAACCGAATTTTTTGTAAAGCCGGTGTGCTGACTGGAATTCCATATGGGTGCCGGTCTCAAGGCTGACGCGCCGATATCCCCGCTCCCGTGCCACGTCGAGAATGTGCCCTACCAGCCGCCCACCGACTCCCCTGCCGCGATGTTGGCGCACGGTGCACATGGACTTGATTTCCGCGAACGTACGGTCGAGTTCTTTCAAGGCTCCGCAGCCGACTAGATTTGCACCCTCCCAAACCGTCCAGAACGTCACCTCCGGCACCCGAAGGGAATCCAGATCAAGTGCATGCACCGTACCGGGCGGGGACAATGTCCGCATATGTTCAAGATGATCCTGAAGCAACGCCGCGATTTCCGGCCCGCGCAAATCGTCGGTGTGAATTTTCATGGCCCCTGCCGGAATCAGCCCTTCAATGCGCCTGTCAGGTCATCGATCAGGTCTCCAACATCCTCCAGACCGACGGACAGCCGCACCATGCCATCGGTTACCTGCATGGCGTCGCGGGCCTCCTGCCCGATGTTGCGGTGTGTCGTTGTGGCCGGGTGAGTGATCAGTGACTTGGTATCGCCAAGATTGTTGGAAATGTCGATGATCTGCAGCTTTCGCAACATGTCGAATGCTGCCTGCTTTCCGCCCGCAAGTTCGAATGTGACCATGGTACCACCGGCCGTCATTTGCTTTCGACACAATGCGGCTTGCGGATGGCTGTCCAGCCACGGATAGGTTACACTGGCTATGCTGGCAGTACCCTCAAGTGCCGATGCTATTTTCAGGGCGCTTTCACATTGTGCTGCAACCCGCAACTTCAGCGTCTCCATGCCCTTTACCAGGACCCAGGCATTAAAGGGTGACAGAGATGGTCCGGTATGGCGCAGGAATGGTTTGAGTTTTTTTTCCTTGAACTCAATAGTCGAAACCACGGCACCGCCCAGCACCCTGCCCTGGCCGTCCATATGCTTGGTACCGGAATAAACAATCACATCGGCGCCCAGCGGCAATGTCTTCTGGATAATTGGTGTGGCAAAAATGTTGTCCACCACCACACAGATGCCTTTGGCTTTCGCAATGTCCGCCACCGCAGCAATATCGAACACCTGCAGACCCGGATTTGAGGGCGTTTCAAGAAAGAAGGCTTTTGTCTCAGGCCGGATCGCAGCCCGCCAGGCATCAAGGTCATTTCCGTCGACCAGTGTTGATGTCACGCCGAACCTGGGTAAAATCGCAGTGAGGATCTGATAACACGAGCCAAAAAGTGCTCTTGACGCCACTATATGGTCGCCGGCCTCAGTCTGGCAGGCCAGTGCACCCCACACGGCCGCCATGCCGGACGCTGTCGCATAACAGGCCTCAGCACCTTCCAGCAGGCGCAGGCGTTCTTCAAACATGGTGACAGTCGGGTTGCCGTAGCGAGCGTAGACATAACCTTCGGCATCGCCTGAAAACCGGTCTTCTGCGGTTTCAGCGTCATCGTAAACAAAACCAGAATTAAGGTACAGTGCCTCGGCAGTCTCTCCATGATGTGAGCGATCCAGGCCTCCCCTCACCAGCCTGGTGGCTTCGCCCCACCTGGACGGATTTGCTAAATTCCTGACAGATTTTTTCATGGCATCAGCTCTGTGTCCAGGGAAGACCACGTGCCTTCCAGCCATTGGTCTTGCCACGATGACGACCCTCATCCAGATCACCTTCAAAGCCTTCAGCTACATTATAGCAATTGGCAAACCCTGCCTCGGTCAGCAGGGAGGCTGCTGCCGCTGACCGGCTTCCGGACCGGCAGATCAGGTAAATGTCGGCATTTTTGCCGATGCCGAATTCCCGGACTGCGGAAACGAATTCCTCATTGATCTGCATGGACGGATATTGTTGCCACGATATGGTCGCCATTCGTTCAACTGCAGGAACTCCGACGAATGCCCATTCAGCCCGTGTGCGCACGTCAATCATGATTGCATTGCCATTGCTGGAAAGTTGCTCAAATGCCTCTTGAGGATTGACGTCACCCTTATACATTCCCGGTCACCTTCATCGACTGATGTTCAAGTTGCGCGACGCTCCTTATACACCGCTCAACCCCGTATTGTAAGAAGAACATTTCGTCTCTTAAGACGAACAACGCGCCACTTCCGGTCCCATTGAACGGGTATCCTGTATCAATGTGCGATGTTACGCACCCAGGCCTTAACGTCCGGTGTAGTTTGCCGTTGAACCAGGTGAAATCTGCTCACCCCGAGTTTCATATTCTGGCCCTATCGTTGAACATGGAGCCTTGCTAGTTTTCGCGCCAAATGAAATTGTGTTGCAACAGGAAAACTCTAAATGGCCAAGGAACTTCCAACCCAAGCGGATGTTGTCATTGTAGGTGGTGGTGTCATTGGCGCATCACTGGCCTATCACCTGACCAAATTCGGCATCACCGGCGTTGTGTTGCTGGAGCGCAGGCAATTGACCTGCGGCACGACCTGGCATGCTGCAGGTCTCGTCGGGCAGTTGCGTGCAAACCGCAACATGACCGAACTGGCAAAATATACCTCGGAACTCATGAAGGGTCTTGAAGCGGAAACCGGCCAGGCCACCGGTTTCAAACAGAACGGTTCCTACTCCGTTGCCCTCACTGAAGCCCGGTTCGAGGAATTTCGGCGCGGCGCATCCATGGCCAAAAATTTCGGTCTGGATGTGCAGGTTGTCTCGGCCGGTGAAATCAGGGAGCGCCTGCCCCACCTTGCCACCCATGAAGTCACCGGCGGCGTGTATCTGCCGGGCGATGGCCAGGTAAACCCGATAGACGTTACCCAGGCCTACGCCACCGGTGCCCGTTCTCGCGGCGCAAAAATATTTGAACACACCAAAGTCACCCGCCTGATCAAACAGGGCAAACGCGTTACCGGTGTTGAAACCAGCGCCGGTACCATCAGGGCAGACAAGACCGTTATCTGCGGCGGCATGTGGTCCCGGGAACTCGGGCAGCAGGTTGGCGTGCAGATACCGCTGCATGCCGCAGAACACTTTTACGTGGTGACCGAACCAATTGCAGACCTGCCTAGGGAGATGCCGGTTATCCGGATTCCCGATGAATGGGCCTATTACAAGGAAGATGCCGGAAAACTGCTGCTGGGCGCATTTGAACCGGTTGCAAAGCCCTGGGGCATGACCGGCATTCCTGACGATCATGAGTTTGAGACTTTCCCGGAAGACTACGATCACTTTGAACCGGTGCTGGAAAAGGCAGTTGCTCGTATGCCGCTGCTGGAAACAGCCGGCATAGCCTTGTTCTTCAACGGTCCTGAAAGCTTTACGCCCGATGATCGCTATTACCTCGGCGAAGCACCCTTCGTCGATGACCTGTTTGTCGCCACCGGATTCAACTCTATCGGCATCCAGTCGTCAGGCGGAGTCGGCAAGGTTCTGGCGAACTGGATAAAGGATGGTCATCCTCCGCTTGATATGACAGACGTGGATATCCGCCGCATACATCCGTTTCAGTCCAACAGGAAATACCTGCATGATCGCACCACCGAAAGCCTCGGCCTGCTGTATGCAATGCACTGGCCGTATTTTCAGCCAACAACAGCCCGCGGCGTCCGCAAGTCTCCGTTTCATGATCGCCTTGCGGCAAGACATGCCTGCTTTGGTGAAGTCAATGGCTGGGAACGTCCGAATTTCTTTGCCCCTGCTGCCGGAAAGGCAAAGTATGAATATTCGTTCCATCGTCAAAACTGGTTCCCCTATGCCCAGACGGAAGCTGATGCCGTGGCCGGTACGGTCGGCCTGTTTGACCAGACCAGCTTTGCCAAGTTCCTGGTGCAGGGCCGCGACGCCTGCACCGTTCTCAATGAAATCTCGGTCAATGATGTTGATGTACCAGCCGGCAGGCTGGTCTACACCCAATGGTGCAATGATCGCGGCGGCATCGAGGCTGACCTGACAGTGACCCGTCTGGACGAGCACGAGTTCATGGTCGTGACAGGAGCCGGTCCCCAGGTGCGCGACTTCTCATGGCTCAAGCGTCATATTGGTGATCGGTTCTGCACCGCAGCCGATATAACTTCCGGCCTGCCCATGCTGTCTTTGATGGGTCCAAATGCGCGGGCGCTGATGGAAAAACTGACTGGTGAAAGTTTCGCCACGGACATCCAGCCATTTGGCACTTCGCGTGAAGTTGAAATTGGCTATGCCAGGGTACGCGCCAGCCGCATCACCTATGTGGGAGAGCTGGGTTATGAACTCTATATTCCGGCTGAATTCGCCCTGCATGTCTATGACACCATTGTTGAAGCAGGTGCTGACTTTGGTCTTGCCCATGCCGGCGTGCATACAATGAACAACTGCCGCACGGAAAAAGCCTACCGCCATTTCGGCCATGACATTGCCGATGAAGACACTCCCATCGAAGCCGGTCTCGGCTTTACGATCGCCTGGGACAAGAAAAACGGTTTCATTGGCCGCGATGCATTGCTGAAACAGAAGGACGCTGAAGTTCTCACCAAGCGCATGATCACGCTGGCACTTGAAGACGACAGCGCCGCTTCGCCGTTGATGTACCACGAAGAGCCAATTTACCGCGATGGCGTGCTGGTCGGTTCAACCACCTCCGGTGCCTGGGGCCACAGGGTCAACAAGTCCCTCGGCATGGGCTACGTTCGCTGTGAACAAGGTGTCACAAGGGACTGGATTGATTCAGCAAAATGGGAAGTCGAAATAGCCTGGAAACGCTATGGCGCCAAAATCCAGTTCGCGCCATTTTACGACCCGAAGAGTTTACTTGTCAGAGCATGAGAAAACTGGGCGCTAGCGTGGTTTTTCTACAACCTTTTCCAGCAACTGCACGATCTCAGCCTGGCCACGCGACCTGGCGTGGTCGAGCGCTGTTACACCATCCTTGTCGCCAATGGAAATGTCAGCACCGGCCTTCAGCAACAGATCCACAATCTCCTGATAAATCGGTCCTCCATCGCCAAGTATCACTGCCTCCAGCAAGGCGGTCCAGCCAAGAAAATTGACATGATTAATGTTGATTTTGGTTGTCAGCAAGTAACGCACGACATCTGGATAGCCATGATGGGCTGCCGGGATCAGTGCGGTTCCGCCATAGCGGTTCACTGCACCGGGATCAGCTCCTGCTTCAACTGTCATTTTCAGAATTTCCAGCCGGCCCTCAGCGCCCGCATACAGATACGGACTATCGTGCAGCCGGTCCTTGGCGTTCACGTCTGCACCTGCCTCTATCAGCACCCGCGCAGCCTCGATGGCATTGGCCCGGGTAGCGATCAAAAGCGCTGTTCGTCCGGATGCGTCCGCACTGTCCACCGGTACGCCTGTCTTCAGCCCGGCAAGAAGTTGCTCTGTATCGTTGGCACCTGCCGCGTTCAGAAACTGTTGTATCATCGGCTGATCAATTCGTGACAAAGAGGCAGGTTTCTGTGTCTGACTGCTGACGCTCACAATCAAGCAACCAGGCACCGCCAACAATGCCAGTAACAGTCTGTTGAAAAGGTTCATATTCTACCTGCATAATTTCGGTGCGCCGGCATTGTTGGCATTCATTCCATACATCATGGCATCGATACCTGCCCAATAGGCAGCAGCCTCGCACATAGGACACGGTCGTGACGATGAGTACATGATGGCATCTTTCAGATTTCTCTCTTTCTGACGCCGGGCAGCATCCCTGATGGCCGCTATTTCAGCGTGACCAGTCGGGTCCTGGTCCAGCACCACCCGGCTCCAGGATTGTCCAATAACGATGCTATCGCGAACGATGACTGCACCGTACGCCTGATCGCCATACTCAACTGCCAATCGACGCATTTCAAAGGCTCGTTCGATGAAGCCTCTGTCATTTGGCGAAATAGGTTGAACGATGCCTACATGCTTGTTGCTTCCGGTATGTGCAAATATCCTGCTGCCCGGCACTGTCACCGCAGACGCAATGGTTGCGACTTGACAAAGCCACCGCCTGGAAACGGGAACTGACTTAGAAACCTCCTTTCTGGATACCAAAATCCAGTTGATTGGGAACGCAATGACAGCCGTCTGAAAAATTATTTCAATTGTCGAAATCCATTAGGTTCAACAATTAATTTAGAGAAACAGTCAAAAGCGAAACTGAATTATCTACCGGAAAAAATTGCAAGATACCCACGGGCCCGTATGCTTGCAGCAAGTCAAATGCGATGGAGACAACGATTATGACCCGACTGAACCCGGCTTTCATTCCCGGTCCAATCGATTTATCCGACCGTTCGAATCCTGCCGGGAACATTCTGCTCATTGGCTATGGCGCCATCGGTTGTTATGTATCCAGCAACCTCGCCGGCGGCAGCCCCGCAATCAGTATCGGCTGGGTACTGTGTAGGGATGGACGCAATGAAGCTGCAGCGCTGGCTCTTGGCTCAGGCGTGATCCCGGTAAATACGGTTGATGAGATTGCACAACCCATTGACCTGGTCATCGAGTGCGGTGGTCACGCCGCACTTGAACAACACGGCCCTGGACTGCTGGCGCGCGGGATCGATGTCATTACGGTGTCCAACGGCGCGCTGGCCGACAGCGATCTTGCTGTCAGGCTGGAAGAAGCCGCACGTCACGGAAACGCAACGCTTGAACTGGTGTCCGGTGCCATCGGCGCGATAGACGCTATCGCTGCCGCCAGCACCGGCACCATCAGCAAGCTGGTTTATCGCGGGCGCAAGCCGCCTGCCAGCTGGAAGGGATCTCCGGCGGAAGAGGTGCTTGATCTGAACAATCTCGCCAGGCAGGCATGTCATTTCTCCGGCACGGCCCGCGAGGCCGCCCTGCGCTATCCAAAGAATGCCAATGTCGCTGCAACAGTGGCCCTGGCAGGTTTGGGTCTCGATGATACGCAGGTTGAACTGATTGCCGATCCGGAAGTTTCAGGAAACATCCACGAGATCGAGATGGTGGGCGATTTCGGCAGAATGGATTTTTCGATAAACGGCAATCCCCTGCCCGGCAATCCCAGGTCATCTGCCCTGACAGCCATGAGCGTGGTCGCCGCAGTGCGCCGCCGTCTGGCCCGCATCAGGGTCTGAATATCGTCTCCTATTGTGTGCTGGAATTGATTGTCAGTCCGGCTTTGGCGGTTAAGGCGACAATCAAACCGACCGGAACGGATCAATCCGCAATCACGCGAATTGTCTCAACGAACCTGTCTATCTCCGCATCTGTATTGAAATAGTGTAGCGATGCCCTGGCGAGCGCATCCAGGCCGCGCTGACCAAAATCAAGCCGGGCTGATGTCAGGGCAGACACAGAAATATTAATCCCGTGTGCGAGTAGCTGCTGTGCCATGTTGTCCGGCGAAACACCTTCCTTTGTGAAAGTTACGATGCCACATTTTTCCCGTCCCAGATCATGCACTTTCACACCTTTGAGCCCGCCCAGTTCCCGGCGCAGGTTTTCAGCAAGCTGGCTGGTCCGTTGCTCAATGGCAGGCAGTCCGATGCTGCGCGCATAACGAACCGCAACCATCAATCCTATCCTGCCCGCAACATGGCTTTCCCAATTTTCAAACCGCCTCGCACCCGGGGTCAACTGGTAGGAATTGTCGTCCGACCATGTAGCCGAAAGAAGATCGATAAAAGGGGGATCGAGTTGTTCAATCAGGCTGCGCTTAATATAAAGAAATCCGGTGCCCCGCGGGCCACGCAGAAATTTTCGTCCGGTACCCGACAGGATGTCGCAGCCTATTTTTTCTACATCAACCTCAAGCTGACCCACTGACTGACAGGCATCCAGCATATAGGTCACGCCGAATCTCCTGGCGATTTTCCCGACTTCGGCTACCGGGTTGATCAGGCCGCCTTGTGTTGGCACATGGGTCAGTGCAATCAGTCTTGTGCGATCGGTAATCAGATCCGGAATGGCAGCCACATCTATCTGGCCGGAAGCATCCGACGGAATCAGGTCAATGTGCAGTTTGCGCCGTTTGACCTGCTGCAGAAACGCCAGATAATTTGAGGCATACTCCGAACCGTGGGTGAGAATTCGGTCGCCCTCAACCAGAGGCAAACTGTAGAAAGCCATATCCCATGCCCGGGTCGCGTTCTCTACGTATGCAATTTCATCTGGCGACGCATTCAGCAGGCTGGCAAATTCATTGTAAAAAGCCTTCAAATCGTCTTGCGCCCGGCGCTCCGCCTCGTATCCGCCAACACAGTTTTCGGTCTGCAGGTGTTGACACACCGCCTCGTAGACGGGTTTGGGCATCAGTGAGGCGCCGGCATTGTTAAAATGCAGCACTTTCTCGCACGCAGGTGTGTCCGCCCTCACAGCCTCGATATCAATCATTGCGTCCTCACTTTGTTGCGCACGTGATGGCACCTGGGTTAACAGTGCCATGATGGAAATATCTGTCAAATTTACAGGTAGCATTGATTGCCCGGAAAATCAGGGACTGGTCGAGAATAACCGGCTTTTAAGCGGAGCGGCAAACTGGTCCGAAGTCCTGAAAAATGCCGGCGCGGAACCAGGCCGGTTTGTTGGCCTTGCGCTACCGCCCTCAGCGGAGTTTTTCTCCGCCTTGCTGGGAATTTGGCAATCCGGTGCTTGCGCACTGATAACTGACCCCGGCCTGAGTTCTCCCGAGCGGAAAAACATCTGCCGGTTCGTCGAACCGGTTGCAATGGTTTCAGCGGAAAGTGATCAATGGCCCGTAACGGTGATCGGCGCACCCGGCCATACCGCAGACCAGGACCTCACGGTCATGAAGCTATCCAGTACCGCACCCGCACTGGCGTTGTTAACGTCGGGAACCACGGGGCAACCCAAAATCGTGATCCTGTCGTTTGCAGCCCTGGATGCCCGCATCAGGACAAACATTCAGACCATCGGCGCACGCACACTCGCCAGGACATTGCAAACCCTGTCATTGTCCTTTGGTCATGGCCTGATCGGCAGTGCCCTGACAACCCTCATGGCTGGAGGAACGCTGGTGCTGCCACAACCGGGGCCCGGTCTTCCCATGAAGCTGGGATCACTTCTCGACCGGCACGCTATCAGCTTCATGACGTCGGTACCGGCGTTCTGGCACGTGGTATTCAAGGCATCCCCGCCTCCATCAGGTGGTTACCTTAAGCGGGTTAATGTTGGCTCTGCGCCATTGTCAAAAGCCCATTGGACGAAAATCGCCGCCTGGGCAGGTTGCCCGGTCTTTAACTGTTACGGCATGACCGAAACCGCAAACTGGGTTGCTGCGGCACCTTATGCCGATCAGGCAAAAGAAGGTTTGGTTGGGTACTGCCTGGAAGGAGAATTCGCTGTCATAGATGAGGACGGCTCCAGAACACCGTCAGGGACTGGCGAAGTTGCACTGCGGTCTGCCGGGCTGATGACCGGTTATCTCAATCAGCCCGAAGCAACTGTCGCTGTTCTCACTGACGGCTGGTATCGCACTGGAGACGTTGGCCGGCTGGAACCGGATGGTTGCCTGACGCTGGTTGGCAGGCGGAAGGACGAAATCAACCGGGCAGGATCAAAAATACAACCGGTTGAAGTGGATCAACTCCTTGAGACGCATCCGGATGTTGTTGAAGCGTGTACATTTGCCGTGCCGGACGCCGTCAGCGGTGAGGCCGTTGCGGCGGCTGTTGTGTTGTCTCCCGGCAGAGTTCTGGAAAAACACGAGCTTGCCAAATGGTGTCTTGAGCGGGCACGCAAAGAAATTGTTCCCACCCACTGGTATGTTGTAGATCAGTTGTGCAGAACTGACAGGGGAAAACCGGATAGAACCACTCAACGCAAAATGCTTCTGGACAATGGCGCGTAAGGCATGAAACAGGTCAAGAAACGAAATATACGCCTCAAGACAGACCGCTTTCTGGTTCGCACTCTGCGAGACTCCGACGCTTGTGAGGCGTTGATCGGATGGCTGTCGGACCCCGAGCTCATGAAAAACATCAATCACAAGCCGCAGCGTATGAACATGCTGCAGTTGCGCAGGTTCATCTCGTCTTACGATCAGGCGACAAGATTGCTTTTGGGCATCTTTGACGCAGAAAAGGAAATACCTGTCGGATACTACCTGATAGAAATAAATCCGTCCCAAAGGCGCGCCACATTCAATGTAGTGATTGGCGATCGCGACTATTGGGGGCAACGTATTGTGCTGGAAACCAGGGCCGTGCTGATGGACTACCTGTTCCAGTTCGGCGCTGTCGATAAACTGATCGGCGGCCCGCTGGCGCGAAATTTTCCGGCAGTGTTTAACTACAGGGCCCAGGGCTGGAAGCTTGAAGGCCTCATGAAATGCCACGTTCAGAACGCCAACGGACCCGGCCGGATCGACCAGTATCTGTTTGGCATGCTCAAGGAAGACTGGCAGGCGATCAGGAAGACTGCGGGCATCCAGCAAAATGCCGTCTTATAGGGCAAGGGGTGAAAGCTTGAGCAATCCACAAAAAGCCAGGGCGCTACTGGCCCAGGCGCTCAATGTTCCCGAAACGGATGTGGACAGTTCAACCATGATTGGCGTTACCCAGCAGTGGGACAGCCTCGCCCACATGCGGCTTATGCTGGCCCTGGAGGAGGAACTGGGCTGTGAACTGGAAATGGACGCTGTTTTCAACATTGCCAGTCTCTCGGACGTGGAGTTCATACTATCCGGTGAACAGGCGAGAAAAGACGTCTGAAATCGGGGTATGAACAAACTGAGAATTTCAAAAAAGGATACGATGCCGATGGCGCAGTATGGCGACGAATTTGTTGACCGCCTGCATCTTGTATGGGGACCCGGGTTCCTGTCACCGGGCGGCCCTGCGGAAGTTGCCAGGATTACCAATGGTCTGGATCTGAACAATGCGCTGGTTCTGGACATAGGTTGCGGCACCGGTGGACCGGCCATCGTTCTTGCCCGGGATCTGGGCGCGCGCGTGATCTGCATCGATGTGGAACCACAATTGCTCGACCGGGCGTGCGTGCTGGCAAATGCAGCCGGTGTTGGTGACCGGATCGAATACCGTCTGGTCACTCCGGGACCCCTGCAATTTGAAGACGGATGCGTTGATGTAGTGTTCAGCAAGGATGCCCTGATCCACATCCGCGACAAGAAAGCACTTTATGCGGAGATCCTGCGCGTTCTGAAACCGGGCGGCGCATTTGCCGCCAGCGACTGGCTGTCAGGTAAAAATGCCACTGAGGATAAGGCGTTGCAACACTACCAGTCCCTGGCAAAACTTGATTTCACCATGGCCACTGCGGCACAAACGGCTGAGGTTATGCGCCAGGCAGGCTTTGAACACGTCCGGGCCTCGGACCGTAATGCCTGGTATGCCGAGTTGTCAAAGCAGGAACTTGCCCAGATCGAAGGTCCCCTGCGCGACAGTGTCATCGAGGTTTCGAGCATCGAAACCTATGAACTCTGGCTGGCGGTCAGGCGGGCGCTCGCAGCCGCTACCAATTCCGACGGACTGCGGCCTACCCACCTGCGCGGCTACAAAGCAAAAGGCCACTGACGCAGCATGGCTGTTGCAGTTAATTTCCTGTTGCACTCTCCAACCCGCACCACTCTGCAACGAATAATGCAATAGACCCGGTAACCCGCTTCACAGATGCAAGCGATACTCGCTCGTCAAATCCGTGGATATTCTCTGAATAGGGTCCGTAAACCAGGCACGGTATGTCGCCGTAAAGGACAAACACCCGCCCATCAAGATAACCTGGTGTCACCAACGTCTCGAGTGATTTGCCATAGGCTGCCGCATGCGCCCTGCCCAGTGCGGCTTCCGCGTCAGAGCCCTCCTCCAGCACATAGCCTTGTGCGAAAAAGCCGTTGAACTCCACCTCCGGCGGATTGTTCGACAGATAGGCATTGCTTCTGGCGGCCTTGCGAACGCAATCTTCTATCTCCAGAGCGGCATCGCGAGGATCCACGCCTGGATAAATCGAAATGCGACAGTCGAACGAACACCACGCCGGTACTGAAGAGGCCCAGTCACCACCCTTGATCTTGCCGATATTGAAGTTGATCGGATGATCGTATTGCTCAAAGTAACGGTGGTTTTTCTGTCGGGCGTTCCAGTCCTCTTCAAGCTTGCGCAGGCCTTTCATGATATCAAAACTGGCCTCAATGGCATTGGCGCCGGCACTTGCTTCGCGCACGTGAACGGGAAGCCCCCGCACGTGAACCCGAAACCAGATGACGCCGACATTTGCCCGTACCAGCTTGTCATCTTCCGGCTCCGGGATAATAGCAGCATCCGCCCGATAACCGCGAACCAGTGCCGCCAGCGCACCGTTGCCGGTGCATTCCTCCTCTGTCACTGACTGAACATGCACCGTAGCGGCAGGCTGGAAACCAAGCGATTTCAGAGCATCAAGCGCAAATATGTTGGCTGCGATCCCCGCCTTCATGTCCGCACCGCCACGTCCATACAACCAGTCACCGTCACGCCACGGCTCAAAGGGAGGTCTGCTCCACATGTCCAGCGGCCCCGCCGGCACCACGTCTATATGGCCGTTAAGTATTAACGATCGCCCGGTCTCCTCACGCGAACGCAAGGTGCCAACAACATTGATGGCATTTGTGTAATCGACCTTGACCGGTGAGAATCCGGAATGGTTTTCGATATCGGCTACATCAATGGCCCAGCGGTCCATTGCATATCCGCGCCGCTTCAACTGGCCGAACAGAAAGTCCTGTGCTGTGTGCTCCTGGCCCCGCAACGACGGAAACCGGATCAAATCTTCCATGAACATTGATTGTTCTTCAAACCCGGCATCGACCGCAGCGAGAATATCTTTTGTAAGCGTTCTGTCGAGCATCATGTCTACTCCTGCCGGCAGATTGTGTTTTCTCAACGAGACACTGCCACGTGACTGCACGGCTTGCCAGACTTGCAACACCACACTCTGGAGCAAACAGCCGGTGAAATACTCGCCAGTTCAGAACCCGCCACACAGGGCGTTTGCGATGGAAACACCTCGAGTCTCAATCAAGGACGCCAATCCTTGGCCTGCCATTTGAACAACCTGCTGGAATAGTCAGAATCATGATGCAGGCAAGGACCCTTTCGCAAGGAAATGCGCCCGCTCTTCGAACGCCGACATGACCTTGCGAACCGCGATCTGGAACACCGATCCCAGTGCCAGTTGCAACAGTTTCGACGCCATTTCGTATTCCAGATGGAAGTCGACGTCGCAACCGCCGCGCACCGCGGTGAACAGCCAGCGATTATCGATATGCCTGACCGGTTCTTCACTGGACGTGGCGCGGATTGTCAGACGCCTTGTGTCGACGACAACCTCCGACACGAAAGTCTCCCTGAGTCGCAGTTTTGGATACTCAATATCAAGGCTTGCGCAGAAAGACCGTCTGCCGTCACCAAGGTCATTGTCATTCCACACCCGGGCTCCGGTACACAATGGCAGGAATTCAGGATAACTGGCGACATCTGCCACAATCTCAAGCAGGTCTTCCGGCGCAAAGCCAATCTTGCGGGTTGTATGGAAGCGGGCCACGAATGAGCGGTCAGACAGGTTGCCTGGCGGCTTTGGCAGCACGCGCGGCTCTGAGGCGCGCAAAGTCATCGCCGGCATGATGCGATGACCGGGTCAGCGGACTGGCAGACACCATCAAAAATCCCTTGGCATAGGCAGATGTTTCCAGACCCTTGAATTCTTCCGGAGTCCAGAAACGATCAATTGGCGCATGTTTTGCAGTTGGCTGCAGGTACTGACCAATCGTCATGAAATCGATATCTGCAGAACGCATGTCATCCATGACCTGCAGAATGTCTCCACGCTGTTCGCCCAGCCCGACCATGACGCCCGACTTGGTAAAAATCCCTGCATCCAGTTCCTTTACCCGCTGCAGCAGACGTAGCGAGTGAAAGTAGCGAGCACCGGGACGAATGCGTGAGTACAGATGTGGCACTGTTTCCAGGTTGTGATTGAACACGTCAGGCCTGGCATCGACTACAATCTCAAGCGCACCATCCTTGCGCAGGAAGTCAGGTGTCAGAACCTCTATTGTCGTTTCTGGCACCGCCTTTCGAATTGCCCGGATAACCTGCGCGAAATGCTCCGCGCCTCCGTCGGCAAGATCATCGCGATCAACCGATGTGATGACCGAATGGGTCAATCCCATCTTGGCGACCGCATCCCCAACCCGCTCGGGCTCGCCTTGATCCAGCGCATTCGGAATGCCCGTTGTCACATTGCAGAACGCACATGCCCGCGTGCAGATTTCCCCCATGATCATGAATGTAGCGTGTTTTTTTTCCCAGCATTCACCAATATTCGGGCAACCGGCTTCTTCGCATACGGTGACGAGGTTGTGATCGCGCACCAGTTGGCGGGTTTCATGATATTTTGCCGACACAGGCGCCTTGACCCGCAACCAGTCCGGTTTGCGCTGTCGGACTGGATTGTCAGGTTTGTGGACCTTTTCCGGATGCCGCGTGCGCGTCGTCTGTGTTGTGTCGAATACTGTAGCCAAGCCTGTTCGCTTTCCAGATCAGGTCTGGCTTCTGACTGAAACAGTCAAAGTCCATAAAACTGACCGATTCCATAGTAGCGGAGTGGAGTGAGAAAACCTCACCCCGCTCCGGATCATGTTTCCAGGTTACCATTAACCCGGGTTTGCCTTAACGGGACTTGATCATCCGGTAGACAAAAATCAGCAAGCTGGCGCCCGCCACAGCAACAATCAGTTGCCCGATCAGTCCACCCAGCGATACTCCCAGCGCGGCAAGTATAAAATTGCCAAGCACCGCCCCAGCGATGCCCAGCACGATATTCATCACGAGTCCGGTATCGAAATTCATTACTTTTTCTGCAATCCACCCGGCCAAAGCACCGAGAATGATTGTCATGATCCAGCCAAAACCTTCCATGGTCCCCTCCTGATTGGGTCTGCAGCAGCAAGCCGATAAGACTCACCTGGCCCTGATCATACGATAAAATGTGATCAGAAGAACAGCCCCGACGACAGATACCAGGACATTGCCCCAGAACCAGCCATTGAAAATTTCGCCCAGCTGCAATCCAAGTGCATTGGCAATCCAGCCGCCAACGAACGCACCCATGATCCCGATTACAATATTGGTCAAAAGCCCATGGCTTGCCCCAGTGAGTTTTTCGGCAATCCAGCCAGCCACACCGCCGATGAGCAGTGTACCGAAAATCCCCACACCACCGCCAAGATCCATCAATGCCATATCCATTTAGTCAAATCCTCAAATTGGCCCGTCTGACGACTACATATGGATCACGCGGCCATAGGCATCAAGTACGCTTTCGTGCATCATTTCCGAAAGCGTCGGATGCGGAAATACCGTGTGCATCAGCTCTTCCTCTGTGGTTTCAAGGCCCATGGCGATTACAAATCCCTGTATCAGTTCCGTGACCTCGGCACCCACCATATGCGCGCCCAGCAACTGTCCGGTTTTCTTGTCGAATATGGTCTTGACCAGGCCCTGGTCCTCGCCGAGAGCTATGGCCTTGCCATTGGCCATAAACGGGAATCGGCCGATTTTCACATCGATACCCTTTTCCCTGGCAGCGCGTTCGGTCAGTCCCACCGATGCTACCTGCGGATGACAGTAGGTACAGCCAGGTATCTGTTGCTTTTTCATCGGGTGAACATTCGGCTGGCCGGCAATCTTGTCGATACAAATCACGCCTTCATGTTCTGCCTTGTGGGCAAGCATGGGTGGTCCGGCCACATCGCCAATGGCATAAATGCCCGCTATATTGGTATTGCCATATCCGTCAATCACCACACAGCCGCGGTCTGTTTTCACCCCGAGTGCTTCCAGGCCAACGTTTTCAATATTGCCAACGACGCCCACCGCAGAAATCACCCGATCTACTTTCAGTTCGGATTTTTTGCCCTTGGCATCTTCAATTGTGACCGTGACGTCATTGCCTCCCTTTTTCAGATTTACAACCTTGGTGCCGGTCATGATCTTGAGACCCTTCTTTTCAAGCTGTTTGCGGGCCAGGCCTGCTATCTCCGTGTCTTCTACCGGCATGATCTGGTCCATGATTTCCACTACTGTAACATCCACGCCCATCGCATTGTAGAAGCTGGCAAACTCAATACCGATGGCGCCAGACCCCACAACCAGCAGCTTGCCCGGCATCTCCGGCGGTACCATGGCTTCGAAATAGGTCCAGACCAGTTTACCGTCAGGTTCCAGTCCCGGCAGCGCGCGTGGACGGGCACCGGTGGCAACGATGATGTGCTTTGCTTTGTAGGTGCCGGGCCCAGCGGCACCCTTGGGGTCGGGATGCGCCGGCGCCATGGGCGGTTTGGCGGATTTTGCGACCACTATCTCGCCGGGTTTTGTTATCCTGGCCTCGCCCCAGATTACCTGCACCTTGTTTTTCTTCAACAGATGTTCGACGCCGCCATTCAGGCGTCCCGAGACGCCCCGCGACCGCTTCACCACTTCAGCTGCATCAAACCCTATATTGTCTGCCGACAGGCCATAGTCCCTGGCGTGGTTCATATAGTGGAAAATCTCGGCTGACCGCAGCAGCGCCTTGGTCGGAATACAGCCCCAGTTGAGGCAAATGCCACCAAGATGCTCGCGCTCGACAATCGCCACTTTCATTCCCAGCTGGGCTGCCCGTATCGCGGTGACATATCCCCCGGGGCCCGCCCCGATGATGATTACGTCGAAGCTTGTTTCACTCATACCTTCAGTTCCTTCATCATCAACAGCCACTCAGCCGAGCCTGTCCGGTCCGTATCGAATGCCACTCGTGCCCGGCGCGCGGTGACCGCATATCCCTTGGCCTCGTACAACCGGCGTGCAGCATGGTTTTCACTCTCAAAAATGATGCTCATGAACCGTGTGCCCAAGGTACCAGCCAACTCATCGGCATGGTCGAGCAATGCTCCACCGACACCGTTTCCCCGGTATTCCCCATGCACCGCCAATACATTGACATACCAGCTGCCCGGAGCCTCCGCCTCAAGTTCCATCAATGGCTGAAACGCGGCTGGCACATCGGCAATGCCGGAAAGATCAATTTCATCATCAAGCCGGTAGCCAACCAGTGCGCCGGCAACAGCGCCGTCCCGTTCCGCAATCCAGGCATTGCGATACGAAAAACCACCCTCTTCGCGCATGGCGCGCTTGCGGCCGACTTCCAGCACCGACGCTTCGCCGTCCAGCATGCCATTCCAGACTCCCAATGGAATGCCGTAACCTGCGCAATCAATCAGGCAAACCAGTTCAGAAGCGTCTTGCCTGGCAGCGGGCCGGATCACGATCAAACTCCTAAACCAGCATCGACATCGGGGTTTCCACGTAGCGGCGGAAGGCTGTGGCAAGTTGACCGCCCAGCGCGCCGTCAATCACACGATGATCGAATGCAAAAGTTGCATTCATTATCGTGGCAATGGCGACAGCGCCATCTTTCACGACGGGTTTCTGAACCCCTGCTCCGACAGACAGGATGGAGGCGTGCGGCGGATTGATGATAGAAGTGAAATTGTCCACGCCGAACATACCCAGGTTCGACACCGCCGTGGTGCCGCCCTGGTATTCTTCCGGTTTCAGCTTCCGGTCGCGGGCGCGTTGTGCCATGTCTTTCACTTCAGTAGAAATCATCGACAGGGGCTTCATTTCAGCCTCGCGCACAATCGGTGTGATCAGACCATCGGGTATGGCAACAGCCACTCCCACATCACTGTGTTTGTGCAGCAGCCTGGCGGTGGAAGTCCACGAAGCATTGGCGTTCGGCACATCACGCAGGGCCAGTGCCAGCGCCTTGATGATGAAGTCGTTCACCGACAGCTTGTAAACAGGCTTGTCGTCGCCGTCCTTCGGCGCCACCGAGTTGAACTCTGCCCGCGATTTCAACAAGGCATCAAGAGCACAGTCCACCGAGATGAAATAGGCCGGGATGGTTTGATGGCTTTCGGTCAGGCGTGACGCAATGGTCTTGCGCATGCCGTCATGCGGCAATTCCTCGAATGAGCCTTCGGCAAACAGTTTGCGTACCATGTCATCAGATGGACCGGATGCCATGGCTGGACCAGCGGCAGCAGGTGCCGCAGCAGTTGCTGCCGGTGCCGCCGGCGGTACACCGTCCTTTATTGCTGCCTCCACATCCAGTTTGATGATCCGGCCATGCGGACCAGATCCGGTCAGCCGGGCAATATCAATGCTGTTTTCCTTGGCAATGCGCCTTGCCAATGGGGACGCAAAAACACGGGCACCCGGTTCGCGTCCGGGTGCAGAAGGTACATCCTTGGCAGATTTTGTATCAGATTTGGCCGGCGGCGCCTTGGCTTTCTCAGGCTCGACGGCTACGTGTTTCTCTGACTGCGATTTGTCAGATGTGCCGTCATTGGGCGTTTTGCTGTCCGCACCGGCTTTTACATCATCGACGCTCTCACCTTCTTCCAGCAACACTGCTATGACGGTGTTGACCGCCACTTCCTCGGTACCCTCGGCAACAAGGATCTTGCCGACCTTGCCCTCATCCACGGCTTCCACTTCCATGGTCGCCTTGTCTGTTTCAATCTCTGCAATAATGTCGCCCGAGGTTACGGTGTCACCCTCTTTCACCATCCACCTGGCCAGTTTTCCGGTTTCCATGGTGGGCGACAGGGCAGGCATCAGAATATCTGTTGGCATGACGTTGCGCTCCCCTTACCGGTACAGGACGGACTTCGCCGCCTCAACTACTTCGTCCACATTGGGCAACGCCAGCTTCTCAAGATTGGCAGCATACGGCATCGGCACGTCCTTGCCGTTCACCCGGGCGACCGGCGCATCAAGATAGTCAAATGCGTGGGTCATGATCTGGGCTGCCACTTCAGATCCCACCGAGCACACCGGCCAAGCTTCTTCAACAGTAACACAGCGATTGGTTTTTCGGACACTTTCCAGAACGGAGGGAATATCCATCGGTCGCAAGGAACGCAGGTCAATGACTTCAGCTTCAATTCCCTCACCGGCAAGTTTTTCCGCAGCCTCCAGTGAATAGGCCATGCCCATGCCCCAGGACACGATGGTGACATCACTGCCGGCGCGCGCAATGCGCGCCTTGCCAATGGGCACTATCCAGTCATCCAGCTTGGGCACTTCGAACTTGCGGCCGTAAAGGATTTCATTTTCCAGGAAGATTACCGGATTCGGATCGCGAATAGATGCCTTGAGCAGGCCCTTGGCGTCTGCAGCTGAATAGGGCATCACCACTTTCAGGCCCGGCACATGCGCATACCAGCTGGCATAGTCCTGGCTATGTTGCGCGCCAACTCGCGCCGCTGCGCCGTTGGCGCCGCGAAAAACCATTTGCGCGCCCATCTGGCCGCCCGACATGTACAGCGTTTTGGCGGCTGAATTGATGATATGGTCAATCGCCTGCATGGCAAAATTGAAGGTCATGAACTCAACGATTGGCTTCAGACCACCAAACGCCGCGCCCACGGCAATACCGGTAAAGCCGTGTTCAGTAATGGGAGTGTCGATCACCCGCTTGTCACCAAATTCTTCCAGCAGGCCTTCGGAAATCTTGTAGGCGCCTTGATATTCGGCCACCTCTTCACCTATCAGGAACACCGTGTCATCCCGGCGCATTTCTTCCGCCATGGCGGAGTTGAGCGCTTCGCGCACGGTCATCTGGACCATTTCGGTCCCTTCAGGTATCTCCGGATCAGATGCCGTGACGGTGCTAAGGGAAGTGGGTGCTGCCATCGCCGCCGGAGCGGCAGCGGTTGCCTCGCCAACAGGCTCGGCTTCTGCCGCAGGTGCAGCTGCCGGTGGCGCGCTCACTTCGGATGCATCTTCGCCATCAGCGGCCAGCACGGCGATAACCGTATTGACCTTGACCCCCTCGGTCCCTTCGGCAATGGCAATAGAGACAACCGTACCCTCATCCACTGCTTCAACTTCCATGGTGGCCTTGTCGGTTTCAATCTCGGCAATGACGTCTCCGGAGGTGACTGTATCGCCCTCCTTCACCAGCCAGCGCGCAAGCTTGCCTTCTTCCATCGTCGGCGAAAGGGCAGGCATCAGAATTTCAGTTGGCATTGATTTTACCTTCCCTTACGCATCGACATAAATGTCTGTCCACAACTCTGCCGGGTCGGGCAAAGCGTCCGCCTGGGCAAAATCGGCGGCTTCCGTCACAATCTTGCGTATGCGGGCATCGATGGACTTCAGGTCATCATCGCCCATACCATGGTCGCTGCTCAGGCGGCGTTTGACCTGTTCGATCGGGTCATGCTCCTCGCGCATTTTCTGGACTTCATCGCGAGAGCGATATTTCGCCGGATCGGACATGGAATGGCCGCGATAGCGATAGGTTTTCATTTCGAGGATGTAGGGACCCTTGCCTGACCGGCAATGCCCGGTTGCGCGGTCTGCGGCTTCCTTGACCATACGCACATCCATGCCGTCGACCTGTTCACCTGGAATTCCATACACTGAGCCGCGGCTGAAGAGCTGTTCTGCCAGGGCAGCGGAACGTCTGACTGCCGTACCCATGGCATAACCGTTGTTTTCAATTACGAAGATCACCGGCAATTTCCACAAGGACGCCATGTTGAAAGTTTCATAGACCTGGCCCTGGTTGGCGGCACCCTCACCGAAATAGGTCACTGATACCTTGTCATTGCCCTTGTACTTGTCGGCAAAGGCCAGCCCGGCGCCAATCGGCACTTGCGCTCCGACAATACCGTGGCCACCATAGAATTCCTTCTCGCGGGAAAACATGTGCATGGAGCCGCCCTTGCCGCCGGAGTATCCTCCCTGGCGGCCGGTCAGTTCCGCCATGACTCCCTTCGGGTCCATTCCGCAGGCCAGCATGTGACCATGGTCGCGATAGGATGTGATCATCTGGTCGCCATCAACCATCGCCATCTCCATACCGACTACAACCGCTTCCTGCCCGATATACAAATGGCAGAACCCGCCAATATGACCCATCCCGTACAACTGGCCGGCCTTCTCCTCAAACCGGCGGATCAGCAACATGTCCTCATAGGCTTTGAGGTCCTGTTCCTTGCTGAAGGTTGAATTGGATTTCGCGCCCGCGGGCGCTGCCTTGGCAGAACTGCCAGACGCCTTCTTGGCAGATTTTGCCATGCGACTCCTCCCTGAGAGCTGATGAAAGACCCTCTTCCGGGGCCTTATACACCGTTTGCATAGCACAGCTGGCACCAGCAAAGATATCGATCTGGATCAGTTACCTTGATTTTGGTTATTTTTACGAAATCTGGGGTCCTAACCAAGTTATTGAGATAAATTAACTACAATCGAGTTAATTTTCTCGTAACCTAGTATCTCGCGAACCAGTTCTGACGCCATATCCGGATCAACACTTTCCGGACGCATCAGCTTGACACGTGTCTCAATAGCATCGCGCTTTGCAGTTACTTTTGCAAGATCAATTTCAAGAGCTTCGAGTTTGGCCAATTGTCGTGCATGGTTCTCCAGGCTGCGCGGGCCCTTGGTGCCATGCCAGTGAAAGAACGACAGCATGGCAACGCAACCTGCACACACCAGCACATCAAACAATTTCGGAAGACGGAACATGAAACAGACACGACCCCTTGGCCTGAACGAATCCACTGGCATAATTGTCCAAGGCTAACAACCAAGTCATTAACGTTTTGCTAACTCAAACCACAGGCTTTGCCCGGAACTGCTGACTGGCTTCAGCACACATGCGATCGCCCGTGGGTAACCATCGTGTTGTCACGGCTTCATCATCTTTTGGCCAATCTTCGCCTTCGAACTGGTTTGGACGGCATGTGATCTGATTGCGAGATTGGTTTACTGCGTTTGTAATGGTCAAGAACATCATCATCTTCGTTCTCACTACCATGCTGGTTTGGTTTGGCACAACGATTGTACGGCTTGAGAATTACCGTTACGCCAGCCAGATGGGGTTCTGCCAGGAGTTCAAGATTCCGTCGGAGAACCAGGCGAGAAACAAATGCCTCAATGAAAAACAGACGCGGTCAAATCCGATTTGGCGTTTGCTCCACGGCCTGCGCATCGTTTGAACTATACCTATCCGTGCCAATCATTATCACTAATGTGTATCGCGGGAGCCAGGCGATGGATTTCGGATTTCCAGAAAACAGAGTTGCACAGGAATAATGGGTCCTGACCCTAGCTTGCACCGCTCGCAATGCGTTCGCGGTTTAATGTGTAAAGGCCTGTAGCAACGATGATCAGTGCTCCGATAAGGGTCCAGAAGTCTGGCAGTTGGCCGAAAACCAGAAAGCCATACATGGTGCCCCAGATCAGCAGACTGTACTGGACCGGCGCCACAACGACAGCCTGGGCGGCGCCCAGGGCCATGATCACGAGTGTTTCGGCGCAGGCGGCCAGGACGGCGATGGATATCAGAAGGATAACTTCCAGGGTGGTGGCGGGCATTTGCCAGACAAACGGAAGCGGGATGGACAACAGGCTCCATGACACGATGGCAGTGTAGGCGATAGTCGTGGAGATATTGTCGCCACCTGCCAGCACACGAGACAGGATTTGACGGAGGGCAAATGCGGTGGCGGCGATTATCACCAGGAAGGCTGCGGGGTGAACAACGCCGAAGCCGGGCCTGATCACGATGAGCGTGCCGATGAAGCCGATGGTGACCGCTGACCAGCGGCGGATACCCACAGGTTCTCCGAGGATGACCGCGCCCATGACGGTGACCATGAATGGCGCGACAAAGGTGATTGCGACGGCGTCCGCAAGAGGGACATAGGATACACCCATGATGAAGAGTGTGGCGGAGGTGGCCGCAAGCACGCCGCGTCCGATTTGTAGTTTCGGTTGAGTGGTGTGCAGAACTTTTAATCCGTGAATCGCGATGACAATGAGAATGCCAAGGAGAAGACCGCATTGACGGCTCCAGACGATCTGAATGGCAGGTAGCGACTGGGTGAGAAGTTTCGCGATAGCATCTGCGGCTGCAAACAGAAACATGCCGCCAAACATGTAGCCGAGACCAAGCTTGCTGTTGTTGGTTTTCCCGGCTGCGGTAGGCACGACGGGAGAGATCGGATTGATGGTCACCGGTCGAACCTCAAAATGGATATGGGGCTAAAGCTGTGCCCTGATTTCAGGGACGTCCACGGCCTGCAACACTTCTCAGGAATCGGATGCAAATCACAAGGCAGCGCATGGATCCGCCGTGGACACAATCACACCCCAACGTCCTGCTTCAACAAGCTTGTGCCCGCATAGATCGCCTGGGAGCCAAGCTCTTCTTCAATCCGCATCAACTGGTTGTATTTCGCCAACCGGTCGGAACGCGCCAGCGACCCGGTCTTTATCTGTCCGCAATTGGTTGCAACGGCCAGGTCGGCAATTGTCACGTCTTCGGTTTCGCCTGATCTATGCGACATCACTGCTGTGTAACCAGCCCGGTGCGCCATATCCACTGCAGCAAGTGTTTCGGTCAGCGTGCCAATCTGGTTGACCTTGACCAGTATCGAGTTTGCGACACCCCTGGCGATACCGGTTTTCAAACGCTCGGGATTGGTGACGAACAGATCATCACCCACCAGCTGGCATTTGCTGCCCGCCAGATCAGTCAGTTCTTTCCAGCCCTGCCAGTCGTCCTCATGCATTCCGTCTTCAATGGAGATGATCGGATAACTGTCGACCAGCCTGGCCAGGTACTGCGCCTGTTCCGACGATGAACGTTTGACGCCCTCACCCTCATAGTCGTATTTCCTGGTCTTGTAGAATTCCGACGCCGCGCAATCGAGCGCCAGGTACATGTCCTTGCCGGTCTTGAACCCTGCCTTGGCGCAGGCATCCATGATAAAATCCAGTGACGCTTCGGCGGACGGCAGATCGGGCGCAAATCCACCTTCGTCGCCCACATTCGTATTGTGGCCGGCCTTTTTCAACTCGCCCTTCAGGGTGTGAAATACTTCAGCACCCATGCGCACGGCTTCCGCCAGCGACGGCGCCCCCACCGGCATGATCATGAACTCCTGAAAGTCGATCGGGTTGTCGGCATGCGCGCCGCCATTGATGATGTTCATCATTGGCACCGGCAGCACACGTGCCGATGTACCGCCCACATATCGATACAGTGGCTGGCCACAGCCTTGCGCCGCCGCCTTCGCTACCGCGAGCGATACGCCGAGAATGGCGTTGGCTCCGAGCCTGGCCTTGTTGGGCGTGCCATCCAGTTCAATCATGATACTATCTATCAGCGTCTGGTCTTCACCGTCATGACCCAGTATGGCATCACCGATCTTGCCGTTCACGGCTGCCACCGCCTTGCTGACGCCTTTGCCGAGATAACGTTTCTTGTTGCCGTCACGCAGTTCCACTGCTTCGTGGGCTCCCGTCGATGCTCCTGAAGGCACCGCAGCCCGACCGAACGAACCATCCTCCAGACCCACATCCACCTCCACGGTCGGATTACCCCTGCTGTCGAGAATTTCTCGCGCGTGTACGTGGACGATTTCAGTCATGGATTCCAAAACCCCTCGGTTGGGTCGACAAAGTTGAGGGCGCATATAAGACAACGCCCGCACCGGAGTCTATCCGCCACGAGCGCACATGTCGCAAAGCAATGCCTGGCACCCGGCGCAGTCCAGAGGTGGACTGGCAAACAGGTTCAGGTCTTCATTCCCCGAGCTGCCTGTCAAATTCACCTGCAAGCGCCCTCAATGGCCAGGGGTCGGCCTCTGCGGCCAGATCGCTGAGTGGCAAAGCCATGACACCGGAAACACCTGCCGAATAGTCAGCCTCTCCCAGCACCAGCTCCACAAGGTTTTCTGCAGCAAGGTTGTAATCTTCTGCGCGCTCATCATCCCAGTCGTCCAGGCCAATGGCAATCTCTGCCTTGCCTTCGTGCACTTCCAGCACGAACACAGCTTCGCGAATGTCGATTTCTCCACCGCCTGGCAGGACCATCCTGTCGCTCAGCGGTTCACGTTCACGCAATGCCGTAAACATCCAGTCCTTCAGTTCCGGTGCGCCAGCCACCAGGTCGCGTGCCACTAACAGGGCTTCGCGGTCACCGTCAGCGGTGATCAGCAACACCGGCGAACCGTCCCCGTCCACATCAAGTTCCGCGAACAACCGGTCATCGACATAATGGATTTCCTGCGCCAGTTCATCCAGAACCGGTTCAATTTCGTCCATGGTCAATTCATCAAGCCTGACAGCCATCTCGGCCAACAGGGCTTCATTGTCTTCAAACCAGCCCCAGAAATCAGCCGCTTCCGGCTCCTGCTTCAACGCAAACATACCAGTGTCTCCACACTTTACGCACTACTCACACGAGCATTTCCAGACTGGCTGGATATCGGGTTCTAATCCCGAAATGCGACCGCAATAATGCCAAACGATGCCGCAACAAGGTTAACGCCCGGTTGCAGGTTTGATAAAAATTTTCATAACCTGGATGGTGACCGGTTCGTACTCTTAAGAAGAGTTTCCGCGCCTGACTTTAACCATTACTGGCATATGCCGAACCGGTGGCGGTTTTCAGAAACGTCGATAGCGGAACGTCCTCCTGCTTGAGAAAGCTGGAATTCGGCAACTGCCCATCACGCACCATCTCGATAATTGCAACAACGGATGATGCTGTTGTCCAGGCAATTGCGGTGCGTTGTTTCCCGCCAATTGTGATCGGCCGGTAGCCCCGGACAAATTCACGGCGTGCGAGTGAAAAGTCTTTTGTTCCTTCCGCAGAAACATGAATATAGACAATATCCGCATCAACAGGCGGCTTAGCATTTACCAGTATCTCGCCTGCCTGCTTGCGGCGGTCCCGCATCAGCAACTCATGGAAGAAGAAATTCATCAGCTGGACGTGACCCGGATATCGCATCGTCTTGTAGTCTATGTTCGGCACGCGGCCGAGATAGGTTTCGCACATCGTGCCCAGCCCGCCGGAAGTCGTAAACGCTTCCAGTTCGACACCATCAATATAAATCTTTTCGATCCACTCCATGGCCGACACTAACTTTATTTTTCCATCTTCGAGAACTTCACAATCGTTGAGGTATTCATTCACAACGCCCTCGGGTGACCAGTTGAAGGAATACCCCATCAGTCCGGTGGGATTCTGCGGCAGCGCCCCGACGCGCATTCTGCAGGAACGGCAGTCGTCAAATTCCGCGATCAGGCTGGCTCCCACGATTCCCACGAACCCCGGAGCCAATCCACATTGGGGCGCCATCAGACCCCTCGATGTTTTCGACAATTCCAGGATCTTCCTGGTTGTCGGCACGTCCTCGGTGAGATCGAAGTAGTGAATGCCTGTGCGATGAGCAACTTCTGCAACCGCTGCATTAAGATGATACGGCAGGCACGACAGTACGCCATCCACTTTGGCGAATTCATCCGACAGGGTTTCGGCATCAGTCAGATCAAGTACCTTGCTCGCGAAAGGCAGATCGGAAGATTTGGGATTGACGTCAAAACCGGTTACTGCAAATCCGCAACCACTCAACAGCTCTGATGCCAATGTACCGACTTTGCCCAGGCCCAGCACCGCAATGTTCTTCATTTCCAATCCTTTTCCAACCCGGTTGACGAGTACAGGCTTCAAGGTCCCGTGAATGCCCGACAAGCAAGTAACGACCAAACTGCATTCCCAAATTTCAGCATGCCGCAACCTGAAGGCACCCTGTTATACGGTGCTGATCTGATACCTGGAGCGAGACAGCCATTCGGGATGGATCTCGACGCCCCAGCCGGGAGCGTCAGTCACCAGGGCCTGACCGTCTTCAATTCTGTACGGAAACGCCACGTACAATTCCTGCTGCCAGGGATAGTAATCCGGCCCTTCAATTGAAAATTCAAGGTATTTCCCTGCGTTGGGAATAGCGCGAAGAAGATGCATGGTGAACAGGGTAACCATCGACCAGTTGGCACAATGCGGTGTGACCGGCAGGCCGGCAGAACGCGCCATTTCCACCACCCGCAATGTTCGGCAGATGCCTCCCAGATAAAGAATGTCCGGTTGCACGATATCAACCGCCCGCATGTCGATCATCCGCTTCCATGTTGACAGATCGCAGTCCTGCTCTCCGCCCGTCACGTCGATGTCCAGTGCGTCGGTCACTTTCTTGGTCTGTTCGAGTTCCCAGTACGGGCAAGGCTCTTCATAATGGCAAAAGCCATTGTCCTGCAGGATATGGCCGACTTCGATGGCGCGATCCGGCGTGTAACAGCTGTTGGCGTCGATCAGCAGGTCGACCTCGTCGCCAAGTTCGCGCCGCATGGTCGGAATGATTTCTTCGGTACGCCCGGGCCATTCGTCGACGTTGCGCCCAACCTCGGCTCCGGCCCGAACCTTGAAAGCGTCGAACCCCTGGGTATCGCGCAGATGTTTCAGCCTCGCGGCTTCGTCAGCCGGGGTGATGTCGCGCTTCATGGACGAGGCATAGGCGCGGATTGGACCCGGCGTTCCGCCCAAAAGTTCTGCAACCGGTTTGCCAAGCTGTTTGCCACGCATGTCCCAGACCGCCGTATCGAGGCCGGCCATCGCGCGCCGCAGGTAGGAACCGGGAAACTTGTGCTCACGCTCAGTGACAATATCCAGCAGATCATCAAGATCAGCGGTGTCCCGGCCGAGCGTCCACGGCGCAACCTGCCGGTGCAGGACCTGGGCAGTGATGTCCGAGTTGTAAGTAGAGACCTGCCCCCAGCCCTGCGACCCGTCTTCGGCAGTAATTCTGACAAACCCGACGGCGTCGGTGCTGAAGCTCTCTATGCTTTTCAGTTTCATTCTTGACCTCTAATACGCTCGTCGACAATCAGGATTTTGATATCACTTCCCCGTCGAATTGCGACCGAACACCTGTGCCAGCACCATCAGCAACGATGTCACCACAATCATGATCGTCGAGATTGACGCAATAGTTGGATCAATCTGGTCACGCAGAGCGTTGAACATATTTCTGGTCAGCGTGGGATTGTCTCCCCCGGAGATGAACATCGCTATCACCACTTCGTCAAACGATGTCAGGAAAGACAACAATGCGGCTGTTACAACTGCAAATCGAATTTGCGGCAAAGTGATATCGAAGAAGGCGCGCCAGCGCGGCGCGCCGAGGCTGCGGGCCGCCAGTTCCTGGTTCATGTCGTAACTTTTCAGCGCTGAACCGGCTACAATCAATACGAGCGGCAGGGCAAGGATGGTGTGGGCCAGAACCAGACCGGTAAGCGTGTAGAGCAGGTTCAGCTTAACGTAAATGTAGAAAGCACCAATGGCAATCAGCACGACCGGGACCATCATCGGTGTTATCAGCAGGACAAAAGCCACGCGTACCAACCTGACCCCCGACGTATGCAATCCATAGGCAGCTACTACGCCAATTGGCGTTGCCACCAGCATTGTCAGGAAAGCTGCCTTCAGGGATGTGAAAGTGGCATTCATCCATTCCGGTGAATTGAAATAACTTTCATACCAGCGGGTTGACCAGTTGGTTGGCGGAAACTCGAGATACTGCGAATCTGAGAACGACATGGGAATCACGATCAAGGTCGGGATCACCAGAAGAATCATGACAATGGTTGCAAAAATGTAGAGCCACAGCCGTTGGCCATGGGTAACTTGCGTTTCAGATGCCGGACTGTTGAACCACGTCAACATCAGTGGCCACCTCCGGTAACGTTTTCCAGTCTCAGGAAGCGTGAGGAAAGCCAGAGAATGGCTACGGTCAGAACCAGCAGTACCACGCCCAAAGCACTCGCGGCACCCCAGTTTACGAACAGTTCGATATTCGAAACGATCTTCATGGATACCATTATGACCCTGCCGCCACCGAGAACAGCCGGGGTCACGAAGAAACCAAGGCACAAAACAAAGACCATTAGTGACCCTGCAAAAAGTCCCGGTGTCGAAAGTGGAAAGAATACCGTCCAGAATGCTTTCCTGGGGCTGGCGCCCAGATTGGAAGCGGCCTTGAGGTAATCACGATCAATTGCCTTCATTGCGTTGTAAACGGGTAAAATCAGGAACGGCAACATGATGTGCACCATGCCGATCAATGTGCCGGTCATGTTGTGTACGATCTTGACAGGTTCATCCCACAGACCAATCGAAATCGCCCAGTCATTTACCAGCCCGCGCTTTTGAAGCAACACCAGCCAGGCGTAGGTTCGCACCAGCAACGATGTCCAGAACGGCAAAAGAACAGCAATCAAACACAAATTTGCAATACGATTTGGCAGTTGCGACATGAAGTAGGCCAGAGGATATCCAATCAGGATACACAGACCGGTTGTCAGGAGGCTCACCTGAAAAGTTGTGACGAATATCCGAGAGTACGATTTGCTCTCGATCATCCGGGCGTAGTTTTCAATCGAGAACTGACCTTCGGCGCCAATGAAAGACACGTAGAAAAGCCAGCCAACAGGAATAACCAGGATGATCAGAACCAACAGCACTGCCGGCGAGCTCAGACCAAACAGTTTCAACCGTTCGAGCCGTTCGTCAGCGCGCAATTCGCGGTCATTTAGTTCGCTTCCTGCCATTTCAGGCATTCCCGCCGTCAATCAGGATCGCATCTGCTGCATTCAATGACAATTCGACAGGCTCACCCGTTTTGGGCAGTTTGGAAACCGTGCCTCCACGAATTGATCCGCGCAGGCCAACTTCAGTGCCGTCTGGCAATTTCGCGTACATCAGGTAACTGTCACCCTGGTAAACCACTTCAGACACGATCGCCTTGAACACATTGCGCGATCTTCTTGTTCCTCCGTTTGCCAGGCGCACCCGTTCCGGCCGCATCATGAGCAATAATCTGGCTGCATCCGGCACAGGGCCGGTTATTTTCAGTGGCATGTCTCCGAACATTACCTGCTCCCCATTTCTGGTGACTGGCAGAAAAGTTGAATCTCCGATGAAATCAGCAACAAACCGGTTGGCTGGCTTGTCATACAAGTGCTGCGGGGTAGCGAGTTGCATGATTTTGCCATGGTTCACCACGGCAATACGATCAGACATTGTTAAGGCCTCGCGCTGATCATGGGTAACATAGACCGTCGTCATCCCCAGTTTTTCATGCAGGTGACGCAGTTCAATCTGCATCCGGTCGCGCAATTTCTTGTCAAGTGCCGACAATGGTTCGTCCATGAGCAGGATGCGTGGTTCAAACACGATCGATCGGGCTAACGCCACCCGTTGCTTCTGACCGCCCGACAATTGGTCAATCCGCCGTTCACCGAAACCACTCAGTTGTACCGTTTCAAGTGCACGGTCAATGCGGGCCGTTGCTTCCGGCTTCGGCACTTTTCGCAGACGAAGTGGATAGCCCACGTTGCCGGCCACCGTCATGTGGGGAAACAGGGCATAATTTTGAAAAACCATGCCGACGTCACGCAGATGCGGCGCCTTGCGTATCACTTCTGCATCGCCAAACTTCAAGCTGCCGGCATCCGGGCGCGTGAAACCAGCAAGCACCATCAGCAATGTTGTTTTCCCTGATCCTGATGGTCCGAGCAGGGTCAGGAATTCCCCGCTTTCGACATCAAGCGAAACGTCGTTCAGCGCGTGCACAGCGCCATAGGTCTTGGTCACGTTGCGAATGGAAATCGGCAATGCGCCAGTGATTTGTCCGGTCAATGCGACACCCCTCCCTCAATAGATCACGGGCCGGTTATGGCCCGTGAATTTATTGGTCGGCAGATATGATTATTCAGTCAGCATTTCCTGATACATCTCGTCCGCCCTGGTTTCCCACTTGGCGTACCAGTCCAGTGAAATCGGTAGTTGCAGAGCTGCATTGGCTGGTGATGACGGCAACAATGCTGCCGTCGCGGCATCAATAACTCCGGTATCGAAGGCTGCCTTGTTGGTTGGACCGTAGGTTATGTACTTGGGAAGGTCGTCCTGGTATTCCGCTTTTGAGATCTCAGCGAGAAACATCATTGCTGTATCCTTGTTCGGGGCGCCCTTCGGAATGGCAAAGCAATCATAGTCAAGCAGTGCCTGATTGTAACTGTATTTGACTTTGGCGCCATCCTTTGCCGCATTGTCGAACCTGCCATTCCAGCCTGTAGTCATGTCGACCTCGCCATCCTTCATGAGCTGCGCCTGTTGGGCGCCAGATGACCAGAACACATCAATATGCGGTTTCAATTCACGGATCTTGTCCAGGGCACGTTTGATGCCTTCTTCTGAATCCAGAACCTTGTAGACATCCTCTGGAGCAACCCCATCCGCCATGATTGCGGGCTCAAGTGCACCTGCAACCTTGTTTCTATAGGCCCGTTTTCCAGGAAATTTTTTGACATCCCAGAAATCCGCCCAGCTTTGTGGTCCGTCGTCACCGTAGGTCGCTGTATTCCATGCATATACTGTCGAAAACACATCACCGCCGACGCAAAACTCTGATTTCAAAGTGGGATAGAAAGTCGAAACATCGATTACAGTGTAGTCAAGGGGCTCCAGCAAACCTTCCGCGCCCGCGCGAGCCGCCGAACCTGACCCGCTCGCCACGATATCCAGCGAAACTGCTCCAGACGATACCTGCAATCGAACATCCGACATGCCGCCATATGTTTCCTCTTTCACTGTTATGCCGGTAGCTGCAGATGCCGGTTGGAACAATGCCTTGCTTTGCGCTTCCTGGTAAGACCCTCCCCAGGATGCAATCGTTACTTGTTTGTCTTGTGCAACTGCTGCCGACGAAAACAACGTTGCTGCCAGTGCTAAGACTACCGATTTGTTCATGTGCTTCCTCCACTTCTTGAAACAAGATGCTGCCATCATTGACAACATGATTTTCGCCTGTTTTATCCCGGATGGCTCGGCGTTGGTCCGTCCGGTTATTGCTATCCTGTTTTCCCGCCAGGTCACGAACTAGGCGTTTTGGTATTGCCACCTGTCGCGCCAGCGATACCATGCGACCGCAGCAGGCAAAAACCAGGGATTGCCACGATAAAGCGGCCGTGATGGATATGGCAGACCGTCGAAGGCGGTTTGTCCCTCTTTCAGACCGAGCACTTTCTGGCCAAGCCGCATGCCCAGATAACCGGCCATCGACACGCCTGAGCCGCAATAACCCAAGGCGTAATAGAGACCATCCCGGATGCCTGTGTGGGCCAATTCATCGAATGTATAGGCAACTGTTCCCATCCATGAATTGGTCACCTTGTAGTCTGACAATTCAGGGAAAATACGACACATGTCGGCATGTAACCTGGGGCCACTCACAGCCGTATCGGTTTCCTTTGCCGAAACACGGCCACCAAACAGAATTCGCGTCCGGTCCGGTGTCGGGCGGTAGTAGTAAATGACCTTGCAGGTATCGCTGGCAATTCTGTTGGTCGGAAAAAGGCTGTCCATCAGCCCGGAGGGAAGCGGTTCAGTGGCAATGATATAGCTGCCTATGGGAACGATCCGCCTCTGCAACCATGGCGTCATTTTGGTTGTATAGCCGTTCGTTGCGACAATCACGGTACGCGCGCGCACCTGACCTTTTTCAGTGGAAAGCAGATACCCGTCATTGTCCTGCTGGACGTTGCTGACACCACAATGGCCTGTCACATGAACGTCCAAAGAGAGCGCCAGTGTCAACAGACCACGATGATACTTCGCCGGGTCGAGCGAGGCGTGTCGCGGGAACACTACACCGCCGTGATAGACATCAGAACCCAGTTCGCTCCTTTGCTCCGCACGGGAAACAGCAAAAGCTTCTATACTTTCGGTTCGCGTAAGAACCTCTGCATGACGTGCAATTTCATTGTAGCGTTGAGGGGTGTGGGCTGCATGATATCGCCCGCATCGAACGTAATCGCAATCGATAGCCTCATCGGCAATAAAATTTCCGATCCAGTCCAGCGCTTTTTCACCCTCCTTACGGATTGCGCGAGCCCGGTCCATTCCAAACCGACCGGCCAGCTTTTCAAGAGACGGTTTAATGCTGGTACTGATCTGGCCGCCATTGCGGGTGCTGCATCCCCAACCCGGGTCGTGTGCATCAAGCACCATTGTCGTGCGTCCACCGCGTGCTGTTTCGATAGCTGCATTAAGTCCGGTATAGCCCGATCCTATTACTGCCACATCGACAGCAGTGAGCGGACGGTCATTTGTAACCGGCGCGGGCGGCATATCTTCAAGCCAGTAAGAACTGTCCTTACAATCGGGCGCCAGGGGGCCGCCGCGTGGCGTCATTGGAGTTCCTTCCCGACAATCCGCAGGTCCGTTGTTCAACCGCCGCCTCGCAAGATAACCAGTTGACATCTCGACGATAGGCAGGCGTATTCATTAGATCAATTTAATATTTGTTATTAAAGTATTCGATTTTTTTATGTCACCTGAAAGTCCGCGTAATGAAATTGAAATTGCGTCACCTGGAAGTTTTTGATGCCTTGCTCGACGCGGGTTCAGTTTCACGTGCCGCCCAACGCCTCAACCTGACCCAACCTGCAGTGAGCATTGCGCTCAGCAATCTCGAAGCTGATTTGGGCTTTCGCCTGTTTTACCGGGAACGTGGTTTTTTTGCGCCGACCGCTGAAGCCCTGCAGTTGCAGGACGAGGTGGCTCAGGGATTGCGGGTCATTTCACAGATTGAACGGCACGCTGCCGATATCAGATCAGGCGCCACCGGCGGTTTCAGCATTGCAACCAACGGCGCGCTCGCATTCAATTTTCTGCCAAGGATGCTGGCTGCATTCCAACGCGATAATCCAGAGGTCAGCGTCGAGATAAGAGTACACAGTTCACGTCAAATCGCATCCTGGGTCAGTGGACGCCAGATCGACATCGGACTGATAGATCCGCCGGTGCCGGTCGCAGGTTTGAATGCTGAACTCTACAGGTTGGAATGTGTTTGTATCATGAGTGAAGGCAACCCGCTCGCTGCACATGAAACGATATTTCCAGCAACTCTTCATGGCAGTTCGGTAGTTGGCATAACCGGAAATCACGTTGTCGACCGGCAGCTGGAATATCTGCTTTCCGAATCCGGCACAGCTGTAAAACGCAACACCAGCAGTTACTTTTTCGCCATCGCCCGAAACATTGTGGCACAGGGCAATGATGTTTCGATAATCGACCCGATCAATGGCAAAATTGATCTGTCGGACGGAGTGGTATGGCGTCCGTTCTCGCCGCGAATTGATCACGAACTTGCGGTCATTACTTCCAAGGATCAACAGCTCAGCAAAGCTGCAACCGATATTCTCGGCCGCATCCGAACCGAGCTGGATCAGATTGCCGGATAAGGCAGTTTCGTGAACAAGATGGCCCAGCCACCAATCCAGTTGAAATCAGTGCATGTGGTCAATGCAGGTGCCGGCAAAGCCTGCATCCCCAAAGATACGATCACGCAATCATCATCGGATTCCGCAACCAGCCGTTCAACCAGTGCGCGTAGCAGGCAGGGCGCGATCAATGATGTCATTGAAGTTGCATTCGCCCGGCAACGTGCCGAAGGCACCGCGATAGCGCGGAGCGAGACGAGACGCGCAAAATGCTTCGGCCACTGCATTCGGCGCATGCCGGGTCAGAAGTGCGCCTTGCAGGGTCATGGCCATCATCTCGGTAACAACCCGCATCCGGCCCTCGATGCCACCCCTGTCGTCCAGTTCAGTTCGCAAATCATCTATACACCGGTCGAGATTGCCATCATTGCCTCGCGCGCTTTCGACTTCGCCCATGAAAGCAGAAACCGCTTCTGGCTCACGTGTCATCGTGCGCAGGACATCCAGCCCCATGATATTGCCGGAGCCTTCCCAGATTGAGTTGATGGGAGCCTCGCGGTAAAGCCGCGGCATTATACTGTCCTCGATATATCCCGGTCCGCCATGGCATTCGAGCGCCTCCACAACAAGGCCGGGGCAACGTTTGCAATTCCAGTATTTTGCCACCGCCGTTCCGATCCGTGCCAGCGCGGCCTCTGCCGGGTCAGTAGCCTGATCCATCGCGCGCGCCACTCGCAGGCCCATGGCTACCGCGCCTTCAACCTCCACCGCCATGTCCGCCAGCACATTCTGCATCAGCGGGTGTCGGATCAGCCGTTTCTGAAATGCCGACCGGTTGGAAGTATGATGCAGCGCCTGCACCAGCGCCTGCCGCATGATCCCGGCCGAGGACATGGCGCAATAAAGCCGGTTACCGGTAACCATCTCCATGATCGTCCGAATACCGCGCCCCTCTTCGCCCACCATCACCCCATAGGTGTCCTGAAATTCCATTTCAGCCGAGGCATTCGAGCGATTGCCAAGCTTGTCCTTCAACCGCTGGAGGTGGACGTTGTTGCGAGTGGCGTCAGGACGCCACCGCGGCACCAGAAAGCAGGAAATGCCCCTAGTGTCCGTATTCGCCAGTACGAGAAAGGCGTCGCACATCGGCGCAGAACAGAAGAACTTGTGCCCGGTCAAAAGATATGCAGCACCCATCCCGCTTTCCGCGCCAACTGGCGCAGCGACCGTCGAATTGGCCCGCACATCGGAACCGCCCTGTTTCTCGGTCATGAACATGCCAACCGTTGCGCCAGTCTTCTCGGTTACCGGAATGTCGCGGCGATCATATTCTGTTGAGAGAACCCGCGGCAGCCATTCCGCCTCGATCAACGGCGTGGTTCGCAAGCTTGGTACAACCGAGTAGGTCATCGCCATCGGACACATAACGCCACCTTCGGGTTGACTGAACATGTAGGTCAGTACCGACTGGCCCGCGTGACCAGCGTTGCCCTCATTGTGCCAGGCGAAATTGTGAGCCCTGCTGGATATCGCAAGGTTCATCAGCTCATGGTATGCGGGATGAAACTCTACCGCATTGATGCGCATACCGTAGCGATCAAAGGCCCGCAACTCGGGGCTGAAACGATTTGCCTGGTTGGCCTTCTCGAATGTCTCGTCCAGCCCTGCGAGTTTACCGGCCTGCGCAAGATGACCCTCGTGATGGCCTGCCCCGTGAACCGTGGTCCAGTCGCGCAAAGCCACATCGTCCGCCCACAGGTCCTGATCTCCCATATGCGGTGGCATGTTGGTTACTTTATGGGTCGCAAGCTGAGCAATGGGATCGCGTGGTGGCATGGTGCCTCCTATTCAGCCAAGAATAAGGCGGCACATCCCTGGATAGCAACTGTTGACGTACCCTTGATCGAGGCAGGTTCAGCTTGAAACTTGCCTCCGGCTGTCGATCAGCTTTGCGAGACTTGCCTTCTGCACCCCCGCTTCATCAAAATTCGACCGATCAAGCCATTCTTCATATGCCTTTTCCAGTATCGGCCATTCGGTGTCCAGGATGGAGTACCAGTTGGTATCCCGGTTGCGGCCCTTGTACATGGTGGCCTGACGAAAGCAGCCCTCATAGGAAAACCCGAGCCGACCGGCGGCGGAACACGAGCCCGCATTCAGCGCATCACACTTCCACTCATACCTGCGGTAACCAAGCTCTGTGAACACCCGGCGCATCATCAGGTACATGGCCTCGGTGGCGCCACGGGTTTTCTGCAATGCCGGCGCATAATTTATGTGTCCAACTTCGATCACGCCTACGCCGGGTTCAATGCGCAGGTAACTCGCCACACCGACCGCCCTGCCCGAGGCTTCATCGATGATTGCGTGAAACAGCGGATCGTCACCAAGGCAGGTTTGCTCAATCCACTTTCGGCACTCTGCAACTGTCGCAAACGGCCCGTAAGGCAGATAGGTCCATATGCGATTTTCGATATCTGCTGCAAATGCATCGAACAGGTCGCCCGCATGCTCAATGCCGGCCGGTATCAGCCGCACATACTGGCCCTGCATCGGTTCACGTGGCGGGCGCTGGCGCGGTGTCCAGCCTGCCACTTCAAATCCAATTGGTTGACCGAGCTCGTTTATACGTTGGTTCATTGCCTGTTTCCTGCTTCTGCAATCGCCGTACCCGCCGCCCAGCCGGACGACCAGGCCCACTGGAAGTTATACCCCCCGAGCCATCCGGTCACATCAACCACTTCGCCGATGAAATACAATCCCGGCACATCGTTGGCCTGCATGCTGCGTGAACTCAATCCGTTCGTGTCGACACCGCCCAGAGTTACTTCCGCCGTACGATAGCCTTCTGTACCCACCGGATAAATCTGCCACTGTCTGATAGCTGTTGATAGAGCCACTAGCGATTTATCTGACAGGTCCGCCAGGTTACCCGAAACACCAGCCTGTTCTGTGATGTATCCCGCCAGCCGGTTGGGCAGAAACTCACCCAGCACGGTAGAAATTGCTTTTTTGCCGTGGGTCCTGCGCATCGCTTTCAGGTCCCCAAACACATCGCGCCCCGGCAACAGATCCAGCATTATAGGATTGGTTTCCCGCCAGTAGGACGATATCTGCAGGATAGCAGGTCCGGACAGTCCACGATGGGTAAACAGCAATGCTTCGGCAAATTTTACCTTGCCGCAACTGACTTCGGCGTCCGCAGACACACCAGCCAGCGGTTTGAGGCCCGCAAGCACAGGTTCAGAAAACGTAAGCGGCACCAGGGCTGCCCGGGTATCAGTCACATCCATCCCGAACTGCTCGGCAATCCGGTAACCAAACCCGGTCGCCCCCATTTTCGGGATCGACTTGCCGCCACACGCTACCACCAGGTTGCCGCACGTCAGCAATGCCGTGTGGCCGCGTGTTTCAAGCTCGATCCCGAAACCTGTTTCGGACCTGCGAACTACTCTGACGCTTGTCTCCAGTCGAAGTTCCACACCGTTTCCGGCCATCTCCGCCAGCAGCATGTCGATGATTTCTGTAGCCGAGCCGTCACAAAACAGTTGACCGGCCGTTTTTTCGTGAAACGCAATACCGTGCTGTTGCACCAGGTTGACAAAATCGTGTTGTGTGTAGCGCTTCAGTGCGGATTTGGCGAAATGCGGATTGCCGGAGATGAAGTTCTGCGGCGTCGTGTTGATATTGGTGAAATTGCAGCGGCCACCGCCACTTATGCGGATTTTCTCGCCGGGCTTTTTGGCATGATCGATACTCAGCACCCGGCCACCGCGGGCTGCTGCATGAATTGCGCACATCATGCCGGCCGCACCCGCGCCCAACACCACCGTGTCATAGGCAAATTCGGTCATGGCGGCTCCAGTGGACCAGAAAGAAACTCATAAAATCATGCACGTGCACGAGCCATGGGCCAGCAGCCTGCCATTGGCAGTTTCGAGCCGGGCATCAGAGGTTGCCACCCTGCGTCCCAGGTGAATGACAGCGCCGCGCGCTGACACCAGCCCTGTCTGATCAGTGACGGCACGTACCATATTGACCTTCAGTTCCACCGTTGTGTAGCTCTGACCTGCTTCAAGCCGGGAGTGAATTGCACAGCCCAGGGCACTGTCGAGAATCGAGGATATCCATCCCCCGTGCACCGTGCCGGCGGGATTGTAATGTTCCGGGCCGGGATTTCCCTCAAACACCGCATATCCGTCGCCCACATCGACGAGCCGGAAGTCCAGCAGGCTGCCCAACGGAGCCTGCCCACCAGAATCACGCAATCGTTCAAGGTTCTGCAAACCTGTCAGTCTGGGGTCCAGCATGGCGTTCATAAAACCTCTGAAAACGCCATGACAGCACCGGCTGCCACGTCCGGTCCAATTGCATGACCGGACGGCGTCTCTAGCCAGGACACCCGTGCATCATCAAGCTGGTTCAGCGCCACCTCCCGGTTTGCCACCTCTATCCGGTAGCCTGCCAGTATCGGGCCATGGGCGAGCGGCGGGGCAGCAAAGCCATAAGCCGTTTGAAAGGCCTCGGGCGCGTACATGGCAAGTGCCCCACGGTCCGTCTTCACCCGCACCAAATTGTCAGCGGACACCACAAGGTCACCCTGGCTCACTGCAACCAGGAACCCCGCGTAATGCAGGGGGTTTGTCGCAACCATCGCGACTTCGCCGATTGCGACTGCCGAATTGGCATGACGTTGATACTCGGTTTTCCAGAAATACTGCGGTGCATGTTGCTGGCAGTAAAAAAATACCACCTTTGGCATGTCCGCATGCGTTGCAAAGGCCAGCGAAAAGCCGACTGTTACCTCTTCGCCGTCCGGTTGCCGTGCCAGTCGCGAAAAATCAAACGGATTGTAGGTATCCAGTCCCTTTCTGACAAACCGCGCCTGTTCTGCTGCAGCGTCTGCAGTTTCAAACACCAGCATGGAAATGCCCTCACCGTCATTTTTCATGAAGTCGGCATTGTAGTCTGCAAATCCAAACTCACCCTCACCGGGTTGCGGTACCAGGTGCGGGTTCGGCAAATACAGAAACTCCAGAAAGAAACCCTCAAGCTGCACCAGTGAATTGCCGGTGCCAAACGGATGTTTGGCAGGCGGTGTCAGGGTAAAGCCGATCTGAGCCATAGTGGTGCGCAATCCGTCAAAATTAGCTGTGCAATGAACCACGTGATCGAGACCAGCCATGCCTATCCTCCCGATTTTGCTTTGCGTGCAGGTTTTGCCTCAGTCCGGACTGCCTCGGCAACCGCCTGCTGAAATCCCCGGACATTGATGTCACGTTGTGGGAATGGGATTTCGATACCGGCTTCCTTGAGCGCCTTGTGAATTGAAAACCGCAATTCACTGGCGACAAAGGCCACCCAGTTCACGTCATTGATAAATACTCTCAACTCAAAGTCGAGCGAACTGGCGCCAAAATCCTTGAACAGAACCGATGGCAGCGGATAGGCCATGGCTCTGGGATGATCCTCTGCGCACTTGATCAGTATATCGTGCACCTGCTGCGGATCAGCATCATAGCTGACCCCAACTGCCACCTTGCAGCGGCCCATCAGGTCCCCATGGGTCCAGTTCTGCACCGCGTCTGAAATCAGGCTGGAATTCGGTACGATGATCGCACACCGATCGAACGTTTCAATTTCGGTGGAGCGCACATTGATCTTTGTCACGGTACCCTCGCCTGCGGTTACCGACACCCAGTCGCCTACCTTGATCGGGCGTTCTGCCAGCAGGATCAGACCGGAGACAAAATTGTTGACGATCGACTGCAAACCAAAGCCGATACCAACTGAAAGTGCACCAGCAACTATGGCAATGTTGCCAAAGTTGACGCCGGCGGCTGCGAAGGCCACCAGCAGCGCCAGAATGGTGGCCGTGTAACTGGCCCCTGTGCGGATCGAGTTGCGCAAACCCGCATCCAGATTGGTGGCAGACAGAATACGGCGGTCCAGCCATCCTGTGATCAACCGGGTCAGCAACAGGCCAAGAACAAAGACACTGATGGCCAGCAGGATTGACGAAAGCGATATTGTGATGTCGCCGATATCAAAACCGAAAAACGCGGTGGAAAACCAGCTGCGCACATCGACCCATGACAGGGCGGTCAGAGTTAGCAGCAATGGCACGCCGAGCAGCAGAAGAGTAAAATCAACAAACGCGTTGAGTGCAATGCCCGCCCGCTTGATGCCCTGCTCCGACATGGAAAACGCATGTTTCAGCGTGTTGGATATGCGGCTGCCTTCGGAAATGCTCTGCGCGACGAAAGCATCGGCCAGACGGCGTATGCAGTACAGGAAACTCACCACTGCACCGACGATAACTATGTTGGCCATCATGTAACTGGCCAATGTCAGATACCCGGTAAGCAGCGCCAGGCCTGTTGCAATCACCAGCAGCCAGATTGGCTGAATCAAGTAGGAAGCCCAGGAAAAATAGACCGTTCTTCCTTGCGGGGCTTCACTGCTGCGTCTGTCATGCTGAGCAACCAGAATCAGCCTGACAATAATGAACATAAGCACCGGCAGTACAATTGCTCGCTGTAGCGGCTGCATCTCTCCCGACAGATTCACCACTACCAGCAGTTGATTGATTAAATAGGAAGCCGCCATGAGAACGAACGAAATTGTCAGAAGGTTGAGCCACTTCTCCGCAGCCTGCGTGGACAGGTTGGCTATCCGCCAGTCCGGTTGCGTTGGCGACAGGATGGATCTGGCCAGACCGCGGGTAAACGCAAACATCACCATCGTCAGGGCAAAAGCCGAATAGAGTTGTTCAATTCTTGCGGACCGTGCCCCCAATTGAAATAACAGCAGGCCAAAGACGCCTGTAGAAAAGATTGCTATCAACGCATAGCCGACCGGTGTGGCCACCACCCTAACCATCTTGCCCAGCTCGCCGTTAGGTGTCTTGCCCGCCCGCACGCGATGGGCAAGTGCCCGGCAGGCTTGATAGCCGCCAGTGGCAAGTATAATGAACGCAGCCAGCAAAAACCAGGCCACCCATGCTCCATTATTCTCCGCTATCAGCGTGTAATAGCCGGTAGCCAGGCGCGTCGCGCGAGCCCAGATATCACCCCCTCTGGCGATCCCTTCTGACCACAGGCTTGGCGCCAGAATTGATTTATCGAGCTTGAACAGCCTGTCAAAATATCTCGACCGTTCAAGCTTGCCGGCCTGGCTTGCCAGCTGATCCGCCGCACCTGCTGCAAGCGCCAGCTCGGCACGTGCCCCAAGCAGTATGCCGCGAACCTGCTCGAGCTGAGCGCGCTGCAACGCCACGGTTTCCGGTTCGGTCGCGCCGTCTTTCGGTGCCGGTCCCAGCCTGCTCAACTGAGCATCCATCTGCGCCAGCGGAGATGTAAGTTCGAGGTCTACAAGCTTGGCCTGCTCACGCACATTCTCAAGTTGCTCACGTGCCTTGGTCAGTTCACCCGCCGGCAGGGACGGGTCTGCGAGCTTGCCTTTCAGGTCTTCCAGGGTGTTGCTTATATCAACAGCCGCCCGCCTGGCCTTGCCGGCGGCTTCCTTGATGCCGGCAGGCAATGCCGCCTCTGCCACGGCTGCGTCAGTTTTGGAATTGTCCTCCTGTTGCGCGGGCGGCTCATTGCCTGTCGCAGCGCCGGATTCAGCTGGTTTTCCGGCCTGAGGCTTGACTGTATTTTCTTCGGCTTTCCGGTCAGCCTGCCCGGTGTTCAGTATATCGCTCAGGCCACCGGTTTGTGCCATCGCGGGCACGCAGCCCAACAAAAGTGCCAGCACCAGCCAAACACGCATGAATGACATGAAAATACGATCCATCTGGAAACAGTACCTAAACAAGGCGGCTTTGCTCAACGGCAGCTTCAATGAATGACGCAAAAAGCGGATGCGGTTCAAACGGCCGTGATTTCAGTTCCGGGTGATATTGCACCCCGACAAACCACGCGTGGCCGGGAATTTCAACAATTTCCGGCAACAATCCGTCCGGAGATGTACCGGAGAATACAAGTCCGGCAGTTTCCAGCCTGTCGCGATATCGGGCGTTAACCTCATAACGGTGCCGGTGGCGTTCCGAGATTTCCTCCCTGCCGTAGATGGCGGCCACCCTGGAACCCTGCTTGAGTTTGGCCACATAGGCACCCAGCCGCATGGTGCCGCCCAGATCACCTTGATTGGCGCGTTGCTCCAGCTCATTGCCGCGCATCCACTCAGTCATCAGGCCAACAACCGGCTCCTTGGTCTCGCCAAATTCCGTCGAAGACGCCGCCGGTATGCCGGCAAGTGATCGCGCCGTTTCAATGCACGCCATCTGCATGCCGAGGCAAATACCGAAATACGGTACATTGCGTTCGCGAGCGAAGGTAACCGCGGCAATCTTTCCTTCAACACCACGCTCACCGAATCCGCCAGGAACCAGAATGCCGTGCACATGCTCCAGCAACGGTGCCGGGTCTTCGGCCTCGAAGACCTCTGATTCAATCCACTCGATGTTCACCTTCACCCTGTTGGCGATACCGCCATGCACCAGCGCTTCGTTAAGAGATTTGTAGGCATCCAGCAGACCGGTATACTTGCCTACAACCGCAATGGTCACCTCGCCTTCCGGCTCCCTGATGCGGCTGACAATGTCTTTCCACATGTCGAGTTTCGGAGCAGGAGCACCCTCAATGCCGAATGCGGCCAGTATCTCGTCGTCCAGCCCTTCGCGGTGGTAGGCAAGCGGCACTTCATATATGGTCTTCACATCCAGCGCCTGGATGACAGCGCCGGGACGCACATTACAAAACAGCGCAATCTTGCGGCGCTCGTTCTCAGGTATGTCCCGGTCAGCCCGGCACATCAGCACATCGGGTTGTATGCCGATGGAACGCAATTCCTTTACAGAGTGCTGCGTCGGTTTGGTTTTCAGTTCTCCCGCAGCCTGTATCCATGGCAGCAACGTCAGGTGCAGATAAATGCACTGGCCGCGCGGTGATTCTTGCCCAAACTGGCGGATCGCCTCGAAAAACGGCAGCCCTTCAATGTCGCCTACCGTGCCGCCCACTTCACACAGCACGAAGTCTGTATCGTCATTGCCGTCGGCAACAAACGCCTTGATGGCGTCGGTGACATGCGGGATCACCTGGACCGTGGCGCCCAGATAATCTCCGCGACGTTCCTTGGCAATGATGTCCTGGTAAATGCGACCCGTGGTGATGTTATCGGCCTGTGTCGCGGCCCTGCCGGTAAAACGCTCATAGTGGCCGAGATCAAGGTCTGTTTCAGCCCCATCATCCGTTACGAACACTTCGCCATGCTGATACGGGCTCATGGTGCCCGGATCAACGTTGAGATAGGGATCAAGTTTCCGCAACCGGACCGAATATCCGCGGGCCTGCAGCAATGCTCCAAGAGCCGCAGATGCCAAGCCTTTGCCAAGTGAGGAAACCACGCCGCCGGTAATGAAAATGTATCGCGCCATGGGAATTATGGTTTAGCTCGAGTCGAGAGGTCTGGGAAGCGTTAATTTGAGTGCCTGGTGAGTTATCTACAATGGCACATTGCCGTTCGGCTAACACATCTGACGTTCTCTTTCAAACCCCGCGATCCTGATGTTCCGAAAGACTGCCCCACTGCACCGGATCTGACTCCTGACAGCATCAAACAACCATTCCCCTCAACATCGAGCGTCATTGTTGCCTCATGTCCGTTTGCCAGAAGGCAACGCCTTTTTTCTCTTTGTCGTAGAGTGCGCGTGTTATTGTGGCCGCAACTTCAAGTGGCACCACCCAAGGTCTCAGGATCGCCTGCTATTTCACCTCCCTTGTGGCTGCGGTCGATTGCGGTACTCTCAATGTAAAGCAATTGGTCAGGAATCTGTGCCATATTTTGACTTTGGTAGTCGTTCAATCTCTGTCGGGCGAGAGATTTCGGCGCTCTCGAACCGAGGATGAGTCCGATGGTGGGCCGAGTTGAATATGATCTGGATGTCGACCTGAGAATCAGCAAGCAGGCCTGTGATTGGACAGTGCGCGCGATCTCAACGCTGCGCAGGCGCCTCTCCCTCAACATCAAGATGCATCACAAAGACGATCAGTTGCGGAACGGGCAAATATTCCTGTTCAACCATTTTGCCCGCTTTGAAACCTTCGTAACCAATTACGTCATTTTTCAGGAAACAGGAAAATACTGCAGAACCGTCGCGACCCACGAGTTCTTTGCCAATAACAACTCGTTTGGCCGTTATCTGCTTTCCCTTGGCGCCGTACCCAACAACTATCGCCGCCTGTTGCCGTTCCTGGCTGAGGAAATCCTGAAAGGCCGCAAGGTGGTCTTTTTCCCGGAAGGAGGGCTGGTGAAAGACCGCCGCGTCATGGATGCCGATGGCCAGTTGAACGTTTACTCCCGCACATCAATGAGACGCAGGAAACATCATTCCGGTGCTTCATTGCTGGCGCTCACACTGGACGCATTCAAGATCGGCATACTGGAAAACCACAGGCGCAACAATGTCCCCGAGCTCGAACGTTGGGTAGACAAGCTGCAGCTGGGCGGTGTCGACGAGCTCCTGTCTGCTGTGCGTCAACCTACGATGGTCATGCCTTCCAACATCACGTTTTATCCAATGCGGGTAGGCAGCAACACCTTGCAACGGTGTGCCGAGCTTTTCTCCGGAGGATTGAATCCGCAACTGGAAGAAGAACTTCTGATCGAGGGAAACCTGCTGTTCAAGGACAGCGATATGGACATTCGTGTCGGCAACGGTATTCACAGCGCAAAGTCATTCTCGTTTCTTGAACGCAAGTTGCTGGGGGTTGCAATCCGCGGAATCAATAATCTGGACGAGTTCTTCAGGGATACCTGCGAACGGCTGAGCTGGCGCGAACGTCTCGTTCACGCAAGCATCAAAAACCACACAGACTCCATGCGCGAAGCTTGCATGCGAGAAATGTATTCCGGCGTCACTGTAAATCTCAGCCATCTGGCGGCAGGTCTTGTGCTGAGACACCTGGACCATGATCATGATACGATTGACCGGCCGGCGTTCCACCGTATGCTCTATCTAGCCATAAAGAATCTGCAAAACGCTGCCGATGTTCACCTGCATCGAAGCCTGACAAATCCTGATAGGTATGCGGGCATTGAGCGGACTGATGCGCCGCAGCTGTCTCAGTTCATGGTCGAGGCGGACCGGCTCAGCCTGATCAGGACAGACGCAGACAGCTACAGTCTTCTGCCGAAGCTGCGCCAGGAGCACGACTTCGAAAATGTCCGGCTGCAGAACCCGATTGATGTATACGCCAATGAAGTCGCCCCAATTCCGGCAGTGCAGACCGCACTGCAGGACGCCTATCAACGCGCCGGCAAATTGACTGATCAGGATATTGCCCGACTGCGTTTTGATGACGAGTTGCGGGCTCTGGAAAGAGACACGCAAACCTTTCACCGCAACCGGCACCAACTCCTGAACAATCAGCAAACCGCGACAGAAGATCCCTCCCCGTACCTGCTGATACCGGAAGACGGTGGCAATGGTCTGGGTGTAGTGCTTGTGCATGGTTTTCTGGCATCGCCTGCGGAACTGAAGCAAATGGGTGAACGCATAGCCGCAGCAGGACATCCGGTGATCGGTGTGCGGTTGAAGGGACATGGAACTTCACCGCATGACCTGGCTACACGCGACTGGACACAATGGCTTGAAACTGTTCAGACCGGCTACCAGATCATTTCCGCCTTTGCCCGGAGGGTCTGTTTGGTCGGGTTTTCAACCGGTGGTGCGCTCTCTCTCATCCTGGCAGCGCAGCACCCGGAAAAACTTGCCGGCGTCGCAGCAGTGTCCGCGCCTTTGAAATTTCGCAACAAGAACCTGGTTTTTGTACCTTTGCTGCATGGCGCAAGCAAACTTCTGAAGATGGTTCCGGCAGCCGACAACCGGCTGGCTTTCAGGATCAATGAATCAGAGCATCCTCACATCAACTACCGGCACATTCCCACCAAGGGTATTTATGAGTTGCGGCGAGCCGTTGCTGCAATGAACGCTACTCTGGGCGATGTGGTGTGCCCGGCATTGATAATGCAGGGTGACGCCGATACCGTCGTAGATCCGCACAGTGCAGACATGATTTACCGGAGGATCGGATCGGCGGACAGGCAACTGCAAACAGTCAGGTCGGACCGGCACGGTATCCTCAATGAGGATATTGATGGTACACAGGACAAAGTGCTGGCATTCCTGGCGCGAATCCAGGCAAGCCACCCGATCGAACTCCACCGCGAGCCCATCTACCCCTGGGAGACGGCCTATACCGGGATCGGGCAATGGCACACACCGTTGCCTGCCAAGCCGCTATTTTCGATTCTTGATGAATCCGTTGTGCGGTTCGCCAACCGCCCATGCATAGAGTTCATGAAGCGCACCCATACCTATGCCGAAATCGCGCACCAGGTTGACCGTGCCGCAACAGGACTGCAGAAACTCGGGGTGGTCAAGGGTACCCGAGTTGGCCTCTGTATGCCCAACACGCCGTATTCCGTCATCTGCTACTTCGCGGTGCTCAAGGCCGGAGGCATCGTGGTCAACATCAATCCGCTTTATGCCGCACAGGAGATTGAACACCTGGTACGCGACTCCGCCATGGAGATGGCAATTACCATTGATCTCAATCAGCTGTTCTCCAAGATAGCTCCGTTGATTGACACCGCCGAGTTGCGAAAAGTTGTCGTTTGCAACTTCAGCGCATCATTGACCACTATAAAAGGTACATTGTTTTCCATCTGGAAATATAATGAAATCAGCAAGTTACCTAATGATGAACGTTTCATATGGTTTGACGCACTGATTGAGAATGACGGCAAGTACTCTGTGCCTGAAATCGATCCCGAAAATGATATTGCCGTGTTGCAATACAGTGGCGGAACCACTGGCGTGCCGAAAGGTGCGATGCTGACCCACGCCAACGTCTTTGTAAATACCGAACAGATAAGACGCATGTACAGGGATGCTCGCGAGGGTCGCGAGCGTATACTGATCGTGCTGCCACTGTTTCATGTATTCGCAATGACAGTGGGCATGAATTACGGCATTGCCACGGGAGCACGACTTGTATTGCTGCCGCGTTTCGAGATTGAGGAAACCCTGAAGACTATCAGGGATGCAAAGCCAACCATATTTCCGGCTGTACCGGCTTTGTTTTCCGCAATCAGCACACATCCCGGTCTCAACAAGGATGATCTCGCTTCGATTCGAATTTGCGTCTCTGGCGGCGCTCCATTGCCACTGGGCACAAAGACCGACTTCGAGGCTTTGACCGGTTGTCAGATTGTTGAGGGGTATGGTCTCAGCGAGGCTTCACCCGTTGCAACCTGTAATCCTGTTGATGGCATCCAGAAAGCCGGATCGGTCGGTATACCGCTATCCGGCACAATCGTCGAAATTCGGGATCCGCAGAATCCAACAAGGCAAATGCCGCAGGGGGAAATTGGCGAAATTTGCATCGATGGTCCACAAGTGATGGCGGGATACTGGCGGGGTCAGTCAGAAACCGCCCAGGCCCTGGACGGCCGCCTGCTGCATACCGGGGACCTGGGCTACATGGACGAGGATGGATTTCTGTTCATGGTCGACCGCCAGAAGGACCTTATCCTCAATGGCGGCTTCAATGTCTACCCGCGGGTTGTAGAAGAAGCCTTGCAACAGTTTCCCGATGTGGCCGAAGCTGCGGTAATCGGCATTCCGCATCACCGGCAGGGCGAGGTACCAAAGGCTTTTGTGGTACTGAAAGCAGGTGCTGCTGAATCAGCAGATGCCATTCATGCTTTTCTGGGCGACAAGCTGTCACCCATGGAAATGCCCAGGGAGATAGAGTTCCGTCAACAACTGCCGAAGACGCTAGTGGGAAAATTATCGAAGCAGGAACTGATCGATGAAGAGGCAACGCGTCGCAAACAGCGACAAATCAACCAGGACGATGTCATTGTCCCCGGCCGGATATCGCTACCATGAGACCTGTCGTTATCGCAGCCTACGTTCGCTCGCCATTCACTCCTGCCAACAAGGGCGCCTTGTCTGGCATGCGCGCTGATGATCTCGCCGCGCAGGTCATCCGTGGCCTGATTGAAACAACCGGTATTGACCCTGGTGAGATAGAAGACCTGATTGTTGGCTGCGCTTTTCCCGAAGCCGAGCAGGGATTGAACGTCGCCCGCCTGATCGGAGTCCTTGCAGGTTTGCCGATGAGCGTGACCGGTGTGACGGTCAACCGGTTCTGCGGATCCTCCATGCAGGCAATCCACATGGCGGCCGGCGCCGTGCAAATGAATGCAGGAGATGCATTCATCTGTGCGGGCGTGGAATCCATGACCAGGGTGCCGATCATGGGTTTTAATCCGATGCCGAACCCGGCCTTGTTTGAGCGTTATCCGCAAGCCTACATTTCGATGGGCGAAACGGCGGAAAACGTTGCTGCAAAATATGGATTGAGCAGAACTGAACAGGATGTCTTCGCCGATCTCAGCCACCAAAAGGCAGCTGCTGCACAGGCCGCCGGCCGGTTCGCCGACGAAATCATACCTATTGAAACCTCTGCAGGCACGGTAAATGAGGATGGGTGCATCCGGCCGGAAACCACTCTGGAAAAACTGGCCGAATTGAAACCGGCATTTGACAAGGACGGCACCGTAACAGCAGGAACATCTTCACCACTGACAGACGGCGCTTCTGCGGTGCTGGTCTGTACGAGCGAGTTTGCCGACAGGACAGGTCTGAAAGCCCTCGCGGTTATCAGGGGCATCGCGACCCATGGTTGCCAGCCCGAACTCATGGGAATTGGGCCCGTGGGGGCGTCAGAAAAAGCCTTGTCCAGAGCCGGTATCGGCGTGGAAGACCTGGACATCATCGAGCTCAATGAGGCGTTTGCCGCCCAGGCGCTGGCCAATGTTCAGGACCTTGGTTTGAAAACCGGCAAGATCAACCTCGACGGCGGTGCCATTGCAATTGGTCATCCGCTGGGTGCCACAGGTGCACGCATAACCGGAAAGCTGGCACAATTGCTGGTTCGCCAGGGCGCGCGATATGGGCTTGCAACCCAGTGCATAGGCGGTGGTCAAGGTATTGCAACCGTGTTGGAAGCAGCCCGTTGATCAGCATCCGTAAAGCCGCCGTCATCGGATCGGGTGTCATGGGAGCTGGCATTGCAGCTCAATTTGCCAATGCCGGCATACCGGTCGACCTGCTGGATGTTGTGCCCCGCGTGACCGGTGACCGGGACGCCATCGCCAAGGGCGCCATAGAAAGATTGCTGAAGACTGATCCGGCCCCGCTGATGCACCTGCACAATGCCAGTCTCATTATGCCTGGCAACATCGAGGACCATCTGGACCGGCTTTCCGGATGCGACTGGATCGTTGAGGCGGTAATCGAGAAGCTCGATGTCAAACAGGGACTATACAGAAAGGTCGCGAAGCACTGTCATGACAATGCTGTGGTTTCGTCCAATACATCGACAATACCGCTTGCCTCATTGGTCAAGGGTTTGAACAAGACCTTTTGCAGTCATTTTCTGATTACGCATTTCTTCAATCCGCCACGCTACATGCGTTTGCTTGAAATTGTCACCGGGCCGGAAACCCGCGACGATATTGCTGGCGCGGTACGTGACTTTGCAGACCGGTCGCTCGGCAAAACGGTAATCGACTGCAAGGATACACCCGGCTTTATAGCAAACAGACTGGGCACCTACTGGCTGCAATGCGCTGTCGTCACAGCGATAGACAAGGGGATGGAAATTGAAACGGCTGATGCCACAATTGGCGCACCGTTCGGCATTCCCAAGTCAGGTGTCTTTGGTTTGCTGGATATGGTGGGCCTGGATCTGATGCCACATGTCCTGTCCAGCATGGAAGCTGCACTGCCGGCCGATGATCCTTTCCACTCCATCCACCGCGAACCGCAATTGATCAACCGCATGATCGCGAACGGTTACACGGGGCGGAAAGGTAAAGGCGGCTTCTATCGGCTTGAGGAAACTGCCGCCGGGAAAACCAAGCAGGCAATGGATCTTGCAAGCGGCACCTACCATGATGCAAAACGCAAACCGCGTTTTGCAAGCCTGAAAGGCGCCCGCAAGGGCAACCTTAGGGCATTGATGGGCCATCCCGATGCGGCCGGCCGGTACGCCTGGGAAGTGATGGCACGAACATTGTCGTATGCCGCCTGGCTGATACCCGAGGTTGCCGACAATCCGGCCGTTGTCGATGAAGCAATGCGACTGGGCTACAACTGGAAACACGGACCGTTCGAGTTGATCGACAAACTGGGTCCAGCCTGGTTTGCCGGCAAGTTGCGCAGTGACGGTAGTCCGGTTCCTGCCTTCCTTGATAAGGTTGGTGATGCCACATTTTACCGGGTCGAGAGTGGCAGGCTGCTTCAGCTCACGCATTCAGGCGAATATGTGCCGGTGCAGCGCCCCGGCGCCGTATTGCAGCTGCGTGATATCAAGCGCAAGTCCAGGCCGGTAGCAACCAATCGCTCGGCCAGTTTGTGGGATGTTGGCGACGGCGTGGCCTGTCTGGAATTCCACTCAAAAATGAACTCCCTGAACCCCTTGAGCCTATACATGGTCAACAAGGCAGTCGATATCGTGCAACGCGATTTCAAGGCACTGGTCATATACAATGAAGGCGAACACTTCTCCATCGGCGCGAATATCGGCCTGTTGCTGATTCCGGCATTCCTGCGAACCTGGTTCCTTGTAGAGCCGTTGGTCGCGATGGGTCAGAAGGCCTACAGGCGTATGAAATTTTCGGCTTTTCCAGTGGTTGGCGCACCGTCCGGAATGGCTCTGGGTGGCGGTTGCGAGATACTGTTGCACGCTGATGCCGTACAGGCCCATGCCGAGACCTATCCAGGACTGGTAGAGACAGGCGTTGGCCTGGTGCCGGCCTGGGGCGGCTGCAAGGAGATGTTGTTGCGCTGGACTGGCAATGCGGAACTGGAAAAGGGACCTATGCCACCTGTCATAAAGACTTTTGAGACAATTGCCATGGCAACAGTCGCCAAATCTGCTGCAGAAGCGCGCGATCATCTTTTCCTGCGCGAGCATGACGGCATCACCATGAACCGTGACCGGTTGCTCGCTGATGCCAAGCAACGTGCCTTGAGTCTTGTTCCCGGCTACCAGCCGCCGCCGCATGCGAAGCTGCGGCTTCCCGGTTCCACGGCGCTGGTCGCGATGGAACTGGCCATTGCCGGTTATCGCAAGCAGGGCAAAATTACGCCTCACGATGTCACGGTTGCCCGGGCGCTGGCAGAGGTTTTGTCCGGAGGTGAGACCGATATAACTGACACGCTCGGCGAAGATGACATCCTTGCCCTGGAGCGCAAGGCGTTCCTGAAACTGGTTCGGACCAGCAACACGATTGCCCGCATCAAGCATACGCTGAAAACCGGCAAGCCGTTGAGGAACTGAAACATAGTCATGACATCTGCTTTCATAGTCAGCGCACTTCTCTGGTTGGGTTTCGGACTGTATTCCAGTCGCGGATACCTGGCCTGGGTTGGGGCGCTGGTGCTCTGCTTTTTAGCATGGGTCAGTTGTTACGGTGCGCTGACCGGCGGCAGTATGGTGTTTGCCATGACTGTCGCCGCGCTCGCCGCAGCGTTCGGAGTTCCCTTTTTGCGCAGGAAGCTTTTTTCAGCACCGGCGATGGCCATGGTACGCCGCATCCTGCCGGACGTGGGAGAGACCGAAAGGATAGCGCTGGAGGCCGGGTCGGTCGGATGGGACGGCGAGTTGTTTTCCGGTAATCCTGACTGGAAGCAATTGCTTGACTTCAAGTCTCCCCCTCTCAGCAGGAACGAGCAGGAATTCCTCGACGGTCCGGTAGAGGAGTTCTGCCGCATGATCGATGATTGGGAGGTTTCCCAGCTCAGGGATCTGCCCAATGATGCCTGGGCGTACCTGAAGAAGCACGGCTTCTTTGGCATGATCATACCTGAAGAACACGGCGGGCTGGGTTTTTCAGGCCTGGCACAATCTACCGTCGTGGCCAAACTAACCAGTCGCAGCATTACCGCGGCCGTCGTTGTCATGGTGCCAAACTCCCTGGGACCTGGCGAGCTGTTGCTGAATTACGGAACTTATGATCAGAAAAAATACTATCTGCCACGACTGGCGCGCGGCGAGGATATACCCTGTTTTGCCCTGACAGAGCCGACCGCCGGCAGTGATGCGGCTGGTATCGTGAGCCAGGGCGTGGTCTGCAGGGGCCGTTATGACGGCAAGCAGGTCATCGGCCTCAGGCTCAACTTCTCCAAGCGCTATATCACCCTGGCACCTGTCGCAACCGTGATCGGACTGGCCTTCCAGGCATCTGATCCCGACGGATTACTCGGTGGCAAAACCGAACTTGGCATCACCTGTGCGCTGTTGCCTCGCCATCTGAAAGGTCTGGATGCCAGTAACCGCCATGATCCGATGGGTGTCCCGTTCCCCAATGGTCCCGTTTTCGGCAAGGATGTTTTCATTCCGCTGGACTTTGTTATTGGCGGCCAGGCCGGGATTGGACAAGGCTGGCGTATGTTGATGGAGTGCCTGGCAGCCGGCAGGTCAATTTCATTGCCGGCACAGTCGGTTGGAGCAGTCCAGCTGGCCGCCAGGACAGCTGGTGCCTACGCGACAGTGCGCGAACAGTTTGGAATCCCCATTGGCCGCTTCGAGGGCATCGAGGAGCCTCTGGCCCGGCTTGCCGGACATGCCTACTTCATGGATGCGGCGAGGCGGCTGACCTGCGGGTTTGTTGATGATGGCCAGAAACCATCTGTACCGTCTGCCATCGTCAAGGCGTATCTCACCCAGGGCATGCGTCAATGCATGAGCGATGCCATGGATATTCTCGCAGGCGCCGGCATCTGCCGTGGGCCTCGCAACATTCTGGGCAAGGGTTATGTGGGAGTGCCGATTGCCATCACTGTTGAGGGAGCCAATATTCTGACACGCTCAATGATCGTGTATGGGCAAGGCGCCATCCGCTGTCATCCGTTCGTGCAGGATGAAATGTCTGCCGTGGCCGCCAACGATCTTGGCAGATTCGACAAGGCCCTGTTTGGCCATTTGAATTTCATCGCTGCCAACGCCGTGAAGTCGTTGTGGCTTGGTCTCACAGGCGGCAGATTGGCAAATGCGCCGGTGAACGGCGAAGATGCGCGGTACTATCGCGAACTGAACCGTTACAGTGCATGTTTTGCGTTACTTTCAGACGTTGCACTGATAACACTTGGCGGGTCACTCAAGCGGCGGGAAAAGATAAGCGGCCGGTTCGCGGATGCATTGGCCTGGATGTACATGGGCTCGGCCGCCCTGAAGCGGTTCCAGGACGACGGCCGACTGGAAGAAGACAAGGTGCTGCTGCAGTGGTCGATGGAATTTGCCATGTTCCAGATTGAAACGGCATTGGCCGGAGTGCTCGCCAATTTGCCGTCGCGTCCCGTTGCCTGGCTGGTCAAACCGTTGATCCTGCCGCTGGGTTTGACACAGAACATGCCATCCGACGCACTCGGAGCAAGAGTCGCCCGTGTTCTTCAGGATGGTGACCGGCGGAGAGAACGTCTGACAGCAGACATATTCGTACCTCAAGATGATGCCCCCGGCCTGGGTTTGCTCGAACGCGCATGCGAAGCGGCTGTTGCTGCCCGGCCCGCCGCTGAAAAGGTGCGCAAGGCGATTCAGACCGGCAAACTGGAAAAACAGCCCGCTGTTGATCAGGCAGAAAGAGCTCTGAAAGCCGGTGTCATCAGTACTGGTGAGAAGATCGTACTGGAGCATGCGGCCTCAACTGGAAACCGGGCCATCCAGGTGGACTGGTTTGACGCCGCAACATACAAGGAGCTCTGTTGATATCCAGGAAACAGCCGGTTTGACATTTTTCACTTCCGGGTATTTTGACTCGCCGCTCGATGACCCATACTGTCCGCTAGAACCGTTTCCTGACCTGTCAGATGTGCGATTTCCCAATCGGCTGGACCTGACGCTGTTTGACAAAAGTTGTTTCCTGAACAATGGCAAGGTTCATATCCAGCCCCCGGCATGACCCCCTCACTGGATTAATTTTCCGGCGATATTCCTCAATCCGGAATCCGCTTGAATGTGCTTGAACAATGATTGTCTAATCGAGCTGGCCGGGCGTGCAATCCGGGCCAGAACGAGCAAAACCCGAGTATACAGTTTGAAACTGCCAGGAACAGAAAATCATGCAACTCAACAGGCTGGACCATGTCAATGTCAAAACGGCAAATCTTGATGAGATGATCAAATGGTACGAGGCCGTCCTCGGAATGACGTCTGGCGCCAGGCCACCATTTCCATTTCCAGGCGCATGGATGTATGCAGGTGAATATCCGGTGGTTCACCTGGTTGGTGTTGACTCTGATCCGGTGGGAAAAGACCCCAGGATTGAACATTTTGCACTGTCGGCAACAGGTTTTGCATCGTTTATAGAAAATCTGGACAACCGGAATATTGACTACAAAGTCGTCAGGGTGCCCGGCATCGAGGTCACCCAGGTCAATGTTTCTGATGTTGATGGCAACCACATCCACATCGACTTTCAGAGCCGCGACGCTGAAGCATAACCTCTGTTGAAACCTTCAGACCGCCGTTGAGTACCGGGCCACCGTCTCGTCATACAGTCCGTACAAACATGCGTACATATGAGTGTTGATTGCCTTGGCGGATCACCTTTACGCCGTGCGCCGCTGATGATCCGCCGGAATTATGTGGTGGTGCGGTTGGAAACGTTGGGTCAGACGCCTGCCTCCGCACGTGCAGGCTTGGGTCTGATTCCCATCCAGTTCATACCAACAGGGCCAAAACAGGTCACGCCATCCGGCCGAGTGATCAACACTGTCCATGAGCCTGCCTCGGAGATGTAAAGCTCCATCATCTGACCGGCGTTTATCAGGCCCATTCCTTGTCTGGTCTCCTTGAACTTCGTGCCCAGAAATGCCACTACATCCTTGTGTTTACCGCACTTGGCGGCCAGCGCATTTGCATCTTTAGGCATGAATGTCGTGGCCGAAATCAAAGTGGTTGCCGCGACCGCGGCGGCGAAGCTGTTTCTGAATGTACTGTTAGTCATGCTGATCTCCTTGATCAGGCTCTCAGGGCCAGCGGGAGATCCTTTGGAGCATCAGCCACTTTGCGGCCCGCGGAGCCATTCTTTGCTGTTAGGGGTCAATTCTTGCCTCCTGATTGTTTGGCTTTGACCTATTTTCAATGAGCATAATGATTCGATCAGCCGGCCGATGTGCGGTTTTTCACAAACAGAACTGTATGCAATGTTCGCGGCTGACGCAGGTCCGGCGCGGCGAGCAGCAAGTTGTGCGGGCCAGAAATTTATTGCCCGGAAAACGGGTGGTCTGGATTGCGGCTTCGTGCAATGAGACCGCATGACCAAAAGAGCCACGCCTGTGATCGATCTGGTGTCTGCCCTGTTATTGCTCGCCCTGGCAGCAGTGTGGGGAGGCTCTTTCTTCTTTGCGGAAGTCGCACTCGCGGAAGTGCCGCCGCTGACCATAACGCTTCACCGTGTGTTCTGGGCTGTCCCGGCCCTGTTTCTGGTGGTGTTGTGGAGTGGAACCAAGATACCGAAATCACCACGGACCTGGTTTGCCTACCTCGTCATGGGTGCACTGAACAATGCCATTCCCTTCTCGCTGATCTTCTGGAGCCAAAAGACAATCGAGAGTGGACTGGCATCAATCCTCAATGGCACAACTGCCGTTTTCGGCGCCGTCGTCTCGGGTCTGTTGCTGGCTGATGAACCACTCACATCCCGGAAAATTGTCGGGGCGGTATTCGGGGTGTTCGGGGTTGCTGTAATCATGGGGATTGATGCGTTGAAAAATTTCGATCTCAGGAATTTGGCTCAACTTGCAGTCCTGGCAGCATCGCTTTCATATGCATTCGCAAGTGTCTGGGGCAAAACACGTCTTTCGGACAACGCTCCGCAGATGAATGCGCTTGGAATGCTTATGGGAAGTACTATTCTCATGATCCCGATTGCAATCTGGTCAGACGGTCTGCCGGTCTTGAGCCTCTCCCCCGACATTTGGTCTTCGCTGATCTGCCTGGCAATCCTGTCGACCGCCGTGGCCTACCTGCTCTATTTTGCCATCCTCGCTCGAGCCGGCGCTGCCAACCTGATGCTGGTGACGCTTCTGATCCCGCCATTTGCCATTGGTCTGGGCGTAGTGTTTCTTGGTTAGCAACTCGGACTTGAGGCCTGGATCGGGTTTGGACTAGTCGCTGCAGGCCTTGCGGTTACCGACGGCCGACTACTGGCCAGGTTGAGAAAGTTCAGGGGAAAACGTAAGTAATCCGCAATTGTTTCCCGGTTTTCCAGTTTTTCGTTTTTCAGATAAAGCAAAAAAGAGGCAATGTACTCAATCAGATGCTGTCACCCACTGCCGGGCGGTTTCTTCCTGATCTGTGGCAAACACCTGAATAACAGCCGGCATCAGCGGACCCAGCAAATGGACGGAGTGGTTCAGCCACTCCTTGTCGGTCACCACGGCAATTCTGCCAAACCGGGTAATATTCATGATGCCGAACCGGGCATCGTCCCACATCGCACCGGGCGTCATCGTATCAAACCGGTCATCCGCCACAAACAGCAAATTGACCTTTCCGTGCCGGGCCAGCTTTTTCTCCATCAACGGAATAAGCGTTTCCTCATAGGCCCTCGCGGTCAGCACGCCCACGGCCCGAAGTCCTACTACGTTATCCGCAATTCCTTCAATGACCTCGAAGCCACCGGCAACTTCGTCGGTGGATGCTGCCCAGGTCTTGGCCTGGTCCAGATCCGCATCCGCAAAATGGCGCAGTCTTGCACGCACAAAATGATCCGCCAGCATAGGCACCAGCGACAACATTACACCGTCGCCAACAATGGCTATTTTTTTCACAATATTGTGGTGATCGTGGATGAAATTAAAATGTTCCCTCAGTGCGGCGAGGTTTTTCCAGTTGGGCAGTCCCTGGGTGTGGATCACAAGATTGGGCACCTGATCGGTCTCGTTGATATAGTCGTTCACGGACCGTGCAAGCTGTTTGAAGTCATCCGAAGTGATTTCCTCACCCGGCGAAATTATGAACAGGTTGCGCTGCTTGTCGATGTGTTTTGCCAGCATGTCAGGCGCCTCACGTGTTTGGTTGAGTATCGGATAGTCCGGGCCGGCACAGCCCGCAACCCTGCTGCTTGTCGCCGATGAGTTTGTTAGGATTTCTCGAAGGACCACGGCGTTTTGCCCTCCGTACCTCCAGAACGCAACTTCATACCTGCGTTTCCGCAAACATCTCAGCCAGGAAGAACTGCCTGCCGCAGGCGGATATGCTGTGCGACCGGCAAAAACTACTGCGTCGGGACTGCAGGTTCAGTCGATGCTGGCGGTGTGCCCGGCAATGTTGGCAGAACCGAACCGCCGCCATTACCCCCCTGCTCGCCCTGAGTTTGGCCGGGTGACACCTGGTCAAGCACTGAACTGCCACCGGCATCGCCGCGCGACAGATAGGCCAGAGACAAGGATGTCACGAAGAAACATACCGCCAGAACGGCCGTGGTGCGCGTCAGCGCACTGCCGGCGCCGCGAGAGGTAAACAGCCCGCCGCCGCCACCGCCGCCGCCGCCAATGCCAAGCGCACCGCCTTCGGAGCGTTGCATCAGCACGGTGCCGATGAGGGCCAGAACAATCAACAGGTGAACCACAGTGATAACGGCTATCATGGGACTTCTCGAACCTTGTCACGAATAGAGGAATAATGGTTGGCGCTCATGTAGGCTTTTGCCGCGCGAATGTAAACCGTTCAGAACGCCGCGATGATGCCGGCAAAGTCATCTGCCTTCAGGCTGGCTCCCCCGACCAGCGCGCCGTCCACATTGCCGATGGCCATCAATTCTGCCGCGTTGGAGGGCTTCACCGAGCCGCCATAGAGAATACGGACCTGATGCGCCTCTTCCGCACTGGTCAGTGCAGACAGCGCTGCCCTTATTGCCTGATGAACCTCTGCCACCTGCTCTGTCGTTGGCGTAAGCCCGGACCCGATTGCCCAGACAGGCTCATAGGCAATTATTGTGTTTGCGCCGGTTGCACCTTCGGGCAGTGAGCCTTCCAGCTGTGCGTGCACGATACTGAGAGTGTTGCCTGCCTCGCGTTCAGCCAATGTCTCGCCCAGACATACTATCGCGACCAGCCCCTGCGCGATGGCTGCTTCCGCCTTGATTTTCACGGTTGCGCTGGTCTCGCCATGGTCTGCCCGGCGTTCCGAATGCCCGACGATCACTGCTGTTGCACCGGCGTCTTTCAGCATGGCGGCAGAAATATCGCCGGTATGGGCGCCCGAATCATCTGTATGGCAATCCTGTCCGCCGGTCTGGATCTCGCTTCCTGCAGTAGCTTCCGCCACAGCCATTAACAGTGTTGCCGGTGGACAGATCATCACGTCACAAGCCGGTGCTGAAGCTGCAAGTTTGTCCTTCAGTTCGTTGATTTCCGAAATCGACGCCTTCAGGCCGTTCATTTTCCAGTTCCCAGCAGCCAACGGCTTCATGGCGCATTTATCCCTTGCTATTGCTTCCACCAATGTTACCAAAACTTAAAATACATCCATAGCCGCTTGCAGCGCATGGTTCACGCTTTATATAGGTATTGTCCCAAACGTTACGAGGTTGGTTTCATGCTTACCGCACTCCGCAGCAAATCCGGCGGTATTATCGCCAAAGTGTTCATTGCCCTTCTTGCAGGCAGCTTCGCGGTCTGGGGAATTGAGGACATGATACGTGGCGGGACTTCGGATGTGCTTGCCAAGGTAGGCAACCGGGAAATCGGATCATACGAATTTTCCGAAGCGTTCAATCGCCAGTTGGCGGTCTATTCCCGCCGCCTTGGCCAGACTGTAACGCCTGACCGTGCCCGCGAGCTTGGCATCGACCGGCAGATTCTGGGTGATCTGATGCGCGATGCAGCTCTCGACAGTCAGGCCCAGTCACTCGGCATCACAATGCCCGAACGCGCCGTTGCCCAGCGTGTCGCTGACAGCAGCCAGTTTCAGGCCGCGGACGGCAGCTTCAATGCCGACAGATTTCGGCAGCTGTTGCGCCAGAACGGTATGAGCGAACAGCAATTCTTCGCAGTCGAGCGCCAGAACATGACCCGTCAGGTCATCTCGCAGCCACTGACCGCACAGGCCGTCGTACCCGACACCCTGGTTGAGTTGATATGGAAGCACCGTACCGAACAGCGAGACGCCAGTTATTTTGAGTTCACGGTGCCGGACGTGATGAAGCAGCCAAGCGACGCCGACCTGAAGTCGCTTTACGATGAAAACCCCGGTATGTTCAGGGAACCCGAACGGCGCACCTTCGCAATCGTGGCGCTGACACCAGCAGCAATCATGTCGGGTATTGATGTTACTGAAGACGATCTGAAGCGCCAGTATGAAGACACAAAGATACAACTGGCAGCGGAAGAAACCCGCACAGTGCTGCAAATCCCGTTTGACAGTGAAGCAGATGCTAAAGCCGCTGCCGAGAAAATCAGGAACGGAACCAGTTTTGAAGACATTGCCAGGGAACAGGGCAAGTCAGAATCAGATATTTCGCTTGGCACAGTTGCAAAGTCAGCCATTCCTGATCCAGCCGTTGCTGAGGCCGCTTTTGCGCTGGCAGATGGGGCGGTCTCCGATCCTGTAAAGAGCCGGTTTTCAACTGTCCTGCTGAAGGCAACCATTGTCGGCAATAGCAGCGTCAAGCCTCTCGAAGAGATGCGTGATGAACTCACTGCCGCGATCCGGACTACGAGGGCACGCGATCAGTTGCTGGACCTGCACGACAAGTTCGAGGATGCCCGCGCCGGTGGTGCTTCACTGGAAGAAGCCGCCAGGGAAATCGGCATCACAGTCACCGAAATTGGTCCTGTTGCTTTGAACGGCACAGGCAGGGACGGTAAAATAGTGCCAGTGCCCGGCCATGCCAATTCGCTCGCTACGGCATTTGAAACTGAAATCGGGCTTGAAATTTCACCGCTTACCGACGGCGACGACGGTTTCACATGGCTGGAAACCCGCAACATCATCGAATCCGCTGTTCCCGCGTTCAATGACATCAAGGACAAGGTGGCAGATGCCTGGAAGACACGCGAAGCCGCCAGCGCCACACGCAAACGGGCCGAAGAGCTCGTGGCCAGATTGAAATCAGGCACCCCGATAGCCGATCTCGCAAAGATGGAGAACACTGAAGTCAGGACAGTCAACGGCGTGCAGCGCAATGAAGCCAGTGCAGAATTCACCAGTGGCGACATTGCAGCACTGTTTTCCGTGGCTGAAGACGGCAAAACTTTCTCAATCGCCAACGACGGCAAATCAGCGAAAATTATCGTCTCGACACCTGTACTGGGAACCGGTTTCAATTCGAAATCGGATGAAGCCAACGCCATCCGCCAGGTCCTGCAGACCAATCTGTCCAATGACCTGTATGCAGAATATGTCACTGCCCTGCAGGAAAAGATCGGCGTATCAATCGACGATGCCGCCTGGGCACGCATAGCCAGCGGTACCCCGCCGCCTGGGCAATAGAGCAAGTATACGGGGCACAGATCGGCAGTTGGCAGGCTCGGATTCAAGTACTTTGTTGCCTGTCCACACTCCGGCGGCTGCAAGATGCTGCCCTGGCTTCGAGCTACGGCTCACAGCAGGTCCCTTCAATTCTTGCCGCAAACCTCTTTGACTGCATCGGCGGCCGCCGAGACAACGATGTCTGCCTCGTCCCGGCCAAGACACAGGGGAGGTGCGAAACCGATGATATCGCCCTGGGGCATTGCGCGCGCAATGACGCCACGCTTCAGGAGTGCCGCAGCAACGGACGGACCAATTTTCCTTGCCGGATCAAAGAAAATGCGATCAGCCTTGTCTTCAACAAGCTCCAGAGCGCATAACATGCCTTCGCCACGCACGTCACCAACATGACCGTGATCTGCCAGCGCTGTGGTCATCGCCTTTTTGAGATAACTTCCCGTAGCACCCGCATTTTCAACAAGCCCCAGTTCATCGATCAGTTTCAGATTTGCGACACCGGCGGCAGCGCCGATCGGATGGGCCGAGTAGGTCCAGCCATGGCCAATGGGTCCGGTCTCGTCAGTGCCCTGTTCCAGCACCTTCCAGATCTTGTTGGAAATGATTGAACCGGAAAGTGGTGCATAGGCCGAAGTCAGTCCCTTGGCGATGGTGATGATATCCGGCTCTATGTCGTAGTGCATTGAACCCATCATCGTACCCAGCCGGCCGAAGCCGGTAACGACTTCATCAGCGACCAGCAGGATGTCGTGCTTTTGCAAAACTTTCTGGATTGCAGCCCAGTAACCGTCGGGCGGAGGTACGATACCCCCCGTCCCCAGGATCGGTTCGCCAATGAACGCAGCAATTGTGTCAGCGCCTTCGCGTTCAATGAGAGCTTCCAGTTCATCTGCACAATGGGTCACGAACTGGCTTTCCGACATCGACATATCCTCGCGCCGGAAATAGTATGGCGCCTCGGTGTGAAGCACCTGGGACATCGGCAGGTCGAATTTCTTGTGAAACAGTTCCAGCCCGGTCAGCGAACCGGTCATGAGGCCGGACCCATGATAGCCGCGCCATCGTGAGATAAATTTCTTTTTCTCCGGGCGCCCCAGAATATTGTTGTAATACCAGACCAGCTTGACGTTGGTCTCATTGGCATCGGAACCCGACAGCCCAAAATAGACCCGGCTCATGTTTGCCGGCGCCCGGTCTATGATCATTTTGGCCAGCGTGATGGAAGCTTCCGTGCCATGGCCCACATAGGAATGGTAGTAGGCAAGCTCCTTTGCCTGCGCGGCAATGGCTTCTGCCACTTCCTGCCGGCCGTATCCGATATTGACGCAGTAAAGACCGGCAAATGCATCGAGCAGCCGGTTGCCGTCGCGGTCATTGATGTAGACGCCATCGCCACCGGTAACAATACGATTTGCAACCTCGCCGCGGGCAAACTGGCCCAGATGGGTCGATGGATGGAAAAAGTGATCGTGATCCCACTGGTCAAGCTGGTCATTGCGCAACATTTTTCTTCTCCTCTTGTGTTTGTATCATGCCCAGTCGCGACACACATACTTGACTTCTGTAAAGGCTTCCATTCCAAGGCGTGAGCCTTCGCGCTCCAGGCCAGATTGCTTCATGCCGCCAAAGGGAATTGGCGCGCCTGTGACCTTGGTGCGGTTTACCGCGACCATGCCGAATTGAAGGGCTCGGCTTGTCCGGTAGATGCGCCGTGGATCTTGTGTATGCAAATAGGCCACAAGTCCATACTCGGTATCGTTGGCGCGTTGAATAACCTCTTTTTCGTCGTCAAATGGCGCTATGGCGGCTACCGGACCGAATGTTTCTTCGTACATGATCAGCGCATTTGCCGGAACATCAACGAGCACTGTGGGTTTAAAGAACAAGCCACCAGCCTTGAGACGGCTGCCGCCCGTCAGAACTCTGGCACCATTGTTGACAGCGTCGGCGACATGCTCTTCCTGTTTGGCTACCGCCTTTTCATTCATCAACGGGCCAATGTCGGGATCGTCCAAACCGATCCCTATGGACAGTTTGGCTGCGCGCTCGGCGAAACGGCGGCAAAACTCATCATAAACCTGACGCTCTACAAAAAACCGGTTGGCTCCGAGACAGTCCTGGCCCGAAGTTGCAAATTTGGCCTTGACGGCTTCATCGACTGCCTGGTCCAAATTCGCATCGGCAAACAGAATGAATGGAGCATGACCGCCAAGTTCGAGCACAAGCCGCTTTACAGTATCGGCACTCTCTCGGTACAGCAGTCTGCCAATCTCGGTGGAGCCGGTAAAGGATATGGCGCGTACCCGTTTGTCCGCCATCCACGGTCCGACTACCACGGCTGCACTGCCGGTCACGACATTGAATACACCGGACGGAAATCCGGCGCGCTCGGCAAGTTCGGCAAGTGCCAGTGCCGAGTACGGTGTCTCAGCAGAAGGATGAGCAACAACTGTGCATCCGGCCGCCAGTGCCGCGCCCGCTTTACGGGTCAACATTGCTGCCGGAAAATTCCATGGTGTAATAAGGGCCGCCACGCCAACCGGTTCGCGCCAGACTTCGACTTCCGCATCAGGCAGGTGCGAAGTTACGCTTTCGATGTTCGGGCGCCTGGCTTCTTCTGCATAAAACTCGATAAATGACGCGCCATAATCGATTTCGCCACGCGCTTCGGAAATCGGTTTCCCCTGTTCGAGCGTTATGATCCTTGCCAGATCTTCCTTGTGTTCGACCACCAGTTCAAACCAGCGCCGCAATATCGCGGACCGTTGCTGCGGCAAAATTCCGGACCACCCCCCAAATGCCTTCTGCGCGGCATCGACTGCTGCCGCACTGTCAACCGCGGAAAGACTGGCGACTTCACCCAGACTGGCGCCATTCGCAGGATCGACAACTGCAAAAAATTGGGAGTTGCTGCCTGCGGTCCACTGTCCATCGATGTAGGCGAAGCTTCGCAACAGTGCCGCATCGGATAGTTTCCATGAGGTTGTGTCATGAGATGATTGGGCTAGGGACATGGGTTTGCTCTTGGTTGACTGACGGTGCCCGAGAATAGTGTGTTGCGGGTGGAATTTTTCACTTATGTTCCTGCCAAAGGCAGTCAGATCATCTATTTTGTCATCGATAACCGCATTAATCACTCTCCAATGCGTTTGACAGCAACTTCTCCAGTGGTGGTATTGCCGAGTGCTTCACCGGCTTTGTGACAATGTATGTAAAGTAACGAGAAAGCCCGGTACCGCGCTCCAGCAGATCATCAATCAACCTCTGGTAACTGTCGATATCACGGGTAATGACGTGTAGCAGATAATCAAATCCACCACCCAGTGCCCAGCAGTCCATGATTTCATCGTAGCTGGCGATGGCGGTTTCAAAAGTCTGAAACGCTGAAGCGCGATGACTCTCAAGCTCGGCCATGACAAAAACACAAACGTAGGGAGCAAACAGTCGCAATTCAATCTCTGCGTGATACCCCGCTATTATTCCGCCCCTCTCCAGTCGATTGAGGCGTTCCCAACAAGGCGTGGCACTGAGATTGACCCTGCGGGCAAGTTCCGTTTTCGACATCCTTCCGTCTCTCGACAGGGTCGCAAGGATCTCTATGTCGCGTTTGTCCAGCTTGAGTGGAGGCATGGAAACAACTTGTGGGCCAGTAATAAAAACTTGTCAATTGTCACAATTATCGCCATCAATAACTCATGACAATATGGCCACCCAAACCCAAAGATCTACACAGGCCGGCCTACAGATCTTTGGCAGAACGACTAAACCGTGCAGTTGTTGCCGGTGAGTTACGCAATGGTGACCGGCTGCCAACCCATCGCAATCTGGCCTATGATCTTGGCCTGAGCGTACAGACTGTCAGCAGGGCCTATGATGAATTGATCCGCCGAGGGGTTATTGCCGGCGAAGTTGGTCGAGGCACATTCGTCAAGTCGGGGCGAAACAATACACAAACGCCGTACCTTGAGGACAGGCGGCAGGGCTCCATGATTGATTTCTCCATGTTGAAACCGGTATTCGAAACACTCCACCTTGATGCTATGCGAAATGCACTTGTGGATCTGGGCAGTGACCTGCCGGCTACTGTTGCTTCCTCGTTCCGTCCTTCCGTATCTCTAGCGAAGTACACCGCGGCATCACTCAAGTGGTTGCGGCGATGCGGGCTGGATGGGCCATCACAGGCTGTGTTGCTTACAAACGGCAACACGTCGGCCATGACCGTTGCTTTGATGACCACAGCGATTCCAGGTGATCTGATTGTCACAGAAGAACTGGGACACCACACACTCGAACCACTTACCCGTTACCTTGGTCTCAGAATTCAGGGTTTGGAAATTGATTCACAGGGAATTGTGCCCGCAGCATTCGCCACAGCCTGCGAAAGGACAGCTGTCAAGGCAATTTACTTGATGCCAACCGGGCTAAACCCCAGTGCCACCACAATGTCGGCGGAACGTCGCAAGGAAATTGTAAAAGTTGCACGCAAGCACGAGGTGCTGATTATTGAAAATGATGCTTGGGGACCACTGCAGCCAAATAGGCCGGATCCGATGGCTATACTCGCCCCTGAGCGAACATTCTACTTCACAAGCCTGACAAAATGCATAATGCCTGGGCTCAGGTTCGGGTTTCTTGTTGTACCTGAAACGTATGAATCTGCGGCCGCCAACCGCCATTTGGTGACCAACTGGATGGCCACCTCACTAATGGCCGAACTGGCGACGCGATGGATCGATGACGGTACAGCAGAATCCCTGCTGCAGTGGCAAAAATCGGCGCTTCGCGAACGCAACAACCTGGCGAAAAAGGTTCTTGAACATGTCGCATTCAATTCCAGCGACAACGGTATGCATATCTGGCTTCCGATGCCTGGATCGTGGTCAGCTGATATCTTTGTGACCCATGCCAGCTTGAATGGTGTGGCAGTAGCTCCGGGGTCGTCATTCCGGCTGTCAGAAACCGCTCCTGTCAACGGCGTCAGGGTATGCCTTGGCGCCGAGACTGTTGAAACCCTGGAACGTGGTTTGAAAATAATATCCCGCCTCGCACGCAGCAAGCCCGAGCCGGCGTTGTTGACAATCTGACCTTTCTGTCTACCGGCAATGCAGCATCCTGAGAGATCGTCATTTTCCGTTTTGGACTGTGTCATTTCACGCAGTCTCAAACTCGGAAAATTGTCCTGATTTAATAATCATATTGACTCATAATTGTCCTTGTTTCACTCTACAGGCCATAACAAAAATAAGGGAGGACAAAGGAGCTGTATCGAAACACTCAGGATCTGCCAACGATGCAGACAATCGATGCACTGCCCAACCACCTCTTCCCGTACTTCGACCCAACTTGAATTGCTCTGCAGCACGAGGTCTGCAGGCAGAAAGTTCAATCAAGGAGTAACTTCACATGAAATCGAACATCCGGACCTTTTTGACGAGTGTCGCGGCGGCGGCAATGTTGGTGGCAGGGACAATCGCTGCACAAGCCGACAACTGGAAATATGCTTTCGAAGAATCCTTAACCGAGGTTCAAGGCGTATACGCAACAAAATTCAAGGAAGAGATCGAGAAAAACTCGGACCACACCGTTCAGCTGTTTCCATTCGGAACTCTGGGCGAGTCAGCCGACATCATGGAGCAGGCCCAGGCCGGCATTCTGCAGTTCGTCGATCAGTCCCCGGGCTTTACCGGTTCGCTGATACCCGAAGCGCAGGTGTTTTTTGTACCTTACCTGTTGCCGACCGACCAGGAACAACTGGCGCGCTTCTATCGCGACAGCAAGGCGATCAACGAAACCTTCAAGGAATTGTATGCGAAACAGGGGCTTGAATTGTTGCGCATGTTCCCTGAAGGCGAAGTGGCCATGACGACAAAGGCGCCTGTCAAGAGTTGTGCTGACCTGGACCAGGTCAAGTTTCGCGTCATGACCAACCCGTTGCTGGTCGAGTTGTACAAGGCTTTCGGCGCCACGCCGACTCCCCTGCCGTGGGGCGAGGTCTACGGCGGTCTTCAGACAAACATTATTCAGGGTCAGGAAAATCCGACATTCTTCCTGTATTCGACAAAAATCTACGAGGTAACCGACCACATTACCTACGCGGGCCATAACAACTTCACTACTGCGGTAATGGCAAACAAGGACTTCTTTGATGGACTAGATGATGCCGACAAGAAAGTTGTTCGCGATGCTGCCACTGTAGCCTACGACTACATCGTCGATTACCAGAAGGGTTTGGCCGAATTGGAACTGAAAAAAATCACCGATGCCAAACCGGAAATGACGGTGACCGTCCTTACAGAAGATCAGCGGGCATGTTTCAAGGAAGCTGCCTCGGAAGTTGAGGCCAAATTCATCGAGATGACCGGTGACAGCGGCAAAGCGATTCTGGATCAGATGAAAGCTGACCTGAAAGCTGCGGCCCAGTAAAAACAACGCCGGAGGCGGTCTGGCGGCCGCCTCCGGAATTCACGTCGAATCGTCAGAGGCCATCATGGACAACACTGAATCCCGTGATCCGCATGCGTCTTCATTGCCTGGTGTATTGGGCGTCGTCGACTCCTATGTCAGCCGCTTGGAGTTTGTTTTGCTGGCGGTAGGCGTCCTGCTGATGGCCATAAATACCGTGGCAAATGTGGTTGGCCGGTTCTTGTTTCAGTACAGCCTGTTTTTTTCCGAAGAACTGAACCGGATCCTTATTATTCTGATTACCTTCGCCGGCATCAGCTACGCAGCGCGGCAAGGGCGGCACATTCGAATGTCTGCAATTTATGATGCGATGCCGCCATTGACACGAAAGGCAATGATGGTTGCGATCGCCGCCGTGACGGCTGTCGCCATGTTTGCCCTGTGTTATTTTTCTGTCGGTTACATCGTCAAGGTGGCGAATTCAGGCCGCGTCCTGCCTGCACTGCAAACGCCAGTTTACTGGATCTTCCTGTGGGTGCCGGTTGGCTTCTTCATGACCGGACTTCAGTACGCGCTGACTGCAATCAAGAACCTTGTCGACAAGGATATCTATCTTTCTACGCACGTGCTGGAAGGCTACGACGAAGACGAGATGGAAATCTGAGGAAGGCAACCCATGGCAGCGACCATTTTTCTGATCATGATCGTTCTTCTCCTGCTCGGATTCCCGATGATGGTCCCGTTGCTTGTCGCCACCTTTGTCGGTTTCCTGTTCATGTTTGGCGATATCGGCAAGATGGACTTCATGGTCCAACAGATGTTGGCCGGCATTCGCCCGGCATCATTAATTGCAGTTCCGATGTTCATTCTGGCGGCCGACATAATGACCCGTGGCCAGTCTGCCAATCGCCTGATTGATATGGTGATGAAGTTCACTGGCCACGTAAAGGGTGGGCTTGCGGTCAGCACCGCCGCAGCCTGTACGTTGTTCGGGGCCGTGTCAGGCTCGACTCAGGCGACGGTTGTCGCCGTTGGCTCTCCTCTTCGGCCCCGGATGCTACAGGCCGGATACAAGGATTCATTTGTCCTGGCCCTCATCATCAATGCTTCCGATATCGCCTTTCTCATTCCACCCTCGATCGGAATGATCATATACGGTGTGATATCCAGCACTTCGATATCGGAACTTTTCATTGCCGGCATTGGTCCGGGCCTGCTTTTGCTGGTTCTGTTTTCCACATACAGCATGGTCTACGCAACCATCAATGGTGTACCGACAGAACCAAAATCCTCCTGGACAGAGCGCTGGGAAGCGGTTCGAAAAGCTGTCTGGCCACTTGGCTTTCCTGTCATAATTGTCGGTGGTATTTATGGCGGTATTTTCAGTCCGACAGAAGCCGCCGCCGCTTGCGTACTTTATGCAGTGATACTGGAATTCTTCGTATTTCGCTCGTTGAGCCTGCCGGACATTTATGTGATTGCCAAGTCAACGGGTCTGATCACGGCTGTGGTGTTCATTCTGGTCGGTGCCGGTGCAGCATTTTCCTGGGTGATATCGTTTGCCCAGGTACCTCAACAGATACTCGAAGCAGTCGGTGTCGCGGACATGGGCCCCAAGGGGGTTCTGGCTGTCATCTCGATTGCGTTCTTCATCGGTTGCATGTTTGTAGATCCGATTGTCGTCATCCTGATACTCGTGCCGATCTTTGCGCCTGTTGTTAAGTCAGTCGGTCTTGATCCTGTGTTGGTGGGCACGGTTATCACGCTTCAGGTCGCAATTGGCTCGGCAACGCCTCCATTTGGCTGCGATATCTTCACGGCAATTGCCATATTCAAACGGCCCTATGTCGAAGTCATTCGTGGCATATTCCCATTCACGGTCATGCTGCTACTGGTGTCGGTGGCGCTGATCTTCTTTCCACAGATTGCATTATTCCTGCGCGATGTCGCATTTCGATAACTCCCGGTGACTTTAATGTTCAAACGAATCCTTGTTGCTGTAGATGGATCGCCAGGCGCAAAAATGGCGCTGATCCTGGCTGCCGGTTTGCAGAAAACCTGTGGTGGTGAGTTACTGATCCTGACTGTATTCCGGCATCATTCATTGCTGGAATCTTCCATGTCGATGGTTCGCCCGGAAGAACCCGAAAATCTGGATGACGCCATGCGCGACTATGCCAGCCAGGTTGGTGAGGAAGCCAAAAAAGCAGCTGCAGAAGCAGGCGCCAGCAAAATTCGCGGTTTCGTCAAGGCTGGCCATCCAGCCCGGACAATTGTCAATTTCGCCCAGGAGCGTGAAGTTGATCTGATAGTTGTCGGCAGCCGCGGGCTTGGTGATGTGGAGAGTTTCTTGCTTGGAAGCGTATCCCACAAAGTTACAAGTCTTGCCGCGTGCCCGGTGATGGTTGTCTGACGACTTTCCAGATCCCGGAGAGATGACCGGATGTGCATCAAGGATCCGTATGAATGACGACAGTATCGGTATCGCTTTCGCCAAAAACGGTTTGCCGGGAAGACCAGAGCAAGTCTCTGCGTTTCGGCCTGATTGTACTTGCCACGGACCTGACCAGCGAAAAGGATATGTACCGGTTGATGCCCGACACGAACGTGTCGCTTCACGCTACCCGCGTGGCCTTTGCAAATCCGACGACTCCGGACAGTCTTTTGAAGATGGGGCCGCTTCTGACGGATGCAGCGAATCTTCTTGCGCCTGGTGAACCACTTGCAGCCATCTGTTACAGCTGCACCGCAGCGTCGGTGGTTATCGGCGATGACGTGGTTACCCAGGCTATACAAAAAGCCAGGCCGGGCGTGCCTGTTGTCACCCCGACAGGTGCGGCGCGCATGGCGTTCAATGCGCTCGGCATCAGCCACCTTGCCGTCCTGACACCCTATACACTTGCCACCAGCGAACCGATGGCCGGCTATTTTTCGCAACACGGGCTTGATGTGACCCGATTCGAGTGCCTTGGTATTGAAGATGACCGCGAGATGGCTCGGGTCAGCAAACAGACAATCATCGACGCGGCACTGGCGGTGGACAACACGGACGCCGAAGCGTTGTTTGTCTCTTGTACCGCGTTACCGGCAATTGGCGTCATTGCCGGGATTGAAGAACACATAGGAAAGCCGGTTATCACGTCCAATCAGGCAAGTGCTTGGGCAATGGCTCGCCTTGGTGGTTTCCATCATCACGCACCGCCGCAGTACGGCCGGCTGTTTGATTGTGCATTGCCGAAAAATGCGTCCGGAAAAGCAGCATGACAAATCCGGAGCATTTTGTTGATCGTGGGGAGATCGAAAAAGCCAGATCAGCTATTGCGGATACAATCCGCGTAACGCCGGTCAACCAGTCCCGGCACCTGTCTGAACTGCATGGTGTTCCGGTTCACCTGAAACTTGAGCACACACAGGTCACCGGCAGTTTCAAGGTGCGTGGTGCGACAAATGCGGTAGCAAGCCTCAGCGAATCCGAAAAAGACCGCGGCGTCGTCGGTGTATCGACCGGCAATCACGGGCGTGGGCTTGCGTATGCCGCAAGGGCGGCTGGTGTGCGTTGCATCATTTGTATGTCGCGGCTGGTACCACAGGCAAAGATCGACGGTATCAGGGCCCATGGCGCCGAAGTACGCATCGTCGGAAATTCACAGGACGAGGCGCAGGTTGAAGTGGAACGTCTGGTGAGTGAGAAACGAATGACGATGATACCGCCATTCGACCACCGGGCTGTTATTGCCGGACAGGGCACACTGGGTCTGGAGTTGCTGGAACAGGTACCGGATGCTGTAACTATCCTTGTTCCACTGTCCGGAGGCGGCTTGATTTCCGGCGTCGCCGCCGCCATCAAGGACAGGCAGCCGCAAGCAAGGATCATTGGAATTTCCATGGAACGCGGGGCGGCCATGCATCAATGCCTGAAGGCAGGCAAACCTATTCACGTCGAAGAGGTAGCGACTTTGGCCGACTCCCTCGGCGGTGGCATTGGATTGAACAATCGCCTGACCTTTGCAATGATCCGTGATCTGGTCGACGAAACCATTCTCGTCAGCGAGTTGGAGATCGCCGCCGCCATTCGGCATGTTTACTGGCAGGAACGCCAGATAGTCGAAGGATCGGGCTCTGTTGGCGTTGCGGCCCTGCTTGCGGGAAAAATCAACAGTGATGGTCCCTTTGTTGTCGTTGTCAGTGGTGGCAATATCGACATGAAACAACACCATCGCATCATCTCCGGCGAGGATATTGATGTCGCCAGAGAGGTTGCGTGAGATGCCCCGAATAAAAATTCTGACGGAAGCGGATCTGCGAGGCGCGATAGCGCTGGACTTGGCCGCCATCGATTGCGTTGAAAAAGCATTTGAGGCGTTGGCGACCAGCGATGTGATTATGCCACCGATCCTGTCCATGGCAATCGAACCCTATAACGGTGAAGTTGATGTGAAGACGGCCTTCGTTCCGGGAATTGACAGCTTTGCGGTCAAAATTTCACCGGGGTTCTTCGACAACCCCGGGATCGGCCTGCCCAGCACCTCTGGGCTGATGGTGTTGTTCGCGGCAAAAACCGGGATGGTCGAAGCTTTGCTGCTCGACAACGGCTATCTCACGGATGTGCGGACGGCAGCCGCCGGGGCGGTTGCGGCACGTCATCTGGCGCGCGATGATGCATCCTCGGCCTGTATCCTCGGCGCCGGCACGCAGGCAAAATTGCAACTGCAGGCACTCTGTCTGGTTCGACCGGTCAATCGCGCGACAGTCTGGTCCCGGGATTTGAAAAAGGCCCAGGATACCGCCGAACAAATGAAAAAATTGCTGAATATTGAAGTAGTCGCCGAAGCCGAACCGGCTGCAGCTGTTGCCTCAGCTGACGTAATCGTCACCACAACGCCTGCGACACAGCCGATACTGAAAGCACAATGGTTGCGGCCCGGTCAGCACGTTACAGCGATGGGATCCGACCAGCGCCACAAAAATGAAATTGATCCGGCGTGCTTTTCCCGGGCGGACCTTTATGTTCCCGACCGGCTCTCGCAAACACGTTCCCTGGGAGAATTGCGATCAGCCATCGAGGCCGGAACCGTCTCGGCTGAAGCGCAATTTGCCGAACTTGGCGAAATAGTCGCTGGCATGGCGCCAGGCCGGCAGTCATCAGACTGGGTGACGATTGCGGATCTGACCGGAACCGGCGTTCAGGACACGGCCATCGCCACCCTGGCACGCAAGCGATCACTTGCATCCCGCACCGGAACAGATTTTTCGAACTGAGGACCTCAGGGCCAGAACTGGAACGCGATTGAATGCCATCACCTGAAATTCATTTCAACCGGAGCGAATACGATCACTGGCTCGCTAAATCGCGCTTGGCAATAGACGCCAGTGTCGTAGACGTCATTGTCGTGCTGGATCTGCCCAACATGGTCAGGTTGACAGGCTCGTGGATGAACGACCGGGGTTTCGAAAACACCGGAAGCATCGTTACCGGAGCGATCAGGCCGGACCACCTGGCCCACGTTCCGCGCCTGCATTGTCAAGAGGATTGACCAACATGCCTGTTAATCCAATAGTTCCAACCATCGCGTTGGATGCCAATGGAAAGAACCATGGTTTCCTGCGTCTGCCGTACAGCCGCAATGATTCCGCCTGGGGCTCGGTGATGATACCGATAACCGTCATCAAAAATGGTACCGGACCGACTGCGCTTTTGACCGGTGCCAACCACGGCGACGAGTATGAAGGCCCCGTTGCATTGATGGATCTCGCCCTGCACCTGGAGTCAACGCAGGTTCAGGGGCGCGTTATTGTGATCCCGGCGTTTAACTATCCGGCATTCCGCGCCGCAACCCGCACATCACCGATCGATCAGGGAAACATGAACCGGTCGTTTCCCGGAAAACCGGATGGCACCGTAACCGAAAAGATTGCCGACTATTTCAGCACAACGCTCTTGCCGGAAGCAGATATCGTCGTCGATTTCCACTCAGGCGGAAAAACTCTCGATTTTGTTCCTTTCGCTTGTGCTCACGTACTTCACGACAAGCAACTGCAGGCCGCCTGCGTGGCGGCTGTCGAAGCCTTCAACGCACCCTATACGATGATGATGCTGGAGATAGACAATGTCGGCATGTATGACACTACGGTCGAAGCTCAGGGCAAGGTTTTAGTTACAACCGAACTTGGCGGTGGTGGTTCGGCGACAGCACGCTCGATCAGCATCGCCAGGAAGGGTGTGGGCAATGTACTCAAACATGCAGGCATCACGAAGGGCGAAATCGAGGTTGCGCCAACTACAATGCTGGACATGCCGGACGGCGATTGTTTTGTCTTCTGCGAAAACGACGGGTTGTTCGAACCAATGTCGGATCTTGGTGACACGGTCAGCAAGGGCGACGTCGTCGCCAGGGTCTGGCCGGCAGATCGTACCGGCAGACCACCGGTCTGCTATAGCGCCAGACGTTCCGGAGTACTGGCTTCACGTCACTTTCCGGGGTTGATCAAATCCGGTGACTGTCTGGCGGTAGTAGCGGTAGTTGTTGAGTAATACCAACGGGGCAGCTGGCTTATCAACTGTCCGGAACAACCAATCCTCAGCGCCGCAATTTTGTCAAAGCAACCTTTAATACTACCAATGCGTGTACTTCCAAGCTGATTGGCTACCTGCCTTCGGTGTGGCAGTTTGAGGAGGAGATCTTGACCATTGTCCAATTGATCATGGCTTGCATTTTTGCCGGTATCGCCTATTTCCTGCTGGTGGCTTTTGCCGATTTCGGGAGCCAGAGCACTGCGATTCAGTTTGGTGGCTTCGCCGTTATTATCGTGGCAATCCTGCTCGGTGTCCGCAAAATGTTCCCTTCATAGACCTATACCAGGTCTCAGGTGTCTCCTGATTGCAGCGATCAGCTTTTCAGTTCGTTCTATCTCGCCGCCAATTGCGTGTCCGAACTTGGTATTTGCATCCGCAATTGCGCTGGTCAGCCGAACCTCCAGTTCAATGCCAAAAAAAAGCACAGCGGCCAACAGGGCCGACAACTCCGTCGCACGGGACCGCAGTTGTGCAAGCGCTCCCAGGGCATCCTGGACACTCGCAACTGCAATCTGTTCGTCCTGTTCAGCCAGCTGTACCGCACGAACGAGAGACTCTCTCACCAGGATTGCATTGTCGAAGGCAAATTGCCAAAGCGTATCGTTCGATTTGCGTAAGATGAGCCTGATTTCCTTTTCCGTCTGTCTCACAGGATACAGTTGAACCGGCCATTGACCAACCTGGTCATTGTCTTTTGCACAAGGTTGTTTTGGACTTCCGGTACAGCCAAATTCCGCTCAGCCAGATAATCTCCGACAGATTGGCGGCAGGAGGCACATCTTCTACTGAAGAGACCGTCATCACAATTGTGGCAGGGCTAGCCAAAAATCACGGCTGTCATGGGTCAAAACGGGTTCACATCAGCCCGCAAACCTGCTCTATACCCAATTCGCTAAAGCTTCAGATGGAAAGTTCACCCGATGCAGATCGCTCCTGACAGCGACAGCTTCAACGCTGGATATCAGACTGGAAAGACGCAGGTCGTCTACACTCGCCTGGTGGCAGATCTGGAAACCCCGGTTTCCGCATTCATGAAGCTCACGAGAAATGCACCCTACCGCTTCCTGCTGGAATCGGTAGAAGGCGGCGCCGTGCGTGGCCGTTACTCCATGATCGGCATGAAACCTGACCTGATCTGGCGGGTGACCGGCGACAGTGCCGAAATCAACTCCAGGGCCCTGATTGATCCTGATGGCCCATTTGTTGCCGATGACGCAGCACCCCTGCAGTCATTGCGCAATCTGCTGGCGGCAAATCATTTCGACGTCCCCGATGACCTGCCGCCCATGGCGGCCGGTCTGTTCGGCTATATGGGTTATGACATGGTACGGCAGATGGAAAAACTGCCGGAACCAAACGAAGATGTGCTTGGCGTACCCGACAGCATCATGATACGGCCCACCATCATGGCCATATTTGACGCCGTGAAGGACGAGGTCACCATCGTGACCCCGGTTTTCCCGGACCCTGAGGTTTCGGCGAAAGCAGCTTATGCGCGTGCATGTGACCGGCTGGATGCCGTGGTCGATGCGTTTGACAGGCCGCTGGAACTCCAGGCTTTTGACGACCCGGATGCGGTTCCGATAAGTGCACCGACGTCCAACACCACGCCCGATGACTATATGCAGATGGTGCTGATGGCCAAGGACTACGTTTCGGCAGGCGATATCTTCCAGGTGGTGTTGTCGCAGCGGTTCGAGACTGATTTTGCCCTGCCGGCGTTCTCGCTGTACCGGGCTTTGCGCCGGGTCAATCCGTCACCCTTCCTGTATCACCTCGAATTCGACCGCTTCGCCGTCACCGGGTCCAGCCCTGAAATTCTGGTAAGAGTTCGCAATGGCAAGGTGGAAATCCGGCCGCTGGCCGGTACCAGGCCGCGTGGCGCAACGCCGGCCGAGGACCGTGCCCTGGCGGAAGAACTGCTGGCTGATCCGAAAGAACTGGCTGAGCACCTGATGCTGCTCGATCTTGGCCGCAATGACGTCGGCCGGGTGGCGAAGATCGGTACGGTCAGGGTTACTGACCAGTTCATCATGGAATACTACAGCCAGGTCATGCACATTGTTTCCAATGTGGAAGGCGAACTGGATGACAGGTACGACGCCATTGACGCCCTGTGTGCCGGCTTTCCCGCCGGTACTGTTTCGGGAGCCCCGAAAGTCCGGGCCATGGAAATCATTGACGAACTGGAAACCACCAAGCGCGGGATTTATGCAGGTTGCGTCGGCTATTTCTCCGCCACCGGTGAAACCGATACCTGCATCGTATTGCGTACAGCAATAGTCAAGGACGGTAAGATGTTCGTCCAGGCAGGCGCAGGTGTCGTCGCCGACAGTGTGCCTGAGGCAGAACAGGCCGAATGCATCAACAAGGCAAAAGCGCTGTTTCGCGCTGCTGAAGAAGCGGTACGCTTTGCCGGCCGCGCATCGAGGGGGCAATAGACAACCGTGATCCTGCTCATCGATAACTACGACAGCTTCACCTGGAACCTGTTTCACTATCTCGGCGAGCTTGGCGCTGAAACTGAAGTTATCCGCAACGATGCTGTGACCGCCGATGACGTCATCACCATGAAACCTGAAGCCATTGTGCTGTCGCCCGGCCCGTGTACGCCAAATGAAGCCGGCATCTGCCTTGAGCTGGTTGAAAAAGCCGCCGGCAAAATTCCACTGCTGGGCGTCTGCCTGGGCCATCAATCCATCGGTCAGGTGTTTGGCGGCAAGGTGGTGCGCGCCCAGCAACTCATGCACGGCAAGCTGTCTGAAGTCACCACAACCGGCAATGGCCTGTTCGACGGCCTGCCGCGGACCTTCAGGGCAACGCGCTACCACTCGCTGGTTGTCGAACGCGGATCACTGCCCGACTGCCTGGAGGTAACAGCCTCGACCGGCGATGTTGTCATGGGATTGCAGCACAGGGATTTGAACATTCACGGCGTACAGTTTCATCCCGAAAGCATTGCATCCGAGCACGGCCATGCGATATTGCGTAACTTCCTGAAACTGGCGGACGCCTACAAATTGACGGAAACGACTGAAGACCATGGCTGACCTGAAACCGTTGATTGCCAAGATAGCGGATGCAACACCGCTGTCCGTGGATGAAGCCCGCGCAGCGTTCAGCATAATCATGTCTGGTGACGCCACACCATCCCAGATTGGCGCCTTTCTGATGGGGTTGCGGGTGCGTGGCGAAACCGTAGACGAGATCACCGGCGCGGTACTTACCATGCGTGAAAAAATGTTGCCTGTAACAGCACCCGCAGGAGCAATTGATATTGTCGGCACCGGCGGCGATGCATCCGGTACCTACAATGTGTCCACATGCGCCGCGCTGGTTGCGGCAGGTGCAGGAGTACCGGTCGCCAAGCACGGCAATCGGGCATTGTCATCGAAGTCCGGCGCCGCTGACACACTTGCCGCCCTTGGTGTCAACATTGAAGCCAAACCGGATGTTATTGCGCGCTGTATTTCCGAAGCAGGTTGCGGTTTCATGTTTGCCCCGGCCCATCATGCTGCCATGCGCCATGTCGGACCATCGCGCGTGGAACTGGCGACCCGCACGATTTTTAATCTGCTGGGTCCGATGTCCAATCCCGCCGGCGTCAGGCGCCAGGTCATCGGGGTGTTTGCCAGGCAGTGGGTCGAACCACTGGCTCACGCCATGAACAAGCTCGGGTCCGAAGCTGTTTGGGTCACGCACGGTGAAGGCGGTCTGGACGAAATCACGCCAACCGGCACCACCTGGGTTGCAGAACTGAAAGACGGCAAGGTCACGTCATTTGAAATCGAGCCGGAAGATGCAGGCATCAGTCGCCGCACGCTGGCTGAATTGAAGGGCGGAGATGCCGGTTATAATGCTGCTGCCTTGCGCAGTGTGCTGGCAGGCGAGATCAACGCGTTTCGCGATGCATCGGCCATGACTGCCGGTGCAGCCCTTTTGGTTGCAGGCAGGGCCAGGGACCTGAAAGACGGCACTGCACAGGCAGAAGCTGCCATTGAGTCTGGTGCTGCACTGAAGGTGCTCGAGAAACTGGTCGAGGTATCAAACGCATGAGTGGCACGATCCTGGATAAAATCGCCGCCTACAAGCGTCAGGAAGTAGCCGTCGCAAAGGCCAGCGTGTCCGAAGCAGGTCTGGTCAGCAATGCCAGACGGAACCTGGCAATCGGCGCACCGCGCGGCTTTCTGAAAGCACTTGAGAACAAGCTTGCCAACGGCGACTGGGCACTGATTGCTGAGATCAAGAAGGCAAGCCCGTCAAGGGGTCTGATCCGCGAGGATTTTGATCCTCCGGGCCTGGCAAAGGCATATGAAGCCGGCGGTGCCGCCTGTCTGTCAGTACTGACCGACACGCCATCATTTCAGGGCGCCCCGGAATTTCTGATGCAGGCCCGTGAGGCAACTGCCCTGCCCGTGCTGCGCAAGGATTTCATGCTTGACCCATATCAGGTGCTGGAGGCCCGCGCCTGGGGGGCTGATTGCATCCTTGTTATTCTGGCAATGATTGACGACGCATTGTGCACTGAACTGGAAAACGCCGCATTCGAAATGGGCATGGATGTGCTGGCCGAGGTTCATGACGAGGTCGAGCTTGAACGCGCGCTGAAACTGAAGACCCGCATGATCGGAATCAACAACCGCAATCTGAAAACCTTCGAGACCTCGCTGGAAACAACCGAACGTCTGGCGCCCCTGGTCCCGGCTGATCGCCTGATCGTGGGAGAAAGCGGCCTGTTTACCCCGGCCGACCTTTCCCGGATGGAGCGCGCCAGGGTGTCAGCATTCCTGATTGGTGAAAGCCTGATGCGCCAGGCCGATGTGGACCAGGCTACACGCACCATCCTCACCAAGCCTGATGACATGCGGGCAAGCGCATGAACAACGGCAAACTTACCCATCTCGATGATGCCGGCAATGCCCACATGGTTGATGTCTCCGAAAAGCAGGTGACAACCCGGACTGCCGTTGCCTCCGGCCGTGTCTCCATGATGCCTGAAACCCTTAAACTTATCCGGACCGGTATGGCCAAAAAGGGTGATGTGATCGCAACTGCGCGCATCGCCGGCATCATGGCGGCCAAACGCACCCATGAACTGATACCGCTGTGCCACCCGCTGGCGATCTCCCAAATCATGGTCGACATTGACATCAACGAGCCTGCCAGTGCTGTGGATGTAACCGCCACCGTCAAGGTTGAGGGCAAGACCGGCGTTGAAATGGAGGCCCTGACAGCGGTCTCGGTTGCTTGCCTGACGGTCTACGACATGGTCAAGGCGGTAGATCGCGGAATCATCATTTCGGATATAAGGCTGATCGAAAAACACGGCGGCAAGTCCGGGCACTTCAGGGCACACACGTCATCATGAGCCTGCTTGCGGTCGATGAAGCGCTTGCGCAGATACTGAAGGGCGTCAAGCCGCTGGGTTCGGAAGAGGTGCCGCTTTCCAGCGCCGGCGGCCGCGTACTGTCCCGACCGTTGAAAGCACAGCGCGCTCAACCGCCATTTGCAGCATCTGCCATGGATGGCTATGCGGTGCGCGCAGCAGATACAGCTGAAGTCCCGGCAACCCTGAAGGTGATTGGAGAGGCGCCGGCCGGACATGGGTTCTCCGGCCGCGTCGGCAGGGCAATGGCCGTGCGCATTTTCACCGGTGCACCGATGCCCAAAGGTGCAGACACTGTCATCATGCAGGAAAATACGGAAGCGGGCAAAGACACCGTCACGGTGCTGGAAACGGCCCGCCGGGGCAACTTTGTCCGCAATACCGGACTGGATTTCAAGAAGGGCGAAACCCTTCTGCCCGGGTTTACTATCATGGGTGCCCGCCAGATCGGCCTGGCGGCAGCCATGAACCATGCCCGTGTACCGGTTGTGCGGCGACCGTCTGTTGCACTACTGGCCACGGGCGATGAACTGGTTGAACCTGGTACCACGCCGCGAGATGATCAGATCATCTCTTCCAACACCCTGGCGATTTCAGTCATGATCGCACGTTGCGGCGGCGAACCGCTGGACCTGGGCATCATCCCGGACAAGGCAACGCGCATTGAAAAGGCCATTGAACGCGCTGCAGGGGCTGATATTCTGGTCACAATAGGCGGGGCATCGGTTGGCGATCATGACCTGGTGCAGGCGGCAATGGAAAAGTCCGGGGTGAAAATCGGTTTCTGGAAAATCGCCATGCGCCCGGGCAAACCGCTGATGTTCGGCAAGCGCGGCCATCAGCGGGTGATCGGCCTGCCGGGCAACCCGGTTTCAGCCATGGTGTGCACAAGACTGTTTATCCTGCCGCTGATCGCCAGGATGACCGGCAACGCCGGTTCCTTTGATCCCGTGGCCGCAGTCCTTGGATCCGGCATGGGTGCCAATGACCAACGTCAGGACTATGTGCGCGCCACGCTGGCCCGCGGGGATCAGGGCCAACTGGTTGCAACGCCCTTCCCGAAACAGGACAGCTCCATGCAGCGCGTCTTCGCCGCAGCCGACTGCCTGATAATTCGCCCGCCCCACGCACCTGCATCTGAAACCGGCCAGCAGGTCCCGGTTTTGCTGTTGGATTTTTAAGGCGTCAGATTCCCGCAGTGTCCTGATGGGAGCTACCAGTTTTTTCCACAGTTGCCCGAATTACCGTTTAACAGCAATCTCTCTCCAGGTGTTCAAGGGGATAAGTGCCTAACCACCCCTTGCCGAACATAGCAGGAACATGTCATAAAGGTTTCGCATTTGTTCCAATTCTGGCTGACGCCGCTTTTTTGTCATGGCCAACCGGTTAAACGACAAGGAAAAACACCTGATGCTGACCGCCAAGCAACATGAACTGCTGATGCTGATCCACGACCGGTTGAAGGAAACCGGCGTGCCACCCTCGTTCGAGGAAATGAAGGAGGCGCTTGATCTTCGGTCCAAGTCGGGTATTCACCGGTTGATCACGGCCCTGGAAGAGCGCGGTTTCATCCGCCGCCTGCCCCATCGCGCGCGGGCGCTGGAGGTCCTGAAAATGCCGGAGGCCGCTGCCGGTCCGGTAACCATGGGCAAACCGGAACGCAAACCGTTCAACCCCAGTGTAATCCAGGGTTCCCGCGGCATGGTGGAAGACGCCAGCCCCGTACCGATTGCCGTTTCCGCAGTTGAAGTGCCGATGATGGGCCGCATAGCTGCCGGTGTGCCGATTGCCGCCATTCAGGATCACACCACCAATGTGCCGGTACCGCCTGACATGCTGCGACCGGGCGAACATTTCGCTCTGGAGGTCAGCGGCAATTCCATGATCGAGGCCGGTATTCTCGACGGCGACACCGTGTTGATCCGCAGGGCTGACACAGCCCGCAACGGGGAGATCGTCGTTGCTCTGGTGGAAAATGAAGAAGCAACCCTTAAACGCCTGTGGCGAAAGGGAGATTCTATTGCTCTGGAAGCAGCCAACCCATCCTACGAAACCCGTATTTTCGGCCCCGACCAGGTGCAGGTGCAAGGCACGCTGGCAGGCCTTCTGCGCCGTTACTGATCCGTCTTGACATTTGTTGGTGACCCGGTACCGGATCTGTCGAGCCATGGCCCCGGATCAACAAGCAGTATCTTGCGCCGTGCCACCGGTTCATACGTCCACGCGCGAGAGCCCGACATCCGTCGCGCGGTTTCAATTTTCAGGCCGCCATCAGCAGTAATGTGTATGGCGTGAGCACCATCGCGCCAGACGTCAAACCTGTCGATATGCAGTTGCCTGCCTGTTGGATATCCGCATGTGCGCCGCAAAGGATTTGCTGACACCACTATGTCCGTTGATTTGCAGTTGTCAGGCGGTTTTGCCTTGCGCCCCAACCACAGGACAGTCTTGTTTTTGACCTTGCCACGGCAGACATCATCGGCACATGACCAGCCTGCCCGTTTTGCCGCATCCGGCAGGTTCGCAGCATCACCGTCAGCCAGAAGCCAACGCTCAACAGCAAACCGGCCGCGACCTGAATAAACTGGTACCAGTTCACCCTCATGCATCCGCGCCGCCATTGTGACCGCAGTGCGCTCAATCAGTATGTCAGGACGCGGCCCAAGCAAAATCGCGGCAAAGCCGGCTACTACGGCCAGACAACCCCCGAGCCAGCGCAAACTGCCGCGCCACAAGGCCAGAAGACACAAACCCAAACTTGCCAGGAATGCCATCTGGGGCCACATCGCGCCTGCCACCTTGGTGGCGCCTGGCCAGCCAGATACCATGACAGCTATCGACTGCACCGCTTCGAGCCCGGCGCCCATGAATTGCAATGGCCAGTACTCCAGCCCGAAGGGCATCAGGCAGACGCTCGCCACGGCGCCGGGCATAACCACCAGCGTAACGATTGGCATCGCCAGCAGATTGGCAGGCAGCGACCAGGCTGCGAAACGGTTAAAGTGAAAAGCCGCCGGCAGTGTAGTGAACGCACTGGCAATAATGGTGGTGGATGAAAGCCCGATCAGCAACAGCACGACACCAATCAATCCCTTCATATAGATCGGGCGGCCAGCAAGTCCCTGCCGCAACCTGGTCTGCCAGCCACTCACCAGTTCATATCCGGCAATCAGCCCCATCACAGCCAGAAAGGACATTTGAAAGCTGGGGGTCAGAACGGCGTGAGGTGTCACCAGCAGGACGATGATCGCAGCGACTGCTAGATTGCGCATGGAAATGGCGGATCGGCCCAGCAGCACCGCCACAAACATCACCGACAGCATGATGAATGCCCGTTGGGTGGCAATCGCGTGGCCCGAGATCAACAGATAAAACCCGGCGGCTGACAAACCCGCCATGGCTGCAATCTTCTTGATGGGATAATTCAGCGCCAGTAACGGCCACAGCGCAAGCACTGCCCGCACCAGCCAGAACACGCCGCCGGCCACCAGGCTCATGTGAAGGCCGGAAATCGCCAGAATGTGGGCGAGGCCCGATAACTGCAATGCTTCGCGCATGTTCTTGTCGAGGCCCGTGCGCTCACCTGTAATAAGTGCAACGGCAAAACCTGCCTCGCGCTTTGGCAGATGCGCGCGGACTCGCCGCGCGATCCCTGCCCGCAATTCCGCCACCCCGTCGCTCCACCGCAGCCGATCAGGCCTCATCGCGGATTTCACAAGCTGTGACGCAACCCTGCCGCCCGCCCCGATCCCTGCGAACCACCCTACCCGGCCATAGTTCCATCCGCCCGGTGTGGCAGGCGTCAGGGGCGGGTAGAGCCATGCCTGGAAACGCACATAGTCGCCGCGCATGCGAGTGCCAACGTGATCAGCTGTTACCGACAGGCGAGCTCGGCCGGGCCAGTATTGCGGTTTGACTTCATCAATCCTGTCTACCTCGACAATCATCCACCGGCGCTTGCCGGTGTCGGGTCCCAAGTCATCAATCCACCCGCCAACCGTAATCTTGCCGGTCGAGGCCGGCAGTACCCTGGTAGCAGCAGCATGTGTGGCCACCTGTCCGGCAACAAATCCTGCAAGCATGAAACCGGCAAGCACTGCAAAAGCACCTGCCCGCCCGCCCCGCACAGCGGCCGCCAGTCCGATTGCAGCCAGTCCCATGATCAGGCCTGCCACAACAGGCGGCTCTACCGGCAGCGAAAAGTAGGCCATCAAGCCGCACACCATGGCGACAGGTGTCCAGACGATCACGCGGCCCTGCTGCAATTGAAGCTGCGTCGCGCTTCTGCTGCCTGAATCAGCTTGATCCGGGGCATTTGCCCGTTGGCCTGCATCGCCGGAATATTCGCTGCCCTCACCCTTTCGGGTGGAGTGTGCCGGTCCAGCACGTGCAGCAAACCAGTCCATTTACCACCGCCCCAAAGCCTTCTGATCAGGCCTTACAAACTCCAATTCGCTATGCTAAACGGGCGGCAACGCCAATTGAAAGCCTCAACTCAACATTTATAACTTTTGGAGACTGGCCATGGCCGTGCCTGTCGTGACGAGATTTGCCCCATCGCCCACCGGTTATCTGCACATTGGCGGCGCTCGCACTGCCCTGTTCAACTGGCTGCTTGCCCGCGCCAGTGGCGGCAAAATGCTGCTGCGTATCGAGGATACCGACCGGGACCGTTCAACCGGGGCTGCCGTGCAGGCGATACGGGACGGGTTGACATGGCTTGGCCTCGACTGGGACGGTGATGCCGTCTCCCAGTACTCACGAGCTGACCGCCACCGGGAGGTGGTTCAGCAACTGCTTGATACAGGGCATGCCTATCACTGCTATTGCTCGCCGGAAGAGTTGACCGCCATGCGCGAACTGGCCAACGCGGAAGGCCGCCCGCCACGCTATGACGGCCGCTGGCGCGACCGCCCTGCCAGCGAGGCGCCCGGAGACATCAGGCCTGTTGTTCGCTTCAGGGCCCCGCAGGAAGGTGATACCATAGTTGCCGACCAGGTTCAGGGTAGTGTCACCTTTGCCAACAATCAGCTGGATGACCTGATCATTCTGCGCTCTGACGCCAACCCCACCTACAATCTTTCAGTCGTCGTGGATGACCACGATATGGGCATCACGCACATTGTGCGTGGGGTTGATCATCTGACCAACGCTGCCCGGCAGAGCCAGATTTACAAGGCAATGGGCTGGGACGTGCCAGTAATGGCCCACATTCCGTTAATCCATGGTGCAGACGGCGCCAAGCTCTCCAAGCGCCATGGCGCACTGGGGGTAGAGGCCTATCGCGACATGGGGTACCTGCCGCAGGCCATGCGCAACTATCTGGTGCGACTGGGCTGGAGCCATGGTGATGATGAAGTCTTTTCAACCAGGCAGATGATTGAATGGTTCACGTTGGATGGAATCGGCAAATCGGCAGCCCGGTTTGATTTCGCCAAACTTGAAAACCTCAACGGTCTGTACATGCGCGAGACACCGGATGGCGAATTGCTGGAAGCACTGCAAAATATCCTTCCTCACGTGGACGGCGGGCAGGCCATGCTGGACGCACTTGCTGAACCCGGCAACAGGGACAGGATGCTTGCCGCAATGCCAGGTCTGAAAGAACGGGCCAGAACCCTGATCGAATTGCAGTCCTCAGCGCGATTTCTATTCGCCAATCGCCCGCTCGCCATGGAGGAAAAGGCCGCCGGTCTGCTCGATGATGGAGGGCGCGAGGTACTCGCAAGCCTGCTGCCGGTGCTCGAGGGACAATCTGACTGGACCACGCAACCGCTGGAGCAGGCAGTTCGCGATTTCGCGGCAGCACAGGAGCTGAAACTCGGCAAGGTTGCGCAACCCCTGAGGGCAGCACTGACCGGCAGCACCCAGTCTCCACCGGTTTTCGACGTACTTGCAGTTCTGGGGCGTGTCGAAGCCCTGGGCCGCCTGAAAGACGCGCTGGCTTGAGCACCTTGCCTGCCCTAGTTGAAAAATATTGCAATGCACATAAACAAATTGCGCATTGCATTCTGACGCTGCAAATTGCAGATTGCAGCACAACACGCCAGTGTTAAGCGCAGAATAGGTGACTTTGCGGAACTTGTGAGACAGACCCGGGAGTAAACTGTCACATGCGTCCGCTGGAGCAGCTTGTGTTTGTTAAGCACTACCACGTTGCTCTTGACACTTTACCGGCGATCACAGCAGTTCCAGGCAGGTTGTTTCGCCTGACCGGAATTTGTTCTGGCGGCTGATGACCCGTTGCGGGATTTTCGGCAACCTTGAATTCATCCGCTTGCGAGAGGGAGCATTAAAATGCCGGATAAGAACCGCACCGCCAAACTCAGCCTGGACGGCAAGGACTACGAGCTCGCCGTTCACAAGGGCACCATCGGACCGGAAGTCATTGATGTTTCAAAACTTTATGCCACCACCGGCGCATTCACCTTTGATCCCGGTTTTACGTCCACAGCAAGTTGTGAATCCACCATTACCTACATCGATGGCGATGCAGGCATGTTGTTGTATCGCGGTTATGCAATCGACGAATTGGCAGAGCATGGTGATTTTATCGAAACCTGCTACCTGCTGCTTTACGGAAACCTGCCCAATGCAGCCCAGCGCAAGGAATTTGAAACTGCCATCACCTACCACACCATGCTGCATGAGCAGATGAACCGGTTTTTTGCCGGGTTCCGCCGCGATGCCCATCCAATGGCCGTCATGGTAGGTGTGGTTGGCGCAATGTCAGCATTTTATCACGACTCAACAGATATTACTGACCCCAACCAGCGTGAAATCGCAGCACGCCGGATGATTGCCAAAATTCCGACCATCGCGGCAATGGCCTTCAAGTATCACATCGGGCAGCCATTCGTGTATCCGCGCAATGATCTCGACTTTGCCTCCAACTTCCTGCGCATGTGTTTCGCTGTGCCATGCGAGGAATACAAGGTAAACCCGGTTCTGGCGCGCGCCATGGATCGCATTTTCATTCTACATGCGGATCATGAACAAAACGCCTCTACGTCAACTGTGCGTCTTGCCGGTTCGTCCGGTGCCAATCCGTTTGCCTGCATTGCAGCCGGCATTGCCTGCCTCTGGGGCCCCGCTCACGGCGGCGCCAATGAAGCTGCCCTGGAAATGTTGAGTGAGATTGGCACTGTCGACCGGATTCCGGAGTTCATTGAGCGTGCCAAGGACAAGAACGATCCGTTCCGTCTGATGGGTTTTGGCCACCGGGTCTATAAAAACTATGATCCACGCGCCAAAATCATGCAGAAGACAGCACACGAAGTTCTCGACGAACTTGGCATTACCGATGATCCGTTGCTTGACGTTGCCCGCGCGCTGGAAAAAATAGCGCTCGAAGATGCTTACTTCATAGAGAAAAAACTGTATCCGAATATCGATTTCTATTCCGGCATCACACTGCGCGCGCTTGGCTTCCCGACCTCCATGTTCACAGTGCTGTTTTCGGTCGCCCGAACGGTCGGCTGGATTGCCCAGTGGAAAGAAATGATCGAGGATCCAACCCAGCGCATCGGCCGTCCGCGCCAGCTTTATACTGGTCCCAAGGAACGGGGTTATGTCCCGGTGACAGAGCGCAAGGATTAATACCACAGGGACTAACTATTAACCCTCTGGTGTCAGGTGTTGCTGGCAAGCATCGCGCCGATGTCGGCTTGTGCGACTTTTACACCGTCAACTTTTGCCTCGCAGGAAAATTTGTAGACCGGACCGCGTTTCTGGGTCTGCTGTACGTGGAAATGTACCACATCTCCCGGCCCGACCGGCTTGCGAAACCTGGCATTGTCGATGGTCATGAAGAAAACCAGCTGGCCTGCTGCCTCGACACCCATGTGATCCAGCGCCAGTGCCCCGGCAGTCTGGGCCATGGCTTCAATCAGCAGTACTCCTGGCATGACGGGACGGGCCGGGAAATGCCCCTGGAAAAACGGCTCATTGATGGTGACGTTCTTGATGCCGATGCACGACTGGTCGGCATCCATGTCAATGATCCTGTCCACCAGCAGGAACGGATAGCGATGCGGCAAAAGCTGCATGATGCGCACAATATCTGCGCTTTTGAGTGACCTGGTGTCTGACATGAAACGCCCCGACCATTTGATAACACAAAGGCGGCGCCCGCAGGAGCCGCCTTTTACTATTAGGTACAACAGCTTGCAGGTACAAGCTGAATCAATCTCGTATCACCGCTGCTAGAAACGCGTGCCAACCGAGAATCGTACCAGTTCGGTTTCGTCGTAACTTTCCTTCATGACCGGATAGGCCACATCCAGACGCAGTGGTCCGAACGGTGACTGCCAGATCACGCCGGCACCAACGGCGGCCCGGAAGGCGGCACCGGTTCCGACAACGGTACAATCAAAGGCACTGGGATTGGGTATGCAACCCGGATCGCCTTGCACCTCACTCTTCTCAGGCGCTCCAAACAGCGTACCGAAGTCGGAGAATACCGAACCTTCCAGACCAAACGCTTCCGGCAGACCAAGCGGGAAAATCACCTCCACCGTGCCAATGCCATAGGTCTGCCCGCCAATGGAGTCAAAATTGCCGGTAAACTCGCTGCTTTGGCGCGGCCCGATGCCTGAACGCATGAAACCGCGCATCGAATCCCCGCCCTTGTAGAACCGGTCAAGGATCGGCACCTTGTCGCCGTTCGGGAAGGGTTCAATGTGACCGGCATTGCCCTCCAGCTTCAGCACTACGCCGTCAAACAGCAGCGGCATGAAATAGTATGCGGAACCCTCAATCCTGGCCCATTCGACATCGCCGCCCAGACCGGCAACTTCAACATCGACCTTGCCACGGAGACCGGAGGTTGGACGGCTGGGGTGATCCAGGTCGGAATAAACATAGGTCAGCCCCACCTTGGAAATAATGTCGGTGCCCGCAGATTCACGAATTGCGCGGGAGGCATTCGCTGGATTCGGCACATCGATGTCGCGATAGGTCAGCGAGTATTTGCTGAAGATCGCGTTATAATCGTCCAGACGCGTACCAACTCGCAGCGCGCCACCGGCCTGCTGAGTGGTAAACGACGATTCGTCCTCGACATCCGTACGGCTGCCAAACAAGTCAAAACCGGCAGAAATATCACGGTCCCAGAAATATGGATCAGTATAGCTTAAGTTGACGGACTGTCGCAAAAAGCTCAGCGATGTGGACAGGCTGGCCATATTACCGGTACCCATCAAATTCCGCTCGCTAACCGACACGGAGCCGATCGCTCCTTCGGTCGTAGAGTAACCAGCCGAAAAATTGATGGTGCCTGTGGATTTTTCGACAAGATCAACTACAACAATTGCAAGGTCAGGCGCGCTGCCTTCTTCCTGACGGATGTCAATCTTCTCAAAATAGTCAAGGCCAGTCAGCCGGCGCCGGGCCCGGTCAATAAGAATTCGATTGTACGCATCGCCTTCGACAATGTTCAGTTCGCGGCGTATGACCTCATCAAGCGTACGGACATTGCCGATAATTTCGATCCGCTCGACATAGACTCTCGGGCCTTCGTCAATATTGTACATGATACTCAGCTGACGGTTTGCCGGATCACGTTCAATTTTGGGCTGGGCGCGGGCAAATGCAAAGCCTGATTTGCCTGCCTCCAGTGTGATCTTCTCGACTGTCTGGTCAACCTTGCTGGCGTCATACACTTCGCCGGCGCTTTGCTCAACAGCTAGTTGCAGCGATTGCGGGTCAATCGAGGTATTGCCCGTATTGACGCTCACGTTGCTGATTGTGTACTGGGGCCCTTCAACAATTACAAAAGTAACTGCAAAATTGGTTCCGTCCGGCAATAGCTGCGCATCGGCAGAAACGATTTCCACATCCGCAAAACCGTTCTTCAGATAATACCGGCGCAATAGCTCCTTATCATAGTTCAGTCGATCCGGATCATAGGTGTCCGTAGTCGAAAAGAACTTCCACCAAGTGGATTCCGAAGTCGAGATAACTCCACTGAGCTGGTAAGCAGAAAACACGTTGTTGCCGGAGAACCGGATGCTCTCAATACCGGTTTCAGCACCTTCGCTGACGACATAAATCAGGTTCACCCGGTTCTGGCCCAATTGGACGAGACGCGGTGTAACGGTTGCATTGAAGTACCCCGACCTGCGGTACAATGTCTGGATTCGCTGCGCATCCTGCTGGGCGCGAGCGCGGGTATAAATTGTGCGCTCTGTCAGTTTGATTTCAGCCTTGAGTTTTTTCTCATCGAGCTCGTCATTGCCCTGAACTGTAACCTGATTGATCAGCGGGTTCTCATCCACCTGTACGACAACCGCGGAACCACGGCGGAACATCCGGACATCCGAGAAAAAGCCGGTCTGGAACAATGCTTTTACAGAAGCATCAATCTGCGCATCGGTAACCTGCTCACCCGCATTGAACTGCATGTAAGCCCGGATCGTGTCGGGTTCGACACGTGCATTGCCTTCAACAATGATGCCTGTAACAGCCTGCGCAAATGCAGTCTGCGGCGCCGTCAACTGCACGGCAGCCGGCAGCACAACACCCATTGCCAGCATCAGCTTGGCGGTTTTTACTAACGAATTGCCCATGAACGAGCTATCTACCCCAAAAAGTGCTTCTGACCCTTACCCACTCGCCGCCAGAAGCTTACCGATGTTTTACGCTGATTTGCAACGTTATAGAAGGTTTATGTAACCGTTTTTTTTCATGGCTTTAAGGCGAAATTCAGATCACTTTCGGGCCAACTGCCTCACAATCAGGTCAGGTCATTCCAGGTTGCGAAGACCATTAACGCAATAACCAGCGCGAATCCCACCTTATATCCAAATTCCTGCGCCTGCGCGCCCAGCGGTTTTCCCCTGACCGCCTCGAAAAAATAGTACATAAGATGCCCACCATCCAGCATCGGAATTGGAAAAAGGTTAATCAATCCTATTGACACAGATAAAACCGCCGCCAGTTGAATCAGGGCAAATATGCTTATTGAGGCCGCTTCCCCCGCAATCTGGGCAATCTTGATAGGTCCGGACAGTTGATCAGCCGCTTCATGGCCTACCACGACACCCTTCAGATAAGCCAGCGAACGGGTGATGATGAACCAGGTCTCGTCAACCGCTCTGGACAGGGATGCACCAAATCCGAGTTTTTCGACACGCACGACCTGATCTGAACCGCGCGACACGCCCAGCAATCCTATGCGAATCTTGTTGCCGGACCGGTCATCAATCTCCGTGGATTTGGGAGTGGCCTGCAATTCAATCGATTCTCCGGCACGATCGACCGTGAAGCGCAAAGTTGTCCCCGCCGACACGGACACAATGCGCTGAACGTCTGTAAACGATTCGATCTTGCGGCCATCAATTGCGGTAATCAGGTCACCTGGCCGAAATCCGGCCTCGGAAGCTGCAGAATTCTCTACCACCGAGGCAACCTTGGGCTGAGTGATCGGAATACCGGCCAGCATGAACATCAGGGCGAAGATCACAATCGACAATAAAAAGTTTGCCATTGGACCTGCCACCACAATCAGGGCCCTGCGCCACAGGGCAGCGGCGTAAAAGTCCCCCGGTCTGGCGGTAGCCAACGCCTCTGCCGACGGCATCGAGGCAGCATTGGCATCTCCGGCAAATTTCACATAGCCACCCAACGGCAGCCAGCCGATTTTCCAGTGAGTGCCATGCCGGTCCAAGAAACCTGCAATTGAGCGGCCAAAGCCAATTGAAAAGGTTTCTACCTTGACACCACAAAGGCGCGCCGTTTTGAAATGCCCGTACTCATGCACAAACACGATGACCGACAGGACACCGATAAAGGCTACAATTGCCATGACAACTTCAAATACCGACCCGGTCAGAAATGCACCGAAATCCATCAATCAAACTCCGTTAGTACGGCGCTTCTGCGCTCATCACGTTGTTGCGGTAGTGGTTTAGGCTACCTCGATCAGTACAAATTCTGTCTGTTTCAATCAAAAATCCCGCTGATCGCCTACCATGTGCCAGAGCAACTTTGCGTAATCACATGAACCCTTGTCGTTCTACGTGTGCAATTGCCTGGCCAATTCGCCAGCCTTGTTGCGTGCATATGAATCGGCTGCCCACACATCGTCAAGTGAAGACATGGAAACAATCATATTTTCGCGCTCGGCCAGTTCAATTGTATCAGAAACCAATCGGGTAATGTCGAGAAAGCGTATATTCTCCTTCAAAAAAGCCGCAACGGCGATTTCATTTGCCGCATTCAGTATGGTCGTCGCATTGCCGCCTCTTGCAAGCGCCGCGCGGGCCAGATCAATAGCAGGAAAACACTTGCTGTTCACCGGTTCAAACGTCAGTTTGCCGATCTGTGCCAGATCAAGACGATCAACAGGCGCGGAAATGCGGTCGGGATGAGCCATTGCATAGGCAATTGGTGTACGCATATCCGGCACGCCCAATTGCGCAATTACCGAGCCATCCACATATGAAACATAGGAATGAATGATCGATTGCGGGTGTACAACGACATCGATTTTTTCCAGGGCAACCGGGAAAAGATAAAATGCTTCAATGAATTCCAGCCCCTTGTTCATCAACGTGGAACTGTCAATGGTAATTTTCTGACCCATTGACCAATTTGGATGCTTGAGCGCGGACTGAAGGGTTGCAACCTCAAGTTGCTCCATTGACCATTCACGAAACGGTCCGCCGGAAGCTGTCAGGGTCAGGCGATCAACACCATCTGTGTTGTGTTCCTCAAAGCACTGAAACAAGGCAGAATGCTCGCTGTCTACCGGTATGATAGTAGCTTTGTGCTTTTTTGCCGCGTTGGTGAAAACTTCCGCGCCTGACACAAGGCATTCCTTGTTGGCCAATGCTATTGTCGTCCCCTGCTCCACAGCCGCAAGCGTCGGTTTCAGTCCGCTTGCGCCCACAATGGCGCCCATGACCATGTCCACAGGACGCGCCGCTGCCTCAATGACGGCTGCCTCACCGGCCGCTGCCTTTGTTCCGGTTCCTGCAAGAGCACTCTGCAATTCACTAAGTAGCGCATCATCTGCTGTAACAGCCAGGCTGGCGTTGAATTCGCGCGCGTCGGCTGCCAACTGTGCAATATTGCGATTACCCACCAGTGCATCGATTGCGAAACGCTCACGATGGTGGCGGACAATGTCCATTGTTGACTGGCCTACGGAACCAGTCGACCCCAGAATACTGAGGGTTTTACTGCCCGGTGATTTACCCATGCGTTGACACTCTTGTCCCGGCCCGATTTGAAGAGATTGCAGTTGTCCGGACTGCTTACCAGACCACAAGCCCGCTGGCCACGGCTTCCTGTCCACCGCGTACATACCCAAACGCCGCAGCAGCAACAGCGGCAAACATCAATCCGTCAACCCTATCCAAAATGCCCCCGTGACCGGGAATAATGTGCCCTGAATCCTTGACCCCAAATCGCCGTTTGGCGGCCGATTCGAACAGATCTCCCAATTGCTCCAGCACAGCCAACAAGCCACCGGCAACAAACAACGGCGCCAGGGCCGGTAACCCGCCCCACCAGCCAACCAGCACACTGGCAGCAGTTCCTCCGGCAACTGCCCCGGCCAGGCCGGCCCATGTCTTGTTGGGCGAAACGGTCGGAACCAGCTTCGGCCCGCCAATTAATCTCCCGAACACATAGGCAAAGGTGTCTGCGCTCCACACGATTGCGAACAACCACAATACCGCCAGAAGGCCAAATTCCGGTGATTGCCGGATTAAAACCAGCGCAAGGCCAGGTAGTGCTATATAGGGCACCCCCCACCATGCCCAACGTGACCCGGACCTGCCGGCTAAAACTTCCACGACCAGGCTCATGGCCCAACACGTAGCAATGACCTGCAAGGCTGTCATTGTGCCGGATCTCGATACGACCAGTATCGCTCCAATTGCAGCCATCGCGTGCAGGGCAAACTGAAACTGGGAACCACGATACACAATCCGGCACCACTCAGCTGCCATGATCGCGGCAATCATCGCAATTCCCAGTTCAAACCAGATACTTCCGGCCCAGACGTCAAGTAAAGCGATCGGTATCAACACCAAAGCTGCAGCGATTCGCACGGCAAGTTCACGGGAAACAAACCGTCCAGAATGTTTACTTGCGGGCTGCATCATCTGCCTGTTTGCAACAGGTCAGAACCCGGGGCAATGGCGAATTCAGGGCAGCGCGACAGCATTGACACAACCGCCATAGCGGCGTTGGCGCCTGGAAAATTCCGCCAGGGCCCGATTGTAGATTTCAGCATCGAAATCCGGCCAGTGTTCATCAACAAACACAAGCTCGGTATATGCCATTTGCCACAACAGGTAGTTGGAGATGCGTTTCTCGCCACTGGTCCGGATCAGCATGTCCGGTTCCGGTACATCAGGCACATACATGTGTTCCGCAAAACATGCTTCGTCGATCTGATCCGGAGTAATTTCGCCGCGGGCCACTTTTTCAGCAATTGCCCGTGTTGTTCGCGCAATCTCCGTGCGCCCGCCGTAGTTGAAAGCGACCACCAGGTTGAGTCTGCTGTTCAGGGCTGTGATCCTTTCACATTCCTCGATCATCTCCACAAGGTCATCGTCAAGCCCGTCACGTTCGCCAATTACCCGTATCCGGACACCCGCTGAGTGGAGCTCGGCAACATCCTGCCTGATAAACCTGCGCAGTAGCGTGAACAGATAGTTAATTTCTGACTTGGGCCTGCGCCAGTTCTCTGACGAAAAAGTGAAAACCGTCAAATATTCTGTGCCAGATTCGATGGCGGCCCGCACCAATCGGCGCACAGCATCCACACCGTGACGATGACCTTCTGTGCGCGGCAACGACCGCTGTGTGGCCCAGCGGCCGTTTCCATCCATGATGACCGCGACATGGCGGGGATCTGCACCACCTGACAGACCTTCACTTTCCGGATGTGTAGTGACCACATTGTCCAGCACGGCATTTTTCTGAATAAAAGTCTTCACTCAATCAGCCCCTGGATCAGGATGATATTCAGTAGTTTCAACCAAAACCATAAACCTGATCGTTTCAAAAGTGCTAGAGTAACTTTTCCGGTTCCACTGAACCCATGTGCCTCTAGCCGTTCCCGGCCCCGTCGAAACCTGCAGGTGCGGCCTCCAGACTCCTGCTTTCTAGACGTGCATGATCTCGGCGTCCTTGTGACTCAACAACTCGTCTATTGCCTTGATAATCTCATCTGTAAGAGACTGGACCTGGTCAGATTGCTGACGGTGTTCATCTTCCGAAACATCACCGTCTTTTTCCATTTGTTTGAGCGTATCCATGCCGTCACGACGGACATTGCGAACTGAAACCCGTGCCTTTTCAGCATAGGAGTGCGCCACCTTTGTCAATTCACGCCTGCGATCCTCGGTAAGTTCAGGCACCGGAACTCGAATGACGGCTCCTTCTGCCATCGGATTAAGTCCGAGACCGGAATTCCGGATGGCTTTGTCCACAGCAGGTGCCAAAGATGCATCCCATACCTGTACCGACAACATGCGTGGTTCAGGCACGGATACCGTGCCGACCTGGTTCAATGGCATGGAGGTGCCGTAGGCATCAACCATCACCGGATCAAGCAACGCCGCCGACGCCCTGCCGGTACGCAGGCCTGAAAACTCGGATTTCAGTGCATCCACTGCGCCGTCCATGCGGCGGCGCAGGTCTGCCAAATCAATAGTGCTGCTCATCACTCAATCTCTTTGCAATCGAAAGGCCAATGTTTCGTACTCCGCACTGGCACAATAGTCCGGTCTCAAACTGTCACCTCGGTAAAGGTGCCGTCACCGCTTAACACCTTGTTGAATTCTCCACTCTCGCGAATAGAGAATACGAATACCGGAATAGCGTTGTCGCGCGCAAGGGCTATGGCCGCGGCATCCATGACCCGCAACTTGCGAGCAAGGACTTCATCATAACTCAGTGTTTGGAATCGTTCGGCATTTTTTTCGGTTTTCGGATCAGCCGAATAGACCCCATCGACACTGGTACCCTTGAAAAAAGCTTCGCATTTCAGCTCGGCGGCACGCAACGCCGCGGCAGTGTCAGTGGTAAAAAACGGGTTGCCGGTCCCGGCAGCACACAACACGACCTTACCCTTGCTCAGGTGGGACAGTGCTCTCGACCTGGTAAAGGATTCGCACACCGTCGGCATGTGGATGGCAGACATGGCACGTGCATCAATGCCTTTCGAAACAAGCACGTCCTGCATCGCCAGCGCATTCATTACCGTTGCCAACATGCCTACCTGATCGGCATTGGCGCGATCCATGCCAGAAGCAGCACCTGCCACACCCCTGAAAATATTGCCACCACCGATGACCAGCGCGACCTGCACTCCGCTCCTGACGGCGACAACCACCTCATCAGCAATGCGGCCCGCCATATCAAGGTCAATACCAAACTCCCTGGCGCCCATCAGCGCTTCGCCCGACACTTTAAGCAGAACTCTGGAAAATGACGGCCTGGTTCCCATTGTAGAGCTTTCTCAAAAAGATACGGAGCCTGCCTGCGCAAGCTCCGTCTGTTGTGGTTCAAATTGCCGATTCGCGCCAGTGATACCAAGTCACAGTAACAACTCACAGGTTTACAAGAACCCGAGTTGCTACCAGGAAATCAGGCGCTACCTGCAGCCTTGGCGACTTCTGCCGCGAAGTCATCAGATTCCTTTTCTATTCCTTCGCCGAGTTGAAGGCGGACAAACCCGGTGATTTTCATGACGCCGCCAGCTTCCTTGCCGGCCACTTCAGCGGCTTGCGCAACCGACAGGTCCGGATTAATCACGAATGCCTGGCTCAGCAGAACCGACTCTTCGTAGAATTTGCGGATACGGCCTTCGACCATTTTCTCAATTATATTGTCCGGTTTTCCGCTTTCACGCGCCTGCTCGGTGAACACCGCACGCTCCCGCTCAACAATATCTGCCTTGATCTCTTCCGGAGTCAGCGCCAGCGGTGCAGCAGCAGCCACATGCATTGCAACCTGTTTGCCGAATGCCTCAGCTGCGGCCTTGTCAGCTGTTGTTTCAATTGCAACCAGGACTCCGATCTTGCCAACTCCGGGCGCTACCTGGTTGTGCACATAAGTAGCCACCACGCCATTGTCTACGCTAACTGATGCGGTGCGGCGCAGTGACATGTTTTCACCGATCGTGCCGACAAGTTCAGTGATCTTGTCAGCGACAGATTTACCGGCCCCCGGAAATTCTACACTGTTGAGTTTGTCGACATCACCACCAGCAGCAGGCGCCAGCGATGAAATCGTTGTTACAAGGCCCTGGAACTCAGGGTTGCGCGCGACAAAGTCCGTCTCGGAATTGACCTCGACAGCAGCGCCAACGGTTCCGTCAACGCTTACTCCGACCAGTCCCTCTGCAGCGACCCGGGAGGCCTTCTTGGCCGCCTTGGACAGGCCCTTTGCACGCAGCCAGTCAATTGCCGCTTCCATGTCGCCATCAGATTCAGTCAGCGCGTTTTTACAATCCATCATGCCTGCGCCGGTGGCTTCGCGCAGTTCTTTCACCATCGCAGCAGCAATCTGTGCCATGACAATACCTTTCAGTTGTTCGTTGCAGCTTCATCTGAAGCTCATATGTGCAATTGTGACATCCACATCACCAGCATGCAGACATCTTGACAGTGGTGTTCAGCCTTCGAGCATGCCTTTGGCCTGGCCGATCCAGTCTTCACGATCAATGCGACCCTTGAAATTGAGCTTTTCGTCAATTTCTGCCACCTGTTCAGGCGTCAGGACTGCTATCTGAGACAGGCTGGTATAGCCAAGTTCCGCCAGCTTTCCGCTGAGAACAGGACCAATACCGGAAATCCGTGACAGGTCACTAGCCTCGCCTTCGGCAACCGGTGTTGTTTCGGCGTCAGGTGCTGTTTCGGCGGCAGGTGGCGTATCGGTAACAGGAGCCGCTTCAGCCGGGGCCGCTTCAGCCGGGGCTGCTTCAACTGGGGCTGCTTCCGCAGCAGCAGTCTCTGCAGCAGGTGCCGCATCAGCAATTGCCAGTTCGGCCGCTGGTTCTTCGGCAGCACCGAGATCAAAACCGGCACCCGCAGCACTCTCCGAAATACCGTCGATGGCAGCGCGTGCGATCAGGTCGCAATATAGCGCAATTGCACGGCCTGCATCATCATTACCGGGAATTGGAAAATCGATCCCGGCCGGATCACTGTTCGAATCAAGGATCGCAATGACCGGAATGCCGAGACGGTTGGCTTCCTTGATGGCGATTGCTTCCTTGTTGGTATCGATGACAAACAGGATGTTGGGAACACCACCCATGTCCTTGATACCGCCCAGTGCCAGTTCCAGTTTGCTGCGTTCGCGGGTCAAGGTCAGCTGTTCGCGCTTGGTAAAGCCTTGTGCGCCACCGGCAAACAGTTCTTCCAGTTCACGCAACCGCTTGATCGAGTTGGAAATGGTCTTCCAGTTGGTCATCGTACCGCCAAGCCAGCGGGAATTAATGAAATACTGCGCTGAACGCCGCGCCGCATCGGCAATTTGCTCCTGCGCCTGACGTTTGGTGCCAACGAACAACAGCCGGCCGCCACCTGCTACGGTGTCCCGCACCGCCAGCAGCGCCTGGTGCAGCAATGGCACCGTCTGCGACAGGTCCATGACGTGGATGCCGTTGCGCGCACCATAGATGAACGGGCCCATCTTGGGGTTCCAGCGATGTGTCTGGTGTCCGAAGTGAACGCCAGCTTCGAGCAGCTGACGCATAGAATAATCAGGCAAAGCCATGTGCCATGTTCCTTTTCCGGTTGTTCCTCCGTGACAGCAAGTGACCATTTGACCGGCACCGGATGGTACTGTCTCTATGTGGCGGGGAACCCCGCATGAGACAGACCGCTCTGACACGTGTGAATTGTCCGCTGGAAGACCATCTCCCGGCGAACGGGCGGCTTATAGGCTGCATTCGGACCCGTTGCAAGCCCTGCCCTGCGAACAACGGGTGTCGCACTATGGTGCCCGCCATGACCAAGCTCATCGCACTCTTCATGGCAGCACTGGCCCTGATCCAGTTCATCAGGCCGCTCGGACTGCCCGGTCTTACGCGCCGGCAGGACGCCTGGAAACTGGCTGTTGGCGGAGCTGGCCTGATGCTTCTGTTCATCATACTGACTGCAGGTTTCAAATGATCAGATTCGCGCAACCTGGTTTTCCGGTTGATGGACATACCGCTGATAGATGAAGCCGATGCCGACAAGACACAGGCCGAGCCCCAGGAATGAGGCAACGCGCAGCAACCCCTCAAGATCTGACAGATCGATCAGGAACACTTTCAATACCACGAGCACCAGTACCGCCAGCGACGCATAGCGCAACTGCGCCGTGCGTGCAGCAATCCCCGCAGTCAGCAGGGCCAGGGCAAACAGCAGCCACACGGCGGAATAGCTGTAGTTTTCAGGTGTTGTCATAAACGTTGCATGCAGATCATCCGGGGCGTGGAAAAAGCGGCGGATCTCCATCGACAGCCACACCAGCACCAATGCCAGCGCGGCCGGCGGCCAGATGGTTCGCCACAGAGCCGGGGTGGCATGATTTCTCAGCACATAACCTATGAACGCCAGCAATATGCCAGGCAGCAGATAGGCCGGGGTCAAGGCATTGAACACTGGCCAGTTACCAACCAACTGCCGGTCAAATACCGGGTTCAGGCCCAGCAAGGGTCCGGCAACAAGCACATCCACACGCCAGTGCAGGTAAGCGCACGACCTGCCCACATATCAATGAAACCGCCATGCACTGACCAGCGGCGCCAGCATACAGCCGCGGTTACGAGCCAGCTTGTGATATGCAGACCAGCCTCCAGCAGGCCAATATGTTCACTGCCCAAAGATCCGGCAACCACGACCCGGATCAGGGCAGATACCAGCATGGCGAAAAGTGCAATACGTCCCCCTTCAAGAACTTTCGACAACAGGTCACGGGTTCCGTCCCGGCCAAACTGCACCCATGCCAGGTGAAACATTACCAGTGGCAGGCCATATCCATATACCACCCAGAAGCGGCCCAGCCATTGAGTATCGGCATAATCCAGAACGTGCAGGTTCAGCCCAAGCCGCGCCAGCACCACAAGTCCGATCAGCATGGCCGGCCAGCGTAGTTGCGGCAGGTTCAGAGACTTCGAAATGTAGCCGGTGGCAGCCAGAAGCACCGCCAGGCAGGCCGATAACCAGGCATCCCGCAACACAAAACTCAGCGCCATCGCAACACCGGCACATACTGCCATGGCGTATACACCAAGTGCCAGACGGCGTGGTTCGTCCGTGGCAGCGCCACGCAGCCGCGACGCCAGAAACACAAACGTTCCCGCCAGCCCCAGGGCGGCAAAGGCCCATTTCTGGCTCGGCTCCAGTAAACGCAAAGTTGCGTAGGCCGCCACCATAAGTCCAATCGGAACCACGGAACCGATCATCGCCCAAAGCCAAGGCCGAACCGACCGCCACAGGAAGGCGTATCCGGCAAGCAAAGCGACGGCGCCAAATACAGCACTGAAATTCAAATAGCTGCGGGCCTCCGCCGAAGGTTCCGGGCCCCAGGCAATCTTACCCGGCACCAGCCAGCCGTCGACCCAGCCTTCCACATGCAACCTCGCACCCCACTCCGCAAATCCCAGCAAGATGGTCGCGCCGGCCACCAGAGCCACGAAGTCAAACCGCTGGGCACGCATTGCAGCAATACACGCAGCAACCGCAAACAGACCCAGCGCTGTCAGGGAGCCACTGCCGTATCCGTCACGCATCAGCAGCACCAGAAACAACAGCATTGCCGCTGTTGCCGCGATTAGCGCAGCAACTTGCAGGGCATCTTTCGGCCACAAGGGAGTTTGCCAGACAACCGGATCACTATCGCGCGATGCAACACCGCCAGCAAACGCGAAACCAGTGCCAATCAAGGCAGAAAACACACCAAGGGTCAGGCCATCACCGGTGGAAAACAGAGAGTTGGACCACAACACGACCCAACCGCTCGCGGCAACGGTCGCTGCACTCGCGAGCCACAATGCTGGCCGCCATGTCATCACGGCGCACACGGCCGCAAAAAGCACACCAAGGTAGGAAAACATACCCGGCGCATCGGGTTCTGCACTGCCGATCAGCATCGGCAGCCCGAATCCACCCAGCAATCCGACGATTGCAACCAGCGGTCCCTGAACGACCGACAAGGCAAATGCCGCCAGGGCCGCAAACGCCAATCCGGCAAATGTCACCAAAGGGCCAATAAATCCGTACAACGCACTGGCGGCATAAATGCTGGCAAAAACTGTTGCCAGACCGCCAGACGTCAGCGCCTGAGGAACGTAGTCCGGTTTTAACGCGGCAAAGCGTTTTTGCGATGGTGTTCGTCTGAGCCATTCACCGGCAACCGCAAGGCAGCACCCGCACACAAGCCCGAGAGCAATACGTATGCCGGGCCCGAGCAGACCGGCGTCAGACATGTACTTGACCAGGAACAATCCAGCCAGACCAATGGCAACAGCACCGATCCAGATAAACCACGTGCCAGCAAGGTTCTCTTCGAGGTTGGATCGCGCAGCCTTCACGGCCACACCGGCGGCGATCTGCCCGACATCATTGGCAATTGCCAGCAGCCGTCATGGTAGCAGTTGCAAAGTCCTGTTCTGGTGATTTTGCCGGCCCGGCAATTTTGCTCTGCCGTGTCAATCGGATGCACCATGCTGCTCCGCAACTGGCTGATTTCGCCGCGCAGCTTGAACAACTCGCGCGAGACTTTTTCCGCCTTGTTCATGGCAACGATTGCAAGGATGAGTGGCAGTGCTAGGATGCCGATAAGCACAAGTGCTATCCAGACCAGTTCGTCCATTTCTTAGGCGCTCCAGGTTAGAAATGAGCGTGTAAATTGCTGTTTCCGGTCCCCGGTTTCGGCAGTCACAAATCCTGTACATCGACAACACCCGGAACGGCCTTTATGGCTGCCTTGATTTTCGGGTTCACCGTGAATCTTTGCCCCAGAGTCGAACCCGAACCTCCAGTTCATCCGGCAACCTCAGGTTCAACACGACTGACGAATTTCCACCATTGGACAGCCGCGACTGCACCAGCGTCAACGGCTTGGTATCATTCAGAAAAATTTCCAACCCCTGTTCAACCCGGTCAGCCTTTTCATCCAGCAAGCTCGACATCCTGGAGCCGCAACTTGACCTCTTCACCCTCAACATCTGCCTCAACGCGAACCATCAGCGGTTTGCCGGCTTCAAGCAGATCACGGCACGCATTCAGTGTTTCGGAAAAACAAACACATTCATATTGACCGGTTGGATCGGAAAATCCGATAAAGGCAAAGTTGTTGCCCGATTTTGCCCTGCGCTCCTGCTTGTAGGTAACTGTTCCGGTAAGTCGCCCGGCAGATGCACCTTTCAAGGCCTTGGCACGAAAGCCGTCCCAACTGTCAGCACCCAGTTTGGGCAGTATCGATACATACTCATCCAACGGATGCCCGCACAAATAAAAGCCCACCGCCTCAAATTCCTCTGCCAAGCTGGTCCATCGGCAGCCACGGCTCGACCATTTGCAAAGGCAGTTCCTCGACACCGGTATTCCCACCGCCGAAGAAATCACTTTGGCCGATCTCGGCTTCGGTAGAGGTCCGGCTGGCCATCGCAAGGATCGCTTCGACACCGTTTACAACCTGGGCCCGGTTTGAATTCAGTTCGTCAAATCCACCCGACCGGGATATGCGATTCCAGCGCACGCCTGTTGACCATCCGCGGATCAATTCGGCGGGCAAAATCGCCAAGCGATTTGAATGGACCGCCGTCCTCACGTACTGCTACAATATGTTCGACCGCCTGTTCGCCAACATTCTTCAGCGCCGCCAGCGAATACTGTATCGCGCCGTCCTTTACTGTGAAATCCAGCGCCGGACTTGTTGACGTTGGGCGGATTAATAACCACTTTCATGCGGTCAGCTTCCCGCTTGAACACCAGCAGCTTGTCGGTGTTTCCCCTGTCCAGTGACATGGACGCAGCCAGAAATTCAACCGGGTGATTGGCCTTCAGCCAGGCCGTCTGATAGGCGACGACGCCGTAGGCAGCCGAGTGTGCCTTGTTGAAGCCATACCCGGCAAACTTGTTGACCAGTTCGAATATTTGTTCCGCCTGCGCCTGATCGACGCCGTTTTCCACAGAACCGGACAACGAAATCGCGGCTTTTTGGTCGTCCATTTCCGACTGGATCTTCTTGCCCATGGCGCGGCGCAGCAGATCGGCCTCACCCAGCGAATAGCCGGCAAGTACCTGCGCAATTTGCAGCACCTGCTCCTGATAGATGATGATGCCGTATGTGTCCTCGACAACGTGAGTGAGTTTTTCATGAAGAAATTCAGGGGCTTCCTCACCTTTCTTCGATGCAACGTATTTCGGAATGTTCTCCATCGGACCGGGCCGATAAAGCGCCACAAGAGCGATTATGTCTTCGATGTTGCCCGGCTCTGCCTTGCGGATTAGGTCGCGCATGCCGGAACTTTCCAGCTGGAACACGCCCACTGTTTCGGCCCGCTTGAGCATGTCATAGGTGTGTTCGTCATCCAGAGGCAGAGCCGCAAGATCCAGCTGACACCACGTTGGGCAAGCAGTCTGACACCCTTGTCGAGCACCGTCAGTGTCTTGAGGCCAAGAAAGTCAAACTTCACCAGCCCGGCCTTTTCAACCAGTTTCATGTTGAACTGTGTGACCGGCATGGGCGACCGCGGATCGCGATACAAGCGGCACCAGTTCTTCCAGCGGGCGTCACCGATCACGACACCAGCGGCATGGGTTGAGGCGTGGCGATACAAGCCTTCAAGCTTGAGCGCAATTTCAAGCATGTTTGCGGTGGTTTCATCCTGACGTCGCTCTTCCTGAAGTCTGCGGTTCGCCGTCGAGTGCCTGTTGCAGCGTAACCGGATTGGCAGGATTGTTCGGGATCAGCTTGCACAGTCGATCCACTTGCCCGTATGGCATTTGCAGCACGCGGCCAACATCGCGGCACACTGCGCGCGCCTGAAGTTTTCCGAATGTGATAATCTGGGCAACCTGATCCTTGCCATACTTTCTGTTGAACGTAAGCGATGACCTCATCGCGTCGATCCTGACAGAAGTCGATGTCGAAGTCAGGCATCGATACGCGCTCCGGATTCAGGAAGCGCTCAAACACCAGATTGAACCGAAGCGGATCAAGGTCAGTGATTGTCAGGGACCAGGCGACAACCGAACCGGCGACCAGAACCTCGTCCCGGCCCCACCGGAATACCTTGTTGCTTTGACCATTTGATAAAATCGGCAACAATCAGAAAGTAACCTGGAAAATCCATCCTGCGATAACGTCCAGCTCGTAGTCCAGGCGTTTGTCATAGTCTTCGCGGGTGTGCCCTTCCGCCAGACCAAGCTTGTCGAGACGATCAGCCAGACCCGCCCGTGCCTGAACGCACAACTCTTCGGCCTCATCACGCGCATCCTCTCCGGATGTGAACTTCGGCAGTATTGGATCAATGGACTTAGGATACCAGGCACAGCGCCGGGCAATCTCAACCGTATTCCTCAACTGCTTCCGGCAAGTCTGCAAACAGACCCACCATTTCAGCTTGAGACTTGAAATAATGTTCGGGCGTCAAACGCCGACGATCATCATTGGCTACCACTTCACTTTCAGCGATGCAGATCAGCGCATCATGAGCCGCAAAATCGTCCGCTTTTGCAAAATAGGGTTCGTTGGCGCCAACAAGAGGCAGTCCCAGTGCATAGGCGAGATCGATCAGACCCGGGTTCAGCGGCACGTTCCTCGTCCATGCCGTGCCGCTGTAACTCCACATAGATCCGGTCAGCAAACACCTGCTTCAATCGTTCGGCGCGCGCATGGGCAACATGGTGACGGTTCTCCAGCAAGGGTTTGTCGATGAGGCCATTCGGACCACCAGTCAGACAGATCAGTCCGTCGCTGAATTCAGGGATCAATGCCATGGTCACATGCGGCAGCTCCGCCTCAGGTGCGTCCAGATAAGCCCGGCTGGAAAGTTTTAGGAGGTTGCGGTACCCGGCTTCGTCCTTTGCCAGCAGAGCCAGACGGGACAGTTCATGAGAATTTTTGCTGCGTGCACCGGACCTTTCGGGCCGTCCTCGGCGTCGACCAGCAACGTACAACCAATTATTGGCTGTATACCTGAACCAGACATTGCCTCGGCAAATTCAAGCGCCCCAAAAAGATTACCGGTGTCGGTAATCGCCACCGCCGGCATGGCGTGTTCCCTCGCCAGATTGCCAATATTCCTGATCTTCAATGCACCTTCGGACAGCGAATACGCCGAATGCGTTCTAAGATGAATAAAGCTAGAAGGTGATGAATCGGTCATGACCGGAACAGTTTAGTCCCAGGCCCGGGGAATTTACACTGCCATGGCTGGACTACCCACCGAAACCTCTCAGAAAACTGGCAAGGTTGTTTTCCAGGTCATCGGTCAGATAACCGCCTTCCTGCACAATCAGGGTTGGCAGACCGAGTTTTGAAATGGCGCTGGCCATCCGTGCGAAGCCCTGCGTGGTGACAGCACCACCATTCAACGGATCAGACTTCGTGCGCGTCAAGCCCCAAAGCCACCACCAGCGCACGCGGAGCGGCATCTGATATCTCGCTGAGCGCCAGTTCCAGCGCGCCCATCCAGACTTCGTCATCAGACTTTACCGGTACCGGAATGTTGATGTTGTAACCGTTGCCCGGACCCTTGCCACGCTGCGTCTCGTAACCGTAATAAAACGGATAGTATTTGCGAGGGTCTGCGTGAATTGAAACAGTCAGGACGTCCGCCCGGTCATAGAAAATGCCCTGGGTGCCGTTTCCATGGTGCACGTCAATATCCAGAATAGCCACTTTTTCATAGGTTTTGCACAGATACTGTGCAGCAATTGCCGTGTTGTTCAGGTAACAAAACCCGCCAGCCCGGTCCGCATAGGCATGATGGCCGGGCGGACGGCACAAAGCGTAGGCCACTTTTTCGCCTTCTGTGATCAACTCTGCAGCCGACAGGGCGCTATCGGCCGAGGCTCGCACCGACATCCATGTCTGTTCAGTAATCGGACAGGAGAAGTCCTGTTGATGCCAGCCGGCCTGACCCAGTATATCAGATGGATAACGTGCCGGTTTTTCAACCGGTCGAATGCTGGCCATTACTTCTTCAAAGGCCTTGCCCTTCGGCCGGTTCCATCTGCGGTAAGCGTTGGCGAGAAACTTCAGATAACGTCCGGTGTGAACCGACAGGATATGTGCGTCACCGTGCGGCCGAGCAGCATGCATACTGCAGCCGGCCGCTCGAACACCCCTCAAAAGGCGTTTTGCCCGTTCAGGCTGTTCCGGAAAATCAACAATATTCCCACGCTGCAGGTAACGGGATGGAAAATGCGCAAGCTGATTGTGATGAAAAACTGCCTTCATCGGGTGATCTCCGCCAATTTGCCCCCCTGCAATTGAACGACACGGTGCATCTGGTGCGCCAGCTCAATATTGTGGGTTGCAATCAGTGCCGCCAGACCTTCTTCCTGTATCAGGGACAGGAACTCCGCATGCACTCTGCCTGCTGTCTCCGGATCAAGGTTACCTGTCGGTTCGTCGGCAAGCAATAGCAGGGGTTGGTTGGCAAGTGCGCGTGCTATTGCAACACGTTGCTGTTCACCGCCAGACAATTCAGCAGGCCTGTGAGTAATCCGACTGCTCAGGCCGAGCTTGGTGAGCAGCTCAGTAGCTCTCGAATTGGCTTCCTCGCGGGATTTGCCTGCAATGAGCAACGGCATGACTACATTTTCAATCGCGTTGAATTCGGGCAGCAAATGGTGGAACTGATAGACAAACCCGATTCCCAGACGACGAACGCGGGTTGCCGCACCATCTTCCAGTTGCGTACAGTTTTCGCCTGCAATGTAGACATCACCACCGCTTGGCTTTTCCAGTAGACCGGCAATATGCAGCAGCGAAGACTTGCCTGTACCGGAGTGCCCTACCAGCGCCACCACCTCTCCGGGATACACATCCAGCGACAGATCCTTGAAGATATTGATGGTGCGTGGCCCCTGCGTATAGGTCCGTGCAATCGCCGCCAGCCGCAAAGCCGGTGTTGCGCCGCCGCGTGTCATATTATTCATAACGCAGCGCCTCCACCGGATCGAGCTTGGCCGCCCGCCGGGCCGGATAGATGGTCGCAAGAAATGCCAGTCCCATCGCCATCAGGGCAATCATGATGGTCTCATTTACATTCATCTCCGCCGGCATGCGTGACAGGTAATACATTTCCGGCGAGAACAGCTCCGTGCCGGATAGCCATGACAGGCCTTTCCTGATGTTTTCGATGTTGAGGCAAACAACGACGCCCAGCAGGATCCCGGCCAGGGTGCCTGCAACACCGATTGCAGCCCCGGTCATGAAGAAGATACGTTGAATTGAACCGCTCGTAGCACCCATTGTACGCAAAATGGCGATATCCTTGCCCTTGTCCTTCACCAGCATGATCAAGCCGGATATGATATTCAGTGCAGCAACCAGGATAATCAATGTCAGGATTACGAACATTACGTTTCGCTCAACCTGCAATGCGTTGAAAAAAGTCTTGTTTGAAGTTTTCCAGGTCACGAACTGCAAATCCTGGCCCGCACTGTTCTGCATCGCGGGCACGATATCATCAATCCTGTCCGGGTCTTCTACCATGACCTCAATGGCGCTGGCGCCATCTTCCTGGGCGAAGAACTCCTGCGCCTCTGTCATTGGCATGTAAATCACTGAGTTATCGTACTCCGACATGCCGATTTCGAAGGTGGCAACAATCGGAAATGATCGGATACGCGGTGCCGACCCGAAAATTGTGGTTGGTCCTTCAGGCGAAACCAGGGTGATCTGATCGCCCACCGACAGGCCATGTTTCCAGGCCAGCCGGTAGCCAACCGCGACACCGTTGCCTTCATCAAAATTTTCCAGTGAACCGCGAAGCTTGTCATTCACCACGCTCGAAAGCTTCATCAGGTCTTCCAGAACCAGCCCGCGCACCAGAACGCCGGTCGATGTACGCCTGGACGACGCCATAGCCTGACCTTCCGTGAACGGCATGGCGCGAACGACCCCAGGTGTATTTTCGAGAATTGCCGCCCTCGATCTGAAATCGGGAATTGGAGCTCCCGTGGACGAATACACCATGGTGTGACCGTTGAAACCGAGCACCTTGTTCAAAAGCTCGGTGCGAAATCCATTCATCACCGCCATAACTATGATCAGGGTTGCCACACCCAGCAGTATCCCCAGGAAAGAGAACCCGGCAATCACCGAGATGAAGCCCTCTTTTCGGCGTGCCCGCAAATAGCGGAATGCAATCATGCGCTCATGAGCGGAAAACGGCGCGGTGTCGGTTCGAACCATGGGTTATTCCATCTGTTGGTTGGGCAATTCTAGTTGGTAAAGCGCGCAGTCAGCGCATCTATGGTTATATCCTCACGCTCACCAGTAGCGCGATTCTTCAATTCCGCATTGCCTTCCTTCAGGCCACGCGGACCAATGATGACCTGCCAGGGAATGCCGATCAGATCCATCGATGCAAATTTGCCGCCGGCGCGATTGTCCGTGTCATCGTACAAGACCTCATTTCCCTGAGCTTCAAACAGCTCATAGAGCTTGTCGCAGGCCGCATCCGTGTCAGCGTCACCGGATTTCAGATTGATCAATCCGATCCGGAACGGCGCAACCGCCTCCGGCCAGATAATGCCGTTATCATCGTGACTTGCCTCAATGATGCCGCCAACCAGACGCGACACGCCCACGCCATATGATCCGGACTGTATAGTCACCGGCTTGCCGTCCGGCCCCTGAACCTGACAGCCAAGTGGCTTGGAATACTTGTCGCCGAAAAAGAAGATGTGGCCAACCTCGATGCCACGGCCACTGACCCGCCTGCCTTCGGGAAGTTGTTCATATGCCGCAACATCGTGCTTGTCATCGGTGGCCGCGTATTTGGAGGTGAATTCCTGCACTACTTTTGCGACCTCTTCAACGTTGTCGTAATCAACATCAAAAGCCGACCAGTCGAAATCGTGAAATGCCCTGTCAAAAAACACCTCCGATTCACCGGTATCGGCCAGAATGAGAAACTCATGGCTCATGTCGCCGCCTATAGGCCCTGTTTCCGCCCGCATTGGAATGGCCTTGAGTCCCATGCGCGCAAATGTGCGCAGATAGGACACGAACATCTTGTTGTAGGAGTGGCGGCCTGCTTCGGCTGACAGATCAAATGAATAAGCATCCTTCATCAGGAATTCACGGCCGCGCATGATGCCGAAACGCGGGCGAACCTCGTCGCGGAATTTCCACTGGATATGATAAAGGTTGCGCGGCACATCCTTGTAGGACTGCACTCCTGCGCGAAAGATGTCGGTGATCATCTCCTCGTTGGTCGGGCCAAACAGCATGTCGCGATCATGCCTGTCGGTAATGCGCAGCATTTCCCTGCCATAGTCGTCATACCGGCCCGACTTGCGCCATAAATCAGCCGACTGGATCGTCGGCATCAGCACTTCAATGGCCCCGGCCCGGTTCTGTTCCTCGCGCACAATGCGTTCGATATTGCGTAATACCTTGTAGCCGAGCGGCAACCAGGAATAGATCCCGGCACTTTCCTGCCGGATCATGCCCGCCCGCAACATGAGCCGATGGGAAACAATCTCCGCTTCCTTGGGATCGTCGCGAAGGATGGGAAGAAAATACTTGCTAAGTCTCATCTGGTTACCCTGAAATCAATAATCGCGATGTTGTAGGTCCGCGCTCAGAATTGCTGTTCATAGTGCATCAATTGAGATTTTACAAAGACCAACTCCCGCAGACATACCGTTGCCCGTGTTCACTTTTTGCAATAGTGCGACAAAATGACTGGACAGGTTTGATGATTTGTGTCATGTCCCAAACTAGAGTTGCAGGCAAGCAACCATCCAGGCTCAGGTCTGGAGAGGAAACGCTCTCGCTTTCGGGCGACGTAAAACCAACGCACAGATTTTTTGCAAAAGGCAGGGTTCAGGCCCTGTCTTTTTGTATTGCGCCATTGCAGCTTTTTTCACTCAAAAGCACAGCACTTCCAGGCATTATACAAAGTTCAGCCTAAACCTTGGGTAAATCGGGCATGAACGGGAAATCGTCCAGCGATATGCCGCTAAAGTAGACCAGCCAGTAGTAAAACCCGTAGACAAACAGGGCAATGATCGTTGTCTGTAAAAATTTGCCTTTCAGGCGCGGCTGCACCGGTGCCGCCGGTTCATGCCCCTGCTCTACTGCTGTTCCTTCCTCGTGCGCCGATTTCACACCAAACGGCAACACGGTGAAAAGCACCAGCCACCAGATGATGAAGTACACCGCAAATCCGGTGATAAAATCGACGATCATCAAGCCTGCTCCAGCTCAACCAGCGTACCGCAGAAATCCTTCGGGTGAAGAAACAGCACGGGTTTGCCATGCGCCCCGATCTTCGGTTCGCCATCGCCCAGCACCCGGGCACCTGCAGCTTTCAAATGATCACGCGCTGCAATGATGTCCTCGACTTCGTAACACACATGGTGAATGCCGCCTGACGGGCTTTTGTCCAGAAACGCCTGTATCGGTGAGTTCTCTCCCAACGGTTCCAGCAACTCGATTTTGGTGTTCGGCAGTTCAACAAACACCACGGTCACACCGTGATCAGCCTCAACCTGCGGTTCTGATACACTCGCACCAAGCATGGTTTTGTATACCTGACATCCAGCCTCCAGATCTGGCACCGCAATGGCAACATGGTTCAATCGTCCAAGCATCGCTTCAGGCTCCCTATACTCAGAGTTTCCGGTCCTTGTATCATCTGGCCAGCGTTCGGCAATGAGGCGAAGTGCGCGTTTGCCAGGCTGCCGGTCTGGTGCAATCGGCGGGTTGTTGTAATGTCATCGGGACCGCTGGTCCAGCCAGCGCACGATGCGCTGTCGCTGTTCCGGTACCGCTACGCCGCGCGGTTCAAAAATATGCCGCGTCAGGAAATGCCCGGTCAGCTTCAACCCCTGCACAATTTCTGCTCTGGTCGGCGCTCCGGATGTCCCTGCCACAAAAGCCGGCAATGCCAGCAGCTTGTCTTTCCAGGGTTCTGCTTCGCGCGCGCAGACTGCCCGGCCTGTGCGCGGCGATACATGCGTGAGATCTGTCGTTTCACCACTGGCAGCGCATTTACTCAAATCCAGGCCAAATCCCAGTTCTTCAAGCATGCCCATTTCCCATTTAACCAGAACAGCCGGCCAAATCGCGTCATCGTGCAAATGATCGATCAGCAGCACAGAGGCATCATAAATGCGCGGATGAGGTTCCCTCTCCGGCAACAGGCTGGCCAGCGTCGTGATTGTTGTAACCGCAGCGAGCCGGTGGACATCGTCAATGATCCCGGCGACAATCATGCGGTGCGGGTCGACGGAGTAGGTACCCAAATGGTCTTCAAGGCGTGCCCGCCAAACCACGTTCACCAGGTTTCCTGCCTGCAGCACCGGCCGCATGGCGCGTGAGCGACCACCTCGAACCAGCCCCATGTGACGTCCCCTTTCACGGGTAAGCACATCAGCAATCACCGAGTTCTCACCATGCCTGCGGGTGTTCAGAATGAGCCCGTCGCCTTGCCAATCCATTTGCAATCACCTGCAGCGCATGTTGCCCCATCACTTTGGAGGCGATCTGGTTAATGACTAGGGTCAAGTCCCATCATGCGCAGTCGTTCTGGATCAGAAGCCCACTTTTCACGCACCTTTACAAACAGGAATAGATGGGCGGTCTGACCAATGGTTTGGGTAATTTCTTCGCGTGCATCCTGGCCAATCATCTTGATTGTCTGGCCATTTTTTCCAAGCACGATCTTTTTCTGACTGTCACGCTCGACGTAAATTACCTGTTCAATGCGTACCGAGCCGTCCTTTTTTTCGGTCCATTTTTCAGTTTCCACGGTCGAGGCGTAGGGCAGTTCGTCATGCAGCCGCAGGTACAGTTTTTCACGGGTAATTTCCGACGCCAGCATGCGCAGAGGTACATCGGCAATCTGGTCTTCCGGATAAAGCCAGGGGCCTTTCGGCATATGATTGGCCAGCGCTGTGCGCAGGTCTGCCACACCATGACCCTTAAGCGCCGAAATCATGAATGTATCGGTAAACGGAAAGCGGGCATTCAATTCTGCAGCCAGTTTCAGCAGGTTGCCATGCGGTACCAGGTCAATCTTGTTGATTGCCAGTATTGCTTTCGCCCCGGTTGTCTCCAGACCCTTGATGATCCGCGCATTGTCCTCGTTCAGACCATCGCGGGCACCTATCAGTAACACTGTGGCATCTGCATCTGCAGCACCTGCCCAGGCAGCGTTTACCATCGCTTCGTCCAGTTTTCGCCTGGGAGAAAAGATGCCCGGCGTATCGACGAAAATGATCTGGGCAGCACCTTCGAGTGCAATGGCACGAATGCGGGCCCGCGTGGTTTGCACCTTGTGGGTGACGATCGATATTTTGGATCCGACGAGTTGATTCAGCAAGGTTGACTTACCGGCATTCGGCGCCCCGATCAGGGCAACGAAACCACAACTGGGCTGATTCATACCCTCCGGTTGCCGGGTCCCGGTTGAACCATCGGTCATTTCCATATCCTCTCGCGGCGCAGAAACTCCGTCGCTGCAACCTGTTCGGCCGTACGCCTGGTAGTGGCCACCCCGATGGCCGGCTTACGGCCATCTACCTTCAGTTCAACCTTGAACTCAGGAGCATGGTCAGGTCCCGTCATCGCAATGGTCTCATACGAAGGCACCGCCATCGCCCTGGCGGCAGCCCATTCCTGCAGGGAGGACTTGGCGTCCTTGCGCAAGCCAGGAGCTTTTTCCAAAAATTCCGCCCAATGCCGCGTGATAAACTTGCGGGCCGCCTTAAGCCCACCGTCAAGGTACACTGCTGCAACAAGCGCCTCACAGGCATCCCCTACGATGTTATCGGTTACGGTTGTCCGCCTGGCGCCTTTTCCGGCCAGCACCAGCGCGTCCGGAATACCCAGTTTTTCGCCGATTTTCGCACACGTCTGGCGCCTCACCAGTGCATTGAACATCCGCGCCAGATCACCCTCGGGTACGTCCTCGTGCTGTTCGTACAACAGTTGCGCCACAACCAGGCCAAGCACCCGGTCTCCCAGAAATTCCAGACGTTCATTGCTGCCCGCAATCTTGGACTTGGCTCCACTGGCATGGGTGAGGGCCTGCTCGAGTAACTGCTGATTCCTGAAGACATGGCCTAACCGTCTGGTGAGGGCGGCGATTGCTTCATCCTGCCTGGTCATTCGACAGAATTGAATATCCGGCCCCAGCGAATATTTGTGGGCCATTTCCAGAACTCCCAGAATGCGCCTTCAGGCCCATGGGAAAAGAACAGAATGGTTGATTTGCCGACCAGGTTTTCATACGGAACATAACCGACATCATTGAGGAACCGGGAATCCGTCGAATTGTCGCGATTGTCGCCCATCATGAAATAATGACCAGCTGGAACCGTATAGACCTGCGTGTTGTCAGCCTGACCGTTGTAAATATCCAGTGTTGAATAACTCACACCATTCGGCAGTGTCTCTATGTACCGTTTCGCCTGCGGGGAATTGCGCTTGTCCGGATTGACGAAATCCTCAACCTGTTTGCGCTTGACCGCTTCACCATTGATATGAAGCACGCCGTCAATCACCTGGATCTTGTCTCCCGGTAAACCGATGACGCGTTTGATATAGTCTGTCTCGTTGTCAAGGGGCAACTTGAAAACTACCACATCACCGCGCTCAGGTGTATCGCCGAATATTCTGCCATCCAGCGGCACAGGTCCGAACTTGAAAAGATTGTTGCCAAACAGCCCGAATGCAAAATTGAACGAGTATTTGGAGTATCCATAGGACAGCTTGTTGACGAACAGGTAATCGCCAACTCTCAGCGTTGGCACCATTGACTCAGAGGGAATGTTAAACGGCTGAAAGAAAAACGTGCGCACCACAAAGGCAATCAACAATGCCTGGACAATAACCTTCACGGTTTCCCAACCACTGTCTTCGGTTTTCTTGCGTGTACGCTCCACTTCGGAAGACATTTTCTCGCCTCACTGCTTTTGGCCGGGACGCCCGATTCACTGTAGCCGTCCAATTTGACAGTCATGTCGCAGTTTATTGGTCAAATTGCAACTGTCGAGCAACTCTTCTGCAGATCAGTCCGCTGTCACAGCAACGCACGAAATAATCACAATTGCCTGAGCGTACGGGAAGTCATCTGTTATGGTCAGGTGAATATCAGGTCTGTGCCCGTCCGGTACAAGGGCTTCCAGATGTTGCGCTGCTCCGCCGGTCAAGACCATGGTCGGTCGACCGCTCGGCAGGTTCACAACACCCAGATCACGCCAGAACACGCCTTTGCGGAATCCCGTCCCCAGCGCCTTTGAACATGCCTCTTTGGCGGCAAATCGCTTGGCATAGGATGCGGCACGCTGGGCTCGCCGGTCAGATTTGGACTTTTCAATATCGGTAAAAACCCGTGAAACGAACCGGTCACCGTACTTCTCCAGTGTCGTTTCGATGCGCCGGATGTCGATCATGTCATTGCCAACACCCAGGATCATGTGCCGACCCCTTGCTGTGATGATGCCCGGGAATTGTGATGACTCTGCAGTTCAGCCAGCCGTTTCTCCCGAATCTTCTGGCGGCGTTTCTTGTATTTGGCCACTGCAGGCTTCAGGATGAGATAGGCAATGATTGCGCTTGAAAGCCCCAGGGGGATTGAGCCAACACACATCGGGAAGAATACCGGCTCCAGTCCAGCCCACAAGTCGGCAAAGAATCTCACCGGGTCAGTGAACAGCAGCTTCATGTTGGGATCAGGGATCGCAATTGCTGTCCCCTCACGGCCCTCCAGGCCAAGCAAAAAACTACCCGTGTTGTGGGTAATGAACCAGATAAACGGAAAAGTCAGCGGATTGCCGACCGAGGTGCCTATTGCTGAAGCAAGCAGGTTGCCCCCAATTGCCCATGCCAGCAGTGCAGCAACAATAAAATGAAAACCGACCAGCGGTGTAAAAGACGCAAACGTGCCCGCTGCGAAACCCAACGCTATGGCATGCGGGGAACCGGAAATCCGGTTCACCTTGTGTGAAATGTACTTCGCCGCGCGATGGAAGCCAATTTCCGGCCAGATTAGGTTTCTGACCCTCCTGAACCAACCAACTGAATCGCGCCGTTTCAAAATCATAATTCAAACTTACCCGATATACTCAAGCCTCGAAAATTCCCGAGAGCAACATGGGTTCACTTGAACCCATAAAGTTGCTCTATCACTTCAGAATCGATCAGGTTTATGAGTTTTGGTTGATTCAACCAAAACTCATCCTGATCTACGCCTTCAGGCCGCGACTTCCCGGTTTGACAGCTTCCATTGCAGCAAGTTCCGGTGGCAACTTGTCGGCATCAAATGTTGGCACATCAAGCTGCAATAGAGACACCAGAGGCACGCCCACATCTGCCTTGCCACCTGACCTGTCAATCAGGCACGCCGCTCCAACAGTTACGCCGCCTGCCTTTGCAATCGCTTCAATGCACTCACGTGACGAAAGTCCCGTTGTGACAATATCCTCAATCATTACACACCGCATACCCGGCTCAATCACAAAACCGCGCCGAAACACCAGAATACCATCCACACGTTCACAAAAGATTGCCGGCACTTCCAACTGCCGGCCCATCTCGTAACCAACAACAACACCGCCCATGGCAGGCGACACCACCATATCAAATTCACCAAACCCGGCTGCGTGAATTTTCTGTGCAAGTGTCGAACACAGTCGTTCTGCCCGCTGCCCGTCCATGAGTACCCGTGCACACTGCAGGTACCTCGAGCTATGCAGGCCTGACGACAGAATGAAGTGTCCGTCCAGCAGCGCTTCCGCGGCGCGGAATTCCTCAAGCACCTGATCTTGTGTAAGCATCAAAGTCACCGTATCCAGAGGTTTCATATTTGAGCCGCAATTGCGGCAATTGTCAGTCAGAACCTGTGGCGCGAACAACCGTGGAAATCAACGGTTTTCGGCCAAGTTCGTTCACAATCTGATTGAGATGCCTTACATCTTCAACTTCAACTGTCAGGTCAATATTGTAAAAGTCCCGCGCCCGATCTGTCATTTGCAGGTTCTCGATATTTGCACCACCTTCTGCAACTGTCTGCGTAAGTTGCCCAAGCGCCCCTACCTCATTGTGCAAGACCACTCTTAAACGCGCCGGATAGAGGCCCGTCGCTGCATCTTCATCCCAGGCCAGGTCAACCCACAGATCGGGCTCGTCATCGAATTGCTGCAACGCGGCGGAAAAAATCGGATAAACCGTAACGCCTGCGCCCGGCTTCAGAATACCGACGATCCGTTCACCAGGAACAGCACCGGTTAACCCATCGATATGCAACGGGAGGTCCCGGTTCACACCCCTGACCGGAATCGATTGCACGCCGCCTTGCGCCTGAGGTGCCCTGGATTTTCGCACATCCCGTTTGGGTGCCTCGCGCAGGTTTTCGAAGCCCAGTGCGTTCATCACGTCACGAGCCGCCAGCTCACCACGTCCAATAGCTGCAAGACCGTCTTCGGCCGATGAAATGCCAAGTTTCCGCAGAGCTTCGCCAAATTTTTTCGTGTTGTAGACCGCATCGAAACGCGCAAGATGGCGTTCGATGATTTCCTGGCCCAAACCAGCATATTGGGCCCGCACCGCAATTCGCGTTGCCCGCCTGATGGCAGATCTCGCCTTGCCGGTATGCACCACTTTTTCCCAGGCGGCGGGCGGTGTCTGGGCCTGCGATCTTATCACATCAACTTCATCACCATTGGCAAGTTCAGTCATCAGTGGCGCATGCCGGCCATTGATCCTGCATCCGACACAGGAGTTTCCGATGTCGGTATGCACCGCATAGGCAAAATCGATGGCATTTGCACCCTTGGGAAGCGCGATCAATGCGCCCTTGGGCGTGAAACAAAACACCTGATCGGCGAATAGCTCAAGCCGTGTGCTTTCCAGAAATTCACCGGGATTGTCACCTTCGGCCAGTGTTTCAACCAGTGATCGCAACCACCTGAATGAATTGGAATCCCCATGCGGCAGCCTGACCCCGCGTTCCGCGGCCATCGGATCTGTGACATCCTTGTAGAAACTGTGTGCAGCCACACCACGCTCGGCGATCTCGTTCATCGCCTGGGTTCTGATTTGCAGTTCAACACGCTTGCGATGCGGGCCAATGACCGTTGTATGAATAGAACGGTAATCATTCTGTTTCGGGTTGGAGATATAGTCCTTGAACCTGCCTGGCACCACCCGCCATGCCATGTGAGCAACGCCTAACGCCTGGTAACACTCGACTTCGCTCGCTACGATGATCCGGAAACCGAAGATATCCGATAGTTGTCCCAGCGATAAATGCTTGCGCTGCATCTTGCGCCAGATTGAATAAGGCTTTTTTTCCCTGCCGGACACGTGAGCGGTAATGCCATGCTCGGCTAGCTGGCTGGTGAGCCGGTCTTCAATATTGGTGAGTATGTCTCCGGTCTCCGCCCTGAGCGTTTCTAGGCGTTTCATGATGCCGTCGCGCGCTTCCGGATACAGTTCCTGGAAGGCGATATCATCCAGTTCCTCACGCATGGAATGCATGCCCATACGACCAGCCAGCGGCGCATAGATATCCATCGTTTCCTTGGCAATACGCGCCCGTTTGTCCGGTTTCACGTGATGCAGCGTGCGCATATTGTGCAACCGGTCTGCCAGCTTCACGAGCAACACCCGGGCATCGCGCGACATGGCCAGGAGCAGTTTACGCAGGTTTTCCGCCTGGGCAGCTTCCTTGGAAATCAGATCAAGCCGGTTGATCTTGGTGAGCCCTTCCACCAGTTCGGAAATCTCGCCGCCAAACAGGTGTTCGATTTCCGCATGCGTAGCCTCGGTATCCTCCACAACGTCATGCAGTAAGGCAGCCGCGATGGTTGCGTCATCCAGTTTCATTTCGGTGAGAATGGCCGCGACTTCCAGCGGATGAGTGAAGTAGGGATCACCTGACGCCCTGACCTGATGACCGTGCGCCTTCATGGCATACACGTAGGCCTTGTTCAGCATGGCTTCATTCGCGTCGGGGTCATAGCCTGTGACCCGCTCAACCAACTCGTACTGACGCATCATGCCTGGTCAATTCATCCATTTGAAATTCCGAATTGTGGCAGTGTAACAGACACTGTCGCAAGCCGGAAACAAAACAACCGGAGCAACGCTCGTTGCTCCGGCTGAAAATCGGTAAATTCCTGAATACGGTGTTAGGGCCAGGACCCTAGATCAGTATGGCTTTTGATTGAATCAATCAAGAGCCATAAAACTGATCGATTCCAAGGTGCTAGAGCAACTTTATGGGTTCAAGAGAACCCATGTCGCTCTAGTAACCGGACCGCTGTGAACCCGGGCTCTCTGCCGGCGGCAAGCCTTCGAGGCCACGCAGCAGGTCTTCTTCGCTCATACGGTCATAACCGTCCTGGCCATCCTGCTCGGTTGGCGCAGGTTCTGCCTGATCCGGCTCATTGCCGGCCAGCAGCAGCGGAACAGCACTTTCTTCCGGCTCATCCACTTCCACATGCTTTTGCATGGAGTGGACATAGTCTTCACGCAAATCTTCCACGTCGATGGTGGTGTCACCAATCTCGCGCAATGCCACGACGGGGTTCTTGTCATTGTCGCGATCGAGCGTCAAAGGCGCTCCTTGCGAGATCATCCGTGCACGATGCGCAGACATCAGAACCAGTTCAAATCGGTTCGGCAGTTTTTCGATGCAGTCTTCAACGGTAACGCGTGCCATGAAGCTTGGATCCTTGATTGAATATTATTGTCAGATGGAACTGAGTTGGGCTTTTAGTGACACAAATGCAAGAAAGCAAGTGTGCGCTTGACGCAGATAGGCCGGGTTGATGCCAAGGGAACCAACTATTGACCCCTTTGACTGATTTTTCGCGTTTGCCGTGAAGGCATGCTTTTCGCCGCGTTCCGGCCTGCCGTAACTGGCGTTCGCGGTTATTCACTCACCAAAATGCCGTCAGGCGTTTACCTCTCAGCACGTACAACCGGCGGATAGTCCTGCGGTGCCTGACCACGCTCGAACATGCCGTAATCCCGGATCATGCGGGCTGCAAACCCCCAACTCATGCTTTGGTCTTTTGAAATCCGGTCAACCAGTTTTCTCGCAGCCGTCTCGCTGGCAACCGATGACAAGGCGACATAGGCGCCTGCAATGTTCACGCTTGCAAAGCTTTCCTCAAATCCTTTCAGCGGCCTGCCTTTGCTATGGCCCGCCACGATGTAGTTGCCGGTAGCTTTCGGGCCCGGATCGAGTTGCTCTAACGGACTTTGCCGCTCCACCCGCAGGAACAATTCGGCAATACGGATGCGGTAATCCTCAAAATGCTTGTAGCGGCCTGCTGTCTGGGATCGCTGGTGTTGCCTGTCTTCACGCCACCTGCCAATGGCTGCATCATCCACCCACAATTGATGCGACAGTATCACCCGGTCGCGTGACAATGACCTGAACCGGTCCAGCCACGTCATACCAGTATGCTCTGCCAACAAGGGTTTCAGCATGCCAACATGACGAAAGTAGTGGTCTTCATGACCGGGCCGCGGCAGCACTTCAAAAAACAGGGCCAGCATTTATCCAAACATCCATGTCCAGTGAGCAGGAACAGCTATATAAGCAGCAATCGCGGTTGCGAAGAAAAATATCGCCCTACCTCAGCATTTTTAGCGGAAACAGAAATTGTCAGACACATCCCGACTTGTGTACCTCATTGCGCTGGCAATTCCGGCCAGGGCAAGCACCGGCACATCCGGCTACTACGTGCCTGAAACAATGGCAGAATAATATGCCTTCTCGCCCCGTTTGGTGAGCAGGGCTGATGCCAGAAGCAGCTGGGTCTGTATGTTCAATTCCCCGCTCCACCCCTGATGATCCATCCGCCTTTGTCAGTATTCAATGCAGCCAGCATTTGTCTCGCTGTCAGGCCAGTAACCGGATGCTTCCAGCGCGGCGCTATTTCTGCAATGGGCGCCAGCACAAACTCGCGTTCGGATATGGCCGGATGTGGCAGTACCAGTTCCGCATCAACAGTTTGCGCAACACCGTCCGCCACGACCACGCCATTGTAATCCAGTATGTCAAGGTCCAGTGTTCTTGCTCCCCACCGTTCGCGCCGTTCACGCCCTGCTGCACGTTCTATGCTGCGCAGCGCCTGCAGCAGGATCAGGGCCGGCAAACGGGTTTCGATCCGGGCAACCGCGTTGATGTAGGCAGGCTGGTCCTGGTTGCCGTATGGTGTGGTCTCTATCAGCTTTGACATTTTGAGCAGTTTGAGCGGATGTTCATCAAGAATTGCCAGGGCGCGACCAACACATTCACGAGGCTTTCCCCATGGCCCTGTCTTGTTACTGCCCAGTCCGATCAGAATCATGAAGCCGTGCCATTGCCAATTGCGTCAATCAATGTCTTGTGGCACATCCACTACATTAATTTGAAGACTTGTTCGCACCGTCAATTTCATAAATCCATTTTCAGTAGCAGGAGATTTCCCATGCGCCTTTACAAAGACGAACGTACAGCCCTTTTCATCGACGGTTCCAACCTGTACGCCACGGCGAAAGCTTTGGGTTTCGACATCGACTACAAGAACATGCTGAAGTTGTTTGAAGATGGCACCAGGTTGACCCGGGCAATCTACTACACAGCCCTTTTGGACGATGCGGATTACTCGCCGATCCGCCCGCTCATCGACTGGCTCGATTATAACGGATTCATGGTGGTTACCAAACCAGCCAAGGAATTCACCGATGCTTCCGGCAGGCGCAAGGTCAAGGGCAACATGGATATCGAAATAGCGGTGGACGTCATGCAACTTTGCACATCGCTGGACCATATAATCTTGTTCTCCGGAGATGGCGATTTCCGTTCGCTGGTTGAAGCTGCCCAGTCCAAGGGCTGCCGGGTGACGGTGATTTCCTCCATGGCGATCCGCCCACCGATGATTGCCGATGAATTGCGCCGGCAGGCAGACCAGTTCGTTGATCTGAAATCACTACGCGATAAGATCGGTCGCACACCTTCCGGCAACAAGGATCATTACCAGGACAATGGACCGGCTCCGGACCAGCCGGATAATGACTTCGAGGAATTTGCCGAAATCTGAGGTTATGGCCTTTGCACGCAGTGTCGCGGTCTGCCCGAGGCATAGTAGCCCTGACAAGTCTGGCTCATGGCGGCGCAAACACGATCTACATCAGAAATACAGATGCGGGTCTGCGCAAGATTCTCAAGGCTATAGCAGATCCCGGTAACGGCGACCCACTTCACACGCAACAGAAAATGCCGCGACAGTCTGGGAGGCTGCATTGATCTTGTGAAAGGTTGAATTTCTATTTCAGTGTCGCCACGATCTCTTGCATGGCGACCAGGAATTGCGAGACTTCCTGTTCACTATTGTAGTGACAAAGTGAAACCCGGATACAAGATGGCAGCCCCAGTGGTGTAAGAACATTGCCAGAATAATGATCTGCCTTTCTGACGTGGGTGCGGATGCCCTTTTCATTCAAGGCGGCAACCACGTCCAGTGCGTCAACACCATCAACAGTCAGCGATACCAGTCCTTCGCGCGCCGGGTTGTCGACGCCGCCAATGATGGTCACGCCCGGCATTTCCGCCAGTCCTTTCAGATTGCCCACACCGTTCAGCATGGCATCGGTCAAGGAGTTCTCGTGGGCATGGATTGCGGCGGCGGCCGCTTCTATCCGGGTGCGCGGTACATCACTTTCCGTGAAATTGCCGCCCAGCCAGTCAAAATAATCCACCACGTCTGAAAACGTCGCATAGGCACCGGTATCGCGTGTGCCCAGTTCCCAGTTCTCAGCCGGTCCGCCAATCAGACCTTCACGCGGCAGAGCCGTCAGCCGGTCCGATGCCCAAGCAACACCATAGCCGTGGCGTGAAAACACCTTGTAGGGCGACACCACGTAACCATCCACGTTGCAGCCCTCGATATCAATGTGGCCATGACTGGCATGCTGAATACCATCGACAATGATGAAACAATCCGGCGCCACTTTGCGAATAGCGGCAGAAACATTGGCAACATCCACCGACATTCCGGTAACCGGAGAGGTATGAAGAATGGTGGCAACCCGCACATCCGGCGTGACATGCCGGGCATAATCCTCCGCTGTCACTGTCCCGGTCGCGTCGTCATGGCGAACCGCCACATATGGCTTGCCGGTTACCTCAGCCCACCTTGTCGCAGCGCTGCGGGACGCCGGGTGTTCCAGCGTAGATCCCAGAACAACACCCCCCTGCTCAGCTCCCACTATCGCTGTCCTGATCAGGCGGAACAATAGTTCGGTTCCGCTTTCCCCGACAAAAAACTGTCCGTCTTTTACATTGAACAGGGTCCTCATCCTGGACTTCGAAGCGTTGATGGTGTCTGTCAATTGATGTGATGCTGGATTATCGCGGCCCTGGTTGTCTGGAATGGCAGCAAATTTCGCCGATGTGGCGACTACCGATTTGAGCGTCAGTGCGCCGCCAGCATTCTCAAAAAACACCCGCGGCCCCTGAAACGGGCACGTGTCTACGTGGGCAAACCTGTCTCGCACCTGGTCCAGAAGACCAGCTTTTTCAGCAATCATTCTCATACTCCGTAAAACAGGACGGCGTGACCCTAGCCTCTTTCGCGCATCAACCGTGCCTTGTCACGTTGCCAGTCGCGCTTTTTTTCCGTCTCGCGCTTGTCGTGAATTTTTTTGCCCTTGGCAAGCGCGATTTCCAGTTTCACCCGGCCACGTTCATTGAAGTAGATTTTCAGCGGTATGATGGTCAGCCCTTCCCTGTCAATCGCCTGGCCAAGCCGGGCGATTTCACGTGAATGAGCCAACAGTTTACGGATACGGCGGGGTTCATGGTTGAATCGGTTGCCCTGGTTGTATTCCGGGATATGCGCGTTGATCCACCACAACTCGCCGTTCTTTACCTGGACATAGCTTTCCGCAATGGTGGCCTTTGAAGCGCGTAGCGACTTGACCTCGGTGCCGGTCAACATGACACCGACTTCAAGATTGTCCATGATTTCATAGTCAAACCGCGCTCGCCGGTTGTCAGCTATGACCGGGTTGCCGGAGCGCCGTTTCGCGCCACCACTTTTGGAAGACATGTTCTGGCACCCACTATCACAATCAGTTCAACAGGCCGGCATGAACCATTGCCGCCTTGACCTGTTGACGTGCGCCTTCGGTGGCCGGCAAGATCGGCAAGCGAGCATCTTCAAGTGCATGGCCCAGCAGGCTCACTGCATATTTGACCGGCGAAGGGCTGGTTTCACAGAACAGGGCAGAATGCAGTGGCATCAAACGGTCCTGAATGGTTAGCGCCTTGGCATAATCCCCGGCCAGGGTCGCTTCCTGGAATTCTGCACACAGGCGCGGCGCAACATTTGCGGTTACCGAAATGCATCCTGTCCCGCCATGCGCGTTGAATGCCAGCGCTGTTCCGTCTTCACCGGACAACTGGATGAACTTTTCACCCGACGCAAGGCGCTGCAGCGATGGTCGTGCAAGATCGGCCGTCGCATCCTTGGTGCCGATCACGTTGGCAAAATCCCTTGCAAGCCGCGCCAGGGTATTGACTGAAATCTCAGCTACTGTGCGGCCGGGCACATTATATACAAACACGGGCAGCGACGGCACTGCTCTTGCCACTGCAGCAAAGTGCTCATACAGGCCTTCCTGGGTAGGCTTGTTGTAATAAGGTACCACGGAAAGCGCTGCATCAGCCCCGGCCTGATGGGCGTGAACCGTAAAATCAACAGCCTCGGCAGTGGAATTCGAACCCGTACCGGCAATAACCGGAATGCGACCGGCTGATGTTTCAACGGCAATCTCGACAACACGCTTGTGCTCATCGTGGCTGAGTGTTGGTGATTCCCCGGTTGTGCCAACAGGAACAATACCGTGGGTGCCTTCCGCGATATGCCACTCGATGAGTTTGCGAAACGCGGCTTCATCCACTTTGCCATTCTTGAACGGTGTAATAAGTGCGGGAAAAGAGCCGTGAAAGCGTGCGTCCATTTCGAAACCTCAACAATTCGTAAAACATATTGCGCTACACAACACAGGCATTCCATGTGCGTACTCAATCAACCCGGCCCAATGTCCTTAACCCAGGCGCGGCACCATAGACCCGCTATTGCAGTGCGGCAACCGAAAGGTTCCGGGGCAACGGCCACATGGCAGCCGCAATCTGCGGTTAGTCGTTTGTGCCGCAAAGTAAGCATGCAGCCCCATAAGCGGGGTGGGAAACGATGACAGAAAACGCATGCAGGTTTGCGACCGCAACTTGCTCAATCACTTTGAGTGCAGCGAGAGATCAGATTTTTGACCGGTTTGATCAAAATTCACCCCGGTCGACAACAGAATCAAGGTAACTGTTCCCGGTTTCAGAACGGCACGAGGACGGCATGGACTACAAATCTTCAGGGAATTTGACATATTGGCGAGCGGCACTCGCCGGTGCACTGGGCCTTGCAATTGCAGGCAGCCATGCCGGACCGGCGGCAGCGCGCAGCTCAAGTGTGTCGGAACAACCTTCAACTCAGGAGCTTGTAACCACCGGCAACACGCGCTCACAGCCCGGCAACCAGTCTGTTTCTGTCGAAGCGCTGAGAGCAGCGCTGAAAAAGGACTGGCAGGCTGCGTTCGATCTTGCTGCCAGGTCGCAGGACCAGGCGACACTGAAAGCGGTAGAATGGCTCTATATTCGCAAAAGCCCTACTGATGCGGGGGCTGAGCGGATCATGAATTTTGTTGCTGCGAACCCGGACTGGCCAGCCACAACACCCCTGACCCGGATGGCGGAAGCCATTCTGGCCAGAGAAACCACTCCCATTGATTCTGTTGCCCGCCACTTCAATCGTTTCACTCCGATCTCCTCCCAGGGTCATGTCGCCTATGCCCGGCTGGCGCTGGCTCGCGGCGACAAGACAACAGCAGCAGATTCGATCAGGACGGCGTGGTCGAACCCTCAATTGGCGCCTCACCTAGTAAAGCAGATCATCAGCGATTACCGCCACCTGTTAAACAGGTCCGATCACGAGGCCCGCATGTGGGCGCTGGTGATGGCGCAGGAAACGAATGCCGCAATTCAGGCTGCCGGGTATGTCTCAAAGGCACATGCAGACGCAGCCAGGACTGCCCAGGCTTTGATCCGGCGCAAGAGTACCGGTCCTGAACATTACAAGAAACTGCCTGCCGAATTCCGCAACCGGCCGCCCATGGTGTACGCCTATGCCCGTTGGTTGCGGCGCAAGGACAGGCACGCTGAAGCGTTCCAGATGCTGAAACAGGCACCGGCTACACATGCTGCCCAGATTGATCCTGACCAGTGGTTTGTCGAAAAACGCCTTGCTGCACGCAACATGGCTGGTCCGCAGTACAAAAAGGCCTGGCCGGGCATATACAAGATGATGGCGGCACACGGCTACACCTCCGGCAATCAGTTCATCGAAGGCGAATTCCTCGCCGGCTGGTATGCCCTGCGCAAACTCTCTGATCCGGGCAAGGCCGCCGTGCATTTCAAGCGAATTACCGAAGCCGCAACAACTCGCACAGATGGATCACGCGGGTGGTACTGGCTTGGCCGCGCGCGCGCGGCAAAAGGAGAAAGCGGCCGCGCTGAAGAAGCCTATCGCATGGCAGCAGCCTCGCCGACCCTGTTTTACGGTCAGTTGGCATTGGGAAAGCTCGGGCAAGGCAACAATCCGCTCAAAATAAGCACCGGGAATGCAACCGTTGCGGCAAAGCAGAGCGTTGAATCGGTTGAGATATTCCGGGCGGCGCGTTTGATTGCCCAGGCCGGTGGTGACACGCAGATATTGCCGTTCATGTTCCCCATTGCACGAGCCATAAAATCCCATGATGAAGCCGCCGCCGCCATTGACCACATACACACCCATGCTGGTCACTTTGCAGCAATCAGGCTGGCCAAGGCATTCGGCAGTCTGGAGATCGACATCGATAACTGGGCCTATCCGGTAAACGCCATGCCCGAGTGGAAGACCATCAACAGGAAGGTGGAGCGCTCGGTCGTTATGGGGCTGTCCAGGCAGGAAAGCGAATTCAATGCTACGGCCGGCAGTCACGCCGGCGCCAAAGGGCTGATGCAGATCATGCCAGGAACCGGGCGGCTGATCGCCAGGCAGTACAAGCTAGCCGGTTACAAGACTGACCATTTGACCTCCAGGCCTGATCTCAATGTATCAATGGGCGAGGCCTATCTCGGTGATATGATAGATGAATTCAAAGGTTCATACATAATGGGCTTTACCAGCTACAATGCAGGCCCGGGCAACACGATCAAATGGCTAAAGGCCTACGGAGATCCCCGCAAGGGTGAAATCGACGCTGTCGACTGGATTGAATCCATTCCGATTACCGAAACCCGGAAGTACGTTCAAAAAGTGATGCAGAACGTGCATGTTTATCGAACCAGGCTCGGGCACCGCAAGCACACCATGCATGCCGACATCAACCGGGGCGGCAGTTCGCCCTCTGTCGCCTCTTCCAACGACACACCGGCTTCAGGCTGCGGCGAGGGCAAGCAGACAATTGCTTCACTGATTTCCGGCTGCTAGGTCAGCATGGTTTCTGAGTGAACCGATCAGAAACCGGGAACAATACATTTACCTGGCCTTTTTGGCTGGCTTGCGATCCGCTGATCTGGCTTTGCCGGGATTGCCATAGCGTTTGTTGAACTGATCCATGTCATCAGCGGCCAGAAGTTTGCACTGGGCAATCCACTCGTCACGCTCAATGCGGCCCTTGAAGCGCAAGTGTTCGTCAACCCAGGCAACCTGATCCCTGCCCCATCCGGCAATCTGGTCAAAGTGGAAAAAGCCAAGTCCATGCAGGGTTTTTTCCAGTTTCGGACCAACCCCTGAAATCATTTGCAACTTGTCGGGTTTGCCGCCGCGGGCGCCCGGCAAACCCTTGGGACGCAAGGGTTTACCTGTCGAAACAGGTTCAGCAGCATTCTTCGAGGCGGGTCCGGAACTGACCGCCTTGGTGGCAGATGTCGCCTCCCTGACGGGCGCGGCCGGCTTTTCAGATTCAGGTCTGCTTTCCGGCCCACTCGCCGAACCAGGCTCCACCCGGGTCATTTTTTCAGGAGCCGCCATTGTCTCGGCTGCACTGGCTCTTGCTGGCTTTGCCGGAGTTGACTTTCCTGTACCCGTCATGGTGCGGATCAGACAACCCAGAATGCAACCTATCATGAAAACAAGCAGCAACAAAAGCAGTAGTTGAAGTGCGAGATGCGGCATAGTCCAGTTTCCCTCTGATTCTGATTCAGTCACTGCCCGGCCGGCTGTTTTCCGGCTCTATCAATCAAAAACCTTGAATCTGCCCGGTTCCAACAGGCAGAATCAACCAATCTTAATTGAGATCTGCGCTACGGCATGTCACCCAGCCAACTATAATCCCCAGCGCCAGCGCTGCCGCCAACCAGTACCAGTTATGGTTGGCAACAGCCATTGTGTCATTGAAATTCCAGGCATTCATCGGTCAATTCCCTCGGTTCAGGACCCTCTAATTCGTGCGCCGGTTGGCTGCGCGGCCCTTTCGGGTTCCAATTCTGGTATTCAGATGGCTTTCACCATGGCCGGCAGCGGTTATATTATCCGTCCTGACGCCGCGAGCAAGCTGTGAGTCACCTGCTGCTCGCTCAATGCCTGATTGTAACTGCCGGGCGGTTGCCAGTCTGCGTGGCCACCGGTTGCCACTGCAGTCACTGGTGAATCAGGGATCCCTGCCCGGTTTTAGGCTTTTGCTGGAAATTTCAACAGTCAGTTTCCTGGCTTCACTTTCTGGCCAGCGCATTTTCATGGAGGATCGTAGCGAACACCCGGAAACCTTGTGGACAACCGGAAACGCTGGCGGAATTTTTTCCACAGCCTCTGTTACAGACTGCCGCCTGTGGGCAGCAGCGGCCGCTGTCTATCCATATGGCAACATCGCCTGCGGCACTTTTTCCTGAACCCGTTTTATTCCAACACGAATTTACCTGTCAGCTTTCACCGAACCAAAGTTGTCCGGTCTCGTCTTCAGCTATTTGTACCGGTTGCGGCCCTCGAATCGCAAAACAACGTGCCGATTGCCCGTTCTCTCCCCATGGAATCACGCACTGAATTCCCGCGCGCAACGCCCAGAAATGAGCTGTCCACACGGTCGTGTGGCACCTTTCATCCCCTACACACAGCAAGTTGTCGTAGGTCCCGGCTTTGCGGCCTGCCTGCAGAATTCCGCACAGATATGGCTTGATGGTTTGCTGGCCGCTGGCAGCACTGGTGACACAGCGCGACCCATGAAAGTTTTCAATAATTGGCTGATTTTTGCCGTTTTAAACAATGATCATCGACCCGGTTGCTGTTGGTTTCCAGGTCTGCCATCGGCCGCCCATACCTTTTGCAGGCACCATGATGCAGTTTAACGCCCCAGGTTTCCCCTACGGCGAAGTGTGGCAAAAATGTCACACTTCTTAAAATAATGATTGGGGGCCCAATCTGATGGTTGATTTTTGCGCTTTGAACATGGAAAACAGTCGTTGTGTGATTTGGTTTTACACGCCGTCCTCCTAAAGTCCCGGTTTGCAGGGGAAAGTTTCCGGGGGGCAAACCTAACTCTAGAGAATTTATGGGAGTAACCATAATGTCAAATATGTTTCGTAAAGCTCTGCTCGGTGGTGCGGCCCTCGCCGTAATGACCACTGGTGCAGCTGCTGATGAACTTGCTACCCTGAAGGCTCAGCTCGCTGCCCTTCAGACCCAGGTAGACACAATGCAGGAACAGTCTGCCCAGGCAGCTGCCAGCTCGTCTGCCCTGCGCTATGAGCGTGGTCTCGGAGGCAACAACTGGGGTCTTGATGCAGTAAAGGACAGCGCAAATGTCAATAGTGGCAGTGGTTTCACTGTTGCTGTAACCCCAACTGCCGATCTTCCTGCACCGGTCGCTGAAGTAACCGTGTACGGTTATGTTGCCGGCCACATTGCTTATGACTTTGATGGCACACATGGTGTTGCCAACTCATTCAGCTCAAGCACCGTCGGAAATGACTCAGGCGATCACATCGGCATTACGGGGAAACAGTCCCGTTTCGGCATCAAGTCCAAGATCGATACGTCAATTGGTCAGATTCGCACGCAGATCGAAGGTGACTTCACATCAGGTGGCAACTCCGGAAGCACACTGTTCCGTTTGCGTCATGCTGTTGGCCACTGGGATATGACACCAAACTGGACCTTCAGCATGGGTCAGACCTGGATGACAGCTGCGCTGTTGCCAATCGGCATCTCGACAGTTGACTTTGCTGGTGCACTGTTGACCTATTCGCGTGCTTCGCAGATTCGTCTTGGCTACGCGGATGGTCCGCTTTCATGGGCGGTGGCCGTGGAAGAGGCAACCTGGTATTCCAAAACCAACATGCCGAACATTGCAGGATTCCTGCAGTATGACGTTGCTGGCGGTCATCAGTTCATCATAACCGGTGAAGTTGCTGACTGGGAAGGTGCTCGTTTCACGGACAACGTAGGCCACTGTAATGGTGTTGAATACAACAACGGCCCAACAGTCAATTTGACAGACGAAGTCTCCAGAATAACGTGTTCTGGTCTTAACGGCAGTTTCGTGGACAGTTCCCAGGTTAACGGTAACGACGAACTCGGCTGGGCAGTTCAGGCAGGTGCAAACTTCAACCTGGCTGATGTTGCGACACTGACCATGGGCGTTGGCTACGGTGCAGGTCTTCTGACACAGAAGTTCGTGTTTGAAGATGGCTTTAGCCCCGTCGACGCAAGTGGTGACCCGCTTGAAGCATGGGCTTTCCTGGTCGGCTTGTCTTTCGGCCTGTCTGAAACCACGAGTTTCAACACAATGTTCAGCTATGTTGATGCTCTTGACGATCAGCCAATCGGTGGATCTCGCGCACACGATACTCTGATAAATCCAAAGGACAGGATCTACAAGGTACACGCCAACATTCTGTGGCAGCCTGTCAAGCAGATGCGGATGGGTTGGGAAGTTATCTGGGCCCAGTCTCACTACCAGACAATTTCAAACGAAGAATTTGACTGTGGTGAAAGTTGTGGCAAAAGTTCAGACGATGGCGTTCGTGCTACCTTCGGAACGTGGTTCTTCTTCTAGGAAGACATGACAATCGTCTGATCCAGATCAGACTTCAGAGTCGGCTCAGGGAAATCTGAGCCGGCTTTTTTGTTGTATCCTGACGGCACCAGCATTCATCAGTTGACGGTGTTTGCAATATCGGATGCTCCAACACCTTCCTCACGCACCTTACGTGCATCATTTCTTCCGGACCTGAGATCTTACTGTCTTGTCATGCCAATGCCGTCACATTGTCCTTCACCCATGAGCGAGCGCTCAAAACCTGCAACGAAACCCTGCAAATGGGATTATCGACCTTCCTGTTGCTGTATCAGGCTTGATCGCCAGACCGCGAATGCACCGTGAGTGCCTGATGGCAGCAAATACTGCTACCCGCCAAGCCTGGTTCGACCGAGCAGTTTCAGTACAATGTTCCTGCCTGACCGCAGAACCGGGTAAACAGCCTGACTTCGCCTCTTGCTGGAAAAGATCCAGGCGAAAAAACGGTTCAGGACGCCGGAGCGGGTAGCCATCAGCGACAGTAGTGTCATCGCCTCATCTCCGGCATACATTCTGGAATTGTAGGCAACGAGCATCCCCTTGTCCGGGTCCAGGCCCTGTCGCTTTGCTTCGGTCACCAGTTCCGGCCGTTGCCGGGCGTCAATGAGATGAACTGGTCCAACAGTTTCCTTCAGCCGCACCAGAGACACATAGCTGCTGCAAAACGGACACTCGCCATCGTATACAATGCTGATGCCTTCGCCATCCAGCAATGCTTGCATAGAATTTACCACTGTAGCACCCAGTCACGCCACGGCAGTTGATAGGCGAATATGGCTACGAAGCAGAACAGGTACGTGATGCCAATACGGGGTGACCTGCCCCAGCTGAGCGCAATGCCATACGTGGTCAACAGCCAGCCAAAACCGAAAACCGGCGCCGGCAAATAGGTTGTCAGGATAAAGAAGATCAGTACATAATGCCCCAATCGGTCGGTGAGGCGTCGCGCTGGTATGAACAGAAACCCGATAAGATACTGAACAATCAAGTCATACCACGTGACTGCCAGCGCGAGCAATCGCGAATGGCCGGTTGCAGGAAGTAGCACAGCGTCGCCGTCGAACTGTCCCAGTGGATTTTTCAGAAGTTCTGCAAGCTCCAGCGACTTCTCCGCGATTCCCTTATCCAGACCCAGAAGGTGGCCAAACGCCTTGAATCGTTGATCCAGCAACAATCGCGTTTCGAACATTTCTCCAGACATGTAGGTGGGAGAAAAACTCTTCTGGATAGCGGCAAAGCAGAACACGAAAATCAGAAAAAACCGTGCATGCCAACTCAGGACTCTCTCACCGAACTCGCTGTTGCGGAGGTTTACGGCAATGGCCACCACATAGATCCAGTAAACCGTAAGGTATTTGTGATTGTCCGCGCTCACCCAGTTATCAATCAGGACAACGGTGTTAACTATGGCAAGCGGGAACCAAAGGACCGGGCTTCTCAGTAAACCTGGCCGGACAATGACGCACAGCAGAGATATCTGGATCCCGATTGTGGCCAGGGCATCTGGAAAGCCCCAGAACACCAGCAGCACAAGCGTTGCACCCGGTACCAGGTCGAGCGTTTTTACCTGTCTCAGGTAGTCGAAGCCCCTGCCCAGACTGCTGTTGGCGGCCGTATCCATGCTATAGTTTCGGCGTCATTGTGCCGGTCTGACCTGGACCATACCGGCGAGTTTTGGTGATCGAAGTTTTCAGGAGTTCTTGTGGCAGGATCATAAGACAATTCCGAAAATTCGATCACCGCCTGCCAGTCCTGTTCCGACTCTGTGCCAAGATCACTTTCGGCTGTGGCGACGATGTAAAACTGCTCCGAGACACCCTGCCTTTCGCCGGTCTGGTCAAACTTCGATATTTGTGCGGGCTCACGGGTGGCCCGAAACCGGGTACGGCGTAACAGTTGGCCGACCCTGTCGAAATTTTCATCGCTCGGGTAATATCGTGCATAGGTCACCAGTTGATGCAACTCGGGCGAGAGATCCGTTATAAGAATACGCGGCCGGCTTGGCATCTCTACGAAGATTCGAACATATCGCTGGGCGAGATCGGCGCTGGCAAACATGCCCATTCCACCGCCTTTCCATGTCGACAGGTTGTAGAACTTGCTCAGGTACAGTTGCCGGCTGGCAATGAAGATTGCCACAATCGGTATCAGAGCAAATGGTAACCAAAATTTCAGCCTGGCCATATGATGATCACCTTCCCGACATGGAACAGCAACGGAACCTGAAGTTAGTGTTACCCAACTGGCACTCGGGAGTAAAGAAGCCTCATTGTCCTGCGCCGCTACAGATCAGGAAGTCAGATGCATCAACCCCCTTCTATTCAGTCCGAAAATGAAATAGGTCAGGGCTGCATGACATATCCACCGCCCAGGGCCCTGCGCCGGCTTCCGCCCTCTCGCAACAAACAGGTGCGAAGCGGCGTTGCCGCCATCAGACTGCTGTTGCGAAAGAAGTTGCTGCAGGAAGCCGCCATTCAACTGCAACAATTGCAGCAACTGGAACCGGCCAGTGTTGAAATCGCCCTGCTTCAGGCCGAGTTGCTGACGCTTGCCGGTGACCATGATCGTTCCTGCCAACTGCTGAAACAGGTTCTCTCCCGGCACCCCGGACTGGTGCCGGGACTTGTGCTGTCAGCACGGGCCCACACTTCCGCTCAGCGCCATCTTGATGCCCTGGATGCAATACAACTGGCTCACGACCTGGTACCTGATGACCACAACATTGCGAAGCAATTGGCCGATACCCTAAACTTATTGCGCCGACCGGCAGATGCAGCCGCCATACTTGCCCCGATCACACGCAAATCAAAGACTCCTGCCGGACTGGCTCACCTTGCCGATCTCCATGACAGGGCCGGCAATCTTGAACAGTGCCTGGCTTCATTTGACAGTATCACAAAGCCTTTACCCGACCTGTATGTTCTCAAGGCCGGTGCCTTGTTGGTGAGAGGCCGAAAGGCGCAAGCGCGTGCACTGATCGATGAAGCAGTGCTGGCAACTCCGTCCAACGCTTCGTTGCGCCTGTTTATCGCCAAGAATTTCGGCAGTGACTTCGACCCGACCGAACAGGCCGAACAGATTGGCGCCATCCTGGCTGCTTCAGATGCCGGCGGCCTGTCATCGGAAGATCGCGCGCGGCTCAATTTCGCACTCGGTCTGGCGCACGAACGAAACGGCAACTTCGAAGCTGCTTTCCAGGCGATTGAAGCAGCAAACCAGCAAGTCGCATCTCCTGGTTTCGCAAACGATGATCAACTGGAAAAAATGGCGTCGGGAATAGCCGGCTACTTTACCAAGGCTCGTCTCGCTCAACTTGCACCTGCTGGCCATTCTTCGCGCCAGCCGGTGTTTGTGACCGGTCTGCCGCGCTCAGGAACCACATTGGTCGAACAGATTGTCGCCAGTCATCCCGATGCTGCCTCCGCCGGTGAGTTGGAGCTGATTCCTTCGTTGAGGCAATCACTGGTGTCGTTACTGTCACGCGATATCATGCGCTGCTCGGAAGCCTGGCTTGCCGCCATACCCGGGATCAAGGCCGGCAAGGCACGGATCGTCGACAAGTCAATTTCCACCGCGCTTCATACGGGCATTGCCATGCTGATGTTTCCCAATGCCCGGTTTATATTCATGTGTCGGCATCCAATGGACGTTTTCTGGTCATCCTATCGAGAAATGTTTGGAACCAACGCACTCACATTCACATACTCTCCACAGGCCCTTGTACGCCGCATCAGGTTTTCACAACACATCATGTCCACATGGCAGAACCGTTTTCCTGATCGCATCCTTGCGGTACGATATGAGGACATTGTTTCCGATCCGGAACCACAATCTCGCAAGATCATCGCTCATACCGGACTGGAGTGGAGCAATAAATGTTTGGACTTCCATACGTCCGATACACCGGTTCGCTCAGCCTCGATGGCTCAGGTACGCGAACCGGTGTACACGACATCAGTCGGCAGGTGGCAGTCGTATCGCTCACAACTTGCGCCTGTTGCCGCTGCACTGGGTGACCTGATTGCAGACTATGAGAAGACCTCCGCCAATGCTTCCTACATCACCTGAAAAGCTCTGGACCGAAGCGCGCGCGCTGCAGGCAAAGGGCAAACTGCAACGGGCTCGAAAGCTGTTTGCGCAGGCCCGTAAATATGCCCCCCAAGCGCCGGGTCTGGCGCTCGAACTTGGAGTTCTTGAAGCGCAGATGGGGTTGATGAAACATGCCCTGGCTACATTGCAGGAAGCCATAAAACTGGCTCCGAAGTCATCCAACGCACATTACAATCTCGGCGAAGTTTGCCGCGCAGGCGGCCTGCATGAACGCGCAGCCGGATCCTTTCGTGAGGCTTTACGGCTGGAGCCCGGCTACGCCGAAGCCAGTTTCGGGCTTGGAGATGTGTTGTTGACGCTGGACAGGGCTGCAGAAGCGCTGCCGCACCTCGAACAGGCCGCTCGAAAACTGCCCGCAGACGCCGAAGTGCAGACTGTACTTGCCCAGGCCCTGCTGAAGCTGGAGCAACCCCATCGGGCGCTTCCACTGCTGTCAGCAATCGTTCAGGCACACGGCGATTATCTTGCCGGTCACCTGGAGTTTCTGCGTGCACTGAACACTCATGCAAGACCAAGCCAGGTGGCGCGCCAGATCAGGTTGATGGAGGAAACCTTTGATATGAACGAGGTACTGGCGTCGTTCAACCAGGACAACCCGGCCGGCATGTCGGCGCTTGAGATACTGGCAGACAGTTATCAGGCAGGGGCCATGCACGATCGCGCCTTGCAGGTCGGAAAGATGCTCCACGGCCGTAAATCTTCTCGACCTTCCGGGGCGATGTTGCTGGGTACGCTGGCTACCCAGGACGGCGATTTTGACGCTGCCGAAAGCTGGTTCAGGCAAGTCATCGAGTTGCAGCCATCCTCAAGTGACGCCATGTATCGCCTGTCGGTCATAAATCGTCTTTCCCTTGAGAGTGAACCGGCGCTTCAGGAGATACTTCACGATTCCGCAAATGCCACGTCGTCACATCGACTGTATGCCGGTCTTGCACTTTACCGCCTCCTGTCAGCAAACGGCCGCCCGGGAGATGCCTTTAAGGCGCTGGCAACCGCCAAAGCCATCCGTGCCGGCGAATATCCATACAACACGGAAACGGCTGAGCGCAGCAATGCAAATAACAAACAGGTATTCACACCTGCATTCTTTGAAAAGCGCGGTCTTGAAGGCCATCAGGGCGAAGGCTGCATCTTTGTGGTCGGCATGATGCGCTCCGGAACTACCCTGACTGAACAGGTTCTGGCGGCTCACTCCAGGGTGCATGCCGGAGGCGAACGTGACGACATGATGTCGATTGTCGAAAGTCTTCGCCACGATCTCACAAAGGTGCCGGATCTCCCGCCGGACTGGGCCGCCGCTGTCGGTAAAAAATTGCACGAGGAAATGTTCAAGAATGCCGGCGACGCAACCCATGCAACTGACAAGCTGCCCGGAAACATTGATTATGCCGGCCTGATAAGGTTTCTGCTGCCCAGGGCAAGGTTTGTCTATTGTCACCGCACGCCTGAAGACTGTGCAATGTCGACATTTGAACAGAATTTTTCAACCGCCGTGCGATATTCGCTTGATCTGAAGGCAATTGCACACAGGTATGCGCTGCATGAGGACATTGCGCGTTACTGGATGGATACATGTCAGCTCGACATGTTTGATCTGGATTATGACGCCATGGTGAATGATCCGGAACCTCATATCCGCAAATTGCTGGACTTCTCAGGTCTGGAATTTGAAGAAGATTGCCTTTATCCCAACGAAGTGAAGCGGGAAATCAGAACCGCAAGTGTGTTTCAGGTACGCCAGCCAATTTCGCCGAGGTCGGTGGGCCGGTGGAAGACATATGAAAATGAACTCCAGCCATTTAGCAGTGAACTGGCCGTGTTGCGAAGCAGGTTGGGACTGAGAACCCCATGAATTTTGCTGCCAATCTGTCAATGATGTTCACGGAAGTGGGATTTCCGGAACGCTTCAAGGCGGCTGCAGATGCTGGCTTTTCCGCCGTGGAATATCTGTTTCCCTATGACTGGACGCCGGATTTTCTGGCCAGGAAGCTCGAATACAGCAAACTGCAGCAGGTATTGTTCAATCTTCCTCCAGGCAACTGGGAGGCCGGTGAAAGAGGCCTGGCCTGCCTGCCCGGTCGTGATCACGAATTCAGCGAAGGTGTGGCAAAAGCCATTGCCTTCGCCACGCGCCTGAATGTTTCAAGGCTGCACTGCATGGCAGGATTGCGGGACCAAGCCATCGACCCTGAAATCCAGCGAGAGGTCTATGTGGGCAATTTGCGCCGTGCGGCACAACAATGTGCCGACAACAGCATACAACTGCTGATTGAACCAATTAATCCCCTCAATATTCCGGGTTATTTTCTCAATGATTTCGGATTGTCCCTCGAAGTTTTGTCGGAAGTGAATTCAACCTCCCCGGACCTACTGAAGCTCCAGTTCGACATCTATCACTGCCAGAAGATTCATGGCGATGTGCCGGCATGGCTGGAGAAATGCCGCAATCACACGGCCCATTTACAGATTGCAGGTGTGCCCGATCGCCATGAACCTGATCTTGGTGATCTGCCGCTGGCAAGAATCATGGAGGTATGCGCGGAAATTCATCCCGATCTTTGGATTGGATGTGAGTATCGCCCGAAGGAGCGGACCGAAGCCGGATTGCGATGGATGAAACCCTATATGTGAGGCTTCCCGTTGCTGTATCCATCAATCGCATCTTTGTAATCTGCCAGCAATCTGGCAAATATGGTGTCCCATTGGTGCTCTGAACTGGCAATTTCGCGAGCACGTGCACCAAATTTCTCGCGCATAGCCTTGTCCTGCAGCAACTGTACCAGCCGATCAGCCATCTGACCCTCATTTTCCACCGGCACCAGGTAACCGGTTTCACCCTCCCGCACCAGGGAACGCGAACCGGTTGCATCTGCAGTTACTGATGGCAGACCGCTTGCCATTGCCTCAAGAGTGACATTGCCAAACGTCTCGCTGGTGGAAGGAAAGAAAAACACGTCTGATGACGCATATCCGGTCGCCAGTTCATCGCCATGGAGAAATCCGGCGAACACGGTTTCAGGTAACGCCTTTCGCATCCAGCCGGTTTCCGGGCCGTCGCCCAGCAAAATGGTGCGATGTGCGATTCCGCGGGAGGCCAGGTCGGAAAACACCCGGGCCATAAGCGACATGTTCTTTTCCGCAACCAGACGCCCGGCATATGCGATTACCGGTTCGTCATCTGCAATACCGTGTGCCCGCCGCCATTCCAGAGAACGTTTGGCAGGGTTGAACCGCTCATGATCAATTCCCCGTGTCCACAGGCGTACATTTCCGGCAATCCCCTGCCCTGCCAGTTCATCGATCATTGAGGCCGACGGCACGTAGAGATGCTCGCAGCGTGCATAAAACGCACGCTGCTTTTTGCGGAACCACGATTCAAGAAATCCAAGCCTGTAATATTGCAGATAGCTGTCAAATCGCGTGTGGAATGACGACACCACGGGTACGCGCATTTCTTCTGCCAGGTGCAAGGCGCTGTGGCCTGTAATATCCGGAACCGCAATATGAAACAGGTCCGGTTTGAAATCGGAAATCTCCTGCCTGAGTTTCCCGGTCAATCTGAAACCTATTCGATACTCCTTGCGGGTCGGGATAGCCAATGATGGCACCGGCAACAGTTTACCATGATGCTCCATGGCGGGCTTTTCAGCCACCGGCGCTATGATCAACACCTGCACCCCGTTACGCTCCAGCCATTCCACAAGCCGGTTGAGCGTCAATGAAACGCCATCCTTGATGTAGTTGTAGTTGCCGGTGGTCAGAACGACCCGCAGTGGTTCTGTCAAGACGAAAGTCGACCCTTGGAAATTTGTCAGTGGGGTGAGATGAAACCTATCTTCATCAAACTGTCAACGCGTGGCTGGCACTTGATCTTCCCGGTTGGTAAAAGGGTTTGCAATCCTGCATCCTGTCATCACCCGGGAAGACGGTTCATTGCTGGTAATCCCCATAACCCTGACTGTTGCCTTCGTGGCCCTGGCGATTGAACGGTTCCTTGGTTTCCCGGGCCCGCTGCGGCGGATTATCGGTCATCCTGTAAACTGGTTATTCAGGCTGAATGGCGTTTTCACGGCTCTTGTACCGGATGACGACGCTGATTTGTTCCGCCGCAAACTTATGGGGACCGCATTCTGCATGTTGAGCGTTGCAGTCACGGTGGCGCTGGCAGTCATTGCCACTTCGGCGCTCCGCAGCGTTCCATACGCATGGTTTTGGGAGGGTGTGCTGGCGACACCGTTTCTGGCGCAATATGCATTGAGTATTCGCGCAAGGGCTGTCGCAGGCGAACTGGATGCAGATAACCTGTCAGGCGCACAGCACGCGCTGACGTATCTGGTGAACCACGATTTATCGCAACTGGACGAAAGCGATGTAACGCGGGGATGTCTGGAAGCCGTCGCTGAAAACACGGCAACTGCAGTAGTCACCCCCGCCTGCTGGCTTGCCTTGTTCGGCCTGCCTGGGATTGTCGCCATCTCGGCGCTATCGGCTGCGCATCGCCGGCTTTGTCATGATCGTGACGCCCGCAGGTTTTGTGAGTTGGTAGACACTGCTGCCAACTATCTGCCGGCACGCCTGGCTGGTCTGCTGGTTGCCGGCGCTGCCAGCATGACGTCACCTTCTGCCGGCGCGCGAGCACTTGAGACCATCTGGCACGATGCCCGAAAGGCTGCAAATCTGACCTTGAGCTGGCCTCAGAGCGCCATTTCAGGCGCGCTGGATGTTCGGCTTGGCGGGCCACGACAGTATGGCGATATATGGGTTGAGCAAGACTGGGTTGGAGACGGATTGGAGCAACTCACATCGGCAGATTTGCGCTCCGGCCTCAAGCTGTTGGCGCAGACCCTGACCCTGTTCACCGTGCTGATCGGAATTGTGGCCGCGTTCGCGTGACCATCAAACCTGATCGCACACGGCATTTGACTTTGCAGTCTTTCGCTTCATAACTGATGCAGATATTTCAGACCCACGGATCAGTTCCTTTAAAATTACACAATGAAACTTCATTTCGTATCATCTCAGGCACCGGAAGCCATCAGTGCCGCCCGGAAACTGAAACACCAGTTTGGCCAGGCGCCGCGAGACGATGCAGATGTCATTGTGGCACTGGGCGGCGACGGCCTGATGCTTGAGACAGTTCACACCGTGCTTGGTTCCGGTCAGGCGATCTTCGGCATGAATCGAGGTTCAGTCGGCTTTCTGATGAATGATTTTGAAGTCGATACACTGGTTGATCGCATTGCAGCAGCCACGGAAACCATCATTCATCCGTTGAACATGACCGTGACAGACCGCCAGGGTAACACCCATTCAGCCCTTGCCTTCAACGAGGTCTCCATGTTGCGCCAGCAACACCAGGCAGCGAAGCTGCGCATCTCGATTGATGGAAAACTACGTATTGCTGAGTTGATCTGCGACGGCATTATCATTGCCACGCCGGCAGGTTCAACAGCCTACAACCTTTCCGCTCATGGCCCCATACTGCCGATCAATTCTCCCCTGCTGGCGCTGACGCCAATCAGTCCGTTCCGACCGAGGCGATGGCGGGGCGCAATACTGTCGCACGAAGCCGAAGTCGAAATAGAAATGCTTGAGCCGGACAAGAGGCCGGTATCTGCCGTGGCAGACCAGACGGAATTTCGCGACATAGCAAAAGTTGTTGTGAGCGAAGATGAAAGAAAATCCGCTCGCCTGCTGTTTGATGACGGTCATTCGCTGGCAGAACGTGTACTGAATGAGCAATTCCAGTTTTGAGACAACGGATTTAACCATCTGGTATCTATCTGTTTAGACAGTATTAATCACAACCCCGTAAGGTCAGCAATGTCAGTTGCGTAGCCGGCCAGTTGCCGGATCAGAGTATTGAAGCGCCGGGTTTCATCGAGCCCGGCGCTTTTCATTTGTCACCCTTCATGCACTGCAAGCTGCAAAACTGCCTGGCATGGCCTCCGGCATGAATGCATTGCCATCCTGATTGTGGTATACAAAATTTGCAAGGCGCGACTTTGTCGATCTGATCGCGATTTTCCGGCAAGTGTGTTTGGAGACACCGGTCCCGACGTTGTTTGTATGAGGACTGAGCGTACAATCCCCGTACAGCATAACTGCTGAACTCTGTTTCGAGTGGTAACTGATCAGCAACTGATCCGGTCTGGAATCTCTGGGCGCTGCAATCGACTGTTTCGTATTCAAGCCACTCTCGACATGCCGTCCGACAGGCGCGAGACCAGCGTGCGTGTGCGGCCCTGGGTCAGTTGGCTCAAAAGGCTGACAATGCGCAGGCGTTCATGTTCGTTGTCAGCGGCATGACGGGTCATGATGATTTCAACCAATGCGCGGCCAAAGGCGTCGGCATCTGCCTGCTTGCCAGCAGCACCGGTGGCCGCCGATACCTGACAAATGGCATGAACAAGCACATGTGCATCCTGCGGAATACCGGCGCGACGCACCAGTGCAGTGACGGTACGGGCAGACATTGTGCCTGTAGCCTTGCGCACCCTGCGCAGCGAAACGTTGGCCAGGTAGGCAAGCGCCCATTCAAAAAACGGCAAATACCCGTTCATGCCCGCTCTCAACAGCAAGGATGTGGTGAGCATGCCCCGTTGCGACATGAGGGCGACAACCGATTTCAGCTTTTTGTCATCTACTTTCTTCAGAATGCGCAGTGCGTTTACTTCTTCCTCGTCGGAAATATAGTCATCGCTGCGAAAATCTGCGACCCAGCCCTGATATTGAGCGGATTTACGCATTTCCAGTGCAGTGCGTTGATTGTGAACCAGTGCAATTTCGCAGGGCAGATGCGGCAGATCCATCAGGATGGCACACACCTCTGGCGAACCATGAAAACGGTTGTACAACTTGCGGCAGTAACCTGCACCCAGTCGAATCTTTTCGTTGCGCAGCAGTTCCAGAACGATTTCCTCGCTGCCATCTGTTATGATTTTACGCACAGCGCCCGGGCCGACATTGGAGCGTGCAGCAACAGCCTTGCACCGCTTCAGATCACCTACAGCGAGGATTGTTTTCATGACGGAGTCGTCGAGTGAGGGATTGAGCCGGGCAAACGGGATTGCTATATCGTCTTCATCTGCAATGATAGCAAAAATCAGGTTGGCAGAAAGCCCATCTGTCTTGAGCAGTCTGTTGGCAATGATGTTACGGATTTGAATATCAACATCACAGGCCAGCTTGGTTACGATGGGCATAACCTGAAGACATTCGTCAACACTCGAATGCGGATCATTCAAAAGATCGCATAGCTGCCGGGTTAACGCCAGCCGATCAGCAACATTGTCTGATCGCATCACGTTTTCGAAAATCGACACATCCAGGCGCAATTGCCTCTGCTTGAGGATCTGTTCGAGCATATAGATTTTCCACTTACCAACCGCTTGTCGGTCTGCAGAAACTACAAGTCTAATTTCCGCGACCGGTTGTATTGCCTGTCCCGGAAGGTAACGCGAGAAGTATTAATGTTTGGTTCACCATAAATATCACCCCGGATTGACAACACGGATGCATCATTTGGGTCTATCGTTGGCGGTTGCTGCATTGGCAGCGGTTTCGTCCATTTCCTCTGCCACCGCAACAGCGGTTGACGCCGTTGCCATTGGCGTGACAGGAAGCAGGTCGCCGGTCTCGGCCGGAGACGGTACATCCGACATTGTCATGCGATAAAAGGCATATACCGCCAGAAGACCGAAGATGGAAACCATGTACAGCATGAAGCCACTGGCGCCGAACTGCTGCATGAAACCGCCTGCGATGGAAGGTCCGGCAATGGCGCCCATTCCATATAGCAGAACAAGTTTTGAACCCGCGGCCAGCATCTGGTCCTTCTTTAGCTGGTCATTGGCATGGGCGATCGCCAGTGAATACAGCGGCATTGAAACGCCACCGAACACGGCCACCAGGCCGATCACCAGGATTGCCTGGCTCGCAGGAACAAACATTACTGCCGCGCCCAAAACCGCAGAAAATGCCGACAGTGCAGCAATCATCAGGCGTCTGTCATATCTGTCCGATAACCAGCCTACCGGCAGCTGCGACAGGATTACCGCAAACGGTGCTACCGCCATCATGAGAGACACATATGATAGCGGCATACCGTTCATTACACCGAAAACCGCACCCAGGTTGAAAAATGCAGACTGTCCAAGACCGTTGGCAATTGCAGCTACAACCGCCAATGGCGAAGCTTTGAAGATTTCGGTGATCGAGATAAAGCGTGGCGCGCCAAGTACTGGAGCAGATACTTTTGTAAGTACAATCGGCACCAATGACAAGGACATGACAGCCGACACCACTATAAACCGGGTAAAGCCGCTTGGATCCTCGATCATCAGCGCAAGCGAGCCGATTCCGGCACCGGAATAGAACAACAGCATGTAGAGTGACAACACCTTACCGCGATCCTTGTTACTGGTCCCCTCATTCAGCCAGGTTTCGATCACAATGGCCAACCCGGCTGCACACATGCCGATAATCAGGCGCATCAGGAACCACCAGATCGGGTTTACGAACAGAGGGATCAGCAATACAGCGGTGGACAGCACAGAGGCATACCCGGCAAACACCCTGATATGACCCACCGCTCGGACCGCATTCGGCGTAATCAAAGCTGAAAGGAACAGCCCGAGTGAAAATCCCGATGCAATTATACCGGTTGTTGACGTGGAAAAATTGGCAAGTGCCGCCTGAATGCCAACAAGCGAGCCCTGCAGACTGTTGCCAACCGCCATAAGCAGAATGGCCACCAACAGTGGCCACAGGTATCTTATTCCAGCAATCACGGGCTTTGGTCCTAAATGTCAGGCCGTCAGAGAATAATACTCTGACATCAAAAAACTGACCGCTGGCAAACCACGATTTGGATGATTTTACAGTATGCCTGTTTGACGCAGTTTGGCGTCAAAGATTTCCCGATTGTAAGGCTTTACCAGATAGTCGGTTGCACCGTGCCATATGGCATCTCCGACCGAACTGATGTCATTTGCATCAGGACACATGATTACAATGGGTTCTGCCCCGGTGCCGTGCTTGCGCAACCGGCGTATAAATGCCGTTGCCCGGCGAGTGCCGATCAGGACCACATCCGGCATTCTCGAAATACAAAGGGCATATGCCGCATCTTCGGACTCTGTCTGTACGATGTTGAAGCCATGACTGGCAAGGTATCCCTGCGCCCGGCCGCGCCATTCGTGACTGTCATCCACAACAAGGCAATGTTTCAACCTGCAATGCGGCTTCATTTGCACTCTCCATTACTCTCAACCACGCCGTACCCGCAATACGAGTCCTGCGCCCGGCAGGTTAACGAGAAGTTAACCGCCGCCCTGGTCAACATTCAATCTATATTTTATTAATTAATTTCAACATCTTACGGTTGATGAGTGAATCAGTTTGTAAATCCGATCAACCCCGCCAGGTGGCAAAACAGGGATTTTCGCCCGACTCAACACAGAATCAGATGCAACTAAAAGTTGCAATCAGGCGTTCTCAACACTAGCCACAAGCTCCATTTATGGATTGCTCATGCGCATTGCCTCGGTTAGCTGTGTAGATATACAAAATCAACCGGCAACTGGATTATGATCATGGCAGGCAAATGGTTTGACGAACTGGAGGAAGGATTTCATCTGACCCACGAAGTGCGCCGCACGGTGACAGAAGCCGACAATATGCTGTTTTCCAACATGACCATGAACCCGCAGCCACTTCACATCGACCATGATTTCGCTGCCAGGTCGGAATGGGGTCAGCCGCTGGTCAATTCGATGTTCACATTGTCACTGGTGATCGGTATCTCCGTACAGGAACTCACGCTGGGCACACTCGTTGCCCAACTGGGTATTACAGACGTCAGATTTCCGGCACCGGTGTTTCACGGCGATACAATTCAGGTGAAGACCACCGTGATTTCCCGGCGTGAAAGCAGGTCGCGTCCTGATGCAGGCATCGTCGAATTCAAACACGAAGCTTTCAATCAGGACGGCACGCTGGTCGCCGAATGTGTCCGCCAGACTTTCATGCGCAGGAAACCTGTAGATGCAGGAGTAACCTGATGCGGTCACTGTTGTTCGTGCCGGCAGACACCGAGCGCAAGATCGACAAGGCGCTGGCGTCAGCCGCAGACGTGATAATCCTTGATCTGGAAGATTCCGTTGCACCGCGAAACAAGCCGGCAGCACGCACACTTGCAGCGGAAACCTTGCAGCGCCGCCGCACAGGGCCACTGATTTATGTACGCGTCAATGCGCTGGACACCGGCCTGACGTCCGACGACGTTGCCGCAGTGCTGCCGGCCGGACCGGATGGTCTGATACAGCCCAAGACCGAAACCGGGGCATGCGTTGAAAAACTGGCCGGTATGGCAGGCGCGGATATGCCCCTGATCGCCATTGCAACGGAAACCGCCAGGGCCATGTTTGGTCTTGGCAGCTATTCGCAAGTCAGGGCAAACCTGAAGGGTATTGCCTGGGGCGCGGAAGATTTGTCAAACGAGTTGGGGGCTCAGGCCAACAGAACGCCTGACGGATTGTTGACGGAACCCTACCGCCTTGCGCGATCACTGTGCCTGTTCGGCGCACGAGCCGCAGGCATAGAACCCGTCGACACTGTCTATGTTGATTTTCACAATCAGGCGGGGCTGGAACTGGATTGCAGGCACGGTGTGCGCGATGGCTTCACATGCAAAATGGCCATCCACCCGGCACAGGTTGATACAATCAACCGGATATTCACGCCATCGGCAGATCAGGTTGCGCAGGCACGCAGTGTCATAGAGGCCTTCGAGGATGCCGGCAATGCCGGTGTCGTAGCCATAGACGGCAAAATGTACGACATCCCGCATCTCAACAGATCGCGCAAATTGCTGGACCGGGCCAAAACCTATGGAGTTGCCTGATAATGCGGATACTCTAGTTACCCTCGGGCTTGGCCGCCTTGACACGCTTTGCGGTTGACTGGCGTTTGGGTTTTGCTTGTGGATTGGAGAGTTCAACCTTGACCGGACCACGCATGGCGACGTCCCGATGCGGATAGGGAATGTCAATACCGGCCTCTTCAAGCCCGTCCCACAGCAGCAGGAAAATGTCACCACGCACATTGACTGTGCCCTGCCCCGGGTCCCTGATCCAGAAACGCAACTTGTAGTTGATGGAACTGTCGCCAAACTCGGTAATGTGGCAAACCGGCGCCGGCACTGCCTGAACCCGTTTATGGGAGGCTGCAACGGTTTTTGACAACTCCCGCACCTTGTGCGGGCTGGCTTCATAACTGACGCCGAAATCAAGATCAATGCGCACCAGGTCGGACGAATATGACCAGTTGATCACCTGGGAGGTAATCAGGTCCTCGTTCGGGATGAGGTACTCCCGCCCGTCGCGTGAGATCACCGAGGCATAGCGCGCCGCAAGTTCGTTTATTTTGCCATAAGTATCACCAACTGAAATCACATCACCGGGCTTGATGGATTTGTCGACCAGCAGAATGATGCCGGAAATCAGGTTCGATACGACCTTTTGCAAACCAAAACCGATACCCAGGCCGATGGCGCCGGAGAATACCGCCAGCGCCGTCAGGTCAATACCGACAAAGCTGCACGCAGCCAGTACAGCAGCAATCATAAGAGCAGCCTTGATCAGTTTGCCCAGCAGTACCTGAAGTGACGGGTTAAGATCTTCACTGTTCTTGATCCGGTTGTCAGCAAACCGGCCGACCAGCATTGCAAGCCAGACCATCGCCGATACAGTGAGAATAGCCTTGATGACCAGTAGTGGCGTCAGTCTGATACCCTGGAACTGAATACCGAAACTATCCAGTGCATTGATTGTCTGCGGGAGCAGGTTGAGGATCGACAGCGCCGCCACCGACCACGCGAGCAAGGCAATAGTTTTGGCCATGAAGCGGTTACGGATCAATCGTGAGACGATTGAAATGATCACCCAGGCAGTACATAGTTTGGCTGCAATGCCGATCAGGTAACTGCGGGAAATCCAGGTCAGGGACTGCATTGCCTCAACGGAAATCCAAAGCAGCACGGCAAAGAATATCCAGCGCATCCGCCGCAGAACAATTGCCAGAACGCGCAGCAATTGAGGCTGGCCCTTGATGTTGCGCACATAGGCTTCCAGGTGCGGCAACAACCATCGGTCGAGAACAAGGGACGCTGCCCATGCCGCAAAAATAATCGAGAGCTGTATCATCGCCCATTGCAGGCCGATATAGGTAGAGGTAATGCCAATCTGGTTCAGCCAGTTGGAAACAAAGCCTGATACATCAAATGCAATGTCAGACATTCCTGTATTCCCCTAAGCCCGAGTTTGGTCGATCCATCGTGTCAGGCGTCATAATCTTTGAGGCATACTCACCCTGGGCGGCGCATCCGGAATGCCTCCCTTGCAACTGTGTATTCCGAATATCCCATGCGCATAATCGGCTGCATGGCCGCCGTATTCACCCTGCCATCCTCGATAAACCTGTCGTCAATATACACACCTATGACCTGTCCGACCACAATGGCATATCCGCCGGTTGCATTGTCATGCCCGGGCAGTTCCACGGTTTTTACATATTTGCATTCCAGACCAACCGGGCTCGCAGCCACTCTGGGCGGTTTGACGAGAACGCTGGCAGCCTTTTCCAGCCCGGCAAGCTCAAACTCATCAACGCCGCTGGAGACAACGGCCGATGACTGATTCATCTGTTCGCGCAATTCCCACGTCGCCATGTTGCAGACGAACTCTCCTGTTTCAACAATGTTGGTGACGGAGTTTTTTCGGCCAGCCGATCCAAACACCACATAGTGCGGATTTTCCGACATTGCGTTGAAGAAACTGTACGGGGCAAGGTTCACCACGCCTTTTGCCGATATGGAGGAAATCCAGCCAATCGGCCTTGGTGCAACCAGTGCCTTGAACGGATCATATTGATGACCATGATCGTTTTTTTCTGTACTGTAGAACATTCGCACTCCGCCCAATCTGGAGAATAGCCGTGTTGTTGCTTGATGGCTTTCCACGTGCCTTGCTGTCAACAGGTGATGACACAATTATCACTTGAGCTATCACCCGGGCATCGACATGCTGCAATGCAACATTCTAATACAGGTTCACATGGAGACCTTGCACATGTTGAAGGGCAGAACCGCCAGGGCGGGCGGCATCACCGGAGTTATTCCGCCAATTGACGGCGGCTGGACGGTGCACTGACCATGGCCGCATCAAAACCAATTGCACTGGCCCTTCAGGGCGGCGGCGCGCACGGAGCATTCACCTGGGGTGTGCTGGATAAACTGCTGGAAGATGGCCGCCTGAGCATCAAGGCAATTACCGGCACCAGCGCCGGCGCCATGAATGCAGCCGTGTTGGCGCAGGGGATTACTCAAAATGGTCCCGAAGGCGCACGCGAAGCTCTTGAGGCTTTCTGGCGTGCGCTGTCAATCGCGGGCCAGGCCAGCCCCATCAAGCGCTCGTTCGCTGACATGTTGACCGGCAACTGGAGCCTGGATGCATCGCCTGCCTACAATATGCTCGATATCTTGTCGCGCATCGTGTCTCCTTATGACATCAACCCGTTTGATATCAACCCGTTGCTTGATCTGCTCAACCAGACCATCGACTTCGACAAGGTCCGCAGTTGCAGGGACATTGAACTGTTTGTGTCAGCCACCAATGTGCGCAACGGCAAAATCAGGGTGTTCAACCGGGCAGAACTTACCGCCGACATGCTGATGGCATCAGCCTGTCTGCCGCATTTGTACAAATCAGTCAGGATTGACGGAGAGATTTACTGGGATGGTGGATATATGGGCAACCCGCCGATATTTCCGCTGTTCTATAACACCTCACTTGCAGACATCATGATCATCCAGATCAATCCGATCGTGCGGGACGAAGAGCCGATGTCGGCGCGTGAAATCCACAATCGTGTCAACGAAATAAGCTTCAATTCGTCATTGCTGCGGGAACTGCGAACTATCGATTTCGTCACACGGTTGATAGAGGACGGCAAGCTGGATAGCAAACATTACACTCACGCGAGAATGCATCGCATAGAGGCCAGCGAAAAACTGAACCCTCTTTCGGCATCTTCCAAACTGAATACCGAGTGGGAGTTTCTGTGCCATCTGAGAGATATTGGCCGCAACTCGTGCAGCGACTGGCTGGATGTCAATTACAGTCAGGTCGGCAAGATTGCGACGCTCGATCTGCGTTCAATGTTTGAGTGATGACAGGAGACCCGGCAGTTTCGATATGTCCGCTATTACGTGATCTGCCATCGGCGACAATTGCTCGAGGGTCGAGTTACCAGACAACACACCTACGCACAGGCCGGCTCCACCGGCCCGCCCGCACGCCATGTCATGGATATTGTCACCAACCATCACCACACGGTGAGGTTCTATGCCGGCATGCCTGGAAAACTCAATCAGCGGGTCGCCGGCGGGTTTTGGGTTTGCAACCGAATCATAACCCAGTATCAGTTCGAACATCCCGGACAGCCCGAATGCCTCGACGGTTGCCCGCGCAGATGAGGCGACATCATTGGTCGCCACACCCAGTATCAGGCCCAGTTGCTTCAACTGCGAAAAAATTCTCTGTCCCTCATCCGGTGGGAAAACCGGGTATGATGGCGCCTGCAGGCAGTGGGTATTTATAATCTCGACCAGATCACCCGCAGTGGTTCCATGCAGCAGGGGAAACCAGACTTCAACCAGGTCTTCTGCATGCCCGGCCGCCCAAATGGAACCTGGTAAAAAAGTATCTGCTGCCAGGTCGAAACCAGCGATATCAAGCAACCTCGTCTGAAGCTCGCCATCACCAATTGCCACATCGGCAGCGATGGCTTTCAGAACAGGCGTCCAGGTTTTCTCAAAATCAACAAACACGCCGTCCTTGTCGAACAGCACACCCGCAAAATTGCCAGTCATGCTGCCCTCACCTAAAAACGAATTGTAATGCTGGCAGGCTCAGGCCGCGGCCTGTCTTCCTGCAATTGCACTGGTGTACCAAGATAGATGAACCCGGCGATGCGCTCCCCTTCAGCCAGTCCGAACGCGGTCAACACCTGTTGGTCATAAGCAAACCACCCCGTTATCCATTGTGCACCAAGTTCCATGGCAGTCGCTGCCACCAGCATGTTCTGGCACACCGCACCGGCCGACATCACCTGCTCCCATTCGGGTATTTTCGGATGATCGGTTGTAGCCGTACTGACAACACCCACGACACATGGCGCGCGTGAAAACATCTGTCGCTGGAGCTGGAGCGTTTCCTCACCATGGCCAGGATGCAAATCATGATAACGTTCAGCAACAATGCATCCTGCCCGTTCACGGGCATCACCTTCAAACACCATGAACCTCCATGGCGTCAGCTTACCGTGGTCTGGCACGCGCACTGCGATTTTCAACAATCGATCCAGTTGCTCGTCGCTTGGCCCCGGCGCGGTCATGGCCTTTGCCGATGCCGACCGGCGTGATTCCAGCAATGTCAGTGTGTCGGACCGGTCATTGAGCGCGTCAAAGGCCAGACCGTTATTCAGTTCAACCATTGATCATCCTCTGGTCCGATTGCCATTTTGGCGAACTGCTTATCACCATTTGGACATCTTTACTAAACCTGAAACATTCACGTTAACCTTCTATTAAGGTTTGGATTGCCGGGGCAACCATTGATGTGTTTTTGTTTGCCTGCCGATCGGACAACAGGTCGGGGGATATGCAGACCGGGCCTCTCTGAAGTTAGGTATCCAGAAGTCTGACAGGGAAAATTTGAAATGCACGTAACTCTCCAGCGTGCACGGCAGCACAGCCAGGGCCGCTTTCTCACAGGGGCGGCCCTGAACGTCGTCGGCGCCACATTGATCCTCAGCTTTGCATCATTGGCTGCCCATGCAGCTCAACGCGTTGACGCAGATGCGCTGATAACCGGCTCCTTGCCTGCCAGGACGGCAAATATTCCCATGGAATTGCGGATCGAGATCACGCGGCCCGGCCTCGAGGGCATCGAACTGGCCGGACGATTGTCAGAGTATGGCGGACGCATCACCAAGCCAATAGCCTGGAAACTTTTGCGAACTCTCGGCGATGGCAACCGCGGCGGTGAAGTGGTTTACGATAAGGCCCAGCCGGTTGCGAATATTTCGCTCGAGCCTGGAAACTATCGCCTTGAAGCCCGGTATGGCAGCGTGTCCATCATCAAGCCGGTTGTCCTGGTCGAAGGCCAGCATCTCGGCCTGACATTCGTCTTCAATGTCGGTGGTCTTCGCACGCTGTCGACGCTTGGCAACGAGCCATTGCCACCCAAACTGCGGGCCGTTCACAAGGCCTACGCGATCAACGGCATCAGTGCCGGCCAACTTATTGCCACATCGGACCTGCAAGGAGGACTGATGCGGCTTGGTGCGGGAACCTACCGCCTTGAAAGCGAAATTGAACCGGGCAACACAGTCACCCACACTGAAGTGACGATCAAACCTGGTGTCCTGACCACACTTAATCTGGATCATGAGGCAGGCATTGCTGTTGTGGACGCTCCCGACAATGTTCAATGGTCAGTCAGCAGTCAGGAAAAAACCTGGAAGACAACAGGTTCCGGTGCGGGCATCCTGACACTGGCGCCGGGCAGTTACGTTTACAACAGTGGAGCAAAAATCCGCACTGTTGTCATTGCGGCCGGCAAACGTACAAATGTGCGCGCGCGCGACTGAGATGCACGTCCCTGCCTGATTACGTTTCCGTCAGCGGGATGAATTCCTCGGCATCTCCCGGCACGATATCGAACTTTGCCGATCGCCACTCCTGCCTGGCCTGCTCGTTCCGCTCTTTGGATGACGACACGAATTTCCACCAGACATGGCGTGGACAAATCATAATGGCCCTATCATTTGTCATTTTGTAGACGGCAGGGCGCGGCGCACTTCAAAATGACCTATTTCACGCGCTCGCGTCACGATGATGTGTTCTATGGAATCCCATGACGCATTGTTGACCGGTTCCGGATCATCACGGTCAAAGCTGCTCATTACGTTGAGTCTCCCAATTTCTGTCTGGCCGAAGCACCGGACATGCGGTTACAACAAAAGACAATACGAGGAGGTTGTCACTTTGGGCAATATCAGTCTGTTTCAGGTTGCCGTACTGTTGGGGTTGGCCGCTCTGATTGCGCCCCTGGCAAAGTTTCTTCGCATAGGGCCTGTCCTTGGTTACCTGTTTGCAGGTGTCATCATCGGACCATACGTGCTTCGCATTTTTAACGAAGCAGATCGGATGCTTCACGTAGCCGAATTCGGTGTTGTCCTGTTGCTGTTCCTGATTGGTCTCGAATTGCGGCCACAGCGCCTGTTCGCCATGCGCCGGTCGGTAATCGGAGCGGGCGGCTCCCAGGTTTTCTTCTCAGCTATCATATTGTTCGCCATGATGCTGTGGGCCCAGTATGGCTGGAGGATTGCCCTGTTCACCGGCCTGGCGCTCTCCTTGTCATCAACCGCCATGGTTCTGCAGGTCCTGAAAGAAAAAGGCGAACTTGAACACCGTCACGGCAGGCTGAGTTTTGCCGTACTTTTATCCCAGGACATCGCGGCCATTCCGATGATTGCATTTGTGGGTCTGCTGGCCGTCAGCGGTGTCGAACAGGCCGCCATGACATGGTATGGTGCCGCCAAGGCACTGGGCGCCATTTGTATTGTGGTGCTGGCTGGCCGCTATGTGCTTGGCTGGGTATTTCACCTGATCGCCAAGGCCGGCGTTTCGGAAGCCATGACAGCATTTGCGCTGTTGACCGTCGTGGTTATCGAAATCATCATGAAAAACGCTGACCTGTCACCTGCGCTCGGCGCATTTATTGCTGGCGCGCTTCTGGCAGACTCCGCCTACAGGCATGAAATTGAAGCCGACATCAAACCGTTTGAGTCGCTTTTTCTCGGTATGTTTTTCGTTGCGGTCGGAATGTCGCTGGATCTTCAGCTGATCACCGAGATACCCGGCACGATCATTCTGGCAGCCGCAATTCTGATGTTGACAAAAGGCCTGGTGCTGTATTTTGCCGGCAGGCGGTTCGGGCTCAACTCCAAGAGTGCCCGCAGGTTTGCCTTTGCCCTGGCACAGGGAGGTGAATTTGCCTTTGTGCTGACGGCAACGGGAGTGACTGCCTATGTCATCACACGAGAATTTGCCTCCCTCATTAATGTGGTGGTCACTGTGACCATGGTGGCGACCCCACTCTTGATGCTGGCAGAAAGCTGGTGGTCCGCCCGAACAGCGCCTGCGCCGCTCAGTGACGGCACACATGACGACATGCCCGACCACGGCGAGCACGTGGTGATTGCCGGTCTGGGACGTTTTGGCCAGATTGTTGCGCGTGTTCTGGCAGCGCGGAAAATTCCCTTCACCGCACTGGACGGCGATCCGGCACAGATTGACATCGTGCGCAAGTTTGGCGGCAAGGTCTATTTCGGCGATGCATCACGCGAGGACATTCTTGACGCTGCCCAGATTGACAAGGCGCGAGCTTTCGTGGTCTGCGTATCCAACCCGGATATATCCCTGAAAATTGTCAAACTGGTGCGCAGGAAATACCCTGACTTGCCGATCTATGTTCGCGCCCGTGACCGCAACCATGTCCACAGACTGATGGATCACGGTGTTGAACACATCATGCGTGAAAATTTCCTGTCATCCCTTGAGATGTCGCGTCGCGTGTTGATTGAGGCAGGAATCACCCGGGACGAAGCCAATCGAACCATCAAGACATTTGCATCACGTGACCGGGCCAGGCTGTACGATGACTACAAGCATTATTCCGACGTGCAGAAAATGGCCGACAACGCCAAGCGCCATGCACTGGAGCTTGAAGAATTATTTGAGACAGACGCTGATGCAGGACTGGCTGAAGAACCACCGGACGACGAGCATCCAGGCAGACGGCCACGTCCGCAGCGATAGAGACCTCATCTTGGCCATCAAACATTGCTGCAATCTGCCTACATCAATCCATGGCGCTATCAAAAAGGCAGCAACGTTACGCGAATTCCGCCGGCCGGTGGATATGTGCTCAACCTGGTCGTCAATTCACGGATCAATTTGAGGTGCATTGCGCGGGCAAAGTCTTCGTAGTCGGCAGCAGCAACAACGAAGGCGTCGGGGCCGCTCACGACGTGTTCGCGAAAATAGTCAGCAAGATCAGCAAAGTCAGTCTGAATGGCCAGAGCATTGATCGTTACACCTTTCAACCTGGCAAGATCGCGGGCCCGCGCAAGTGGCAGGCCGGAGTTGTTCAGGCCATCACTGGAAACATCTATCTTGCGCCGCCGCCCAACAAAGCCGTTGTCCTCAATCGATTGCAGTGAATCGCCAATTGCAGTGCCAATTCCAGTCAGGTTGCCCACCGGGACACGCGCTGTCCTCTCAACTTCCGCCGCGAACGATAGTATAGCGGCTCTATCGTGCAGCCTCCGCCATGGCATTCCATTGTCCGCATTTGTCCAGCTTGACCATTGAATGAGCGTTACAGCAATCCCATCCGTACTTTCGATAGCCTGTATCACCTTGGGCGATCTGAATGCTTCGGCAATGCCCCGCATTTGCAGCGCGTACTCAACAGTGTTGACACTAGCTGAAACATCAACAGCAAGCACCAGTTCAATGGAGACTGCTGTCTGGCCGCAAACATGCTTTGGAATGAATACAAACACCCACAGCATTATCACAAACAGTTTAGGGCTTCGTTTCATGCTGCAATGTTGCACAGGTTCACTGCCCAGACCAGTTGCGATTGCGGGGCCACTGAACGAAAGGCCACGCAAGACCGAGCAATATCAAAGACCTGCTGAGAAGCTTGCCAAGTCTGTGGCGGTGATCGAATGAAGCCACAGTCAAAGTGCAAACATTGGACAAGGCGGCATGAGACTGTTGCTCATCGCTGGCTCCCTGTTCGCCGGGTCAATTACGACGCATTCGCCCGCTTCACATCCGGGGGCGTGGCTTCATCTACCAGTGCTGCCGTCACCTCATCCAGCGTCATAGACGTCTGGTCGCGCGACCCGAGCCTGCGAACATTCACCGTGCCTTCCTCGGCTTCCCTGTTACCGCACACCAGTATCACCGGCACCTTGGCAAGTGAGTGCTCCCGCACCTTGTAGTTGATCTTTTCATTGCGGAAATCCGTGATCACCTGCAGGCCAGCTTTCCTGAGCCTGGTTGCAACCTGCCCGCCATAGGCATCGGCATCCTGGGTAATGGTGGCCACAACCACCTGAACCGGAGCAAACCACAATGGCATGTGGCCGGCATAGTTCTCGATCAGGATACCCAGAAACCGTTCCATCGAACCGCAAATGGCTCGATGGATCATGACTGGCTGTTGCTTTTCCGAATCGCTGTCTATGTAAAATGCGCCGAAGCGTTCCGGCAGATTGAAGTCCACCTGGGTCGTGCCGCATTGCCAGTCGCGACCAATCGCATCACGCAGCACATACTCAAACTTCGGGCCGTAAAAAGCCCCCTCACCCGGGTTGATTTCAGTTTTGATCTTGCCCTTCGATTCCTCCCTGATCTGTTCAAGCACGTCACTCATGACCTGTTCGGCGTGATCCCAGTTTGCATCGGATCCAACGCGTTTTTCAGGTCTCGTCGACAGCTTTACCGTGATTTCATCAAATCCGAAATCAGCATATGTCGACAGGATCAGGTCATTGATCCGCATGCATTCGGATGCCATCTGCTCTTCGGTGCAAAAAACATGGGCATCGTCCTGCGTAAATCCACGCACGCGCATCAAGCCATGCAGGGCGCCGGAAGGTTCATAGCGGTGTACGGTGCCGAATTCAGCGTACTTAACCGGCAGTTCCCGATAGGACTTGAGGCCGTGCTTGAAAATCAGAACGTGACCCGGGCAATTCATCGGCTTGATGGCAAATTCACGATTGTCCTCAGTCTCTGTGACGAACATGTTTTCCCTGTACCAGCCCCAATGACCCGAGGTTTCCCACAGCGCCTTGTCAAGTATTTGCGGTGCATTGACTTCTTCATAGCCCTGCAAATCCAGCCTGCGGCGCATGTAGTTCACCAGGTTCTGGAACATACGCCAGCCCTTGGCATGCCAGAAGACCACGCCTGGGCCTTCTTCCTGGAAATGAAACAAGTCCATTTCACGCCCCAGCTTGCGATGGTCGCGCTTCTCTGCTTCCTCCAGCATCATCAGGTAATTGTCGAGGTCAGGCTGTGATGCCCATGCAGTGCCGTAGATGCGCGTCAGCATTTCGTTGTTGCTGTCACCGCGCCAATAGGCGCCAGCCACTTTCATAAGCTTGAATGCTGTGCCGATCTGGCCCGTTGACGCCATATGCGGTCCACGGCACAGGTCGAACCAGTCCCCCTGATAGTATATCTTCAGGTCCTGCTCGTCGGGAATGGCATCGACCAGTTCTACCTTGTAGGCTTCGCCCTTGCCGCCGAACACCTGCTTGACCTTGTCGCGTGGCCAGATTTCCTTGGAAAACGGTTTGTTGCGCTGAATGATTTCACGCATTTTCTTCTCGATAACCGGCAGATCTTCCGTCGTAAAAGGCACATCACGTTTGAAATCGTAGAAAAAGCCGTTCTCGATGACTGGCCCGATGGTGACCTGGGTTTCAGGCCACAGTTCCTGTACCGCTTCAGCCATCACATGGGCTGCATCATGCCTGATCAGTTCCAGAGCTTCGGCGTCATCGCGCGTGATGATCCTGAACTCGGCATCTTTGTCTATCGGTTCAGACAGGTCGGCGAGAGCACCGTCCAGCATGATCGCAACCGCCTTTTTCTGCAGCGACTTGGCGATCGAACCGGCGACATCGCTACCGCTTGCGCCTGCCTCAAACTGGCGAACAGATCCATCGGGAAAAGTAAGGGAAATCATTGTCGTCACCTCTTGCTCACTCTCTGCATACAAACGCAGGTAAGCTGACTGATTGTGTTTTGGCTACGCAGCATGTGCGCGCAAGTTGCAACTTATTGCCCGTTTTCAGGCCGCTTCGTCAAGCGCGCATACCGCCAAAATTTCAATCCGGCCGGGTCAAGTTTTCCAGGTACGGGATCAAACCCGCTCGACCCCCAGGGATTGCAGCGCGATATCCTGAAAAAACCGAGCCAGAACCCAGCCCATGCTCCATGGCTCGAGATGGCTTCCATGGTGTAGCTGGAGCATGTTGGCAGGTGCCGGCAGGTGCGACCGAAAAAATATGACAGGGTCAATTGATAGCCCCGTATAAACAACAGCATTGCCGATGCTGCCAGGCCTTGTCGCGGCTTCGCTGGAAACTGTCGGTCTTTCAATCTATGGCTCCATGTTCACGCGTTACTCTGACGTTCGATAGTTCATATGGGAATACGCCATGCCTGAAAACAAACCCAATATCGTACTCATCATGGTTGACCAGCTGTCCGCGCTGTTTCTCTCCGCCTACGGGCACCCGGTCGTCAGGACACCCAACCTGGACCGCCTCGCCAGGAACGGCGTGGTGTTTGAAAATTTCTATTCGCCAAGTCCTTTATGCGCCCCCGCCCGCGCTGCCATGATGTCCGGGCAGTTGCCATCGCGCAACCGGGTCTACGATAACGCCGCCGAGTTTGCTTCGCAGATACCGGGGTTTGCGCATTATCTGCGGCTTGAAGGTTATAGCACCTGCCTGTCCGGAAAAATGCATTTTGTCGGACCTGACCAGTTGCACGGTTTCGAAGAGCGCCTGACAACCGACATCTATCCCGCTGATTTTGGCTGGACGCCCGACTGGCGCAAACCCCAGGAACGGGTAGACTGGTGGTATCACAATTTACTGTCAGTCAAACAGGCAGGCATAGCCGAACAGACCAACCAGCTGGAGTATGACGACGAAGTCGGATTTCAGGCATGCAGGCGGATCTACGACTATGCCCGCAATCCCGAACAACGGCCTTTTTGCCTGGTTGCCTCATTCACCCACCCGCATGACCCGTACGCCGCACGTTCAAAACACTGGAATCTTTATTCTGACGACGAGATCGATGCCCCGCAGACCGCGGCTTTTGCATACGGGAACATGGATCCGCACAGCCAACGGTTGTGGAAAGTATCCGCGATGGATGACTATGATATTACCGATCAAGACATCCGCAACGCCAGGCGCGCCTACTATGCCAACATCTCGTATCTGGACGATCATGTCGGCAAGATACTGGGTACTCTTGATGACTGCGGATTGAGAGATGATACAGTCATCATGTTCACATCTGACCATGGTGACATGCTGGGCGAGCGTGGCCTGTGGTACAAGATGAGCTTCATGGAGCACTCCTCGCGCGTGCCTCTCATTGTTTGTGCGCCCGGGCGTTATGCGCCACGTCGTATCGCGCAACCGGCATCACTGCTTGATATTCTGCCTACTGTGAGCGAAATCGCCGGGCGCAAAACCCATGCTGCAAAACTTGACGGACATTCGCTGCTGCCATTGCTTGAAGGGGGTGAGGAAAATCCGGATCATGCCATATTTGCCGAATTGACCGCGGAGGGCTGTCTGGCACCTCTTTTCATGATCAGACAGGCAAACTGGAAATACACCGCATCACGACCGGACCCGGATCAGCTATTCGACCTTGCAACTGACCCGAACGAACGGTCCAACCTGGCGGACAATCCTGACCATGGAGCAATTGTCCGAAAATTCCGGTCAATGGCCGCTGCGCGCTGGAACCCGTCAAGACTGGAATCAGCAATCAGGGAAAGCCAGTTGGTGAGACTTGCAGTCTGGCAAGCCCTGCGGAAGGGCAACTGGTACCCGTGGGACTATCAGCCATTGCGTGATGCATCGGAACAGTACATGCGCAATCACAAGGACCTGAACGTGCTGGAGAGATCATCACGTTTCCCGCCGCCAGTGCAACCGGAGAAAAAATCAGGCTGACTGGGCCTCGTTTTGACTCATTTTGCCCTCAGCCATGTCAATTGCATTACAAACTGCGTCGAATGTCAGTAGCGTCGAGGCATGACGCGCCTTGAAGTCGCGAACCGGGGACAGCGCCTCCAGATCGGCCCATTTGCCATCCGGTGCCTTACCGTTGTTTTTCAACATGTCGTACATCTGGTCACGAACCGCACGTAGTTCATCACCTGAGGAACCAACCACATGATGCGCCATAATGGACGAAGACGCCTGACCAAGCGCACACGCTTTCACATCGTGCGCAAAATCAGAAACCACGCCGTTTTTCAGCATCAGGTCAACCGTTACTTTGGATCCGCACAGTTTTGAATGTGCGACAGCCGTACCTTGCGGTTCCGGTAATCTGCCGAGACGTGGAATATCGGCGGCAAACCCCAATATCCGTTTGTTGTAGACGTCGTTTATCATGGCAGCAGTCAATATGGGTTGAACTTGCTTGTTTTACCAGCCTCTTTCGACCATATCCTGTTCGTTGATAGTGATAATGTGAACTTTCGCCGCAATCTCTTATTTTGGAGTTTGCCAAGGCTTGTGCTATGACCAGACCACTAAAACCGATTTTGGGCAATTTGCCGCAAGTTGAGTGAACCTGACCGGACAATCCAGCGTTGAATTAATGAATTTAACCCTGAAATATCAAGACTCTATCGAGGCCCGAATGGACGCTGTCGTTAAACATATAGGTGCTGCGAAACCCAATATCGGGTCTGGCCCGGCTATCGAAAAGCCGACCGAGGAAGAAGCGCTTGCCGCCGTGCGCACCTTGATAGCATGGGCCGGTGATAATCCTGATCGTGAAGGTTTGCTGGACACGCCCAAACGGGTGTTAAAGGCATATTCGGAACTGTTTTCCGGTTACGGCTCTGACGGTCGCGAAGCATTGGATCGCACTTTTGAGGATGTTGGAGGTTATGACGACATCGTATTGGTGCGTAATATCGAATTTTTCTCCCATTGCGAGCACCATATGGTTCCGTTCCAGGGCCACGTCCATATTGCCTATCTGCCCAACAATGGTGTTGTCGGCCTGTCCAAGCTGGCACGTGTTGTGGAAGTATTCTCGCGTCGTTTGCAGACCCAGGAAAATCTTACTGCGCAAATAGTGCACACAATTGACACTCAACTGCATGCCCGTGGCGTCGCTGTAATGGTCGAAGCCGTTCACAACTGCATGACCATGCGCGGTGTGCAAAAGCGGGATGCGTCAACGCTTACCACCCGGTTTGCCGGAGACTTCAAATCACAACCTGCGTTACAGGCGCGGTTCATGGAATTGGTGCGATATCGCCAGGCCGAATGATACGTCACCAACTATCGGGGAAATCCAATTGACTGATACGCAATTTCCCTCGCCTGCCGGCATCAACGATATCGAAGAAGGTGGTGTATTTGCGCCGCGGTTTGATGACGCCGGACTGATTCCCGCCATGGCGATTGACGCTGAAACCAATGCACCATTGATGTTTGCCTTCATGAACAGGCAGAGCCTGGCGCTTACGCTGGAAACAGGTCTGGCGCATTACTACTCCCGCTCACGCAAATCGTTGTGGAAAAAAGGCGAAACCTCCGGTCAGTTGCAATACATTGATCGGGTACGAACAGATTGTGATCAAGATGTGCTGGTGCTGGAAGTTCGGGTTGCTGGCGATGGCGCTGCATGCCACACCGGGCGCGCAACCTGTTTTTACAGGCAGGTGAATTCAGACCGCAGTCTGACCACAATTGACAATGTCAGAAAAATTGATCCGGACGCCCCATACACAGAAAAGTAAACTGGGCGAATTCAGTTGATGCTACGTTCACCCGGTGTTTTTCAACCTACGCTGCTGGTTGTGCTTCCTGTGCGGGCAACTCAGCATCAGCATCAGCATCAGCGTCAGCGTTCTGCGCTCCACCTTCGCTGGTCTGGTCATCCTCGGTCAGCGCATTGAGCAACAGGTCGTGCACATCAGACTGCGTGATCATTCCCTTGATTTCACTGTTTTCTGTTACCAGCACAAACTCTGACGATGTATTGTTCAAAAGCTCCATGACCTGGACTATGTGGGCCGTTGTTTCGCATGCGGGCACCATGGGTCGAACCAGATCGCTGGCGATCATCTGCAAAACGGACGATCCAATCCTGCCTGACGCATTGATGATGTCGCGCTGTGAAAGTGTACCTTTGACCTCACCGTACTCACTCAGAATGACCGTACCCGGCACGTGACAGGATAGCAGATACTCACATACATCCACAATTTTTGCAGATTGCACGATTGCCGGAACACCACGCCCATATTGTTCTATGATATCCGCGGCATTCATTGCAGGAACTGGCCTTTTGGGCAAAATATGAAACTTATGGGTTCGATGCGCGATTATTGGCACAAAACTCTTAATCAGTTGTTTCAGAAACGCGCTGTCCTGGTCCGGTTTGATTTCATGCCGCTTACGAACACCACACCCTGAATCCGGGGAACCTCAACGAGTTACCTGCAAGTGAAAGACCAATTCAATCGAGAGTCATCTACCCTTTGCCGGATCCAGCCATCCGAACACCAGCAAGCCAGTCAGAAAGCCACCCAAATGGGCTTCCCAGGCAATACGGGCATCGCTCAACACGCCAGATGAAGCCGTAAACATGTCGACACCGAGCCACACGGCGATGAAGACAACGGCCGACCTGTTGGTGAACAATAGCCGCAGGGGTTCCGGAGGCACCTGGCTCAAATCCTTTCGCAGGCTGGACGACAGGGTACCGCCGTGAGCGAAGATCAGTCGAACAGCCACCGCCATCTGACCGGCAATGGCGCCTGACGCGCCGACAAGGATTGCACCTGTGCCCCATGTCAGTACCAGGGAGAATGCCGCGGCGACACCTGCCGCCAGCATAGAAAGGCCGATGAACCTGGCTGGTCCCAGGCGCCGCGCAGCAACAGATCCGAATGCCAGCATCCAGACCATGTTCATGACAAGGTGTGTCCAACCACCATGCAGCAAGGCGTACGAGAAGAACGATGTCACCCGTGCCATCTCGCCACCGGGCAATGGACGACCGCCGAGTTCCGGCCACACCATAGCAAGCTCTGTTGGTGTCAGATAGCGAGCAGGAGAAAACGCCAGTGTCAAAATGGTACGGTTGGCAAAATCATAGCTTGCAAATTCAAGCCCCAGATGAATGAGGAACATTATGCCAGCCAAAACGATGACCACTCCGGGTGCATTGATGGCTGGAGCCGGTCTGCGCCGAACAATCGCCGCTTCAATTTCCTCTGGCGTCAAACCAACCTCTCCAAACGGCCGTTTTTCAGGAGAATCTCCATCTGTCATGAATTAACCCGTCTGCTTTCCTGTATCTGGCACGGTGTCTGCAGAGACGGGTTAGCTGCGTTCAGCTTTGAGACAATTACGAGATACCAGTCAGGCAGGTGACTTATATGTCAGGCACGAACCAATTTTTCAATGACGACCCTGATGATACGGTAATGCATCCCACCAGCCGGGAATTGTTTCGTACCTGGGAACGTATCCGGGGTGAGGAAGCCGCACCGCTTCGATCAGACGTTACCATGCGTGAACTGATAGCCATTGTCCCGTGGGTCTCCATTCTGCACCGCGATCTGCACAAGATGTCCTATGTTTACCGGCTCGCCGGCTCTGCGGTATGTGAAACCATGGGGCGGCAATTGACCGATACCACGGCTTTCGAAGAATGGCCCAATTTCGATCGTGAAACCATAATTCGCGGCCTGGATACGGTTGTCGGCATGAAACAACCCTGTGTTGGCCGGTTTCTGGCACATTCTTTTGGCGGTCGGGAAGTGGGTTTTGAACTGGCCGCTGTACCGATTATGGCAGCAAATGGCACGGACGTTCATGCTCTTGTCACCATCGCGCCATTCCGTGACGCGCGTGGTGCTGTCAAAGACCCGCTGGTGAATTTCCAGGTACGCAAGATACGCATTCTATGGAGTGATCAGTTGCCGGGAAAACCAGTTTCGAGGCCGGTTTCCAGCAGCGACGAGGTTCGCCGTATCAATTCAAGCTTCCTGCGCGTCATAGACGGCGGAAAAACCTGATCGTGGGCCGATTTCGGGATTAGGCATGTCTGTTAAGGTGCCATTTACGTGAAACTGCTTAAATTATGCTTCCAGGAGAGGGTCCCGATTGATCCTCTTTGAAGCAGACCCCTGTAGTGGCACCTTGTAAAGGACCGTCAACGTGAGTGCATTTTCAGTATCGGCTGATCAAAATACAAACGAAACAGCATCCGACAAGGGAAAAAACATTGTATTTGGCCGCTTCATGCTGCCTGATATGAGTGAGCATCCCTGCCAGGTATCCAGTATTGACTCCAACGGGGCCACACTATTGACCGAACATACAGTCGAGCCGGGGACTGCGGTCATTGCTTACCTTGAAGATATCGGTCGAGTGGACGGAACCCTTGAGCATGCCACCAAAGGCGGGTTTTACATTGCCTTCAACCTGACGGGCAGACGGCGTGAACGCATGGAGCGCCGCCTGGAGTGGTTCGAAAGTGCCGACCCCACTGCACGCCGCGATGAACGCTTTGTCCCCAAGAACGCTGTTTCACAAATCTCGCTGTCAGATGGCCGCGAATACGAATGCGAAGTGCTCGATATTTCTGTTTCAGGTGCATCGGTAAAAACCAGTGTCCTGCCGAGCATTGGCACCTGCCTTTCCCTCGGAAAAATGCGTGGCCGGGTTGTCCGTTATACGGCCGATGGCATCGCCATTGAATTCATGCGTCAACTGGAATCGGAAAAATTGACCGCGCATGCGATATTGTAGTCCGTACTTCACAGCCGAATTTTTCTGAAGCCCGCCGGAGCGCCCTGCCCAGGCGGGTTTTTCAATGTCGCGAAGCACCGGTTCCCGCCGCCTTGGCATGGTCTTGCCTTGTCGGCAGGTCCGTTAGGAACTGCTTCATGATTAACGAAATTCGCGTCAAACGATTCAAATCTGGCACAACTGTTTAGCTGAATCTCAAACCCCGTCCGGTAGTTTCTACCGAACAACAAAAGGATGGGGCGTTCAATTATGAAAATGTTCAAGGGGTTGGCCGTGGGCCTGGCCATGTTGATCACAGCGGTGCCGGCACACAGCTATAACAAGCCGAAAAACGGTAATCTGACTGTGTCTTCCAGCATTCATGCACCCGAGTTCGGTGTGACTCTGCCGCCGATTGGATATGTACACTTTTGTGCACGTAACAAGGCAGAATGCCGCAATGTAGGCAGCGGCGAAACAGAAGCTGAGTTGAACAACAAGACCTGGGCGCAGCTCGTGGAAGTCAATGACTTTGTCAACGACAAGATCGTGCCCGTGACTGATCTGGACTTGTACGGCACCGTTGAGCGCTGGGATTATCCGTCAATCGCAGGAGATTGCGAAGACTACGTTCTCATGAAGAAGCGATATCTGGAAGGCCTCGGCTTCGCGCCCGGTGCGTTGCTTATCACTGTCGTTTTTGATGAAAACGGCGATGGCCACGCCGTCCTGATGGTCCGCACTGACGGTGGCGATTTCGTTCTCGACAACCGCCGCCGCACGGTTCTGCGCTGGTCAGAGACCGGGTACGAATACCTCAAGCGTCAATCGCAGGCAAACCCGCGCATCTGGGTATCCATGAGCACACGCTATGCCAGGGACAAGGACACAATTGCAGGAGCAAATTAATTCAGCACGCTCCTGCAAACACCGTTTGATCATGGAGCCACGAACTGAATGACATAGAAATGCGAAACGGCCCGGTCGGCATCCCCTCCCCATCCCCCACCAACCGGGTCCCAGGGGCCAGCATCACTCCCACCTGATGCTGGCCCCGCTTTTTTGACTGAATTTTTTCGGCGTCAGACTTCTACAAGTTTCAGCCCATTTTCCCGGGCATAGCGGTGAACCTTGTCAACATATGTCTGAGCAGCGGCCCGCAGTGCGGCTTCTGCTCTTTCATCCACCGGTCTCACGACACGGCCCGGAGCACCCAGAACCATCGAGTTGTCGTCGATGGTTTTGCCCTCACCGAGCAACGCGTGCGCACCAATGATGCAATTGCGGCCAACAACGGTGCCATTCATGACAGTTGCGCCCATTCCGATCAGCGAATTGTCACCGACGGTGCATCCATGCAGCATTGCGAGATGCCCAACCGTGACGCCTCGCGCCAGCGTCAGTGGAAATCCCGGGTCAGTATGCAGGACGCAGTTGTCCTGAATATTGGTTTCCTCGCCTACATCGATCATTTCATTGTCGCCACGCAGGACAGCCCCGAACCAGACACTTGAAAGGCGGGCCAGCCGCACTTTGCCGATCAGGACAGCCGACGGTGCAACATAATATGGATCGGATTCGGGAAATCTCGGCTTGTGGCCCTCGAATTCATAAATACCCATGGAAAACTCGCATTCTTCCCGGCCTGTTCAAACGTTCATCAACAGGTTTAGGGTTTTTCTGTCGCACAAAGAAGTGTTCGACGGCATCAAATCAGTTCTCCCGGTCAGGCGCCAAGTGAGCCACGTTGCCGGGCATCGGACCATCATTTTAGCAACGCCCCTGGACCTATTAGGTCCACGAAGTCAGGATGGAAGCCTTGAACCCTGGGATATTTTATCGGCCCTAGAAATTTCCCAGACTGGCAACCAGTATGATGCCGTTCATGAAACACCACAAGCAGGACACAGCAAGGCCCATCAGCATAAACCCCAAGTAGTGCCAGCCATTGTCCATCAGTCTTGTCGCACCACCCGCCAGGATTATTGGTGCCGCCAGCATGACTGCCAGTACTCGTAACGGCATCGACAAGGCTGCCCCGCCTTCAAGCAAACATGCAAAAGACGGCCTGGTGTGGCCCATCCAAAGCCAACCTGAATGCACCAGTCCCGCTCCGGTCAGTCCAAAGGCCATGATTGTCAAAAACGTATCATATGTCATCTTGGGACATCCCCGTATGTGTTCAATGCACATCAAAAACAGCCAAAAACTCAAGATCTCATCTGCCTGAAGGGAGAAGCTGTCAGAAATCGATGTGCTTGCACACTTGGCTTGCAACAGGCATACCAATCAGGTGGGTCATCGACTCACAAACAGGACTCATATGAACTGGCACAGACGCAGCACGTATCAGCACGATCCACGGGAACGTTCCATCGGGCGCATCATGATTACTTTCATGGGCCTGGTGCTGGTCACTGGCGGATTTGTCCTTACCTGGCTGTTTCTGGGAGATCGTGATCTGCTGTTTGCGCCACCTTCACAAGTGGCAAATCCGGATGCAGCGCCTGTTCTGGCGCGCTATCGTTTTGATACAGCCGAACTGATCGCCCCGACCCGGTTGGTTACACGGGTCAATCGCCGCACACTGGGCAGCATCGTCAAACTCGACATGCTGCTGCCATGGCCATATCATCCAGGCAGCATTCCAAACCTTCCAGACACCTCTCGAGAGTTCAATGACTGGATTGTCCTGACATTTGAGGGCGCGGCCAAGGATGATCTGACCCCGGTAGAGCGCTATGGCGAAATTTATCCGGTTTATTTTGACGGAGAACCGGAACAGGTCGACGGCAATCTATTGCGCTACAAGTTCAAGGAGACATCGCCCTACGCCGATCTGACACTGTTTGTGGCCACTGTGGACGGGCGCCACATTGTACATCGCTGTGATCGCAAGCCTTCGGTGCTTGGCCCGATACTGTGTGAGCGCACATTGTCGTTGACAGGCGATATGAGGTTGCGCATGCGGTTCTCACGCGATCATCTGGAAAACTGGGCGGAGATCGAGCGCAATGTGCGTCTTGCACTGGCCAACATGTTCCGAACGATCCATCCGGAATAGAGCAAAAAGCCCATACAGCTTGCCGCGCAGGTGTGAGAGGTTGTGCGAACATAAACATGCGAAAACAGATGTTTGGATCGCAGTCTTGACTCTATTGAAACCCGTTTTCGCTTGCTTTGCTATTTTTTCCGCGTGCAGGCCGGGGAGCACCTTTTTCTGGCTATTCCAGATCAAAATCAAGAATAGCCATCTGGAAATTGTACGACAGGTCGTCAGGGTCCTCGTCGTCGCGGTAAATCACGCCGATAAACTCGTCGCCAATGTACACTTCGCCGGAATCGTCTTTCTGAGGGCGCTTTCGCACGTGAACTGAAGGTTGATCGAAGGTCTTCTGAAGGAAACGTGTCAGCTTTGAAATTTCGTCGGGTGTCATGTTGGCCTCTTGAAGCAATCGGGGCTTTGCTGAAATCAAAACCACGCCCTGGTCTATTTTTGCAGCGTTTCATCTTCGCGAAATCGATATGCACATTCACGAGAAATGCATCCGTTACAGGTCGCAAGCAGACTCGCGCGCATGCTGCATCCAGTTGTCAGGGTTTAACCGCGTTCTGGTCCGCGGAACAACCCCCAACAACTGGATTTTGCTGATTTAGGCGGGCTTCACCACATCTGCATCCGAAAAGCTGTGATCCATGCGGCGTGCAGGTTCATCGCACCCTGCATAGCCGACAACCTTGGCAGGCACGCCGGCAACGGTACGATGGGGCGGTACATCATGCAACACCACCGAACCGGCGGCAACCCGCGAGCAGGACCCAATCTCGATGTTGCCGAGGATCGAAGCACCAGCTCCAATCAGACAGCCCCGGCGCACTTTCGGATGCCGGTCACCACCCGTCTTGCCGGTGCCGCCGAGTGTGACTGAGTGCAGCATGGAAACGTTGTCCTCCACAACTGCGGTGGCACCAATAACGATCGAATGGGCGTGATCAATCATGATCCCCCGGCCGATCTGCGACGTTGGATGTATATCCGTGCCAAAAATCATGGAAGACCGGCTTTGCAGGTAATACGCGAAATCCTTGCGACCCATTTTGAATAGTCTGTGCGCCATGCGATAAGTCTGGAGAGCCTGAAAACCCTTGAAGTAAAGCAACGGTTCAATATACCGGTCGCATGCTGGATCGCGATCAAAGACCGCCAGCAGGTCGGCGCGGGCGGCAGCGCCAATATCCGGGTCTATTTCGAGTGCGTCTTCAAACCCCTGTACGATGAGTTCAGCACCAATATCCGCATTACCAAGCCGCTGGGCCAGACGATGACACAGTGCCTCTTCAAAGCTCGATGGGTTCAAAACCGATGTAAACAGAAATCCACCCAGGCTGGTATCAGCACGCGTAGCAGCTTCAGCCTCATCGCGAATGCGCTCCCAGACCGGGTCAACAGTGGCTAGCTTGGCAGTTGCAGTCTTCGATGTTGGCATTTTGACAACCTCTGATTCAACCATTCATGGGCACTATAGCCTGACTGGAGTTAAGATCAGTATTTAGTACGCAAACGCGTCAACGCCAAGTCAGCTCCGAAAAAAAAGTCAGTAATGCATCCGTGAACACATCATTGCGATCACCGGCCACCATATGCCGCGCACCTGCTATGTCGGCGAATTTTGCATGCGGAACCGCCTGCATGAGAGCGTCTACCTCATCGCTTCCAACCAGTTCACTTTCGCGCCCGCGCACCAGCAGAACCGGCATTTTCAATTGCCGGGCCGCTGTAAATCCTTCTGCCTCCACGACCTTTGCATGGTCATCGGCATCCCTTCGCGACGATATGAACTTTGGGTCCCAATGCCAGCGCAACCGCCCGTCGTCACCCTGTCTGAGGTTTTTTGACAAACCGGACAAATCGGTCGGCCGTGGACGGTGGGGCAGATAGGCAGATATGGCGTTTGCGGCCTCATCAACATTGGCAAATCCTTCTTCGGAGTGTTCCGACATGAAGCCGATAATCCGGCGAACTCCATCGACTTTCATTTTCGGCGTGATATCCACCAGAACCAGTGCTGAAAAGATTTTGTCACCTGTTTCAGTACCGGCAGCAAACAGGCCGGCCAGTCCCCCCAGCGATGCACCGACAATAGCTGGTCTAAATCCGGTTTGAGCGTTGATCTGACGCCCGGCACAAGTCATGTCATCTGCAAAAGCCTGAAAATCATACGCCTCGCTTGCAATCCAGTCGCTGTCTCCGTGTCCCCTTTGATCCATGGTTATGGCGGTGACGCCCTGCGCCGCCAGCGCCCTTGCCGTACCACCCCAGGAGTGCCGGGTTTGCCCGCCACCGTGCGCCAGGAGCACAAGGCCGCGTGGGTTTTCTGCAGCATAAAAATCGGCTACCAGCCGATTTCCTTCAGAACCGGTAAACTCAATCCGTCGTTTTGAAGTCATCGCCGCCTGTCCAGAAAATCCAGAACCGAAAGCTTGAATGTCTTGTCTCCGACCGCTTTCATGTGATCCTTGCCCGGCAGGACAATGCCCTCGGAAAACGGTATGGCATCCACCAAAGACCCGACAGAACCGGCAATATCGTCCTCATCGCCTGCCACAACCAGTGTAGGTGCTGTAATTTTACCCAGCTCCTCCTCACTGACCAGAACCCTGTGCGCCGACATGCACGCAGCAAGGGCTTCAAGATCTGATCCGGTTTGTTCGGCAAATGCCCGGAATGCCTTTCCCTGAACACCCTTGGCCCTGGCAAGAGAAGGTGCCCGGAGCGCAGCCACGATCTCTTCAGATCCGCCTACTCCTGTGATCATGTTGCTTGCCAGCCCGGCAATGACCAGTGACCGGGTCTGGGAGGGATGGTTGATGCCCAACAATGCAGTGATACGGGCTCCCATGGAATAACCCATGACGTCCACCATCTCATGACCCAGATGAGTGATCAGATTGCTGGAGTCGCGTGCCATTTCTGATGAGCGATACCGCTCTGCATCATGTGGCTTGTCGCTTTTGCCGTGACCGCGGTTATCAATCGTAATGACTTGCCTGCCCGCCTTGGTCAAAAGGTCGATCCAGCCGGTCGACTGCCAGTTAGTCCGGGAATTGGAAGCAAACCCGTGGATCAGCAATATGGGTTCGCCTTCGCCCTGCACCTGATAGGCAATGTTGACATCGTCAGACTTGAAACTGGGCAAAGACTTCTGGCTCCGGTTGCTGTTACGGGCTTGGCCGCGTGCCCCTGTTTATGCTATCGCCGCTGTATCGGCTATAACCAAACGCAGTTCCATCAACACAAGAGACTCCGTGAACCGCACAAATTCTGAGGCAAACTGATAAATGGCGAGCACCGGCACACCGAAGTTTCACAATGATATGGGCGTTCCAGTTATAGAAATCGGCACACACGAATTTCAATGTACAGGCGCAAGTGCGCCGTTTGATCATCCTCATGTGTTTCTGGACATGGGTGCCGACAGCGAAATTGTCTGCCCTTATTGCTCGACGCTGTATCGTCACTCCAGTGCATTGAAGGCAGGCGAGTCTATTCCTCCGGAGGCCATTTTCCAGGATTAGGTCCGGGATAGGTACCAAGCGGGACCTTATTATCTGAATTTCAATTAGCTGAAAAGGTGACGGCAACGTTGGCCCCTCAACCAACGTTGCCGTCATGCGTACTTCGCGTGTTCGTCAGCGGGATTGCCCTCACCCCTCAGAAAGGACGATCAGCTCTGCGAAGTCGTCTCGAACATTTTTCAATGCTGGACTGAACGCTGAAATCAGTGTCTCATTACGGCCCGAAAAATACAATTTGATTTGAATTTTACAGTGAATGGCAAGTTAACATTGACCACGTTTGCAGGTCCGGAAATTCGAGATTACAGGGATGAGGACGAAGCCCATCTGATCCGCCTGATCCGTGAATTGCAGTCTTACGAGATTGATTATTATGACCGCATGATCCCGCCCGGCGAGATCGCCGGCTGGTACATTGACAACATTCGCAAGGATTGCCGGGAGTACGCTGGACACATCAGGATTGCTGTCCGTGAAAGCTTGCCCGTCGGCTATTGCGTGATACTGACCAGGGTACCCAATGAAGAAGCCGATGAGCTGGCGTTCGACTATGCTCATGTCAGCGAGTTGGCCATCACAAGGTCAGCCAGAGGCGAAGGCATTGGCAAGGCCTTGCTGCAGGATGCAGAATGCCTCGCGAGGGCAGCGGGTGTAAAATGGCTGCGCGTCAATGTCCTTGCTAAAAACACCATCGCAAGAGATGCCTACAACCGGTATGGTTTTGAAGAACATCTGATCAGCATGGAGAAACCACTCAAATGAGATTGAAGAACAAGACCGTCATCGTAACCGGTGGGGCTTCCGGGTTTGGCGAAGGCATGGTTAGACGGTTTTCCGAAGAAGGTGCAAATACTGTTATCGCCGACATCAATGATGCCGCGGGCGAAGCGCTTGCGAGCGAGGTGTCGGGTTTGGGAAGTCCCTGCATTTACACGCATTGCGACGTTACGGACTCCGGTTACTTCAGGAACCTGGTCGACTCCACGGTTGACCAGTTCAAGACCATTGACGTAATGATCAACAATGCCGGCATGCCACAAACCAACCAACCCATGCTGGATGTGGACGAGGACACGTTTCAGCGCATCTTCGACGTCAACGTGAAATCCATTTTTCTCGCCACCAGGGCCGTTGTACCCGTCATGCGTGAACAGGGCTACGGTTCAATCATCAACACGGCCTCGACCGCCGCACTGCGTCCCCGGCCCGGCCTTGTCTGGTACAATGCATCCAAAGGGGCCGTGACCACCATGACAAAAGCCATGGCTGTGGAACTTGCTCCAGACCAGATTCGCGTCAATGCGCTGTGCCCGGTCGCCGGTGAAACGCCAATGCTGGGTGCATTCATGGGCGGCGAAGTGACCAACGAAATGCGATCTGCATTTGTTGCAACCGTTCCCATGGGCCGCCTGTCGACTCCTCTGGACATGGCGAATGCGGCGCTGTTCTTCGCATCCGATGAGAGCACTTTCATTACTGGCGTGTGCATGGAAGTTGACGGCGGGCGCTGCATCTGAAACCGTGACCAGACCTCAGCGAATTACCCTGAAATCCGCCCGCCGCCTGGCATTGACGGCGCAGGGGTTTTCAGGCGAGCAACCAGGCTCCGGCAAAGCAACTCGATGGTCGACATTATCCAAAGTCATCGACAGTTTGAACCTGCTGCAGATCGACAGCGTGAACGTATTGTCGCGGTCGCACTACCTGCCCGTGTTTTCCCGGCTCGGCAGTTACGACAGGGCAATACTCGACCGGCACACGCTGGCGACCAGGAACCGGCGGTGTTTTGAGTACTGGGCACATGAAGCATCCATTCTGCCCTACCGCTTCCAACCTTTACTGCGCTGGCGCATGAACGATGCGCGCAACGGAGCGGGTATCTACAAGGGATTGGCGGAGTTTGCCAGGGAGAGGCCGCAGATCATTGCACAGACCCTCGAAAAGGTTCGTGCCGAGGGCCCGTTGCGCGCGCGTGATTTCGGTCAGCCTGCAGTTCGTTCCGGTGAATGGTGGGGATGGAACGACCACAAGACCGCGCTGGAGTATCTGTTCTGGACGGGTGATGTGACCGCAGCCAGCCGTGATGGCTTTGAACGGTTGTATGATGTACCGGAACGTGTCTTGCCGGATGAGACACATGCCGCACCCGCACCGGAACGGGCAGACGCCATCCGCGAACTGGCGCGGCACTCCGCACGCGCATTGGGCATTTCTACGGAATCCGACATCAGGGATTATTTTCGCCTGCCCGTAGGCGATGCCCGCCGGGCGGTTGCAGAGCTGGTTGAGACCGGTGAATTGCACACTGTCGAGGTGCAGGGCTGGAACAAACCCGGTTACATCTGGCATCAGGCAAGGACAGCACGCTGCTTTGACCGTGCGACGCTGTTGTCACCGTTCGATCCGCTGGTGTGGAACCGCGACCGGGCAGAACGGCTGTTCGATTTTCGTTATCGCATCGAAATTTATACGCCTGCTCCAAAACGCCGGTACGGGTATTATGTACTGCCCTTCCTGATTGGCGAAAAACTGTCGGGCAGGCTTTGCATGAAGGCAGACCGGCAGGCTGGTATCCTGCGGGTAAACGCGGCCTGGCATGAAGATGGCGTCGAAGCTGCCGCTGCGGCGCAAGCCATTGCACCAGCGCTTCACGACATGCGCCAGTGGCTCGACCTGGAATGTGTAAAGATTGCCGGACGGGGCAACATGGCGACCGCCCTCAAGACCGCCATCTGATTCTAGATAACACCTTCCTTGACCAGTTCGTCAGTTACCTCGATGACCGCGCCGCGGATTGTTTCAACCAGAAAGTCGGCGTCATTTCTGGTCATGGTCAGCGGTGGCGACATGACATCCAGATGTCCCATGGGACGTACCAGCAAACCGCGCGATTCACAGAGATTGGATATTCGCTTGGATATGTTCACTTCGAAAGGAATATGTGCTTTGGTTTTCTTGTCAGCCACATATTCTATGCACATCATCATTCGCTTGCCACGCACATCGCCCACAATCGGAAGCTCAGACAATTCATGCAGGCGGTTCTCAAAATAGTCCCCCACATCGCGAACGTTTCCGCATATGTCTTCGCGTTCCATGATTTCGATGTTCTTCAGAGCCACGGCACAACCAATCGGGTGGCCGGCACAGGTAAAACCATGGGCAAACCAGCCGTCTGGATTGTCAACAGACATCACTTCATGGATTTCATCGGTATAAAGTGTGGCTCCCATCGGGAAATACCCTGATGTAATTCCCTTGGCACAGACAATCATGTCCGGCTGAATGCCAAATTCATCCCAGGAGGCAAACATGTGCCCGATGCGGCCAAATGCGGTGACGACTTCGTCGGCAATGAACAGGATGTCGTGCTCCCGGCAAACTTCAATCATGCGCTTCAGATAACCTGGCGGCGGCGGCACGACGCCGCCTGATGCCTGAATGGGTTCAGCAATAAAACAGGATATGTTGTCAGCGCCCAGTTCAGCGATCTTGTCCCTGAATTCCTGCACAAGAAAGTCGGTGAACTCGTTCAGGGTCATGCCATCGCCGCCGCGATAGAAATACGGTGCTGACAGATGATGAATGAAGCTGCTCAGGTACTGAAACTCGTCCTGCCTGTCGCCATCGCGAAAGCCAATGGATGCGGTCAGCACTGTAGAGCCGTGATAGGAATTGTTGCGGCTGATGATATGTTTACGCGTCTCGCGACCCTTGCGGCCGTGATAATACTGCGCAATCCGGATTGCGCCTTCGTTTGCGGCAGAGCCGGTCAGGGCATACACCACACGGTTCAGGGTGCCTGGCGCCATGGAAGCAAGTTTACCCGAAAGCATGGCCGCCGGCGCATTGGAAACGTCAACGAAAGTATTGGAATAAGCCAGCTGACTGGCCTGTTCTGCCATCGTTTGCGCCAGTTCATCGCGGCCATAGCCGACATTGACACACCACATGCCGCCAATGCCGTCAAAGTAACGCTTGCCCTCGGTATCGGTGACATGACAGCCGTCGCCCTTGGCCAGTAGCAGTGAGCCTTCCTCTTTGAAACTGTCAAAATGTGTCCATGGATGCAGGAAGTGATCACGATCCAGCTTCCACAAGTGTTCATGGTCATACTGGTTGTGAAGCGGATTTAGCATTGCAGCACCTTTATATTGAATGAACGTTCAATATGGCAGACTTTGATCGTTCTGGCAATGATCCAGATTTGTCCAAATCAATTGTCATCGTGCTTCAGTGTCAGCCAACCTGTCCCGCGGCCAGTTCCGCCGGCAGCGCTGCCACATCGTCGGCTGCCGCATTCATTGCCGCTTCATCACGTGAACGTATCACGATGTTGGTGGCAAACCGTCCGTCGCGTTCAAATGGATAGGAACCGATCATCACGCCGCCATGGGCCAGCTGAATCTCCTTCAACCGAGCCGCGACATCACCTTCGCCAAAATCGAGCGGCACCGTACGTGACAACATTCTGGCTCCGCCGGTGAGTTTTGGCGCCACTTCATCCAGCATGGCCTGCATGATTTTCGGCACGCCCGCCATTACGAACACGTTCCCGATATTGAACCCAGGTGCCTGCGAGACCGAATTGACAATCAGTTTTGCAGTATCAGGAATACGCGCCATGCGCATTCGCGCCTCGTTTTCCTCAATCCCGCGCCTGGCCCAGTGGGCTCTCAGTACCCTCACAGCTTCCGGGTGATGATCGATACCAACTCCAAATGCCGCTGCCATGCAATCTGCGGTGATATCGTCGTGTGTGGGCCCTATGCCACCAGTGGTAAACACATAGGTGTAGCGCGCCCGCAGCGCGTTTACAGCTGCCACAATGTCGGCCTGCTCATCAGGCACAACCCGGGCTTCCTTGAGGTCGATGCCCAGAACCGTGAGGTAATCTGCGATGTATCCAAGGTTTGCATCCTTGGTGCGCCCTGATAATATTTCATCGCCGATCAGCAGTACGGCAGCTGTGGGAATAGAGCTTGTCATGGCTGGCAAATTTCCGGTTTATGTGACACGCAGGATCATTCACTAACGTCAGAAGCCACCCGACAGGTCAAGCCAGCATGAAAATTTCAGATAAGCCGCTGCTACGCGGCACCCTGATCAGGCGGTACAAGAGATTTCTGACAGATATCACCCTGAACACTGGAGAACTTGTTACCGCCACCTGCCCCAACACCGGGTCCATGCAGGGTCTGCTTGAACCTGAAAATCCCGTTTGGTTATCTGTTTCCGACAGTCCCACGCGCAAGTACAAGCATACCTGGGAAATGGTTGAAGCGGTCAATGCCGGTGGTGAAAGAGCCCGGGTTGGGTTGAACACCGGCTTGCCAAACAAGCTGGTGGAAGAAGCGATTGTAGCAGGCCGCATTCCGCAGCTTGCCGGATACGGCAGTCTGAAGCGCGAACAGAAATACGGCAAAAACAGCCGCATCGATATTCTGCTGTCTGATGAAAACAGGCCGACCTGCTATGTCGAGGTCAAGAATGTAACCTTGTCGCGCACTGCAGGACTGGCGGAATTCCCGGACGCCGTGACGTCTCGCGGGGCAAAGCATCTGGTTGAACTGGCCGACATGGTAGGCCAGGGTCACCGTGCGGTGATGCTGTATCTGGTCCAGCGCAGTGATGTCAAAAAGTTCTCGCTGGCGCATGATATCGATCCCACATACGTTGCAACCTGGACCAGGGCGACTGAAGCAGGTGTCGAAAGTATCGCAATGGCTTGCGCCATGGGCGATGATGAGATTTCATGTGACAGGGCAATCGAATTTGAAGGCGTGTCCTGAGACACACCGCAAGGGATACAATGCAGACCACTTATGTAGCAGCAGCAACCGCCCCTCTGGTCAACAACGGTCAGGTAAAGCTGCACGGACCGGAAGATTTCGAAGGCATGCGCAAGGCCGGCCAACTGGCGGCTGAGGCATTGGACCTGCTTGTCCCGTTGGTAGAGCCTGGCGTCACCACGGAAGAACTGGACAGCGCCGTCCTGAGGTTTGCAAGAGATAACCGTGCCACCCCGGCACCGTTGTATTACCGCGGTTTCCCCAGGTCCATCTGCACATCCATCAATCATGTGGTTTGCCACGGCATCCCGGGACCCCGTTCCCTGAAAGAAGGCGAGATCGTCAACATAGACATCACCCTTATTGTTGATGGCTGGCACGGAGACTCCAGCCGCATGTATCCTGTCGGGGCAGTCAACCGCCGGGCGGAACGCCTGATGGAGATTACCTATGAATGCCTGATGCTGGGGCTTGCGGAGATCCGTCCGGGAGCCCATACGGGCGACATCGGCCACGCCATACAATCTTACGCGGAAAGCGAGCGCTGTTCGGTTGTGCGCGATTTTTGCGGTCACGGCCTGGGCCGGTTGTTCCACGACATGCCTAACATCCTGCATTATGGACGCCCGGGCGAAGGAATCGAACTGCGCGAAGGCATGTTTTTTACCGTCGAACCGATGATCAATCTGGGCCGGCCGCAAGTGAAAGTGCTGTCTGACGGATGGACCGCGGTCACCCGTGATCGGTCTCTGTCAGCGCAGTTTGAACACACGATCGGCATTACGTCAGACGGGTGCGAGATATTCACTCTATCGCCTGCAGGTTATCACCGCCCGCCGCACAAGAACTGATTTGCAGGAAACACTCTGGAGTTCCGACAAATGGGTTTCAAGGACGAACAGGGGTTCGATTTTTCAACCCGCAGCAAAACCGATGCCGTTAAACCGCAGGTAAAGCCGGAAAAACCGGGCCACATTGGTCATCGCGACCGTCTTCGTGAACGTTTTAGTCAGGGCGGCGCCGACGCGATGCCTGACTATGAACTGCTGGAACTGGTATTGTTTCGCGCCATCCCGCGCAAGGACACCAAGCCTATCGCCAAGGCCCTAATCAGCAGGTTTGGGACATTTGGCGATGTACTTGCCGCGCCTGCTGCCCGCCTGAAGGAAATTCATGGCGTCGGAGACAAGGCAGTTTTTGACATGAAGCTCATATACGCTGCCTCATTGCGGCTGTCTCGCACCACTTTGCTTTCAAAACCGGCCCTGACTTCGTGGAAGGCGCTGATAGAGTATTGCACCGCTGCCATGGCCTATGATGACCGTGAGCAGTTTCGCCTGCTGTTTCTGGACCGCAAAAATGTGCTGATTGCCGATGAGGTGCAGCAACGCGGTACCGTTGACCACACACCTGTTTACCCGCGTGAAGTGGTCAAGCGGGCGCTGGAATTGTCGGCTTCAGCCATCATTCTGGTTCATAATCACCCATCCGGTGACCCGACGCCGTCACCGGCTGACATCGAAATGACCCGGCAGATCGTGGACGCGGCTTCAAAGCTGACAATTACCGTTCATGACCACATCATAATTGGCCGCACAGGTCACACCAGCTTCAAGGCATTGAACTTGATCTGAAGGCTCCATACTGCTCAGGACTGACACTTCACGCTGCTTCGCGTTTCGCCCAGGCCGTCTTGAAAGCAGGCCGGTCCCGCAACCGCGCCAGGTAACCAACCAGCGGGCCTTCCGGCAGGTTCCACCGCATCCCGTTGATGCCCCAGCCCATGCAGTGACCGATAATCAGGTCCGGTACCGTAAAATCGTCTCCCATGACGTAGTGGTTGCCGCCCAGCCGGGCTTGAAGGTGTTCCAGCCCTCTGGCATAGTCGTGGGCACACGCGGGAGCAGCCTTGTCGCTGCGCAGTTCTTCCGGCAGGACAAAACTGTTCTTGGCCGCCCACCACAATGCCCCATCCAGTTCGTCCAGGGCCAGATGGGTGAAGCTGTCCTGCTTCGCACGTTCGATCGTGCCCGCCCTGTGGGTGAATTTTCCGTGTTTGTCGGCCAGATACTGGCAGATCGCCACGCTGTCGAGGATCAGTTCGCCGCCATCCATAAATGCCGGCACCTTTGCCGACGGATTGACGGCGAGTGCCTCGGGTGAATGTGGCGCAACGGCTTCCTGTTCATAGGGTTCGCCGAGTTCTTCCAGCATCCACATCACCCTGAATGCACGGGTTTTTGGCGATCCGATCAACTTGTACATCTTGCTAAAATCTCCGGTTTGGTTATTGAATTCATACTGAAAACACCTGGGTCCGGACAACCGCCAATCAAACCTGGCAGGCTGCGCGTTTCACTGGCACGAGGATCAACGTGCATCAGTTTTGATCCTTGAAGCTTTCAGGCGTATCGAAATCCCGCAATACCGCGTCAGAGACCACATCGACCATCTGAACATTTTCGCCTGCCAGCAGGTCGCGAGCGCCCCTGTCGCCGGCAACTTGATCCAGCCTGACAAAATTTTCGCTGCCCAGAATTACCGGATTACCCCGCACGCCATCGTATAGCGGAACAACAATGCTGGCTTTACCGGCAAATTCATCCAAAAGCTGGTTAATGATCTCGGCGCCAACATCCGGCATGTCGCCCAGCAGGATCATCGCGCCCGCACAACTTTGCGGGACTGCTGCGATACCTGTCTTCAACGAACCGGCCTGACCGGCCGCAAAATCAGCATTGTGGGCAAAAACCAGATCAAGCCCGCCTAATGCAGCCTGCACACCCGCGGCTTCATGACCGGTCACCACAATAACGGGGTCCAGTTCCGTGGCGAGCGCCGCCTCGGCGACACGGCGCACCATTGCCTGCCCGCCGTACCGGGCCAGCAGCTTGTTGTCAGCACCAAAGCGGGATGACGTCCCTGCCGCCAGAATGATGCCTGCAAGCCCATTCACCGGCCCGCCTCACGCGGAGATGGCCGGGTTTCTATCTCCATCAACAGCCCGCCGGCACCCATGTCCATGATATCCTGCGGTCGAACGTCAATTCCCGCTAGCACCCTGCCGAGAACCCAGTCAAATCCGTTCAATTTTGGAGAGCGGGCACACGACGGCACGCCGATTACGACCACGTCTTCCAGTTTGCCAAGCAACAACAAATTTCCGGGGTCCACCGGCATGCCCAGATGGACAATCTGCCCGCCTGCGGCCTCCAGACCTGCCGGCACCACGTCGCCACGATCTACAATTGCCGATGCCCCAAACACTAGAACCGGATCATGTTCTGATGCTTTCAACTGCCTGACACCATCAGCCACCCCATCAATTGTGTGTGCAACTTCAATAACATCACCAAGTTCGCTGCCATAACGTTCAAGCCGGTCTTGAATAACCGATGCAGATTTTTCCAGCAGTGCCTCCTTCATGCCAGCCCTGCGGGTCAGCACCAGGCCAGCCTTGTGCGGCATGAATGGCACAACTGACACCAGCGGACCTGAACCGGCGAGGTCTACTGCTTCATCAACAATGCCTGCTGGCGCGGAAAATGGAATGATTTTCACGGTTGCCACCATCTGCCCGGCCTTAACCACCTGAAATGGCGTCAACGTCGCCAGTGTCACCGCCTCATGCAGACGATTCAGCACCCGAACCAGGCCCGCATCCACCAGTACTATTCCATCATGCGATGAGTATATGTTGGCACGCCCGGTTGCAGCGGCCTGACGGACGACGCCATTGCCGCATACTGCATCCGCAAGTAGCCCTGCGGCGGCATCTTCATGCACATCACGATCATCGATGCGCGCTGCAAAAACCTTGGCAATCCCGGCTGCACTCAACTCCGAGATATCTGCAGCAGACAGTACTCGGCCCTTCTTGAAACTGATGCCGCCTTTCCGCACGGAGTGCGCCAGAATGGCGCCTTGCGCCAACGCCACATCAATTTCACCGAAAATCATCTATCCGCGCCCAGTCGAAGCGTCCTGGTCATTTCAGCCATGATGGAAATGGCTATTTCCGGCGCACCTCGAGCGCCTATATCCAGGCCCACCGGCCCGCTAATGCGCGACGGTTCCACGCCTGCCTGTTTCAACCGTTCCGCGCGCGAAGCCTGGGTGCGCCTGGAACCGAGCGCACCAATGTAAAAACATTCGCTCTGCAGAGCGCCAATCAATGCAGGATCATCGACCTTGGGATCATGGGTCAGCGCCAGAAAACCGGTTCGTGCATCGAGTCCGACGGATGGCAGCACTTCATCTGGCCAATCCGCGTAAAGCGTTACCTCCGGAAACCGCTGCTCCGTCGCAAACGCACCGCGCGGATCGATCACCGTGATGTCGTATCCGGCTGCTTTCGCCATCGGCACCAGCGCCTGCGCTATATGGACAGCGCCAATAATCACCAGCCGGAGAGCCGGGTTGTGAATATGGATGAAAAACTCGCCCTTATCCGTTGCAACGACTCCGGATTTGTCGAATCGAAATCCGTTCTCCAGCGCATCTGCCAGTACATGTTCACCGGCATAGCGATGTGCCACCACCTCCTGAGCACCTGAACTGATCTCGGTAACAACCGCTACCGGCAATCTGTCGGCACGTGCCTTTGCCAGGGTTTCTAGAACTCCAATGTCCATGATGGCTTCAAGCTCCGGTCACCGGTTCGACGTAGACCCTGATCTTGCCACCGCACGCCAGGCCCACTTCCCACGCGGTTTCATCGGCTACACCAAACGCCAGTACCCTGCCCTCACCTGTTTCCATCACTCCTTGGGCTTCTGTAACGACGGCTCCTTCCACACATCCACCGGACACCGAGCCTTCGAAATTGCCATCGGCATCAATTACCAGTTGCGAACCGACCGGTTGCGGCGCAGATCCCCAGGTTTCGATCACTGTTGCCAGCGCCACCTTGCGTCCCTCACTTAGCCAGTTTTTCGCTGTAGTCAGCAGGTTTGCATCATTGCTGCTCATGGTCTTGCCTCATCCGTTTTCCGCAGGCCGCCTGATTTGAGCCATCGCCGCGGGTCGTGGGTTTCATTTCGCGAACCTGACAGAACTTCAGCCAGATCAGCAAGCGTATTCAGCGAATGACACGGCCGGAATTCATCCACATGGGGCATAATTGCCCTGACACCGCTGGCGCGGGCTTCAAATCCGCCATACCGCAAAAGCGGGTTAAGCCACACAATCCTCTTCGCAGAACGAGCCAGTCGCGCCATTTCCGCTTCAAGCACATCAACATCATCCCGGTCCAGACCGTCGGTCATCATCAGTACGTGAGCACCTTGTGCCAGCACCCGCCTTGCCCATTTCAAATTGAATTCGCGCAAGGTGTAACCAATGCGTGTCCCGCCGGACCAATCATCGACGTGAGAGCCAACAAGCTCCATTGCCTCGTCCACATCCCGGCGTCTGAGTTCACGCGTAATATTGGTCAATCGGGTTCCAAACACAAATACCTGCACCCTGGAACGGTCATTGGCCAGGGCATGCAGGAAGTGCAGAAACATGCGCGAATAGTTGGCCATGGATCCTGATATGTCCAGCAACACAACCAGCGGGGGTTCACGTGTCTGGCGAGCCTTGTGAGCCAGGGATGTCATGTTCCCACCTGCCCTCAGTGAGCGGCGAACTGTGGCTCGCATATCGAACACGCCTTTCGGTGATGATTTGAACCGCCGCATTTTCACTTCCAGCCGGTTCATTCTCATTCGGGCAATGGCAGCGCGTGCAATACGTTCTTCGTCGCCACTCATCTGCTCAAAGTCCTTGTTGCGCAACACCTCACGCGCCGAAGACGTGAACTCGCCTTCGAGCTCGATTTCGTCGGATGGCCGCTCACGTTGAGATTGTGCATCGTCCTGACTGAACATGGCTTCCGCCAACCGCTTTTGGCCGGCTTTTCTTTTAACCGGCGCAGTTTCAACCCGTACTTGCTGAAACAGCAACTGCATCAGTTGTTCGACCATGCCAGGCTTGCGCCAGCGCAAGTGATAGGCGCGTGCATATTTCGGGTCTAATCGAATGGCACGCGAGAAGTCGGATATCGCTCTTTTTAATTTATTTAATTTCAGATACGCCGTACCGCGACTGGAATAAACCAGTGCATATTTGCGATCGTTTTTTACGGCCTGGGTAAATACTTTTATACTTGTTTTGTAGTCCTCTTTGAGATAGGCGGCGGCACCTTCATCAAATAACTTTTTCGCCATGTAATTTTCGGACATGTGTAGGATTTCCTATTAATATCCCGATAGTATCGAGGAAAAGTTAAATAAGTTTATACACCCTTGAAATAATAAATAATTCAACCAATTAAGAATCCTTAAAGTAGTCATCCCTTGCAGTTGTGTCAACCAATGCGGACCGTTGGTGCTATGATCATATGGCAGCGGGGATTTGGCAGCGCATATGGCCGGGTATGGCCGGCGGGTTTATATCTGCTAGGTTGAACCGATCAGTTTAGGATATTGATAGAATTAGAAAATCTTTATCTGTCGGTTTGCCCTGGTTCATGGTAAAGACAAAGCACGTTCGGCGCCTGAAAACATTGCCGATTTGAGACCAATAAAAATATCCAATCCTTATTTAATTTAAAAGTATAGGAATTTAACTTGATAAGTACAAAGACGATGGACCTCATGGACACATCGCGGAAAACTCCCGCTGTTGCACTCGAACCGAATGTATGGAAAGAAACCTATCAAATCAGGACCTATGAGGTGGATTGCCGCAATCGGCTTTCAATTCTTTCCATGTTCAATTTCATGCAGGATGCCGCCAGCAAGCATGCCCAGGCGCTTGGCGTTTCGGTCCGCCGGCTGCTTTCGGAAAATTATACCTGGCTGCTTTCCCGTCTCAAGATTAAAATCGCCTCTTATCCGGATATAAACGATCGGATACAGATCGCCACGTGGCCGTCCGGAACCCAACGATTGTTTGCCCTGCGCGATTTTGAACTCAGGAATGGAAGCGATCAGGTCATCGCTGAAGCCGTTTCAGCCTGGCTGGTTATTGACGTTCAACGGCGGCGGCCGGTCCGCATTCTGCCGTTTGTGGACAGGCTCAAACCCCTTGAGGGTCATCACGTCCTGCCCGATACACTCGATAAGCTGCCGGGACTTAAAAATCGTACCTATGAAAAAGAATTTATCGCACGATATGGAGATCTCGATGTCAACCAGCATGTAAACAATGTGAGTTTTGTAGAATGGGTGGTGGAAGGTGTCCCCTCTTCTTTGCTAAATACATCGGCTCTGGCCCAGTTGGAAATAAACTTTCTGGCGGAGGCCTTTTACGAAGATTGTATACTGGCAGCATGCCACCCTCGGGATCCGGGTAATTCAGTTTATCATCACAGCCTTATCCGTCAGCAGGATGGTCGGGAGCTGGTACGTGCCAGGTCGGCTTGGCGACCGTTTTGAATGCCAAATGCAGAGGGTGGAGTGGAGCCATCCAGGCAGAGGCATGGATTAGGGAGCAAAGTGCAAAGAGCCTTTCATTTGATCTCGCGGCTGGAAAGCCACTCCCACACCCAATATTGCTTTTGCATTCAATATGACCAGATTACGTTATTTTAAGTATATGACAGGGCTGCAAGTGTACTGATCGGCCACAGACAGCTTGGCGTTGCAGCGGGTGAGCGCTTTTGCGACTTCGTTAAATGCTAATTGGGGGGTATTGTTGATTTCGCTTAAATGGGCCAGGATAACATGCTGCAGATTTTCGTGTTGCAACTCCTCCAGCAGGATTTTTGAAGATGTATTTGAAAGGTGGCCGGCTCTGCCTTTTATACGCTGTTTCAGGGGCCAGGGGTAAGGGCCGTTTTCCAGCATCTGCGGGTCGTGATTGGCTTCAAGAATCAGCAGTGCACAGTGTTTTAAATGCTCCTTCACCATGGACGTTGCGATCCCCAAATCGGTGGCGATTGCGATGGTGGTTCCGTTTAGGCCGATGGTAAAGCCGACCGGATCTTCAGCATCATGAGATATCGAAAAGGGATGGATGGTCAGATTGCTGATATGAAACGTCGTGCCGCATTCAAACGGTTTGGTTTCATGCAGGCTGCCGAGTCTGGGGGACGCCTGGTGGGTTTTCTGATTGATGTAGACCGGCAGTTTATACCGTCGGGAAAGAATACCGACGCCCTGGATATGATCGGAATGTTCGTGGGTGACGAGGATGGCATCCAGGTCTTCGGGGGCCAGATCTCTTGAGACTAATCTGCGCTGAAGCTCGACTCCGGATAGACCGGCGTCGATAAGAATTGATGTGTCACCGTCGCTGATATAGGTCGCATTGCCCTTGCTGCCGCTGGCCAGCATGCAAATGACGAGGTTGTAGTCGCAGGATTGTCGGGGTTTTTGAATTTTCGGATCCATATAGTTAAATTATTCGCGTTATTGCATGTTAAGATCTGTAGTCCCAAGCAAGAGCCGGCGTCTTCAGGGTTCCGTCATTTAAATAAGTAGTTGACTGATTTTACATAAATTAAAGCTTAATGAAAATTTGGGATTTTACTGTCTTATAAAACCTTCTAATGCAACTGGCTTAGAATTTACTTTGACCTTTCCCTGCCGGCGATTTAACTTAACTTGAAATTTTAGTATAAATATCGTAAACAGCAAAAAATTAAAAGTCTAAAAAAGAAATGACCGGTTAAATGAATTCAATAAATGTTGAAACAAAAATTGTGAGTCCTCTGATGGGGGACGTCATTCCCCTTCCTTCATATGCCACCGATGGGTCAGCGGCAATTGATCTGAGGGCTTGCCTCAAAAAACAGGTTGGCATTCAGCCCGGAGAAACTGTTTTGGTTGGCAGCGGTATTGCTATTAATATTAAAGATCCCAACCTTGTCGGCATAATCGTGCCCCGTTCCGGCCTGGGAATAAAAAAAGGTATCGTACTGGCGAATACGATGGGTGTTATTGATTCGGATTATCAGGGTGAAATTAAAATTGGGCTTTTTAACCGCAGCCAGAACCAATATCCGATAAAGCCGGGGGAACGAATATGTCAGATGCTATTTATGCCTGTAATACATGCCACGCTAAAATTGGTACAAGAATTCAGCAACGAAACATCCCGGAGCAATGGTGGTTTTGGCCATACTGGAAGGGATTGAACCTATGAACGGTTAGGGTCAAACAATATCTCTTCAAATTCTTTTTTATCGTTATTTACCGGGCCCAGCAGTGTCAATGCCATTTGGCGGGGATGGAAAAGATCGTTGGCCAGTTCAAGGATATCATCACGGGTGACCGCCTCGACTTTTTCGATAATTTTCTTCAGCGGAATCTCGCATCCAAAGTGTATTTCGTTTTGGGCGCTTCGAACCATTTGATTGTCAATGCTTTCAGAGGCCAGCATGAGACCGCCTTTGGTATACTCGATGGCGCCTTTGAGCTCTGTGGATTCCACGGGTTCTTTTTTCAGCCTGTGAATTTCATCTAAAACCAGCCGGGTTGTTTCCTGAGCCTGTTTGGGAGCCACGCCTGCATAGACACCGAACATGCCGGTATCCCCGTGGGAAGAAATAAATGAATACACCGAGTAGGCCATTCACCTTTTTTCCCGCACTTCCTGAAACAGCCTTGAGCTCATGTTGCCACCCAGGATGGTATTTAAAAGGGAGAAGGTGTAGCGGCGAGGGTCGGTGATGGGTAATCCCTTTGCACTCAGACAAATGTGCATCTGCTCTAAATCCCGCT
>CAVOZJ010000023.1:0-22129 GCA_963700885.1 uncultured Alphaproteobacteria bacterium
GTGGTAGTGCCGACAGCCTAATAACCTGAAGGTCGCAGGCTCAAATCCTGCCCCGCAACCAACGCAAGATTTTCCGCAAAATTGGACAGTTGTAATTTCGAGAACCGAGGCTCGAAATAGTGATAAACGTCTCGGTCAACCGTACTGGATATTACAATTTCGACAATTCAGCTGTCTTCTCTGGCGTCCAACTGCGTTGCCGACGCGCGAGTCGGTTCTTTACAGTTTCACCCTCAAAATCTGTGGCTCGCTCTACAAGTCGCGCTCGATCCATATCATTAAAAGTGTGTACGTTGAATACCGCGTAACGCCTCTCAGAAATGACGCATGTCGAGATTGGCGTGACCCGCACACTCGGCATATATGAAAATCCGCAGTCTTCGTTCCGAACCGATCGAGATTCAATTGACCTTCGTCACCGATGTGCAAATCGAAACTGCCTTTGGGATGCGATGTCCAAACAGCTCTGTGTTTTGTGCATAACTCGCAGCCACATGCGCGAACCGGGATTACGGAACCATTGTCCGGCCAATCGAATGCGAACTGGAGATTGCCGCAATGGCAACTTCCTTTAATTCTCTCGAACGAATGCGACACGGTCACAACAGATCACCTCGCGTCTAAGAGTTGACAACAAAAAATAATACGATGAACTGCCCTGCGCATAAACCTAAAATGAAAAGTTATGTTTTTGCCCTGTCCGGACCCGCCAGCCAAGTGCCAAGGTAGACGGGGAAGTGTGTCTATTTTTGAGGGTATTCCAGACGTTTTCGATAAAAGAGTCCGAAGTTGACGGTATTTCGAACGTTTTTGGATTCGGTTAAGATAGGGGATTTATGACCCGAAGCGGACATTATCACTTGACGCCGGCTAGGACGAGGCTCTCTGTCAATCTCCTGCCCAGAGCAGCGTCGGCAAAATCCGCTCCCGGCCAATTCGACAGTGAGAAGTCGGGTTGCACCTGGCAAATTTCTGTTGCGATCTGCACACTGGGCATTTCAGCACATTGTACAGATCAGCACTCGCAAAACCCCGGCCCCAGGCGCTCGATCATTGGTAGTTGAATTTCGCCGATGATCCAAAGTCGCCAGTTCATGTCAATTCAACTACAGTACCTTGAGCATTCAAAAGGGGTGTGGAGATACATATGCAGGTTTACGTTGCACCGGAAGTCGCAGAGGTTGAAGCCTTGCATCCCTACCTCAAGGAAAAAGCATTCCGAGCGTTGCCAATTCGCGAGCAATTAAGAAAACAAGCTAGCGTTTTGCAGGCGGCATATGCAGCAGGTGACCGCCGCGTTCGCGTACAGTTAATGTCCTGGTGGCCGGTGGCGAGCGGCCGGCCGCTTGACGAAGTCATGAACGCGAGATTGGACCTGCAGGAGGCTCAATTGACGATGGCTCGTGAGCACGGGTTCAGGGGCTGGTACGAAGTCGAGTGCTTTGGGGAACGCAACTTTGCGCAACCATTTCGAACTAGCGTTAGATGAGTTGCAGGACGGTGAGATTGAGAAACTTCGGCTTAGACTGGATAGGGACCCACAATTGGTCACTGAACAATCGGCATACGGTCACCAAGCGACCTTGCTGCACTATCTGGCAGCAAATGGAGTGGAAAGCCACCGTCAACGAATGCCACTTAATGCAGCAGTCCTGGCAGATCTGTTGATTGGTTGCGGTGCAAATCTCCATGCAAAAGCAAATATGTATGGCGGCGGCCAAACTCCTTATGCATTGGCCAGCAGCAGTGCCCATCCGCGTAACGCCGGCATTTCTGTTGCACTAAACCGGGTGCTCAGTGGAGAAGGAATAATTTAGTTCAGAAACATGGTAAATGGTCCCGGAGGATGACGAAAAGTCAAGTGTTAGGCATTCTTTCAAAAAGCAGACTGCGCAACCTGGGAGCGGGAATGCTGGCCCAAACACTATGCAAAACGGCCCCATGTTTCTCCATAGAGCCGCTTGCGCTGTCCCCTTTGGCACGCAACCAGCAGGCTATGGCAGATAAGAGAACAGTCCTATTGCCCACCAGTTGAGGCCAAAGAAGCTTTTATTTCCTATTTGAGTCCGCTCTGGCACACAAGTGTTACTACTACAGCCGGGGCAGCACATAGTCAGTATCGCTCTGGCGCCAAAGGAACCCGGCTCAAAGAGGGGATTTATAACCCAACACGGACATCTTGATTCTCATAGGTGCTGCTTTACGCCGTTGTGTATTTGTCCGCTTTGATTTGTATCGTTCAACCTGTAGTCTGGACCATGGCCTGAATTTGCAAACACGGGTCAGTAAGGGAGGTAAAAGTGAGGAATACAGGTATTACCGGATTAGCTGCAGCGGTTGCTGCCGCTGCATTATGGATTGCGCCGGTCAGCGCTCAGGACGTGAACGATGACCCCATCACTCAAAATTGGGCTCCGTCCCTATGGGGTGCGGATGACAAAGCCGGTTCCGTCAACCGGACGACTCCCGAAATCGTCATGAAGGCCGTAGGACTGGTAAAAAAGGGTAAGACCGCCACCCTGGGCAAGATCTATGCGGGCGACGCACCGGCATTCGGCTCGCGGGGGTGTATTCCTTGCTCTTCAGCAGGGACAGCCACAGTCACGTGAGAAGGTCGCTGCTATGTTCTGGGAGAATAGCCCTGAAGAACAAGCTAGAACCAATCTTCGCCAATGTCTGTCCAGCTTGAGAAGGCATCTGAAGGAGGCGGTGATCACCAAGACGGATATGATCTGGCTCGACCCATCAAAGGTCGACTTGGATGCGACCCGATTTGAAGCGCTGATCCATAAACAGCAGCCTGAGGCAATCGAGGAAGCCATCTCTTTCTATAAAGGCGATTTGTTGGACGGCTTCGCAATCAAGGAGGAAGCCTTTGATAGTTGGCTAAGGCCAGAGAGAGAACGCTACCGCAATCTTATGATTGATGGCCTGACGAGGCTGATAGGTTCAAAGGAGGCATCTGGCGACCACGCCGCCGTCGCAAGTCTCACCTCGCGACTGCTGCTCCTAGACCAACTCAATGAAGCCGCTCATCGAACCCTAATGAAAGCCTATGCTGCACAGGGACGCCACGATTCAGCTCTGAAGCAATTCGAGATTTGCAAAGGTATCCTCGAAAAGGAACTGGGTGTTGGGCCGCAGCAGGAAACGACATCACTGTATTCTGATCTCAAGGTTCGACGCAGGACCAACTCGCCGTCAAACTTCAGATCAGAACCGCCAGTGGTCAACGTTGCCTCTGAGTTTGAGGCAATGGACATTGACTTCTCGCTCCCCGCGAACCCATCAATTATTCTGCTTCCATTCAACGACCTGAGCGCCAAGTCTGAACTCAGTCATCTCGCTGAAGGTATTCGCATCGATGTGCAGAGTGCACTGGTAAAGATTTCGGGGTTGTTCATCATCGCCGCCGGGAGTGCCAAGGCTTATCTAAATCGAAGCGTGGAGCCTGAGCAGATCGCAAAGGAGATGGGTGTCCAGTATATTCTGAATGCCTCGCTACAAGGCGACACCAACAAGATACGGCTGACAGCCCAACTTACAGATGGCCTCGATGGACACGTGGTATGGAGTGAGCGTTATGATAGGGCCTTGGGCGACCAATTTCGTGTACAGGATGAGCTTGCCGAGAAAATTGTTACTTCATTGGATGTTGCTCTAGCTAGCGGAGAGCAGGCGAGGGTGTGGCGAAAGACGCTTCGCAATCCCAAGGCCCTAGAGCTCTATTACCGTGGGCTGGAAATTCTGACTGAATTCGATAAGCCAAGCGTAGCTGCCGCCCGCCAGCTCTTTGAGCGCGTATCTGAGATTTCACCAGATGTGACATTGGGCCCGACCCTTGTTGCCTTTTGTCATTACTGGGATGCGACGATGGGCTGGACGATTGATGCAGATAGTGCCTTGGAGGACGCGGCTACTTGGTCTCAGAAAGCTGCGGCGATGGATGATGCTGATGGACAGGCACATGTCATACTAGCTCATGTCAAGCTACTCCGCGGAGAGCACAAAGAAGCATTGGAAATTGCTGAGGAAGCCATCAGGCTTCGCCCGCTGTGTGCCAACACCAATGCGTTGTTTGGAAACATTTTGCTTTATTGTGGCCGACCGAAGGAAGCAGCAGATCACGTGAAATTAGCAATCCGGAGTGCGCCCGTCTACGCCATGTGGTGGGTGGAGATCTTGGCTTCAGCCTACAGAGATGGCGGTCAAAATAAACAGGCCATCAATGCGATCAATGAACTGCTCTCAAAGAAACCTGAAAGCATCACTGGTTTGACAATCCTTATCAGCGCCCTGGTGGCAGAAGGTCAACTCGAAACGGCCAAAGGTTATGCAGTCAAACTCATGGGCCTCGACCCCGAGTTTTCTATTTCACAATACGCGACCCGACATCCCTACAAAGATTGGCAACGTCTTGAGGCACAACTGGTCAATCTTAAGGCCGCAGGACTTCGAGAATTGCCATCGACCGAGTTAGTTCAGCATTAGGTTAAACTCCACCCGTAAATTGGTCAAAACCTATCATCTTGGTCTATGGCGGTTCCTGTTAAGGGTTGTCGGACACCTGCCTTGGTACGGCATCGGCACTGGGCTCGGTTTGGCAGGTGTCGGACAAGCCTCAGTGGGGGAAACTGCGGGCGTTTTCAGGCGGGACGGTTTGGCGGGTTTGATCTATGGGGATTTGACGTTTGCACAGTTTTGGACAGCCGCGTTTGGCAACGATGGATGGCGCTGACGCGACAGCCGATGCGGCTGGCTTGCGGCTTTTTGACTGATCTGATGGCGATTGCAGCGCGGCTTTCCGTGTAATCTTCAGATTTGGAACCGCAGCGCGCAAAGCGGTTGCGCGGCCAGCTGCAAAGGCTGGCGAGGGGGAAGTTTCCTGAGACAATGAGCATCATGCAATGACCTTCATCCGTATTGGTGGTGCACGTGGCCGGGCGCCGCGCTCGAAGGTCTCGATGATGACCATGGGCCTGCCACAACACGGACATGGCCGGGTGCCGGTTGATCTGTCACCGGCCTGGTCATCGGGTTCGGTGCTGTTTTGAGATGCCGGGGCATTGAGCAACTGGCGGGCCTTTGCGATATTGTCCACGCGGTTGCCATTGGCGAGCAGCCCATAGTGGCGGATACGGTGGAAGCCGGTTGGCAGGACGTGGATAAGGAAGCGGCGGATGAACTCGTGCGGCTTGAGCGTCATGGTCTTGTATCGCCGGCGGCCTTTGATCCGGTAATCCTTGTAGCGGAACGTCACACCGGCCTTGCCGGCCGAGATCAGCCGGGAGTTGGCGATGGCAACGCGGTGGGTGTAGCGCGACAGGTAGGCGAGTACGGCGCCGGGCCCGGCGAACGGGCGTTTGGCATAGACCACCCATTCGGCCTTGCGCATTGGTTTGAGCCAGGAGGTGAAGGCTTGCGCATGTGCCAGGCCGGCATGCTTGCCGAAAGCTGAGGCGGCCCTGCTGGTGGGCATTTGCCAGCCTGTCGAGCAACAGCCTGCGGAACAGCCGCGAGAGCACCCGCACGGGCAGGAAGAAGCCGGGCTTGCAGGCGATCCAGCGACTGCCGTCCGGCGATATCCCGCCACCGGGCACGATCATGTGGATGTGGGGATGATGGGTCATGGCCGAGCCCCAGGTGTGCAGCACGCTTGTTAGCCCGACACGTGCGCCCAGGTGTCGGGCATCACCGGCTATGGTGAGAACGGCCTCGGCCGATGCCTTGAACAGCAGATCATAGATCACGGACTTGTTGTGACAGGCGATATCGGCGATCTCAGCAGGCACGGTGAACACCACATGGTAGTAGGGCACGGGCAACAGTTCGGCCTGACGGGCTTCCAGCCAATCGCGTGCCGTGTTGCCCTGACACTTGGGACAGTGCCGGTTGCGGCATGAGTTGTAGGCGATCTGGGTGTGGCGGCAGTCCTGGCATTGTTCCGACATGACCACCCAGCGCTGCTGTGCGGCAGGCCTGGATGGCTGACATCACCTTGAGTTGCGCAAGGCTCACATGGCCTGCATTTGCTGAACGCCACGTGGCACCGTGCTCACGCAAGATGTCGGCCACCTCCAACAGGGGGCGGGGCATATGAGCCCCGGATCAGGCCGGAGGCTGGGGACCTGGCCTGAGAAGTTCCAGCGGGCTCTTGATTGAGCGCAGTGTGGTATTGGCGACGTGACTGTAGCGTGCCGTGGTATCGAGCTTGGAGTGGCCCAACAGCACCTGGATCACCCGGATGTCGACCTTGTGTTCGAGCAGATGGGTGGCAAAGCAATGCCGCAAGCTGTGCAGGCTCACAGGCTTATCGATGCCGGCGGCGTCCCTGGCGCTGTGGAACGCCCGGTTGAGCTGGCGGGTGGTCAGCGGATTGACCGGGTTCTGGCCTGGGAACAACCAACCGCCCGGCAGCATGACACCGCGTTCATTTGCCATGCGCCACCAGTCGCGCAACAGATAGAGCAATGGCTCAGACAGCATGGCGTAACGATCCTTGCGGCCCTTGCCCTGCTCGACACGGATCACCATGCGCTCACTGTCGATATCGCCGGCCTTGAGCGAGATGACCTCCGAGGCTCTCAAACCCGCGCCATAGGCAACACTGAGTGCTGCCTTGTGCTTGAGGCCAGGGGCTGCATCAAGCAGACGCGCCACCTCATCAGGGCTCAGGATCACCGCAAGCTTCCTGGGCTGGCGCACCGTTGTCATGCCGGTCTCGGCATCATTGCGCCCCAAGGTTACGCCAAACAGGAACCGCAATGCCGAAACCGCAGCGTTCATGCTCGTCGCCGTCGCACCGCTTGATCGCATATGCAGCTGATAGCGCCTGAGGTCCTCAGCTGTTGCCTGATCCGGGAATTGGCCAAAAAATGCCGTGAACCCCCTCACTGCAGTGATGTAGGATCGCTGCGTGCCGGCAGTGAAGCCGCGGACTGTCATGTCCTCGATCATGCGCTGGCGCAATGGGCTGATGGATGTATCTGTCATGGGTCTGCTCCCTTGTGTTGATGTGAAGGTTTGGAAACCCCCAATCTCAACACGGGACAGACCAGCCCGTTAATACGCAGGCAACCACGCTTGCAACTCTTGACTACCGCGAGAGCGGTTTAGTCCAGTGGCACATAGCGGACTCTAACTCGCCGGTCAGGTTACGTCCGCTTTCAGGTGTGAAACGGTCATGCTAATCCGCCGAGGTTAATTCACGCTCTTTGCCTATATTAGATCTTGAAGCGATGAAAGCATTGTCCCGTACAGCAGACCTTCGGTGCATGTGAACTGAAAGAGTGACTTTACCGAAACGCGAGCACATGGCAGCCTTCGCAACCGATGACAGCAACAGCCTCAAACAAAACCCTTGGCGATCTGCCCGGCGCGTACAATCTGCACTTCAATTGCACCAACTCGTCTGACTGCTATTTCAACAAGCCAATGGACATTGAGCGAATGACCGAGTGCCTGGGGCCGGGGTTCATGAGTGCCGACCTGTACAACGTGCTGAAATGCCCGGAGTGCAAGAGCCGCAAGTTTCTGGTGATGTTCAGCCCGGTGCATTTCTCGTATGGGAATTTGAGTTAAGTGCAGCGCGTTAGCGACACTGGCTACGGACCACATTCACAAGCCATTTTAGAGTCCACCAACGCGCGAAACGGCTTGCTGAGTCTCAGACACAGGAAACGGTATCTCGCTAAGCTGAGCTTATATTTCTGATTGTTCAGGGGAACTTGGGCGATTGATATTGGACGCATTGCGCAGAGCGGAAGGTGAACCATTGCCAGCCAGTGCTATTGCTGATTCTGTTCCTTTTTGACCTCTGCCATCTCAAGGCTATCCGCAAGATTAACGCCACCTTTTACACCGAAATCAAGTGTTTGCACTGGATAGGGAATCGAAACCCCCCTGGCTTCAAAAGCCTTCTTAATTTGGATAATTCCCTCACTTAGCGCATTACGGAACTGAGTCTGGTTTTCAAACTCTATCCAGTACCGTAGCTCAAAATTGTATGAGCTACCGCCAATATCGGTGAAAAATAAATCGATGGGTTCGTCCGGTTTCAAGAATTTGAAACTCTTGATTGTTTCCAACGCAATTTCGCGTACCTGCTCAAGATCGTCGCCATATGAGACGCCTGTGCTTAGTACGATCCTGCGTGCTCCCAACGCACTGTAGTTCACGATAGGGCTGGCGTAGATGCTCTGATTGGGCGCATAAACGATTTGCCCGTCCCTGGTTAGTATTGTTGTGTAAAAAAGATCAATGTCGGTTACAGATCCAAAAGTTTCAGCCACTTCTATCAGGTCGCCCTTCTTGAAGGGTCGGCGAAGACTGAGCACCGCTCCCGCAAAAAAGTTCGCTGCCACGTCCTTGAATGCATAGCCAGCCACAAGACCGACCACGCCGACACTCGCCAGCATTGATGTAAAGATCGTTTCCAATCCCAGAATGCTCGCGGCAAGCAATACCCCGACAGCGATGCATAAATAATAGATCAGGCAATCGGAGATCTTTGCGAGAATGTCCGCCGAATGGCTCTTTCGGAACATTCGCTCCAACGGGATCTTCAGCTTGCGATGAATAATCGTCGCCAACATCAAGAAAAACAGGAAGGCGATGCTTGCGGCTATTATGTGTGGCAGGGTGTGGACAATGTCCGTTAGCCAACCTCGCAGAGTTTCGACAGCTGGTTGAAATGCATCCATCGTCTCAAACCTGTCTGATAATACTGTGGGTCCGATTGATCAGCCGCACTTGATTGGCCCAGTTTGGATGTTAGTTCATGGGCGGCCTTTGCAGCAATGACCTTCGCCTGAATATCTGCACACGACAAGACCGCGCGCGAAATAGCTTAGCAAGGTAAGGATCGCAGCGATCCCACAGATCAGGCCGAGGTGACCGACTGGGATGCGAAGACACACGGGTATCTTTCTTTCTCCGTCAGTTGCTGTTCTGATCCGTCAGCATCTCCATGACCTTGTCGATCGAAAAACTGCCGGGCTTCTGGCGCGGCGGGAACTCGCGGAAGGTCATCAGTTGATTGGCGACGAGCTTCTGGGCAGGCAGTAACACGAAAAGATGTTCCACAAACCAACGGGCATAATCCCCCGCCTCATGATCGGCGCGCTCGAAAGGATCAGTACGAATGTTGAATATCTTGGGCGCCCGCAGTGGCACGAGCGGTTGCATCCAGACTTCAAGCCCATGGGCCTGCTGTTCCATGAATACCACCTTGTATTGATCGTAGCGAAGTCCGGCGAGATCGCCATCGTCCGTCCAGTAGAAGAACTCCTTGCGAGGATCGTCAGCTTCGGGATTCGCGAGCAGGGCGCTCTGGTTATAACCATCGAGATGAACCTTGAACGTCGAGCCACCGGCTTCATGCCCGGCAAGCAACTGCGTCTTGATGTCAGGCTCTCCTGCTGCGGCGAGTAACGTTGGCAGCCAGTCTTCGGCAGATACTACTCCGTTCACTTCCGTTCGTGGCGCAACCTGGCCGGGCCAGCGAATCAGCGCAGGGACACGATAACCGCCCTCCCAGTTGGTGTTCTTCTCTCCCCGAAAAGGAGTTGTGCCGCCATCCGGCCATGAGAATGTCTCTGCACCGTTGTCGGTAGTATATATAACGATCGTGTTGTCGGCGATGCCGAGTTCGTCAAGTTTGTTCAGGAGGACGCCAACCTGCCCGTCGTGTTCCACCATGCCGTCAGGATAGATGCCAGTCCGGTTACCCCCTGGGACTCTGGTTTCAAACGTGTCCAAATATGCATTCGACTGGGATTAAACCAGACAAAGAATGGCTTATTCGCTTCGTGCGAGCGGTCAATGAAGTCGAGCGTTGCCGACAGGAATTCCTCATCCACAGTCTCCATGCGCTTCTTGTCGAGTGGTCCGGTGTCCTCGCAGTTCTGCGCGCCGTTGGCACCAAAGCGCGGGTCCTCGCCAGGCACGACCTCTGATGTCGCTGTGCAACGCAAGACGCCCCTTGGACCGAATGTCTCGCGGAAGGCGGTGCCTTTCGGATAGTCAGGATGCTCTGGCTCGTCCTCAGCATTGAGGTGATAAAGGTTGCCAAAGAACTCGTCGAAACCGTGAACTGTCGGCAGGAATTCGTTGCGATCGCCGAGGTGATTTTTTCCGAACTGGCCTGTGGCATAGCCAAGCGGCTTCAAAAGATCGGCAATGGTGGGATCTTCGGCCCGCAGTCCCTCGGGTGCGCCGGGCAACCCGACTTTCAGCAACCCGGTACGCATTGGGCTTTGGCCCGTAAGAAAGGCTGCTCGTCCGGCGGTGCAGGATTGCTGTCCGTAATAGTCAGTAAAGATTGCTCCTTCTTCAGCCAACCGGTCGATATTGGGCGTCCGGTAGCCCATCTGGCCTCGGTTGTAGGCCGAGATATTCCAGTAACCAATGTCGTCGGCCATAATGACGAGGATGTTGGGCCTCTTGGCATCTTGTGCAACAGCTGGCGTCGCCAATGACAGGCAAAGCGCGCCAAATGCGGCGGTGATGTAGTCTTTGTAGTGCATGGTCTAGATTCCCAATGAAAGAGTGTCTTCCGGCACCAAGCGTCTGCGCCGACATCGGCGCAGACGTTGAAACGGGTTGGAGTGTGCTGGCTAATGGCCAGCGTGGCTGGACGTGTTCATGAGTTTGACTTGCTGAATGACCAATTCAAGGTTGTAGCTGGCCGGGTCCTGCATCGCCGGGAAATCGCGGTAGCTCAGAAGGTGTCTGAGCCACAGTTGCTGGCCGATCGGCAACATGTTCCAGTCATACACATAGGCTGTAGAAGGTGAGGCAATCGCACCGCCCATTCCAAACAGCGTCTTCTGCTGAGACCCGATTGATACCTCGAAGGGATCACGTTTGATGTTCACGACCTGGGTCCAGTGGTAAGGCTGAACTCCCGCGGTAAAGCCTGCCGGGGCATCGGATACCATGGCGAAGTACATCTTCCAGTTCTTGAAGCGGACCGCTGACGGGTCCTTGCCCGAGAAGTAGAGGAAGTGATCGCGGGCCGACTTGTCCGACTTGCCAGTCAGGTAGTCGATCTGGTTGACCCCGTCGAGAGTCGTTTTGACGATATTGGGGTACTCACCCTTCTCCAGCGTCGCCTTCAGTTCGTCGCCCTTTGGTCCTCCGGCAGCTTCCACCAGAGTTGGCAACCAGTCCAGCGATGCGAATGTATCGTTCAACACGGTGCCGGGCTTGATGCGGTCAGGCCAGCGAATGACCATAGGTGCCCGCATGCCACCTTCCCATGTTGTCAGCTTGCCGCCCTTAAAGGGTGTAACACCGCCATCGGGAAACGTGATCGTCTCGGCCCCGTTGTCGGTAGTGAAGGCAATGATGGTATTGTCCAGCTCGCCCATGTCTTCGAGCTTTTTCAGCACGTAGCCGATGTTGTCGTCCATCTGCTTCATGCCGGCTTCGTTAACACCCCAGTCCTTGCCGCCGGGTTCACCTACCATGTTCAGATATTTGTCCGAAAGGACGGTGGTGACGTGCATGCGCGCCGGGTTGTACCAGATGAAGAACGGCTTGTTGGTCTTCTCGGGATCGTTGCGGTCCAGGTAATCGATGACCTGAGCCGAGATTTCCTCGTCAATGGTCTTGGATCGTTCAAGTGTCAGCGGACCTTCGTCCTTGCAGGTCTGGTTGGCCGAAGTTCCATCGCTAGACGTGCAATGAATCACCGGGCGAGGCGGCATCAGGCAGATTGTTGTCTCCTGGTCAACGGCGCCAGCAACCTCGGTAAGACCGGGAACTGGCGTGTTCTTGCACGGCGGCGCAACGGTTTGTTCGGTTGGTGACTTGTTGATGTCAGGAAAGCTGACACCCTGCATTGCGTCCAGGTGATAGAGATAGCCCCAGAACTCCTGGAAACCATGCGCGGTCGGCAGGGCATCAGTGTGATCGCCCAGATGGTTTTTCCCGAATTCGCCGGTGTTGTAGCCGAGATCTCTCAGGAACACGGCAAGCGATGGCGTGCCGGGCTTCAGATAACTCGGGCTTCCGGGCAGTTGCGGCATGATCATGCCGGTCCTCAGCGGTTGCATACCGGTGAAAAAGGCGTTGCGGCCAGCGGTACAGCTCTGCTCGGCGTAATAGTCGGTGAACATGGCGCCTTCCGCGCCGAGGCGATCGATGTTCGGTGTCTCACCGACCATGAGGCCACGGTGATAGATGCTGGGCTGCATCCAACCGATGTCATCGCCCATAATGAACAGGATGTTTGGCTTCTTGGCGTCCTGCGCCATTGCAGGAGCCGGAACACCCATCCCCAGCCCCAATGCAAGCGCGCTTGCAATTGCAGCATTAATACCTCGTCTTGGTCGCTTCATCAGTCGATTTCTCCTGTTGATCATATGTTCATTGGTTGTTCCAAGGCCTGTAGACATTCATCTTAATGCGATGATTTCAGCAGCAATCTGATGCAGATCAATTTCCTCGATTGTTGTTTCTTAAATCTTACATCATGGCTGTTGATGGCAGATTGTGTTGATAAAGTCTTTTTTGAGGGATGGTCAGAAAACCCCGGCTTCATATGGGAGTATTTCAAAAATTCAGCTGGGGGGACAGTCATATCAGTCAAATTCTTCTGGATGATCGCTTCTGCGGCCGCTGTGGTCATCTTGAGTTAGAGATCGGTGTTTGCTTCACTTTGGAGATTTACCCAGCGTGTACTGCTTGCACTTCAATTGCACCAACTCACCTGACTGCTATTTCAACAAGCCAATGGACATTAAGCGAATGACAGAACGCCTGGGGCCGGGGTTTGCGAGCGCAGACCTGTACAACGTGCTGAAATGCCCGGAGTGCAAAAGTCGGAAGTTTCTGGTGATGTTCAGCCCGGTGCATTTCTCGTATGGGAATTTGAATCGGAACTTTCGCTGACATTAAACGTCCAATCGCGAAATCAATGGGCTTAAGTTTATGCTGGCGGATCGTAGGGCGGCGGTCTGGTGAAAATCACATTGCCTGCAGCGTTTTCAGCGGATGGGGGCATCAAGCAGGCATCCAGATGTTTTCTATCAATCTTTGCTCTGTGCGTTCCTGCCGCCCACAGCTCTTTGCTATGTGGTCTGAAGGGCGGAGCAATGACCTTTATTCGTTTTTCAGGCAGCAATTCGCGAACCAGACGAACGGGGCCAACCAAATCTGAAGTCGTTGGTCACAAGGAATGCCTGGTCGAATAACCCTCGATGAGCATCGCTAACTAGATGCATAGCGATATTTACGTCTGACTCTTTTTCCTCACGTGCTTTGTAGGTACTTCGGCAAACCTTACAAAATGCGTCCTTGGGCTTGAATTGACCCAGGATGGTTTGTACTCCGAAATGACCGAGCGCCCGAACGTACTCTCGATGGCGGTTTTCTCTTTCACCATTCCATGTCGGGTATGCTGTAAAATATTTAACTGACTGCACAATGTGATGTTGAGGATCAGTGAATTGCTGCATCAGAGCCTTTAGATCAACCCATTTTAAGTAATTGAGCTGACCGCGAGAGGCACGGCTTGCATCATCAATTGCGTGGTAAATGTTGAAGCCGTCGATGTAGCATGAAACTCGAATGTGCGGCATGAATGTACCAAAATAAATGCCGTGAGCCCGGGGGCCCACGGCTGGCGGCAGCACCGAAGCACTACCGGGATGCTACGAATCGTAGCTAATGTCGGGCGACGTTAATGTCAAGTAAACATTGCATCCAAACCGCTAAAAGTGATGACGGTTGGTGGGTAAATTGGTGGATGCAACTTATGAAACCACCAAATTTATAAATTAAAACAAGAGTTTACCGTGATATATTGGCTCCCCGGGAGGGATTCGAACCCCCGACCGATCGGTTAACAGCCGATTGCTCTACCACTGAGCTACCGAGGAAGGATGGCCTGCCTATAGCAGACAGTTTCGTGGTGTTAAAGCCCAATCTGGTACATTATTCGCCCAGGTTTTAAAAAGTTCCCCAATCCGGTGACCGGCGGACTTGCATAGTCACATTGCGATGGTTAGGTGGGTTCACATGACACGACGCGTTCGCATCGCCAATCACTCGCTGAAAGTCCCCGGCAGCCCCATGGCACGCCGGTTGCTCGGTATTGCGCTGATCGTTGGCGGGATACTGGGCTTTCTGCCGGTCGTGGGGTTCTGGATGGTGCCGCTCGGCCTGATCATCCTGTCGATCGATTCAGCCAGGGTACGGCGCTGGCGCCGGCAGATTGAAGTCAGGCACGGCGCCTGGCTGAAGCAGCGTTACCCGAAAATTGCCGGATGGCTGGGCCTGTCAAACAACGGCAACGGGAAGAAACAGGATTAGAGTATCCAGGGTTCAATTGAACCCTGGATACTCTAACACTTTGGAGCCGATCAGGTTTATGTTTTTTGGTTGATTCAACCAAAAATCATCCTGATCTAATCCAGCTTGCCTGCAGCATAAGCGATGGCGTCTATGGTCTGTTCGATATCTGCTTCGGTCAGGGCCAGCGACGGGTAGAGTTTGCCGGGCGACTTGAAGATGCCCCGGTCACGCAGCAGCTTGTTGAAGCGCAGGTTGCGGGCGGCATCTGCTGCATGGACATCGCGATAGTCCCTGATCCTTGCCGGGGAAAACAGCACGTCAAACAGGGTTGGATCACCAACTATCTGATGATCAAACCCCGCCTTGCCGAGATGTTCGGACAGGGCGGTCATCAGGGTCTTGCCAAGACTGCGCAGCCTGTCGTACTGGCCGGGACGGCGCAGGATTTCCATGGTCTTCATGCCGGCAACCGCCGCGACCGGGTTACCGCTCAGGGTGCCGAGCTGCATCAGGAAACCATCGGCGCCAACCTTTGCCTTGTCGAAATGCGCCATGATACCGGCCTTGCCGGCAATGGCTGCCAGCGGAAAGCCGCCGCCGATGATCTTGCCAAGTGTGCACACATCGGGTGTGACACCATAAAGTTCCTGCGCGCCGCCATAGGCTAACCGGAAACCGGTTACGATTTCATCGAACACCAGCACGATACCATATTTATCGCATTCCTCGCGAAGCGCCTGCAGAAAACCCGGCGCCGGCGGGATGACACGCTGCAGCGGTTCAACAATGATACCGGCTATCTCGTGGCCTTGTTCAGCGATCAGCGAGCGGGCAAACTCGATGTCGTTGAACGGGGCGATCAGCATTTCATCGCGCACGCCTGCCGGAATGCCCGCGGAATCCGGCACCGCCAGCGGGAAATTGGCCAGCCTGGCGGGCGCCAGGCTCATCTGGGCTTCAGCCGACATGCCGTGATAGCCGCCTTCGAATTTCATGATCTTGTCGCGGCCGGTGAAGGCACGCGACAGCCGCATGGCATACATGTCGGCCTCACCACCCGACGTCACATACCGGACCTGCTCGGCGCACGCCATTGCATCGCAAATCTGTTCCGCCAATTCGATGCCGGCGGCATTGTTGGCAAAGAAGGTCAGCCCCTTAAGCAATTGTTCGCGAACCGCGTCAAGGACTTCCGGGTGGCCATGGCCAAGCAGCATGGGGCCTGAACCGATCAGGTAATCGACATATTCGTTGCCGTCTTCATCCCAGACCCTTGAGCCCCTGCCTTCGCGAATGATGATGCCCGGGTCAAAATTGCCAAACCCGCCTGCCGGCAGTACGGCGTTGGCCCGGTCAATCCAGCTGGCCTGCGATTTCATGGTGATACTCCTATCCTAAAACGACAACCGGATTTCCAAGGCGATCCGGGTCCGGGGAGACGCCGAGACCGGCGCCTTCGGGCGGTGCAATCCGGCCATCCTTGCGGACCGGCGCAGTTTCGTCCAGCCTGGGCGACACATAGCCTGACAAGTCACACACATTCATCAGGCCGGCAGGATTCGTCGAAGCGCCCAGATGCAACAGCGCTGCGGTTGTAACATCCGAGCCCCAGGTGTCTTCAACACACATTTTTGCGCCCAGGTGCAGGCACAGGTCACGCGCCCGGCGCGATGCGCCCAGACCGCCGAACTTCGACAGCTTGAGCGCCACTGCATCCATGCAGCCCAGCTGATGGGCTTTCAATAGCGAGGCGATATCGTGGCAACATTCATCCATCTTCATGGGCAGGCCGGAGGCGCTGCGAACCGCGGCGCAATCTTCAATGGACCGGCACGGCTGTTCGAGCATGATGTCGAGATGGGCAACCGCCCGGCCCACCCTTATCGCATCCAGCCGTGAGGCGCCGCAGTTCCAGTCACCATACACCAGCGGGCCCTCGCCGACGGCCTCGCGCACCCTGACCAGGCGCTCGACATCCGCCCGCCAGTCAGCATCGGCCCCCAGCTTGGCCTGAAACTGCCGGATGCCGGCGCCGTGGGCCTCGCCGGCCATGCGGGCCATCTCGCCGGGCGCAACGCAGGTCAGGGAATGATAGAGCGGCATGGTTTCCTGCCGCCTGCCGCCCAGCAGGGCATAGAGCGGCAGTCCGGCTGCCTGTGCCGTCAGGTCCCACAGGGCGGTATCGATGGCAGACTTGGCGTAATCATGGCCCTGCAGGAATGCATCGAGACGGTCCATGAGCGCTTCCGGGCCAACCGGGTCTGCACCCAGCAGAACCGGCGCCATTTCCTCCAGTGCCGGGGCAACACCGCGCACATAGGCAGGCAGGTAGTGCGGGATCGGGCACACCTCGCCCCAGCCGGAATGGCCGGTGTCGGTTTGCAGCCGCACAATTGCGGTCTCCACCGTGTCGCAGGTCTTGCCGCCTGCCATGTAGTAGGTTTCATGGCAGGTCAGCGGCACCAGCCAGGCCGTAATGGTTTTGATCTTCATCGTACTTTACTCATACACGGCCACAGGATCGCCGAGGATAGCCTCGTCCGGGTCACAGCCAAGCCCCGGCGTGTCATTGACCGTCAGGATGCCGTTGACTGTGCGGCATCCCCTGCCCGGAGCCACGTCCACCGTCAGCATGTCCTGGCACGACCACGAAGCGCGGATAAACTCCTGCGGAATGGATTGCGCCAGGTGAGCGGCTTCGGTGTCAGCCATGACCGTCCCGCCGGTGGCCATCACGAACATCTGGATGCCGTGCGCCAGCGCCACATCGCGCATGCGCCTGGCCTTGGTCAGGCCGCCCACCCGGTTGAGCTTGATGCCGAAGACCTCGGCGATCCCCTCACGGGCAATCCGGCAGGCGTCCTGCAGGCTCACCAGCGTTTCATCAACACTGATCGGCGACGTGGTCACCTTGCGGATTGCGGCAATGTCATCAAGCGTTTCACCGGGTTGCTCGAAGGTCACGCCGAGATCGGCAACCGCGTTCATGACAATGCTGGCCTCTCGCCGCGTCCAGGCGCGGTTGACGTCATAGAGAATGATTTCGCCGGCTTTGCGGCTTTTCTCAATGTGGCGGATGCGTTCTATATCCGCGTCGACATCACCGCCAACCTTGGCCGAATGCGCCACGTAGCCCCGATCGCGATATTTGTTGATGATGCCCATCATGTAGCCGGGATCACCGGATGACACCGACGACGCTGCCGGCGTACCGGTCTCGCGCCTGCCGCCCAGCAGGTCGGCAATCGGCAAACCGAATGCCTTGCCCGATATGTCCCAGCAGGCAAGGTCAACCGGCGCCTTGGCATACAGATGACCGGGCAGGCACAGGTCCATGGCCCTCTCAACCAGTTCAACCTTGCGCGGATCCTGAGAGAGGATCACAGGCGCCATGGTTTCAATTGCGGCGCGAATGCCGGGCCCGTGCGCCGGTACATAGGTGTGGCCCCACGGCGTGCCCTCGCCCCAGCCGGCTATCCCGGCATCGGTTTCCAGTTTGACAAAAGTTGCATCAAGTTTCTCGAATTTCAGCCTGCCGCCGGACAGCCAGTACGGGTCCGCCAGCGGCAGATCCTTCTGATAGACGGTAATGCGGGTTATCTTCATGTCATGGTCACCACAATGTTGCCGGTGTGCTTCTTGTCCATGAAGGCCTGCTGCGCTTTGTGAAGCTGCTCCAGCGGATAAGTAGCGGCCAGGGCAGGCTTTACCTCGCCGTGCACGATGTAGCCCACCAGGCCGGCAAACACGCCGGGCGGCACGACGGTCGCGCCGGTAAAGGTCAGGTCGCGCAGATAGAAGGTCCTGAGATCCAGTTCCACCATGGGCCCGGCTATGGCGCCGGCGCAGGTGTAACGCCCGCCGCGGGCAAGCGCGTCAATCAGCTGCGGCCAATAACTGCCGCCGACAACATCGACCACCACGCTGACGCTATCCTGGCCAATAGCCTGGCTGAGCGCCTTTTTCAGATTGCCGGGGGCACGCTCCAGCATGGCATGGGGCTCAAACTTTCCTACCGCGGCATGCTTGGACGTGCTGGCCATGGCGATGGTCGTGGCGCCGCGCCGGTTGGCAAGCTGGATCAGCGCCGAACCGACACCGCCGGATGCGCCGGGGATCAAGACCCTGTCGCCCTCGCCAACGTTGGCGCGATTGAGCATGTTTTCGGCGGTGATCCAGGAGGTGGCGAATGTCGCCAGTTCCGCATCGGAAAGATCACTGTCAACGGGATGGACCTGGCGTTCATCGATCTTCACATATTCGGCAAATCCGCCATCGCACTCGGAACCGAAATAACCGGTCTTCTCCATATTCAGCGGATCGTTCCAGTCCCTGAGCCAGGTGTCGATCAACACCCGCTTGCCCAGGAGACTGTCCGGCCCGGTGACAACACTGCCGCAGACATCGGCGCCCTGAATACGCGGGAATGTAAATGGCGCACCACCCCAGGCGGCGTCATCATCATCAGCAGTATCGAACGCGGCGCCGGTGGTTTTTTCGCTGACACCTTTCGAGTACCAGGCGGTGCGGGTGTTGACATCGGTGTTGTTGAGCCCGCAGGCATGGACCTTCACCAGCACTTCACCTGGACCGGGAACCGGCACCGGCCAGTCTGCATGATAGACAAGTTTGTCTATGCCACCGTGGCCGGTCAGTACAAAGGCTTTCATCGTGGCAGGGACAGTCATTGTGCCAGCTCCATTTCTGCATCGGTTCGAGGCAACAGGCTCTGCGGGTCATAGGCGGGTTCGCCCAGCACCCGGGCTGCGCGGGGTTTGCCGGCAATGACCACCTCAAGCCGGGTGCCGGGCTGCGCAGCATGCGGCCTGACATAGGCGAATGCGGTCTCTTTTTGACCGTGTGGCCATAGACGACGGAGGCTGTCGAGCCGACGAGCCTGCCTTTATATGCATCACGGCCTCACCGCCATTGCCGTCCCAGATTCCGTCGGTTTGAGATGGGGCATGTCGGCGCACACCCAGGGCAACGGGGCATCGAGACTTTTTCCGGGTCTGCTGCCTGCCGAAGAACGGCCTGTCCATTTTCACAAAGCGCATGACGCCTGCTTCCGGCAGGGTTACCTCGTTGGTCAGTTCGCCAGCACCCTTGAACATCTTTTCCATGCGCAGAATGTTCATGGTAAATGAGCCATAATCGGCCAGGCCAGTGGGTTTTTCCTGCTTTCCCAAAGCGCATCATAGACCGCCAGGATGTTTTCGCCGGGGGCCGGTCAATTCCCACCCCAGTTCACCGGCATAGGACATTCGCATTGCCCACACCGTGTTACCGGCAATCTCTATTTCACGCGCCGACATCCAGCGGAAACCGGCATTGTCCAGTGCAGCATCAGTGCACGCAGACAGGATATCGCGCGACCTGGACCGTTGAGTGACAATGCGGCCCAGTCATCGGACCGGTTGACCACCTGCATGCCCTCATCACCGCGATGCAGGGCCAGATGATCCAGCAGGCGCTGCTCGAAGAAAGCTGCGCAAACCAGGTAGAACCGGTCCTCGGCCAGGCGGACGACGGTTAGTTCGATCTCAATTGCGCAGCGGCGATTGAGGAGGTGGGTCAGGGCGATACCGCCGGGTTTTTCCGGCAACCGGTTGCGGCGCCGGTCCATTCAGGAACCGTCCGGCGTCGGGACCCGACGCTTCGACCTTGCTGAAGCCGGTAATGTCCATGATACCGGCGCGTTCGCGCCGCCTTTACTTTCCGCTGCCAGCAGGTGGTGGATTTCGGTGCGCCTGAATGAATAATAGTCGCGCTGCTCGATGTCACCGGCTGCAAACCAGCGCGGACGCTCGTGGCCATAAGTTCCTCATACACCGCGCCCTTGGCCTTCAGCCGTTCATACAATGGGCCGGGTTTGACCGGGCGCCCGGCGAGACGGTTGAAATGCGGGAACGGGATTTCGTGGCGCAGGCAATAATCCTCCCTGGCCTTCACCACCTGCCAGTCCTTCTTGGCGTAGGCCCCGAAGCGGCGCGGATCGTATTCGCGCATGGAAATGTCTGCCGCACCGTGCACCATCCAGCGGGCCAGTTCACGGGACGGGCCGGGACCCCAGCCAATACCGATCTGGGTTCCGCAGCAGCACCAGTAGTTCCCGGCACCAGGCGCCGGACCGATCAGCGGATTGCCATCAGGGGGATGCGGAATTACACCATGCCGCTCACTGGATCCCCAAGGTCGGCAAATATCGGCATGCGCGCAAGCGCGTTCTCCAGATATGGCATGATGCGATCATAGTCGGCTGCAAACAATTCGTTCTCGGCTTCCCACGGGCAGTGATTTTCCCCACACCGTGTTGGGATTTTCCTTTTCGTAAATACCAATGAGGCCGGATTTCTGCTCCATGCGGATATAACCCGACGCCGGCCTGTTCATCACCGCGGATTACCGGCAGTTCCAGGTCCAGGTCCACAAATTCCGGCACCGTGTCGGTCACAAGGTAATGATGGGTCATCGAGGTCATCGGCAATTGCAGGCCCGACCATTCGCCGATCTGCCTCGCATAGGTGCCGCCTGCATTGACAACATGCTCGCAGACAATGTCGCCATGTTCGGTGGGAAACTCTTCCATCACGGACGCCAGCCGCGCAATGCCAGTCGCGCGGCAGTAGCGGTAGATCGCTGCACCCAGCCTCCGGGCACCCGCCGCCGCAGGGCCGCGGGACGGCGTCCGGAAGGATCAACATGCCCGTCGTCCGGGGTGTGCAGCGCGCCGATGACGCCGTCGAGTAGAAGGGATGCAACTGCGCAACCCGGTCCGGACCTACCAGTTCGATACTGAAACCAAGCGACCGGCCCCCGACAGGGTCTGGCGCAGCCAGTCCATCTCGTCTTCGGTGTAGGCGATCCTGAATGAACCGCAACCATGCCATGTCACCGACTGGCCCGTTTCAGCTTCCAGCTTTCCGGCATAAAGGCCGATATTGTAGTCGACGCATTTGCCAAGACCAAAGCTGGAGGTGGAATGAGTTATCTGCCCTGCAGCATGCCAGGTGGAACCGGAGGTCAGTTCGGCCTTTTCCAGCAGAACGATGTCGCTCCAGCCTTCATGGGCCAGGTGATAGGCAATGCCGCAGCCCATCACACCACCGCCAACGACTACTACCCGGGCATGAGACGGCACCATTGATTTTCACTCCGAATGTGTTTTTTGCGATGGACAAGTGCTATCGTACAATTGTGCGCTTCGTCAATCATGAATGATACAAACGTACAATCAACTGAACAATCCGCCCCGCCGGAACTGCTCGGCAGACTGACCACGGAACTGGACAGGCTGACGCCCGAAGTGCGCAAGGCTGCAACATTTGTGCTGGAAAACCCCAATGAAATCGGGGTCAGTTCGATACGCGAGATCGCAATGGCAGCGGATGTCAAGCCCAATACGCTGGTGCGAATGGCGCGGGTTCTGGGGTTTGACGGGTATGAAGATTTCCGCGAGCCGTTGCGCGAGGAGATCAGGCGGGGCACCGTCAGCTTTCCGGATCGCGCGCGCTGGCTGCAGTCGCTCAGCCAGTCGGGAATGCTGGGCAGCCTGTATGCGGATATGGTCAATTCGGCCCTGCGCAACATAGAAGAGACCTTCGCTGGCATTGACGAGACGGCCCTGAAATCGGCGGCAGATGACATCTGGGTATCGCGCCAGGTTTTCGTGCTGGGGGTCGGCGTCAACAATTCAAACGCCGGAAATTTCACCTACCTGGCCTCTACCGGCATGGAACAGTTCCACCGCATTCCGCCAGCGGGCAACACGGCGGTTGACGACCTTGCCCGCGCCGACAAGCGCGATGTGCTTATCGCCATAACCTGC
>CAVOZJ010000024.1:0-240660 GCA_963700885.1 uncultured Alphaproteobacteria bacterium
GTGCCCGCACCTGAGTACTCATTTCGGCCATGGCATTAACCGCAGGTTTCGCCCAATTTTCTTGCGCTGAGCGGCATTCAGGCCAGGAGCCAGGGCTTCTACCCAAACTTTTTGATCCCGGCACTACAGCAAACAATCACGCTCGCCAAGATAAACGGCATTACCCTTCCCGTCACCAAACACCTGGACTTCAATGTGACGGGGTGTGCCAAGATAACGCTCAATGTAAACGGCATCATCGCCAAATGAGGCCTTTGCCTCGGTTTGGGCGGTTGCAAGTGCGTTGTCGATCTCGTCCTCGGAATGGGCAACTTTTGCCGTCCGCGACCACCACCACCAGCAGCAGCCTTGATCAAGACCGGGTAACCAACTTCGAGCGCCACACGCCGGGCTTCATCAGCATCTGACACGCCGCCATCGGATTCCGGTACAACCGGGATACCCAACCGCTTTGCGGTTGTCTTGGCTTCGATCTTGTCACCCATTATCGAGATATGTTCGGCTGAGGGGCCTATGAAAGCGATGTCGTGCTCTTCGAGTATTTTCGCAAAGCGGCGTTCTCTGACAGGAACCCGTAGCCGGGGTGCACAGCATCTGCACCGGTGATCTCGCATGCCGCTACAATGGCCGGGATATTGAGGTAACTGTCGGTTGCAGCGGGTGGACCGATGCACACACTTTCATCAGCCAGACGTACATGCATGGCTGTTGCATCTGCAGTAGAATGAACAGCGACTGTTTGTACCCCGAGTTCGCGACAGGCACGCAAGACACGAAGCGCAATTTCACCACGGTTGGCTATGAGAACTTTATCAAACATCAGAATTTAGGCCTTATCTGGGCGGTCTGAATAGGAGTGCGGGAGCGAAAGGCCTATTCGATAACCATCAACGGTTCGTCATATTCAACGGGGTCGCCGTTGCCGACAAGAATCGCTGTCACCGTTCCGCCGTGCGGGCGGGATCTGGTTCATGGTTTTCATGGCTTCGATTATCAAGATGGGCTGACCTGCCTTGACCTTGCTGCCGACCTGAACGAATGGTGCTGCCTCCGGTGAAGGAGACATATAGGCAGTGCCGACCATCGGCGAATTCACAGCGCCAGCAGTTTTTGCAACCGGGGGGTCAGGGACCGAAACACTTGGCGCGCTAACAACAGCCGGACCGGGGGCCTGGACTGCCGGGGCTGCATAAGTTGCCGTGATTTCGCGAGCGACGCGAATTTTCAATCCGTCCTGTTCAACCTCTATTTCGCTCAAACCAGTGTCGGTCAGAATTTCGGCAAGCTGGCGAATTTGCTCGTTGTCGAATGTCTTGTTGTCCTTGCCCATATTGGATTCCGATGTCCTGTCGTTCAGCTTTTGCCTGCCCTGGTTGTGGCGATCTGTTTTGCCGCGTCGATTGCCATCACATAACCATGCGCACCGAACCCGCACATTACCCCATCCGCCACGCTGGAGATAAAACTCTTATGCCGGAAGCTCTCGCGCTTGTATACATTCGAAAGATGCAGTTCGACGACGGGCAATCCTGTTGCCTTGAGCGCATCGTGCAAAGCAACTGACGTATGCGTGTAGCCTGCAGCATTGATGACAATGGCAATGGCTGACCCTCGCGCCTCCTGCACCCAGTTTACCAGCTCGCCTTCAGCGTTGGATTGCCGGAAGTCAATACCGACACCCACCTGCTTTGCATGTTCGTGGCAACTTGCTTCTATGTCCGCCAGTGTAGTCGCGCCATATACTTCAGGTTCGCGTGTGCCAAGCAGATTCAGGTTGGGACCGTTAAGTATCAAGATAGTGTCGGACAAGAAACCTCACCTCCATTGTGGCAGGTCATCGGGCTAGCACCGAAATTATGCTGTAAATCGTGTAACTTACACGCCGGTTTTGCCACAAAAATACCGTCCGGCCAAGCGTACCGGCCCTGTCAGGCTGTGGATGAAAATTATTTGGCGGCAACGAGGGCTGATCTCGATTGAACAGGCAATACTGAATTTGCACTCAGGTGATCAGCAAAATTTGCAGCCTCCGTTGTCGCGCACCGTCTTGACGCTCGTCGCCAATTGCTCGTACGGCATCGCACCGGGTACCAGGGTGCCATCGATTACAAACGCCGGTGTTCCGTTAATTCCAAGCGATTGTGCAAGCGCACGGTTGGAATTGATGCTCTTCTCGATTGTTTCTGCGTCCGCCGCCATATCTGCCTTGAGTTTTGTCACATCCAGCCCGGCTTCCGCAGCTATCGACATAACCGTTGCTTCATTGTCGATCACGCCGCTGGCAGCCATCATGGCGAGGTGAAGTTCCCAGTATTTGCCTTGCTTCCGGGAAGCAAGAGCGGCACGTGACGCAATCATCGAACCTTCCGACAGGATCGGAAATTCCTTCATGACAACACGCAGGTTCTTGTCTTCTTCGGTTAGGCGAATCACGTCTGCCACGGAACGTTTGCAGTAGCCGCAATTGTAGTCGAAAAACTCCACCATGGTCACGTTGCCATCGGGATTACCGACAACAGCGTCATCTTCGTTGTGGAACAGTTGCTTGGCATTGTCGGCAATGGCTTCACGAGCCTGCTTGTCCTGCTGGTCGCGTTCGTCTGCTTGCAGTGTCGCAATCATTTCATTGAGTATGGCCGGGTTTTTCAGCAAATACTCGCGGATGATATTGTGCAGTTCGTTGGTCTGCACCTTCGAGAATATCTCCTGCGCAGATACCTGTGAAGGTAGCAGAACACTGCCAGCCGTTAGTGCAAGCGCTACAAGGCTGGTTGTGAATATGGCGCGCATGAAGTTAAGCTCCTGATTTTACCCCTCGGGGCGGACTTGTTTGAATTTCCGGTTATACCGGGTCTTTTGAGAAAATCATCCTCAACTTTTCTTTTCTTCCAGCGCATTGAGGATGTCGCTTGCCCTGATCCACACAGTAGACCCGGATTTCGCACGCCGTTTGGCGCCTTCAGCTTTTGTCTTTGCAAGTTTTTCGTCGCCACGCAACATGGCGCTTTCAGCAGTAGACAATTCGGCACGGGCATAATCGCCAAGAATGCCGTGGGCGCGGGCCTTGAGCAAATGAAGAGCACCTGACTCTCCTTCAAACCTTTGAGCTTTCGACAGAACTGTCAGTGCTTCGCGCGCTGCCGCCTGTGTATCTGCGGCAAGTAGCGCCTGTGCCAGCAGAATGCTGATCAATCCGCTCTTCGGGTAAAGTTTCAGCGCTTGCTGCAGAGGCGCAATGGCGTCTTTTGGATTACCCTTTTCAAGCAGTGCCTGGCCTTTAAGTTCCCAGAAATATGGATTTTTGGGTATTTGCGCGATCAACCTGTCAATGGCCGGAATTGCAGTCTGCAGATCTGCCACGCGATAGGCCGCAATAGCCCGCGCATATTGTGCCGGGATGGAACTGTCTGACACCGGATAGGCTGCGTGAACCGATTGCGCAGACCTGGTAAACCCCGCCAGCTTGGCCTGTGCCATCTTGTGACGGAAAACCAGATAGTCCTCGTCTTTCTTGTTGTAGTGTTTGGATGCCCTAACTCGATCTTCTAGAACCCGGATACGTTGCAATGGCAGCGGATGTGACACGGTGTATGGGTTCACATACTGAAGAGAGGCTATGGACTCGTTGTAAAGCTTTTGAAACAGGTCCAGCATGCCACGTCCTGATTGGCCCGTCGCATTGAGATATCGCAAGGCACCTTCGTCAGCAGAAGCTTCCTGCGCACGCACATAGGTCAACAAATTGCGTTTCACGAACTCCTGACCGCTCATAACCAGTGCTCCAGTTGCCCCGCCACTGGTCGAAACACCAGACTGTGCCGCTCCGACAGCTGCTGCAGCACCCAGCAATGTTCCGATGATGGCCTGTGTTGACGCGCGATCTACTTGAACTCCCAGCCGGGCCAGATGACCACCGGCTACGTGAGCGGTTTCGTGAGCCAGAACACCAATTATTTCGTTGGGTGTTTGGGTTTTCTCGATCAGACCGGTATGTATGAAGATGCGCTGTCCGCCGGCAACAAACGCGTTGATACGGCTGTCATCAATCAGGTAAATATTAACCGCCTTTGGAGGGATACCGGCAACCTCGAAAATCGGTTTTAGATAACGTCGCATCAATTCTTCAATTTCTGCATCGCGAATTAATTGGGGACTATCGCCGCGCTGCTGTGCAAACGAAGGAAGGCCGGCCTGCACCAAAAGGCAGCAGACAGAATCAGGATACCAATTACATGCAATGATTTCTGCATCAGCTTGTAGAACATGTCCTTTGTTGCAGTCTGTTCAATGTAGCCGTCGCTACGTTGTAATGTGTTTTCGGATCAGACGGAGTTGTATCGAACATTAAGGCAAAAGCATGGGGAATGCGATGAGGTACGGGGTCACACAGGCGTGATGAACTGGTCAGCCAACAGCTGCCTTGCACGAACTGCGGCATCTGATAGGTAGGGGGCAACACTTTCACAGCCATCGCGAAACCATCGATTTCAGGTACAATGTCACCATCGCCCTCCAGCCGCGCAGCTCTAGTCCAACCGTTCATTGTCATGGACATGTTTCGGGAGGCAAATGCGCTTGCCGATATCGGGCATGATGTCGTGCACATGTCAGCAGGTCAGCCCGCCGGGGGACCACCTCAGAAGGTGGTTGAAGCCGCGCGGGAAGCGCTAAAGGGCGCCTACCTGGGATACACCAATTCGATGGGCCTACCGGTTTTGCGTGAACGTGTCGCCCAGCATTATCAGCAGGTTTACGGGGTGGAACTCGATCCTGGCAGAGTGGTTGTGACAACCGGTTCGTCAGGTGCTTTTGTCCTGAGTTTTCTTGCCTGTTTTGATCGGGGCGACAAAGTCGGCCTGACCGTACCGGGTTATCCAGCTTACTCCAACATTCTGTCGGCGCTGGGCATTGAGGTGACGGGCATTGAGGTAGATGGCCGGCACCGCTGGGCTCCAACCACCAAACAGATTTCGGCAGCCTGTGAAAACGGATTGTCGGGGTTGTTACTGGCAAGTCCGGCCAACCCGACTGGCACTATGGTCACACCGGAAAATCTGGCAGCCATTTCCCGGGTATGTGCGCACAGGAAAATCTGGCTGATATCTGACGAAATATATCACGGCCTCAACTATGAAATGCCACAGGCATCTGCGCTCAACACCAATGCCGATGCCATTATCATTAACTCGTTCTCGAAATACTATTGTATGACAGGTTGGCGCATCGGCTGGATGATTGTGCCGGAAAGCCTGGTTCGTCCGGTCGAATGTCTGGCACAAAGCCTCTTCATTTCACCTCCAACACTGTCACAATATGCAGCCGTCGCGGCCTTTGAAGCAACCGAGGAATTAGAACTACGAAAAGCCGGCTACGGCAAAAATCGGGATTTTCTCTTGCGGGAACTTCCAGGATTGGGTCTCGGAAATCTTTCTCCCGCAGATGGCGCATTCTATCTGTATGCCGATGTTGGCAATCTGACCAACGATAGCTTTGCTTTCGCACGGGCAATGTTGAAAGAGGCCCACGTTGCCGTCTCACCTGGGCCTGATTTCGACGCAGACCGCGGCAACCGGTACTTACGACTTTCTTTTGCCGGAACCATGGAGGATATGGAAAAAGCGGTCGAGCGGCTTGCGCGATGGTTGCCCAGGGCTGGGTAGGAGGTATTGATGAACTCTGCTGAAGTAAGCGTTTTATCTTGCCTGGCGCAACTCTCTTTATTGCCAAAGGCGCGCAGTCAGCATTTGTACTGCGGCCAGGACTCAAACGCGTTGGCCTGAATGACAATTGTTGTGGAATCCTGATCTGGAGCGCTGTTCCAACCCTCTAATCGAGACGGGTAACGATGTTGGAACCTTCCTCCACCAACTGCTTGCTCGACTTGAAAACATCCTTGCCCGCCCAGTTCTGTTCCAGGTCTGCGCGCCACACCTCATTCATGGGTGAATTGACAAAATACCTGTCAAAGAAGCGTCGGGACAGGGCTTCACGCTCAAAGGAGAACCCCTTTGCTTCGCTGCCATCGTCATAATAACGCTTTGGCTCATGAAACATGAAACGCGCACTTGAGCCCGCAATGCGACTGTTGCCCTGAAGGAACAATGGCACACACATAGACATGCAGATCCCGCCAGAAGCAACATAGGTATCCAGTTTGTGTGTCCGTTTGATACGTTTCAGTAATTCAATAACGTCGCTGCCTTCGCGCAATGAACCGCCCTGTGAATTCAGCTGTAATATGAAGTGACCTGATTTTTCCCGCCACTTGTCGAATGCACGTGCCAGCAGTGTATGCATGGGCAAGTCGATCCGGCCTTCCCAGGCAAGCACCACAGTACCGCCGCGTTCATAAATCGCAAGTTGACCAGTGTCAGCATGTTTTTGCGCGTATAGGCGCCAGCCCATTACGACTGCCACGATCAACATTCCGAACAGTAGAAGGCGGTTGATGTTCATTCGTACCGCCTTTGGTTACTGTCCGGGACTGTCAGCGTTTGCCCCACCAGCCAGCTTTTTTGGGCGCGGTTGCCGGGTCAACAGTCGGAGCAGGCGGAGACCATTTTGGTGGCGAAGATGCAACTTCCGTCGCTTCATCACGTTTGGAATTGCCGTTTGCCGAGACGGTTTCTTCCGAAGTCGCAACTTCTACAGGTTTCGCCTTCTTTGCAGGTCGTTTACGGGGCCTTTTTTGAGGCTTGTCATCATCTGATACAGCGGCCGCAGGTTGCTCTGCAGTGTCAGTTTGAGCTTCAACTGCGTCTTCCGATTCCTCAACTTTGGCCTTCTTTGCCGATTTGCGCGGGCTGCGTTTCTTGGCCTTTTGCTTTTTTGCGACCTCTTTGCTTGCCTCTACGACATCAGTAGCTTCAGTTTGAACAGGTTCGCCATCTTGTGGCTCTTCAGCAGAGGTGCCGGAGGCACCATCTGTCGCGTCGATTTCAGGGCCAGCTTTGCCCCGTCCGCCGCGGGACCGCCGGCGGCGCTTCCTTGGTTTATCGTCTTCATCAGCCGCTTCGCGATCAGTTGTGCCATCGAGGCTGGTTGCGCCTGCCGCCGATGCGGCGCCACCCGCTACTGGTGTTGTGTCCCTGCCGGACTGTTCGTCATCCTGTACAGAAACGACGGCCTTTTCACCGTCGGTAGTTTCTGCGTCGCGCTGTTTGCGGCCACCTCTGCGGCCGCGGCGGCGGCGGCGTTTTTTACGTGGTTCGCCATTGTCATCCAGTTGGATCTCTTCTTCGCGGCTGCTGGAATCTTCTGCCTCGGTATCATCCTCACCGGATGGTGCCGGTTCATCGTTGGCCTCCATACCGTCGCCCATGGCCACAGCCTTGTCAGAGGATACCGGACGGGCCGTCGGACCTTTGCGATCAGGGTTACGTTCGATAACGCAGTCGGCAAGCGCACGTTCACTATCCGGCAATATGTAAATGGAAATGCCGTAATTTTCTTCCAGTGAAAGCAGGTGATCTCGCTTTTCATTGAAAACATAGAACGCGACTTCCGGATGAACACGAACATCCAGGCTTTCGGGTTTGCGTGACAGGAGGTGTTCCTCAATGCCCCGGAAAACCGACAACGCGCAGCTGGCAATTCCGCGAATGACACCGGTGCCTTCACAGTGCGGGCACTGCATCGTGGAGCTCTCCATCATACCCTGACGCAAGCGTTGGCGGGACATTTCCAGCAGGCCGAAGTGTGAAATGCGGCCAACCTGAATACGGGCGCGATCATTCTTCAAGGCGTCTTTCAGTTTGCGCTCCACCGCCCGGTTGTTGCGATTTTCCTCCATATCGATGAAATCGATAACGATGAGTCCGGCAAGATCACGCAGGCGCAATTGCCTGGAAATTTCAACAGCGGCCTCAAGATTGGTTTTCAATGCGGTATCTTCGATATTGTGTTCGCGAGTCGCCTTTCCAGAGTTGATGTCGATCGACACCAGCGCCTCTGTCTGGTTCATAACAATATAACCGCCAGACGGCAGAGTAACATTTGGCGTGAACAGTCCGTCCAGCTGGCTTTCAACCTGATGACGGGTGAATAGTTGGCGGGTGTCCTTGTATAGTTTCACGTTACGCGCATGACTGGGCATGAGCATTTTCATGAAGTCCTTTGCTTCGCGGAAGCCTTCTTCTCCTTCCACGACAACTTCGTCGATATCTTTCGAATAGAGATCGCGGATCGACCGCTTTATGAGGTTGCCTTCCTCGTATACCAGGGTGGGCGCCGCTGACTTTAAAGTCAGCTCGCGTACAGATTCCCACATCCGGAGAAGATAGTCATAGTCGCGCCGGATCTCGGTTTTTGTGCGCTGTGCACCGGCTGTGCGTACGATCAATCCCATCCCGTCTGGTACTTCAACCTCGCGAATGACCTCCTTCAGGCGGCGGCGATCACTTGCATCCGTTATTTTGCGTGAAATTCCACCACCGCGAGCAGTATTTGGCATAAGGACGCAATAGCGCCCGGCCAGGGACATGTAAGTGGTCAGGGCCGCGCCCTTGTTGCCGCGCTCCTCCTTGACGACCTGGATCAACAGAACCTGACGCCGCTTGATAACTTCCTGGATCTTGTAATTTTTTCGCGGCGCACGCTTGCGTGGCGCCCGGGTGATTTCTTCAGAAACGTCATGATCGTATGCCGGACCGCCATCGCCGTCAGAGGTAGGTGTTTCAACGTCCGCATCAGCATCGCTGTCAATGTCGTCAGCGTCATTGTCGCCGTTGTCATCTTCGTTGAGTTTCGCTGAAGGATCCCGAGACTCCACCAATTTCACCACCACTTCGGTGTCTGATTCCACTGTCTTTATGTCAGAATTGGCATTGTCCTCGTCATCCGCGCTGTCTTTGGAGCGATCTTCATCACCATCAATTGCATCATGGCTCTGGTCATCTTCGTCTGAATCAACCTCTACCGGGTCGCTGGCGACTTTGTCATCCTTGGCGTTAGCAGAGCGTGAGCGCCGGCGGCGTGGCTTTGATTTTTCTGGTTCAGCTTCTTCTTCCTCGCGCGCCAGACGGGCGTCTTCAGCATCCGCTTCGAGCAGTGCTTTGCGGTCTGCTACCGGAATCTGATAGTAATCCGGGTGTATCTCACTAAAGGCAAGAAACCCGTGCCTATTACCGCCGTATTCAACAAAAGCGGCTTGCAGTGACGGTTCGACCCTGGTGACTTTGGCGAGGTAGATATTCCCTTTTAAAGGGCGGCGAGATGCGGATTCGTAATCAAATTCCTCAATACGATTGCCGCGGACAACGCAAACCCTGGTCTCTTCCGGGTGCGCTGCGTCGATAAGCATTTTACTGGCCATACTGGCAAATCCTTGCCGTACAAACTGCCTAGCAATCGAACAGGCGGCGCTCCGGGCGGCACACCTATGCGACTGTGATCAACTGTACGGGTGTAATCAGGACGAACGCGCCTATTGCCGACAGGGCACAACGCAACCGGGATCTCACTGCTGTAAAGCAGGAACCCGGTAGTTTTGCTGTTTGCCGCGCTCATTCTATGTTTTCCACATGTGTTCGCACCTCAATCTGGCGCTGAACGGTTCACTAAACCGCTTCAGGGGTTGGGTTACGCTCTGGTCATTTGGCCATCGAACCCGCCACCCTGTGCGGTGACACTCGCAGTTCTACAAAGTGGCTTTGTCCAGCCCGGACTCTGTGAACGCTAAGAAATTTATGTCCTTTCAGCGCGCATCGCCATTTGTGGCAACAAACATCTACGCTTTAGGAACAACATCGCTTTTATCACGTCTCCGGGGTTACGCAATAGCAGGTTGAAAATATTCCGTCAGGGCAGGGGTTGCCTGACGTAACCGACGGCTGAAACAATTAGAGATAATTCTTACTTCGCGCAGGTATGGGAACGCGGAATTCTGGCGCAAACCAGGTGCTCTCTATCAGCTTAAGCGCGGTAACTGCAAACCTTAAAGGAATGGTTAACCACAGTATTGATAGAGTTTGAGCTCAATGTACTTCGTGACGAGGATGCGCCATTTCATGGCTTGGCCAACGGCAGATTTTAGGAATGCCCTGCAGGCGTTGACCATGGCAATCGCCATAGCGTGTGCTGTTGTGACTGTACTTCACGTTGCAGTGTATCCGGTTACAGCCAACGCCACTCCGCCTCTCGCGAGTGTCAGTGCTACGCGAATCGCAGGCGATGAGGCACGAACCCGTTTCGTGGCTGATCTGGACAGACCTGTGAGTTACTCGGTGTACGTGATCGACAATCCTTACCGGATAGTGGTTGATCTGCCGGATGTGCGCTTTTCGATGCCCCCGGAAATCGGGGATAAAGGTGAAGGTTTGATCAGGGCCTATCGATTTGGTCGGTTGGGACCTGGTAAATCTCGTATCGTTATAGATGCTACTGGCCCAGTCTTAATCGAGAAGTCTTTTGTTCTAGCTCCCGAGAATGGCCAGCCAGCACGCATGATTATTGATATTATTCAAACTGATCGACGCACGTTCGCTCGGATAAAGGCAACTGAAAAGCCTGACGGAGCAGTTATGGCCGGTTCTGCTCCCGACACCTTGGCAGAGTTACTCAGCCGTGAAGGTGTTGCGCGTATTGACGAAGAGGCTGAAAAGGCTGAGCGCGCAAGAATTGCATCCGGCCTGATTCCCAAACCCCGGCCAAGGCCATCCCGGATTGAAGTGGCACCGGGACGGCAAGAAGTACAAACAATTACGCCGACTTCAAAAGCGGTGAAGCCGGTGGTGATCCTTGATCCTGGACATGGTGGAATTGATGGCGGTACTGTTTCCAGGAATGGCACACTGGAAAAGCAGGTCGTGCTGGCATTTGCGCGGGAGCTTCGCAAAAAATTGCAGGCGACCGGTCGATTTGACGTCTACATGACCCGCAACGATGACAAGTTCATCTCGCTGGGCAAGCGTGTGAAATTTGCCCGGGCCAGAAAGGCGGACTTGTTTATAGCCGTTCATGCCGACAGTTTGAGGAAGCGTGGAGTGCGCGGTGCGACGGTATATACATTGTCGGAAAAGGCATCGGATGCGGAAGCAGCAGCGTTGGCAGAAAAAGAAAACAATGCTGACTTCATAGGCGGGGTTGACCTTGGAGATGACGCGGGAGAAGTTGCCGGCATACTGTTGGATCTGGCATTGCGAGAGACGAAGAATCACTCGATCTACTTCGCCCGGCGGCTTGTAAAAAACCTGCAACCCGTTGCACCATTGAACAGGCGACCCATGCGGTCTGCAGGTTTCAAGGTACTGCGGGCGCCGGATGTTCCGTCTGTGCTGCTGGAACTGGGCTATCTGTCGAACCGGCACGATGAAAGCAATCTGGTTTCATCAAGGTGGCGACGTATGGCAGCAACAGCTGTTACCGCCGCGATTGAGGGGTTTTTTTCACCGGAAGTGGCCGCCCGGCAGCAACAACTGGCGCAGTAAGGCGACCTCATTGCGGGTCAGCGATCACATTTCGCTGAAGTGCCGTCCGAATGCCACAATATTTGGTTTTGTACATGCAGACGGCCATTGTAAGTCGTGATATGGTTTGTTGAAAATCCGGGACGATTATCTGAATGTTGCGATTGTTAAAAATTCTGTTCAGTTTTGGACTGGCAGTGAGTTTCGCTGTAGCCGTGGCTGTCGGGTATATTGTTTACGAAACATCCAAGACGCTGCCGTCTCATGAAAGTCTGGCGAAATATGAACCGCCGGTGATGACGCGTATCCACGCCGCAGACGGGTCACTGCTGGCAGAGTATGCCAAGGAACGCCGGCTCTTTGTTCCAATTGACGCAGTTCCGAAACAGCTCATTGAAGCGGTCTTATCTGCTGAAGACAAGAATTTTTACAGTCACATGGGTGTTGATCCGGAAGCCTTGGCGAGAGCCGTTCTTGTCAATGTCAAGGCGCGGATTGATGGTTCAAAACGTCGACTGATCGGGGCCTCCACCATTACCCAACAGGTAGCGAAAAACTTTCTGCTGACCAATGAACGGACCATACAACGCAAACTGCGTGAGGCACTGATTGCCATTCGCATGGAGAGTTCGTTTAGCAAGGATCAAATTCTCGAACTTTACCTCAATGAAATTTTCCTCGGGCAGGGTTCCTACGGTGTCGCTGCTGCATCGCTGAATTATTTTGGCAAATCGCTGACCGAACTGGATCTGCCGCAGATTGCCTATCTGGCGGCACTCCCCAAGGGCCCATCCAACTACCATCCGGTGCGGCACCGTGAACGCGCGATTGAACGGCGCAACTGGGTCCTGTCGCGAATGTACGACAACGGCTTTATTTCGGAAACAGAAATGCAGGAGGCGCAAGCCAGGGATATCGAGGTGACGCTACGACCGTTTGGTGCGAAATTATTTGCTGCAGAGTATTTTACCGAGGAGGCCCGGCAAGCAGTAGAGCAGATTTACGGCACGGAAGTACTGCGCACTGGCGGTTTGTCTGTTCGCACGACCATCGACCCCAAGATGCAGATATTTGCCCGCCAGGCGCTGGCTGGCGGGCTCATTGAGTTTGATCGCAATCATGGCTGGCGCGGCCCTGTAGCGCGGATTGAAACGACATCCGAGTGGCCAGCCGCATTGGCAAAGATGAAACAGTTGGGTGATGTTTATCCGTGGCAGTTGGCCGTAGTGCTGGAAGTCGATGACGAACAGGCCCGTATCGGTTTGCGACCATCCCAGGTCATCAGGGGAAAGCCGGTCGAGGTAAAGCAGGGAGTGATCCCTTTGCAGTTTCTTCAATGGGCTCGGCAAGACAAGGGCGTCAATGATAACGGCGTGGTACTTGGTGCAAAGGTTGAGTCGGCTGCTGATGTACTGAAGCCCGGAGATGTTGTTTATGCAACCGCTGCAGACACCAGTGGCAATTACCATCTGGTGCAGATACCGGAGATAGAAGGTGGCATGGTTGCAATGGATCCGCACACCGGCCGGGTGCTGGCGTTGACTGGCGGCTTTTCCTTTAGTCGCAGCCAGTTTGACCGGGTTACCCAGGCCGAACGTCAGCCCGGGTCTGCCATAAAACCGTTCGTCTACGCCGCTGCGCTGGACAACGGATACACACCATCGTCGGTTGTTCTGGATGCACCTGTCGAAATCAAGTTGCTAAATGGCGAGACATGGAAACCATCCAACTATTCCAAGAAGTTTTATGGTCCATCAACTCTGCGCCGCGGCATAGAATTTTCACGTAACGTAATGACCGTGCGTCTCGCCCAGGACATGGGTATAGACAAGTTTAAAAGTCTCACCGAAAGGTTGGGCGTCTATAAGGACCTGCCAGCAGTGCTTGCCACTTCACTTGGTTCCGGTGAGACATCCTTGCTCCGCATGACTGCGGCGTATTCCGTCTTGGCAAATGGCGGCAAAAAGATTGAGCCAACCATGCTGGATCGCATACAGGACCGATATGGGCGCACGGTCTGGCGCCATGACAAGCGCGAATGCACCCAGTGCAATGCACCGGAGTGGGTTAACCAGCCGGAGCCGGAATTTATTGAAAACCGGGAAGTCGTGATGAATCCTTATACTGCCTACCAGATCACTTCGATGCTGGAAGGCGTGGTTCAGCGCGGGACTGGCAAAAAATTGCAGGAAGTTGGCAAGCCAATTGCTGGCAAGACCGGAACGACAAACGACGAGCGCGACGCGTGGTTCATCGGCTATACCCCCGATCTCGTGGTCGGTGTGTATGTCGGCTATGATCAACCCCGGCCAATGGGTAAGGGGGAAACCGGCGGCTCGCTGGCTGCACCCATCGTTGCGAATTTCATGAAGCTTGCATTAAAAGGTGTATCTGGAACACCGTTTCGCGTTCCATCGGGTGTCAGATTGATCCCCATCGACCCAAAGAGTGGCAAACGCGGCACCTATGGTGAAGACAATGTCATTCTTGAAGCCTTCAAACCAGGAGAACAACCGCCGGAGCGGTCGCGCCTTGTGACCGGCGGTGATGCGATTGCCAGTTCCGGTATCAATGTTGGAAGCTACAACAGTGTCGGCGGTATAATTGTTGACGGAAATGATACGGGCTCGTCTGCCGTGTCGGAGGGTGGGTTGACGACAGGCACCGGTGGCCTGTACTGACCGGACCAGAACCATTCAAGAGCTTGGCACGAAAAGATTCGCATGCGCGCAGAAATCGAGACACTTGTCCATGAATTCAAGCAGTCAATTGGGCTGCTGAGGAGGCATCTTTGACTGGGAGCAGGCACTGCGTGATCTCGAATTACTGAATGCACAGGCCGAAGATCCAAACCTATGGAATGATCCCGAAGAAGCCCAGCGAGTGATGCGCAAACGGCAGGAACTTGAGAGCCGAATCGGCACCGTTCAACGTCTTGAGCAGACCATTTCCGACAGTGTCGAATTGATCGAGCTGGGTGAGATGGAAGGTGATCAGACTGTAGTAGATGATGCAGAAGCGCATATACAGCAGCTGCAACCTGAAATAGCCAAACTTGAAACCGAAACGCTGCTGTCCGGCGAAGCTGACAGCAATGACAGTTTCCTGGAAGTTCATGCAGGAGCCGGCGGAACGGAAAGTCAGGACTGGGCATCCATGCTGACGCGGATGTACACACGATGGGCTGAAAAGCAGGGATACAAGGTTGAATTGATTGAGATGCATGACGGCGAAGAAGCAGGCATTAAATCTGCAACGCTCAAGGTCAGCGGTCACAATGCGTACGGTCAGCTCAAGACCGAAAGTGGTGTACACCGTCTGGTGCGCATTTCACCCTACGATTCCAATGCGCGCAGGCACACATCGTTCGCATCAGTGTGGTCTTACCCGCAGGTGGACGACAATATTGAAATAGAAATCAGTGAAAGTGACTGTCGCATCGATACCTATCGTGCCTCCGGCGCCGGTGGCCAGCATGTCAACACCACGGATTCAGCCGTTCGCATCACACATTTACCGACGAACATTGTTGTGCAGTGCCAGAATGAAAGATCGCAACACAAGAACCGGGCGACAGCCTGGAGTATGCTGCGTGCAAGGTTATACGAGCGAGAATTGCAAATTCGCGAAGAAGCCGCCAATGCTGAAGAGGCCACCAAGACCGACATTGGCTGGGGGCACCAGATCAGGTCTTATGTTCTCCAGCCATATCAACTGGTGAAAGACTTGCGCACAGGTCATGAAAGTACCAATCCGTCAGCGGTACTAGACGGTGATCTGGACGATTTCATTGAAGCGTCACTGGCGCAGCGAGTGCACGGCGGCGGTCCTGATGAAATTTCAGACATCCAGTAGGCAATTGCGGAGCAAGAGTTGCCGCAAATCTTGCAAGTTGTGACTTACTCCGCTGCTTTCGGTTTGCGCGCAGGCGGTTCCGAATAGACGGGATCATCGTCGATGTCATCAGTGCCCGGCAGGGAATAAACATTCTCCTGCGGATAGTGGTCATAAACCGGGGCATAACTTTGTCCCCATCCGCTGCTGGTGTAGCCCGGTTCCTGATCAATCGGCTCTGAAAGTGGATCTTCAACCCTGCAAATCTTGCCATCCACATGGGCACCATTTTCGATTGAAAGCGTTTGGTTGATAACGTCACCTTCAATGTGAGCGCCAGCATAGATGTGAATGTGAAGTGCACGTATCGGACCAATAACGCGGCCACGGACAATCACTTCTTCAGCGGTTATGTCACCATAAACCACACCATTGCCATCAACAACTACAGCTCGTGCACGAACAGTACCGTTTATGGTGCCATCTACTTGTAGCTCACCACCAGTCGAAACCGAGCCATCAATCACCAGATCGAGAGACAAAAGCGAAGGGCCTGAGCGGTGACGTTGACGTCCTCCGCCGGGATTTCCGCTCTTTGGTGTTTTAGCGCGTGATTTCTTGAAAAACATCGCGGGCCTTCCAAAATCTTACAGGGTCTAATGCGCGGCCGCCCACGCGTGTTTCGTAGTGAAGATGCGGGCCAGTACTGCGGCCTGTATTTCCAGTTTTACCTATTCTATCACCCGACTTGACCTTTTGACCAGTGCGAACCGATATTATACTTAAATGCGCATACAGGCTGGTGATACCCCCGTCATGGCGCACCTCAACCATTCTGCCGTAACCGCCTGCCCAACCGGCCTTGATAACCTTTCCCGGCGCTGTAGCATGAACGAGCGAACCGGTGGGCGCTCGAAAATCAACACCTGTGTGCATGGCAGGGCTCTTGCGGAACGGGTCTTTGCGAAGACCAAATCCGCTTGAGGTTTCCTGATCAGAGCCCATTGGTTTGATCAGCGGCAGTCGCGTCGTCTGGAATTTCAAGGTTTCCCATTTGTCCAGCTCCAGTGATAGTTCAGACACCCTTTGCGCCAACACCGCTGACCCCAGATCGGCTGTTGCTGCGGCGACAAAGGGGCCTCCGATGGCGTCCGGTTTGTAGCTTGACGTTTTGGCAAGCTTGTCTGCGTTTACGCCAAGTGAGTTATAAACTCTACCGAGACGTGTTGATTGTTCGGCGACGTAGCCGGTAGCCGAATGCAACAGCACGGCCTCGCGTGCTTCCATCCGGGCCATGTAGCTGCGCAATTCCTCCAGGGGCCTGACGGCTTCTTCTGCGGAAGTGAATTCGGATAGGTAATTGTCAACTGCACGCGGTGAGGTTGTCTTGCTTGCTGGAGCCATTATTGCAGGGTCATCCCGCGGCGTCAGGCTGCTCTTTTGTTGTGTGGCACTACCGGCCGGAGCAGGTAACCAACCCTGTATGAAGAAATCCGACAATTGTTCATGCCGGTCGACGAGCTGGTCATGTTCAACGCGGACTTCGTCAACCTTGGCCAGGTATGCCTTCTGATCCAGCAAAAGCCTGCGGTTCAACTTGTCAATTACAGTGCGCATTTCTCCAATGCGATCTTCATATTCCAGCCGTGCACGGTACTGACTGCGTTCCTTCAACGCCAGAACCTGATCCTTGAATGCAACATTGACCGTCGCGTATGCGACCCAAAAAAGTCCTGCGGCAAAAGCAACAATAGCTGCTACCTGCACCCCCGGTCTGAGTGTGATGAATTGAACTTCACCTTCTGATCTCAGGTAAATCTGCCGTTCTCGAAACGCAAATGCCAGACGAGAAAAAAATCCACGCGGATTACGCCCACCCATATTCCGTCGTATGTTGCGCATGAGCCTTCCCTGCAATGGGCCAATGACCGATAAGAATCGCGTCGGGATTATGCTTGTTTCACCGCCACGAGCAGCACAATCATCCAGATGTGCCGCTTCTTTGTGGTGCGATTATGAACATGGCGCGAGAAACGTCAACTTATCCAATGCGCAATTGTTTCTTGAGTAGCAGAGTTGGAGGTCCTTTATCCGAGCGCTTCAGCTGCCTTCAAGACCTCTTCGACATGCCCGGACACTCGCACCTTCCGCCAAATTCTGACAATTTTGCCATTTGCATCGATCAGGAATGTTGAACGTTCGATGCCGAAATACTTGCGCCCGTACATGGATTTTTGAACCCACACTCCAAAAGCTTTCAGCGTATCCAGTTCCGGATCGGAACCTAATGTTATGTCGAGATCATGCTTGGCAATAAAACTGTCATGCTTTTGCGCCGGGTCAGCGGATATGCCGACGATGCGTGTGCCAGCTGCTTCAAAAGCAGGTTTTAGTTTTGTGAATGCAATCGCTTCTTTGGTGCAGCCTGGCGTGTCATCTTTGGGATAGAAAAAGACGACTGCCTTCTGACCTTTCAGGTTATCGCTAGATATACAGGACGAACCATCCGCGTCCAGATTGAAATGCGGCATTGGATCGCCTGATTCGAGTGGACTGTTCATCGCCAGCGGAATTTCCTTGATAGTGAGTTGATATGGGGCTGATTATTATATTATTTGTAGGCAGAATTGGGTTTTTTGTAGGTGATCTGGTGATTTTGGCAAGAGGTTGTACAAGCACCAGAAATTGGGTCACAATTGGGCCTTAACCGAGTGTAAAGTCATCCAGGTGTCGTCTGTTTCCAAATGGGGGCACAAGACATCGCTGGGACTAGCGGTTTCGTGGCATTGCCACCGAAACAGAAAAGAGCGGAAACTTGGCCAGCCGGGCGTTAAAAGGCATAGCCTGGATAACAGCTGCAATTGTTGCGATGGCAATCGCGACGATGGCAGTTGCTACGCTGATTTTCTCGCTGTCTTCAGGTCCAATCAGTGTGGGCTTCCTGAAGGACATGGTGCAGGAACGCGTTAGCGATTCTATAGCCGGACTGACAGTTGACCTCGATGACGTCGTGATAGAGCGAGGCAGCAATGGCGGACACCCGACATTGCGTTTGACCAATGTCCGGTTGTCAGACACGAAAGGCAATCTCATTGCCCGTGCCCCGCGCGCCGCAATTGCCGTTGATATTGGCGAGATTCTCACAGGTAATGTGAAACCCAAACGGCTGGAGCTTATCGGTGCCCGCATACTTGCCAGGCGTGATTTGGATGGTGCCATCGCAATGGGATTTTCCGGCGACGGTGACGTAGCCGGCAAGTCTGATGTTGACACCGGACAAGCAGAAGCTGTTGATCAACCTGGCAGTCAGCAAAACGGTGGCTCAACCGGTTCGATTGTGAAAACGATCAATGATCTGTTGCAGAGCAAAGCAGGTGGTACAGGTGCGGAATCACTCGAAGCAATCGAGATAACTGCAGCGCAGATTTCATTTAAGGATGAAATTCTAAACCAGCTTTGGACTTCCCCTCGCGCCAATCTGCGTTTCAAACGTGCCGAAGGTGGCTTCGCATTGTTCATGGACGCTGACATCTCGGCTGATGGACCAACATGGCATACTGAAGTCTTAACGACATATCGCACCGATTCCAGCGTGTTCAAGGTAGTTGCGAAAGTTGATGGGGTGACACCTGCCGACGTTGCCCGGAAGCTATTTGCATTCAACCAACTTGCTAATTTTGATCTGCCCATGTCCGGTGAAATGGAGTTTGAAATTTCCGACAAGGGCGAAATGCTGGCAGGTGCAGGCGTTTTGGCTGTAAAGGCTGGAAAGGTTTCATTTCCGGGGTACATATCAGACCCGGTACTGATCGATGAGGGTTCGCTGCGTCTGAAATTTGAGCCGCAATCCGGTCATTTGGTTATTGATAATTCGACCTTGGTAGTTCGTGGTACGGAAGCACGCTTTAGCGGCCGTTTCGCACCTGTTCGAAACGAACGGCATCAGGTAATCGCAGCTCGCATTGAACTGGAGGCGCGGAATCTGAGCATTGATTCCCCCAACGTGGGGGCAGATGCTAGTGTGATCGACGAGTTCAAATTAAATGGCCAGGCCCTGTTCGAGGAACGCCGTTTTCTGGTCGATGACCTGATTGTGCTGTCTGGCGATGGCGGGGTCAGGGTTCGTGGACAATTTGTGGCTGACGGAGACGCGGTTGGCGTTTACATGGCTGGTCGCGGCCGTTCACTCAGTCATGACATAATTCGAAAGTTGTGGCCGCCGGTTCTCGCGGCGCAATCCCGCAAATGGTTCCGGGAAAATCTTCGCACAGGCGTGGTCAGTGACGCCGAATTCAGGGTCAGACTCTCCGGCTCGGAGATTGAGCAGGCACTGAAAGGACAACCCCTGCCAGCCGATGGCGTTGATTTGAAATTCAAGGCCGCCGATGTTGAATTCACCTACGCCGATGACCTGCCGCCGGTGAGCAGGGCCACGGGTAGTTTTCACCTTACCGGTCTGGTATTTGGTATTGATGTGGAGCAGGGAACGATTGCGCTGCCGTCTGGCAAAAACCTCCACATTGCAGCAGGCGATATGCAGATTACAGGGCTCGCGCTGCCTGTATCTCCTGCCACCTTGAATCTGAAACTGGAAAGTGATGTCAGCGGGTTTCATGAATATGCCGACTTGCCGTCCCTCGCACTGGCCAGTGGTTCAAGCTTCGACCTGAATTCGGTAAGTGGGCGCGGTGTGGTTGATTTGAAATTGGCCATGCCGCTGAAGCCGGGCATCACGTCCTCGGATTTCGCTGTGTCGGCCAACGCTAAACTGAGTAATGGCCAGATCTCCAATGCAATTGAAGGCATCGATATTACTGATGCAGAAATTGATCTGGTGCTGGACGACACGATAATTACCGGCAAGGGCACAGCGAAACTGGGAGAAAAAACGGCGCAGCTGACCTGGCGAAGGCCACTCAGCAAGAGCGCGAATGCCGACGAGGATATGACAATTTCCATGGTCCTGACAGACAAGGACAGGCAAGAAATGGGAATTCAACTCGCGCCATTTCTGCTCGGACCGACACCACTGAAAATTTCCCTGGTCCGGCGTGGTTCCCAGATCGTTTCTGCCGAGGTCGACGCTGACCTGTCGGACACCTCCATGGCGGTTGACGCAATCGGGTGGTCGCGAGACCCGACCAAAAATACAAAGGCAAACTTCAAAGTTGCCTTGAACGATGACAAGATAATTGTGCTGGATGATCTCTCCGTTTCAGGAGGACAACTAAAGATACTCGGAAAAATGCGCATCAGCCGCGAGACAAAAAGCTTGTTGGATGCTTCTTTGCCGCGATTCATACTCAGTGATACAAATCAGCTTGCGCTGGAAATCGATAATTCTTCCGGTTCGCTGCAGTTGGGGGTCGGAGGGGCAAGTCTTGACGCCAGACCGTTGATATCACGTATGATGTCCAGCAAAGTCGGCGGACCCGGCAGTTTGAAAGAACTACCGGTTTCCATAAACACCAATATCAGTCGTATCTATGTGCACCGGGGCGAGGTGATCAACAATCTTCAAGGTCGCCTGACAACATCAGGCGGTGCGGTTCAGTCTGCGGAAATCACCGGGACCTACCAAAATGGTGCGCCCATCACGATGCGAATTGCCAGGGATAATAACGGCCAGCGGCGTATGAGGGTCACCGGCCGGGATGCCGGAGCAACACTTCGCGCCACAAATCTGTACTCAAAAATCGATGGGGGTACGATTGACTTCGGCGCCATTCTGGGCAATCCCGGCCAGGGCGCAATTCAGCGTGGCCTTCTTGAAGTTCGGAATTTCTCCGTGCAGAACGAAGCGGCATTGTCTGAGATTGATAACTCGGCCCGTGCGGCAGGGCGCAATGCCGGACCAAGAACAAACGGTCTGCGCCTTTCACGGCTTTCTTTGCCGTTCTCGGTTGATAACAATTTTGTCCGTATTGGAGATGCGCTGGTTCAAGGTCCCGAAATTGGAGCCTCGGCGCAAGGGATTATTCGCAAAAATGACCTTGCGATGGATATCGGAGGAACAATAATCCCGGCTTATGCTCTGAACTCGGCGATTTCAAATGTTCCCGTACTTGGCGACGTTCTTACGGGAGGTAAAGGGCAGGGCGTATTTGGTTTGAATTTCGCGTTAAAGGGATCGATGGAACAACCGCGTTTTCTGGTAAATCCGGTGTCTGCAATTGCCCCTGGAATTTTTCGCAACCTTTTTAACATTGGTGGTGGGCAGACGAACTCGGATGGCACAGCTCGCGGCAGCAGTCAGCAAGGCGGGTCGGAATTGCAGCCTGCAGCGCCTGGAAACCAGAGGGTGCGCCAGCAAAAACTGAAGTCCACCAAGTAGGGTTGCGAACAGGCCAGGCGTCTTCGTACCTTCGAAATTGTTTACCCGCACTTCACCAAAGCATGGCGCTTTTTGCCCAGTGATATTTTCATCAGGCCACTTGCGTTAAAGTCAGCAACCCTGGCAACATAAGCGGGATCGGTTATCTTGGTATCGTTCACGCTTACAGAATTACCGGCAATGGCGCGTCTCACTTCACCATTGCTGGATGCAAGGCCTGCCGTGACTAACAGGTACAACAGGCCATCGCCCGGTTTGCCTGAAATCGTTGGAAGATCTTGCGCCAGCCCGCCTTCCTCAAAGGTCTTTTGTGCCGTGGCGGCTGCAGCGTCTGCCGCAGACCTGCCATGCAACAGTGCAGTCGCTTCATTGGCCAGCACTTTTTTGGCTTCGTTGATCTCAGCTCCGCCCAGCTTTTCCAGTTTGGCGATTTCGGCCATCGGAAGAGTTGTAAATAGTTTCAGGAATCGTGGCACGTCGCCATCTTCCGTGTTACGCCAGTATTGCCAGAAATCCCAGGCGCTGAACTGTTCCGCATTCAGCCACACTGCCCCCTGAGCGGTCTTGCCCATTTTTGCACCTGACGCAGACGTCAACAACGGAGTCGTCAATGCAAATAGCTGGTGCGTCCCCATGCGCCGGCCCAGATCGACGCCATTGACAATATTGCCCCATTGGTCAGACCCTCCCATTTGCAGGTTACAACCGTATCGCCGGGCAAGTTCAACATAGTCATAGGACTGGCAGACCATGTAGTTAAACTCGATAAAGCTCATCTCCTGCTCACGCTCCAATCGAAGGCGAACCGAATCCATGGTCAGCATCCGGTTGACAGAGAAATGGCGTCCGACATCGCGCAACATGTCAATATAACTGAGTTTTAACAGCCAGTCGGCGTTGTCAACCATGACCGCATCTGTCCTGCCGTCACCAAACGACAGCACCCGATTGAAAACTCCCTTGATGGAAACCTTGTTGGCTTCTATTTCTTCCGGGGTCCGAATGGCCCGTGTTTCATCCTTACCGGAAGGGTCGCCGACCAGGGTGGTGCCGCCACCCATCAGGGTGATGGGCTTGTTACCGGTCTGTTGTAGCCAGTGCAGCATCATCATGCTCAGAAAATTGCCGACATGCAGTGACGGCGCCGTGCAGTCATAACCGACATATCCAACGACTTCGTGCTTTCTGGCAAGACTATCCAGGCCATCAAAGTCGGAGCACTGGTGGACAAAGCCGCGCTCATCCAGCACGTTCAGAAAGTCTGATTTATAGGTCATGTAAATACTCTTGTGGTAATGTGCGAGCCTCATAGCACGACGAGGCAGAATGGCAAATCCAATCATGGCAATCGGACTGATGAGTGGCACATCAATGGACGGCATAGATGTGGCAATGATCCGTACCGACGGCGAAGCGATGGTGGAAGCTCTGGCATTTGAAGCTGTTGACTATGATGCAGATCAGCGCGCCCTGTTGGCTGAGGCCATGGAGCTGTCAACTGGTTTGCAGTCACGAGATTCCAGACCGGCAAAACTGTCGGCAACTGAGCAGGATATCACTCGCTGGCACGCGGATGCAGTTGACTGGTTTTGTCAGAAACACCACATTAGCAAGACAAATGAGTTGATCGTAGGATTTCATGGTCAGACGGTCCTCCATCGACCCGAAATCGGTTTGACGATTCAACTGGGTGACGGCCAAACTCTTGCCAATGCCACGGGGCTTCGGGTCATCGCTGATATGCGGGCCAATGATATGGTTTACGGCGGCCAGGGTGCGCCGCTGGCCCCCGCCTATCATTCGGCGCTGGCTTCCCAGGTTCCCGGTCGACCGGTGGCTTTTGTTAACATTGGTGGTGTTGGAAACGTCACGTTTGTTGGTGAATCGGAAAGTTTACTGGCGTTTGACTGCGGTCCGGGCAACGCGTTGATGGACGACTGGTGCCTGAAACATACCGGCCACCCGGTCGACATCGATGGTGCGTTGGCACGTGCAGGCAATGTTGATGAAGGTGCACTGGCAGAACTTCGCCGTCATCGCTATTTCCATGAACCTCCGCCTAAATCACTGGATAGGGCGAGCTTTAATCTCGACCCTGTAAAACACCTGGAACCAGCTGACGGTGCAGCGACGCTGATGAGTTTTACTGCGCATTCCATTGCAGATTCAGCGACATGGTGCAGTAAAATGCCGACTTGCTGGGTGATCTGCGGAGGTGGGCGCAAAAACCGCTTCCTGATGGAATGCCTTGCCGGCCTTATCGATGCACCGGTCGTACCGGCAGAAGCAATTCACGCGGATGGAGATGCAATTGAAGCGGAAGCCTGGGCTTATCTCGCTGTACGATCATTGAAAGGTCTACCCCTTACATGGCCAGGTACCACAGGCACACGTGAACCGGTATCAGGCGGCAAGAGGTTCGACCCGATCTCATAAAAATAGACCGAGTTGTCGCGATTAATCTTCCTTCAGTTCCACCGCGAGGCGCTTGTCCAGGTATTCCGCGCAGATTTCAGTCAGCTCCGGGATTTTGTCTTCAAAGAAGTGGTTGGTGTCAGGCATCACATTATGGTCGATCGTGATACCTTTCTGGCTCTTCAGCTTGGCAACCAGTGCGTTGATGGAATCTGCTGGCGTGACCGTGTCATATTGGCCATTGACGAACAGGCCCGAAGCCGGGCACGGCGCAAGGAAAGAGAAGTCGTAATGCTTTGCCAGCGGGGCAATGGAAATGAACCCGGCAATTTCGGGGCGACGCATCAGCAGTTGCATGGAAATCCACGCGCCAAAGGAAATCCCCACTATCCAGCAGGTCGCAGCTTCCTTGTTGTAGGTTTGCATCCAGTCAAGAGCAGCAGCTGCATCGGACAGCTCGCCGGCTCCATTGTCGAACAGGCCTTGTGAACGGCCAACGCCACGGAAATTAAATCGTAAAACCGAGAAGCCACGATCACGGTACATATAGTACAAGTCGTGCACGATTGGGTTATTCATTGTCCCGCCGAATTGCGGATGCGGGTGCAAGATCAGTGCGATAGGCGAACCGTGTTCGGGATTGTGGTGATAGCGGCCTTCAATGCGACCGGCGGGTCCGTTAAAAATGACCTCAGGCATACGTTTGACGTCCTGTATAAAAGTGGTTGCCGTGGCGAAATGACGAGGCAACGAAGGTTTGGCCGCGGTGATCAGCTTTCAGCGCAAAAGGTGCTGAAACCCGCAGGATTGTATTGTTGACTCTGTTTGTCGGGTATTCTATATCCAGTTTAGAATTATTCAAGAAACCGTTGCGGGCCGGAAATCGGACCTCAGGCGGGGTCTTACACAATTTGACAGTCGCAATGCAAGCGTTACGGGCGCCGGGCATCCTGCCTGACCAGATTCGGACGCCGAGCGGGTGAGTAAACACATGAAGCTCTCTACCAAAGGCAGATACGCAGTAATGGCCATGGCGGATATAGCGGCACAGGCTGAAGGAAGTTTGGTGCCACTTGGAGATGTTGCGGAGCGTCAGGACATCAGTCAGGAATACCTGGAACAATTGTTCGCCAAGCTTCGTCGCGCCGGCCTTGTGGAAAGTCAGCGTGGCCCTGGTGGCGGATACCGGCTTTCGCGTCCGGCAGACCGCATAAACATTGCTGACATCGTGTCGGCCGCCGATGAACCTATGCAGGTGACGCGGTGTCAGGGCGACGCCATTGATGGTTGTGTGAAGGGTGAAAAATGTGTGACCCATGAACTGTGGGCAGCGCTCGGCCGGCAGGTTTATGGGTTTTTATCAGCCGTAACCCTGGGAGATGTCGTCAATCGGCGGAATTTGGCGCTGGAAGCTTCAATTCGTCGTGCCAAGGCTCATCCGGTCAGTAACATGGCGCAAGGATGAGTAACTGATTTCATGCGTACCTATCTTGATCATAACGCCACCAGCCCACTGAGGCCCGAAGCTCGCGAGGCAATGTCCGCCGCGCTTGAACTGCATGGCAATGCGTCTTCCGTACATCAGGAGGGGCGCAAGGCGCGCGCAGTGGTCGAAGCAGCGCGTGACGAGATTGCCATGGGTCTGGGCACGATAGCGCCAACCGTTGTATTCACCAGCGGTGGATCGGAAAGCTGCAATCAGGCGCTGCGCTGTGTCGGTGCGGAACGCATCATTGTATCGGCAGTTGAACATCCCTGCGTCTTGGAGGCGGCCGGCGCAGCGGGTTGCCAGGTTGATGTGGCAGTGGTCGATGAGGACGGCATCATTGACCTATCGGCACTTGAAAGTCTTCTCGACACTTGTGAGGGACGTGTGTTGGTCTCTGTCATGCTGGCCAACAACGAAACCGGCACAATTCAACCGATTCGCGATGTTGTGAGCATCGCTCAGAAACATGGCGCACTGGTGCATAGCGATGCAGCACAGGCGTTTGGAAAAATACCTGTGAACTTTGGATTGCTGGGCGTCGATTTGTTGAGCGTTTCGGCACACAAGGTGGGTGGTCCGCAAGGTGTCGGCGCGCTGGTGGTGCGCGATGGTTTGCCGGTAGATCAATTGATTGCAGGTGGTGGGCAGGAGTTTCGGCGCCGGGCTGGCACTGAAAATGTTGCCGGTATCTCAGGGTTTGCTGCAGCGGTTCGCGCTGCAGGCAAAAACGAAACCGATTTCAACAGATTGCGATTGCAGCTTGAATCAATTCTGGAAGTTGGACCCGGCGAGGTAACCGTGTTCTCGGCAGATGTTGAACGGCTGCCCAACACCGTCTGTTTCGCGCTGGATGGCCTTGAGGCTGACACTGCATTGATGGCGTTCGATCTGGATGGAATTGCAGTGTCTTCGGGCTCTGCATGTTCGTCCGGCAAGGTTCAGGCAAGTCATGTGCTTGCGGCCATGCGGACAGGTGAGGCAGCGACAAAGTCGGCAATCCGTGTGAGCCTGGGATGGTCATCAACCATGGATGATGTGAACAGGTTTTCAGACAGCTGGCAGAAGATCGCCGGGCGCCACGTGGCGCGCGCGGCGGCGGCCTGAATGAATTTGCAGATAAGGAGAGGCGAAAATGCCCGACATTGAAACAATTGAACGCGTCAAGGAAATTGACGTCGACAAGTACAAGTACGGTTTTGAGACGATAATTGAATCCGATACGGCACCCAAGGGTCTCTCGGAAGACGTCATCAAGTTTATTTCCGCCAAGAAGGAAGAGCCGGAATGGATGCTGGAACAGCGTCTTGACGCCTATGCCAGGTGGCTGAAGATGGATGAACCGGATTGGGCGAAGGTGAGTTATCCGAAAATCGATTTCCAGGATATCTACTATTATTCGTCACCAAAGGGTCAGACCGGACCGAGGAGCCTCGATGAGGTTGATCCTGAACTGCTGCGCACATACGAAAAGCTCGGCATTCCACTGAAAGAGCAGGAGCTTCTGGCCGGCGTGCGCAAGCATGACGAGCCGAGTACACTCGATGAGGAAGGCGGTGGTCCGTCTTATGCTTCCGGCAAGGTAGCTGTTGATGCTGTTTTTGACAGTGTGTCGGTGGTGACAACCTTCAAGAAGGAACTTGCCAAGTCGGGAGTGATTTTCTGCTCCATTTCAGAAGCCATTCGTGAACATCCAGAACTGGTAAAGAAGTATCTGTTCTCGGTAGTGCCGCAAGGTGATAACTATTACGCAGCATTGAATTCTGCGGTGTTTACCGATGGGTCATTCGTGTTCATTCCCGAAGGCGTTCGCTGCCCGATGGAGTTATCGACCTATTTCCGCATCAATGCCGAAAATACCGGGCAGTTTGAGCGTACGCTCATCATCGCGGAGAAGGGGGCCTATGTTTCCTATCTGGAAGGCTGCACTGCACCGATGCGCGATGAAAACCAGTTGCATGCCGCAGTGGTTGAACTGGTTGCCATGGAAGAAGCCGAGATCAAGTACTCAACTGTACAGAACTGGTATCCCGGCGACAAAGACGGCAAGGGCGGCATATACAACTTCGTGACCAAGCGGGCCGATTGCCGCGGTGACAATTCCAAGGTGTCGTGGACTCAGGTTGAAACTGGTTCGGCCATCACCTGGAAGTATCCAAGCTGCATCCTGCGCGGTGACAATTCGGTGGGCGAGTTTTACTCCATCGCTATTTCCAATGGCTACCAGCAGGTGGACTCAGGCACCAAGATGATCCACCTGGGCAAAAACACATCCAGCCGCATCATCTCAAAGGGCATCGCGGCTGGCCATTCCGACAATACCTACCGTGGCCTTGTGACAGCCCATCCCAGGGCAAGGGGTTCGCGTAATTTTACCCAGTGTGACTCTCTGCTGATCGGTGACAAATGCGGTGCTCACACGGTGCCCTACATCGAAGCGAAAACCCGCACGGCGACGTTTGAGCATGAAGCCACCACGTCGAAGATATCCGACGACATGATGTTCTACTGCCGGTCACGCGGTCTCGATGAAGAAGAAGCCGTGGCACTGGTTGTAAACGGTTTTGTGCGCGACGTCCTGCAGCAGCTTCCAATGGAGTTCATGGCTGAAACGCAGAAGCTGATCGGCATTTCGCTGGAAGGTAGCGTCGGATAGGGCAAGTGATGTTTGACCGCCTGTTTCAGTCCCGGTTTGGAAGCCTGGAGGAGTTTACCGCGAAGGCACGCAAGATATTTCTTCTGGCGCTGCCGTTCGGGGTCCTGTTCTGGGTGTTCGACATCGGCATTGGCGGAACCAGCGAGGCTGGACGTGCCTGGCTGAACGTTCCGATGATTGTCGGAGGCGTTGGATTTGTCGCCTGGGCTGCAGGCGGATTGATGATGATGATTAGAAAAGTCTGAGATAACAGGGAATACAAGAATGCTTGAAATCAATAACCTGCATGTGAGCCTCGAAGAAGAGGACAAGCAGATAATCAGAGGACTGGACCTGACCGTTAATGCAGGTGAGGTACATGCCATAATGGGACCAAACGGGTCCGGCAAGTCCACATTGTCCTATGTACTGGCCGGTCGTCCCGGTTACGTCGTGACCGAAGGGTCGATCACCTACAAGGGTCAGGATTTGCTGGATATGGAAATCGATGAACGCGCCGCCGCCGGTGTGTTTCTGGCGTTCCAGTATCCTATCGAAATTCCCGGTGTAGCTACCATGCAATTTCTGAAGGTGGCCCTGAATTCACAGCGCAAGGCGCGCGGTGAAGGTGAAATGACCACACCTGATTTCATGCGTCTAGTGCGCGAGAAGGCGGCCAGGCTGAATGTCACATCAGACATGCTGAAGCGTGCGGTCAATGTCGGTTTTTCCGGCGGCGAAAAGAAGCGCGCCGAGATTCTGCAAATGTCAGTACTGGAGCCGGCATTGTGTGTTCTGGATGAAACCGATTCCGGTCTTGATATTGACGCTTTGCGTGTGGTTGCCGAAGGCGTGAATGCATTGCGCTCTCCTGATCGCGCCATGCTGGTCATAACCCACTATCAGCGTCTGCTTGATTACATTGTGCCTGACCGGGTGCACGTCATGTCAGACGGCAAAATTGTGAAGTCAGGTGGCAAGGAATTGGCGCTTGAACTGGAGAAGGACGGATATGCGGCATATGCAGCGTAAGGCGGGAACTGGATCATGACTGTTACATTGATGAAAACGCCGGCAGAAACCGCTTACGTGAACGCGTTTAAACCACAGGGCGCATTGGCGGAGGTACGCAAGTCTGCATTTGCGCAGTTTGCCGAAACAGGCCTGCCGCACAGGCGCATGGAAGACTGGAAGTGGACAGATTTGCGCCAGTTGATTTCGAAGGCACTGCCGCCAGCTTCCGGCACCAAAGCGTCTGCCGGCACCATTGACACTCTGATTTCCGCTTCACCTTTTGGCGATGTGGCGCGTGCGCGCCTGGTGTTTGTCGATGGTTCCTATGACCCTGCACGTACTGTCCTTCCGGCTACCGGTGACGTTGAATTTGCCAGTCTCGGAACAGATGACTTGCCAGACTGGTTGTCGGGCAAGCTGGTTGCAGGGTCTACCGATCCCATTGCAGCGCTAAATCTCGCTTATATGAGCGATGGCGCAGGAATCAGAATCAAGGCTGGTTCCACGATGGACGCGCCGATCGAGTTGTTGTTCATAACCTCCGCCGAACAGTCTGCCACCTTCACCACCCGCAATGTTGTTGTGTTGGAGGACGGCGCATCAGCGACCCTGATCGAAACCCATATAGGTGGATCAGGTGAATACCTCCACAATTCTGTTACACAATTGCATGTTGGTGACAATGCCCGGCTTGATCGTGTGAAGGTTCAGGAGGAAGGTCTTGATGCGATTCACCTTTCCAATACTGAGGTACATTTGGCAGGCAGTGCCAGTCTGAAGGACTTCACCCTGACCATTGGCGGTCGCGCCACCCGTCAGCAGGGTTTTGTCACTTTTGAAGGCGAGCACACCGAAAGCTACGTTTCCGGTGCATTCCTGCTGACCGGCAGGCAGCACAATGATACAAGGCTGGTGATTGATCACGCAGTGCCGAATTGTACGTCCCGCGAACTGTTCAAATGCGTGATGGACCAGGCAGCACGCGGTGTGTTTCAGGGCAAGGCGATCGTGCGCCGGGATGCCCAGAAAACCGATGGCAAACAGTCATCCCATGCATTGCTGCTGTCGGACGAGTTTGAGTTTGACGCCAAGCCCGAACTGGAAATCTATGCCGACGACGTGGTCTGCGGTCATGGTGCGACATCTGGCGATCTGGATGAGGACCAGATGTTTTACATGCGCACGCGGGGCGTTTCCGAAACCGAAGCCAAATCCATGTTGATTGGCGCTTTTGCGGCTGAAGCTTTCGACGACGTCGAAAGCGATGCGATCCGTGACGTGCTAAGCGGATTGGCTGCAGGGTGGCTGGCTCGCCGCAAAACCGGTTAGGGACAGTATCATGACTCGCGTCAGCCTCGATCATTGTGTGATCCATGTCTCCAACTGGGACAAGGCGAGGGCGTTTTATGTCGAAGTTCTGGGAGCCGAAGCCATTGAGTTTGGCAATGGTTATCAGTTTCGATGGGGTGAGCAGCAATTGAATATTCACGGTCCCGACCAGCACGGTTCACCGGTTGCCGAACTGCCGGTGATGCCCGGCAACAGTGATCTGTGTTTTCGCTGGCACGGACCGATCTCCGGTGCCATCGAACATTTACAGGCTCACGCCATCACGATTGAGGAAGGCCCCTGTGAACGCCATGGCGCAATGGGGCAGGGCAAAAGTGTTTATTTCCGAGATCCGGATGGTTCGCTGATGGAGTTCATGTCTTATGAATGAAATAGCCAAGAAGATCGTTCCGGCGTCCGGATATGACGTCGAAAAAATCAGGACGGATTTTCCGATCCTGTCGAAACCGGTCTATGGTGACAAGCCGCTGACCTACCTCGACAATGGTGCATCGGCACAAAAGCCGAAAGTAGTGCTGGACCGGATCCAGAAGGCTTATTCGGAAGAGTATGCCAACGTGCATCGCGGGTTGCATTATCTGTCGAACACCTCAACACAGGCTTTTGAAGATGCCCGCGAAAGTGCGCGCAGGTTTCTGAATGCGCCGTCAACCGATCAGGTGATCTTCACCCGCAATGCAACAGATGCCATAAATCTGGTCGCTCAGAGTTTTGGCGGGATGGTCATTGGCGAAGGCGATGACATTGTTATTTCCATTCTGGAGCATCACTCCAATATCGTACCGTGGCATTTCCAGAGGGAACGCAGAGGTGCAAGTATTCGCTGGGTTCCGGTAGATGATGAAGGCACACTGCATGTGGAAGATTTCATCAAGACTTTGACGCCGCGCACCAGGATGGTGGCGATTACCCATATGTCGAACGCCTTCGGTACAGTGGTGCCGGTAAAGGAGATTATCCAGATCGCCCATGGTCGCGGTATTCCGGTTCTGGTCGATGGTTCACAGGGTGCGGTTCACATGCCGGTGGATGTGCAGGACCTTGATGCTGATTTCTATGTCTTTACCGGGCACAAGACCTATGGACCATCCGGTATTGGCGTATTGTACGGGAAAAAGGATTTGCTGGCCAGAATGCCGCCCTACCAGGGCGGCGGTGAGATGATCACCGAGGTGACCGAAGACGATGTGACCTACAATGATCCGCCACACAGGTTTGAAGCAGGAACACCCGCCATAGTGCAGGCTATTGGATTGGGGGCAGCGCTTGACTACATGATTAGTATTGGTCGCGAGGCGATTGCCGCCCACGAGGCAACGTTGCTGGAGTACGCCAATGAGCGATTGGCCCATATCAACTCGCTCAGGATACTCGGGACGTCGCCAACCAAGGGAGCAATTATCTCGTTTGTGATGGAAGGTGCGCATGCACACGACATATCAACCGTGATAGACCGCCACGGCGTCGCTGTTCGCGCCGGAACTCATTGCGCAATGCCGCTGTTGCAGAAATTTGGTGTGACGGCAACCTGCCGGGCGTCGTTCGGTATGTACAATAACACTGCAGATGTTGATCGGTTGGCAGCTGCGCTTACATCTGCACAGAAGATGTTTATGTGATAGGTTGAAAAACATGAATGATATAAAGACATCGTGCGCCCCCGCACCCGTTCCTGAAACGGTTGTATCGGACCATCATGATCCGGCGTTGACATCTTCAATTCCCCAAGAGGAACTGACGCGGATGACGGATGACATGATTGCGGCGATCAAGACCGTTTATGATCCGGAAATCCCGGTCGACATATTTGAACTGGGCCTGATCTACAAGATTGATGTGAGCGACGACCGGTCTGTCAAGGTTGATATGACACTGACCGCTCCTGGTTGTCCTGTTGCCGGTGATATGCCGGGCTGGGTGGCGGATGCCGTGCGCACTGTAGAAGGCGTCATGGATGTCGACGTGGAACTGGTGTTTGATCCGCCATGGGACCCGTCGCGCATGTCGGATGAAGCCCGTGTCGCCCTGAACATGTGGTGATCTGAGATGAAAGCTATCGACGTAAATACCTCAAACAGCCGGCCCCGGCCAACGGTCATGACATTGACGGACGCTGCGGTGGACCGTATCAGGCATCTGATGTCCAGATCGGGTTCGGACACTGGCGGGATTCGCATCGGCGTCAAGAACGGCGGTTGCGCAGGCATGGAATACACAATGGAGTTTGTCAATGAGCCTGACAGGTTCGACGAGGTGATCGAGGACAGAGGCGCACGCGTTCTCATCGAGGCAAAAGCCGTCCTGTTTTTGTTTGGCACCACAATGGATTATGAAGTCGATAAATTGCGTGCTGGTTTCGTGTTCAACAATCCGAACCAGACCAGCGCGTGTGGTTGTGGCGAGTCAATCGAATTGACACCGGTGTCAGCTGACGTATTACAACGCGGTTGAAGCGCCTTCCGAACAGCGGGAAACGATTTTCGGACCAACTAGCGCGTCAAAACAAGAACCACAGCGATGTACATAACCTAAATCAAACATAAACTGCTTTGGATCATCAACTCTGAATTGCTCTAAATTGCCGGACGCGCCAGGAATGCCGGTATGTTTTCCTCTGTAAACATCGATGGGGTGTTGTCGTGATTATTTTCACGACTTCTGTTGCCACGCCCGCGCTTTCTGTCACTGCGCTCACGCTGCGGTTTTTCTTCTGAGTGGCGTTTTTCCTGCTTTGCTTCGACAGGTACCCACTCCTGCTTTTCGGCCACTTGTGGCTTTTCTTCAACTTTTCCGGATTTTGCCGACTTCGCTGCTGGCCTGGCTTTTGGACCCTGCGGTTTGCTGCCGCGCCGGCGCCTGCCTTTGGCTGAAATGGACTCGGCAATCTCTTCGTCAGTTGGTGCCTCGCCATCCCAGTCGACGGTTTTCTTGATCAGGTTCTCGATATCCCTCAACGCGCGGAACTCCTCCCATTTCACCAGGGTATAGGCATTGCCCAGGCGACCGGCACGGCCGGTGCGGCCGATGCGGTGCACATAGTCTTCCGAGTGGGTGGGAACATCATAATTGTAGATATGGCTCACATCCGGAATATCGAGACCGCGCGCAGCGACATCAGATGCAATCAGATATGTAATATCGTTGTTGCGGAACGCATCGAGCGTTTTCAAACGTGATCGCTGGTCCATGTCACCGTGCAGGGCACCGCAGGAAAATCCGTGTTTCTGAAGGGATTTTTCCAGAACGGCAACTGTCGTCTTGCGATTGGCAAAGATGATGCCGTTTTTTATTTTGTTTGCATGATCGCGCATCAGGTCACGCAGCGTATCGCGCTTGGAGGGTTCATCGGACGGTGCATAAACCGCCCGCTGGGTTATGGTTTCTGCAGTTGACGAAAGCGCCTGCGCCTTGATTTCAACCGGATTGTGCAGGAACTGGTTGGTAAGGCGCTGGATTTCCGGCGGCATTGTAGCTGAGAAAAACAGCGTCTGCCGGGTAATCGGCAGCAGTTTTGCAACGCGCTCGATATCCGGAATAAAGCCCATGTCGAGCATGCGGTCGGCTTCATCGACTACGAAAATTTCTATATGGGTAAGCATCAGTTTGCCGCGCTCAACGTGATCAAGCAGGCGGCCCGGCGTTGCAATCACAACGTCGGCTCCACGATCGATCTTGCGGTTCTGCTCTTCGAATGAAACACCGCCCATCAAAAGTGCGATGTTCAGCTTGTGATTTTTGCCGAGCAGCTCGAAAGCCTCGTGTACCTGGGCAGCCAGCTCTCTGGTTGGTTCCAGAATCAGCGTGCGTGGCATCCGCGCCCGCGGGCGTCCCTTTTCCAGAATGTGCAGCATTGGCAGTGTGAAAGCAGCAGTCTTGCCGGAGCCTGTCTGCGCAAGCCCTAAAACATCCCTGCGCTCAAGTGCAGGTGGAATGGCTTCTGCCTGTATTTTTGTAGGTTCAGTAAAACCGGCGTCCGTGACGGCGGTGAGGACCTTTTCGCTAAGGCCAAGTGTATCGAATGACATTAAGTTTAATAGACCGTTCTATAAGCGCTGCACGGGCTAGCGGACAATATCGCCGTGCCCAGTGGAGCTGGTTGATGTGCCGGGATCAGACCGGATGTCTGAATCCTCTTTTACGGCACCTCACGCACGGCGCCGAAACGTATGAAGCTTATATGCGGATTCGCGAGCGAAAAGTCAATTTATGCGCCTTGCGTCATTTTGAACGGGGTTAATCTTGCCTGTATAAAGCTTCGGCAGCGTCTTTCCAGGGTGTGAAGGCATCGGCCTTGAGCAAGACTTCAAGCCCCTTCAAGGTATAGGAGTATGGGGTGGCCAGTTCGGATACCAGTTCGGCAGTAGGTGTTTCCATGCGTTCGCGCACCGCAGTCCCGGCTGCACGGGTCATTTGAGCAGTGAGCAGGCGGGCTGTGTCAGGGTCCACACCGTGAGCTGACACCCAGTCCGACATCTGCGATATCAACTCCTGCAACCAGCCATAGTAACACGCGATTGCCGATGCCGGCTCAAAACTGTCTTCGGTTTGCAGTGCCAGCACAGGGCCACAGGTTTCCAGAATTGCACGGCAGCGGGTTTCTTCTGGAAACATAAGCGTCGGACTTTCTCCAAATTGCGCAGCAACTACTGGAATGGCCATGACCAGATTTGCCGGGGAAACGGCTGGGGCAAGGTCAGGTGAGGGAACGCCTGCACACAGGCTGAGAACGGTCTGGGTATCTGAAAACGAGAGCACATTACACACTGCCACAGCGTCAAAAGGGCGAACCGCCAGAATCACAACGTCGGATTGATCGACGATGAACTGATTGTCTGCAGATACTTCGACATCATATTGCTCTGCGAGTTTGGCAGAAATCCTGCGGCCACGTTCTGAAATCACGAAGCGGGCGCCAGTTTTGATCATGGAGGGCATCATGTGTTTGATGAGATGGCCTGTGCCGATAACGCCTACTGTCTTGGTCATTTCATTTCCTCCAGTGCCTTTAATATTGCAGGTACTGCGACTTCGATCTCACGGCAGACAATTGCACCGGCTGCCGCGAGCTGATCTCCAACATCCACCGGCAGCGACGTGTTGGAACTGTCTGGCACCTGGTTGAGCCTGCCGCCGATCAGAATCGGAATCTGATTGCCCAGATGCCCGCGTAATGCATTGTAGTAGCTCAATGCAACACCGTTATAGGTAGACACGGCAACCGCGTCTGCCTGTTCGTCCCGGGCCCGGGATGCCAGTGCGCGTGGTTCGACAGAGGTGCCGCCGTCAATCACCGTGGCGCCCGCGCTGGACAGTACTTCGTCCAGTACCAGCTTGCCGTGTTCGTGGACGTCTGTGGTTGCCGTCAGGATGCGGGGTTTCAATTTGCGCAGTGATCGCTGATCAGCCGTCGATACCCGCGTTATATGGGTGTGAGCCATCTCAGCCACTTCCTCGACGATGTCAGATGGAATTTTGCCGTCTTTCGCGGCGAACAACAACTCCATCCGCCTGCCACCCAGCCTGCGGATTGCCAGCAGCATTTCAAATGGATTGTTTGTGTCGATACCGGCTTCGTCGAGACCGCTGATCGCATTGTCAAAGAACTGCTTTCCGCCGGTAACCAGACGGATTGCCAATGAACGGGCAGGAGCGGCGTCCAGAAGCGGCAAATGCCGGGTTTGATGCTCGATCAGACGAGAAGCGAACAGTTGTGCTTCGACGACTTCCGGCACGTCTGGAATGCGCTCGTTTTCGGTTACCGGCACCGGGTTGATGGCATGCCCGGTCGGTGTCAGCATCTGGCCTGCAATGTCAACCGACAGGTAGCTCGACAAGCTGGCAAAGTTTTCTGCCCGGGATCCGCGATAACTGGTGGTGTTGCCGTAAATCATGGTGCCAGGTGTTTCTGACACCTCGGCAAGAGCAAGATGAAACGCCAGACGCCGGACCGGATCGGAAAAATGATGTCCCCAGCAATGGCTGATTTCAACACCAGCGAGCTTGCCGATATGGCGTTCCAGCAGAACAGCGCCAAGCGTGCTCGACAGGTCGCCAAACAAGGCTGCAAACCCGTCATCCAGATTTGAATGCACCAGTACTGGTACGGGTTGTGCGGCAATCAGGGCCAAGGCGGTCAGCGTCGCTGTTGTGCAGACCACATCGTCGGAGTGATGCTGCAGGCGGAAAGTGAAGTATTGTCCGAGGTTGCCGACGCTGGTGGAACCGGCTGCCAGGGCAGCACAGGTATTCTCAACCGACGCCGGAAATCCCAAGACAAAATCTCCAAAGTGCGGCGCGACCGGTGCAGCATTTGTCAGGTCTGCAAACTGCTCCGGGCTGTCGAGGATCAGGCCGGTTCCGCGCATCGCGTCACCACGGCGGTCCCGCGGGATGCCCATCGACCAGTCGAGGCAGATGCCATAGCGGTCAACGGTAACATCTCTCACTGCACAACGCTCATGGATGTCAGCCCAACCATGGCGTGATTTCTCCGGATCGCGCCAGCCAATCTGGGCATGCTGCATCAACTGTCCGTCAGCGGACTTCAGGCGTTTGTACTCGGCCTCGCAGGAAAGGCCGTGATACTTCAGAAACGCGCCGGGTTGTACCTGCCAGTCCTTTGCCAAGGCACGGCCCTGCATAATGAGGTCGCTGGCGTCGGGGAGGTCATGCTCAGGAATTATGTCAATGCGGGTCGGCATGACTTGAATGCTGCATTTAATCGACACTGATTAACAGAAGCATCTGTACTCGAGGCAAAAAAATTCTTGAGTTTACCGGGACGAAATTTGCGCATTGTTGTTTGAGTTGAAGCACGAGGTTTTGCGAACTGCCGGATTGCCGGATTTCTTCTGTCCGCAAAGCTTGCTGGAAGGGGGTCGACTCCCGGACTCGGGGCAAGCGTGCGTAGATGCCCGCAATACCTCTTCGCAATCACAAGCCTAATAACATTAATTATGATTGCCTTATCATTCTGATAATTTACTGTTATCGCCATAATGACAACCCTGCGTCAGCTCAGATACCTTGAGGCAATCGCCCGGCATAGCCATTTCGGCAAGGCTGCTGCGGAATGTTCCGTTACCCAGCCGGCGCTGTCTCAACAAATCAAGGAGCTTGAGCAGAGGTGGGGCGTGGCATTGCTGGAAAGGTCGCCCAAGCAGGTATCCTTAACCTCGGAAGGTGTAGAGGCGGTGCGCCGCGCCAGAATAATTTTGTCGGAAGTGTCTGATCTTGAGGATTTTGCACGACAACGAACCGGCACACTAAGCGGCGTGTTGCGCCTTGGTGCCATTCCTTCCATTGCGCCATATCTGCTGCCGGCCATGCTCACCGGATTGTCAGTCAGATATCCAGATGTTGATTTACGCCTGCGCGAAACAATTACGGAAACCCTGGTTGACGAACTGAAAGCAGGCAAACTGGATGTGATCGTTGCGGCATTACCGCTCAAGTCACCTGAGGTCGAAGTGCAGGAACTGTTCGTCGACAATTTCCTGCTGGCAATCAGGGATAATGAACAGTTGTCGCCTGATATGCTGGCAACGCCAGCCATGATTGGTGAAGATCGCCTGTTGCTGATGGGCGAGGGACATTGCCTGCGTGAACAGGTCTTGAGCTATTGCAATATTGGTGCTTCGAAATTGTCGCGGGCAATGGGAGCGTCTTCGCTGAGCACAATCGTGCAAATGGTAGCAAACGGGCATGGCGTTACCCTGCTGCCGGAGATGTGTATTCGCCAACAGCTACCGGATAATCGTATCCGCCTGTTGAGATTTGTGGGAGAACAACCGTCAAGAACTGTTGCGATGGCGTGGCGCAAGTCAACACCTCTGCGGGATGACTACATGGCATTGGCGCATTTGATGCTGGATGGCTGGAATGGCTGAACCTCTGTTGCTGATACCCGGGTTGATGTGCACCGGCGCCTTGTTCAAACCACAGATAGATGCATTTTCAGGTAGCCGCGAGGTTATCATCGCCAATCATTGCAGCGCTGGTGACATGACCGGAATTGCCCGTCACATACTTAGCGATGCACCCGACAGTTTCGCGCTGGCCGGTCTGTCTATGGGGGTGTATCTGTCCCTGGAAATTATGGCCCTTGCACCTGATCGCGTCACACGACTGGCTTTACTGGATGGCAAGGCCAGACTGGATACCCCGCAACAGTCTGCTGCGCGTCGTGGATTGATCGCGATGGCCGATGAAGGCAACTACCTGAAAATCACGACAGAAGTTTTGCTGGACCGTTTGATTGCTCCCGGCAGCGTTACTGAACCGGCGTTGTGCAACACCATCATCCAGATGGCAATTGACACAGGCGAAAAGGTGTTCAGGCGCCAGATGGCCGCTATCCTTGATCGATCTGACTATCTGGCAGGACTGGCCGATATTGCATGTCCGGCGTTGATTTTGACCGGGGATCTGGATGTGATTACGCCGCCTGAATGCGCCATGGAAATGGCAACGAGGATTCCACATGCAATGCTTGATCTCGTCCCGCAATGTGGACACCTGTCTACGTTGGAAAAACCGGAGATGGTCAACAAAGCCATGCAGGCCTGGCTGGATAAAACGTAAGTAATGCTGACATTATTCGTGATTTGACGGCAATTGAACAAAAAGGGCATTATTTGCATATTCGCAAACCAAGGAGGTCTACAAAAATGACTCCGCCAAAGCAAAGTTTGCTGTAGTCGGCTGATCGGGAAAGAAGCAGTATCGCTTGGGCCTGAATGCCTGATTGCAGCCTATCCGACATACAAAATTATGAAGTTCCGGACAATAATGTCCGTATTACGAAATGCCTGGTTGTTAAATCGGGTAAAGGCAAAAAAGCCATCGGCCCCGTGCGGTTAAACGATCCGCCGGGGCCTGTTTGTTGGGTGGAAATTGAACGAAAGTGCTCAGGCTTCGAGCAGGGCAGATGTGCTCACGAAAATCGTGATTTGACCAATGGTTAACAAATTGTTACATTTCGTGACTTAATAGCGAAGTTCGCTCGTATAAGGCGATCACGCTGTGGACGCGTATAAAACGCAAAGATTCAATTTGAGCGTTTGTGACGTGTGTAGGAGAATGGTCGATCAGGAACAGGCGGGTCCCAAATCCCCTGCTATTCCCGCTAATCTGGTCGATTTGGGCCTGGGAAATAAGAAGCTCCCCCTCGCTTCGAAACCGGGTTTTCTCTAGAGTCTGCAACCCCGCACATCACCCCAATGTGCGGGGTTGTTTTATTTAAGTCATGATGTTGGCCATGGGGTAAAGCCAGTGACAATTTGCGAGCGTTGAAAGTATACCCTAAACGACACCACAATTGTTGTTCCATTTGTTATTGCTGGTCAAACTGGAGCCGCCAATTTGGGGCCTTTTTGTTGGCGAATGTCGCATTTCATGGCCAACGCGTGCAATACTGCAGATTGATGATTCGCCACGATAACTCTTTGGGACCTGTCCCTGACAACCGGAAAACGAATGTCCAAATCCCTTGACCTGTTTGGCAGCACTGAAACGACACCTGCGGTTGCGAAACCTGTACGTGCTGCTCCGGCGGTTGCGCCAGCAAGAGCGCACAGGCATCCTGCTGCAGAAGCAGGCTACACTGCTGCAGATATCGAGGTGCTGGAAGGGCTGGAACCTGTTCGACGACGCCCCGGAATGTACATCGGTGGTACTGATGAAAAAGCATTGCATCACCTGTTTGCCGAAGTCATCGATAATTCCATGGATGAGGCGGTGGCTGGCCACGCCACGTTTATCGAAGTTGATTATGATGCGGACGGTTTTTTGTCCGTGTCGGACAACGGCCGGGGCATTCCCATCGACCCGCATCCCAAGTTCAGGGACAAGTCCGCTCTGGAAGTTATTATGACTACTTTGCACGCCGGCGGGAAATTCAATTCAAAAGTCTATGAGACGTCCGGCGGGTTGCATGGCGTTGGCGTGTCGGTAGTCAATGCGCTGGCTGAAGTTCTCGAGGTCGAAGTCGCCCGCAATCAGATATTGTATCGTCAGGTTTATTCCCGCGGTGCCGCTCAAGGTCCGATTGTCAAAGAAGGCAAGGTTCACAACCGGCGTGGCACAAAGGTGCGGTTCAGACCTGATGAGCAGATTTTTGGCAAGGGCGCAAAGTTCAAACCGGCACGATTGTTCAAGATGGCGCGATCCAAGGCCTACTTGTTTGGTGGTGTCGAGATTCGCTGGTCGGTTGACCCTGTTCACCTCGCGGACAGGGACGAAACTCCGCAAAAGGCTAACCTGCATTTTCCCGGCGGTTTGAAGGATTATCTTGAGGAAGCGATTCATGGCCGGCCTCGGGTAGTGGATGAGATTTTTGCCGGCAAGGTGAAAAAAGAGGGTGGACACGGGTCTGTCGAATGGGCGGTCGCATGGTTCGGTGGTGCAGACGGGTTTGTCTCTTCCTATTGCAATACGGTTCCCACGGCCGAAGGCGGCACTCACGAACAGGGGCTTCGCTTTGCGCTTAGCCGATCCTTGAAAAATTATGCTGAACTTTCCGGCAACAAACGCGGGTCGGTAATTACGACGGACGACGTGTTGTCGTCTGCCGGCATAATGTTGTCGGTATTTATTCGCGAGCCTGAATTCCAGGGACAAACCAAGGAGAAGCTTGCCACATCTGAAGCATCCCGTATTGTAGACAAGGCTATATCTGATCATTTTGACCACTGGCTGACAGGCCATCCGGCCCAGGCCGACAAGCTGTTGGACTGGGTTCTTGAACGTGCCGAAGAACGTCTTCGCCGCCGGGCCGAGCGCGATGTTGGCCGCAAGACTGCAGTGCGCAAACTGCGTCTGCCAGGCAAGCTGGCAGATTGCGCTTCGTCCGGCCGCGAAGGCTCCGAACTGTTTATCGTGGAAGGCGATTCCGCCGGTGGTTCCGCCAAGCAGGCTCGCAACCGGAAGAATCAGGCCATTTTGCCATTGCGGGGGAAGATCCTCAACGTTGCCTCTGCAACTCGTGACAAGCTGAGCGCCAATCAGCAGTTAAGTGATCTTTTGCAGGCCCTGGGGTGCGGCACGGGAGACAAGTATCGGGAAGATGATTTGCGCTATGAGAAGGTCATTATCATGACCGACGCTGACGTTGATGGCGCGCATATTGCTTCCTTGCTCATCACATTTTTTTACCGCCTGATGCCGGTACTCATCGAACAGGGCCACCTTTATCTGGCTGTGCCACCGTTGTACCGCCTGGTGCAGGGTACAAAATCTGCATATGCGCGTGACGATGCCCACAAGGACGAATTGCTGGCGGGTGAATTTTCAGGCAGGGGCAAAGTGGAAGTTTCGCGTTTCAAGGGTTTGGGTGAAATGTTGCCGGCTCAACTCAAGGAAACAACAATGAACCCTGCCAACCGGACCTTGTTGCAGGTCCGGATGGCTCGAAGTGAAGCTGAAGTGACAGCTCGTGTCGTCCGGCAACTCATGGGCAACAAGCCCGAGGATCGCTTCAATTTCATCACCGAACGTGCCCAGTTTGTGGATGACACCGAACTGGATATCTGAAGCTTCAACCATACTGACACTATGGTGACAATCACGGAAATGTGAGGTATGGTTTCTGATTTGCACGAGCAGCCGGGTTCACGGCGGTGCGGTTTCGGATTGTTTTTGAAATGCCGGTGCTGGGGACCGCCAAATCAGTGTGGATTTTGATTGAATCAATCAAAATCCATAAAACTGATCGCTGCCAAAGTGATAGATCAACTTTATGGGTTCAAGAGAACCCATTTTGCTATAGGGCAGCCCGCGAATGGCCCACCTGGGTTGCGCTGGTTGCCTGTTACGCCATCTGGTTTCTTGCAATCGTCTGGCACGACGTGCTGGGGTGGTTGTGGTTTGTGCCTGCTGCTTTGATGGTTGCTTTTCATTCTTCGTTGCAGCACGAGGCATTACACGGACACCCGACCCGATCCGGCTTGTTGAACGAAGTATTGGTATTTCCTGCTCTTGGCCTGTTCGTGCCATACCGTCGTTTTCGCGATACCCACCTGCGGCACCACAACAATGTTCTGTTGACGGATCCCTATGACGACCCCGAAAGCTGGTATCTCAGTCGCCGCGACTGGCATCATACCAGCCCGTCGATGCGGTGTTTGCTGGCAGTTAATGCCACCCTGGCTGGTCGAATTTTGATCGGTCCGGCATTGGCGCTGTATGGTTTCTGGCGCAATGACCTCAGGTTGATACTTGCCGGGGACCGGAGTGTGATCCGGGCGTATTTCCTGCACCTTGCAGGCGCGGTGCCTGTCATGGCGCTACTCGTGTGGGCAGGCGTTCCGCTCTGGATTTACGGGCTTTGTGCAGCTTATCCGGGTATGTCAATCCTGATGATCCGCACTTTCATAGAGCATCGGGCAGAAGAAACTGTTTCCGAGCGAACGGCTGTAGTAGAAGCCGGCATTGTGATGCGCTTGTTGTTTCTCAACAACAATTTTCACGCGGTTCATCATGACCATCCATGTATGCCGTGGTTTGAGTTGCCTGCTACCTGGCAGCAACAGAAGCTCGAAACCTTGCGGTGCAATGCAGGATATTACTATCCAGGTGGATATCTTCAGGTTGCCTTGCATTGGTTGTTGCGCCGCCGGGAGCCGATCGAACATCCGTTCATGCGGCGCAATATTGATGATGCCCGCGATGGAACATTTCAACCTCAGAAGTCCCGGTTTTGGAGTTGCCCCGTCCCAGCTTGAAGGACATGCTGAAGTTCTTCGCCAGACAATAGAGCCATGACAGGTAAATAGGTTGAGATACTGCCACTTGCCACAGCTATAGGCGCCAAGGCTTCCGGCGTGGATATAAGCGGACAGCAAGCACCAGCGTGCGCAATATTGTCCCACCAGACCTTCATGGGTTCGCTTGCACATTGAAATCGATCAGATTTATGGCTTTTGATTAGTTCAATCAGAAGCCATACCGATACGAACACGCACATGACACATTCTTTAATTGTAATGCTGCGGCAACCGGGGCATGGTCCGCGCCGAAATCAGATTTCATGAGAACAAAGGAACGTTTGATGTCTTTATCCGTATTTTTGCGCACCGGTTTTTCAGCTGTTGCAATGCTCGCGATCACGAGCGCCATACCTCTACATGCCGAGGAGGCAAAAGTACTTGCAACCGTTGATGGCCATGCAATCACCAGCGAAGATGTGGAATTTGCGAGAAATTCGCTTGGTGACGCCTTGAACCAGGTGGCGCCGGAACAGCAACAGGATTTCATTGTCAATATATTGCTTGAGTCACATCTGCTGGCCGATGCCGCGCGCGAGGAAGGTATTGCTGAAACAGAAGCATACAAACGCCAGCTCGCATGGCTCGAAGTCCAGGCACTGCGCGAGGCGTATGTGCTCAGCAAGGCAGCCGAACTCGTAACAGAGGCTGAGGTCAAGGCGCGTTATGATGAAGCGAAATTACAGGTTGCAGGCAAGAAGGAGGTTCAGGCCAGCCACATCCTGTTGAAAACAAGGGAGGAAGCAGAGGCCGTCATTGCTGAGCTTGACAAGGGAGCCGACTTTGCGGAGCTGGCCAAAACCAGGTCGACAGGACCGTCGGGCCCGCGTGGTGGCGATCTTGGATATTTCGGATCCGGCCGCATGGTGCCGGCATTTGAAGCCGCTGTATTTGCCCTCGATACTGGAGCCTACACCAGTCAACCGGTTCAGACCCAATTTGGTTATCATGTTATCAAGAAGGTTGATGAGCGCGAACAGGCCTTTCCTGAACTGAAAGATGTAGCAGACCGCATCCGGGTCAGTTTGCAAGCTGATAAACTACAGGGCATTATCAAGGAACTTCGTGCAAAGGCGAAGGTTGAGCTAACCAAACCGTAAGCCGGCTGTACATGCCGGACCTGCGGCCATTGCTGGAGGGTCAGTTAGGTGAAAAATCCATACCGGGTCGGCTGTATGCTCGCCATTGTTGTGGCGTTGCCGCTTGTACCGGTTGCGCGGGCAGCTTCAGGCATCGATTTGGTCCAGGCCAAAAAACTTGCGCGTTCGCCCAGCAATTGTCTTGCAGTGGCACAAAACCTTCCCGACGCCCGCTATGTCAGTCTGAAGTTGGTCGCGGACAGCGTGCCTTCCGGCACGGTCCGCATCAGCTATATCAGCCACTCAACATTCTGGATCGAAAGCCCCGGCGGCGTAACGATTGCCACCGACTATGCCGGATGGACTGGCAAGTGGGGCACGCCGCATGTCGTGACAATGAACAAGGCTCATGAAACTCACTATACCGACACACCCGACCCGGCCATCCAGTATGTTCTGCGCGGATGGAACCCGGAAGGAGGTCGCATCAGCCACCATCTCGAAGTGGGCGATGTGCTGATCCGGAATGTCACCACTGATATTCGTGGATGGGGGACGCCGGAGAAAGATGCCAATTCGATATTTATTTTCGAGATATCCGGACTGTGTATAGGCCATCTCGGTCATTTGCATCATGATCTGGGAGCTGGGCACCTGGGATGGATCGGCCGGCTGGACGTGGTGATGGTGCCGGTAGATGGAAGTTGGACACTACCGATTGATAAAATGGCCGGTGTAATTAAGGCACTTGGGTCGCGTGTGATTTTTCCAATGCACGCATTCGGTGATTATTCGTTGTCACAATTCGTCGCAAACCTCAGCAATAATTTCGGCATTCGTCGGGAACAGATGCGATCGATAACCCTGGCCGTTGACAATTTGCCCGCAAGACCGACGGTAATCGTCCTGGAATCTCAGTTTTAGCATCCCTCACTTCAAGGCATGCAACCCAGGCATTGCTGCATTGCAGCATTTTACGTTGCAACGCAACAAAACTGTCACGATCTTCCTCTACAAGAATTGCATAGAGACAACCGGTTGCGGATGTCATTGCAAAAAGACGGAGTAAATCATGGCTGTTACAGCTAAACTCAATGAATTTCATACATCGGCTCATACCCACAACTGGCGCGGCTTTTTCGCTCGCCTGATGACCCGTATTTCTCTGGTAAGCGAAGCGCGTGCGATACACAGGCTGGAAACAGAAGCTGCTCACCTTCTGGATAGCGATCAGCTACGCCAGATCAAGGCAGATTTTGCCGCTCGCAGGGCAAAGGGCAAAATCTAGGTTGACGCATCGACATCAGTGAAATCCCGATATTGTGCGTCGCCCATCTCCGATATGGCTGCAAAGATGGCCGGACTGTAAAAGTCCGGCCTTTTTTCTTGCAACGAGGGTATATTGCATGACAATTGTGTTCACTGCCCAAGTTTCTCCGCAAACAATCCGCATTAGAAACGGGTAGACGGTGAACCTGGCAGGTTGCAGGCGTGTTGTTCGCTGGTTTAATTCATGATGGCGTAGAGGATAGCGTGTTGGTTGGAAAAGTGTCGTTGAAGTCCAGTCTGTTAGTCGGATTGGTTGTCACGGTATCGCTGTTTGCAGCGCCGGTATGGGCTGCCAGTGATATTGAGGAATGTCTGGGCAGATCTGCTGCGGTTGAGCGGATAAGTGCTTGCACGCGGGCAATTGAAACCGGGCTGTCCGGCAAACAACTGGTCGATGCCCATACGGCGCGAGGCGTAACATATGGTCAATTGGGGCAGCTGGACAAAGCGATTTCAGATCTGACGACGGCTCTGGACCTTGAAAAGGGTGACGGAAATATCTGGATCGCCCGTGCTCGCGCGCTGTACAACAAACGTGATTATGACGAGGCCATGCTGGATCTGGCCGAGGCCATAAAACTGGATCCACAAAATTCGGTTGCCCTGAACCTGATGGGTAAGAACCACTTCATGCTTGCAAATTACGACATTGCACTGAAGTTTTTTGGCGATGCTATCAAGTTGAATCCAAACTACTACAACGCTTTTGTCAACCGGGCGACGACCTATTACCGGGCCAACAAATTGCCGGAAGCCATGCAGGATGTGAATGCGGCATATCTGATGCTGCCACCCGGCGACAGTCGTGGCCGCGGTCTGGTAGAACTGAAAGTCGCGATCGAACGTGCATTTGCATCACAGCAACAGGCAGCCCCGGCTTCCAACTGAACGCCTGATACTATCGCCGGGGCCATTCTCACTCGGATAGAATCGTCTTACCGGTTTTGCGTTCGCTGGCAATGCGCGGTTTCCGCCATGGGCTGGTTGACCACCAGGAGCGTTGCAACGCGGTTAAGCATTCGCAGAAAACTGGTTCAAGAAACCCATAATGTCGCATATTGGAGGCGGTCAGTTTTATGGTTCTTCATTGAATCAATCAAAATACACACTGATCCAGCACGGCCTGCAGATCAAGCCCAATGTTGCCTCGACCGAACGCAAGGAAGCAGCTAGACTCGATCAGGAATTTCTTGATGTCGTACTGTTCCAGATAAGGACGATGCCGTGTCAACCGAACTATTGCTGCCGCAGGTGACAATGCCTGGCCTCAGTTTCCGCGAATGGCAGGCAGGCGACGCGGCGGCCCTTGCGCGTTATATGACCAGGCCTGAATATAATCGTTGGCTGGCAGTAAAGTTGCAGTCGATGGCTGAGGTTGAAGTGCTTCTCAAGCGCCATCTGGCAAGACAGAAATCAAAAAGCCGCAGACATTTCAGAATGTGTGCAGTCGATGCAGGTACAGGTGAATTGATCGCTGATGGTTTCATCATGCTGCTTGGTGGCGGAGCGGCGGAGATCGGTTGGGGGGTTGATCCTTCTGTGTGGAATACCGGATGCGGCACAATGATGGGTGAGGTTTTGTGCGCGATGGCAATCGAACGGCTCAATGCCACGGAAATCTGGTGCAAGGTCATGTCGCCAAATCTGGCCTCGGCAAAGATCGCGAAGAAGTTGGGGTTCTCGATGCTACGCACTGTTATGCCGGGATCAACCGGTCTCAACCGCAGTCACGACGTTGAAATTTTCCAGCTTTTGAGTGAGGAGTATTTTGAGCGCGGCTATGCCGCCTGAAGCTACCCGCCTCTTGACTGGAGCTGTGATTGGCGCTGGCCCTGCCGGCCTCATGGCCGCCGAAGCAATGGCCAGGGCAGGACTTCGCGTAACTGTCTTCGAACGCATGCCGTCTGCCGGGCGAAAGTTCCTTATGGCGGGCAGGGGTGGTTTGAATCTGACGCATTCCGATCCCATTGAAGTGTTTTTGCAACGCTATGCCGGTGCAGCAACCTGGCTGGGCGAGGCAGTACAACAGTTCTCTCCAGACGAGTTGCGTGCCTGGGCAGGCCGCCATGATGAAGAGACCTTCGTGGGTTCATCAGGCCGGGTGTTTCCCGGGAATTTCAAGGCATCGCCCCTGCTTAGGGCATGGTTGCGCGAACTGGCTGATATGGGGGTTGAATTGAAAACCCGTATGCACTGGACCGGCTGGACCGAAGGTGGTGGTCTTGGCTTTTCAGATGGATCAAGCATTGATGCAGACGTTTGTGTGCTGGCGTTGGGCGGCGCCAGTTGGCCGCGGTTGGGTACCGATGGCAACTGGGTATCCGTGCTGGCCGGCAGGGGTATCGGGATAACGCCGCTTGTTGCGTCCAATGCCGGTGTCAAGTGCGACTGGTCAGAAGTCACGGTAAAACGTTTTGCAGGAGCCCCGTTGAAGCGTGTCGCTGTAACCGTGGCCGGCCGGACCGTGCGCGGAGAAGCCTTGATCACCCAGTCCGGGCTGGAGGGCAGTGTGATCTACGCGGTATTCCGTGAATTGCGCGAAGAGTTGCAGATAAAGGATCGCTGCAAGGTACTGCTTGATTTGCGTCCGGACCTGGATGCCGGCAAACTGGCTGCAAGATTGGCGAAAGTTTCTCCCAAGCAGTCGCTCACCAACAAATTGCGCAAGGCTGCCGGGTTGTCCCCGCAAGCCATTTCCGTTTGGCGTGACTGTGTGCATCGCCAGGTATTTGAAACGGATGAGACACTTGCCGGAAGTATCAAGGCGACTGCGCTGCATGTTACGGGAATGCAGCCAATAGACAGAGCAATATCCACCGCAGGCGGCATCGCCGCCAGCGAGATTGATGCCAACTTCATGCTCAGGCAATTACCGGGCGTGTTTGTATGTGGCGAGATGCTGGACTGGGATGCACCAACCGGTGGCTATTTGTTGCAGGCATGTTTTTCTACCGGCCGGTCAGCGGGAAAAAGTGCGGCGCAGTTCGCGCAGCAAGCAATCTGCGACTGACGACCGGCAAACCGGAACGGTTTTTCGCACTGCATTTCTCGTATTTTCTGTTGCGGGGTGGCAGATTTTCAAACATTCTCCGCCCCATCGGTATCTTTGAGGAGACAAGACAATGACTGCTGCTGCTACACCATTGCGTCCAAACCGCCTTGACCATTTTGAAGACCGCATTGATCTTGCGGCGGCATTTCGCTGGACTGCCCGGCTGAATTTGCATGAAGGGGTTGCCAATCATTTTTCAGTTGCGGTGAACGAGGATGGAACGAAATTCCTCATGAACCCAAATCAGAAGCATTTTGCCCGCATCAAGGCATCGGACCTTTTGCTGCTGGATGCCAATGATCCTGAAACCATGAACCGGCCCGACGCGCCTGATCCCACTGCATGGGGACTGCACGGGGTCATCCACCGCTTGTGCCCGCATGCCCGGGTAGCCCTTCACGTTCATTCAATTCACGCAACTGTTCTGGCCACCCTGGATGATCCGCGCCTGCCGCCAATCGACCAGAATTGCGCCGTTTTCTTCAATCGTTATGCAATTGACGACCAGTACGGCGGTCTCGCCTTTGAGGAGGAGGCCGAGCGTGCCTGCAGGCAGCTTTCGGACCCGGCGAAAAAGGTACTGATCATGGGCAATCACGGCATCATGGTTATCGGCGATACTGTCGCGGATGCGTTCAATCGCATGTATTATTTTGAACGGGCAGCCGAGACCTACATCAAGGCGCTGTGGACAGGGCAGAAACTGAAAGTTCTGTCTGACGAAGTGGCCGAAAAAACTGCCCGCGAAATTGAGGAGTATCCCGGTCAGGCAGATTGCCATTTCAGTGAACTGAAAGCCATTCTGGATGATGAAAGTTCCAATTATGCCCACTGAATTGATTGATCAATAGCTGCTTCATTCGTCTTTACGCACCTGGCATTTGAAGTCGTTTCCTTCCGGCCAGGAAACCTGAGCTTCGTCCCCCTTTATCCAGAAGCTTGTGCCGTGATCAGCGATGTATTTGGACCCTGAGCCAGTTTGGACCAGCAATCCGACCTTGACCGTGTCACCTCGTTCGAGCCGCACGCTTGGCAAATCGGTGGCTACAAAACTGGCCACGATCTCGTTCGCCGGATTGTTTTCGCACTCATAGAACACCGGTGGTGCTGCCTCGATCAAAAAATATCTCGCCTGTAACTCTGCGATGCGCATATCGTAACTGTCGTGGGTGCAGCGGACCTTGTCGGCACTCTTCCAACACTCGTTGCGCCCCTTGATCCAGCCGCGCTGGAATACTTTCAGGTTGCGGGTGGCCGCCACGCCATCGGTAACACCGCTCAATGCGTTCAAAGCCTGTTTATATACGCCGGCGAGTTTCCGGTCCTTGCCGGCAAGTTCTGAATCCTGACAGATCAATTCTTCAATTTCATGTTCAGCTTTCGAACAATCGAATGCCGGTGCAGCTAGCACGCTGGCAGTGCTGCAGATAACCGGAGTGACGGCAATTGTCATGCTGACAATACTGTTCGGGATGAATTTCATGGTTATCGTCCTGACGATTGCAAAGATTATGGTCTGTGCGAAAACTGTTTCGCGGTAGCCGGTTGTGCCGTGATCTTCCATAGTGGTGTCGCACATTGAATTGCGCTAGTGCTGTTTTGAGATACAGCTTCTTGTAAAGCTGGAGCACAGGTTGTCATGTTTCTATCGGTATTTGACATTTTCAAGATCGGCGTTGGCCCGTCCTCGTCTCATACGATGGGTCCGATGACGGCGGCTGCCAAGTTTCTGGATGAGTTGCGTCATGGCAGGACGCCGATCCCGGGTTCAGGAGCTGCCGCTCACGTCCAGTGTTCCCTGCACGGGTCGCTGGCGTTTACCGGCAAGGGCCATTCCACTGATCGCGCCGTGATGTTGGGGCTTTGTGGGTTTGAACCTGCAACAATCGATCCGGACGAGGCTGAAACGGCACTGGCCCGGCTTGCAACAACCCGGATGGTTGAGCCTGACGGACTGGGTGCTTTGAAGTTCGATCCCGACAATGACCTGATCTTTGATTACGGGCCGCCGCTTGAAGGTCATGCCAATGGCATGGTTCTGCGTGCGTTTGATGCCAGGGGCGCCTTGCGGCTTGAAGAAACCTATTACTCCATTGGCGGCGGGTTTGTATTGACCGCTGCTGAACTGGCCAGCCTTGACCGCACACCGGCAGGCCTGAAAACCGCAGAAAGGGACGCCGGTTATCAGTATCCGTTTTCTACCGCGAAGGAGATGCTGGCATTGGGCGAAAGGCACGGCAAAACCATTGCCGAGATGAAACGCACCAACGAGCAGGTGCACATCGATGTCTCACAGCTTGATGATCGGCTGGACAGCCTCTGGAAAACCATGTCGGGTTGCATAGATCGGGGCTTGCGGGAAGAAGGTATCCTGCCGGGTGGGCTGAATGTCCGCCGCCGTGCGAAAAAGATCTATGAACGCCTGGTTGACCAGCGCGGATCGAACATGGCGCAGCCACACGTGGCCAACGACTGGATGTCGGTCTACGCCATGGCGGTGAACGAGGAAAATGCTGCAGGTGGCAAGGTAGTCACTTCTCCCACCAACGGCGCAGCCGGTGTTGTTCCGGCTGTCATGCGCTATTACCGCGATCACTGCATCGGATCCACCGACGAGGGTTTGCGCACATTCCTGCTGACGGCGGCAGCCATAGGCGGGCTGATCAAGCACAATGCCTCCATTTCCGGGGCCGAAGTTGGCTGTCAGGGCGAGGTGGGTTCAGCGGCCGCCATGGCCGCAGCCGGGTTTTGTGCAGCGCTTGGTGGCACCAACGAGCAGATCGAAAATGCCGCCGAAATTGCACTTGAGCACCACCTTGGCATGAGCTGTGACCCGGTGGGCGGCCTGGTACAGGTGCCGTGCATCGAGCGCAATGGCCTTGGCGCCATCAAGGCTGTATCGGCAGCGTCACTGGCGCTGCATGGTGATGGTCAGCATTTCATGCCGCTGGACAACTGCATCGAGGCCATGCGCCAGACTGGCCGCGACATGTCTGAGAAATACAAGGAGACCAGCCTCGGCGGTCTCGCTGTAAACCTGCCGGAGTGCTGATCCAATACCCCTGACTGGCCTGATGCTTGCTCAATCCTTAACAGGACGTGGCAAAGTTGTATCAATTGGACACAAAAGGGGACACGGCATGCTCGCAAGGATCTTCAAAGTGGGCAAATGGGTGATTATTGCGGATTTGTCCGCCGGAGTGGCGATTAACGCAGCCTGGGCAATGGGATGGATCAATCCTTTGGGGTGGGGTGTAAGCCTGGCTGCTGCACTTCAGACTACACTCCAGTGAAAATCGCAGATATTTGAGCCTTATTCCCGGAATTTCTCGTTGCGGTTGTGGTGTCCCGGATGGTTGCGACGTGAGCTTGGCTGGCGTTGCGCCCGTAAATTCCGCGTGACACCTGCAGTCATTTGCAAAAGAACGGCTTGTTCTTTTTAGCGAACAGTTCTATATGTCATTTCAATTGATCGTTTTAACGAACGACTTGGAGTGACCTGATCATGCGTTATTATCCGGTGTTTCTGGATCTCGAGGCAAAGACCGTCATCATTGTCGGTGGCGGCGCCGAAGCTGCCCAGAAGCTGCGGTTGATGGCCAAGACGCCGGCGCGGATCGTTGTCATCACACCGTATGCCGAACGCGAACTGTCCACCGAAATCGATGCCGCGGGCGCGTGTCTCGTCTCGCGCGAGTTTGACGCTGACGACCTGCACGGTGCCTCCCTGGTATTTGCCTGCGGTCTGGACGTTGCCGGCGAAGCCGCGGTTCATGCTGCGGCCACACAGCGCAACATACCGGTTAATGTGGTCGACAGGCAGGACAGGTGCACGTTCCTGACGCCGTCCATAGTCGATCGTGGCGCGCTGACCATTGCCATTGGCACAGAAGGCGCAGCACCGGTTCTGGGGCAGGGCATCAAGGCGCATCTCGAAGCCATGCTGCCGCCGTCCATCGGGTCGCTGGTGGAAAAAGCTGCCGGCCTGCGACCGCGCGTCTCCCGCGCCCTGGAAAACGGCAGCCGGCGCCGCAATTTCTGGCGTTCCTTCTTCTTTGGCGGTATCCGCGCGTCGTTTGAACGCGATGCCGGTGCCGGTTTTGAGCAGGCGGTTGATGATGCATTGTCTGGCTCGGAACCTGCCGTGATAGGGTCGGTCTCGCTGGTCGGTGCAGGTCCCGGTGATGCCGATCTGCTGACACTGAAAGCCCAGCGCCGCCTGCAGGACGCCGACGTAATCGTCTATGACCGTCTGGTCGGGCCCGGCGTTCTGGAATATGCCCGCCGCGATGCTGAGCGCATAGATGTCGGCAAGACACCGGGCAAACTGTCGCTCAGCCAGAGCCGCATCAACCAGATTCTCATCGATCATGCCGGTGCAGGCAGGAAAGTTGTCCGCCTGAAGGGCGGCGATCCTTATGTATTTGGCCGTGGAGGTGAGGAACAGGCAGCTCTTGTTGCGGCCGGCATTCCGGTTGAAGTGGTGCCGGGTATCACCGCCGCCGTCGCGTGTGCTGCCGCAATCAGGTTGCCGCTGACGTGGCGGGGAAAAAACCGCAGCTTCACCATGATCACTGGTACCACAGGAGATGGTGCGGCAGATCATGACTGGGACGCGTTGGCAAACCCGGGTGCAGTATTTTCCATCTATATGGGCGTGCGCCAGGCAGGCCACATCCAGCGCCGTTTGCTGAAAGCCGGTATTGCTGGTGACACACCTGTCGTGGTGGTGGAAAACGGCACCCGCGCAAATCAGAAAACCGCGGTGGGCAGCATTGCCACCCTTACCAGAACGCTGGCGTTGGGCGGTATCCGGGGTCCGGCTGTCATTTATGTCGGCCTTGATCCGTCGCGCTCCGACTTACTGAACGCCCGGATTGAGATGCAGGCCACAGCCTATGAGAGGATCGCCTCATGAACGACAGGACCGAAGACTGCAGTGAATATGTAGTGACGGCAAACGAAGTGTTGTCCGGCGATACGGTGTTTCGCAACCAGGAAGACGAATGGGTGCGCGGAATTGACGGCGCGGCTGTCTGGAAGTGCCAGGACTCAGGTTTCGTGGCGCTCGGTGAAGCCCGGAAGGACGAGTACGCGAACATCGTCATGGGAGCTTATCTCGTCGAGGTTTCGCGTGAAAGCGGTGCCATTCGCCCGGTGCACATCCGTGAGCGTATCCGGGCACTGGGTCCGACCGTCAGGGCCGATCTGGCATTGGCTGCACAAGGATTTTCGACAAGCGAGGTTGTGGACCTGTGAACATGCACGTGACCCCTGAACCCAACATGTACCGCTATGACGAATTTGATCGCAAATTCGTTGATGCCCGTGTTGCCCAGTTTCGCGACCAGGTAGCGCGCCGTCTCGACGGCACGATCACCGAGGACGAGTTCAAGCCCATGCGGTTGATGAACGGCCTGTATCATCAGCTTCATGCCTACATGCTGCGTGTGGCAATTCCGTACGGCACCATGTCGTCGCGCCAGCTCAACGTGCTGGCTGACATTGCCGACAGGTATGATCGCGGTTACGGCCACTGGACCACACGCCAGAACATTCAGTACAACTGGGTCAGGCTGGAAGACACTGCCGACATTCTGGACATGCTGGCCAATGTGGAAATGCATGCCATCCAGACCTCCGGCAATTGTATCCGCAATACCACAACGGACGCCTATGCCGGTGCGGCTGCCGATGAACTGGCCGACCCGCGCCCGGTTTGTGAGTTGATCCGGCAATGGTCGAGCCTGCATCCGGAGTTCACCTATCTGCCCCGCAAGTTCAAGATCGCGGTGACAGGTTCTCCTAACGATCGTGCTGCCGTCAGGGTGCACGACATTGGCTTGCGATTGCACCTGAATGAAACCGGCGAGCGCGGCTGGGAAGTGCTGGTTGGCGGCGGGCAGGGGCGTACCCCCATGGTCGCCGTGACGGTTCGCGACTGGCTGCCCGAAGCTGACCTGTTGCCATATCTGACCGCCGTCATGCGCGTCTACAACCTGACCGGCCGGCGTGACAACAAGTACAAGGCGCGCATCAAGATACTGGTCCATGAAATGGGCGCGAAGGCATTTTCTGAAGCGGTGGAAAGGGAGTTTGCGGAAGCACCGCAAGAGACCCTTGAGGTTGATGCGCGCGAACTGGCCCGCATCTCGTCCTATTTTGCAGCTCCTGCATTTGAAAACCTGTCCGCCTTCGTGCCGGAGATCGAGGAAAGGAAACTGGCTGATCGTGGTTTTCGCCAGTGGATCACCGCCAACACGGCTGCCCACAAGGTTGCGGGCTACACCATCGTCAATGCTTCGTTCAAACCGACCGGCGGTATTCCCGGAGATGCAACTTCCGAACAGATGCGGGTGGTGGCAGACCTGGCTGACAAATACTCTTTCGGTGAAATCCGCGTCACCCATGCGCAGAACCTGACCATGCCGCATGTGCGAACCAGGGACCTGATCGAGGTTTGGCAACACCTCAAGGAGCAGGGCCTGGCGCAAGCCAATATTGGCCTGATCGGCGACATCATTTCCTGTCCCGGACTGGATTATTGCGCGCTGGCAACAGCCCGATCCATTCCGGTGGCACAGGAAATTTCGACCCGCTTTGCCGACATCCGGAAACAACATGATGTCGGTCCGCTGAAACTGAATATTTCAGGCTGTATCAATGCCTGCGGCCATCATCATGTCGGCCATATCGGCATTCTTGGTGTCGACAAGAAAGGAAAGGAATTTTACCAGATCACGTTGGGCGGATCGTCTGCTGAAAATGCATCGATCGGCAAAATCCTCGGGCCGGGCTTCGGTGCCGATGAAATTGCCGGCGCGGTTGAGACCGTCATCGATACTTATCTTGCCGTGCGTGAGCAGGGGGAAGAATTCCTGCAAACCTACCGCCGCCTGGGCGTGACCCCTTTCAAGGAGGCACTTTATGCCAGTAATTGAAAACAACATTTATGTTGAAGATGTCTGGTTCCATCTGCACGATGGCGACAGTGCCGGGGACCGCAGCATGATCATTGTGCCGCTGGCACGCCTGGAAGAGGTTCTGGCCGGCTGGCCGTTGGGGCATCGCGGCCTCGGTGTCGACGTCCCGAACGATGCTGATATCGACGCCGTCGCGCCGCATCTGGCACGGCTGGATATCGTCACCCTGAATTTTCCCGGCTTTGCAGATGGCCGGGCATTCTCGCAGGCCCGCAGAATTCGTCACACAGAACATTTTGACGGCACCATCCGTGCCCGCGGCAGCTTTCTGCCGGACCAGTATGGCTTCCTGCTGCAATCAGGTGTCGACAGCTTCGAGGTATCTGATCGTTTTGCGTTGCAGGACTGGATCCGCCACTGCGAAGCTGTGCCGGCAACCTATCAGCGAGACTACCCGGCGGCAGGCCTGGCTACGCGCCCTTTCGCTGAGGCGGGTGCCTGGCCGGAACAGCCCCACTACGGATAACACAAAGCGGAATTTTTGAGCATGAACAAAGACCATCATCTTGCCCGTTATTACGGACTGGAAGCTGAAGCTCTTGTCACATCGCTGCACGATGACTTTGGCGACAAACTGGCGCTGGTGTCGTCGTTTGGTGCCGAATCCGTGGTGTTGTTGCACATGGCGGCCTGTGTCGATCAGGCGATACCGGTGATCTTCCTCGACACCGGCAAGCACTTCTGGCAGACCGGTTACTATCGCTCGAAGATCATTGACCTGCTGGGTCTGAAGGATGTCCGCATCATCAAGCCTCACTCTGGTGATGTTACGCTGCTTGACCCGCAAGGTTCCCTGTCCGGGACCGATCCGGATGCATGCTGTGACATCCGCAAGGTGCGCCCACTTGAGCGTGCTCTCGCAGGCTTTGAGGCGGTACTTTCAGGCCGCAAACGCTATCATGGCGAAGGCCGTGGCCAGCTTGCCAGCGTCAGCCTTGACAGCTGGGGCAGGGTGAAGGGCGAACCCCTGGCAGGCTATGACGCAGTAGCCATTGCAGACTATCTGAAAGAACATGATCTGCCGCCCCATCCCCTGGTCGAGCAGGGATATTTTTCCATTGGTTGTGCAGACTGCACCCAGCGCGGCGGATCGGCGGACAACCCGAGGGCCGGGCGCTGGGCCGGGCAGGACAAGACCGAATGCGGTATACATTTAAGCACTGATGGGCGGTTGGTGCGTACACAACGAGATGGAGCTCAATGATTATGGGCGTGATCAATGTAATCGATCATGAGGGACGTGCCCACGAGCTTGAGGCTGTGGAAGGCTGGCGGGTGGTCCGCAGGCAATCATGTGATTTTCCAGGTTTGCCGGCGACTCGCTCCGTGTTGAGATTCCAACTGGACACCGTAGTCGGATGAACGGGGTAGTTTTGCAGAGATTCAGTCCAGGTCAATTTTTCCGCTGCGCTTCTGCTTGACGAAACTACGTTTGGCCTTTGACTCCAGCCGGCGTTTTTTGGCGCCCAGCGTCGGCCGGGTTGCTATGCGTTTGCGCGCAACACGCGCTGCGCCCCTGATGATCTCCTTGAGGCGTTCCAGCGCATCGCGCCGGTTGGCCTCCTGCGTGCGATAACGGCTGGCTTCCAGTACCAGTTCGCCGTCATTGGTCAGACGGCTGTCACCGCTGTTGAGGATTTTTTCGCGAACCCGGTCGGGCAGTGACCGCGACAGACGGACATTGAACCTCAGTTGCACCGCGGATGACACCTTGTTGACATTCTGTCCGCCCGGACCGCTTGAGCGGACGAATTTCTCCTGCAACTCGTCGCTAAAGAGCCAGATGGTGTTGGTGATCTGAATACGCGCCATTGCCGGACCGGTTTCCAAATATTGAACGGACTGCCGTGGATTGCAAATCTACCACAAACAGGCGCGCTTGCAGCGCTTTCCCGGTAAACTGCATTGCCCCTGCCACAGTGGCCTGTCTTGACTGCCTCAGTGAGGTCAGTATTACCCTCCCTTGGACCTGCTTGTCGCCTCCAGTTTATCCTGCGTTCTGGTATCAAAATCGCTGGCGTCATGGCGTTCATGAAGTTGTTCGTCAGGTCGGCCTGACACCCGGTTGACAATTCTACCGCGTCTTACAGCTTCACGCTGCAAAATCTGTTCGTTCCAACGGTTTACATGGGTGTACTCATGTGTGCTCAAAAACGTAGCTGCCGAATAAACCCGGTTGGCAACCAGTGCGCCATACCAGGGCCAGATGGCAATATCGGCGATGGTATAGTCATCGCCACACATGAATTGATTGTCAGCGAGTTGCCGGTCCAGCACGTCAAGCTGGCGTTTGACTTCCATGGCGTACCTGTCGATCGGATACTCAAATTTTACCGGCGAATAAGAGTAGAAATGACCAAAACCACCGCCAAGGTACGGCGCGCTGCCCACCTGCCAGAACAACCATGAAAGGCATTCGGCCCGCTTTGCGGTCTGCCTGGGCAGAAAGGCGTCGAACTTCTCGGCCAGGTACAAAAGAATTGCACCGGACTCAAACACTCTCGTAGGCGTCTCGATGCTGTAGTCCACTAGCGCAGGAATTTTCGAGTTCGGGTTGATCTCGACAAATCCGCTGCCGAACTGGTCGCCTTCGCGAATTCTGATCAGGTGCGCGTCATATTCTGCGCCTGTATGCCCCAGGGCCAGCAGTTCTTCCAGCATAACTGTGACCTTCACCCCGTTGGGGGTGGCCAGCGAATAGAGTTGCAATGGATGTTTGCCAACCGGCAATGCCTTTTCATGGGTAGCGCCGGCAACTGGCCTGTTCAGACTACCCCATGTGCCTCCCAGTTGCTTTTCCCATTTCCAGATTTCAGGCGGTGTATAGTCTGGTGAGTCAGGCATGTTGCGGGCTCTGTCGGATACCGGGTTACAGATGGTGGGGCGTTTGGATAACACAGGTCCATGTGGTGATCATGCCAGATTTCCGATGCAGGATATCAGCCGGTTTCTCGCACGCCTGGGTGCTGGCATGTTGCTATTGTGACGGCATCTGGCAACTCGGGGTGGAGTGTGACAGTGCCACTTCCTCTTCTGTCATGTAATCGGGAACCGACTCAAACAGTGGCGACGACAGATAGCGCTCACCGGTATCCGGCAACATGCACAGAATAACCGTATCCTGAGGCGCTGTTTCCGCAATCTGCATGGCTATTGCAAATGTTGCACCACCTGACACGCCGGTAAAGACACCTTCCTTCTGAGCTAGCTTTCGCGACCATTCCATTCCGACAGGTCCTGCCACCGGGATCAGGTCATCATAGTACTTGCCATCGATGGCTTCCTGCAAAACCAGCGGGATGAAGTCCGGTGTCCAGCCTTGCACCGGATGTGGTTCAAACGCAGGATGGCTGTGCGCCGGTTGTCCAGCTTCGTTGCGTCCCTGAGGTGTTCCTGATCCGACAATTTGCGCGTTGGCAGGCTCGGAAAGAATGATTTTCGTATCAGGACGTTCCTTTCGCAGGACCCGACCAATGCCGGAAACAGTGCCACCAGTGCCATAACCCGTGACAACATAGTCCAGACGGTCTCCTTCAAAATCGGCCATTATTTCACGCGCGGTGGTATTTTCGTGAATTCTTGCATTGGCATCCGTCTCAAACTGGCTCGCCAGAAACCAGCCGTTGGCATTGGCCAGTTCTACAGCCTTGTTGTACATGCCGAACCCCTTTTTCTCCTTCGGTGTCAGAACCACCCTGGCGCCGAGAAACCGCATCAGTTTGCGTCGCTCGACTGAAAAGCTTTCAGCCATTGTCAGCACCAGCGGATAACCCTTGGCGGCGCACACCATCGCCAGTCCTATACCGGTATTGCCGCTGGTCGCTTCCACTACTGTCTGTCCTGGTTTCAGCGCTCCGGAGCGTTCGGCTTCCTCGATGATGGAAACGGCAAGTCGGTCCTTGACGGAAGCTGCCGGATTGAAAGCTTCGACTTTCACATAAAGTCGCACACCCTTTGGCGAGAGATGATTGATACGGACACAAGGTGTGTCACCAATTGTATCCAGAATATTTTCGTACAGCTTTCCGCGGCCTTTGGTAATCCGTGACGAGGTCATGTGACAGGTCTTTCAATGCAGGGGGTTGTTGTTTGGCCTGCGATCCTAACAGCGTTGTGCGCGGTCGCCAATTGTTAACAACACGCACACCAGGCAGTTGTGACGGTGGAATTTGCAAGTCAGCAGCACTTGGCCTAATAGTCAGGGTCCTGCAATTGAATTTCCTCCGCCGGACTGCTCACAGATGTTGCAAATTCTGGGACTGATTGCGCCACTGTTCGGGCTGATCATCATAGGATTTGTGACTGCCCGCATAACCCGGCAACCGCTGGAGGAGCAGGGATGGCTTAACACGTTCATCTTTTACGTTGCTTTGCCGGCCCTGTTTTTCAAGCTGTTATCCAAAACACCTGTTGATCAACTGGCTAGTTGGGAGTTTGTTGCCACCAACATTCTGGTGACGTATCTGGTTTTCACCTTGACCTTCGTGCTGGGGATTATGGGCACCCGGGGCAATATTGCTGAGGCCACGATTCAGGGACTGGCTGGTGCGTACGGGAATATCGGCTACATGGGTCCGGCAATCGCGATTCTTGCATTAGGCGAAATGGCAGCCATCCCGGTTGCAATAATATTCTGCTTTGAAAACATTCTGCATTTCGCCGTGGCGCCGGCACTGCTCGCCGTTTCCGGCAACAGGAAACAATCTGCAGGGGCACTGATTGCAGAAGTCATAGGCAAGATAATATTTCATCCATTCATCATCGCAACTGTTGTTGGAGTGGGATTTGCAATCCTGGGGCTTGAGGCGCCCGGACCACTGGAACGCCTGATTGAGTATCTGGCGCAGGCGGCAGCGCCATGTGCCTTGTTTGCCATGGGCGTCACACTGGCACTGCGGCCCATCAGGCGAATGCCGTTGGCTCTCGGATACATCGTGCCGATAAAGCTGATAGTGCATCCTGCAGCAATGTATTTCGTGCTAAGTTTTGTGGGAGATTTTGAACCTGTATGGGTATTTGCAGCAGTGCTGCTGGCTGCATTGCCGACGGCAACCAATGTGTTTGTCATTGCCCAGCAATACGGCGTATGGGTTGAACGCGCATCAGCCTGCGTTCTGATAACAACTGCGCTATCGGTTTTGACTGTAACTGTACTGCTTTACGCAGTTACCACAGGATTGTTGCCTCCTGACTGGTGGCCGGCAAATTAGGGTTAGCACGCTAGAACGGGAGGTCCGCACAAAATTCTGTCTTCTGTCCACCCGTTGGATGACGAAGAACCAGGGTATGGGCGTGCAGCAGAAGCCGCGATGCTTTTGCCGGGTCGCCGTAAAGCGGGTCGCCAAGTATCGGATGGCCGGCCTCTTTCAGGTGAACCCGCAATTGATGTGACCGGCCGGTGTGCGGCAACAGCTCCAGGCGTGTCGTTGCTTCACTGCGTGATATGACGCGCCATCGGGTAAGCGCGGGCTTGCCGGTATCGTGGCACACCTTCTGCAACGGCCGGTTTGGCCAGTCGGCAACCAGCGGCAGATCAATTTCGCCTTCATCAGGTTCTAGGCGACCGGCCACAATAGCCTGATAGGTTTTGACGAGGTGTCGCCGTTCAAACTGCAAACCCAGATGCCGTTGTGCGCCGGCGTTCATGGCCATGACGAAAACCCCTGATGTGTCGCGGTCGAGCCGGTGTACAATGAGTGCGCCGGGGAAAACTGATTGAACTCGGGCTTTCAGGCAATCAGCGAGATCAGGGCCTTTGCCGGGAACCGAAAGCAGACCTGAAGGTTTGTTCAGAACCAGCAGATCATTGTCGCTGTGAATGATCTTCAGCCCCTGGTCAACAGGTGGGTTGTAAGCCCCTCCATTCATGGTTTGCCCACCGCAAACCATGCACATATCGAAGCTGCAAGTACAAACACCACATTGAGCAATCCAATGGCTGGCACCGTGACACTGGCATCGAACATGGCTCCATAGATGGCAGGAGACATTGCGCTGGCAAATATCATCACAGCTGTTGCAACGGCCTTGATAGCACCCAGATGCTGCACGCCATAAACTTCCGCCCAGTAAGGGGCAGTGACGGCACCTGTCATTCCCGATGCCGCGCCAAATGAGACCAGCACACCGAATATCCAGGCTTCGTTGTTTCCGGCCATAAGGCTCAGGCCGCCCAACACTATAGGCAGTGTAAACAACGGCATCAGCGCACGTGAGCCGGTCCGGTCGACAGCAATACCTGCCAGCATGGAAAATGTGATCGATGAAACCGCATATGCCATTAGCAGCAAATACCAGGTTTCCAGTGCCCAACCCTTTGAAGTGACTATGTGCTGATGGTGAAACATCAAACCGGTGTTGAGAAATGACGGTGCCAGCACCACCGGCAGGACACAGTAAAACCTGGGGTCGCGCAGCATTTCCGCCCTGGTCCACTGCCGTTGGGCGCCTGGGCTGTTACCTGTGGCATCATCTGTATCAAGAATGGCCATCTGATCGAGGTATCGACCGTGGCGGCGGCGGTGGTCCGCAATTAATGCCAGCAATAGTGGTAACACAATACACGCGGCAGTCAGCCCCAGTACATTCCATGAATTGCGCCAGCCGATCGCCACAATCAGCGCCGAAATGCTGATCGGCAAAGTGGCCTCGGCAAGTGTGAAACCCTGGTTGACAATGGCGGACGCCTTGCCGCGAACAGTCTGGTAATAGCGATTTACCGAGGTCACGGCGATGTGGTGCATCAAACCCTGGCCAAAATGGCGCAACAGAAACAGGGCCAGTAACAGCGTCAACCATCCCGTGCTGCTGCCGGCAACAAGACAGGCCAGGCAAAGACCAACGGTTGTAACGCCAAACACGACGCGCAGGTCATACCGGTCGATTAGTTTCCCCGACCACAAAATGCATGCCGCACTTGCCAGAGTAGCCAACATATAGGCACTGCCGAAATCGCCATGGCTGAGATTGAAGGCTGCTCGAATGTCAGCATTGAACAAGGATATGACAAGGGTCTGTCCGGGTGCGGATGCAAGCGACGCCAGCGTGCCAAACAACAGCAGGCGCCAGTCGCTCCACAGTTCAGAGCGTTTACCGCCAATATCTGTCATGGATTAAAAACCTGCAATTTCTCAGACTGTTGGAAACTGGCGTATGATCGCAGCAGTCGCAAGGGTGTTTGAGTTAAATTCAAGAAAGGTGTTCAACGAGATAAATGGAGCTGTTGCTCCCTCTCAAGGCAAAGCAGTCTCAACCTCACTTCCAGAAGCCAACTGCACCTCCATTTCATGCAGCAATTGTGACACATCCTCGTCTGGACAAGGCGTCAGATCGAAAACTGCGGTCCTACTTGGTCCCAGTACAATGAAAAACAAGTGACTTGGCTGCAACGGACAAGACAAATCCGATGAATTCGGCAGATTTAGTTTCCCGTCCCATTGTGACCTTGCTTTGCTTCACCGCATTTTCTATTGTCCCGAAAACCCGGTGAAAAGAGCTTGGAAGGCTGTCGCTATGACGGAAGACAGGGATGCGCAACTCGAACAGTTGAAAGGCGCACTGGACGTTCTTTTCACACTCAAGGAAGAATTCGCCCAATGGGCGGAAGAGGGGCAGGACGCATCAAAACGCGAAGCGCTGGAAAATGTGCTGGCCCATGTTGAGAATATTGAAGGCGAGTATCGCCGTCGCTTTCTGGAGGCCAAGGATGGCTGAACCGGGCATATGATCAGGACTTGCGCAGGATCCACCAGTTCCAGTTGCCATCGTTCGGGCAGTCGCCCAGTCCACATTCCAGGAACGTCGAAAGAGTTTCCACGGAAGCAATGACGAAAAACAGGCCGGCTCCGAATACTGCAAGGCGGCGTAATTTGTCATGGTCCTGCCGGCCTTTTTCAAACTGTCCGCCAAACAGCATCATGACGCCTACAGCAAGAACAACCGTGGCAAAAATCAAAACACCCCAAGCATACATGTGATAGCCAAACATGGCCTGACCGAACCCTGAATTTGCCGTCGCATCCAGCGTCGGCATATTGTTCGACTTGTCAAAATAGGGATTTATGTGCAGCAGGCTCTGGCGGATCGAAACGGCCCCGCCAAAGACGGCAGACACCAGGCAAATGCCATAATGGCGCGGATCCGGGCCCAGCATCACATTCATTGCCGCACCGTAGGCTATAGTAGCCATTGCCAATCTCTGCAGGAGGCAAAGCGTACACGGCAACTCGCGATAATAGAACTGCACGACATATGCGCTGACCAGAATGCCGATCATCACGAGCAGACCGGCAAAATTGAGTATGCGCGCGTTATCGGCCGATAACCTCATAGCTGTATCCCAAGCTTCGAATTGAAATCGACGTCATGGAGGAAAATCGCGACCCCGATGGCCAGAACCAGCAGCATCGTGATCCATCCCCATTCAGCTTTGTGGCGCCACAGGAAATATGCGCTTACTGCAATCAGCGCATGTGCCAATGTCATCATTGAGGTATCTCCTCCAACGCCGCAGGAAACCGGTTTTGCACAAGCGATACAATGATAGTTCACAAAACTCGCTGTTACAATCAGCGGTTTGCGCCATATGGTTCAAATCCTGCGCTCTCGCAGGTTTGTTTCGTTGACCGCCATTGCCGTGGCGGCGCTCGATCCAGGATAATATTTGTGATAAAAGCTAGGATTTACTGCTGCTCGGCACAACCCCGGGAATCACACCGGACGCAAATGACCGCTTGATGTCACTTTGCGGATGATGCTGCAGGTTTGCTGGTGTGGGTCCGGACATTGCGCCAATCATGCCGTCTGACGTCGCCACACCGGGGGTCACAGCCAGCAGAACCAAAGCCAGCATGCAGATCAGGCAAATACCAAATTTCGAATAGATGTTCATTGCCAGCCCAACGTCCAGAATCAGAAGCCCATTGCAGAAATAAGACCGCATTCTCGTTACTGAATGGTTAATCAAGCCTCGCATGGAGTATTCAGTACAGCACAGGGCTGACTCCTGCCTTGTTGCAGAAGCCAGCCCTTGATCTATCCCGTTCAAACCGACCGGGCCAGAAGCTGGTTTTATACCGAGTAGTACATGTCGTATTCAACCGGATGTGGTGTCATTTCGTACCGCATGTTTTCTTCCATCTTGAGGTCGATGTAGGCGTTCAGCTGGTCATCGGAGAACACACCGCCGGCCTTGAGGTACTCACGATCAGCATCCAATGCTTCAAGTGCTTCGCGAAGCGACGCGCAAACGGTTGGAATGTCCTTCAGCTCTTCCGGTGGCAGGTCGTACAGGTCCTTGTCCATCGGATCGCCAGGGTGAATCTTGTTCATGATTCCGTCCACGCCAGCCATGACCATGGCAGCAAACGCCAGGTATGGGTTGGCGGTGGGGTCTGGGAATCGAACCTCAACACGCTTGCCTTTCGGTGACGCTGTCCATGGAATGCGGCAGGAGGCAGACCGGTTGCGTGATGAATAGGCCAGCAGAACCGGCGCTTCATAACCGGGCACCAGGCGTTTGTAGGAGTTGGTGGACGGATTGGTGAAGGCGTTCAGTGATTTGGCATGCTTGATGATGCCGCCGATGTAGTAGAGGCAGGTCTCCGACAGGTCAGCATACTGGTTGCCGGCGAACAATGGTTTGCCGCCCTTCCAGATGGACTGATGAACGTGCATGCCGGAACCGTTGTCGCCGAACACCGGTTTGGGCATAAAGGTTACTGTCTTGCCATACTGGTGGGCAACATTGTGGATGGCATATTTGTAGATTTGCAAATGGTCTGCGCACTTGGTCAGCGTCTCGAACTTAATACCAAGTTCGTGCTGGCCGGCGGCGACTTCGTGGTGGTGTTTTTCCACCGTGACCCCCATTGAGGCCATGGCAGCAAGCATCTCGCCGCGAATGTCCTGACCGGAATCAACCGGGTTTACCGGGAAGTATCCACCCTTCGTCCGGGGCCGGTGGCCCATATTGCCCATTTCATATTCTGCATCCATGTTGGAAGGCAGTTCGGTCGAATCCACTTTGAAACCGGTGTTGTATGGATCGGTCGCAAATCGCACATCATCGAACATGAAGAATTCGGCTTCAGGTCCAACCGTAATGGAATCGCCAATTCCGGTGGACTTTACATAGGCTTCTGCTTTTTTGGCAGTAGTACGAGGGTCGCGCTCGTAAGCTTCTCCGCTACCTGGTTCGAGGATGTCGCAGAACACTGCGGCAGTCTTTTGCGCGTAGAATGGATCAACATGCAGTGTATCGGGATCCAGCATCAATACCATGTCTGACTCATTGATGGCTTTCCAGCCGGCAATGGATGAACCGTCAAACATCAGGCCATCGGCCCATACGTCTTCATCGATTGTGGAAATGTCCTGGGTCACGTGCTGCATCTTGCCGCGCGGATCAGTGAAGCGAAGGTCGACATATTTTATATCGTTGTCTTTCAGGTACTTCATCGCACCTGCGACGGGAGAAGGATTTTTGGCCATCTGTTTGCCCTCGTAGTCTTTCAGTTAAAGTGGGTTTGGGGTAGTTGCTTTATGGTGGGTCGCTCTGTTGATCAACTTCGTCACAAGGCTTCCACACCGGTTTCGCCAGTGCGGATGCGGATTGCTTCGTCAACCGTCGAGATGAAGATCTTGCCATCACCGATGCGGCCTGTGCGTGCTGCCTGCAGAATGGCTTCGACTGCCCGATCGACCAGACCGTCGTCAAGCACGATCTCGATACGAACCTTGGGCAAAAAATCCACGATGTATTCTGCGCCGCGATACAATTCCGTGTGACCTTTCTGGCGGCCGAAGCCCTTGGCCTCGGTGACCGTGATTCCCTGCAGGCCAACTTCCTGCAGTGCCTCTTTCACTTCATCCAGCTTGAATGGTTTAACGATTGCCTCGATCTTTTTCATTCTTCCTCCGACGGCGTACTGACGGGTATTGTTTTCTATGCCGCAATAGTATTGGTTTAACGCGAACTGCATATGGCGTGCCAACTCATACTGGTGATCTATTACTGAGTTATATCAAGTTGTTACGGATAGAAATTGAATCTCTTTGCGAATGTAAATTGATGAAAAAATAGGCGAATGCATAAAAAGCAGGCAATAATGTATATCTTGATAGCAAGCCAGCGTTCGAGCTTTGAACGGTTTGCCGTTCATGAAATTATTGTCGAGCTTGCCTATCTTTCCATCTCGGTTGACGCGAAGGCCAACAACTATCACATAGCTTTTGTTCGCGGGCGCCTATCAAATTCATCAAAAAGATAATCACCATGTTCCGATCACGTCTGTCCGGCCTCGTTGCTGACCCGCGCTTTGAGCAATTCATTGTGGCGCTTATTGTGCTCAATGCCATAACCCTAGGTCTGGAAACCAGCCCCTGGTGGATGGACCGGTTCGGGACAGCGCTGACCTTCCTGGACAAATCCATACTGGGTATATTCGTGGCGGAGATCGCAGCGCGCTTGATCGTGGATTTCAGAGGTTTTTGGCGAGATCCCTGGCGGATTTTTGATTTCCTGATTGTTGGCGTTGCATTGTTGCCGGCCACCGGCGCGTTCTCGGTGCTGCGGGCTTTCCGGATTTTGCGGGTGCTGCGGCTGGTCTCCAGCATCAAGGCAATCCGGCGTGTGGTAACCGGCCTGCTGGCGGCCATTCCGGGAATGAGCTCGATTGTCCTGTTGCTGGGTTTGATCTTTTACATATTTTCTGTGATCTCCACCAAATTGTTTGCCGCCTCGTTTCCGCAATGGTTTGGGTCACTTGGCGAAAGTGCCTATTCTTTATTCCAGATTATGACACTGGAAAGCTGGTCAATGGGCATTGTGCGCCCCGTCATGGAGCAATTCCCTTTTGCATGGGCGTTGTTTGTGCCATTTATCCTGGTGACATCATTCACGGTACTAAACCTGTTTATAGGTGTTATCGTGGACGCCATGCAGAAAGAGCACGAAGCTGAAGCACAGGCAGATCGTGCAGACCTCCACAACGAGGTGTCGATAATCCTCCAGGAACTGAAAAGCCTGCGGGCGGAAATTGCAGATCTCAAGACAACAAAGACCGGTTAAGTGGATTATATTGGCGATACATGACAGAACTGCTGACGCCAGTTGAAATGTATGAAGCAGACCGCCTGACCATTCAGGCTGGAGTGCCGGGTTTTGATCTCATGCAGACAGCCGGGCTCGCATGCGCCAAGTTTATCCGAAATTTGTGCGAACCGTGCCCGGTGTGTGTTGTCTGCGGCCCCGGCAATAACGGAGGCGATGGGTTTGTTATCGCACGACTGCTGGAAGCGGCTGGCTGGCCGGTAAAGCTGTTGTTTGCCGGTGAACCTGAAATGCTCAAGGCAGATGCCGGCCAGGCAGCCAAAGCCTGGAACGGCGAGGTGTTGCCGGCTCATCCTGAAGAACTCGTTGGTGCCGGGCTCATTGTAGATAGTTTGTTCGGAGCAGGACTGTGCCGCGAAACAAGCGGTAAAATTGCCGAACTCATTCAGGCAATCAACGAAACAGACGCGCTGCGAATTGCAGTCGATATTCCCTCCGGTGTTGATGGAATGTCGGGCCGTGTTCGCGGAAACGCAGTCTGTGCAGATCATACCATCACTTTTTTTCGGGCAAAACCGGGGCATTTTCTCGAACCGGGCAAATTCCATTGCGGTATGGTGAATGTTGTTGATATTGGTATTTCCAGCGATGTTTTGAAAGAAATTCAGCCTTTGTGTTGCCTGAATGGGCCGGATGAATTTTCAAAAAGCATGCCGATGCCTGGCGCTCCAAGCCACAAATACTCAAGAGGTTCCGCACTGATGGTGTCCGGAGGCCCATGGAATACAGGTGCAGCGCGGCTTGCAGCGATGTCGGCGCTGAGGGTCGGTGCCGGGTTGGTGACAATGGCAGCTTGCCAGGCAGCGCTTCCCGTCCTGGCAAGCCATCTCACGGCAATTATGTTGCGCAAGGCAGACAACGCCCGCGAAATTGGCAAAATACTCAGTGATAAACGCATGACAGCCTGTGCCATTGGACCGGCCGCAGGTACTGGACATGACACCGTCGAAAAAGTTCTGGCCGTGCTGGATGGCGGTTGCGCTGTAGTGCTCGACGCGGACGCCTTGACGAGCTTTGAGGGCAATAGCGAAATGCTGTTCGATTCAATCAGGGCGCAACCTGAAAGACCGGTGATCCTGACACCCCATGAGGGAGAATTTTCCCGTCTATTCAAAGGGATGGAGAAATCGGGTGACTCTAAATGCCAACGTGCCGTAGATGCATCCATCAAAAGCGGTGCAATTGTCGTGTTCAAGGGATCGGATACAGTCATTGCTGACACTGGTGGTCGTTGCGCCATAAATTCCAATGCGCCAGCCTGGCTGGCGACAGCAGGCTCAGGTGATGTCCTGACTGGCTTGTGTCTGGGGCTGCTGGCCCAGGGTGTCCCTGGTTATGAAGCTGCAAAATCTGCCGTGTGGTTGCATGGTGAGGCCGCAGTTGGATTTGGGCCCGGCCTGATTGCCGAAGATTTGCCGGATCGCATTCCGGATGCGCTGAGCGCATTATACAGGCAAATCTGAACGATTTGTAATGCAGGCCGCGCAGTTTTGGGTGGCACTGCGAAGCATTTGCCATGTTAGTATTTGCGACCATGACGTCACGCTCTTTGTTCCTGTGTCTTGGCATGCTGATATCATTACCAATGGCTTTGGCTGATGATGGATTGCGAGCGCTGCAGAGTTTGAAGAATGCCAGAACACTGGATGTGTCGGCCAAACACTTTCAATCTGCAAGTGTACACGGCAGACCTGTAGTGGTGGCCTTTTTTGCCTCCTGGTGTCCGCCTTGCATCAATGAGTTCGAAGAAATGGCAAAAGTTCAAAAAGTAATGGCAGACAGGCCGGTTACCTTTGTGGGCATCAATCTATTTGAGGACTGGGGTGGGGTAAAAGATCCTGATCGTATGGCACGGTTCATTGCCCGCACCAGACCGGATTTCCCGTTGATTGCGGGTGATCTGGAAATTTCAGCGGCTTTTGGAACCATAGAACGCATCCCGACGACAGCGGTTTTTGGCGCCGATGGCCGGGAAGTCTGGCGTTTTGTGCATGAACGGGGCGCATCCAAGACCCATGCAACTGCTGCGGAGATCATCAAGGCTTTGAAGTGAGGTGACGCCGAGTTGAATTTCAGATGGCTAAACCTCTGGCATAGCGGGACATGCTTTGCTATATACCGGCGCGAATGCTGATGTACGGCGCGCTTTTGGAAAGCGCGCCGCTGGTCTTTCAAGCGGGCGTGGCGGAATTGGTAGACGCACTAGATTTAGGTTCTAGCGGTGAAAGCTGTGGGGGTTCAAGTCCCTCCGCCCGCACCAGAAAACGACGATCAGCGAATGTGGAATTGATCTGAAGGTTGCAATTTACCGGTTGGATCCGGCAGCGGCCTTCCATGTAGGGCATATAAGGAAATTGGATATTATGCAGGTGACCGAAACACTCAATGAAGGCCTGAAGCGTGAGCTGAAAGTCGTCATTCCCGCAGGAGATCTTCAGGCTCGTGTAAACGAGCGGCTGGAAGAATTGAAAGCAACGGCCCAGATCAAGGGGTTTCGGCCAGGCAAGGTGCCGATCGGGCACCTCAAGAAATTGTATGGCCAGTCTGCCATGGCTGAAATCGTGCAGAAGTCCATTGAGACTTCGAGCACGGAAGCACTGAATGAAAAGAGTCTCAAGGCTGCCTATCAGCCGGACATTGTGCTGCCGGAAGCTGAAGAAGAAGTAAAAGCCGTCATGAGCGGTGATGCCGACTTGTCCTTCACCATGAATTTTGAAGTAGTGCCGGACATTGAGATCAAGGACTTCAAGAATCTCAAGGTTGAGAAGCTGGTTGTTGAGGTCACTGACGAACATCTTGACGAAGCCCTGCAAAACATCGCCGGCCAGTACAAGGATTACGAAGATCGCGTCAGTGGCGCTGCTGAAGATGGCGACCGGGTCACGATCAGTTTTGTGGGAAAGGTTGACGGCGACGCTTTTGAAGGCGGCACAGCCGATGATGTCCCTCTGGAACTGGGTTCAGGGTCGTTCATTCCCGGCTTTGAAGAACAGTTGATTGGTACGAAGGCAGGCGATGAAAAGGTCGTCAATGTGTCGTTCCCGGCTGAATATGGTGTTGAACACCTTGCCGGCAAGCCAGCCGTATTCGATGTGACGGTTTCCAAGGTTGAGCAACCCAAGCCTGGCACTATCGATGAGGCTTTTGCTGAAAAGCTGGGTATGGAAAGCGTGGACAAGCTCAAGACAATGGTCAAGGAGCGTATCGCGGATGAGTTCGCCAACATGTCTGCCGCGAAACTGAAGCGCGATATGCTGGATGCAATGGACGAAGAGTACAAGTTCGAGCTGCCGCAGAAACTGGTGGAACAGGAGTTTGAACAGATCTGGGCTGCGCTGGAGCGTGAGATGGAAGCTGAAGGTAAAACCTTTGCTGACGAAGACACGACGGAAGAAGAAGTCCGCAATGAGTACAAGGGCATCGCCGAACGGCGTGTCCGGCTTGGTCTGGTCATTGGTACTATTGGCGAAAATGCCGGTGTAACAGTTAGTGATGAAGAATTGCAGCGTGGTCTGATGGATCGTGCACGCCAGTTTCCTGGTCAGGAAAAGGAAGTGTTCGAATTCTATCGCAAAAACCCTAACGCACTCGTCGAAATCCGCGGACCATTGTTTGAGAAAAAAGTTGTCGATCATATTGCTGAAGCAGCAACCGTCACTGAACGATCGGTCAGTCGCGAGTCGCTTCAGCACATGCTGGAACATGATCATGAACATGGAGAGGAGTGCGATCATCCTGATCATGACCATGGTTCAAACGCAAAACCGGCCAAAAAAGCTGCTGCCAAGAAGCCAGTTGCTAAAAAGCCAGCTGCCAAAAAGACACCCGAAAAGAAAGCGGCCAGGAAAAAAGCCGAGTGAGTCAGCGTTGACGCTCTGACTTTATAGATAGCCGATGAACCGACCACATATGAGTGCACCGGTCCATGTAACCAGGGATATCAGGGCGGCCAAGGTGGCCGCCCTATTTCGTGCAAAATAGATAGCATTCAAGAGACCACCAGTGATCAGAAACATTTTGAATTGAAACAACGGCAGGGCAGCGTATTTGCGCGCGTCAGTTGTAAACATCAAGCCGCCCGCTGTAATAGCCAGCACGAAACCAAACACCGCCACCGGCACCAGCACTCGAACCAGTCCGCTTGTCTCCACTGACTTCCATGCCCCCAGATAATGCAGGTCGAGCGAAACAATTGCACCAAACAGCAGGGCAATACCCGCAATGTGGACCGTGTTGACGATGGGGTATAACCAGCGCCAGCTTCGCATGGCTTCGCCGAGAGCCGATTGTTCCAGTCCCAGAAACAGGTGCTCCACGCCTAATCCCGGTTCGGATAGAGGTTGTAGAGTTTGCCGGCAATCGTAATGCGTTCTGCCTTGACGCGCTTTTCCGAAGGATCAGCGGACCGTCCACCGGAAATTGTCACTTCGGTGCCTGGCCTGAGGAGCATTTCATCAAGGCCGGCCCGTTCGTGGCGCCATGGTTGACCCGCCTCAACTGTCCAGATTTCGCCATCCGCATCCACCTCCAGTATGCCGTGCGGATTGCCCAGGCGCGCGACCCTTATAATGCCTCTAAGTTCGAAGTTCCCGTCCGCTGTCCAGCGCCAGCCGTGATGAGCCAGAGCTGGCCCCGCGACGGCAAGGCTGGTGAACCATGTGATAAAAGTACGCCGGTCAATCATTGTATTCTCTCCGGTTGCAGGCAGTATCCGTGCCGTGTCAAAACAATAACCATGCATGCAGATTACATCATCATAGGGGCAGGGTCAGCCGGTTGTGCATTGGCGTCACGTTTAAGTGAAAATCCCGCCATTCAGGTATTGTTGCTCGAAGCTGGTGGCAACAACACCTCGCCGCTGCTGCGTGCGCCTGCAGGTTTTGCTGCAATTTTACCTTGGCCGATCAGCAATTGGGCCTTCAGGACAGTGGCACAATCCGGCCTGAACGGCCGCGTCGGCTATCAGCCCAGAGGCAAAGGTTTGGGGGGATCATCGGCCATCAATGCGATGGTTTACACCAGGGGCCGAAAACGGGATTACGATGACTGGGACGTCTCGGGTTGGCGGTGGCGGGACGTCGAGCCTTCATTCTCGGCTTTGGAAGGCAATGGTCTGGTGATCAGCGATCAGTCAGACACGTTTGCAGCATCATCGATGTTTCTGGACGCCTGTTCCGGACTTGGCCTGCCGGTGTATCCGCAGTTTGACGAGTTGAACAGGGAGGCATCGGGTTTCTATCGAGCAACGATCAGTGACGGTGAGAGATGTTCATCTGCTGATGCATTTTTGCGCCCTGTCATGCAACGAAAGAATTTGACCGTGCTGACCGGAGCGCGTGCAGGGGGTATCCTGATTTCCCAGGGGCACGCCGTTGGGGTTCGATATTTCCGGCACAGGGAGTGGAATGAAGCGCTTGCAACTCATGAAATCATATTGTGCGCAGGCGTTTTTCAATCGCCGCAATTGCTGATGTTGTCCGGCATCGGACCGCCTCGTGAGCTGCAGGCTCACAACATACCGGTTGCCCATGATTTGCCAGGAGTGGGGGCCAATCTTCAGGATCACGTGGATTATGTCATGACATACAGGACCAGGGCCGGTTCCGAGACGCTTGGTGTGTCTGCAACTGGCGGTCGCGCGATCATGAATGCGATTAGGCAATGGCGAAAGGATAGAACGGGCAAATTGACATCGCCGATTGCAGAGGCTGGCGCATTTCTGAAAAGCAGCATCGGACTGGATACGCCGGATCTGCAATTGCACTTTGCACCGGGAATTGTCGAAAATCATGGTCGCAGGATGCGAGGTGGCCATGGCATGTCGATACATTTGTCGCTTCTCAAGCCAGGTTCACGCGGTCGGGTCACCCTCAAAACGGCCAACCCGCTCGACGCTCCGTTGATCAACCCGCAATACTTGACCCATGACGACGACCTAGAACGGTTGGTTGCGGGATTCAGGAAAGTTAGGCAGTTGTTCCAACATGAAGCGTTCGCGTCAATCCGGTTGAAGGAAATGCACACAAACGGCGTCAGTGAAGAAGCCGAAATTGCCAAATGGATCAGGCAGCGCGCCGATACATTGTATCATCCGGTCGGAACCTGCCGGATGGGAGGGGCCGGAGATCCGATGACCGTGGTGGGGCCCGACCTGAAGGTAAATGGCGTTGAGGGATTGCGTGTGGCAGATGCCTCAATAATGCCCAGCATAGTTTCAGCAAACACCAATGCCGCTGCCATGATGATTGGCTGGCGTGCAGGTGGCCTTGTCACGAAGCGAACAGGAATCCAGAACAGTTCCGTCTGAGTGAGAGTTACTGCAAAACGCGGGAAGCCAGGCTTCCCGCGTTCTGTATTGGTCGTCAAATCTAGATTCCAAGCACCCGGTTGCGTTGATTTGAAAACTCGATTTCCGCAATTTTACGGAAGCCGCCAAGTTCGCGCAGTTTGGCCTGGAAGTCATCATTGATCTTGGCCGCCAATGGAGAATGGTTGCGTGTTTCTTCGAACACTTCCACGGCAGCGGTGCCGAACGAATCCCAGACATCGTCGTTGAATGAGCGAAGTTGCACACCGTGGTCATTTACCAGTTTGGCAAGATATTCGCCGTTATTGGCTGAAGCCTCTTCGTGCTGCGCAGCGTGTTCTTCATTGCAGGCAGCCGTAATAATGGACTTTTCGGTTGCCGAAAGGCCGTCCCAGAATTTCTGGTTCATGGCAAAAGCAAGGCCACCTCCTGGTTCATGCATTCCTGCGGTATAATAAAATTTTGCCGCTTCATAGAATTTCATGAAATAGTCATTGTAGGGACCAACCCATTCGGTTGCTTCAATGGCACCGGATACCAGGTTCTCATATATTTGCCCGCCAGGCAGGGACACGGTGGAGACACCAAGCTTGGACATGACCGTGCCGCCAAGGCCCGGAATACGCATTTTAAGTCCCTTGAGATCATCCGCGGAGTTTATCTCCTTGTTGAACCATCCGCCCATCTGCGTGCCTGTGCCGCCGCAGGGCAGGGGTTTCAATCCAAATGAACCCGACAATTCATCCCACAAAGCCTGACCGCCCTTGAATTTGATCCAGGCATTCCATTCCGGCGATGTCATGCCGAAAGGTACCGAGGTAAAGTAGGCAAATGCCGGGTGCTTGCCCACCCAGTAGTAATCTGCGCCGATATAGGCTTGTGAGTTGCCTGCAGCCACTTCATCAAACACGTCAAACGCGCCCACACGTTCGCCAGCTGCAAAATATGTCGTTGTGATTGCACCTTCCGTAAGTTCGGTAATGCGCGCGGCAAGCCGCTGCGCACTGATGCCGAGACCGGGAAAATCCCTTGGCCACGTTGATACAATCACCAGTTCCTTTTTGGCTTGTGCAATTGCAGGTGTGGCGAGTGCCGACGCTGCAGCAGCCGTACCGGCCAGGGCAGCCCCTTTAATAAATTTGCGACGTTCCATCCAAAATTACTCCCTGTATAATTCGAACAAAGTGGTACTTGGGGAATTGCTGCAATGAGCAGCTGTACCCGTCTTTATCAGAACAGAAATGCGGTTCAATGCCAATACGGAGTTTTGTTGCCACAAGCCCTTTGACTGCGGCGGCAATTCGCCTATCTATTGTCAATCACACAAGCGTCACGATTCTTTTGTCAGTGTGACAATTCCCACTCACCTGTTCTGAAAACAAGGCCTGCTACAGATGCGCGATCCGATTGAAACTTATGCTCAGCTCGTTCCAATGGTGGTGGAGCAGACAAACCGCGGCGAACGCTCCTACGACATCTTTTCCCGGATGCTCAAGGAACGAATTATTTTTATCACCGGCCCGATTGAAGACCACACGGCAACGCTTGTCGTTGCGCAGCTTCTATTTCTTGAGGCGGAAAATCCCAAGAAAGAGATCGCGATGTATATCAACTCGCCAGGTGGTGTGGTCACGTCCGGACTGTCAATCTATGACACCATGCAATTCATCAAGCCTGCAGTTTCCACGACAGTGATAGGCCAGGCCGCATCAATGGGCTCGCTGTTGCTGACGGCTGGAGAAAAAGGTATGCGTTTTGCGCTGCCGAACGCCCGTGTGATGGTGCATCAGCCTTCCGGCGGCTTCCAGGGTCAGGCCTCCGACATCGAACGCCATGCTCTGGATATTATCAAGATAAAGAAGCGTCTCAATGAAATTTATGTGACACACACTGGCCAGGATTATGAGACGATTGAAAACACGCTCGACCGTGATCATTTCCTGACCGCTGTCGAAGCAAAAGACTTTGGTCTGGTTGACGAGGTAATCGAAAAGCGGCCTGACACGGGCGGAGATAGCGGCAAGAAATAGCGATCCATACTTGAACGGGCATGTGAATTGCATGGTTCATAGGGAGTTTTCTCGACGGAATCCGATCATAGGGTGGTTCACACTGACGCGATTTGTTAATCATTTGTTGATTGTTCATCGTCGAGCATGGTGAAATGTAACGAATCGAAGATTGCGCGGGACCTGCGCAATTGTTTAAGACTGAGTTGAGTTTCAAACGTAGCCTGACTATTACAGGCATCCGGTCCACTGGCAGGCCGAAGGAGTGCAGATGACAAAGTCCGGAGACGGTGAGTCGAAAAACACGCTGTATTGCTCATTCTGTGGCAAAAGCCAGCATGAAGTCCGAAAATTGATTGCAGGACCAACCGTGTTCATCTGCGATGAATGCGTTGAGTTGTGCATGGACATCATTCGCGAGGAAAACAAGACTTCACTTGTGAAGTCCCGTGATGGCGTGCCAACGCCAACGGAAATTTGCGCAGTGCTGGATGATTATGTGATCGGTCAGCTCCAGGCAAAGCGTGTTTTGTCGGTGGCAGTCCACAATCATTACAAACGCCTGGCCCACGCGGCAAAGAACAATGATGTCGAGCTTGCCAAGTCCAACATTCTTTTGGTTGGCCCTACCGGTTGCGGCAAGACCTTGTTGGCACAGACGCTGGCGCGCATCATCGATGTGCCGTTCACAATGGCTGATGCCACCACGCTTACTGAGGCGGGTTATGTAGGAGAAGATGTTGAGAATATCATTCTCAAGCTTCTCCAGTCTGCCGACTACAATGTAGATCGTGCACAGCGCGGCATTGTGTACATTGATGAGATCGACAAGATTTCACGTAAATCGGATAACCCGTCCATAACACGCGATGTGTCTGGAGAAGGTGTGCAGCAGGCATTGCTGAAGATCATGGAAGGCACCGTTGCATCTGTTCCCCCTCAAGGTGGCCGCAAGCATCCGCAACAGGAATTTCTGCAAGTGGACACTGCCAACATCCTGTTCATCTGCGGTGGCGCATTTGCAGGCCTTGACAAGATAATTGCTTCACGCGGCAAGGGAGCCGGTATCGGCTTTGGTGCGGACGTGAAGGGCGAAGAAGACAAGAAGACAGGCGAACTCCTGCGTGAACTGGAACCGGAAGATTTGTTGAAGTTTGGTCTGATCCCGGAATTCGTGGGACGTTTGCCAGTTATAGCGACTCTTGAGGATCTTGATGAAGCGGCACTGGTTGAGATTTTATCAGAACCCAAGAATGCACTGGTCAAGCAGTATCAGCGCCTTTTCGAAATGGAAGATGTAAATCTGAACATCACCGATGACGCGTTGTCTGCAATAGCTGTCAAGGCGATTGGTCGCAAAACAGGTGCCCGTGGATTGCGTTCGATTATGGAGGGTATCCTGCTGGATACCATGTATGATCTGCCGGGAATGGACGGCGTCGAGGAGGTGGTGATTTCGGCGGAAGTCGTTACTGGCGAGGCAAAACCATTGATGATCTATTCCGACAAGGACAAAAGTGCCAAGCGGAAATCCAAGGTGGCCAGTGGACCGGGCATGGCCTGACCCCCATATAAAAACCGGGCCCACAGGCGATACACTCTGTGATTGCGCCTTGAATCAATAGCAGTACAATTTGGCTATAGAGAGTATCAAGAAATCCACAATATTGGTGCTCGAATGGCCTTCCATTGGCCTTATTCATGTGGCAAACGTTATTTTATTCGTGGGAATTTGTTCGCCTGCGGAACAGTGGATTTGTATTAGTGGGGAAATTGGGTTGCGTAAATCGACAACATTGGCGTTTTCCGCCATGCTGACGCTTGTGGCTGGCTGTGCGACGGATATTGGTAGTTTTACTTCCACCAAACCGGCCAAGGCACCTGTAGCTTCGTCAGTTCCGCAACAACAGGTTGCAACTAACCAGCAGCAGAACGGGCAATCGCAGTTGGCGCCTATTCCGCCGGCAGGGCAGGCAACATTTGCACCAGCCCCGAAACCAGGTGCAGGCGGATTGGCAACCGGTTCTCAAGCGGGTCGTAAATTGTCGGAAACCGAACTGCAGACAATGTTGGCGGGCAATTCCGTTATCGTGGCGGACGGCCGCAGGCTTGAATATGGACGGTCCGGTTCGTATCAGGAAACCCGTAACGGTCAGGCCATAGCGGTTGGGACATATCAAATTCGTGATGTCTCCGTTTGTGTGCAGTTTACGACCGGTCTGACACGGTGTGACAGCATTGTGCAGGACGGTGATAAATTGTTTGTCGAAGACCGCAATGGTCAACGGCTTCCGGCCCAGATTGGTTGATCAATTGTGCGGTTTCGCGCCGCAATCAACTGAAGTTGATATCGTTTTCCAGTTTTGCCGGGGCTGTTCAAAGATACACACTTGAATCTGGCACTGTCCACAGCCATTTACCAACAGACATCGACGGTGCTGCAAGCGCATAACGAATCGTGCCTAAGTAGCGTTTGGATTTACTGGAAGGCGGCGTAACCGGTACGGGTTTGGGCGATTTACTGGTCCAGCGGCGTTGGTTCAGCGTAGATAACTTCCAGCACATGGTTGAAAAATGCCCTTGGGCACTTCGGATTGTACCGAAAGGACACTGGATGACTAAAAAGAAAACAACAATGAACCAGGACGTTTTTGCAGTTTTGCCGCTGCGTGATATTGTTGTGTTTCCACACATGATCGTGCCACTGTTTGTCGGGCGCGAGAAATCTATTGCTGCACTTGAAGAAGTGATGCGTGAAGACAAGCGAATACTGCTTGTTGCGCAAAAAAATGCGTCTGATGACGATCCGGGCTCGAACCAGATGTATGATGTGGGCACAATTGGCTCCATCCTGCAATTGCTTAAGTTGCCGGATGGTACAGTTAAGGTTCTCGTCGAAGGCCTCGAGCGTGCACAGATCGTGTCATATACTGATCGTGCCGATTTCTTTGAGGCCAATGCCTCCATAATTTCTGGTTCCGACGGTGACGGTGGTGAAACCGAAGCGCTGGCCAGAACGGCTGTCACACAGTTTGAAAGCTATGTGAAACTGAACAAGAAAGTGCCGCAGGAAGCTGTATCATCAATCACCCAGATTGATGATTATGCCAAGCTTGCAGACAGTATCGCGGCCCATCTGGCAATAAAGATATCTGAAAAACAGGAATTGCTGGAAACCGCCTCCGTGGCTCGCCGTCTTGAAAAGGTGTACGGCCTGATGGAGAGCGAAATTTCGGTGCTCCAGGTTGAAAAGCGCATTCGCTCACGCGTCAAGCGCCAGATGGAGAAAACCCAGCGCGAGTATTATCTCAACGAACAGATGAAGGCAATCCAGAAGGAACTCGGCGATGGCGATGACCACGACGAGATGGCTGAACTGGAAAATCGCATCACCAAGACCAAACTCTCCAAGGAGGCCCGTGAAAAGGCAAACGCGGAAATGAAAAAGCTCAGGCAGATGTCTCCTATGTCTGCCGAGGCCACCGTTGTGAGGAATTATCTGGACTGGTTGTTGTCCATTCCCTGGGGCAAGAAATCTCGCATCAAGAACGACCTCGTCAAGGCAGAAGCAGTTCTTGAAGCAGATCATTACGGGCTGGAAAAGGTCAAGGAACGCATTGTTGAGTATCTCGCCGTGCAGGCGCGGGCCAACAAGTTACGTGGGCCCATCTTGTGCCTGGTCGGTCCTCCCGGCGTGGGCAAGACATCGCTGGCGAAGTCGATTGCCAAGGCGACTGGCCGCGAATACGTTCGCATGTCGCTCGGTGGCGTGCGCGATGAAGCTGAAATTCGCGGACATCGGCGTACCTACATTGGATCTATGCCCGGCAAGGTCATTCAGTCAATGAAGAAGGCGAAAAAATCAAACCCGCTTTTCCTGCTTGATGAAATCGACAAGATGGGAATGGATTTTCGAGGAGACCCGTCATCCGCACTGCTCGAGGTTTTGGATCCGGAACAGAATTCAACTTTCATGGATCACTATCTGGAGGTTGAATACGATCTGTCGAACGTCATGTTCGTTACAACGGCAAATTCGCTGAATATTCCCAGCCCGTTAATGGATCGCATGGAGATCATTCGCATCGCCGGATACACCGAGGACGAAAAGTTTGAGATCGCCCGCAGGCATTTGTTGTCGAAGGCGCTTGACAATCATGGTCTCGACAAAGGTGAGTTTGAATTGACCGATGATGGTTTGACGGAAGTTGTTCGCCGTTACACGCGCGAAGCCGGGGTGCGTAATCTTGAACGCGAGTTGAACACTCTTTGTCGCAAGGTAGTGAAGGAAATCGTCCTGGCGAAGGGGGCCAAAAAGAAGGTCAAGATCACTGCCAAGAACATGTCCGATTTCCTTGGCGTGCAGAAGTATCGCTATGGAATGGCGGAGATGGAAGATCAGGTCGGTGTTGTGACCGGGCTTGCCTGGACAGAAGTCGGCGGCGAATTGCTGACCATCGAAGCGGTCATGATGCCTGGCAAGGGTAAAATGACCGTCACGGGCAATCTTCGCGATGTAATGAAGGAGTCGATTTCGGCGGCATCATCCTATGTGCGTTCGCGTTCAACGGAAATCGGGGTAAAGCCGCCCCTGTTTGACAAGAAGGATATCCATGTACATGTGCCGGAAGGCGCTACTCCAAAGGATGGTCCGTCTGCGGGCGTTGCCATGGTGACCGCCATCACGTCTGTACTGACAGGTATCCCGATCAGACGCGAAGTGGCGATGACTGGCGAAATCACGCTCCGCGGCCGGGTATTGCCTATCGGTGGCCTGAAGGAAAAATTGCTTGCAGCACTTCGCGGTGGCATCACCAAAGTGCTTATTCCGGAAGAAAATGCCAAGGATCTGGCCGATATTCCGGACAACGTAAAAAATGGTTTGGAAATTGTGCCTGTGTCTCACGCCGATGAAGTGTTGATTCATGCACTGATAACCCAACCTGAGGCAATCGAGTGGGATGAAGCAGCGGAAGAGGCTGCAGCGAAAGCTGCAGCAGACGCGGCAAAAACTTCAGGTGAAAATGTCACTGCCCACTAATTGGAATGCATGGATTCCACTCCATCTCAATTTAGAGCAGAGCAAAGTAATTGAACAGGCGTGGCCAGGTTTTCCCGGTCACGCTTTTTTTTACCGGATTAGGTCTCGCTGACTGGTCCGGATGTTCGCGCCGGGCAGCTTTTGCGGCCGGAATTCCGGGCGGCCTCTTGCTCGCGGAAGCGCCGGTTGCTGTCGGTCAAATGGGACGACAAACGTTTCCAATCGAGGGAAATATGCTCTGGTTCAGCGAATCAAATATGTCGAAAATGCGCAATTCCCAGTTTTTGGCCAATTCCGGACAAATAACCGGGCGACAATAAGTGCATGTAAACATGATGGATTTTCAGACGGTTACGCATAGGTCTTGCATTAATTGGCTGAAATCCGCGACTTTCAACACACGAGGCGTACGTACTTGAGTATTCGTTGTCGGAAACCTGGTGAAAGGATCCATTCACATGAACAAAAATGATCTCATCTCAAAAGTTGCTGAAGACGCAAAGCTTACAAAAGGTGAAGCAGGCGAAGCAATTGAAGCCACACTGGCAAACATACAAAGGGCACTTATGCAAGGTGATGACGTGCGCCTTGTGGGATTTGGCACATTTTCAGTAGGCCATCGCGCTGCGTCCACCGGTCGTGATCCCCGCACAGGACGCGCAATCGATATTCCGGCCTCGAAGAACGCCAAGTTCAAGGCCGGCAAAATCCTCAAGGAGGCGGTTAACCACTAAGGGCAAACCGCGTCCTGCCGCAACCGCTAACCGGTTGCAGGCATACATCAGACCCCGCGTGCTCTTCAGAAATGGCGTGGGGTCATTTTTTGTTTAAAACGGCGCTTGCCCATTTGGACACAGGGCGCTAATACATCGATCAGATTAGTGGGGGCGATTAGCTCAGTTGGTAGAGCATCTCGTTTACACCGAGAGGGTCGGCAGTTCGAGCCTGTCATCGCCCACCATCCCACCAGTCAAAATGCGTGATGTTCATGCTTTCAATTGAAGAATTGAAGGTCACCGGGTTTGTGTTCCTGGACAAGATCGTCGGATTGGACACCTCACTAGAATTTTGTAACCCGCGCGCAGCAATTTGGCAGCTTGGCGTTGGCGGTTAAATTGCAACGGACGATGGCCCCCAACTTTTGATCCAGCGCTGGAGGTCTGACAAGCCTGAGCTGAGTCACGTCCGCAATTTCTTTACCGGTGAACTCCATATTTGGCCGATGCCCGCTTGACTTGCGACAGCGAACTGAGTAATCCACCCCAACCAGCGCAAACCTTGTAGTCATGACCCGGTTTGCGTTACATCGCGCGGGTGTAGCTCAGTTGGTTAGAGTGCCGGCCTGTCACGCCGGAGGTCGCGGGTTCGAGCCCCGTCACTCGCGCCATTAATCTCCCTGTGATCCACCTGGAGCGTGCCGGTTTTGACCTGCATCTGTACCTGGCGGCGATTTTCAGGCGGGCGCCGATGGAGAATTCCACTGTCCGTCAGGCATCAAGATCGGGATTCATGCTTGCGTCACTTGTTGTGCTGCTTTACCAACCGTCTAAGCTATCAGAGTCGAACAGAGGCGGTGCGGTGGCTTAGAGGCCGCCACGCATCAGGTGCTGAGCAATGACGGATTTATTGCGGGATTATCTGCCGATCGTCATATTCATGGGAATATGTATTGGACTTGGCCTGGCCTTGATGGCCTCGGCGTTTGTAATTGCCATTCGCCGGCCGGATCCGGAAAAGATGTCTGCCTATGAATGCGGCTTTGCTGCTTTTGACGATGCGCGCATGAAATTTGACATTCGATTTTATCTGGTGGCCATTCTCTTCATTATCTTTGATCTTGAAGTGGCATTTTTGTTTCCCTGGGCGGTCTCGCTCAAGGAAGTCGGGGTGTTTGGTTTCTGGTCCATGATGATATTCCTGGCGATCCTGACCATTGGCTTTGTCTATGAATGGCGTAAAGGGGCCCTGGAATGGGATTGATCGACAAAAACGGCCAGCCGTTGACGGCCGCCCCGGCAGTGCTGACACCGGAGCAGGAGGCGTTTTACTCAACAGTCAATGACCAACTGGCAGACAAGGGTTTTCTGGTTACCACAAGTGATGATCTGATCAATTGGGCGCGCACCGGTTCGCTGATGTGGATGACATTTGGTCTGGCCTGTTGCGCAGTTGAAATGATGCAGGCATCCATGCCGCGCTACGACGTCGAGCGCTTTGGATTTGCACCACGCGCCAGCCCGCGCCAGTCTGATGTGATGATCGTGGCAGGAACCCTGACCAACAAGATGGCGCCTGCACTGCGCAAGGTCTACGACCAGATGCCGGAACCGCGGTATGTGATCTCGATGGGATCATGCGCCAACGGTGGTGGTTACTATCACTATTCCTATTCGGTGGTACGTGGATGTGACCGGATTGTGCCGGTGGATATTTACGTTCCGGGCTGCCCGCCGACCGCAGAGGCGCTGGTGTATGGTATTCTGCTGTTACAGAAGAAAATACGCCGGACCGGCACGATTGAACGCTAGGGGTCAAGCTCGAAACTATGGATGAAACCCTGTTAGACCTGGGCGAACATATCGCCTCCGAGTTGCACGACCTGGGACTTGAATGTGTTCTGGCAAACGACGAACTGACACTGCTTGCCGGCGTTGACCACGTAATCGATGTGCTGCGCTTCCTGCGCGATGACCCCAGTTGCCGTTTCGTTTGCTTCATCGACATTTGCGGGGTCGATTATCCGGCTCGCGAGAAACGCTTTGATGTTGTCTACCATCTCCTCAGCCCCTATCAGAATTTGCGTGTTCGGATAAAGCTGCAAACCGATGAAGACACGCCTGTGCCGAGCGCAGTAGATGTATTCCCGGCTGCCAACTGGTTCGAACGTGAAGCGTTTGATCTTTATGGCATCCTGTTTTCCGGTCACCCTGATTTGCGCCGCATTCTGACAGACTACGGCTTTGCAGGCCATCCGCTGCGCAAGGACTTCCCGATGACCGGGCACGTGGAAGTACGTTATGACGACGAAAAGAAAAAGGTTGTGTATGAACCCGTGAAGCTGGTTCAGGAATTCCGTAATTTTGACTACCTCAGCCCGTGGGAAGGCACCGACTACATATTGCCCGGCGACGAGAAGGCGAAGAATTGATGGCCGAGGCACAAGTCAGAAATTTCCATATCAATTTTGGCCCGCAACACCCGGCTGCTCATGGCGTGTTGCGCCTGGTTCTGGAACTGGACGGTGAAGTTGTGGAGCGCGTCGATCCCCATATCGGCCTGCTGCATCGAGGCACCGAGAAACTGATTGAAGCCAAGACGTATCTTCAGGCAGTACCGTACTTTGACCGGCTTGACTATGTCGCCCCGATGAACCAGGAGCATGCCTATGCAATGGCGATCGAAAAGCTCATGGGCATTGCGGCTCCCATTCGTGGTCAGCTCATTCGTGTCCTGTATTCCGAAATTGGCAGAATTCTTTCGCACCTGCTGAATGTGACTACGCAGGCCATGGACGTTGGAGCGTTGACTCCACCGCTTTGGGGTTTTGAAGAACGCGAAAAACTGATGGTATTTTATGAGCGCGCTTCCGGTTCGCGCATGCATGCTGCATTCGTGCGACCAGGAGGCGTGCATCAGGATTTGCCCCAGGATCTGATCGACGACATCGATGCATTTTGTGATTATCACCCGAAAGTGCTGGATGATATTGAAGGCTTGCTTACGGAAAATCGTATATTCAAGCAGCGCAATGTCGACATTGGCGTTGTAACACTGGATGAATGTTTCGCATGGGGTTTTTCCGGTGTGATGGTACGCGGTTCCGGCGCGGCGTGGGATTTGCGCAAGTCGCAACCCTATGAATGTTATTCGGAACTGGATTTTGACATTCCGGTCGGCAAGAACGGTGATTGCTATGATCGGTATCTTATCCGTATGGAAGAGATGCGCCAGTCGCTCAGGATAATGAAGCAATGCATCGAGAAGTTGAACTCGCCGGAGGGCAAGGGGCCGGTATCGTCGGTTGACGGCAAGGTGGTGCCACCGTCACGTGGCGAGATGAAGCGGTCAATGGAAGCGTTGATCCATCACTTCAAGCTTTATACTGAGGGTTTCAAGGTTCCCGCAGGCGAAGTTTACGCCTGCGTGGAGGCACCCAAGGGTGAATTCGGTGTCTATCTGGTGTCGGATGGCTCCAACAAACCATACCGCTGCAAGTTGCGCGCCCCTGGTTTTGCACATTTGCAGGCGATGGATTTCATATGCCGTGGTCACATGCTGGCAGACGTTTCAGCGGTGCTGGGTTCTCTCGATATTGTGTTTGGTGAGGTCGACCGGTGAGTGTACGCCGATTAGCAGACAGTAGCGTTCAGCCGAAATCATTCGCCTTTACAGCGAAGAACCTGAGCTGGGCCAGGGAAACCATCAAGAAGTACCCCACTGGCAAGCAGGCTTCTGCTGTGATCCCGGTGCTCTGGCGGGCTCAGGAGCAGCATGACGGCTGGGTGTCCCGTGCGGCAATGGAAGAGGTTGGCCGGATGCTGGATATGCCCTTCATCCGTGTATACGAGATCGCCACTTTCTACACCATGTTCCAACTGGCCCCCGTCGGGAAAAAGGCGCATATCCAGGTCTGTGGCACGACGCCATGCATGTTGCGTGGCTCTGAAGACCTGATGGCCGTATGCAAACGCCGGATCGCTGAAAAGCCTCACACCTTGTCTGAGGACGGGGATTTTTCATGGGAAGAGGTTGAGTGTCTGGGGGCCTGCGTAAATGCACCTATGATCCAGATTTTCGCCGATACATACGAAGATCTGACGCCTGAAGCCATGGAGCATCTGCTCGACCGGATTGCCGGTGGACAGAAGGTCAGACCTGGCCCGCAGATTGACCGGATCATGTCGGCACCCGCTGGAGAACTGACCTCGCTTGTCGGGGTCGCTGTGCCCGCGAAAAAGGCTGCAACCGGAAAGGCCTCGCTCAACAAGGAAACTGCAAAACCTGTATTCAAGACGGCCAGGAAATCTGCTGCAGTCAAGACTGCATCTGCAAAACAGACTACCAAGGCTGTGTACGGGAAAGCCAGGCAGGTCAAGACTGCCGTTGCCGGAAAAGCCGGACCTGAGCGTTTGAGCAAGCCTGCAGGCAAGGCAGATGATCTCAAGCTGATTTCCGGAGTTGGGCCAAAACTGGAACAGACACTCAACAAGCTGGGCTTCTGGCATTTTTCCCAGATCGGGAAATGGACGAAAAAGGACATCGCATTTGTTGATGACGAGTTGTCGTTCAAGGGTCGCATAGAACGTGATGACTGGGTAAAGCAGGCCAAAGTCCTGGCAAAAGGCGGTAAAGCTGAATACATCAGGGTGTTCGGAAAGAAGCCGAGGTAGGGTATCATGTTGCAGGACAAGGACCGGATATTCACCAATCTCTACGGCCAGCACGATGTTGGTCTGAAGGGCGCTATGAAGCGCGGCGCATGGGACGGCACCAAAGCCATTATCCAGTTGGGTCGCGATGGTGTGATTGATCAGGTCAAGGCATCCGGGCTTCGCGGACGGGGCGGAGCCGGTTTTCCGACCGGGCTGAAATGGTCGTTTATGCCCAAGAAGTCCGACGGGCGGCCACATTATCTGGTGGTGAATGCCGACGAATCCGAACCGGGCACCTGCAAAGACCGTGATATCATGCGCCATGATCCGCATACGCTGGTGGAAGGCTGCCTGATAGCGGGTTTCGCAATGGGCGCAAATGTTGGTTACATTTATGTACGTGGCGAGTTTATTCGCGAACGCGAGGCCCTGCAGCGTGCCATTGACGAGGCCTATGACGCCAAACTCATCGGCAAGAAAAACAAGCACGGATGGGATTTTGATCTCTATGTCCATCATGGTGCCGGCGCCTATATTTGCGGCGAGGAAACAGCGCTTCTGGAAAGCCTTGAAGGCAAGAAGGGCCAGCCGCGCATGAAACCGCCGTTTCCGGCCAATGTCGGTTTGTACGGCGCACCGACGACCGTGAACAACGTAGAGTCGATTGCTGTTGTGCCGACGATACTTCGCCGAGGGCCCGACTGGTTTGCCGGCATCGGAAAGCCGAACAATGTCGGCACCAAATTGTTTTGCATATCCGGCCACGTAAACAAGCCATGCACAGTTGAAGAAGAAATGGGTATCTCATTTCGCGAACTGATTGATCGCCACTGTGGTGGCATTCGCGGAGGCTGGGACAATCTCAAGGCGGTAATCCCCGGCGGCTCATCAGTGCCGTGCGTACCTGGCGATCAAATTCGTGATTGTCACATGGATTTTGACAGCCTGCGCGACCTGAAATCCGGACTGGGTACTGCCGCTGTTATCGTGATGGATAACTCAACAGACATGATAAAGGCGATTGCGCGTCTTGCATATTTCTACAAGCACGAAAGTTGTGGTCAGTGCACACCATGCCGGGAAGGAACTGGCTGGATGTGGCGGGTGTTGACACGCATGGTTGAAGGCCGTGCCGAGAAGCGTGAAATCGACATGCTGCTTGATGTGTCTTACCAGATTGAAGGACATACCATCTGTGCACTGGGTGATGCCGCGGCCTGGCCGGTCCAGGGTCTGATCCGGCATTTCCGGCACGAGATCGAGGCACGTATCGATGAATTTTCAGCCCGGCCTGATCCGGAAGGGTCAGTGACCCGAGTGGCGGCGGAGTAAAGCAGGATGCCTAAACTCATAGTCGATGGAGTTGAGATCGAGGTAGAAAACGGCACCACGCTGATCCAGGCGTGCGAGGCAGCCGGCGCCGAGATACCCAGGTTTTGCTATCACGAGCGGCTTTCGATAGCCGGCAACTGCCGCATGTGCCTTGTCGAAGTCAAAGGTGCGCCGAAGCCGCAGGCTTCCTGTGCAATGTCGGTCAATGATCTGCGCCCTGGACCCGAGGGCCAGCCACCTGAAGTTCGCACCAATTCGCCTCTGGTGAAAAAGGCTCGCGAAGGTGTAATGGAATTTCTGTTGATCAACCATCCGCTGGACTGCCCGATTTGTGATCAGGGTGGTGAATGTGATCTGCAGGATCAGGCGATGGCCTATGGTATCGACAGGAACCGTTTTGACGAGAACAAGCGTGCGGTTGAGGACAAGTATATCGGTCCTCTGGTGAAAACCACCATGACACGCTGCATTCAGTGCACACGATGTGTGCGCTTCACCACCGAGGTTGCCGGCGTCGAAGAGCTTGGCGCCATAGGCCGGGGTGAAGATATGGAGATCACCACTTATCTAGAGCAGGCCATGACGTCTGAAATGCAGGGCAACGTGATTGACTTGTGTCCGGTTGGAGCCTTGACATCGGCGCCTTATGAATTCAAGGCGCGACCCTGGGAATTGCGCAAGACCGAAACAGTTGACGTGATGGACGCGGTGGGCTCGGCTATCCGGGTTGATGTGCGCGGCCGTGAAGTTATGCGTGTGTTGCCGAGGCTGAATGAAGAAGTCAACGAGGAGTGGATTTCCGACAAGTCGCGATTTGTCTGGGATGGACTTCGCTCGCAGCGTCTGGACAAACCATACATCCGTGAGAACGGCAAACTTCGTGCAACCGGATGGAACGAAGCTTTTGATCTGATTGCTTCAAAATTGAAAGCGGCGGGACCGGACAAGACAGCGGCGCTGGTGGGAGATTTGTGTGGCACGGAAGAAGTTTTCGCGCTGAAGACATTGATGCAGGCGCTTGAGGTCAGGAATCTTGATTGCCGGGAAGCGGGTTCTCCGCTGGGTGCTGCAGGTGGACGAGCCGGTTACGTTTTCAATTCGACGATCGCTGGCATTGAAGATGCTGATGCCATCATGCTGATTGGCACGAATCCACGGCTGGAAGCGCCGGTGCTCAATGCACGTATCCGCAAAAGGTATCTGGCTGGCAACTGCACTATCGGGGTGATCGGTGAGCGTGCCGACTTGACTTATCCATATGCTTATCTGGGCGACGGGCCGGCGGCACTGGCTGATTTGGCAAAGCACAAGAAGTCAAACGCCAAACGTCCCATGTTCATTATCGGTCAAGGTGCCCTGTCTCGCCCGGATGGCGCAGCGGTGCTGGCAACGGCCATGCAGGCAGCGCAGTCGATTGGTGTGATCAGGAACGGCTGGAATGGTTTCAACGTATTGCACACGGCAGCCGGTCGTGTGGGCGCATTGGACGTGTGCGCATTGCCAACTCTTCCAGGCGGAAAGGACACAGCCGGAATATTGAGGGCTGCAAAAGCCGGAAGCGTCGAATTGGTCTATCTGCTCGGTGTAGATGAAGTTGACATGAAGCTGCTTGGCGATGCGTTTGTAGTCTATCAGGGCTCACATGGCGATGCAGGTGCGCACCGTGCCGATGTAATCTTGCCAGGTGCCACATATACGGAAAAATCGGCGACTTATGTTAATACTGAAGGGCGCCCGCAAATGGCACGCAGGGCAAATTTCCCCCCAGGTGATGCGCGCGAGGACTGGGCTATCATTCGAGCACTGGCGGGCAGGCTGGAAGTATCGCTGGGTTTTGACAACCTGGAGCACTTGCGCGCTGCCATGTACAAGGTGGCACCACATTTGGCCGCGCTGGATAGTGTACAGCCCGTTGATGCAGGCTCACTGGACGAACTTGCCAATGTCAGGGGCAGGATGACATCGAAAGCTTTTGCCTCACCGGTTGTTGATTTCTACATGACCAACCCGATTGCACGCGCGTCCGCCATTATGGCGGAATGCTCGTCATTGCGGGCAAGCCAGCGCAAGCTGGCGGCGGCGGAGTAGCTCATCCTCATGAACGAAATACTCCTCACAGTTGGTTTTATCGCACTGCAGTCGCTGGCCCTGCTGGTGGCAGTGCTGATCATAGTGGCCTATCTGGTTTATGCTGATCGCAAGATCTGGGCAGCCGTTCAGATGCGTCGCGGCCCGAACGTGGTTGGTCCGTGGGGACTGTTTCAGTCATTTGCCGACATGCTCAAGTTCGTGTTCAAGGAAGTTGTCATACCTGACGGTGCCAACAAGGGTGTCTTCCTGATTGCGCCACTGGTGACCTGCATTCTGGCGCTTTCTGCCTGGGTTGTAGTACCTGTAAGTGATGGCTGGGTGGTTGCTGACATAAATGTCGGCATTCTGTTCCTGTTCGCCATCTCATCCTTGGGCGTATATGGCGTCATCATGGGAGGCTGGGCTTCCAATTCCAAATACCCGTTCCTTGGCGCCCTGCGTTCTGCGGCTCAAATGGTTTCCTACGAAGTCTCCATCGGCTTTGTCATCATCACTGTTTTGATCTGCGCGGGCACGTTGAACCTGTCCGGAATTGTCATGAGCCAATCGACCGGCATCGGCACGTGGCTGGGGTTGCCCGGCTCGTTCCTTGACTGGTACTGGTTGCCGTTGTTGCCAATGTTCGTGGTGTTCTTCATTTCTGCACTGGCTGAAACAAACCGTCCGCCATTCGACCTACCGGAAGCAGAATCCGAACTGGTGGCCGGTTTTATGGTCGAGTATTCGTCGACACCCTACATGCTGTTCATGCTGGGTGAATATGTGTCGATTTCGGTGATGTGTGCCATGACAGCTATCTTGTTTCTCGGTGGATGGCTGCCACCGTTGGACATTGTACCTTTTACATGGGTTCCCGGTGTTTTCTGGTTCCTGGCCAAGGCGTTCCTGGTTTTCTTCATGTTTGCCATGGTCAAGGCGTTCGTACCGCGCTATCGCTATGACCAGTTGATGCGCTTGGGTTGGAAAGTGTTTTTACCGCTTTCGCTTGGTTGGGTTGTGGTCACCGCAGGTGTCATCACGGCTTTTGGTGTGGCCCCTTGAGGATGGATGGAAAACTGTTCCAATGAAACTTGCTCAAGCCGCCAAATCGCTGTTCCTTAAGGAATTCATCGACGCGTTCTTCATGTCGATGCGGTACTTTTTTGCGCCCAAGGCAACTATCAACTATCCGTTTGAAAAAGGACCGGTAAGCCCGCGCTTTCGCGGTGAGCACGCGTTGCGGCGATATCCCAATGGCGAAGAGCGCTGTATTGCGTGCAAACTGTGTGAAGCAATTTGCCCGGCTCAGGCCATCACCATCGAAGCAGGTCCGCGGCGCAATGACGGCACCCGGCGCACCACGCGATATGACATTGACATGGTGAAGTGCATCTATTGCGGGTTTTGCCAGGAGGCTTGCCCGGTTGATGCCATTGTTGAGGGACCAAACTTTGAATTTGCGACCGAGACCCGCGAGGAACTGTTGTTCAACAAGGACAAACTTCTTGCCAACGGGGACCGGTGGGAGCGGGAGATTGCGTCCAATATGGCCATGGACGCACCGTATCGCTGATCAGGCGCATGTTGAAATCGAATGAAGGCCGGTTGCACCGGCAAAACAGGGGTTGAAGTGATGGCAGTAACTGCCGCGTTTTTCTATCTATTTGCCACCGTTGCTATTGCATCGGCAGTAATGGTGATTGCCTCGCGCAATCCGGTGCACTCCGTGTTGTTCCTGATTTTGACATTCTTCAATGCGTCCGGATTGTTCATTCTGCTGGGAGCTGAATTCCTCGCCATGATTCTGGTCGTTGTCTACGTGGGTGCAGTTGCCGTCCTGTTCCTGTTTGTCGTCATGATGCTTGACATTGATTTTTCGGAGTTGCGCGAAGGCATGTTGACCTACGCGCCTTTCGGCATGGTGATCGGGCTGATCCTGTTTACGGAACTGGCTCTCGTGCTCGGCGTATGGGCGTTCTCGCCGGAAGCTGCCGGTGCGCTGGCTGCACCGAAACCTGCTGCCAGCATCGCGTCGAACACCGAGGCGCTGGGGCAATTGCTCTACACCCGCTATATCTACTACTTCCAGGCTGCCGGTCTTGTGCTTCTGGTTGCCATGATTGGCGCCATTGTGCTGACACTGCGCCACAAGGTAGGTGTCAAGCGGCAGAACATTTCCGAACAGGTTGCGCGTGGGCCGACAACCGCAATTGAGGTGCGCAAGGTCAAACCGGGGCAGGGGATCTAGATCATGACGATCGGGCTTGGCCATTACCTCACTGTTGCTGCCATCATTTTCACGATTGGAATATTTGGCATCTTTCTGAACCGTAAAAACGTGATCATCATATTGATGTCGATCGAGTTGATGCTGTTGTCGGTCAACATCAATCTCGTGGCATTCTCCTCTTTCCTGAACGATATGGTTGGGCAGGTATTTGCATTGCTGGTGCTGACGGTAGCGGCAGGCGAAGCTGCGATCGGTTTGGCCATACTGGTAACTTACTTCCGGAATCGCGGCTCAATTGCGGTTGAAGACATCAACATGATGAAGGGCTGACGGGACAAGTTTAACGCCATGAACACCATCTTCCTCCTCATCGTGTTTTTGCCGCTGATTGGCGCGCTGCTAGCCGGCATTTTCGGCACCAAACTGCTGCGCGGGACCCAGAACCAGTCGGATCATGACGGCCACCATCACGGCCCGGTCTGGCCACAGCTTTTGCCAACTGCATTGCTGTTGATATCAGCGGCATTGTCGTGGGTGGCGTTTTTCGATGTAGCCTTGCACGAACACTCTTACAAGGTGAATGTACTGACATGGATCCACTCCGGCGGACTGGCTGCGGATTGGACCTTGCGGATAGATACGTTGACCGCCGTGATGCTCGTCGTTGTGAATTCGGTGTCATCGCTGGTGCACGTATACTCCATTGGTTATATGAGCCACGACGACAATCAGCCGCGGTTTTTTGCGTATCTGTCATTCTTTACGTTCGCCATGCTGATGTTGGTCACTGCCGATAACTTGCTGCAAATGTTCTTTGGCTGGGAAGGTGTCGGTCTGGCGTCCTATCTTCTGATTGGTTTCTGGTACAAGAAACCGTCGGCAAACGCTGCCGCCATCAAGGCATTCATTGTGAACCGGATTGGCGATTTTGGATTTGCACTGGGTATTTTTGCAACTTTTGCAGTTTTCCAATCGATTGAGTTTGACACGATTTTTTCGGCCGCAAGCGGGCAAACCGGCAAAACCCTGCATTTCCTGTCATGGGAACTGGACGTAATGACGGTGATCTGCCTGTTGTTGTTCATGGGAGCTATGGGCAAGTCGGCACAGTTCATGCTCCACACCTGGTTGCCGGATGCCATGGAAGGCCCGACCCCGGTATCGGCGCTCATCCATGCTGCAACCATGGTAACGGCGGGTGTATTCCTGGTCGCTCGTATGTCTCCGATGTTTGAGTTGTCTCACACCGCGCTGACGGTGGTTACTGTGATTGGCGCCATCACAGCGTTTTTTGCAGCGACCGTTGGCCTGGTTCAAAACGACATCAAGCGGGTCATTGCCTATTCGACATGCTCGCAGCTTGGCTACATGTTTGTAGCTTTGGGCGTAGGAGCTTATGGAGTGGCCATCTTCCATTTGTTCACTCATGCGTTCTTCAAGGCGTTGCTGTTCCTCGGATCGGGCTCTGTGATCCATGCGATGTCGGACGAGCAGGACATGCGCAACATGGGTGGTCTGGCTCCACACCTTAAACTGACCTGGATCATGATGTTGATCGGTACTCTTTCGCTGACCGGGTTTCCCCTAACGGCCGGATACTTCTCCAAGGACGCGATTATCGAAAGCGCATTCGCAGCGCATGGCGGTGCTGCAACCATGGCTTTCTGGCTGTTGGTAATTGCTGCATGTTTCACGTCATTCTACTCGTGGCGCCTGATGTTCATGACCTTCCACGGCAAACCGCGCGCCGGCCGGGACGTGATGAAACATGTACATGAATCTCCCTATGTCATGCTGGTGCCGTTGTTTGTTCTGGCTGCGGGAGCGTTGTTTGCCGGAATGTTGTTCAAGAATTTCTTCATCGGGCATGACGAGGCGTTGTTTTGGGGAACGGCAATTTACCGTTTGCCGGAAAACACCATCATTTCAGAGATGCACCACGTGCCGGGATGGGTGGTGTGGTCACCGTTCGCAGCAATGCTGATTGGATTTTCGCTGTCGTGGTTGTTCTATATCCGCAATCCGGATTTGCCGAAACGTCTGGCTGAACAGCATGAGCCTGTTTACAAGTTCCTGCTCAACAAGTGGTATTTCGATGAGCTGTATGACCTCATTTTCGTGCGACCCACCATGTGGCTTGGCCGCTTCCTGTGGCACAAAGGTGACGGTTGGGCGATTGATGGATTCGGGCCGGACGGTGTGTCCGCTCGGGTAATGGGTGCTGCGACTCGCATTGTGAAGCTGCAATCCGGCTTTGTGTATCATTATGCCTTCGCCATGTTGCTCGGAGCGGTGTTCCTGATCACCTGGTACATGTTTGCAGGAGCACACTGATGACCGGCTGGTACATTTTATCAACGATCACTTTCCTGCCAATGGTTGGCGCATTGTTTATTCTGGTTATCCGGGGTGATGATGCAGTTGCTCGGCGCAATATGCGCGCGACGGCTCTCTCTGTTACCCTGATTACGTTCGTCTTGTCGCTTTTGGCGTGGAATGGTTTCGATTCCTCCCAGTCAGGTTTTCAACTCGAAGACAAAGTGACCTGGCTCGGTGGTCTGATGACCTATCATATGGGCGTCGATGGCATCTCCATGCCATTTGTATTGCTTACCACCTCCATAATGCCTTTATGTATCATCGCAAGCTGGGGTGTCGACAAGCGCGTCAAGGAATACATGATTGCCTTCCTGGTGCTGGAAACGCTGATGACTGGCGTGTTCTGTGCGCTGGATCTGGTGTTGTTCTATCTTTTCTTTGAAGCAGGTCTCATACCGATGTTCCTGATCATCGGGATTTGGGGTGGCGCCCGGCGGGTGTATGCCAGCTTCAAGTTCTTCCTGTACACACTTTTGGGTTCGGTGCTGATGCTGCTGGCCATCATGGCGATGTATTCATATGCAGGCACCACGGATATCGCCGAATTGTTATCGTCGGACAAGAGTTTCCCGGCCGCGATGCAAACCTGGCTGTGGCTGGCATTCTTTGCATCCTTTGCAGTGAAATTGCCCATGTGGCCCGTGCATACATGGTTGCCGGATGCCCACGTTGAAGCCCCAACTGCGGGTTCGGTAGTACTGGCTGCAATTCTATTGAAAATGGGCGGTTACGGCTTTTTGCGCTTCTCGCTGCCGATGTTCCCGCTGGCCTCTGAAATGTTCGCACCGATGGTGTTTGTATTGTCCGTTGTCGCAATCGTCTATACCTCCCTCGTAGCGTTGATGCAGGAGGATATGAAAAAGCTGATTGCCTATTCATCGGTCGCGCACATGGGTTTTGTCACCATGGGTATCTTTTCGATGAACAAGCAGGGCATTGATGGTGCGATTTTTCAGATGATAAGCCACGGCTTCATATCCGGGGCATTGTTCCTGTGTGTGGGGGTCGTCTACGACCGGATGCATACCCGTGAAATTGCTGCCTATGGCGGTCTTGTCAACAGGATGCCGGCTTATGCGGCAATTTTCATGTTGTTCACGATGGCCAATGTCGGATTGCCCGGAACCTCCGGTTTTGTGGGCGAGTTTCTGACGCTGACCGGTGCCTACAAGGCAAATACCTGGGTCGCATTCTTTGCTACCACGGGAGTAATTCTGTCTGCAGGTTATGCGCTTTGGCTTTATCGCAGAGTGGTTTTTGGTGTGTTGCAGAAAGACAGCCTCAAGGCGATTGCCGACATTTCACCGCGTGAGGCGGCAACATTGGTGCCGTTAGTCGCTGCAACAATCTTTTTCGGAGTATATCCGGCACCGGTATTGGAGGCCATTTCGGCATCCGTAGACAATCTCCTGGCTGATATGCAGACGGCATTTGATTCTCAGTCAGCGATGGTACGGGCTGCTGCAGCAGCGCTTGGGAACTAGAACAGAATAACTATGGGCGAATTCGCGGCATGAATATTGGATGTTTCACCCTGAAGGGTTTGAGAAAGTCAGGATCGGGTAAATGGGCAGTATACTAGCGACAGCCGATGCAACAGCGGCACTGCCGGAAATTTTTCTGGCCGTTGCAACAATGACGCTGCTCATGGTCGGCGTATTCTCCAGACGCAATCCTACCGAGATGATCAACACTCTCGCACTTGCCGTTCTTGCCATTACGGCCGGGCTGGTTGTTTTTATGTCCGACGGTGAAACTCAGCGTGCTTTCCTGGACAGCTTCATCATTGACGGGTTTGCGCGGTTTATGAAAATGCTTGTTTTGTTCGGCTCTGCCGCCGCAATCATCATGTCGTCAAGTTTCATGAAAACCGAGAAACTCGATCAGTTTGAATATCCGATACTTGTCATGCTGGCGACAGCCGGAATGATGATGATGATTTCCGCCAATGATCTGATTGCGCTCTACATGGGTCTGGAGTTGCAGGCACTGTCGCTTTATGTGGTCGCGGCATTCAACCGGGACAGTGCCCGATCCTCGGAAGCGGGCTTGAAGTATTTTGTGCTGGGCGCGCTTTCGTCAGGCATGTTGTTGTACGGCGCATCGCTGATATATGGTTTCTCAGGCTCCGTGGCATTTTCTGAGATAGCAAGGGCAGCGGCAGCAGACGAAGTGGGTCTTGGATTGCTGTTTGGGCTGGTGTTCCTGATCTCAGGTATGGCATTCAAGATTTCTGCTGTCCCGTTTCACATGTGGACACCGGATGTGTATGAGGGATCCCCCACACCTGTCACCGCGTTCTTTGCGGCTGCGCCCAAAGTGGCGGCAATGGCAGTATTCGTGCGGGTGATGCATGACGCCTTTGGCAGTGCGGTGTCGCAGTGGCAGCAAGTTATTGTTTTCATTTCCATTGCCTCGATGGTGCTTGGTGCGTTCGCTGCCATTGGACAGAGCAACATCAAGCGGCTGCTGGCCTATTCCTCTATCGGTCACATGGGCTATGCCCTGGTCGGCCTCGCTGCAGGCACACAGTCCGGGGTGCGCGGTGTTGTGATCTACATGGCGATCTACATGATCATGACCCTGGGAGCGTTTGCCTGTGTTATTTACATGCGCAAGCGAGGTAGCGCTGTTGAGCGGATTTCGGATCTGTCAGGTCTGGCTCGCAATGACAGTGTCATGGCCTTTGTTTTTTCGATGCTTCTGTTCTCGCTTGCCGGAGTACCACCGCTTGCCGGTTTTTTTGGCAAGTACTTTGTGTTCCTTGCCGCTATTGACGCAAAATTGTACGCACTGGCGGTAATTGGAGTCTTGGCATCGGTCGTGTCCGCATTCTATTATCTTCGGGTGATCAAGGTCATGTATTTTGATGAACCGGTCGATGATTTTGACGCTGCACCAATTGAAATCCGTGTAATCGCAATCGCTGCCGGTGTAATGGCCGTTGGCATGGTACTGGGTCTCAAGCAACTGAATATTGCCGCCAATGCGGCTGCGGCATCACTGTTCCTGTGAACTCTCCGGCTGGCGCACTACCTGAGATTATCTGGCACGACTGTGTTGGGTCCACCAACGATGAAGCCCACTTGCGAGTAGCCGCGCGGAATGTCGAACCTGTCTGGATTGCGGCTGCGGAGCAGACACGCGGCAAGGGCAGGTTGGGACGGCACTGGGCTTCCAGGCCAGGTAATCTGTACGCAAGCCTTGTATGGCCTGCCAACGTTGAGTTGAAACTCCTCGCAAGCCTGTCCCTTGTTGCGGGACTGGCAATACGCGACGCCGTCATGGAGACCGGCATTGCTGGGCCTGTGCAATTGAAGTGGCCCAACGACGTATTGATCAGCGGCCAGAAAGCGTCAGGTGTGTTGATAGAATCAGTAGCTCTGAGAGGTTTTAATGTGGCAATAATCGGATGTGGATTGAATCTGGCTCATCACCCGCCAGACACCCGCTGGCCGGCGACAAGTCTGGCTGCCCGCGACATTGCTATTAAGCCGCGTGATATGTTGATTAAGTTGCGCCGCGCCATGCATTCCAGACTGTCGCAGTGGTCGAATGGAACGGAACTTGCCGGGATCCAGGATGACTGGATGGCAGTCGCCATGGGTCGCGGCCGGCGAATATCTGTTGAAGGTGGCAAACAGGGTGTATTCAGCGGATTGAGTGAAGATGGTGCTTTGGTGCTGACATTGGAGGACGGATCCCTATTCCGGCACCTTGCAGGGGATGTCGACTGGATGCAGCCAAATACCACGATTTCCATCGATTAAGTTGCTCAATCAACTGGAATCAATCAGGTTGGGAACTGATGGCATTTTGCAATGCCGGCTATCGACTTGGGGTTGAAGCAGGCGAACAGGGGTAGTGATGGCGGGGCGCAGGAAGCCTGTGGCAGAGTTGGTGTTGTTGCCGATGGGTGGCATGGGTGAGATTGGCATGAACGCCTACGCCTACGGGCTGGGCGCGTCTGCCAAGCGCAAATGGATACTGGTTGACTGCGGTGTCAAGTTCGGTGATGAAAGGGATCCCGGCATTGATGTAATCCTCCCGGATCTCAGTTATCTGGCAAACCAGGCCAGAAACTTGCTCGGCATTTTCCTGACCCATGGCCATGAAGATCATATTGGTGCCGTGCCATGGCTTTGGCCGCAGCTGCGTTGCCCGGTCTATTGCACACCCTTTACCGCAGAACTCCTGAAACTGAAGCTAGCCGAGGCTGGTTTGCTGGGTGAGGTGCCGTTGCGGGTCGTGCCGCTTGGCGGGACTGCTGATGTAGGAGATTTTTCAGTCGAGTTTGTTTCTGTCACACATTCTATTCCCGAACCGTCCGCGCTGGCAATTCGAACACCCGCGGGAACGGTGCTGCATTCGGGAGACTGGAAACTGGACCCCACTCCAACCATTCCACCATTGATGGCTATCGACCGCCTCATGCAGATCGGCGCGGAAGGTGTTGATGTTCTCGTATGTGACTCGACAAATGTGCTGCGCGAAGGCCACTCACCATCGGAATCCGAGATATCCGACACTCTTGCCCACATCATGGGCGAGGCAAAGGGCCGGGTGGCAATAACAACCTTTGCCAGTCATGTAGGTCGCATAACTTCAATCGCCCAGGCAGCTCGCGCCAATGGTCGCGAAGTTGTCGTGGCGGGCAGGGCGATGCACAATGTCATTGCTGCAGCGCGTGAAGTTGGTCTCCTGAAGGAGGCTAACAGCTTCCGCGATCAGACCGAATATGGATACCTGCCGAAAGACAAGGTTGTCCTGTTGTGTACCGGGTCGCAGGGTGAACCCCGCGCTGCCATGGCAAGGATAGCTGCAGATACCCATCCCGACATAACGCTGGACAAGGGGGATCTGGTGATTTTTTCGTCCAAGACCATTCCAGGCAATGAAAAATCGGTTGGAGAGTTGCTCAACCGGCTGGCGGAGCAGCAGGTGGAAGTCATCACATCAGACGACGCACTGGTTCATACATCCGGTCATCCGCGACAGGATGAGTTGCGCCAGTTTTACAGCTGGGTGAAACCGAAACTGCTTGTGCCGATGCATGGTGAAGCCCGTCACCTGGCAAGGCAGACAGAGTTTGCGGTGCAATGCGGTATTCCAGCATCTGCACTGGTTCTGGCGGGACAGATGCTTCGGGTGGCGCCTGCAAAAGCACAAATCGTCGATGAAGTTCCCTGCGGGCGACTGCATGTAGATGGGCGCCTGATTGTCCCGAGTGTTGAAGGCCCGAGCCGCAAGCGGCGCAAGCTGGCAAACGTGGGTGTCGTGGCGGCTTCCCTGGTGATCGACGGCAGTGGCGGAATGGTGGATGACCCGCAAATCGTCCTGGACGGATTGCCCGAAGAGACTGAGGCCGGATATGAATTCTTCGAGCTTGTGTTGGACATTATTGAAGAGGTGTACGAATCGATCCCCCGCAAACGACGCCAGATGGATGAGGTAGTGGAAGAAAAACTCCGCCAGTCAATCCGCCGTAGTGTCGAGACTGAATGGGGCAAGCGTCCTATCGTACACGTATTGATCCACAGGGTCTGACTCGCACCTCCCGAAGCGACAGATGTCCGCCCTGGATCGGCTTTGTTCGAAAAAACTTCAAACCCCGCCACGCCGCTTGCGCTCAGCATTATCCCACGCTGTCAGCGCCTGGTAGTCGGGAACGAAGCCCAGGCCCTTCTGCGCGTCTGACGACACGGCATCCTGCGAAGTCACAACGTCGATAAGTGCAGGCGCATTGGCGATGGCCCGCTGCAGTGCGGCGGCCAGGTCGGCGGGGTCTTCCACCCGCTCGCCGTGCGCGCCCAGCGCTCGGGCCATGGCACCGTAATCTGCATACCGCAGCGTGGTCCCGACCACGCGGCCGCCATAGTTGGTGTCCTGATCGAAGCGTTCGATGTTCCACGCCGCGTTGTTGGAAACAATCCACACCGGCGTCGCTCCGTGACGGACGGCGGTGTCAATCTCCATTGCGTTGAAGCCGAATGCCCCGTCGCCATTTACTGAAATAACCTGCCGGTCCGGGTAGGCGAGGCTGGCAGCCACGGCAAATGGCACTCCGACGCCGAGACACCCGAATGCGCCTGCGTCCATGTAGGTGGCGGCTTCAAGCCCAATCCTGGCAAAGCTCAACAAGTCGCCGCCATCGGCAATGGCGATGTAGTCGTCATCCGCCACCTGCCTGATTGCATCGAAAATCGCCATGGGGTGGATCTTGCCGTCCGCTCCGGTCTGCGCGGTCTGGGCTGCGCCACTGCTCGCAGTACGTTCCTGCTGCTTGCCCCGCAATCCGGCCAGCCAGTCATCATCGCGTTTGCCGGCATCATTGCCCAGCGCTTCGGTGATGGCATTGAGCGCAAGACCCACATCGGCCAGCAACTCAGGATTCCCGCGCCGGTTGTCGAGCAGCTCGCCTGCCGTATCCGCTATCCGGATGAAGCGGGCATTGCCGAAAACCGCCGGTGAGCCATATGCCATCTGGTAGTCGAGTTTGCGGCCCAGCACGACAACAAGGTCCGCTTGTCCCATGGCCGCCCCGCGTACTGCCCCGGCAATCGCCGGGTGACCTGCCGGTACGAGTTCCCGGCTTTCCTGGGTATCGAGATAGAGTGCGTCGGTGGCATCAAGAAAGCGTACCAACTCACGGCCGGCGCTACGCGCGCCCCGACCGGTTATCACCAGCGGGCGCCTGGCTCCCCGTATGGCAGCGACGATTTCAGCCACCGCTTCCGGTTCAGGTTGACCCTTGCGGCGCGGCGTACCATTGAGCCATTCGTCCAGCACCAGTTGCGGTTGCACGTGGGTGCGCAATACGTCCGTTGGAATTTCGATGTAGGCAGGGCCCGGTTCGCCCATGTCGCCAAAGGCACGCGAAATCGCTTCGTCCATCTCGCGCATCACCTGGTCAGCCACCCTTGCGGTACGTGAATAACGACAAACGGGCTTGAGAATGTCAACGTGTGGAATGTCCTGAAGCGGCCCCATGTTAGCCTGCGGCCGTGAGGTGCAGCCGCCGATCAACAACACCGGCACACGCGCCAGCGAGGCATTGGCCATAGCCGTCACGGTATTGGTCACGCCGGGGCCGGCAGTCACCATGGCGACACCGAAACCGCCGGTCAGTTCGGCATGTGCGTGGGCCATGTGCACTGCTGCGCGCTCGTCGCGCACGTCGATAATGCGAATGCCGGCCTGCGCTGCGTAATCCCAGATCGGCTGGATGTGTCCGCCCTGCAGTCCGAAGATGCGGTCAATGCCGCGCGCCTTAAGAGCCTTGGCAATCCAGGCGGCGACGCTTGACGGATCATCATTCAGGTCCTGGCGGGAAATGTCTGCCGCACTCACAGTCATTGGAGATATCCTTTCCTTGAAGAAGTTTCAACCGAGCTGCTCGCGAAGCAGCCGGTGCAATATCTTGCCGGTCGCATTGCGCGGCATCTGGTCAGATGTGATGAAGATGATGGACCGCGGCCGCTTGTAACCGGCCAGTTGATTCTTGCACCACTCGGTCAGTGAAGCCTCGTCCAATACTGCGCCTTCCCGGCGGACAACAGCGGCGGTAACACGCTCGCCCCACTTGTCGTCGGCCAGCCCGATGACGGCGGCATCGGCGACGGCGGGGTGCGAGCCAATTACCGCTTCCACTTCTGAAGGATAGACGTTCTCGCCACCGGTGATGATGACATTGTTCTTGCGATCAATCAGCTTGATGAAGCCATCTTCGTCCCTGATGGCGATATCGCCCACGCTCATGTAGTTGCCCCGAAAGGCTTCCGCGGTCTTTTCCGGGTTGTTCCAGTATCCGGTGAAAGCATACGGATTACAGGAGTAAAGCTCGCCCGGCTGGCCGTCCGGCACCTCGTTACCGTCCTCGTCCAGCAGTCGGATGGGTGCGGAACCGATGGTTTCACGGCCTACGGTGCCGAGCTTGTCGAACTGCTCGTCGGGGTGAAGCATCGTGACCCAGCCGCCCTCGGTGGAACCATAAAGCTCGAACAGTCCGGTGTTGGGGAACATTTCCATCACTGCGCGCTTGGTGCCCGCGCGCGCAGGCGCAGACGAGATCATCAGTTTCTCCACACGGTCCAGGCTGGCCTTGCCTCGCTCTGCCGGCGGCACGTTCAGCATCATGGTGTAATGGGTGGGTACCAGTGAGGTGAAGGTGGTGCCGGTTTTCCCCATCGTGCGCAGGCACAGAACGGGGTCGAAGCTGGCCTGCGAGAAGATGGTTACGGCTGCGCCGGAATAGACAAATGCAGAGAAGAAGAAAAGTGAGTTGGCATGGCACATGGGCATGACCAGCAGCGCGTTGTCGGCCCGCCTAGTGGCCAGTTCCACGGCCGTCATCAGGGACAACATGGCAATGCCGCGGTGGGTGCGGATGGCGCCCTTGGGTCTTCCCGTGGTGCCGGACGTGTACATCAGGCACCATGCGTCATCGGGCGAAACGCTTGCGGCCGGTTCGGAATCGCTGGCGGCTGCGAGCAGATCTTCATAGGCGCGCCATGCACCGTCCACCTTGCCGCCTCCGATCAGGAAATAGCGATCCGCCGGGATTGGGACGTTGATCCGCACGGCCTCAACAGTCGGTGTCAGTATATCTTCGCAGATAACCGCAACCGCGCCTGCGTCCTCCATAATGTACTGGGCTTCCGGCCCGGTCAGGCGGAAGTTGATCGGCACTGCAATGATGCCGGCCTTGGCGGCAGCGGCAAAGATTTCCGCCCATTCGACCCGGTTGTAGGCAAGCACCGCCACCCTGTCACCCTTTGTCAGGCCGAGTCCGGCAAGGGCATTGGCCAGCCGGCAGGCGCGCTGGTTCCATTGTCTGAATGTCATGGCACGGGTGAGATCCTGCGCGCCAGTGCGATTGGGTTGCAGACGTGCCTGGCTGCTCAGTACCTGTCCGAGAGTGAGTGGTTCGGTGTCACGTATCATTGGCTGCCATTCGCGGTCGAGTAGCTGGCGAGAAGCTGAGCGGCACGGGTCGCGTGATCGCTCATCAGCTGTTCAGTTCGTGCCGGATCGCCCTGAAACGCCGCAGCCACGATTGCGGCATGCTGATCCCAGATATCATGTGGCGGTTCGGCATCGCGCAGCACGTCACCCATTACCCGGCGCAGGAAACGCCATTGTGGCTCCGCAGTCTGTGCCAGCAGGGGATTGCCAGAGGCGTCGTAGAACAGTCGGTGGAAGGCTTCGTCCTGCCTGACCATTTCCGGAACGTCACCCATGTTTACCGCCTTCGTACCCGCGGCAAGTATGGCGCAGATCTGCTCCTCGAAAACTTTCCGTAGGGAATCATCCCGGGCAATCCGTGTTGTCGTGTTACGGGCAGCGAGCCCGTCGAGCAGGCCGCGGACTTCGTAGTGGTGGTGCATGCTGTCAATGTCGAGGTGCGATACCCGCATTCCTCGTTTGCCAACTTCTTCCACCAGTCCGTCTGCCTTGAGCAGCGCCATGGCCTGTTGAACCGGCTGGCGCGACACACCCAGCCATTCAGCCAACTGTTCCTGCTTCAGGTGGCTGCCAGGGGCTAACCGTCCGGAACAGATTTCGTCGAGGATTGCCTCGTATACCTGGTCAGCCAGAGCAGGGGATGTTTGTATAAGGTTCAAATTTATGTATTCCGAATTCTGAATTCAATATATGCTAATACAATACCCGTGTGACAGTCAATCAGATCGCTGTGGATTTCGGTTGCCAGCCGCGAAAACCTCACACGCGAAACGTCCGCAAAGTTGCGGAGCGACTTCTGTTTTCTACGCTCAACAGACGAAAGGGGTGTATATTTCGCATTGCATCTTGCTCCTATGATGATGCAAATGGTGCCACAATCACAGCTCGCCCGGTTGTCGGCCTGCAACCTAGAAGCCATTACACAATTGCAAGCAGGGGCGACTCGTGAACTAGCATGAAACCGGGCTGATCAGATGGGTTGATGAGTTCACTTGGATTTTTAAAGGTAGGGTGTACCGGAATATGAAGCGCGCAATTTTTATGCTGCCAATATTGACATCACTGTTGATGGCAGGATGCTCGACCAGCAACAGCCCCAGTTACAACGCCACGACCACGCCGCCTGCGAGCAGCGGATTGTCAAATCCTGATTCCGGCGTGGCTGATTCAGGTGCCTACCGGTTGGGCTCTGGCGACAAAGTCAGTGTGAGCGTTTTTGGCGAGGATCAATTGTCCGGCGAGTTTGTTGTAGGCGAAGACGGATCTGTTAACCTGCCTTCGTTGGGAGCTGTACCGGCGACGGGCCTGACGATCACGGAATTTCAGAATAACCTTGTTACACGTTATGCAAGCGGTTATGTGAGTGACCCAAAAGTGTCAGTATCTGTGCTGAATAGCCAGTAGTAAATTTAGCTTCACCAAAGGTGAAAACGTTCGAACCGGTTCCTATATGACGTCAATTGCCACCGGCACGAAATTCCCGGGCAACCATGGAACTTTGCCTCGCAAATAGTGAAATGTGATTTTTACCGATTGAACTGGAGTAGGAGTTTTGATGTTGAACCGTCGTACATTCACCGGCCTGGGTATCGGCGCTGTTGCAACCACGCTGTTTTCCCCTTCCATCATAGCACGTCCTGCGGGACAAAGTTTCTACGCGACACCGGATGATCCCTATCCGATAGATCCTATCGGTCCCGGCGTTATCCCCGCTAAATACATGCGACAGGTCGTTCCGTATGCAAATAACCTTGACCCGGGCGCCATTGTTGTTGACACCCATAATCGCTTTCTCTACGTGAAAATTGATCCAGGCCGGGCTATGCGTTTTGGGGTTTCGGTCGGCAAGCAAGGGTTTGGTTGGTCTGGTCATGCGAAGATCATGCGCAAGGTGATGTGGCCGAAATGGACCCCGCCGAAGGAAATGATTGCTCGCAGTAAAAAGCTTGCGAAATATGCCAATGGCATGCCCGGAGGTCCCGAGAATCCACTCGGTGCACGTGCCTTGTACCTGTATAAGAATGGAAAGGACACACTGTACCGCATCCACGGCACCAACGCGCCGACCAGCATCGGCAAGGCACAATCATCTGGCTGCATTCGAATGCTGAATGAGGATGTTGTTGATGTTTTTAATGCCGCGGTAATCGGCACGGACGTCTACGTCCTGTCGAACAGAAGGGACGGCTAGGTAACAGCCGACCACCGCTCGAGAAGTCGATGGGGAATATTTCCTCCTTTTGGATTGAAGTCTGTTTCGGTGCCAGGTTGTTCTCAAAGACAGACGGACAACACAGGCGCGTTCGCGACAACTTCGACATGCAGGAGGTTTCTGAGGTTTCTCCGTTTTTCAGAACGAGCATAATGCCTGAGATTACCTTATTGCCAGGAACGGGGCAGACTGGAGATTTACCTCAATGAACACTCACCCAAAGTTGCCAACAGTTCTTGTTGCTATGATCTGGCCAACGAAGTTAGGTGCCATCGTGCCGGTGCACATCAAGGCAAAGATCAGGTTTCTGGCTCGCATGCTACTGACACTTTCCTGCTTCGTGGCCGCTCCGCTCAACATGGGTCGCGCGTCAGATACCGCGATGTTTGACGAACTCCTTGCAAAGCTGGCGCCGCCACCTTCCAACCAGGCCCTAGAACAAATCCCCGATCTTGGACGAAGGCTACTGGCACTGCGCAGCTATGTGCGCGCTGGTTCAAAAATCGCCGAGCGGTGGAGCTGGACCGACGAAGAAATCGAGGCATACCAGGGCTCCGCCGGACAGCAGGCGCTGCTTGCCGAAATCGAGGCGGTCAACGCCCATTTCAAACAAGCCAACCCGGGCTACGAGATTTACGTTCATGGTACAGTTCGTAGTCTCGATCAGCAGATTGCAAAATGGAACAGTAATGAGTCAGTCGGTATTGCAGCAGAAGAAATCTTGACAGCCTGGCAGGAGAGATTCGGCGACGGGACGGAAGCTGCCGGCAGTATGAATCCGAAAGAGGTGCGAAACTGGCTGTCCGGTTTCCGGCTTTCGAAACGCGCCAATCTTGCTGCGCCCGGGCTTACCTTGCACGGGCGGGCTCATGCCATCGACTTCCAGGTGATGAAAGACGGCCAGATCCTGGCCGGTGCCAACTTCAGGGAGATCGAACCTGTGTGGCGGGCGGAGGGCTGGGATGTGAAGCTGAAGGAGAGCATGGAGGCTGCCGGGCCGTCCTTCTCCGGTCCGCTAACTGCTCCGGTCGAACCATGGCATTACGATTACAATCCGCAGGCCCAATCTGCCTCGACCGAAAACGACGCGAACTGACGGACGGTGCTAAATTCAGCTTTTTCAACAATGCTTGGAACTGCTTGTGCAATTGGAGCAATGACGAAGGTCCCGGCATCTGGTTTGTTGAGCTACCGAACCTTGATTCCGCAGACAGGCTTGATGCATGTGCCGCAGCGACACTTTGAGGCCGCAGTTACAAGCAGGCTTGCAAACCATCCCCGCCGCACCTCAGATCCAGATCTCCAAGCGGACGTTTTTGGTATACGGTGGTAACGTCTTACTTCCGCGCAACATTTCCGCTCCTGACTGGAACGCCGAATTCCTTGAAACAGATATCTGCAAGTTTAGCGATGCCCTCTCGAATATTGTCGATTGACGGATGGCCGAAGCAAAGTCGCATGCGTCGTTGGTTGGCCTTGCCATCGACCGCCCACTGGGAGCCGGGATTGATCTCCACGCCATGCTCAAGCGCTGCCACAAATAATTGCCCGGTATCGATGTTTTCAGGCAATGTTACCCACAGGTAGATGCCGCCAATCGGCTTTTCGTATGTGACGCATTCGCCAAAATGCTCATCAAGCGATTGACAGAGCGCATCGGCCTTTGTTTTCAACACGGGTAGCAGACTGGAGACATGATCGTCAAAATTTCCGGGAAGGTATTCGGCCAGCACCATCTGTTCGAGCGCACCGCTGCCCGCATCAGTCTTTAGCGGGAGTATGTAGCTGACAAGCTGCCAGGGAGCGATCAGATAACCGACGCGCAAGGCAGGCGCGATGGTCTTTGAGAATGTGCCGCAGTAAATTACCCGTTGATCGTCGTCCAGGGCATAAATTGCCGGAGGGCGCTTTCCGGAAAAAACCAGGTCGGCATAGCAGTCGTCTTCAAAGATGGCCACATCATGGGTTTTTGCCAGTCTCAACATTTCCAAGCGCCGTTCCAGTGGCATTACAGAACCAGTCGGGTTCTGGATAGTGGGAATGGTGTAGATATACTTCGGTTTGCGGCCCGCTGAAGCCAGTTCTGACAGTGACTGTTCCAGCGCATCCATGCGCATACCGTTGCGATCAAGGTCGATCCCGACATATTCGACACCAAGGGCATCCAGCCGGCTCAGCACACCAGAATAGTTTGCCGCTTCCAGCAAAACGACGTCGCCCTTGCTCAGCAGCGCCTTATTTACCAAATCAATTGCTTGCAGAGAACCGGATGTCAGCAGAACCTCTTCCGGCTTTACAGCAATCTCATTGCGCCTTTTCAGGCAATTGCAGATAAACTCACGCAGCGTCAGGTGACCTTGGGGGCCGCTATTCATGCCATATTTCGCCAAGTCATGACCCTGACCCCGGATCACTTTGCTGACCGCGTCAGCGAGTGCCTCGACCGGGACGGTCGGCTCATCAATGTTGCCGCCCACGAAATGATAAGGCGGATAACCCGAAAACGGCTCCGCCTTGTTTGTGGCTGCCGCAGATAGTAGAGAACTGAACTCAAAGGCCATGTGACTGTATCCCCAATTCCATTTCACCAGACTTCCACCAAAACCTGCCAAAAGCTACATCAAACCACCAACAAAGTTGGCACCCAGCGGGTATTCCGCACCCACATCACGGATTGCCGGAATGACAGATGTTGGCCCGTTCTGATCTGCTGTCAAATTTACGGAAACAGTTCTGGTTGTGGGTCCAAAGCCTGGGTATTGCTGATGGCATGCCACGTACACAGTTTTTGCCGGCTCTCCATTCAGGGATGAATTTGCCTAATCTGTTGCATGAATCATGCGAAAAGCGGCATTTTGGAGTGACGCATTGAAGGAACCGAATCATGTCTGATCTGGCCCCGCCCGGCGCGCCCGATGGAATTGAACCTATTGATCTCAGATCAGCGCTGGAAGAGCGTTATCTGGCCTATGCACTGTCAACCATCATGCATCGCGCATTGCCAGATGTGCGCGACGGTTTGAAGCCCGTGCATCGTCGACTGCTGTTTGCAATGCGCATGCTGAAGCTTGATCCAAGGCAGGGCTTCAAAAAGTGTGCCCGGGTGGTTGGTGATGTGATCGGTAAATACCATCCACACGGGGATCAGGCTGTATATGATGCCATGGTGCGCCTGGCGCAGGATTTTGCGCAGCGCTATCCGTTGGTCGAAGGGCAGGGCAATTTCGGAAACATTGATGGCGATAATGCTGCAGCATATCGCTACACCGAAGCCGCGGCTGACTGAAGTGGCCATGGCGCTGCTCGATGGAATCGATGAAGATACCGTTGATTTTCGTGAAACTTACAATGGCGAGGATTCCGAACCGGTTGTCCTGCCCGGTGCATTTCCGAATTTGTTGGCTAATGGCGCCACCGGTATTGCAGTGGGTATGGCAACAGCCATTCCACCACACAATGCAGGCGAGCTGTGTGACGCAGCACTTCATCTGATAAAGTTCCCCAATGCCGGTATTGAAAAACTGATGCAGTTCGTGCCCGGACCTGACTTGCCCACTGGCGGAATCGTAATTGATACGCCGGACCAGATGGCTGAAGCCTACCGGACCGGCCGTGGCGGTTTTCGTGTTCGGTCGGTTTGGACCACCGAGGATATGGGTCGCGGAACATGGCAGATTGTCATTACCCAGATACCCTACCAGGTGCAGAAAGGCAGACTTGTCGAGAAGATTGCCGAGCTTTTGACTGACCGGAAACTTCCCTTGCTGGGTGATGTGCGCGATGAATCTGCAGAAGATGTTCGTCTTGTACTGGAACCAAAAAGCCGAACAGTCGATCCAGTGCTGTTGATGGAACAAATGTTCAAGCTGACGGACCTGGAAAGCCGGTTGTCACTCAACATGAATGTGCTTTCCGGCGGCAAGGTTCCCAGAGTCATGTCGTTGTCCGAAGTGCTTCGCGAGTGGCTCGAGCATCGAAAAGATGTACTGGTGCGTCGCTCCACTCATCGCGTGGGGGTCATATCACGCAGACTGGAAGTGCTGGGCGGGTACCTGATTGCCTACCTGAACATCGACGAAGTCATTGCAATTATCCGCGCCGAGGAGGAGCCAAAACCTGTCCTGATGACGCGGTTTGATCTGACCGATGTGCAGGCCGAGGCAATCCTGAATATGCGGTTGCGGGCTTTGCGCAGGCTGGAGGAGTTCGAAATTCGCAAAGAGTTCGACAGCTTGAGCGAGGAAAAGGCGGGGCTTGAAGCCCTCCTGGCATCTGAGGATATGCAATGGAGCCGTATTGCCGAAGAAATTCGCGAGACACGTGACAAGTTTGGTAAAAAGACGCCGCTTGGTGCACGGCGGACCGAATTTGCAGAAGCGCCGGAAATTGATTTCAATCTCGAAGAGGCAATGATTGAGAAAGAGCCGGTCACGATTGTTTGTTCTGAAAAGGGCTGGATTCGCGCCCTCAGGGGGCACCTGCAGGATTTCAGTGCCATTGCGTACAAGGACGGCGATAAGGCCAGGTTCGCGGTGCATGCTGAAACCACCAGCAAAATTTTGTTGCTAAGTTCCTCGGGGCGGTTTTTCACCCTGGATGCAAACAAGTTGCCGGGTGGCCGGGGTCACGGAGAACCGGTTCGTCTGATGGCTGATCTGGACGCAGCGGACGCCATCATTGCATTGTTCGTGTATAAATCAGGACGCAGGCTGCTACTGGCGTCCAGTGCCGGAGACGGGTTTGTCGTTGCCGAAGATGATTGTTTGGCCAACACCCGCAAGGGCAAACAGGTCCTGAATGTAAAACTGCCGGCCGAGGCTCAGGTTTGCCGTCACGTCGGAGATGGTGATGACCATGTGGCCAGCATTGGAGAGAACCGCAAACTGGTGATCTTCAAACTCGGCGAATTGCCGGAAATGCCGCGAGGCAAGGGTGTTCGTTTGCAAAAGTTCAAGGACGGTGGATTGGCCGATGCTCGCAGCTTCAAACTGGCGGATGGCCTCACCTGGACAGATACATCCGGGCGTAACTGGACTGTAACTGAACTGAATGAGTGGTTGGGAAGCCGCGCTCAGGCAGGCCGCCTTCCGCCCAAAGGGTTTCCCAGGAACAACAGCTTCGGCATTTGATGCTGAACATAATTGCTGTTTTGAGCGACCTGGTATTGCAAGCCGGTTTGCCTGGTACCTCCAGACAGAGCAATTGCCTAGGTCCCATGACAAACGGCAGAATTCGTGGTCAAAACATCAGTTTTTCCTTGTTTTAATGAGCAAAATTTTTGCTGGCAGCTTAACCGTTTGTTTGCTCAATTGTGACCTAATTATGAAGTTCTGTAGGCGGGCAGGCCGATTGTCTTCCGTCTCGGCGGGAGAGCACGACTGTTGGAACTGACAACGGCATTGAAAATGGACGGCACTGAATACTGGGTTGTGAACGGAAGGGTCGATAACGATCCTTTCTCGCGCCCCGGCATTGATGACCCGGAAACGCTGATGCAGCGCTCGGGCGGTGTTTATGTAAACACCGCCAGTCGAGGAACCGTTGTCCGCTGGGCGATGTTCGCATCCAATTGGGCATCGATGTATTATGTTGCTGAGATACTCGGCACTTTGCCGGGGCCTTATACTTTCGAATTCTTCCTGTCCGGATGGTTCACCCAGACCGTGCGAGATCCGGTAGAAGCCACACTGCGCCTTCACGATTTGATTATCAAAAGCGATATCCATTTACGGCAGAAGACCTATGTAAAGGAAATGGATGCCTATAACCTGAAAAGCGTAAGCAATTTGATTGGCGAAACCATCGCAGGCGGGCGTGCAGATCCGGAAAATTGTGTGGATTGCGTTTTTGATCCATCTACGGGGCGTTTTGTTGTTGAGAGGATAGGCGTCAAATCTAGTCTCGCCAAACTGTATGGCATGTCACCAGATTCGTTCCCGTGCCTAACGGGCCATTCCTATGATACGATAGTATCGCAAGCATACAAGCAGTCGCTGAAAAAAGAACAGATCGTATACGATCATGTTATGGCGGTCTTTCCCGTTAACGATACCGTCAATAAATGGCTAGGATATCAGCGCGCCATATTTCCCCACTCTTTTGGAGATGGGCGCACTGGGGTTTCGGTTGTCACTGACTTCGCCGATGTGGAAATTATGCTTCCGTAGTCATCGGTCCAATATTCGAACGCTCTTCAATCAGATGTTCCATGTCATTTTTTTCCAGGAGGAGAAGCCATTCATTGGATGGCACCTCTTCCGGCGATATTTTCCAGTTGAGGAAACTTCGTTCCTGACGAAGATAGCCGAACCTAGTCGCCATTCCACGTGTCGCCATTGCATTTGAAACCAGCGCCCAGATGGCATCCGGTTGCCATTTCAGGTGGGACGCCACCATGCCCATAAAACAAAATGCATCTGTCAACCCCGGTTGTCGGCGGGCCGGATTGGCCATCCACAGTTCCCCGTGATAGACAATGTCTCCACGCAATTGATAAGAGCGTGACTCTGGATACGGTTTCAACTGCGCAGGAACCATCAATTGATCTCGCTTCATATAAAGTCCGCTCATCCAGCCGATTGCCCACTCGGCAAGTGAGGTATCAACCACGTCCAACCTGCAGGCTTGCAGTCCAATAACTGCTTCATCACTGTCGCGAAGGCAAATCCAGAATGATTTGCCCTCCAGTTCGGTCACATTGAAGTCGAACATGGGTGATGGGGAACCCCCGCGTGCATGTCTTCGAACGGAGTAAAATTCCTCAAGGTTGTTGGACAAACTGACATGCGCGTTGTACTTATCGCAAACAGCTGCCAACTGGTTGACGACGTCAACTGCGGCCAATGGATTACTGAGTCCCCGGTGCAGCATAATGCCCTCTGTCTGTATGCAATCGCACTACTTTATAATTAACAGCAACAATTGTGCCATTCGAAAACCGGTGAGTTTTGGCTGTTGACCGAGCGAATTGACCGTTGAGCTTAACTTCAGGCACCTGCTGTGGTCATTGTGGAACAGGTGCAGTGCGGCGTTTCGTTTTGACACGCCAGAGGCTGTGTACGATCAGGGAAGCAATGACAATGGCACCACCAATTAGTGAAAGCGTCGTTGGTTTCTCGGCAAATATGGCCCACATCCAGATCGGCGTAAGAACTGTTTCCAAAAGGAAAAACATGGCCACAATTGCAGCCGCTACATACCTTGGACCAATCAGCAGCAGGGCAGTCGCAGCAGGCGCCACGAAAAACCCGTTTATCGCCAGCCATCCCCAGCCTGTGGCAGTCAGACTGCCTGGAAGTGCTAATGGGGCAGCTACGATTGCCGATAGCAGGTGCCCGGCACCGGCACTGAGAGATTGATTGGTGCCGGAATATCGAACGATTGTTAGGGAAGCGGCCATTATTATAGCCACTCCCAGTGCGAGCAAGTCACCTTGCCATGTTCCAAGTTGCAAGCCTTCGGAAACAATCAGCAATACGCCGCAAAGTGAACACCCGATGGTAATCCAGGTCGCCATTCCAAGCCGTTCCTTCAGGAATATTCGCCCCAGCAGACCTGCGAACATTGGGTTGAACGCTAGTATGAATACAACATTGGCGACCGAGGTCAAACTTATCGAAGCCACAAACATCACGTTGGCGACTCCGGCAAGACCTGCAATTGCATAACCGGTTTTGCCATTGATAAATCGCGTCTTGTTGTCCCGCAATCTATTGGAGAACAGCCAAAACAGGAACATCGCGATAAACAGCATCGTGCCGCGCACATAGATAATGGTCCATGTGTCGGCGCCTGAAAGCTTGAGCAACGGTACATCAAACGAAAGAAGCAAACCGCCAAGGAATGACAGCATTATGCCTCGCTCTGCACTGAGGCCGGGCGCCGGTGCGGCAGTCGCTGTCATTTTTGTCCGCTACCTTGACGTTTATGCAGAAGCCAACCGGTCTGGGTCAGCCGCTCTTGGGGAAGGAAGCGGGCCTTGTAATCCATTTTCGGTGACCCGTTAACCCAATATCCCAAATAAACATACGGAAGACCGGCCCGCTCGGCGCGCTCTATGTGATCCAGAACCATGTAGGTGCCGAAGCTACTTGCCGAATACTCCGGAGCAAAGAACGAATAAATCATCGACAGGCCATCTTCCAGAATATCAGTCAACGCTGTTGCAATCAGCTCACCCTTGCGACCATCCGGTCCCGAAAGTGTAGGTTGCGCGGCGACACGATACTCGAACAGCCGTGTCTCTACGAAACTTTCGTCGACCATTGCGGAATAATCCATCATCGACATGTCAGACATGCCGCCGCTGCCGTGTCGCTCGTCAATGTAACGTCTGAATATGGCATACTGTTCGGTAGTGGCTTTGGCAGGCACAGTATTGGCTGTTACGTGGCGATTGCGTCGCATCAGTCTGCGGAATGATCTGGTCCATTCGAATTGCGAAACGGGAACTCGTACGGAAACACACGCCGCACAACCGTCACATGCAGGGCGATAGGCTATATTCTGTGATCGACGAAATCCTCCCTGCGCCAGGGTATCGTGAAGTTGCCGAGCATCTGCATTGATCAGATGAGTGAACACCTTGCGTTCCTGCTGCCCTTCGAGATAAGGGCAGGGTGCCGGTGCAGTTATGAAAAACTGCGGAAAATTTCGACGCTCAACACTCAAGGTCCGGAATTCCGTTTGTCATTGCGCATTTGCGGGATATCAACGATACGACCACTTTTTGACTTCTGAGCAAGGGTTAAATGTGCTGCATTGATTGTCAACAAGGCAATCATGCTGCAAACAGCTTTACTTCGCAGCGGCCGGTTGCGGAACCATGGCAATATATGGCTGTTTGAACATACTGGCTACAATTTCGTTCACATCATCGGGCCCGCGCGTCTCAATGGCAATTGTCATCCTGCCTGCTGAAACTGCGCTGCCGTGTGGATTGAATGGATGGCATAAAGCGAATACCAATAGCAATCAATCCAACAAATATTTTTTGCTTGAAAGGGTTATGAAGCATGGGCGTTCGTACAGCATGGATCGGTTTGGGGGTCATGGGTTTTCCGATGGCGGGATATCTGGTCTCCAGGGGTAAACATGATGTTGTGGTTTACAATCGCACAATTGGGAAGGCCGAAAAGTGGGTCGGTGAACACGGTGGCTCGCATGCGTTAACCCCGAGGGAAGCGGCTGACGGTGCAGATTTCGTATTTGCCTGCGTCGGCAATGACGATGACCTGCGATCTGTAACCGCCGGTCCTGATGGTGCTTTTCAGTCAATGAAGAAAGGTGCTGTATTTGTGGATCACACTACCGCATCGGCTGATGTAGCGCGTGAGTTGCAATCGGCTGCTGCAGCGAAGGGAATTGGTTTTGTTGATGCACCTGTCTCTGGTGGTCAGGCTGGTGCCGAGAACGGCGCGTTGACTGTAATGTGTGGCGGCGAGCAAGCCGACTACGACAAGTCGGAAGGTCTGATTGATTGCTATTCCAAGAGTTGCCGGTTGCTGGGAGGGCCCGGTGCGGGCCAACTGGCCAAGATGTGCAATCAGATTGCGATTGCCGGGCTGGTTCAGGGATTGTCCGAAGCCATTCATTTCGGCAAGAACGCCGGCCTCGACATGGCAGCAGTGGTGGACGTTATTTCCAAGGGTGCCGCCGGCAGCTGGCAGATGGAAAACAGGTATCAGACAATGATTGCCGGTGATTTCGAGTTTGGCTTTGCAGTGGACTGGATGCGCAAGGATCTCGGGATATGTCTTGGCGAGGCTCGGAGCAACAAGTCACATCTACCGGTTGCTGCTCTGGTTGATCAGTTTTATTCGCAGGTTCAGGCCATGGGTGGCGGTCGATGGGACACGTCCAGCCTTATCGCGCTCCTGGACAAAGACCGGTAAGGCCCTGCAATCATGGCGTTGCCGCATTACCGGTCTGTCGATGATTTGCTGAAATCGGCAGCACCGGACCAGCCTGTCATGTGCTTTTGCCCGGAGGCTTTTCGTGCTGAGGCTAGAAAATTTGCAGCCGGTTTTCCGGGTGAAGTTCACTACGCTGTAAAGGCAAATCCCCACCCCGCAGTATTGCAGTGGCTGGATGAGGGCGGTGTAACCGGGTTCGACGTTGCCTCTATCGCTGAAATCAGGTTAGTCCGTAATCAACTGGGTGAAGCCCATTGTGCGTTTAATCACCCGGTCAAGTCGCGTGCCGACATAGAGTTGTCATACCGTGATCTGGGAGTTCGGGACTTCGTCGTTGATCATGAAAATGAACTCGCCAAGTTGGCAGATATCTGCCAGCGTGATTGCACTGTTGAAGTACGCATCGCCAGGGCCAACCCTGACTCCGCAGTTGATCTGAATGCCAAATTTGGTTGCGATGGGCAGAAAGCAGCAGGCTTGATGCAGCAGGCCAGCGAGTTAGGGTTTGAAGTGGCAGTCGCAATGCATGTGGGCTGGCAGGCCCCAAACCCGAGAGCCTGGGGAGAAGCCATGGCGATGGGCGCTGGTTGTGCTGAAGCGGCAGGCGTCAGTTTGAAGTATGCGAATCTCGGCGGTGGTTACCCATCCGTGCTGATGCCCAGGAATCGTCGTCTAGAGGAGTTTTTCACGGCTATTGAGATGGCGAAGGCTGAGCATATGAACGGCATAAATCTGAATTGCGAACCGGGATCGGCGCTGGTTTGGAATGGAGCGGCGACGATTGCGCAGGTTCATCTGCGAAAACAGGACAGTGTCTATTTGAATGACGGGATTTACGGTTCGATGAACGAGCTGAAATTCTCCGGGATTGCACCGCCATCGGTGGCCTTCAAAAGCGATGGCTCCAGATTGGATGGTCATGATCGCTTGTTTACGGTTTTTGGGCCGACTTGTGACAGCCTCGACATCCTGCCGGCCAGGGTCGAGTTGCCCGATACCATCGACGAGGGTGATTATGTCGTATTCGGCTGGATGGGCGCATACTCGTATGCCTTGCGCACAGAATTCAATGGCCTTGGCCAATTGAGCTTTGCAACCGTGGATGCGCTACCCGAGTGAACGGGATGCGTCATTCCACGATCATGTAGAACTTTCGAAGTGTCTCTTTGATATGCCAGATGCATTTTGTACCCTTGGCAATGTAAAAAGTATCACCGGCTCCAAATGTTTCCTGACGACCTTCCGCGTTGGTGATTGTCACTGAACCGGAAATTACGGTCATCATCTCATGCACCGGGTAACTGGCAATTTCTTCCCTGCAGGGTGCGCATTCCCAAACTCCGGTCAGAACGGTCTCGTCTGGTGTTGCAAAAAACGTGTGATTGAGTTCGGTGTGATCATCCGTGGTGAAGTTTGCAGGGTCTGTCAGGTCCGACGGCTGCATGCCGGCCACAGGATCACCTTCTGGAAGCAGTCTGAAGATCTTGTTTGCCATTCAACATTCCCTTTGTGATCACCGGTTCAGCTTTCGAGCGATGTCCCGGGCAAAATATGTCAACACTCCGTCTGCCCCGGCTCTCTTGAAACCATGCAGTGCCTCAATGATTACCTTTTCACCGTCAAGCCAGCCGTTTTGAACAGCTGCCATGAGCATCGCGTACTCGCCGGATACCTGGTAGGCGAAGGTCGGAATTCGGAATTCTGATTTCAGGCGTGTCACGACATCGAGATAGGGCATGCCCGGTTTCACCATGATCATGTCTGCGCCTTCTGCTATGTCGAGTTCGGCTTCCCGAACAAACTCGTCGATGTTGGCGAAATCCATCTGGTAGGTTTTCTTGTCGCCTGACAATGTGCCGGATGAACCGACGGCATCACGGAACGGCCCGTAAAAAGCAGATGCATACTTGGCCGTGTATGCCATTATCATCACGTCCTGAAACCCGGAATTCTCCAACGCGGTTCGTATGGCTCCAATTCTTCCGTCCATCATGTCGGACGGACCGATAATGTCGCATCCCGCCTCAGCCTGAACCAGCGACTGCGCCACCAGTATCTCGATCGTCTCGTCATTGAGTATTTGGCCATCCTGCAGGAGGCCGTCATGACCGTGTGTTGTGTAGGGATCAAGCGCAATATCGGTCATGATACCGATATCCGGAACCGCATCCTTGATAGCGCGTACAGCAGTACAAACCAGATTTTCCCGGTTCAGCGCTTCACTGCCATCTGCTGTGCGCTTTTCTGGTGGCGTATTGGGAAAAACAGCAATGGCCGGAATGCCAAGATCGCGAGCTTCCCTGGCAGCAGCGACCGCTAGATTGATGCTGAGGCGTTCAACACCGGGCATGGACGATATCTGCTCTCGCTGGTTCTTGCCGCCTGTAACAAAGATTGGCCAGATAAAATCATCTGGTGAAAGGGTGGATTGCCGCACCAACCGGCGGGCCCAGTCTGACTGCCTTGTCCGGCGCAGGCGGGTTGCCGGATAGCCCCCACCCGATGCCGCTGGTTGGTCGGCCGTGGTTCCGGAAAGTGCATCTGGTGATTGCGAACGGGGATGTGTCATCAAAACGAGTTCTCATGGATTTGTGCACTTCAACTATGCACCATGTGCCTGTCAACCGCCAGTCATGTTGACCCTATGGCGAAAGCGGTTCTATCTAGCCCCAATTATTCACCGGACTGTCATGCATTTGCGAGCGCGAGCGTTATCGGCCGGGTTGACGGGGAGAATGTTGTGAGGGTTTTGAGCAGGCGTTGAGGGTTGACGTTCTGGTTTGAACAGCGGCTCTGCTGCCGCGCCGGTTACGGACTTTGCGCCTTGATCCTTGTGAGCAGCAGGGCAAACATTTTCTGGTGTGGACAGGCAGTAGGCAGGGCCATCGTAATCCTTGTTTTCAATTGCTCGACACGCACGGCGATTTTCAGGAATGTACGGCGAATGGTTTCGAAAGTGGCAGTGCGCCAGCGCGAGCGTTTGGGAGCAGCCCCACGCAATAACAGCAACAGCCAATAGGCGCCGGTGTGCAGGAAGAGCCGGAACTGGTTGGCTTGCCAGCGATGACAGGACGTGCGATCAGATTTGGTGTAGAGCTTGTGCTCCTTGATCAGGTTCTCCATTTTGCCGCGCGCGCAGTAGACTTTTTCATAGAGATGTTTGCCGCGCCCAGCCAGATTGGTGACGATATACCGGACATCACTGCCTTGCTCTGTAGCTTCCACACGGGCGATCACCTTTCGCTTCTTCGACCAGCTTTTTGCGCCATACCGGGTTTGGAAGAAACGGCGGACCTTGGGCTTTCCTCCAACCGCCCGGCGTGTTGCAACATCCTCGCACCAGGGGTGTGATAGCTGTTTCAGGGTTTTGTTACCGGGCAGAGAGAGGATATAGGTGCAGCCGGATTGTTCCAGAAGCTGCATCACCTCAGGGGTGCCGTAATGCCCGTCACCGCGCACCGTAATCGTGACGCGCGGCCAGTTCTGCCGGATGCGCCGGATCACGTGGCGCAGGATCTGGGCTGCTTCCTGTCCGGAAGGCCGTTTGCCGGGCCGCAGCACAAAGCACACCGGTTTTTGTGACGCTGCATCGTAGATATGGATCGGCTGGAAGCAGTAACCGCCGGCGTGGGTGTTGAACAAGGACAATTGCTGGCCGCCATGCGTACGGTCAGAGGTATCGTCAATATCAAGCACGATATGTCCCGGCACCGTGTTAAAACTGGCGCAGAACAGATCAATCAGGGCCAGCCCCATGCGGGCCAGTTCGCGCCACGATGGGGTATTCTCCAACCGCGACAAGGTCGGCTGGGAGGCCAGTGCATGACCGGTATCCGGCAGACGGTCACAAGCGATTTTCAGAGCCGGGTCGTGGCGCAACCCGTCAAGATCGTCACAGTCCTCGTATCCGCAGCTGATCGCCAATATGCGTGAACGGATCATGCTGGCATAATCATGAAGTGTGCGTGATGGGTCTCGCCTGTCGTGCAGACAGGCCGCCATTGTGCCGGCGAAATTCAGACCCCGTTCAAGTTCGCGCAGCAAAACCACGCCGCCATCACTGGACAGCGCTCCGCCAGCAAACCGGGCGTGGACATCAAGGCCTTCTACAGGTGACAAACCGGGCAGTAACAGGCTATCTTCGGTCATGGCGGGTGGGATTTTCTGTTGATATGGAATGATCTTGTGTAAGAACCAAAATCATACGCTATTTCAACAACTTGATCCACACCCGCCAGCCAGTTCAATCACCCCGGTGAATAATTCAGGCTAGGTCCATGACCATTGCTTCACATCAGAATGCACAATTACGAGGACCAGCCAATGAACTTTGAACCGACAGAGGAACAACGTGCCATCCGTGATCTGGCTGCGTCTTTTGCCGCAGACGAGATGGCGCCTCATGCCGCAAGGTGGGATGCGGAACACATTTTTCCGCGAGATACCATTGTACGGACCGCAGCGCTGGGATTTGGCGGGTTGTATGTCAAGGAAGATGTTGGCGGTTCCAATCTGACGCGACTGGACTCCGTCCTGATTTTTGAGGAGTTGTCGAGGGCATGCCCGTCAACGGCCGCCTTTATTTCCATTCACAATATGGCTGCATGGATGATTGACAGCTTTGGCACCGAGGCCCAAAGACAGAAATTTCTGCCTGATATGACGGTAATGAACAAGATTTCCAGTTATTGCCTGACTGAGCCTGGTTCCGGGTCCGATGCCGCAGCGCTGCGCACACGGGCCGTAAAGGATGGTGACCACTACGTCCTGAATGGCTCCAAGGCGTTTATCTCCGGTGCAGGGGCCAATGATCTATACCTGACCATGGTGCGCACCGGTGATGATACGCCCAATGGTATATCCTGCATAATGATTGAAGACGGTACGCCGGGGCTCAGTTTTGGTGCGAACGAAAAGAAACTGGGCTGGCATTCACAACCAACCGCCCAGGTGAATTTTGACAACTGCCGGGTGCCGGCCGGGAATCTGATCGGCGGTGAAGGCAACGGATTTCGAATTGCCATGGCCGGTTTAGATGGGGGCCGGCTGAACATTGCAGCCTGTTCCATAGGTGGTGCGCTGGCCTGCATCGATCATGCAGTAGAGTACATGAAATCCAGGAAAGCATTTGGGAAGGCTATTGCTGATTTTCAGGCCCTGCAATTTCGTCTGGCTGACATGCAGACGGAAATCGAATCTGCCCGAATCCTGCTTTACGCCGCTGCCCAGAAGGTCAACGACAAGCATCCGCAAGCCACCCGGTTTGCAGCCATGGCGAAATGCAAGGCAACTGACACAGGTTTTGCGGTAGTCAATGACGCGCTGCAGATGTTTGGTGGATACGGGTATTTGCAGGACTATCCTGTCGAACGGTATTTGCGCGACCTGCGTGTGCATCAAATTCTTGAAGGCACCAATGAAATCATGCGACTGATCATTTCACGCGACATGTTGCGGCAGTAGCTTTTGAGTAGAATGGCTTGTGATCACTGATGACCGCTTCAAATGAGATACTTTTTTCCGTCGAAGGCAAATCTGGAATTGTTACGCTCAACCGTGAGCGTGCGTTGAATGCCCTGACGGTTGGCATGATACGGGCTTTGGGCGCCCAGTTGCGAGTCTGGAAAACCGATCATCGGGTGCAACGTGTCGTCATAGAAGGTGCCGGAGAAAAGGCGTTTTGTGCAGGCGGCGATATTCGCCAGTTGTATGAATGGGGGCTCGCCATGGACCCGCGGTTTCTCGATTTTTACAGGGAGGAGTATCTGCTCAATTCCTACATCAAGCATTACCCCAAACCATACATCGCCCTACTTGACGGTATAGTGATGGGCGGCGGCGTCGGGGTATCCGTACACGGTTCGCATCGCATCGTCACGGAAGCCACAACATTCGCGATGCCGGAGACTGGTATTGGTCTTTTTCCCGATGTGGGTGGAACTTACTTTCTGCCACGCTGTCCAGGTGAAATCGGAATGTACATGGGTCTCACAGGCGGGAGACTCAAGGCAGGCGACGCAATGTATACCGGTGTTGGCACGCACTTCGTGCCCAGGCAATGGTTGCCGGACCTGAAGCGGGCGCTGAGAACGTTCGCAAATGTAGATGAAGCGATTCAGCAATACTCCAAATCTGTTGATCCTGAAACTTTTGGCCGTCATCGCGGCGCAATTGATCGCCACTTCCTGCAAAACTCTGCCGAAAAGGTATTGACCAGTCTCAAGTCGGACCCGTCTGAATGGGCTCAGAAACAGGCAGGCATCATTGCCTTGAAGTCACCTACTAGCCTGAAAATATGCCACCGCCAGTTGCGGGATGGGCTTACGCTGGACTTCAATGGCTGCATGCGCCTGGAGTATCGCATCGTCAATCGGATTTTCACCGGCCATGATTTTTTTGAGGGAACTCGTGCAGTCGTAATCGACAAGGACATGACTCCACACTGGCAACCCGAATCCTTGAGTGCTGTCAGGAGCGAAGAGATTAGCGCCTATTTTGACCCGTTGGAGGAAGAACTGCCAGTTTGACTTGTCAATGGATTGCCCGCTCGTCACTACGAGTTTGGAGAAAACCGCAGAGACAGACACGACATGCCGCCATCCAGCTTTGCCGCTTCGGTATTACCTACCGTCTGAACATTGTAGCCGGCAGCCGACAATCTGTCTGTGGTCTTCGGGAAGCCCGATGGCATAAGTACAAGATTGTTAAACCGGACAGCATTCGCCGACGCCTCCTCGCCATCTGCTGTATTGATTATCTTGTATCCCTCAAAACATCCGGTGTCTGACAAACGCCTGGTTGCCAATACCGTAACCTCATCCAGTAACGAACAATCAGTTTTGAAATGCAGGACGCCTGCCGGTGTTTCGACTTCCCGCACCGAATAACCCCATTGCGATAAAATACGTTCCAGTTCTCCAACACCTGCTGCGTCCGTACGGGCAGACCTGCCAACAAGAATTTCCCGTTCGGTGACCAGGATATCGCCGCCGTCAACGAAACCAGGTCCCTCAATTGCAAGAACCTCTTCATAATATTCAGACAAAACCGGAACCATAAGTGCAGCTTCTCCAAGGCGGGAGGCGGCTCCGGGCCGCATCGCTATTGCAACTTGCGGCAAGCACAGGGCTGCATCTTCCACGAAAACTGAATCCGGAAAATCATCAAGCGCATCAAGCTCGGCGACGACAGCACCGGTCGACCTCAGCAGTGAAGTGTAAGCTGCATGATCCCGGAGAAAGCGCCTGAGATCAGGTGCACCCTTATCGACAGCTCGTAATCCATCAACAATACTGGAGCCTGGTCTGCGCACAATGGCGTGGGAAAAAGTATATGAACGAGAGGTCATTTCAGGTCCATTGATGTCCGGATTGAAAGACGTCTTATCAGCTGACCGGACAAATGCACAGGGAGCATTGCTGATGAATGCGCGCCTGCATGAAGCGGCAAATCAACACAATGCCTCTTGCAAGTCATGTCTACTCCTTGCCAAGTTACACACATGATATGACACCTTATTGAAACGGGGCAGCATCTTATGACGAGTATTGGTTTCATAGGTCTGGGCAACATGGGGGGTCCGATGGCCGGCAATCTGGTCAAGGCCGGTCATGATGTGAAGGGGTTTGATCTTTCTGCCGATAGCATGGCGAGATTTACGAGCGCTGGCGGCGGTGCCGCCAGCAATGTGCTGGCGGCCGTATCTGATGCACAGGTAGTTGTGACAATGCTTCCTGCCGGCAATCATGTGAGAGAGGTTTACACCGGAGACAGTGGTTTGATTTCGATCTGCAAGCCCGGTACCCTGTTGATAGACAGTTCCACTATTGATGTCGAAACTGCACGCGATGTGATCGCTCTTGCGGAAGATGCAGGTCATTGCATGCTTGATGCGCCGGTATCTGGTGGTACGACAGGGGCAGGTGCCGGCACACTTACATTCATGTGCGGTGGCAGTGATACCGCCTTCGCAAGAGCCAGACCGTTTCTGGATATCATGGGTAAAAACATCGTCCATGCAGGTGGCGCAGGTAACGGACAGGCGGCGAAAGTTTGCAACAACATGTTGCTTGCCATTTCCATGATCGGCACTTGTGAAGCCTTCCTCATGGCGCAACGGTTGGGGCTGGACGCCCAGCGGTTCTTCGATATCTCGTCTACGGCCTCCGGGCAAAGTTGGTCCATGACCACTTATTGTCCTGTGCCAGGTCCCGTGCCGGCGTCACCTGCCAACAGAGACTATCAGCCGGGTTTCACAGCAGCCATGATGTTCAAGGACCTGGAACTCGCAAAAGGGGCTGCAGAGAGTTCGCAAACCTGCACTCCAATGGGCGCGCGCGCCCTTGAGCTTTACAAAGAGTTTATAGAAGCAGGTGGGGCCGACACCGATTTCTCAGGTATAATCCGGCATCTTGCTGACAAAAAATAGCTGAATACCGGGCTTACAAGGTTTTGCTAACTTTGACAGCATCTCTTTCAAATTTGATGCAAATTAGCACCTGATTTACCTATCTCATTGAGTTGATCTTAAAAAACCCGCCGTAGAGTCATCGTCAAGGCAGGGAGAAACCTGCCGCTAAAAAACGAACTTGAAACACAAACGGGCAGGTATTGAACATGAATGAGATGACCGCAATGGCGGTCCGCAAAGATGTGGACCAGGATAAATCCGAAATCAAGAATCGCTACCTTGAATCACTAACGCTCATCGAACGGCTCCACCGCCGTTTACTGGATGTAATCAAGGATGAGTTTGACCGTAACGGCGAACAGGAAGTCAATTCCGTTCAGGCGTTGCTGTTGTTCAACATAGGCGACAGTGAATTGACCGCTGGAGAGTTGAAAACCCGCGGCTACTATCAAGGCTCAAATGTATCCTACAACCTGAAGAAACTGGTTGATCAGGGTTACGTCAGCCACGAGCGTTCCAGCGCTGACAAACGTTCGGTTCGCATTTCATTGACCGAGCGTGGCCAGGTGATTCGCGAGCAAATTGACACTCTGTATAACCGGCAGTTGTTGTCTCTGCGCGAAGTTGCCGGCATTGATGTCGATGAATTTGACCGTCTGAACAAGGCGCTGGGTCGCCTCGAACGGTTCTGGACGGATCAGATTTTGTATCGTCTGTGAAATTCGGGCCGGTTGTTTACTAAAGAGGATTGGGCCGGGTTACACACAATTTGTGTTTAAATCCCGCACTATCCTTGAAGTGCTCGGCCACTTGTTGGCAAGTTGGGCCTGTGAAAAGTTCTTACTTTTCGCGGGCCTTTCGGTGTCCTGATGTGGCAGGACACGCAATTGCCCCGTTCAATCTCCTCTGACGAGACAGTTACTATCCTCAATTGGCGGAATGGTGTATGAACAGGGAATAATTGTTTGCTGATTGGGAAGATAGAAATGTTAGCAGGGTATTCACGCGTTTCTTTGATTGCTTTAATGACGGTGACATTGCTGTCTGGAGGGTTGCCGGTAGCAGACTCTGCTGCTGAAACGGCAATGCGGAATTACAATCTTCGCACAACTACCAGTCAATCAGTTGGTCAGTCAGGCGATGCATCCGATGAACAGGCCGCAACAACGCCAGGAGTTTTTTCCAGCTTGTTTGGTTCGCTGTCTACGGGCCGGCAACGCGGTAAATCCCTGACATCTTCCGGGCAGGCAGATGACGCTCTGTCGACTCGCACGCAGATATATGACTCGCAGCGAACAGTAGTTCCAATGCTCGGCGCACGCAGCGCGCAGGCGCTGGAGTCAGCAATTGAATATTATGAAAACATTGCTCGCAGTGGTGGTTGGGGCAGGATTGCCGAATCCAGATCCTTGCAACCAGGGGGTAAGGGCAGGGCGGTTCTCGCACTACGCCAGCGCCTCGCAATTGAAGGCTATCTACCGGCGGGAGCCATTGCTGGTGAAGAGTATGATGGCGGCCTGGCCCAGGCTGTTGCAGGTTTTCAGGAAAATCACGGGTTGGCCTCAACGGGTCATGTCGACAACGCCACCGCAAAGGCATTGTCAGTGCCTGCAAAGGCACGACTTGACACCATGCGGGCCAATCTGATCCGGATGCCGGAGTATACCAAGGATCTGGGTCGCAAGTACGTGCTGGTAAACATTCCGGCCGCCAAGCTGGAAGCTGTCGAAGGAAATAGGGTCGTATCCAGTCATGCTGTCATTGTGGGCAAGCCGGAACGCCCTTCGCCGATTGTGGCCAGTGAAATCAGTGAAATAAATTTCAATCCCTATTGGCATTCGCCGAAATCGATTGTGATCAAGGACATTGTACCCAAAGTCCGCAAATCCACGCGGATTTTGAGTCAGATGCAAATCAGGATTTTTGACGGGTATCAGGGCCCCGAGGTCGATCCCCGTTCTATCAACTGGCGAGCACCGGCAGAAGAAATCGCCGACAGGTATCATTTCCGCCAGGAACCGGGTGGCGAAAACGCCATGGCTTCAGTGAAAATCAATTTCCGCAACAAGTTTTCAGTATATATGCACGACACACCGACGAAGACGCTGTTTCAGGAAAACCAGCGGTACTTCAGTTCCGGCTGCGTGCGGGTGGAGGATGTTCATCAGTTGGCGTCCTGGGTGCTGGCAAATCAGGATGGCTGGAATTTGCAGCAGATTAAATCCGTTGCCCGATCTGAAGATCGCATAGATGTCGCCTTGAAGGGCAAGGTGTCCGTCCATTGGGTGTATCTGACTGCCTGGGCAGGGCCCGATGGCATGGTGCGGTTCCGCGAAGATATTTATGGCCTGGACGGCACCGGCTTCATTACAGGCCAACCGATCGGGTCCCCGGAAGATCACGCCGGCTGACCGGACTTGTTCACTTGTCGAATGGAGGATTTCTGCAGCTCAGCGACGCATTGCCGCTTGGGGAGGATCGCGCATTGCAAAAGGTGGCCGTTTTCTGTCATACGGATAAGCTTGTGTTGCCCGAATTCAAGTGCAGAGGGAAGCTCCAGACATGACAGCTCAACCAGAATCGACCCAGTCGGGTATTTTTCCTGGCTTTTTTACCGACACATTAGCTGGGTCTGATGCTGAATTGGCTGGCGCAATTTCGCAGGAATTCGGGCGGCAACAGCATGAAATAGAACTGATTGCTTCGGAGAACATTGTCTCTCGTGCGGTTCTTGAGGCACAGGGCTCAGTGTTAACCAACAAATATGCGGAAGGTTATCCGGGCAGAAGGTATTACGGCGGATGCCAGTATGTCGATATCGCAGAAGAACTGGCGATCAGTCGCGCTTGTCAACTGTTCGATTGTGAGTACGCCAATGTTCAACCCCATTCGGGCGCGACCGCCAATCAGGCTGTTTTCTTCGCATTGCTCCAGCCAGGCGACACCTTTCTGGGGCTTGACCTTGCATGTGGCGGCCACCTGACCCACGGGTCACCGGTCAATCAGTCCGGCAAATGGTTTAACCCGGTTCCCTATAAGGTAGACCCGGTGTCTCACCGGATCGACTACGATGAGGTTGAGAAACTGGCGCTCGAACACAAGCCGAAACTGATTGTAGCTGGCGGGTCGGCATATCCTCGATTTATTGACTTCAGGCGATTCCGGGAAATCGCCGACAAGGTAGGAGCCTGGTTTATGTGCGACATGGCTCACTTTGCCGGACTGGTCGCCGGCGGTTCGCATCCAAACCCGCTGGAACACGCCCACGTGGCAACATCAACAACCCATAAGACACTGCGCGGGCCACGCGGTGGAATGATCCTGTCAAACGATGCCGGCCTCGGTAAGAAATTTAACTCCTCCGTCTTTCCTGGCCTGCAGGGAGGCCCACTGATGCATGTAATCGCAGCCAAGGCTGTGGCGTTTGGGGAAGCCTTGCGACCGGATTTCAGGCAGTACTCCGCGGCAGTGGTTGCCAACGCGAATGCATTGGCCGAAGCGATGCTGCAGGGTGGTCTTGATCTGGTTTCCGGAGGCACTGACACCCACGTCATGCTGGTGGATTTGCGTCCCAAAAATCTCACCGGCAAGGCAGCAGAAGAAGCGCTTGGGCGTGCCGGTATTACCTGCAACAAAAATGGAATTCCGTTTGACCCGGAAAAGGCGATGATCACGTCCGGCATCCGGCTTGGATCGCCAGCCGGTACCACCCGTGGCTTTGGATTGGCTGAGTTCAGGGAAGTCGGACAATTGATTATCGAGGTGCTGGATGGACTGTCCGTCAATGGAGAAGATGGAAATTCCGCAGTTGAGTCGGTGGTGAAGGACAAGGTGGTTGCATTGACCAGCCGTTTTCCGATTTATTCGTGACTGGAACAACTTGAGTTTAACCACAAAGACATAGGAGGGGCAGACTGCTCATGCGATGTCCCTACTGTAGCAGCCACGATTCACAGGTTAAGGATTCACGGCCGTCAGAAGATGGCGCCGCCATCAGGCGCAGGCGGCATTGCCCCGATTGTGGTGGTAGATTTACCACCTTTGAACGCGTCCAGCTACGTGAACTGATCGTCCTGAAGAAGTCCGGCAAACGTGTCCCGTTTGATCGCGAGAAACTGGCTCGTTCAGTTGCCATTGCAGTTCGCAAGCGCCCGGTTGATCCGGAACGTCTGGAACGCATGATGTCTTCAATTGTCAGGCAACTTGAAAGTCTGGGTGAAACTGAAATTACCAGTGGTCTTATTGGCGAGCATGTCATGGAGGGGTTGCGAGTTCTGGACGATGTAGCCTATGTGCGTTTTGCCTCTGTATACCGTAATTTTCGAGAGGCCCGGGACTTTGAAGAATTGCTGGGCGAGCTTTCGTCAGAAGACGGAACTCCTCGCGACAATGAACTCGGCAAAAACACAGTCGACAACCATGACGATGCCGCTGATTGAGGCGGACAGGTCATGAACGATGAAACCTATATGTTACGGGCACTGCAGGCGAGCAGACGGACGCGTGGTTCAACCGGGAAAAACCCTTCTGTCGGGTGTGTGATAGTCAGTGATAACGAGATAATCGCTGTTGCATCAACGGCATTGGGTGGCCGCCCACATGCGGAAACTCAGGCTTTGGCAATTGCGGGCGAGGCAGCGCGTGGGGCCACGGCGTATGTGACCCTTGAGCCGTGTTGTCATCATGGGCAAACACCGCCATGTACCGAAGCATTGATCAGGGCGGGTATCAGGCGAGTTGTAACGGCACATGAAGATCCTGATCCCAGGGTATCCGGGGCTGGACACAAGATGCTCCAGGCTGCCGCCATTCAAGTCACACAAGGGGTTTTGTTGGATGATGCGGCCTGGGAATTGCGCGGGTTCCTCAACAGGCACATTAACAGGCGAAGCTACGTGACTCTGAAACTTGCTATTTCCCGTGACGGCAGGATTTCAGCAAAACCAGGGAAGCCGACCGCGATTACAGGCGAAATTGCGCGCAATCGCGTGCACTTGTTGCGCGCGCAGGTTGACGCAATCCTCGTGGGCGTCAGCACCGTTCTGGCCGATGATCCCCAACTGACATGCCGATTGTCCGGGATGCAGGACCGCTCCCCGGTCCGTGTTGTATCCGACAGCCGGCTATCGATACCTCTGGCAAGCAGGCTGGTTGATACCGCCAGCAAAGTGCCGGTGTGGATCATGACGACTCGGTCTGCCAATCGGGCCGCAAAAACCGCGTTGGAAGCCAAAGGTGTTCGCGTCATTGAGTGTCTGGCGACACCGGAGGGTAAAGTGGACCTTGCCGACATGCTTGAAAAACTTGCCGCAGAAGGCATTTCCCATGTGCTGGCCGAAGGAGGTGCGCATATGGCCAGAGCCTTGATGGAGGCGGACCTTGTTGACGAGGCCGTGTTGCTGCAGGCGCCTGTTGAAATTGGCCTGCAAGGCCTGGATGCAATGGCCGGTTTGCCTCTTGATACCATAAGGGCCTCTGCACTTTTCAGGCAAAGGGGAGAAAGTGAATCATTGGGCGCAGATTGGCTCGCCAAATACGTTCGGGTACGTTAAACGAATGCCATGTTTACCGGGATCATCACAAACATAGGCAGGATTGAACGGATTGAACGGCGCGGCGACACGCAGTTAACGATATACAGCACATATGAGGCTTCTGATATTTCGCTTGGAGCCTCTATCTGCTGTTCAGGGTGCTGCCTGACGGTCACGTCAGTTCAGGCTGCTCCGCCCAATGGCTGCTATTTTACTGTTGATGTATCTGCGGAAAGCTTGGCCAGGACGACGCTTGGTGACTGGCGAGAGGGAACGCAGATCAATTTGGAACGTGCGCTCAGGGCCGGTGACGAATTGGGCGGACACATCATTTCCGGCCACGTCGATGGCACGGCGGATGTCGTTTCAATTGCTGCCGAAGGTGACAGCCGCCGTTTTGTATTTCGCGCGCCCGGTGCGCTCGCCCGGTTCATTGCGCCCAAGGGATCGGTGTGTCTTGATGGGACATCCTTGACGGTGAATGAAGTCGACGGATTGAACTTTGGTGTAAACCTTATACCACACACTTTATCGGTCACATGTTGGGGCAATGCACAGATAGGCGATAAAGTGAACTTGGAAATCGATATGTTGGCCCGTTATGTGGCGCGCCTGACTGAAAGCGCCATACAATGACAGAAATTTCCTCCAATTATGCTGCAAGGCCGGATCAGCAGTTTAGTGTGCTGATCGTGCAGGCGCCTTACTACCCGCACATTGCTGCTCAGTTGCTCGAAGGTGCGCAATCACGGCTTGCAGCAGCAGGTTGTGATGTCGAGGTGGTTAGCGTGCCGGGGGCATTGGAAATTCCCGGGGTAATATCCATTGCATATGAATTCGGCGATTACGACGGCTTTGTTGCACTTGGCTGTGTTATCCGAGGAGAGACCACGCACTATGAAATTGTTTCCGGCGAAAGCGCTCGCGGACTGATGAATTTGAACGTCGATGGAGCATGCATCGGAAACGGCATACTGACAGTTGAAAACGAACGGCAGGCGCTGGCTCGCGCCAATGTTTCAGACATGAACAAGGGGGCCGGTGCAGCAGAAGCCTGTCTGGCCATGATGCGGTTCAGATTGGATCTGGAATCCCGCCATGACTGAAGCAAACAGTAAACCGCCATTACCTCAGGGCAAAACGAACCGGCGCAACTCCAGCGTTGCTCGATCAGCATCGCGGTTGGGCGCCGTGCAGGCCTTGTATCAGATGGATATCGGCGGCACTGAACTCTCGGACGTTCTGGCGGAATACGGTTCCGGCCGGATTGGCGTGCAGTTCGAAGACGGCCAGTGTGGCGAGGCGGATTTCAGCTTTCTGAAAGCTATAGTTGAAGGAGTTTTTGTGGATCAGGCGCTGATCGACAGAAAAGTCAATGAGTGTCTGGCTGACGGATGGACGCTTGCCAGGCTGGAGGCTACTTCCCGTGCCATCCTTCGGGCAGGCGGGTTTGAGATTTTGTTCCGCGCCGATGTCCCACCCAAGGTGACAATTTCTGAATACGTTGAGGTGGCCAAGGCATTTTTTTCCGGTAGCGAACCTGGATTCATCAACGCAAGTCTGGATGCCATGGCCCGGAAACGCCGCGCTGAGGAAATGTGAATTGAATCAGTTCGGTTTTAGATTGAATTACCATAAGCCATAAAACTGATTGCTTCCAAAGTACTGGTGCAAGTCGCCTTAGCCGGACGCGATGTATTGCTTCAACGATTCAGCCTCAAGCCGAATTTCATCCATCTTGGCCTTTACGATATCGCCAATCGACACAAGGCCGGTCAGCTTGCCGGCAACGGCAACCGGCAAATGCCGGATCCTGCGCCCGGTCATCAATTCCATGCAGGTGTCCACGGTGTCAGTCGGTGCACAGGTAAGCACGTCCCTTGTCATTATTTTGTTCACTTTGACAGACAGGAATTTGGGGCCAAAGTCAGTTAGTTGGCGGACAATGTCGCGCTCGGAAACAATTCCCTCGATCAAGGAACCATTGTTGCTGACAATCACAGCGCCTATGCGATTTTCCCGCAACAGCGTGGCCAGATCACGCACGCTCGAGTCCGGTTTAACCGTAATGACCTCACTGCCTTTGGCGTTGAGTATGGTTTGAACCTGCATGTTTCGTGTCCTTCCATTTTGTCTGTATTCGTCATGCTCCTGACCAGGAAACACAATTGTGCGCTGTATTTGCGCCGCCAACAAGACCATAACACTTTTGGCATACGAGAGTTGCGGTAAGAGCGCCTTGCGCCGTGTCCGTTTCTACATCAGTGTGCGCGCCATGACGACTGCGATCTCTGACGATATTCCCTTTGTTGATGACAGTGTGGCACGGCGAAATGCGCTGGTGCTTGCACTTGCCCAGGCATTCTATGGCATGGGTGCAATCAATATATTCATCACCGCCGGATTGGTGGGAACGCAGCTTGCACCGTCGTTGAGCCTGGCCACGCTGCCGGTCTCCACCTATGTGATCGGTACTGCTCTTGCTACTGTGCCGGCTTCCCTGTTCATGCGTCAGGTTGGCCGCAAGTTTGGATTTCTGACAGGCGCATTGTTCGGATTTGCCGGCGCAATCGTTTGCCTGTATTCCATATTTACCCGGAATTTCGCGCTGTTCGCGTTTGGCACGCTTTTGCAGGGTGGTTATCAGGCATTCGCCGGATACTATCGCTTTGCAGCGGCAGAAACTGCGTCAACCGCGTTTAAACCAAAAGCCATATCCTGGGTCATGCTGGGCGGAATAGCCGCCGCTGTATTTGGGCCGATGATTGTTATCGCCAGTCGATCTTATTTTGACCCGATTATGTTTGCTGGCAACTTTGCTGCCGTGGCGGGGTTGTCCATCGTTGCCATGGCTATCATATGTTTTGTCGACATTCCCCATGAGCGCGAGGAACTGAGCAAAACCGATGCTCGGCCGTTGAGGGAGATACTGCGTCAACCTCAACTCATCGTCGCAATCATGTGTGGCATGATGGCGTACGGCATGATGAATTTGGTGATGACCTCCACTCCGATAGCCATGGTTGCCTGCGGTTTTACCGTTGATCAAAGCGCATGGGTTATCCAGTGGCATGCGCTTGCCATGTTCGTTCCAAGCTTTTTCACCGGCAGTCTTATTTTGCGGTTTGGAGTCGAGCGGGTGCTGGCGGCTGGTATGGTTTTGTTGAGCATGGCGGGCATTGCCGGGCTTAGCGGAATTACTTTTGGCAATTTTGCCACCGGGCTTGTTTTGCTCGGTATTGGCTGGAATTTCGGCTATGTCGGTGGCACTGCCATGGTCACCGAACATTATCGCGCCAGCGAAAAAAACAAGGTTCAGGCTGTCAATGACTTTTGTGTATTTGCTACCGTGGCAATAGCATCGCTGACGTCTGGCAAACTGCTGGCCGCCATTGGCTGGAGTGCGGTTAATCTGGCTCTGTTTCCAATGGTGGGACTGTGCGTGCTGGCCCTGGCGTGGCTCAGTTTGAATTCCCGTCGCTTCGCAAGTTGATAAATGGCAGTTTTCCGGGCCCTGTTAATATAGCTAATAGCCGTGTTGAAACACCTGGCTAAAGCGGTTGCCTATTTGACAGAGTTTTAATATGGTCCGCCCCGGTTGATCCGGGCAAAAGGGTATTCGAGGGGATTCTCTATCAATAGAGCTGGAGCCGTCCATGAGTTGTGCATGCTGACACAACCGGGCGAGTACTCTCCAGATTTCCGGATCTTAGTCAAATAAACAGCAAGGAATTCATCCATGAGTTCGACACTCTGGTTTATTATAGCCTGCGGTATCCTGTCCATCGTCTATGCCATCTGGGCTACCAAGTCCGTTTTGGCGGCTGATGCAGGCAATGCCCGCATGCAGGAAATTGCCGGCGCTATTCGTGAAGGCGCCACGGCCTACCTCAATCGACAGTACTCAACCATCGCAATCGTTGGTGCGGTGGTGTTCGTTGTAGCATTTGCTTTGCTTGGTGCATTGGCGGCATTCGGCTTCCTGGTTGGCGCTGTACTATCCGGCGCAGCAGGTTTCATCGGCATGCATGTTTCAGTGCGCGCCAATGTCAGGACCGCGCAGGCTGCATCAAAGAGCCTTGCAGATGGTCTGGAAATTGCCTTTAAATCCGGCGCGATTACAGGCCTGCTCGTGGCTGGTCTCGCCCTGTTGGGTGTGGCGGTGTATTTCTGGATACTCACCGGTCCAATGGGCTATGCCGCAACTGACCGTGTGGTTATTGATGCTCTGGTTGCCCTGGGTTTCGGTGCGTCCCTGATCTCGATCTTCGCTCGTTTGGGCGGTGGTATCTTCACCAAGGGGGCTGATGTCGGTGGCGACCTTGTTGGCAAGGTTGAAGCCGGTATTCCCGAAGACGATCCGCGCAATCCGGCAACAATCGCCGATAACGTTGGCGACAATGTCGGCGACTGTGCCGGCATGGCGGCTGACTTGTTTGAAACCTATGCAGTTACTGTCGTAGCGACCATGGTTCTGGCATCGATCTTCTTTACGGGCGATGCAGCGATTAATCTGATGCTGTTTCCGATGCTGATTGGTGCGGTGTGCGTTGTCACGTCAATCATCGGCACTTTCTTCGTAAAGCTGGGTGCCAACAACTCGATCATGGGTGCGTTGTACAAGGGCTTTGTCGCGACTTCGGTGCTGTCGGCTGTTGCCATGGCAGGTATCGTTTGGGGCTGGCTGGGTGCAGACTCTGTTTTCACCACTTCAGGCGGCAAAACCTTCACTGGTGCCAACCTGTTCTGGTGCGGCTTCATCGGGCTTGTTGTTACCGGATTGATCATCTGGGTAACCGAATATTACACTGGCACAGAGTATCGCCCTGTACGCTCGATTGCACAGGCGTCTGTCTCCGGACATGGTACCAATGTAATTCAGGGACTTGCCATTTCTCTCGAAGCAACCGCAATTCCGGCCCTTATAATTATTGGCGGCATCATCTCCACATTTGCACTGGCTGGTCTGTTTGGTATCGCCATCGCCGTAACTGCCATGCTGGCGGTAGCTGGTGTGGTCGTTGCTCTTGATGCCTTTGGCCCGGTTACCGACAATGCCGGTGGCATTGCCGAGATGGCTGATCTTCCATCGGAAGTGCGTCAGACGACCGACGCGCTCGATGCTGTCGGAAACACCACAAAGGCAGTCACCAAGGGCTACGCAATCGGTTCGGCCGGTCTTGGTGCGCTGGTGCTGTTTGCCGCGTACACCGAAGACCTCAAGTTCTTCGCCGCAAATGCAACACCGGGCAGTTTTTTTGAGGGTGTGACGGTCGACTTCACATTGTCAAATCCCTACGTGGTGGTTGGTCTCCTGTTTGGCGGCCTCCTTCCATACCTGTTTGGCGGCATTGCAATGACTGCTGTCGGCCGTGCAGCTGGTGCGGTTGTTGAAGAAGTCCGCCGCCAGTTCAAGGAAAAACCGGGAATCATGAAGGGCACTGAAAAACCCGATTATGGACGCGCGGTGGATATGTTGACCCGGGCCGCCATAAAGGAAATGATCATTCCTTCACTGTTGCCGGTTCTGTCACCAGTCGTGTGTTTCTATTTCGTGTATGCCATAACCGGCGACAAGAGTCAGGGTTTTGCAGCATTGGGTGCGATGTTGCTCGGAGTAATCGTCAATGGCCTGTTCGTTGCTGTCTCCATGACTGCAGGCGGCGGCGCCTGGGACAATGCCAAGAAGTCATTTGAAGATGGTTTTGTCGACAAGGATGGTGTCAGGCATGAGAAGGGCTCGGAAGCCCACAAGGCATCAGTCACCGGCGACACGGTTGGCGACCCTTACAAGGATACCGCTGGCCCTGCAGTAAACCCTATGATCAAGATTACCAATATCGTAGCGCTGTTGCTGCTGGCGGTCCTGGCTCACTGAGATTTGACCAGACAAAGCAAACCCCTGTGCAATGAACAATCGCACGGGGGTTTCCAGTTTTGGATTGCAGTGCTTCTCGGGTTCACCCAGCTGTACCTGGCAGATTTTACTGTCCGATTGGGCCATTGCTCTTCGGCGGACCGGTGTCATTCGGGGTAAATGTGCCCAGATTGCCGAACAACTGCTGAAGGATAGTCAACTCACGACCGCGAGAAGGTGTTTCGCGGGAGTTCATATCGATGACCCTGCCATCCTGCAGTGTATACTGCCCAAAACTCTGCACCTGGTTCAACTGGCTGAACCTGACTGCAAGAATTTGCCTGTCCAGTTCCTCATTTTCGAGAAAGGCGCTCGTTTTGACTCGTGACGAAATATAATAAAAGCTGTCACCTTGATACTGCACTGTGGCAGTTGTTGACGGAGAGCCCAGGGCGCCGCGAACTTCTTCCTTCGTCATGCCAATTTGCAGTTTTTGCATATCCTGGTCCCGCACCTGGTATCCCCGGTGTTCGATATCACGCGAACAACCCGCCAGAACGGCCGTTGCAGTCAGGATTAGACCGGCACTCAGTAAAGTCTTGCGGAGACTATTCGATGCAGGTGGCATACTGGGCTTGAAGGTTCGCACGTAACCTACCACTTGTGTTGCGGCCAATTGAAACTGGTTGGCCAATAGCAGCCGTATCGGCTGCTGGTTATTCTCAAGCCACGATGCTTGTGGCTGCAAACTGAATTCTGTTTCACCTGGTTCTGCATGATACTGAAAAGCTTATTTTCCCGCACGCACGAACTGACTCCCGTCAGAACCGTCTACGAGGCGATTGTGGCACGGGCACGGCAGACAGAACTGTACTCCAGTCTCGGAGTGCCTGATACCATTGATGGGCGGTTCGATATGATTATTCTGCATAATGATGCCGTGATGTGCCATATGCAGGCTGGTGAAGAGCTCGACAGGGCTTTTGCTCAGACGCTGATTGACGAATTGTTTCGCGACATGGACAGGTCTTTGCGCGAGATGGGTGTTGGTGACATGGGCGTCGGAAAAAGGGTCAAGAAAATGGCCACGGTGTACTATGGCCGAGCCAGTGCATATGCCCAGGCGCGAATTACTGGGGACAGGTCACTGACAACCGCTCTGGTGAGAAATGTTTTTGCAGGCGATGAAGCACATACAGCCAGCGCAGAGCGCCTTGCCAGGTATGCCGGACGCCTTCATGACGCCGTTGTCTCGATGGATCGCAGCCAAATTCGGGACGGCAAGCTTGATCTTCCCAAACTGCGCCCGTGACTATGATCAACCTAACTGGATGAAGTGTGCATGACTGTGAACCTGGAATTTTCCCGCCCGTTCAATGTTCGTGAGATGGCCCCGGAGGGCGTGACGGAAACCATAAATGCCACCCTTGACGAGTGCGACGCGATCGCGGCCAGATTTGGTGTTGGGTGCGTGCGTTCACTGTCTGCGACCATGAACATTCAGTCGTGGAAACGCGGTAGTTTTCGGGTGCGTGGTGACGCATCAGCAAGGATCACGCAAATCTGTGTCGTGACACTGGAGCCGTTTGAGCAGGTTGTTCATGCAAGCCTGGATCAGGTATTTGTCGAGAAGTCCAGTAAGCTTGCGGTCGATGAAGCTGACATAGTTGTATCAATTGATGAAGACGACATCGGTTATATTGATGAGGGTAGTATAGAACTGGGAGAGTTGGCTGTTGAGGCCCTGTGTCTGGAAATTGATCCATACCCTCGAAAGCAAGGTGCTGTATTTTCGCTATCAGCAACCGGCGAGACAGTTGATGAAGCAAACAGGAAAAATCCGTTTGCAGTGTTGAAACAATTGAAACCGGAACAGGGCGAATAAGCTGCCTTCGGGCACAATCAACACTTATCTGTTGTGTCCATGCCGCAAACCACTATCCTTTGTAGCTCGACAAACTAGGGGCACACGGATTGAAAACCGATTCCGGAGACATAATAATTGCGCTTGACGCTATGGGTGGCGACAACGGAGCACCTGTTGTGCTGAACGGCGCAGCCAAGGCACTTGCGGACAGACCGGAGTTGAGATTTGTCCTGTTTGGAGATGAAAAGATTATCGCCGCTGAACTCGAACAGCTTCCTGCTCTGAAAGCCCGTTCGGTTGTGCACCACAGTGAAGTGGCAATTGCCATGGATGACAAGCCCTCCCAGGCTATCCGGAGGGGCCGCAAGACGTCCAGCATGTGGCAGGCAATCGATTCTGTGAAACAGGGTGAATCCCACGCAGCAGTTTCAGCAGGTAACACGGGCGCGTTGATGGCAATGGCCAAGGTGGTGTTGAAAACAACCGCAGGAGTTTCCAGGCCCGCCATTGCCGGTATATGGCCTACCTTGCGGGGCCGTAGCATTGTTCTGGACATGGGAGCAACCGTTGGTGCCGATGCGGATCAACTGGTTTCAAATGCCATTATGGGTGCGGCAATGGCTCGTTGCCTGTTTGGCATCAGAAAGCCTATGGTGGGCCTGCTCAATATCGGTGTTGAAGAAGTAAAGGGCGTTGAAGCGGTTCGTGAAGCAGGTGCATTACTGCGCGCGGCCGAATTGCCACTTGAATACAAGGGCTTCGTTGAGGGAACCGATATCGGGACGGGCAAGGTAGACGTGATCGTTACGGAAGGTTTCAGTGGCAATATTGCCTTGAAAACAGCAGAAGGCACTGCTCATCAGATTATTGCCGTTTTACGTGAAGAAATATCTCGATCGCTTGTGAGTAAAATCGGCGCGCTGTTTGCAAAAGGTGCGCTTTCGCGTTTAAAGAAGCGACTGGATCCGCGTTCTTACAATGGTGGCGTATTTCTGGGATTGAACGGCGTTGTTGTTAAAAGCCACGGCGGAACGGATTCGTTTGGTTTTTCATCTGCCATCCATGTTGCGGCTGACATGGTGGCCAATGATCTCGTGGACAGAATTGACAGAGGCATGGAACTTGCCCCACACGAGCATCACGAACACACAGATGCGGAGGCCCAGGTGGCCAATGCAGGCTGAGTAAGGTTAAATGGCTTAAATGAAACGCTCCGTAATCCGTTCAGTCGGATCCTACCTGCCACAACGGGTATTGACCAATGCCGAGTTGGCTGAGACGGTTGATACATCCGATGAATGGATTGTCGAACGAACCGGCATCCGTCAACGCCATATAGCAGCCGAAGGTGAATTGACTTCTCATTTGGCGATCAAGGCAGCACAGGCAGCGTTGTCGCGTTCGGGTATAGGGGCATCAGATGTCGATCTGGTGATAGTTGCGACATCGACTCCCGATCAGACTTTTCCAGCCACGGCGGCCACCGTCCAGGGAGAGCTTGGAATTTTGCAGGGCGCCGCGTTTGACGTTCAGGCGGTTTGTTCAGGTTTCGTCTATGCTCTGACCATTGCCGATAATTTTGTGCGGACTGGCACAGCCCGCAATGCCCTGGTAATTGGCGCTGAAACGTTTTCCCGGATTCTGGATTGGACAGATCGCGGAACATGTGTGCTGTTTGGCGACGGTGCAGGTGCAGTTGTTGTCAACGCCGCCGGCGATGAAGACGATCCCGGCAAGGGCATCCTAGCGACACGCCTGCGCTCCGACGGGCGCTATCGCGACAAGCTTTATGTCGACGGTGGACCTTCGAGCACCCAGACAGTTGGTCATTTGCGCATGGAAGGCCGTGAGGTGTTCAAACATGCCGTCACCAACATTTCCGACGTGATGGGAGAAACACTCGAACAGGCAGGCGTCCAACCGGACCAGATTGACCTGTTCGTTCCACACCAGGCCAACAAGCGCATTCTCGACGGAACGGCCCGCCGCTTTGGCCTGACAACCGAAAAGGTCGTGATTACCGTCGGCCATCACGGTAATACGTCTGCTGCTTCCATCCCTCTTGCGCTGGATGTTGCGCGCGAAGATGGCCGCCTGCAACCTGACAAACTGGTGCTCATGGAGGCCATGGGAGGGGGCTTTACCTGGGGCGCCGTACTGGTTCGGTGGTGACCTCACGGAATATTTGAAACTTTAGCGGCGGGCAGGTGGATAATTCCCATAGCAAGTACTTGATCTACATACAAAGTTGAGAATTGACTCTACCCGGCAGTTGGGTGTTAGGATACAACTCCATCGAGGGGGTGGAGTCATGGCAAAGACACTCACACGTGCAGATCTGAGTGAAGCGGTTCATCGCAAGGTAGGACTTTCGCGTACGGAATCTGCGGATTTGGTTAAAACGGTTCTTGATCTGATGTCCGACGCACTTGTGGATGGACAGCAGGTGAAGTTGTCGTCATTCGGTACATTCGACGTACGCGACAAGCGGCAGCGCATTGGTCGAAATCCCAAGACCGGCGAGGAGGTGCCGATTACACCTCGGCGCGTCCTGGTGTTCAGACCCAGCCAGATCATGAAAGCCATTGTAAACGGAGAGACACCGTCCGGAGAGGATTAGTGACCATTGCTGGAGGGCGATTAGACAATCCGTGTGCGGTTTTTCTTCGTCCACCGGTCTGGTTTAGTGAAATCTAGAGGGGCTGGCATTTGACCGACAAAGCACCGGAAGCATTCAGAACCATCTCCGAAGTGGCAGAGCAACTGGACGTGCCGCAGCACGTGTTGCGTTTCTGGGAAACCAGGTTTTCGCAAATTCGGCCCATGAAACGCGGCGGCGGCAGGCGCTACTACCGGCCTGCAGATGTTGATCTTCTTAAGGGAATCCGGACCCTTTTATACGGTGAGGGCTACACTATTCGGGGCGCCCAGAAGATTCTCAAGGACAATGGCATTGCCCACGTAACCGGTATTGGTCGCGGCGAAGTCGAGGTTGTCCCGGCCGAGGAGCCTGCCAAACCTGGCCGGAAATCAGTTGCAAAACCAACTGCCGCCGAGGCTGCAAGGGAGAAAACTGCAATGTCTGCAGTACGACAGGAAGTAACCGTTGTGCACGAGTTGACGCCGGCCCAGATCGATGAACTGCGGCTGGTGTTGACGGATCTTGCCGCAGCACGCCGGCTGCTGGTGCCAGACCAGGCCAAGTGATACGGGACATGGCGGGCCAGCCGCGGTCTGGAACCGTTACTTCGGGACCCACACCACCGGGGCCGTCACCGCAGCCATGCTAACCGTGGCGCATGGGTCATGACCGAAGCCACCGCTTCCGCCCGTATTGCCGCCCGCAACGAAGCCACCGTCTCCACCATTGGTCACAGCACCTGGGCCTGCATTCGGGCGTGCTGATCCGGTGACCGTAACTTGGCCGTCAGTGCCAGGCTGTGAGATTGTGTCGAAAAATGTATGAGTATGGGCTGACATAACCGCCAAAGGGGTCCACTTGCCGGCATTCTTGCTTCCACTAGTGGAACCGTCATGAGGTGCAGGTTGGCCAACCTCTTTTGGAACAAAATCCCCTGTCGGCGCATCCTTTGCATCGCCTTCCCCTTCAACAGTAGGTAGCATTCGTTGTTCAATCTCGTCGAAACGGGGTCGTCTTTGTTATTGTTGTCGTTGTTGTTGAGACGCCGCCGTCCTCAGAACTGAAGTGACGGTGGTAATGTCTGGGTCGAGTCTCCCCCGTCTTTGGTTGGGGTGGGTATTGTTGTATTGGGAACACGCCTGCCTCTAGAATCTGTATAGCCACTGCTTTCCATGGTTGCCGTTCCATGTGGCGTATCGGCGGTGTGAGTTGTGCCTGATTGATTCCCGTTACTCCAGGTAGTGCCTTCGACCCAATCGGTGGATGCCTTGCCGTCCCCAGGCGCTCCTGCCGCCCCATCATTGGTCCGTTGTCAGGGGTCGCACCAATCCGCTCACGTCCAAACCCGTCGCTGCCTGTCGGTAATTCACCAGTACCAAAACCGGAACCGAGCAGATCACGTGCGGCCATGGCGCCTCTCAAGGCATCGAGATCAGCAGCATTTCTCATGGCGTCATTCATATTGCCACCGGACACACGAAACACATCTACAAAGCCACCGGGGGCGTCCAGATGTCGGGGTGTTGCGCGGCTTGGTTGGATGATCGACCTTTCCGCTGATGCTTGCTTCTGGGACACTGCCTGTGACCTTTGGGTTACGTCCAATGGGCGATACCTTCCCTTCCAGGCTCATGACGCGGACGAGTCCCGCATCTTCTGATTTCAAGACGTCAGCGGGGGTTTCCCGACTCCGCGAGAATGACTGTTAGTCGCTGCATCGTTTAGTGCGGCCTTCGCGGTTTGGGGAAGTTGGGTCTTTGGCTTCACTACCTTTGGTCTTTGGGTCAGCTGCACAGCTGGGAGCTGCAACTTCGGCTTCATCTTGACGTTGGCAGCGCGAACTTTGACCTTCACTTTCGGTTTGATCTGGATCTTGGTAGTGCGGACTTTGACCTTCACCTTTGGCTTGATGCGAACCTTTGCTGCGCGCACCTTGACCCGTACCTTCGGTTTGGCAATTTTGATCTTGGGCCTAACCTTGACAATCTGTGGTTTGATCTTGATGCCAGCGGCATCAGCGGTTGTAAAAACGGCGGGTGTAAACAGCATCAGGCTGGCTAAGGCAGCTGAAAGCATAAGTTTGGCGGGATTCATGGCGTTTCTCCTAATTGTGCGGAGACCGATCATCGGCCCTCATTATTCACAGGGTAACGCAGAGGCAACTCAGATGATGTGTAGAATGTCACGTGGCAGTCATGGCCTTGTGAACCTTTGTGGTTTAATGCCGATTGATGACCCTTAGCTGACCTCCGGCGCAACTGGGTGAAGGTCTTAAAAGGGCTCAAAGCCGCCGAATTTCGTAGCGCAGAAAACTGGCAAAAAGGTGAACTGGAACCCAGTCGCTCGCGGCCCAAAGCCGACCTTGGGCCGTCACTCTCGACGCAGCGGTGCGCCAATCTTTCCGGACATTCGCTGCAGGAGCGAAGTGCAAGGCATTGTGGACGACAGCAACGCGGACAAAGTTACCGGTCATGTTGGTTAGTTGAAAGTCAGCTTCTGACCTATTCTGTTGAAAAAGTCGCCTTGAAACGGTCGGTTTGAGTTGATTCACTTTCCCAAGTGATTTGGGAGATACCAGCCATGATGGGACCACGTCAGCAAGCGCAATCGGCACTATTTTACGAGTTTTGCCTGGAGGATCACGTTCCTGCGGATCACTTGGTGCGTTCAATTGATCGGTTTGTCGATCTGTCTGACGTGCGGCGCCACCTTGCATCGTCTTACAGTTCCACAGGCCGTCCATCCGTTGACCCTGAGTTGATGATCCGCATGTTGCTGGTCGGCTACAGCACGGGCATTCGCTCTGAACGCCGCCTTTGTGAAGAAGTGCATCTTAACCTGGCCTACCGGTGGTTTTGTCGCCTCGACCTGAACGATCCTGTTCCAGACCACTCGACCTTCTCCAAGAACAGGCACGGACGCTTTCGTGACAGCGACCTGCTGCGTCATGTTTTTGAGACAGTCGTGGCCCGATGCATCACCGAAGGCCTGGTCAGTGGTCAACGTCTTGCTGTTGATGCCAGCCTGATCGCGGCTGACACCAACCGGCAGAACTCTTCATCACAATCTGAATGGCAACCGGACAAAATCGACCCGGAGGATGCGCCGCGTGCGGTTCGCGAGTATCTTGCAACACTGGATGAGGCGGCTTTTGGCGCAGCCACATCGGTGCAGCCCAAGTTCACTTCACACTCCGACCCGGCATCCCAGTGGACTGCAGCGCGCAAAGGCCCAGCATATTTTGCTTATTCTGCCAATTACATGATTGATACCGATCATGCAGTGATCCTTGATGTTGAAGCCACACGCTCCGTTCGGCAGGCCGAACTTGGTGCCATGCAGACGATGATCGACAGAACCAGTGACACCTTCGACATAAAGCCGGAGCGCATGATTGCGGATACAGCTTATGGCACAGGCCCGCTGCTTGAATGGCTTGTACAGGAGCGTGGCATCGCTCCCCACATTCCGGTGGTCGATTAGTCCGGGCGTACGGACGGAACATTCGAGAGAGCCGACTTCACCTATGATGATGAGAAGGATCTCTATATCTGCCCTGGTGGGAAAGAGCTTAAACAAAGTCGTCGTGCCTTCGCCACTCCGCGGACACCGAAGGCTGACAAGCATGGGGTTTTGCGTTATCGCGCCCGAAAATCCGATTGCGATGGCTGTCAGTTAAAACTCCGATGCTGTCCGAAAGAACCACAGCGCAAGGTGACACGATCAATCCATGAACCTTCGCGTGATGTCGCCCGGCCGATCACTCAGACCATCGATTATGCCATCTCATGCAAGCTGCGCAAAAAGGTTGAGATGTTATTCGCCCATCTCAAACGCATTCTAAAGCTCGACCGGCTCCGACTACGTGGCCCTTGTGGTGTTCGCGACGAATTCCACCTCGCAGCAACCGCCCAAAACCTCAGAAAACTAGCCCCAATTATTCACCGGCGTGTCCCGCATTGACAAGGGCGAGCGTTATTGGCCGGGTTGACGGCGAAGATCTGATTTGGATTTTGAGTAGGCGTTGAGGGTTGACGTGTTTGGTTTGGACAGCGGCTTTTGCCGCGCCGGTCACGGGCTTTGTGCCTTGATGCGTGTGAGCATCACCACAAGCATGTTCTGGTGTGGACAAGCTGTAGGCAAGGCAATCGTGATCCTGGTTTTCAACTGCTCGACACGTACCGCGATTTTTAGAAACGTACGGCGGATGGTTTCAAAAGTCGCGGTTCGCCATCGTGAACGTTTCGGCGCGGCACCGCGTAGCAGCAAAAGCAACCAGTATGCCCCGGTGTGCAGAAACAGCCGGAACTGGTTGGCTTGCCAGCGATGGCAGGACGTGCGGTCGGATTTGGTGTAGAGCTTGTGCTCCTTGATCAGATTTTCCATTTTGCCGCGCGCGCAGTAGACCTTTTCATAGAGATGTTTGCCACGCCCGGTCAGGTTGGTGACGATATACCGGACATCACTGCCTTGCTCTGTAGCTTCCACGCGGGCGATCACCTTGCGCTCCTTCGACCAGCTTTTTGCACCATACCGGGTCTGGAAGAAACGGCGTACCTTGTGTCTGTTGCCAACCGCCCTGCGTGTTGCAACGTCATCGCACCAGGGGTGTGATATCTGTTTCAGGGTTTTGTTGCCGGGCAGTCCGAGAATATAGGTGCAGCCGGATTGTTCCAGAAGCTCCATCACTTCAGGGGTGCCATAATGCCCGTCACCGCGTACTGTGATCCCAACCCGGGGCCAACTGGAACGAATGCGCCGGATCACGTGGCGCAGGACCTGAGCTGCTTCTTGTCCGGAAGGACGTTTGCCGGGCCGCAGCACAAAGCACACCGGCTTTTGTGAGGCTGCATCGTAAATATGGATTGGCTGGAAGCAGTAACCGCCGGCATGCGTGTTGAACAAGGACAATTGCTGACCGCCATGCGTGCGGTCACTGGTGTCATCAATATCAAGCACGATATGTCCCGGCACAGTGCGGAAGCTGGAGCAGAACAAATCAATCAGTGCCAGTCCCATGCGCGCCAGTTCGCGCCACGATGGGGTGTTCTCCAACCGCGACAAGGTCGGCTGGGAAGCCAGCGCATGACCGGTATCCGGCAGACGCTCGCAAGCCATCTTGAATGCCGGATCGCAGCGCAACTCATCAAGGTCATCACAGTCCTCGTATCCGCAGTCGATCGCAAACATGCGCGAACGGATCATGCTGGCATAACCATGAAGAGTGCGTGATGGATCTCGTCTGTCGTGCAAACAGGCAGCCAGAGTGTCGGCGAACTTCAGATCCCGTTCAATTTCGCGCAGCAAAAGCACGCCACCATCACTGGACAGCGCCCCGCCATCAAACCGGGCGTGGACATCGAGGCCTTCTACAGGTGACAAACCGGGCAGGAACAGGCTATCTTCGGTCATGGCGAGTGGGATTTTCTGTTGCTGATGAATGATCTTGTTTAAGCACCAAAATCATACAACATTTCAACAGCTTAATCCACACTCGCCAACTATATTGCGCAGCCCAATGAATAATTCAGGCTAGCAAAGCTCATCCCGATACAAAGCCTCGCCCACAAAGTTGGGTGAACCAGAACGCAACACAAACGCGACCACGTAACCTAAACAGTCAAATCGCCGACTTTTTCAACGGAATAAGCCCTTTCGAGACATTGTTTTAGCTGCGTCGAAAGTCAGGTATTTGCCGCTTGGATGTAAGCCCCACCATCCTATCAAGCCCTTCCCGCTCCCCGCAGGCGTCTGGTTGGCGAAGCTGAACTGCGGCGCGATCTGGCAACACCAATGGCCGCAATGGGCCGATTGTACCCCTTGTTTCAAGATTGCGCCTGGGCAGAATCCAGACTTTTGCAGCGGATGAATCAAGCGACAGCAGAGCGTACAAAGCGGACATGGAGATAGTTCGGCTCGGTCAGCAGCTTCGGTCGCAGTTGCCAGTGTGAGCGAATTCGAAACGCCTGAGCTTGCCTATGGACTGGGAAGGGAATTTTCCATGTGGAAGCGTTCGATAGTAATAGATTTTCCCGATTTAGGTCTCGGTTGGCAATCCGGATGGCTTTGAATAGAACAATCTATTGATTTAGTGGCCTGCGTTCCTTTGCCAGCAGTTACTGAATTGCTGTCAACATTGACTTGCTGGGTGGTCTTGCGGGCAGTTTTTGACCCCGCAAACGCGTTTGCCCCAAAATATTGCACGCCAGTTACAATCATGAGGGTCAGTGCGATCAGTCTGGTTACAGTTTGGCGACTTAACATCATTCCCATCTCCACAGTTACCCGCATCAATGCCACTAAAATATACTAATGTAGATCAACCACTTAAAATGTGCATTTAGTCACCCTGGGGGCTAACCCGACAGCTAGAAAGTTCGGTGTCGAAAAGATCATATCACCCTTGCGCAAGTCTGGAATACATGTTTGCCAAGCAAGGTCCTATTCTGATGAAAAGCTGAAGTTTAACCAACTCGAAACCGCAGTTAGGATTTGCTGATAGCCGATATATTCCACAGCCGCACCCCAACAGGTGATCCCCTGCATAGGGAACAAACAGCATTTTTGCCCGATCAGGCACCCTTACGTCGGCTCATTTTTTGTGGTAAATGTTGCTTGCTTTACAATGTTGTTCTCTCTGGGATTGCTCGAAATTGTTGTTTAGGTAAACCACCTTGAGGAGGTTCTCCAATGAATTGCAAATCGTTAAAATTGAAAGCAATTGCGGTTGCGGTTGTCACACCAAACTTGATACCCGGACCGCTGGTGGCCAAACAGGGAGTAGTGGAAATCTCACAACCGCAAGATGGTGCGGATGTTACAAGAGATGCCGACCCTATAATAATTGCGCAGAAGACGCGAAATGACAGGACCAAAAAAATCTCAGAAAGCCAGGCCCGGAGAATGGTACGTGCCGAACTTGCCAAGATGTCTCCTGCGCAAAAAGCACGATTGGGTCGATCGCAGGTTGAAATTGAAAATTTGGCCGTTGAAACCATGGCAATCTCAACCTGCTGTCTGACCCCGACAAATGGTGTTGGCTGTACAGACCCGGCAACCGGCGGAATCGCATGTTGCCTAATTACCCTTAAAGCGCCGAGTTAGCGAAGATGCTAGGCGCTTGCCTTGCGGACTAACATCAGAACGCATCCGTTAGAACGGCAAATGGCGTGTGGCTGCCGGATGGTTTTCAGTATCACCGAGATAGTAACGCTCAGCTTGATGGAGCACGTGGCTGCGACCCCATGTTGAGCAACGATTTTTCACAAACCTTTTCCGTTGCCTCGGAGGTAACAAAGAACGTGAAAGCGCCACCCGGACTTGAGCTGGCAGATGTTGCATGGCCTCTTGTCTCCGCCTACACCGCTGAAGTCGATTTGGGACTCCGGGACGCCATTAGCAAATCCGTGATTGACGAAAATGAGAGACAGGCGGTTCTAAACCGTCTTGTACATAATCTGTATGTAGTTGTTTTCGGTGCTACATCGCGAGTCATGGTTGTGGAAATGGCTGCAGCAGAATCAACCAGCCTTGTTCCTGGTGAAACGCCAGAGGAGCGGTATAGTTTTTTCGCAAACATGCTCCAGGATCCTCTTTTTTGCCTCCAAATACTCGATCAATACCCAGTACTGAAGGAACAATTGGTTTTTATCTGCCGCAATTGGAGAGATTCAAGTCTGGAGCTTGTTACCCGGTTGGTTATGGATTGGGAGTTAATACATGAGACGTTTTTCCGTGCGGCTCCTGTGGGCAAAATAGCCAATCTCGAAATCTCTGCCGGTGATGCCCATAAGCTTGGGCGGTCCACTTGTATTGTACAGTTTGTTGGTGGATCCAGGCTGGTTTATAAACCGCGTTCGCTCGCTGTGGATATGCACTATCAGGCTTTTGCCGATTGGATTAATCGTAAACTCGGCAAGCAGCAGATCCTGGTCCCGGAAACAGTTGATCGGGGTGAATACGGCTGGAGTGCGTTTATTGCGCATGATTCAATGCAGGATGAGGAGGAGTTGGCCCGATACTACGAGCGCCTCGGTGCCGTTTTGGCCCTTGCCTACTTGACAGGACTTTCAGACCTGCATGCAGAGAATGTAATCGCCCACCGCTCCTGGCCCGTCCTCGTCGATCTGGAAACGCTGTTCCGCCCAGTGGTGAAAGATGATCCCACAGAGGGTGCAGCCCATGAGAGCAATCGAATTCTTGATCAGTCAGTTCTTGCAACGCAACTTCTTGCAGCTCGCTCCAGCAACGACGAGGAAGAACGGATCGTTGATATGGGAGGTATTGTCGACCTTGATGGCCAGAAGACACTGTTCAAGGTACCTGTCTGGAAAGATCTTGGCAGGATTGATGCGCGACTTGATTTCGATCATCAACCGTTCGGAGCAGCGAAAAACATTCCCGTACTGAATGGCATCCAAATGCCTGCAGATTTCGGCCGTGAAGAAATAATAAGTGGGTTTGTTGAGGTCTATCGGCTGTTACATGCCAGCAAAACAGAATTGAGACAGGAAGAAAGCCCGCTGGAAGCATTTCGTGAAGACCATACTCGAGTGGTTCTTCGGCCAACAACAAATTATGCACGACTTGTCTCTGCAAGTTTTCACCCGAACTATTTGCAGGATGCACGTAGGAAAAATGAATTTTTTAACAGTTATCTGACGGATGTGGAGTTGAATGGGTCTGATCAACAGGATTTAGTTGCGGCCGAAATTGATGATCTCTGGCAGTGCGACATTCCATATTTCAAGACACGCGCCGGCAGTCAGGAGTTGATCTCTTCTCACGGTAGAAAACTGAAAATGCGACTGGTGACCTCCGGACTCGAGCTGGCGTATCGTCGCCTTGACGGTCTCGGTGAGGCCGATCTGGCTAAACAGTGTTGGCTGGTAAGGCTGCTCCTCGCGAGAGGTGATAATCAAGCCAAGCCGGAAGCGCTGCCGCTTGTCAATCTGCATCAGGAGATTGATCTACAGCAGGAAACCGCGAAAGGAATTGTACATACAGCGGTTGAAACTATTTGCTCGAACGCAATCTTCGACGCTGATCGCCAGCGTGCAACCTGGCACACAGTCGGTGAGGCTGGGGGCGTTGCCACGGTCACCGACGCAGCACTCGACCTCTATTCCGGATTGCCCGGGATTGCACTATTCCTGTGCCAAGCCGGCCGATTGCTAGACAAACCTGGTTGCATCGATCTGGCCCGTTGCGCCTTGAATGAAATACTGGCCCGCATCGACATACCGGATTCATTACCGTTGGAGGTCGGAGGTTTTGTGGGAAGTGGAGGGCTAGCCTACGCATTGCAACAAATGGCAGATGATTTTCCAGATCTAGACCTCAGCAAACGCGCGTCTGTAATTCTTCTGACAGCCGACCATGAAGCAGCTGACGAAATTGATGTAGCATATGGGCTGGCTGGCGCGCTTATATCCTGTTTGACTGTCTACCGGGATACCTGCACGAAATCAGGTGGTGATCGCCAGATGGCGGGCCAACTTCTGGATCGAGCATCAATGATTGGCAGCTTGATTGTAAACCGTATTGCTCAGGACGGCTCGTCGTCCGAATTGGCCAATGGCTTTGCCCATGGCCGGGCAGGAATTGCGGTCGCGTTGGTTCGACTGTTCGTTGAGACCGGCGACCAGCAAATTGAAGCATTGGCCAGAAAGTTGCTGAATGAAACTGCCGGTATCGTTGAATCAGGCAAAACCGATGCTTCCTGGTGTCGAGGACAAGCCGGCCTGGTTCTTGCTCTCGCCGAAGGCATTGATCTTTTGCCGGACAGACAAGCCCTTGCAAGTGCACTAGAGCAGCTTTGCAAGCAGAGTACACTGAGAGATCACTCTCTCTGCCACGGAGCAATGGGTATTGTGACATCTCTGCACAAAGCCACTTCAGTTTTGACTTCGAGTTCGACATCGGAATTGAGTCGCCAGGCAAGGACACGACATTTGAGGGAGATTTACGAAACAGGTATTTTGTGCGGCACGATCAATTCTGTTGTATCGCCAGGTCTCATGGATGGAATTGCTGGTATTGGCCTAGGAGCGATCTGCACGATAAAACCCAATGCCGTTCCTTTAGTTTTATCGCTCAACAGTATACTCTCAAGGTAAATATGGGGTAGGTACCTGGGCAACAAACCCAAGCCACTTGCCGATTGCCAGACGCGTTCTCACTGCACCCAGGTAGCCTCTATTGTAACTCCGGTATTCCGCAGCGCTGCAGGAACGCATATGTGGCATCGTAATAGGCAGGCTCGCGTGTGTGATCCTCGGTGCTACCTTCGGGCACAAAGATCACCATGCCTTGTCGGGCGCGCGTGAGCAGCACACGATATGCATTGGTGAGATAGGCAGCCCGCGTTGGATCATTAACCCGAGTCCAGCGATAGCCTCGGAAGGCTAAGTGCTGCCAGCCATTGCTGGCCCATCTTAGATTGGCATCCCAACACATACCTACCGGGTATAGTTCACACTTTGGACCCGCGCCCCTGGCGCGGGCTTGCAGAAGACGCCAACAGCAATCAACATGACTGGCCTATTCACTCACATGGCTTGAGCCGTATTCTGCACGCCATTGTATGTAGTGGGTTGCTTTACCATCCCAAATCACACTCAACTCAGTCCAAGCTGGATCATCGTCATAGCTATAGTGTTCTGTGTGAGGCCAAAGGCATTCTGTCATCGCCGATAAGTTTTGCATCTTTATTTCGATTGGCACTTGCTCGGTAGCATCAACTGCCAGCCAAGCAGCAACCCAATTTAAAAAACCAAGGACTTCTTGAAATTGCAGAAGACGAACGTTGGTTAGTTCAATTTCTGTGCGCACATTCGGATCATCTGGGGAAAATTTGTGAAGAAGGTCAGCACTGATTTCTATCAACCCAACTTGTAACTGATTGTGAAAAATATCATACCTTCGGCCGTATGATGGGCTATCGAAAGACGACCGCAACTCCGTGTCGGATTTTTCTTGAAAGCGCCACGGTTCACTACTCATTTGCCGGTTCGCAAGTTCGGTAAACATATCGAACCATTCAAAGAAACTGTGTTCATGGGATGAGGTGGAACCTGCGTAACCATCGCCAGTCAAGCTTGAGGGACGGTCGTGTTTTGGTACAATTGGCCCCTCTTCGAGAAGTTTCTTTAGAGCGGCCTTCGATAGCCCACCTTTTGGTGCAAATAATGCCATACAACCCTCAGTTTGTCTGCTTGGTGTCGAACAAACCTAATTCCATAAATGGATGGTTGGCAACGATCAGGCGCAATACTCGCAGCCAAGTTGTATAAAAACGGACAACCGAGCATGCGCTCGGCGATGTCCCCAAGGACCATCAAATTAGGTATGTCGAGGAATTCACCTGTCCGTTCGCGCTTCAGCACATCGTTCACCGCTTCATAGAGCGGACGGGCGATCTGCCCACCTGGCAGCGGTATTGGCGGTGGGTGACAAAGCAGGCCAGACCGCATTTGTTGTCGCAGTTTGAGAGCGCCGGTGCAAAAGTGATCCACAGGAACGGCGGGGATATTCTCGCTGTAGCGGCGTAAAAGTACGCCAGCCTTTTTAGTCTCTGAAGCCAGTTTGCACTGGCTGGAGGCTTGGGGATGTACACTGTGGAATTGTATCGGCGAGTTCGTCTGGCGTGCCATCATGAGCAGTTGAGCCAACGCGAAGCAGCGCGGCGGTTTGGGATTGACCGGCGGACGGTTTCCAAAATTCTGTTGCACTCCGTGCCGCCTGGTTACCAGCGTACGAAGCCGGTTTGCCTACACCGCTCGAGTTCGGCGATGTTGGCAATGACTTAGTCAGCGGGCGTTCATCGGAGCGCAGGTTTGCAATGGGGGATTCATCTGATGGTTAAATGTGGTAATATTACACCACAGACCTGATTGCCCACGCCGATGCAAAGGCAAAGAGAGCCATGAGTTCAAACTCCTGCAAAACCCTATCAGCCAACCGAGCGTGAAGCCTCGGCCATCGAAGCGCAACTGGCGCGACGGAAGGTGAAGCGACCGCGTCCACATCTAAAAGTAGAGAATGGCAAAGATGGAAATATAACCATAGGACCAGACCATGTTGATCTGGCCACGGCATCAAAGCTGATGATGGAGTCTGTCGGGACCGGTTCCTATGACTTCTATGTCAGGCTATTGGAACAACTGACCGCACTGAGCCGCACAAACGGCAAGGTCAGTGAAACCGACATCAACTTCATGCTGGCTGCTATCAATGGCATCGATCCCAGGGACGAGGCCGAGGCCATGCTGGCAGCCCAGATGACGGCAATACACATGGCGACGGTTAATGCAGCCCGCTATCTCGGGAATGCTGAGATGCTTCCCCAGCACGACAGCGCAACTAACGCCCTGACCAAACTCAGCCGTACCTATGCCATGCAAATGGAAGCACTGAAAAAATACCGGCGTGGTGGCGAGCAGACTGTCAATGTCAAGCACGTGCACGTCAATGAAGGCGGTCAGGCGATTGTTGGCAACGTCACCGCCGGGGCGGGGGGAGGTATAAAAAGTTGAGGAACGACCCCATGCACAACCTCCTGCCGATGCATGAAAGCCCGAGATGTGGCGCTCATTCACGACGAACAGGGAAACCGTGTCGCAACGGCGCGATGGCTAATGGACGCTGCCGCATGCACGGTGGCAAGTCCACAGGTGCACCAATTGGCAATCGCAATGCCTGGAAGCATGGGCATTACTCTGCGGAGGAAAAGAACCGGAGAGCTGTGGTCAGCACATTGCTGGACATGACGACATCCCAGATTTGCAGCTACGATATTAAGGTGCGACGCCGAGCAGGCTGATTCTGCAAGCTTGAATGGTATGCAATCGGCCTAATGGCCGAGGAGTGGAATTTACTTTGACTAGCAAAACGCCAGACCAGGTCCTCTCGAATTATAAGAAACAGCTAGGGGAAGAATTCGGAGCAGTATTCTACCACGCATATAATGAGTGGTGTGCATTACAGTTCACTTGGCAACAGTATGAAAACTTGTTTGGTCGAGGCGAGGAACGCGTTGCGCTCCTCAACAAAGCAGGGGCTTCCTTCTTTGGTCAAGTTGACCGCCACTTCTTTGCGGCCTGTGTTTTGGCTGTATGCCGACTTGGAGACCCGGCGGAAACGGGGAACAAACGAAATCTGACTGTGAAAGCCTTCAAGAAGTTCATGAATACCACTGAACGTCAGGAAAAATTGCACAGTTTGCTTCAAAACGTGGACGGTAAGAGCGAGTTCGCTAGAGACTGGCGAAACCGGCATATTTCCCACTCAGACTACGACTTGCGGCTTGGTGCGGCTACGCCACTGAAAGGAGCGACAAGAGCCAAAATGAGTGAGGCTATCGACTCAATCCATAAGGTATTTGGTTTTATCGGTCTCGAGTTCATGGACGCAGCATTCCAACCGGAAGTATCGGGCCCATTTAGCAACGAGATGTCGATGCTCAACGTGCTCCATGCTGGCGTCACGCTGAGAGAAGAAACAAACGAAAGGCTTTTAAATGGGGAAGATGTGCCTCTTACCTATCCAGATTGGCTGAAGAACGGCCGAGCGTATTGAGCAAGAACAGCGTAACGCTCCAATTTGCAGTAGGGCAGAAAGTAGGGCACGGGACATTAACATATAGATAAAATAAACAATTTCAATATTTTATCGTTATTAGATGGCGGAGACGGAGGCCGACACACTATGGTTCACGCATGTCCATAGTTGTCTGCAATCTTCATAAATTCCAACGCTTTAGTAGACAGACCGTCTATCAGTGTCCGTGACTGTCTGCTACTATCCCCACTACAAAGTGGGGATAGAAGTGGGGAAGCCATGGTTCGGACACTTGGAAAGCTTTCCGCAATAGCGGCAGACAAACCAGACTAAACTACCGGCCGACATTCGGATGGCGGTGGTCTATACCTGAATGTGTCCAAGACAGGCTCCAAATCCTGGCTCTTTATGTGGGTCAAGGACGGTAGGCGTCGGGAAATGGGGCTTGGTGCCTATCCGGCCAGTCGGGTCTGAGACCGCCGTGAACAAGCTGCTGACTGCCGCCGACTAGTTGCAGAGAGAAAAGACCCCATTGCCGAGCGTGATCGCCAGGTCGAAAAAACGTTTGGCGAATGCGCTGACGAATAGTCGGGACCATGGAACGAACTGGCGCAATGAAAAGCACCGCAAACAGTGGCAAATGACACTGGATGTGTATTGTCAGCCAATCAGGATTAAATCTGTCGCCGTCATATCCACGGCCGATGTTCTCTCTGTCCTGCAACCGATCTGGAACGAGAAGAACGAAACAGCATCGCGACTTCGCGGGCGAATTGAGAACGTCTTGGACTATGCAAGGTCCAAGGGCTGGCGCACGGGAGAAAACCCGGCTCGCTGGCGTGGGCACCTGAAAAACATCCTGCCTGCCCGCTCCAAGCTCTCCCGAGGGCATCATGCAGCAATGAAATACGGCAAGGTTCCCGAGTTCATAAAGCGGCTTCGTGAACGTGACGCTATTGCTGCTCGCGCCCTGGAGTTCCTCATCCTCACCGCAGCCAGAACCAGTGAAGTCCTGAACGCCACGTGGGATGAGTTTGACCTCGAGAATGCTCTATGGACTATACCCGCCCACAGAATGAAAGCGGCAGAAGAGCATGTTGTTCCCTTGTCAGGCGCAGCAATGGGAATCCTGAAGCCGCTGCATGAAGCCAAACTATCAGCTTACGTCTTTCCCGGACAGAATCCTGACAAGCCTTTGAGCGGCATGTCGATGGAAATGGTTTTGCGCCGCATGAAGGTTGAGAATGCCACCGTCCACGGTTTCCGGTCCTCATTCCGCGACTGGTGCGGAGACGAAACATTGTTTCCGCGGGAAGTCGCCGAAGCAGCATTAGCTTCACAAGGTGGGTAACGAAGTTGAACGCTCCTACCGCCGCGGCAAGTCGATCAACAAGCGACGGAAGCTAATGGAGGATTGGGCTTTTTACTGTGCTTCGACCGAAGCAAGTAACGTCATCAGCATTAGACCTTGCGGCAGTAAATATGACGAAAGACACGGGTAAAAATGCCATCGATTCCTTACTGGATGCTCTGGAAACAGAGCATTTTTCACCTGACGAGTTGACAGCGTTGGCGCTTCTCAACGGGATCCCCTGGGAAGACAATAAGGGACTCCCCACAACAGCCTATTCTAGATGGTAGCTCAGAGGATCATGCCCGTCGTAAATTGGCGAGCCTTCTCCGTTCGCGACACCCTCTCCACCCATGCATCCTTTGGGCCTTAGCTGATCTGATCGACCCAGCGCCTACAGAATGAGAGAGTTGGTTGGCTCGCATATTCAAGGCGGCTCCGAAAGTGCAAGCGGGCTCAACAAACCGTCAGTTCGTTTTCAAGCACAGGAGGCCAGGACCGCCTACTTCGGACGACAAAAACGAAGTAATAGCGCGCTTCGTGCATGATGAGGTTGCATCCGGCACCAAAAAAGAAGCCGCGGTACAACTGGCCTGCGAGAAATTTGATCGAGGGCGGAGTACCGTCAAAAAGGCGTATAGCGATTGGCTGCCTCTTTTTAGGCTCGAACAAATACATCGCGAAAGACGGGCTGCTGCTTCAACCACGTCAACGGAAAACGAGTCCAGGTAATCCCCTTTTTTGCCGACCCGGAAGTCGCATGACCGCTCCCCGGTTGCTGGTATAGCTCTGTGTCCATCGGCAAACCTCGATGGAGACACAACAAATGTCACAGGAAGAAAAACTCGCGTTCTCAATAGGTGAATTGCCTAATCTTACTGGGTTCCGCCGTTCCAAGATTTATTCCGAAATTGCATCCGGCCGTTTGGTGGCTCGGAAAGTAGGCACGCGCACGATCGTCCTTGTTTCGGATCTGCAACAATACTTGAGCGATTTGCCTCGTGTCGGTTGCGAGACTGAGATTGAGGAAGGCACATGAGCAACCTCAGTGCAGAAAAATGTCCTCTTCATTTCGCGACCAACCGCTACGATTCCACTGGTCAACCGTAGACAAAGGCTATTTCGATATACTCGATTTGCCAGTATCGCAGTCGCCAAGCTTTAGCCGGCGCCAGGCTTTCCATTCTGACGGCGCTTCTTGTTCAAGCGGAAACGAACCCACAAACAGCAATTTCGTACAGTCGCAGAAAGCAATTTTATGCGAATGGCCTCCGCTATAGAGGGGCTGACTACAGCTATAACAATGTAGTCAGGGTGGTCGATGAACTAGAGCGGCTTGGCCTGATCGTTCATTTCAAAATGCTCCCTGGCAATCTGGGCTGGCAGTCTAGTTTTCGACCGTCCGAGAGGTTTTTCGGTTTGCTTGGACTGACAGGTTTACCTTGGGTTCGCTATGACCCAAAAGAGTTCATCCGGCTGAAGAACCAGTATGGTGACCTTATTAACTACCGAGATATATGCGATCGCCTTTGCGGCTGATATTTCCCTTGATGTTGCAAGTGCCGTTGGGGGAATTGGAAATGACGGGCATCACTTGCTGTGTAGTTGTGTCTCTCTGTTTGGCTCGATAATCCCAAGGCTCCTCAAATTCGCCGCGCCAAATTCCGAGTTTAGCCTTTCTGGCAATTTCCTGCTCTCCTTTGTACGTGCCGCCACTGTAGCGCGGCCAGTCTAGCGCATGACCAACCGCAACCATAAGACTGGCGACGCTCCTTCCATCTGATAGGTGGCACTCACCGACAAAGCGACCGTACTGGTCCCACGTGATAAACTCGCACCGCGTCGGACGGCTGGATGCCAGTAGCTTAGCGGTTCTGATTGCAAACCACCTCCACAAGCCTTTTCAAAGTCCACCGGCGCACGAAACAGCTTGCTGAGTCCAATCGCGCCCGAAACGGCAGAACACGCGTCAGTGACTCGCTCTGTGGCTTGCAGAGTCATTCTGCTGCTAGAGGTAGTTATTGCTGGGCTTGATGACAGAGCCGCCAAGCGATGAAGGGGGATGGTGGAAAAGTTTTTCCAAATAGGGGCAAGTTGTTTCCGTCCCGTAAGTACAAAAAGTATACAAAAGAAAAACAGGGATGGAACGGCACTGACGGCTGAACCCAGAGCAGTCGCTCAATGACACCGTGTGGACACCCTGTCGAGACAGTGCCGACATACAAGACAGAGACTAGACGGAAACAGAGACTGATACGGGGACCAGACCAGACTGTGACAAAGACAAAACTAAGACTGAAACTGAGAGCGTGGTTTTGAAAAATATTGGTGGTGACAAACAGCCCTATCTCCGGCAAGGCGGTTGTTGACAGGTAAAGTTATCGGCGGGCGTTTCTTCTGAAGTGCTCGCTATGCTGGCCCATGAGTCAGTGTGGCAAATATGCAACACTTTTCAAAATTCGGGCGCGTTAACGTTTCATTAGGTTGTTAGCAATTTGAGATTGCGGTACTGATCAAACTTATGGAATTGTTTGTTGTCAGGAATTTACCATGAAGAAGTTGCTCGTTTCTGCTTTTGCCTTGGCTGCGTTTGCTGGTCCCGCAATGGCTGCTGATCTGTATACTCCTGCACAAGCTATGTATGACTGGAACGGTGCCTACCTTGGCGGCCATGCTGGCTACCTTTGGGGCGATGCCAGCATTAAGGAAGATTTCGGCCCGAGCTATGGCGGTGATTTCGACGGATTTATCGGTGGCGTTATAGGTGGCTGGAACTTCCAGAGTGGCAACTGGGTCTTTGGCATTGAGGGCGATTTCGGCTGGACCGGAGCCGATGGTACCGGCTTTGTGATGTGCGATGATTGCGAGAGCGAGATTTACACCTACGACATGAACTGGAACGCCCATGTACGGGGCCGTGCTGGTATAGCGCTCGGCGAAGAAGGCCGCACTGTTCTCTTTATTGCCGGTGGCCTCGCAGTTGCTGATTTCAAGGTTGGTGAACAGGGTATCCAAGGTTGGAGCGAAGGCGGTACATTCACCGGCTGGACCATCGGTGGTGGAGTGAACCATGCATTCAGCAATAACTTGATTGCTGGACTTGAAGTGCTTTACGACGATTACGGCAGCAAGAGCTATAGCAGTGATAGTGATTACGTAGTTTGTGAAGTAGCGTGTGCAGCAGCTCCCCCGTTGGACCGGGGCTCCGAGAAAGTCAGCATCGATGCGGTCACACTGCGCGGCACGCTCACCTACCATTTCACGTACTGACACTGTCAGAGACATCTAGTATCAACAAGAGGGTCGCATCTGCGGCCCTTTTCATGGTTCTGTCATGCGGTTGATGAATGACCCTGACAGGCGGATGGTTATATAAAGTCTCAAAGATAGCGTTCGCCAGATTTGCTCAAAGGCTATGCGATGCGATTTGTGACGCCAGATATGGCCAGACGAGTTTCTGCCGAGTGCGCGCAGGCCTTATGCCGATTGCTACAACCAGACGGGCGCTTCATCTATCGCTACAAACTGGGTGAGTCTAAGAGCACGGACAAGCACTACAGTTCTGTGAGGCACATAGGTGCCATCTGGTACCTCCTCGAAGCAAACAGTGCCCTCGGCCCGCTGGATGGTGCACGTGATGCGGCGGTGAAAGCGGGCGAACACATGATTGAGCACTTCCTGGTGCCTTATCTGGGCAATCAGGCACTGGCGGTGCTTTCTGAAGGCTTCGCCAAGCTTGGCGGATCGGGATTGGCCATAAGCGCCCTATGCCGTTTATACGATGCAACCGGCGATGCGCGTTACCTTGATCTGGCAGGACAAGCAGCCGCTTTCGTTCTGGCGCAACAGCAAGATACCGGCGACCTGGTTCAGGTTCGGCAGTATCCCCTAGGTGTCGTACACCCGGCTCGTGATGCCTTCCAAGCAGGTCAGGCTGTCATGGGGCTGATGTGCTTCTATGAGCAAACCGGGGAGCAAAAACTTCTGGATGCTGTACTCAAGTCGGTCAAGTTTCTCGATACCGCCAGCTACGGGGTCCGGACATTCAGCCACTGGATGTTGTATGGTCTGGAAAAGGTTTATGAGCACGTGCCAAATCCAGCCATAGCTGCATATGCCGAGCGGATTGCATTGCGCATGCTGGAGGATACCAGCTACCGCAAGGCGGGCTTGAGCACCCCGATAGCTTGTCGCGCCGAGGGCCTGTTGGCCTATGATCGACTTCTTGGCAACGCTGGCATTGAACCATCAGATTCCAGACGCACAAACGTCATGCGTCAAATCCGTCAGAACCTGAGTGCGGTACTGAAGTTCAGGGCAGATGGAGGAGTGTTTATCGAAGGTTACAAGAAGCCTGAGGTCCGCATTGACTTCATCTTCCACCCGGGGCGCGCATTCCTTGCCTATTCCATGCAGGCGGGAAGCGAATCTGCTTCTTAGTCGGCGGTGAGGCTGTAGTCGCAGGCAGACCCCGTAAATCTTCGAGTTGCTAGCCGCATTTCTCAAACACTATGGGTTCTGCCGGTCTGGACCAGCACGGGACGGCGTGCTGTGTCCGGGCCGATTTTTACTGCCTATTTCTCGAGTTCCCCTGCGCCTGAAAACGCAAAACGCCCGTCAGTGACTCGCTCTGGGGATTGCAGAGGCATTCTGCCTGCCACCTCACCTTGATGGCATCGCCAGCCTCAATACCTCACGTCTACACGCATGGTTTCGGACGGAACCCGCTTCGCAGGTGGTCAGGTACCAGATGGGCAGGTTCGGTCAGCAATCGCGAGTGTAGGCGATGTTTTTTCATGCTGGTGAGTTTGGCCACAAACCAACTGATCCGTTCAATGTGTCATAAGTCTATTTGGTTTCTGCGAAGGAATCGAATGCCGCGAGAGCTTCTGCGCCATATATCATAGATGGTCCGCCACCCATGTAGACAGACACGCCTATCGTCTCGACGACCTCTTCTCGTGTAGCACCAAGACGTGCAGCGGCACGGGCGTGATAGGCAAGGCACCCGTCACATCGTGCTGTGATGCCAATTGCCAAAGCGATGAGTTCCTTGGTTTTTGAATCAAGCGCTCCCGGTGCGATCGCAGCCTTAGCCAGATCGGCAAAGCCACGAGCTGTTTGCGGCATCCCCGCACGGACTTTTGCCATTCGTTGATCTGTCTGCGTGACAAAATCACTCCAGTCTTCAACGGCCATTTACAATCCTTCCAACCTCTGCCGTAACCGACAGCCACTATCTACCTGCCATCTAACCTCGATGGCGCCGCGACCCTCAAAACCTCACGCCTAAACACACAGCAAGTCTCACTGGTGCATCATCATGCCCCGTCCCATTCCCATCATGCCGCCCATACCCATACCCATTGTTGGCAACATAATCTCGTCAGCAGCTTTTTTCTGTGTGTCATCAAGCACGACGTAAAGCTTGTCTACAGCTTCCCTTACAGCCTTGATCTGTTCGAGGCGGGCCTCCATGTGGGTTTCATGCAGCACCAATCGGTCGGGTAAGGGCTTTTTAAAGAACTCACCGTCATGCATTTCCTTCATCATTTCCCGCATCATGCTGTTATGCATATCCGATGTCGTTCGGATAGCCGTCGCCATCTCGTTCCATGCCTCGGATTGGGCTTCGGTAATCTTCAACTCGGTCTTCAGGAACGCCAGTCGCCCGTCAATCCTGTCGAGCATGGCGTTTTCTTCGTACCCCATCATCGGGCCTCGACCCCAGCCTTGCATCATGCGGCCCATGCCCCAGCCATGCCGCCATCCACCTTCGTCATCAGACGCGATAACGGGGGTGGCGAAAGTCAGGGTGAACAAAGACACTGCGATAAGCTTAGCAACATCGTGCTTCGTAAACATTCTGATTTAGCTCCTTGAATCTGATTTGGTTAGCGCGGAATTTTGCGTGCCAATGAACGCAGACCTTAGCAGTTCGCAGCTGAGCGAACTTGATCCCTGTCAATGGTCTTCTTCATTGTTCACTGCCGCTCGGCATTAGTTGGGCTGCCGCAGGAAGCGGTTCGCAGCAGGCTGACAGTTAACTACAAGCAGACGGCTCTATGGAAACATGGGGCCGTTTTGCTGTTTGGGTTCGTCAATTGGTGGAAGCTGCAGCTAATTGTTGCAATTGCCGCCTCGCATATCGTGGTTGCCGTTGAACTGGATTCTGCACGTCAGCAAGTAGAAAGAAAATGCGTTCAAGTGATTGAGTGCTGCAGCGGTGTAGAATCGCGACCTTTGCAGCACCATGGCTGGATAGGTGATTCAGCCGCTTGATTTCAATCAAATTTTTGGGTGCCGTTAGATGCTATGTTCCAAATTGAATTTTTTGTGAGTGAGTTGCTAAGCGGAGGTGATTGAAATGAAGCAATTGATCACGATACACTGCGCGACGGGACTACGCGCATTAATGGCTGCACTAATGGCGGTCACGATAGTTAGTTTCAGCATCACGAAAACAAAGGCCGCGACAGTTAACTTTTCTGCCTCGGTTGTTACTCCCGGGCCTGCTTTTGGTGAAATTGGAATAGGCTCTTTCACCTATGATGAAAATGCACTCGACGGTTCAGGTAACCATACCTTTAATTGTGCCGGCGGAACTTGCGATTGGTCGCTTTCATTTACCGTTTTCGGACAAACCTTCACCCAGTTTGACGACATGGGATACAACTTTGCTGCAGGTAATCCGGACTTAATTGTTCAAAATTTCAATTCATTTGAGTTCGACTACTTGGTTGCTGAAGCGGGTGCCTATGGCGGAGTTTACAACGAAATATTCATTGCTGATCCCAGAATACTCGCGTGGGGTTTCGTAACGTACATAACCGATTGCCTACGCGACCTCAAAAAGGCGTTGATTTCCATTCGGGCAGCGAAGGGCAGAGTTACCTATCGCCTAATACCAAATCCCGGAGAGGCTGACTCTTAAAGGGGAGGCAAATCAGTTTGCTTTGTGATTCACCGTTGTGAACCAAGGAGGTTTGCCATGTCGGTTGCGATTACATTGCGAAGTGATTTCCAGGCTTCATCGTTAAGGAGACTGGCGCGGGAGAGCAAGAACGGGCCGCAGACGCGTCGGCTTCTTGCACTGGCGGCGATTTATGACGGGGCCTCACGCAGCGAAGCGGCCGAGATCGGCGGTGTGACGGTGTAGAGTGTGCGGGACTGGGTGATGAAGTTCAACGCGGGTGGATCCGATGGCCTGATTGACCGAAAGCCGCCGGGTCAATCCTCACGGCTGAACAACAGTCATCGCGCGGCATTGGCAGAAATAATCGAACAGGGGCCGAACCCTGCGGTTGACGGCGTGGCGCGCTGGCGGCTTGTCGATCTGCGCCAATGGCTCTTCGATGAGTTCCAGGTCATTGTGTCCAAACAGACTTTGAGCCGGCAACTTCGTGACATGGGCTACCGTAAACTGTCGGCGCGCCCGCGCCATCGTGCCCAGGTTGCCGGTGCGATTGAGGATTTTAAAAAAACTTCCCCGCCAGCCTGGACAAGGTCGTACGCGAGAACGGGATCGATCCGGACCGGATAGAGATATGGTTCCAGGACGAAGCGCGTATCGGCCAAAATAACAAGATCACGCGGCGTTGGGCCAAACGTGGCACGCGCCCTATGCGAAAATGGGCACACAGGTTCTGATCAATGGGATTTGGTATAAAGCCTTCTCCGGTTGCAATGTGATGAATTGCACATCTGGTGGGTGGCCTTTGTGCGACATTGCCATCAACAGGACGGCACACAAGAATAGCCATCAAGGAACCTAAGCCATGAACACGCAGCACCACACAAGCTTCACCAAAGCTATTCTGGGCTCTACGCAGCGATTGTTCCGTTCCAAAAAGAACAGCCTGCTGGCCACCCCCCAAATTGACGCCCACACCTTGCGGGACATTGGTATCAATCCAATCGAATTGATCTGAACATCGTAGACAAGCACAAGGAAGCGACAGACTTCCAACTCATCCTCCCAAAGCCACTACCCGGGTCGAAAGCCCGGGTTCTTGTTTGTATAAGAAGGCGTTTTGGTCGGTGAAAGCGTGACGACAGCATGCAGCCGCTCAACGCGCAATTGTGGTTGGAAGTTTTATAAAAACCCGCCTTCCACCATACATCTCAAGCCAGGCGCCGACACCAACTGAACAAGAAAACCGGTTATCTGCATCCAGACTACCGGTTAACGGCTATGTCGTTGTCCGCGGTGATAAATGGGTTTGCAACGATTTTTCTGTTCCTGGTTCTCGATCCCTACATAGCTGCTGCCACAGACGAAGCTGTGCGAGGCAATGCGGTGAAGTTCAAGCGGATCATCGTCTGGATGGTGCTGACGAGAGCAGCCGGGACTTTGCTGGCACAGCTGTTGCCGATACCGGGCGCCTAGTGCCTGTGACATAGAGGTGGACTCCCAGGTTCCCGGAACTCTCCTTATTGCCTGTCGCCAGTTATCCACAGGACTGCCACCGACAAGAAGGTCAGTTTGTATAAGGGCCGATGGTGTGGATTTCGTTCCGCACCGCGCATGATCCAACGTGCGCCTGGACAGCCTTTTCAATGTCTCTTGCAGCAATGCTGTCACAAACGGCTCCATAGAGCGTCACGTTTCCGTTTTCGACTGAGACATGGACATTCCTGGTCCGGCTCTTCATCTCGTCAGCAGACTCGAACAAGGAGGCGATTCGAGCTTTGGTCAATTGGTCGGCGAGTACTTTTCGTGAAACTTCGCTTTCTGCAAATGCCGGACTCTTGATGGCGTCAATTATTATTTCGGCGCAGGCTTCGGGATTGAAGTGCCCAGTGTTCAGAACCAGATCATAGTTCAGGGAATCACGCCAATCAGTCCCAAAGAACCGCTTGAATACTGAGTCATGCGAATTATCGTTTCGTTTTATTGCAGCGCGGGCAACAGCTTCTTCAACCCCAAGGCGTTGCATCATCTCTCTTATGCGGTTGTCCAGCGGCGCACAGACCCGGACGCAGAGGATATGCGGAATTGAATGGAGCAGTCGTGCTGCCCCCCAGCCGCGAAATATCACGTTGCCCCGGTTGGCGAGCGAGAGAATCTCCTCTGGCGTCATGTAGCCGCTTTTCATTGGCACGGCTTCACGCCGTTCCGCGTTATCACCGGTCCCGGGCAAAAAGCGGTGTACCTCGCTTGGATTCCGTGTTTTCGGTGGAACTCCCGCTGCCTCCACCAGTTCATGATGCACCAGTTCGATGTCGAGGCGGTCCACAAGGAATTGTGCAACATCCTTGCCGAGCGTTCCCATCTCGCGCGTCATTGCGATTACGGTCATTTGGTAAACCTCGTTATACAAACTTCTGCCTTCATTGTGACATGTCCGGGGCGCACTGACTCCGTGCGATTTCAACACAGTTCGCACGATGACATCTCCGACAAATAACGTAAGGTCCAGTTTGAATGAATTTGACGGTACCGCTTAAGTGATTCTCAAAATGGCATTCGCAAGGGTTTTTGTGGCGGGATCAATTTGCTGATCTGGAATGGCAGTGAAGCCCAGGAAAAGCGCATTCGGCACCATGCCGGTCAGAGAGTATATCTCGAGTGGCCGGGCATGCAGGCCGTGGGCTGCCGCCGAGGCGCTGGCTGCTGCCGCCGGTATTTCGTTGGGAAGATTTAGCACTAACTGCATCCCGCCCGGCGGGCGCTCGACCGGGATTCGATCTCCCATGTGCCGTATAAGCGACTCTACGAAACCGACCTGACGGCGCTTGTACAATTGCCGCATACGCCGGATATGACTGAAGAAATGGCCATCATTGATGAAATCGGCAAGAGCCGCTTGAACATGGAGTGGCGGTTCCTGGCCACAATTGTAGATTGCCTCTTTGAATACAGGAATCAGGGATCTTGGCACCACGGCGTAAGCCGTGCGCAGGGTCGGAAACAGTACTTTTGAGAAGGTACCAATGTAAATTACGTGGCGCCCTCCATCCAGACCTTGCAATGTGGCGAGCGGCCGACTGTCAAAGCGAAACTCACTATCGTAATCATCCTCGATTATACAGGCATCTTGCCTTTCGGCCCAATCAATGAGTTGCTGGCGGCGTGTCGCCGAAAGGCTGACTCCCGTGGGGTATTGATGAGAGGGCGTTACGAAGGCCATCCGCGCCTTCGGATCGATCTCCTCTCCTTGAAGAATGCATAAACCTTCCCCATCCACAGGCACGGGGGTGATATGCAGACCTGCGGCCCGCATCACATCCTTGGCCGAGATATAGCCCGGATCCTCCATAAGGCATGACATCCCCGGGTCCATGAGCAGGCGGCACACCAGATCAAACCCTGCCCGCGCCGAGCTTACCACTAAGACCTGGTCCGGCTGACAGTCAACCATGCGCGAGGTTCGCAGGTAGGAAGCCAAGGCCTCGCGCAAGGGGCCATAACCACCTACATGAGAAAAGCTGCTGGCCATATCCGGCTGTATCCGTTGAGCATGAGCTGCGAGCAGTCGAACCCATTTCTTGACCGGAAACTGATCGAAAGCCGGCACGCCGGGCGTGAACGCGACAGCCTCGGGGAATACAGGCCACTCTTCGAGGCATCGCTAAATCTCTTTTCCGCGCCTGGAAAGCGCCGGTGTTGAACGGGCGCCAGTTTGCCTGGACCCGCCGAAGTTCCTGTTCAACGACAAGTCGGCGACAGACGTAGCAGAGCCTTCTGAAGTTTCCAGATAGCCCTCGGCGATCAGTTGATCGTAGGCGTTGACGATTGTGTTGCGCGAAACCTTGAGCTCGCGTGCAAGCATCCGGGACGATGGCAGGAGACTGCCGGCGGGGAGTTGGCCGCTCACCATCGCCGTGCGTAGCTGATCATACAACTGCCGATAAAGCGGCAGGGAGGTGGCATCATCGAGCGAAAGCCAGTCGAGCAGTAGGCGTGGTTTAGGCATAATCAAACCCTCTTGGATATTCGGCAACGATCCTGCTCATAGCAAACTTTCTTCGACGAGAAGGCAATACTCGCTTTCCGTCTTCAGGTTTTTGGAAACCAGGTGGGTTTTGATTTGACGATACTGCTGATGGCAGTTAATGGCACAAACCAGCCTACTCGGCCGTTCGATCAAATAGTCCGTTGTCGGGGCATAGCAGACGTGCCTGCCGTATCCCATGGACTTCCGAAGTTGACCCGGAGCGAACATCTCGGCTTAGCTGCGGCGAGCAATTGAATCCACAACCCCTTTCACACTCTTCCGAGATTATGGCTGTGACATCCGCTTGACGAGTGCGGTGATTGACGAAACAGGCTCGCAGCGCGAATTGACCTTGGATTGTGGCGTTTGATAGATAGACGCGGCGGTGGGCAAGAACGCGGCGAAGCAAAGCAGCATTGTCACATTCCCGGTGACGGAAACACACCGCGCTAAGTTCAACGGGTGCTAGCAGCTCCAGTGCAGGATTTACCTCGATCTCTTCAGCCAGCATGTTTGCATGGGCAAGGTCGCGACGGACTGATTCCTGGAAGGCACAGCGTCCGTGATAGCGCAATGACAGCGCGCAAAACGGCTTGCTGAGTCCCTCGGCTTCTTCGGTTTCTTCGGCTGGCGGCGCAAGCGGCTTGCAGCAGCCTAACAGCACACAATCACAAACCACTGCAATTGTTATCAGCGGGCGTTCTTCGGAGCGCCCGCCTTGTTTGTCTTGGGGGATTTCATCTGATCTGTAAATGTGATAATATTACACCGCAGTCCCGATTTCCCAAGTCTATGCACAGGCAGGATGAGCCATGACTAAGACGCCTGCCAAACCCTATCAGCCAACGCAGCGTGAAGCCTCGGCCATCGAAGCGCAACTGGCGCGACGGAAGGCGAAGCGCCCACGTCCCCACCTGCAAGTGGAGAATGGGCAGGATGGAAATATAACCATTGAACCAGACCATGTTGATCTGGCTACGGCATCAAAACTGATGCTGGAATCCGTTGGGACTGGCTCCTATGACTTCTATGTCAGGCTATTGGAACAACTGAGCACTCTGAGCCGCACAGGCGGCAAGGTCAGCGAAACGGAACTTAACTTCATGCTGGCCGCCATCAACGGTATCGAACCACGCGACGAGGCCGAGGCCATGCTGGCCGTTCAGATGACGGCAATACACGTGGCGTCGATTAATGCCGCCCGTTTTCTGAGGAGTGCTGAGATGCTTCCCCAGCATGACAGTGCAACAAACACCCTAACCAAACTCAGCCGTACCTATGCCCTGCAAATGGAAGCCCTCAAGAAGTACCGGCGTGGTGGCGAGCAAACTGTCAATGTCAAGCACGTGCACGTCAATGAAGGCGGTCAGGCCATCGTCGGCAATGTCTCCACCCGGGAATGAGTTCAATGTCTAACCACTCAGTAGTCACAGGATTTCGATAAAAAAGGGTGGCCTGCCGATATGGTTGGTCACTCCAGCGTTTTTTCGACATTCACGCGGTTGGTTGCAGTGCAAAGTCAATTCCGGCATCTTGATACGCATGTGTAGCAATACTATCGGCGTCTATTTGAGAGGGAGGTAGAATTGAAATGCCAAATGCTGATGATTTCAGAAACGAGTTGCTAGCTCAATTCTCGCGCGCATCAAGGCAGGGACGCACTCATATTGAAATCAATGCGGGAGAAATGCATAGATTGCTCGGAGGTTATCCTCCCAAGAATGGCAAAAATCACTCGATGCCGTCGTGTTGCTTGGTTATGAGACAGGAACTTGAGAAGGGTGAAGCAGTTGTCGTTCATGAAACTGGTAGTGGCCATGCCCCGTCACTAACCATTCGCTACAAGCTGCCACGTTGATGCTGAGGGGTATACGCAACCTGAGTATCGACAAGTACCAGGTACTTCAATTGCAGTGTGCTTTTTTCTTGCTGATTGTGTCCGTCCCAGCGGCAGCAGAAACCGTGCAAGTAAAGTATCGTGGCGAAATCAACCTAAGCACTTTTCAATGCGAAACCATTTCGCGGAGCAGTTTCATCAAGCGCGTATGCTATGACGCAGCCAATCGGTACTTGGTCCTAAACCTCAAAGGCACTTACTACCACTACTGCGGGGTACCCAACGGCACGATTGCTGACTTTATGGCAGCTCCCTCGATGGGTAGCTACTTCAACAAGAGCATACGGGAAACTGGCAATGATGGCTTGTATAATTGCAGTAAGCGCATTGTGCCGCGCTACTAGTTTCCGACCCTGTCGATGGCGAAACCGTCACCACGAGATGACGGCTTGAGATTGTGATTTCTCCTCGGGAGTGGCGAATGTCAGACAAGACCAACATTGCCCATGTTGCCAATTGGATAACGCAGATCTATTTCTGTACACTGTGGCACCGGAGGAGTTCTGGACGATCAAGGTACACTACGGCCGTGGTGAGGCGAGAAGTACAATCGTGTTAAAAGTGCCCGTCCGCTTGCCATTGCAAACGGTAAATGATTAACTTTACCTATCATAGGCTGGGGAGTGACACGCCAATGCTTAGAACTCTTTGCTCTACTTCTTGTGTTTCTGGTTTCAAATACCGGCAATGCCCAGGCTGTGCAATTAGCGAAATTCAAGTCAGGGTCTTGGGGAGGCGGTGTTTACGGCGACGACCGAACCGGGCAATTCAGCCATTGCAGCGCTGCAACTGCTTATCAAAGCGGAATAACTATGATTGTCAGCGTCAGTCAAAACTGGCAATGGAGCCTTGCCTTTCTGCATAACAATTGGACTTTGCGGCCCCAGCAGCAAATAGCACTTAACTATCGCTTTGACCGTGCCGGGTGGCAGAGTGTTACCGCGACGGCAATGGACAAAAATTCAGTTTTTTTACCGATGCCTGCAGATGGGCCAGTTGTAGGGCTTTTTCGCAGAAGTTACACAATGGAAATCAATGATGGCACACAGTCATATTTCTTCAACTTAAATGGCACCTCAAAATTGCTGGTTGATTTGACCCAGTGCGTGAAAACTAGGATTGCGGGAACTCAGGTACAATCAAGGCAGGTAGGATTGGCTGGCGGTCAAAGCGAAATCAGCGCATCAACTCGTGACGTTATCAATGACCCCACTCTCAAACTGGAAGGTACCCGCGTACTATCGAACTTCTTGATAGCGGCCAAGTTGGCAGACACTACTATTCTGGGAGCAAATGAGGTTCCTGATTCTCTAAGATTTGCACATGCTGTAGCTAAGTCAGCCTCAAGCATGTCTTTCGTAAGTGTGCTGCCACCGAAAGAAGCTCAATCTCCAAAGCAGATTGAAGGTGCGATAATCGGCTCTGTGTCCGCAGAATGTAATGGCAAGTTCGCATCTGGATCGTCGAATGAGACTGTAAGGGGGGCCAAGATGAGTACTGGGTTCCTCGCGTGCCAAGTCGATAGCGATACCACTCAAATTCGTTATGTGATTTCGTCGCGAAGTGAAGGTGGTTTCTATCTGTTGGGTATTCTATTAAACCAAGGCGACGGTAACCCAAGCGATTCTTCCACAGAACAACCGCTGATTGATGATGTGCAATTACAAAATGCTGCGTACATAGCAACCAATGAGTGACACAAGGTTGGACGAAGCAAACTCTAATTTGACCAAAACCATAACTGTCCGCTCTTGAACAAAATAGGAACATATGTTCCTGTTGCGTAATCTCACGGTAACTTGGCCACATAACATCTAAGAGGCAGATCAAGAAGCGTCGATGTTTTCAGCACCACACTCCTCACGTGCCACAGGATTTCGATAAATATGGGCGGGCTAGGTTCAGGCAGATCGGGTTCATTGCCAGTCATTGAGAACGGCTTGAAGCTGGATTTGCGGCGCATGCGCAAGCTAGGGCAGTTTGTGCCAGGCGCTCATTTTGCCAGTGGTAACCTAGTCTGGTCCTATACCCATTCGGACGAGCAGATAGCGAACATCGGTTACAGTTTTTGTTCAACTGGCGACGACCCATGGTTCAGGGTGCAATATACTACAACGCCTTACGGTGAAGAGCCGCAGAAGATTGACGAGAAATTTAATCTGGAGCGGTTTCCACAACCCTATGGAGGTCATCGGTGGTATTTCATCTGCCTGCAATACGGGAAAGCGCGCGCAGTGTCTGTATTTACCACCAGGAGCCACCCGCTTCAGATCCAGACATGGTTTCCGAGTGCGGTTGCAGTACCGCTCGCAACGTGAAGACCATACATCGCGTCACATCAGCCAGATGCACAAGGTGACCCATAAGGTGCTGGACTCGGGGAAACCGGAATGGCGGGAAAAATACCGGGATTGGGAATTTCCACCAAAGCCGCCGGGAATGCATTGGCGGACCTATAATAGGTTGGATAGAGCGACATGACTATTATGATGCTGTATCAGCAGCAGCCATTGCCCAACGCTTTCTTCAGTTCGGTTAGGCAATCGAAAACGCTCCGGTGCGCTTACTATGTGCTTACTAGTAACAAAACAACAGTAATTAAATTTCTCTCTAACCCATTGATTTTATTGGTGCCGGCTGCAGGATTTGAACCCGCGACCCCCTGATTACAAATCAGGTGCTCTACCAACTGAGCTAAGCCGGCCTTGAGGCGCTGCTGAAGAATCGTGCGCGACTGCCGTGCGGCGTGGCGACTGAATACTTGGCCCATGGGAGAGTTGCAAGCCTATTTAAGTTATTACCCGGCGTTTTTGATGAAGCCAGCACCGGAAAGGGCTTGCACCAGGAAGACTGAGGGCAGGGTGGCTGTCATCGCTGCAACGCATAAAGACACAACGCCGCAGCATTGGACACGTTCAGGCTGCGAATCTCTCCAGGCAGGTCCAGCCTGGCCAGATGATCACAATTGTCACGGGTAAGACGGCGCATTCCCCTGCCTTCCGCGCCAAGGACAATGGCGTAAGGTGGCGAAACGTCGAGCGTTGTGATGTCTTCGGGGGCTTCGCTGTCCAGTCCTATCACGGTTACGCCCGGCATCGCGCAACCGGTTCATGGCGCGGGCCAGGTTGGCGACCTTTACAAAGGGGACATGTTCAGCAGCACCCGAAGCCGACTTCACCATCACGGCAGACCCGCCCGGGCTGTGACGAGCGGTTACTATCAGGGCAGTAACGGCGAACGCCGCACATGATCGCATGATGGCGCCGACATTGTGCGGGTCCGTCACCTGATCAAGCATGACGATGGCGCCATCCAGGGTCAGGTCGTCCAGCTCCGGTTGTTCAAGTGGCCGGGCGCTCAAAACCACGCCCTGGTGTACGGCATCTGTCCCCGTGATCCGGTCAAGCTGGCTTCGATGAACTATCTCCGGTTCCAGTTCGGGATGACGGGCCAGGACGTGACCAAGCCGGTCTTTCGCATTCAGCGTGCATTTCAGGGACACAAGCTCGCGGCGGGGATTGTTCAGGGCCTCGGTTACCGAGTGCAATCCGAATATTATGTCATTGCCATCCCGGGGCTGGCCGGGTTGCGAATTCTGCCTGCCGCGGCTGCGGGATCGGTCATGGTTTTGACGCTTGTGGTGGGATGGCTTGGAAGTGTTCATGACGGCCTGTATAGTATGACACAGAAAATTGAACAGCCCCTGCATCAATTTGTCGAGCCGGCAATTGGCAAGTTACTGGTTGGCTTGAGGTTTTGGGTAGTTTTTTTGCGTGCGAATCCTGTTGACACAACTGGGCCGCATGCGCATAACACGCCTCTGAAGCGCCCGGTTAACCCCCGGGCATAATGTTTTGCGCGCAAAAGTTATCTGAGCAAGAGATTTGTTTTACACTTTAAGTCTTTGGTTTTATTGTGATTTATTGTGTCAGCGAAGTCCCGGAGGGATGCCCGAGTGGCTAAAGGGGACGGGCTGTAAACCCGTTGGCTATGCCTACGTTGGTTCGAATCCAACTCCCTCCACCACCTGTTCTGGCCGGTTGGCGTGCGTGAAAAGCAGTAACAAGGAAGATGACCGAACGGTAGTTTTAAGTTTTTTGGTGTGCCCTGAACCGAAGGCGGGTGTAGCTCAATGGTAGAGCAATAGCCTTCCAAGCTGAAGACGAGGGTTCGATTCCCTTCACCCGCTCCAGGGCATTTTCAGACCATCAGCAGGCTGAGCCAGAATAGCGATTGCTGCTGCTTCATGATTTTTTGATGTCCCAGGCAAAGGTAGAGACTGTAAAATGGCCAAGGCAAAGTTTGAACGCAACAAGCCGCACTGCAACATCGGCACGATTGGTCACGTTGACCATGGCAAGACATCGCTGACGGCGGCGATCACCAAGGTTCTTGCCGAGACCGGTGGCGCTGAGTATTCGGCTTATGACCAGATTGACAAGGCGCCTGAGGAAAAGGCGCGTGGCATCACCATTTCCACGGCTCACGTCGAGTACGAGACGGCCAAGCGTCACTATGCCCACGTTGATTGCCCGGGCCATGCCGACTATGTGAAGAACATGATCACCGGTGCGGCCCAGATGGATGGCGGCATTCTGGTTGTGTCGGCTTCCGATGGTCCGATGCCGCAGACCCGCGAGCACATTCTGCTGGCGCGCCAGGTTGGCGTACCGGCGCTTGTTGTGTACATGAACAAGGTTGACCAGGTTGACGATGAGGAGCTGCTTGAGCTGGTGGAGATGGAGATCCGCGAGCTTCTGTCATCTTATGATTTTCCGGGCGATGACATTCCGATTGTTCGCGGTTCGGCGCTTGCGGCACTTGAAGACAAGACCCCGGAGATCGGTCATGATTCAATTTTGCGGCTGATGGAGGCTGTTGATGAATACATTCCACAGCCGGAGCGTCCGATTGACCAGCCGTTTTTGATGCCGATCGAGGATGTGTTCTCGATTTCCGGCCGTGGCACGGTTGTAACGGGTCGTGTTGAGCGTGGTGTTGTGAAGGTTGGCGAGGAGATCGAGATTGTCGGTATCCGCGACACCACCAAGACCACCTGCACGGGCGTTGAGATGTTCCGCAAGCTGCTCGATCAGGGCCAGGCCGGCGACAACATTGGCGCACTGTTGCGCGGTATTGACCGTGAAGGTGTTGAGCGCGGCCAGGTTCTGTGCAAGCCCGGTTCGATTACGCCTCACAAGAGGTTCAAGGCAGAAGCCTATATTCTGACCAAGGAAGAGGGCGGCCGTCATACGCCGTTCTTCGGCAACTACCGTCCACAGTTCTACTTCCGTACGACGGATGTGACGGGCGTTGTGACGCTTCCAGAGGGTACTGAAATGGTGATGCCCGGTGACAATGTGTCGTTTGAAGTTGAACTGATCACACCGATTGCGATGGAAGAGAAGCTGCGCTTCGCCATCCGTGAAGGCGGCCGTACGGTCGGCGCCGGTGTCGTTGCCGGTATTATTGAGTAGGCCTGAAACCAGGATTGCTTGAACAAAGACAGGCGGGGAACCATATCGGGCTCCTCGCACCCGGTTTAGGGGTGTAGCTCAGTTGGTAGAGCGGCGGTCTCCAAAACCGCAGGCCGGGGGTTCGAGACCCTCCGCCCCTGCCACCGGGAAAACAGACAGACTGCAGGCGTTTGTGCTGGCAGAAAGAGTGAAACAGGAATATGGCAAAGACCAATCCGTTTGAGTTTATTCAGCAAGTTCGCCAGGAAACCGCCAAGGTTACCTGGCCGAGCCGGCGCGAAACCATCATCACCACAATCATGGTGTTGATACTCTCGGCAGCCGCTGCAGTGTTTTTTCTCGGCGTGGATGCGGTTTTGAAATGGGTGGTCGATCTGATCCTCTTCAGGTCCTGAGCAGGTTGATCGGCGGGAGCGCAATATGACTAAGCGGTGGTATATCGTCCACGCCTACTCGAATTTCGAGAAGAAAGTGGCGGAATCGATCAAGGAACAGGCCGCCGTCAAGGGGCTGGGTGAGTTGTTCGAGGAAGTTTTGGTGCCGACCGAAGAAGTGGTCGAAATGCGCCGTGGCCGCAAGGTTCAGTCCGAGCGCCGTTTCTTTCCCGGTTACGTGCTGGTGAAGATGGATATGACCGATGAGGCCTATCACCTCATCAAGAATACACCGAAAGTGACCGGGTTTCTGGGCCATGACAACAAGCCCATGCCGATCACCGAGGAAGAGGCGACCCGCATCCTGAGCCAGGTTCAGGAAGGTGTCGAGCGCCCGCGGCCAACCATCATGTTTGAGGTTGGTGAACAGGTACGTGTTGCCGAAGGCCCGTTCGCGTCCTTCAACGGTCTTGTCGAGGACGTTGATGAGGAACGCGCCAGGCTGAAGGTAGCGGTTTCGATATTTGGCCGGGCTACTCCGGTCGAGCTGGAATTCGGTCAGGTGGAGAAGCTCTAGGGCTTTGAAATCCGAACCGTGTAACGGTGGGAGGCTGACAGGTTTCGCAACCTGAAATCCGGACCACTAACCTCTAAGGCCTTTGATCACCGGATCTGGTGTGACAGGCGAGGGAAATGTAAAATGGCGAAGAAAGTTCTCGGCTATATCAAGCTGCAAATTCCGGCGGGGCAGGCAAATCCGTCTCCGCCGGTAGGTCCCGCTCTTGGTCAGCGCGGCCTGAATATCATGGAATTCTGCAAGGCGTTCAATGCTGCAACCCAGCAGGCTGAACCGGGATCTCCAATTCCGGTCGTAATTACGGCTTTCCAGGACAAGTCCTTCACCTTTGAAATGAAGACGCCACCTGCATCGTTCTTCCTCAAGAAGGCTGCAAAGATCAAGTCCGGCCACAAGGAAACCGGCAGGGGCGATTTTATCGGCAAGGTGACGCGTGCTCAACTGCGTGAAATTGCCGAGAAGAAAATGGTTGACCTGAATGCCCGTGATCTCGACGCGGCAGAAAAGATCATCGCAGGTTCGGCCCGTTCAATGGGTCTGGAAGTGGTAGGGTAAACATCATGGCACACAAGGGAAAAAGATATTCCAAGGCTGTCGATGGCATCGACCGCAACAAGCTTTACCCAGTTGCAGAAGCGGTGAAGATGGTCAAGCAGCGCGCTGTTGCAAAGTTCGATGAAACCATTGAACTGGCCATGAACCTGGGGGTAGATCCACGCCACGCTGACCAGATGGTCCGGGGCGTCGTGGCATTGCCTGCCGGTACCGGCCGTGACGTCCGGGTTGCGGTGTTTGCCCGCGATGCCAAGGCCGAGGAAGCCAGGGCTGCCGGTGCTGACATTGTCGGCGCAGAAGATCTGGTCGAGCAGGTTCAAAAAGGCCAGATCGACTTTGACCGGGCGATCGCCACACCGGACATGATGCCCCTGGTAGGGCGTCTCGGCAAGGTGCTGGGCCCGCGCAATCTGATGCCAAATCCCAAGGTTGGAACTGTCACGCCGGATGTTGCCGCTGCCGTCAAGGCTGCCAAGGGTGGTTCGGTGGAGTTTCGCGCCGAGAAGGCCGGCATTGTTCATGCCGGTGTCGGCAAGGCTAGTTTCAAGGAAGAACAACTGCTTGAAAACGTGAAAGCGTTCATTGATGCGGTTTCAAGGGCCAAACCGTCAGGGTCCAAGGGAACGTATATCAGGCGGGTTTCTGTTTCGTCGACGATGGGTCCTGGCCTGAAGATCGACGTTGCGTCCCTGTACGGCGAGTAGGCCGAACAGGACCGGCGCGCAAGAGTTACCATCTGATCCGGAGCTTTGTTCCGGGTCTGATGGCTGGACCGGGAAACCGGGCCAAACCTGTCCGAGATTGCAGGCGTCATGTTTTGTTACATGGCTTAAACGTCAAAGTTTGACAGCCGGCATGAGATAGGTGTTCAAAAGGTTTTGCTGTCCGGGCGGTTGGTTTTTCAATCGCAGGTCAGCAGGTCTGTTTGAACCCTCAGTGATCTGAACCACCGTATTTGTCAGGTGGGGAGGAGGACAGGCAAGTGGAGTGCCATTTGTGTTCGGGCACTGCACCTCGCCGACAAGGCTGGTTGCAGGGCTGTTTGAAGCAAATGGTTTCGTGCAACCGCCTGGTTTTCAAAGACCGGGTAAACTGGAGAGAGCTAGTGGATAGAGCAGAGAAAAAGACGCTCGTCGCAGCGCTCAACACCGTTTTCAAGGAAACCGGTGTTGTGGTGGTGGCCCACAATCTCGGCCTGACAGTTCCGCAGGTCAATGACCTGCGTAAAAAGATGGCAGAGGCTGGCGGGGCAACGAAAGTTGCCAAGAACCGTCTGGCAAAACTGGCTCTTGAAGGCACTGATGCTGCGGGTATCGCAGACCTGTTCACGGGTCCAACCATGTTGTCCTTCTCGGATGACCCGGTTGCAGCACCAAGGATCATCTCAACTTTCGCCAAGGCCAACGACAAGCTTGTCGTTCTGGGTGGAGTTCTGGGGTCTACGGTTCTGGATGCCGATGGTGTCAAGGCACTTGCTGACCTGCCGTCGCTCGATGAGCTGCGGGCGAAGCTTGTGGGCATGATCCAGACGCCAGCCACCCGTATTGCGGGTGTTACGCAGGCACCTGCTGGACAGCTCGCACGGGTTATCGGGGCCTATGCTGACAAGGGAAAAGCGGCTTGATTGGCCGTGTCGAAACACTGAACTGGTTTAAACCGTAATACGAAAGACATTAAAATGGCTGATCTTGCTAAAATTGTAGACGACCTGTCGAACCTGACAGTTATGGAAGCCGCCGAGCTTTCAAAAATGCTTGAAGAAAAATGGGGCGTTTCCGCTGCAGCACCTGTTGCTGTTGCCGCCGCCGCTGGTGGTGGTGGTGAAGCTGCCGCCGAAGCCAAGGACGACTTTGACGTCGTTCTGGAATCATTTGGTGAAAAGAAAATCGAAGTCATCAAGGAAGTTCGTGCAATCACCGGTCTGGGTCTGAAGGAAGCCAAGGACCTGGTTGAAGGCGCACCAAAAACCATTAAGGAAGCTTGCCCCAAGGCAGAAGCAGAAGAGTTGCAGAAGAAGCTCGAAGCTACTGGTGCGAAGGTATCGCTCAAGTAACTGGTTACAACTACGAATACCGGCGCGGGAGATACTGCGAAGGGCTCACATGCCTCGCCCAGATTTCTTCCACGCCGGACCTGCTCGCCGGACTGATGTGGTCAGCAGAAACATAAGTGAGGCGTTGGGGCGGTTTTCCGTGCGGTCTGTTTTGGTTTTCAGGAACCGAGATTCAGGGACTGCCCGGCAAGCCGCCGCTCTAGAGCGATATGGGTTCTCCTGAACCCGTAAAGTTGCTCTAGCACTTTGGAATTGATCAGTTTTATGGTTTTTGAGTGATTCAATCAAAAACCACACTGATCTGGCTTGATTAAATTGCTCTTCAGCCATCCCCCGGCATGAGAGCCAATATGCGAAGGAACCGAAATGTCGCAAACGTTTATTGGCCGCAAACGTATTCGCAAGTTCTTCGGCAACATCCATGAAGTTGCCGAGATGCCGAACCTCATCGAGGTTCAGAAGGACAGTTATGATCAGTTTCTTCAGGTGGTTGAGCCTGAAGGAGGACGTCTTGCAGAAGGTCTGCAGGCGGTGTTCAAGTCCGTTTTCCCGATAAGTGATTTTTCGGGCCAGGCAATGCTCGAATATGTGACCTACGAATTTGAAGATCCGAAGTATGACGTTGAGGAGTGCCAGCAGCGCGGCATGACCTTTGCCGCACCGCTCAAGGTAACACTCCGTCTGATCGTATTTGAGATCGACGAGGATACCGGAGCGAAATCGGTCAAGGACATCAAGGAGCAGGATGTGTACATGGGCGATATTCCGCTCATGACCAAGAATGGCACCTTTGTCGTGAACGGTACCGAGCGTGTAATCGTCTCCCAGATGCACCGTTCGCCAGGCGTATTCTTCGATCATGACCGGGGCAAGACCCATTCGTCAGGCAAACTGCTGTTTGCAGCCCGTATCATTCCTTATCGTGGTTCCTGGCTGGATTTCGAATTCGATGCCAAGGACATCGTGCATGTGCGTATCGACCGCCGGCGCAAGTTGCCGGTTACCGCACTGCTGCATGCACTCGGGATGGACAGCGAAGAGATTCTGCATACCTTCTACAACACGGTGTCCGTCACATCGTCGAAAGACGGATGGCGTATGCCGTTTGATCCTGACCGGTATCGTGGGGTAAAGCCGGCGGCTGACCTGGTTGATGCAAAGACCAAAAAGGTGGTTGTTGAGGCCGGAACCAAGATTACGCCGCGGCTGGCCCGCAAATTGGCCGAAGAAGGCCTCAAGGACTTGCTGGTCGACGACGAAAGCCTCTACGGACATTTTCTGGCAGATGAGCTTGTGGATGCCAAAACGGGTGAAATCCATGCAGAAGCCGGTGTTGAAATTGATGAAGAGCTGATGGAGGGGCTCAAGGAAGCCGGATACAAGGAACTGCGTCTGCTGGACATTGATCACATCAATACCGGAGCATACATTCGCAACACCTTGATGGCTGACAAGGTCGAAAGCTACGAGCAGGCGCTTGTTGACATATACCGTGTCATGCGCCCCGGCGAACCGCCAACGCGTGAAACCGCTGAAGCATTGTTCAATGGACTGTTCTTCGATCCGGAGCGTTACGACCTGTCATCGGTTGGCCGTGTAAAAATGAACATGCGCCTTGAGCTGGATGCGCCTGACACAATGCGTATCCTGCGCAAGGAAGATATCATCGCGGTTGTCAGAACACTGGCTGAATTGCGTGACAGCAAAGGTGATATTGACGACATTGATCACCTTGGCAACCGGCGTGTGCGTTCGGTTGGCGAATTGATGGAAAACCAGTATCGCCTGGGCCTGATCCGCATGGAACGCGCCATCAAGGAGCGCATGTCTTCGGTCGATATTGATACAGTCATGCCACATGACCTGATCAACGCCAAACCGGCTGCCGCTGCGGTGCGTGAGTTTTTCGGATCTTCCCAGCTGTCGCAGTTTATGGACCAGACCAACCCGCTGTCGGAGATTACACACAAACGCCGCCTGTCGGCTCTCGGTCCGGGTGGTCTGACGCGTGAGCGCGCGGGCTTTGAGGTGCGTGACGTGCATCCGACCCACTATGGCCGCATCTGCCCGATTGAGACGCCGGAAGGGCCGAACATTGGCCTCATCAACTCGCTGGCTACATTTGCCCGTGTAAACAAGTATGGCTTTATTGAAACGCCGTACCGCAAAGTGATCAACGGCAAGGTTTCTGAAGAAGTGGTCTATCTTTCGGCTATTGAAGAATCCAAACCGCATATCGCTCAGGCAAACGTTGAACTGACCAAGGACGGCAGGTTTGCCGAAGATCTTGTTCTGGTTCGCCAGCATGGTGAAGTGATTACAGTTCCGGCCGAACGGGTGGACTTTGTTGACGTTTCACCAAAGCAGCTTGTTTCGGTTGCTGCCGCGCTGATTCCGTTCCTGGAAAACGATGACGCCAACCGTGCCCTAATGGGCTCGAACATGCAGCGTCAGGCTGTGCCGCTCGTGCGTACCGATGCACCACTTGTCGGTACCGGCATGGAAGCCGTGGTCGCCCGTGATTCCGGCGCTGCCATTACGGCGCGGCGTTCCGGTATTGTTGACCAGGTGGATGCAAAGCGCATCGTTATTCGCGCTACTGATGAGACCGATCCGACAAAATCCGGCGTGGATATCTACACGCTGCACAAGTTCCAACGGTCCAATCAGAATACATGCATCAACCAGCGTCCGCTGGTTCGTATCGGTGACAGGTTGAAGGAAGGCGATATTATCGCTGATGGCCCATCAACTGACCTGGGGGACCTAGCGCTCGGTCAGAATGTGCTGGTCGCGTTCATGCCGTGGAACGGGTACAACTTTGAAGACTCCATCCTGTTGTCCGAGCGCATGGTGCGCGATGACGTTTTCACGTCGATCCATATCGAAGAATTCGACGTTATGGCACGAGATACAAAACTCGGCCCCGAGGAAATCACCCGCGACATTCCGAACGTAGGTGAGGAAGCTCTGAAAAACCTGGATGAAGCAGGCATTGTCTACATTGGCGCAGAAGTGCATCCAGGCGATATCCTGTGCGGCAAGATTACGCCGAAGGGTGAGAGCCCGATGACACCGGAAGAAAAGCTTCTGCGAGCGATCTTCGGTGAGAAGGCATCCGATGTCCGAGATACATCACTGCGGCTGCCTCCGGGCGTTGCCGGTACGGTTGTTGAAGTGCGCGTGTTCAATCGCCACGGCATCGACAAGGACGAACGCGCGCTGGCAATCGAGCGCGAAGAGATCGAACGCCTTGCCAAGGACCGTGACGACGAACTCGCCATTCTGGACCGTAACACATATGGTCGCCTCGGCGATTTCCTGAAAGGCAAGCAGGCCGCAGGCGGACCGAAAGGTCACAAGATCGAGGGCAAACTCACCGAAGCCGTGCTGGACGATGTACCGCGCTCGCAATGGTGGCAGATTGCGCTGTCCAACGAAAAGGCACTAGCTGAACTTGAAGCCATGCGCCAGCAGTATGATAAGTCGAAGAAGCGCCTTGAGAATCGTTTCCTCGACAAAGTGGAAAAACTGCAGCGTGGTGACGAGTTGCCGCCGGGCGTCATGAAAATGGTCAAGGTTTTCGTTGCCGTGAAGCGCAAGATCCAGCCAGGTGACAAGATGGCCGGCCGGCATGGCAACAAGGGCGTGGTTTCACGCATTGTTGCGGATGAGGACATGCCCTATCTCGAGGACGGGCAGCCGGTGGACATCGTGCTGAACCCGCTTGGTGTGCCCAGCCGCATGAACGTTGGTCAGATCCTGGAAACCCATCTGGGATGGGCCTGCCGCGGGATCGGCAAGCAAATCGGTGAAATGGTCGACGCATATCGCGAAAGCCACAACGCCAAGCAGCTACGCAAGGAAATCGAGCACATCTACGGTGAGAACGACGAGATAGCAGCCCTTGAGGACGATGATCTGGCTGACCTGGGTGAATCACTGCGTGGCGGAGTTGCAATAGCAACGCCGGTCTTCGACGGAGCGAAAGAGGAGAACATCTCAGAGCTGCTTGAACATGCAGGTCTGAGTACTTCCGGCCAGGTAACTCTGTATGACGGCCGTACAGGCGAGCCATTCGACAGGCAGGTAACTGTAGGGTATATCTACATTCTCAAGCTTCACCATCTGGTTGATGACAAGATTCATGCCCGTTCCATCGGTCCTTATTCACTCGTTACCCAGCAACCGCTGGGAGGCAAGGCGCAATTCGGCGGACAACGGTTCGGTGAAATGGAGGTTTGGGCACTTGAGGCGTATGGTGCAGCCTACACACTTCAGGAAATGCTCACTGTGAAGTCAGATGACGTTGCAGGCAGGACCAAGGTATATGAAGCGATTGTGCGTGGTGATGATGCATTTGAAGCAGGAATTCCGGAAAGCTTCAACGTGCTCGTAAAGGAAATGCGCTCGCTGGGTCTCAGCGTCGATCTTCAAAGTTCCGAGTAACAAGTCAAATTTGCCGGGCAGGAAACAAAACTCCTGCCCGGTTCTGGAAATTGCCGGTGTCGGGCCAGTCCGGCAGTTTCCCCTGAAAAACCAGACAATCCGAAAAGCGGAACACAGCCCCGTCCGCGAACAAGGAATTGAGGTATTACATGAACCATGAGGTCATGAACGTTTTCAGTCCGGCAGGTCAGCCACTGACCTTTGAGCAAATCCGGATCGGTATCGCAGCACCGGAGAAAATTCTTTCCTGGTCATTCGGTGAAATCAAAAAGCCGGAAACCATCAACTATCGTACTTTCAAACCGGAGCGTGACGGTCTGTTCTGCGCCCGAATCTTTGGTCCTGTGAAGGACTATGAGTGCTTGTGCGGCAAGTACAAGCGGATGAAGTACAAGGGTATCATCTGCGAAAAATGCGGTGTGGAAGTGACGTTGGCGAAAGTTCGCCGCGAACGCATGGGTCATATTGATCTGGCAGCACCGGTCGCACACATCTGGTTTTTGAAGTCCTTGCCATCACGCATCTCGCTGCTGCTGGACATGACTTTGAAAGATGTCGAGCGTGTTCTGTACTTCGAGAATTACATCGTCACAGAGCCTGGCCTGACACCGATGAAGAGTGGTGAACTGCTGACGGAAGAGCAGTACATGGAAGCCCAGGACCACTATGGTGCCGACAGCTTCACTGCCGGGATCGGCGCCGAAGCCATCCGCGAAATTCTCATGGGAATTGAACTTGAGAAGTTGCGCGATGAGCTACGTGTTGAAATCGCTGAGTCGACCACCGAATTAAAGCCCAAGAAGCTGGCCAAGCGGCTTAAAATTGTCGAAGGTTTCATCGAGTCCGGTAACAAACCTGAATGGATGATCCTGACCGTCGTGCCGGTAATTCCGCCTGAATTGCGTCCGCTGGTGCCACTTGACGGAGGCCGGTTTGCCACTTCAGACCTGAACGATCTGTATCGCCGCGTGATAAATCGCAACAACCGCCTGAAACGGCTGATCGAGTTGCGTGCTCCTGACATCATCATCCGAAATGAAAAGCGGATGCTGCAGGAATCGGTAGATGCCCTGTTCGACAATGGCCGTCGCGGCCGGGTTATCACCGGCGCCAACAAGCGTCCCCTGAAGTCTCTCGCTGACATGCTGAAAGGCAAACAGGGGCGTTTCCGCCAGAATCTGCTTGGCAAGCGCGTCGATTATTCCGGCCGATCAGTAATCGTGGTCGGACCAGAACTCAAACTGCACCAGTGTGGTCTGCCGAAGAAAATGGCGCTGGAATTGTTCAAGCCGTTCATCTATTCGCGCCTTGATGCCAAGGGTCTGTCATCCACTGTCAAGCAGGCGAAGAAATTGGTTGAGAAGGAAAAACCGGAAGTCTGGGACATTCTGGACGAAGTTATCCGGGAACATCCTGTGCTGCTAAACCGGGCACCAACACTTCACCGCCTCGGCATTCAGGCATTTGAACCAGTATTAATTGAAGGCAAGGCCATTCAGTTGCACCCGCTGGTTTGTGCGGCCTTCAACGCTGACTTTGATGGTGACCAGATGGCGGTTCACGTACCGCTGTCCCTGGAAGCCCAGCTTGAAGCCCGTGTGCTGATGATGTCTACCAACAACGTTCTGCATCCTGCAAACGGCCAGCCAATTATCGTACCGTCGCAGGATATCGTGCTGGGTCTGTACTACGTTTCCCAGATGAAGCAGAACGAACCGGGCGAAGGTATGTTGTTCGGTGATATTGCCGAGATTGACCATGCCTTGCATGCCGGTGTCATTACACTGCATACCAAGATCAAGGGCCGCTTCAAGTATCTGGATGAGGACGGTAACCCGACTTCACGGGTCTATGAAACAACTCCTGGCCGCCTGAAGATTGGTGAATTGCTGCCCAGGCAACCCGGCATGTCACTTGAAATATGCAACAAGCTGCTGACTAAGCGTGAAATCTCCAAGATGATTGACGATGTTTATCGCGGTTGCGGTCAGAAAGAGTTTGTCATTTTCTGTGACAAGATCATGGGGCTTGGTTTTTATAATGCCTTCAAGGCAGGTATTTCGTTTGGCAAGGATGACATGGTCATCCCCGACTCAAAGGAGAAACTGGTTTCTGAATCCCGCGAACTGGCGAAGGAATATGAACAGCAGTACATCGATGGTCTCATCACCAAGGGCGAAAAGTACAACAAGGTAGTTGATGCCTGGGCAAAGTGCACTGACAAGGTGGCTGATGAAATGATGGCCCGTATTCAGGCTGTTCAGTTTGATGAAGTAACCAAGCGCGAAAAGCCGGTGAACTCCATTTACATGATGGCTCACTCCGGTGCACGTGGTTCTCCGGCCCAGATGAAGCAGCTTGGCGGCATGCGTGGCCTGATGGCCAAACCGTCCGGGGAGATCATCGAGACACCGATCATCTCGAACTTCAAGGAAGGCCTGACCGTTCTGGAGTACTTCAACTCCACTCACGGTGCCCGCAAGGGTCTCGCTGATACAGCCTTGAAGACCGCCAACTCCGGTTATCTGACACGGCGTCTTGTTGACGTTGCTCAAGATGCCATCATTGCTGAAGACGATTGCGGCACCGAAAACTCGATTACGGCTCGTCCCATCATTGATGCCGGTGAAATCATTGCATCCCTGGGTTCGCGTGTTCTTGGCCGAACGGCTGCTGAAGACGTTCTGCACCCGCAGACCAGTGAAGTCATCATTCCGGCAATGCGCGAAATCACGGAAGAAGATGTCGAGAAGATCGAGGATGCCAATATCCAGGAATTCCGCATCCGTTCCGTTCTGACCTGCGAAACCCGGTTTGGCGTTTGTGCGCGTTGTTATGGGCGTGACCTTGCTCGCGGCACTCCGGTCAATCATGGTGAAGCTGTCGGTGTCATTGCTGCACAGTCGATCGGGGAACCCGGTACCCAGCTGACCATGCGTACCTTCCATATTGGCGGTACTGCACAGGTGCTTGATGAGTCGTTCGTGGAATCAAACCACGACGGCATTGTCAAGCTCAGGAACTCCAACGTGGTGACTGACAGCACCGGCAAGATCATCACGCTTGGCCGCAACGTGTCTCTGGTCATTGAAGATGAAAAGGGCCATGAACGAGCTGTTCACAAGCTGGTGCAAGGTGCTCGCCTGTTCGTCAACGAGGGCGACAAGATCAAGCGCGGCATGCGTCTGGCTGAATGGGATCCCTACACCCGTCCGGTGATGACAGAGGTCGATGGCAAGATCGAATTCGAAGATGTCGTTGACGGTATCTCTGTATCGGAGGTTACCGATGAATCAACCGGCATCACCAACCGTGTTCTGATTGACTGGCGTACGAGCCCGCGTGGCGGTGACTTGCGTCCGGCAATCGTGATCAAGGACAAGAAGGGTGAGATACTCAAACTGCCACGTGGTGGTGAGGCCCGCTATCTTCTTTCGGTTGATGCGATATTGTCGGTTGAACCAGGTTCTGCAATCAAGGCAGGTGACGTGCTCGCCCGAATTCCACTGGAAAGTGCCAAGACGCGCGACATCACCGGCGGTCTTCCGCGAGTTGCTGAACTGTTTGAAGCACGCCGTCCGAAGGACCATGCGGTCATCGCTGAAATTTCCGGTCGTGTTGAATTTGGCCGTGACTACAAGAACAAGCGCCGCATCCGCATTGTCCCGGAAGATGCTTCCCTCGAGCCGGCCGAGTACCTGATTCCGAAAGGCAAGCACCTACCGGTTCAGGAGGGCGATTTCATCGAGAAGGGCGAATACATTCTCGACGGCCATCCGGCACCACATGACATCCTTGCCATCAAGGGTGTTGAAGAACTGGCGACCTACCTTGTCAACGAAGTGCAGGAGGTTTACCGGCTGCAAGGTGTGAGTATCAACGACAAGCACATCGAGGTAATTGTTCGCCAGATGCTGCAGAAAGTTGAAATCACGGAACAGGGCGACACATCGCTTCTGTCCGGTGAGCAACTCGACCGTACCGAACTGGAAAACATCAACGCAAAAATGACCGAAGAAGGCAAAAAGCCTGCTTCCGGTGTACCGGTTCTGCTTGGTATCACGAAAGCCAGCCTGCAGACACGGTCATTCATTTCAGCGGCGTCGTTCCAGGAGACAACCCGCGTCCTCACCGAAGCTGCCATCAGCGGCAAGGTCGACACGCTCGAAGGTCTTAAGGAAAATGTCATCGTGGGCCGCCTTATTCCGGCGGGCACAGGTGGCATGTTGTCCCGTTTCAAGTCCGTTGCCGACAAGCGTGACGGATTGATCCTCGACGAACAGGCCAAGATGGCGGTTGAAGACGCAAGTGAAGCTGCAGAACCAGTCGCAGCAGGCGAATAGGTTTCCATTCGACTGCAACTGGCGAATTAGCCATATCGGGCCGCCGCGATCCGGGTAGATCGTGGCGGCCTTTGTTTTGACTCGGTGTACATTGAAGCAGGCAACAATGTTAGTGTCAGGCCACGGTGGTGACCGAAGTTCAGGAGGCTTGTGTGGCATTCAGGTTGAAACGAGCAGTGTATATGTTTCTGGGGCAGGGCGGTCACAGGGCCGGTGCCGATGTCAATCCTGATCGAGGTTTTGTGATGTTCGTTTCAGCAAGAAACCCGGGGGCAGCACACAAGGAAGCCGAGAAGGCGCTGTTGGAGCGGGGATGGCTGGACGTTGATATCCTGCAGGGAGGGGAGGTGCCGGAAAAACCTGACAGGAAACCTCATGATGACGCCTGGCAGGAAGCACGCGACGGCAGGCGCGGCATCATAGTTTATGATGTAAAAGCCGAGACAAGTGGAGTGGGTGACACCCCGGCCCGGCAGGCCTGAACACACAGTTTTAAATTGAAAGCCAGATGGATTGCCCGAAAACCCGGAGCGGGACGCAGAGGAGTTACAACTTCATCCTCGCGCATCCCGTCTGCATTTTTGCCGGGGCCACTGGTCCGCGACGGTGTCTTCAGCTGGCTAACGCCTGCCTGTTGTTTTCAGATTTGCCGTTTATCAGATCCGGCGAAAAATCCATCGTATCGTCTTCACTTATCAGGTCGTGATCTGACGTTTTGGCACTTAAATCCAGCTGATCCGGGTCTGGCTCGATCAGACCGATAAGTGCGCCTGAGGCATCGGTTACGATGGCAATTTTGCCGATCCCCGGAATTTCAGTTGCCGACCGGGTTACTTCACCACCGGCAGATGTTGTCTCGCGTTCTGCGAGACGCAGATCATCAACTGCCATGTAGGTCATCCAGTGGGCGGGAATGCCTTTGAACTTTGGGGCTGAAAGACTGTATACGCCGCCAACCGTCCTGCCATCCTTGCGGGCCAGCCAATATGGTTCACCGCCGGGCAGGGTGATCTGCTCGAACGTCCATCCAAGGGTGCGGCGATAAAAATTTCGCGCCTCAAGCGCATCCCACGTGTTTAGTTCGTGCCACCATGTTTCAACTTGTTGCTGCATTGCGCCCTCCGGAAATACCCCGCATTGGAATGATCAACGCGTGGGATATGATGCCGTCCCTGTCAAACAAGGTGATTCACCCAATTGGCCGCGATATGGCGCTATCTGGGCGATTGTTTGTGATTCACAGTTCAATTAAGGCAATGCCGGGACGATAGCTGGGCCAAATTGCTGAAATGACGCCGAAATAGATCAAATTCAGGTCTTGACGACAGGGGGGGGTGTGAGTATGTTCCGGCCAACTTTCGAGGCGGTAAGCCGTAGGCCAGATTGTCTAAACGTTACCGGGAAAGCGAAGCTGAGTCAGATCGGATCATGACGCTCAGGACGCAAGTGCCTGACAGTCCTCTGGATTTGAGGCGCTGATCACCAGAATACTGGTGAGCCAGCGTTTATTTTTATGCGCACGCTCATTCAGCGGGTCGTGCGGAAGCCATTGTTTGAATGTGACCTGTTCGAAAGCGCGAGACATAAATGCCGACGATCAATCAGCTTATCCGCAAGCCCCGTGTTGCACAGAAGACGCGCAACAAGGTGCCGGCGATGCAGGAATGCCCGCAAAAGCGAGGCGTTTGCACCCGTGTCTATACCACAACTCCCAAGAAGCCGAACTCGGCGCTTCGCAAGGTTGCCCGTGTGCGTTTGACCAACGGGTTTGAAGTTACCAGTTATATTCCTGGTGAGGGTCACAACCTTCAGGAGCACTCCGTGGTAATGATCCGCGGTGGCCGTGTGAAGGACCTTCCAGGTGTTCGTTATCACATCATTCGTGGCGTTCTGGATACGCAGGGTCTGGCAAAGCGCCGCCAGCGTCGTTCCAAGTACGGCGCGAAGCGTCCCAAATAAGCGTTGGAAGAGGGTAGTATAAGCCATGTCACGCCGTCACCGCGCAGAAAAACGCGTAATTAATCCGGACCCGAAGTTCGGAGATTTGATACTTTCGAAGTTCATGAACAACCTGATGCTCGATGGCAGAAAGTCTGTTGCTGAGCGTATCGTTTACGGTGCTTTCGACAAGATCGAAGAGAAGCTGCGGCAGGAGCCGCTTGTTGTTTTTCATCAGGCCCTTGAAAATGTTTCGCCAGCCGTTGAGGTGCGATCGCGGCGCGTGGGTGGAGCGACGTACCAGGTGCCGGTTGAGGTACGTACCGAGCGCCGGCAGGCGCTGGCAATCCGCTGGTTGATTATAGCTGCTCGTGGCCGCAACGAAAATACGATGGTAGAGCGCTTGTCCGGCGAGCTTATGGATGCAGCCAGCAATCGCGGTACCGCGGTAAAGAAGCGTGAAGATACTCACCGGATGGCGGAAGCGAACCGCGCTTTCTCGCATTACCGCTGGTAAATCAATTCGGAGATCAGGCAGATGGCCCGCACGCACGACATTAAGGATTACCGAAACTTTGGTATCATGGCGCATATCGACGCCGGCAAGACCACGGTTACAGAGCGTATTCTGTTCTATTCGGGCAAAAGCCACAAGATGGGCGAAGTGCACGATGGCGCTGCCACCATGGACTGGATGGAGCAGGAGCAGGAGCGTGGCATCACGATTACATCTGCTGCCACAACCACCCAGTGGCTCGGGAGGCGGTTGAATATTATTGATACTCCCGGCCACGTTGACTTCACAATCGAAGTGGAACGTTCGTTACGCGTGCTTGATGGCGCGGTTTGCGTGCTTGATTCCAATGCCGGCGTTGAGCCTCAGACCGAGACGGTTTGGCGCCAGGGTGACAAGTACAGGGTGCCTCGCATCGTGTTCTGTAACAAGATGGACAAGATCGGTGCGGATTTCGACAAATGCCTTTCGGACATCAAGGAGCGGCTTGGTGCACGTCCGATTGCCATTCAGATGCCAATTGGCGCTGAAGACGACTTCAAGGGCGTGATCGACCTGGTGCGCATGAAAGCCATTGTCTGGAAAACCGAAGACATGGGCGCGGAATATAACGAAGTGGAGATCCCTGCGGAACTGAAGGGTCGTGCCGACGAACTGCGTCTTGAAATGATCGAAGCTGCTGTCGAACTGGATGAAACGGCGATGGAAGCCTATCTGGACGGCACGGAGCCTGATTTTGATACGCTGCAAACCCTGTTGCGCAAAGCAGTGCTGTCGTCTGCGTTCTTTCCTGTTCTGTGTGGTTCCGCTTTCAAGAACAAGGGTGTACAGACACTGCTTGACGCGGTTGTTGCCTATCTTCCTTCTCCTCTGGAAGTGCCGGCCATCAAGGGCATCGACCCCAAGACCGAAGAAGAAACAGTTCGCAAATCCTCTGATGACGAGCCGCTTTCGTTGCTTGCATTCAAGATCATGGATGATCCGTATGGCGTGTTGACATTTGCTCGCATCTATTCCGGCAAGCTGTCGAAGGGTTCGACCGTTCTGAATTCGACGCGTGGCAAGACTGAGCGCATCGGCCGTATGGTTTTGATGCACTCAAACAGCCGCGAGGAAATTTCCGATGCCTATGCTGGCGACATCGTGGCGCTGGTGGGGCTCAAGGACGCTCGCACCGGTGATACGCTTTGTGATGTGGCCAGGCCTGTCATTCTGGAGAAGATGGAATTTCCTGATCCGGTGATCGAAATGGCTATTGAACCCAAGACCAAGGCTGACCAGGAAAAAATGGGTGTGGCGCTGGCGAAGCTGTCGGCTGAAGACCCGTCTTTCTATGTCTCTACAGATGAAGAAAGTGGTCAGACCATCATCAAGGGTATGGGTGAGCTGCATCTTGATATCAAGGTCGATATTCTTCGTCGTCAGCACAAGATCGAGGTCAATGTCGGTGCGCCGCAGGTTGCCTATCGTGAAACCATCACCAAGTCGACCGATATTGACTACACCCACAAGAAGCAAACCGGTGGTACCGGACAGTTTGCCCGGGTGAAGATTACTGTTGAGCCTGGTGAGGAAAACACAGGTTTGGTGTTCGAGAGCAAGGTCGTGGGCGGCAATGTTCCTAAGGAATATCTGCCAGGTGTGGAAAAAGGCCTCAACTCTGTGATGACTTCCGGCAACATCATCGGTTTCCCGATGGTCGACGTGAAGGTCACTCTCACAGACGGTGCCTATCATGACGTCGATTCCTCGGCGATCGCCTTTGAAATTGCAGCTCGTGCAGCTCTTCGTGAAGCCATTACCAAGGCCGGCCCGGTTCTGCTTGAGCCGATTATGAAGGTAGAAGTGGTTTCACCTGAAGATTATCTCGGATCTGTTATTGGTGACCTGAATTCCCGTCGCGGGCAGATCGCAGGAACAAGTGCGCGCGGTAACGCCCAGATTGTGAATGCGATGGTACCGCTGGCAAACATGTTTGGCTATGTGAATAATCTGCGCTCAATGAGCCAGGGACGCGCTGCCTACACTATGTCATTTGATCATTATTCTGAAGTGCCGCGCAATGTGGCTGATGAAGTGGTCGCAAAATACGCCTGAGCGAACCTATTGAATTAACTGACTAACCCTGACTGAGGGAGACTGTAAAATGGCCAAGGCAAAGTTTGAACGCAACAAGCCGCACTGCAACATCGGCACGATTGGTCACGTTGACCATGGCAAGACATCGCTGACGGCGGCGATCACCAAGGTTCTTGCCGAGACCGGTGGTGCTGAGTATTCGGCTTATGACCAGATTGACAAGGCGCCGGAGGAGAAGGCGCGTGGCATCACCATTTCCACGGCTCACGTCGAGTACGAGACGGCCAAGCGTCACTATGCCCACGTTGATTGCCCGGGCCATGCCGACTATGTGAAGAACATGATCACCGGTGCGGCCCAGATGGATGGCGGCATTCTGGTTGTGTCGGCTTCCGATGGTCCGATGCCGCAGACCCGCGAGCACATTCTGCTGGCGCGCCAGGTTGGCGTACCGGCGCTTGTTGTGTACATGAACAAGGTTGACCAGGTTGACGATGAGGAGCTGCTTGAGCTGGTGGAGATGGAGATCCGCGAGCTTCTGTCATCCTATGATTTTCCGGGCGATGACATTCCGATTGTTCGCGGTTCGGCGCTTGCGGCACTTGAAGACAAGACCCCGGAGATCGGTCATGATTCAATTTTGCGGCTGATGGAGGCTGTTGATGAATACATTCCACAGCCGGAGCGTCCGATTGACCAGCCGTTTTTGATGCCGATCGAGGATGTGTTCTCGATTTCCGGCCGTGGTACGGTTGTAACGGGCCGTGTTGAGCGTGGTGTTGTGAAGGTTGGCGAGGAGATCGAGATTGTCGGTATCCGCGACACCACCAAGACCACCTGCACGGGCGTTGAGATGTTCCGCAAGCTGCTCGATCAGGGCCAGGCCGGCGACAACATTGGCGCACTGCTGCGCGGTATTGACCGTGAAGGTGTCGAGCGCGGCCAGGTTCTGTGCAAGCCCGGTTCGATTACGCCTCACAAGAGGTTCAAGGCAGAAGCCTATATCCTGACCAAGGAAGAGGGCGGCCGTCATACACCGTTCTTCGGCAACTACCGTCCACAGTTCTACTTCCGTACAACGGATGTGACGGGCGTTGTGACGCTTCCAGAGGGTACTGAAATGGTGATGCCCGGTGACAATGTGTCATTTGAAGTTGAACTGATCACGCCGATTGCGATGGAAGAGAAGCTGCGCTTCGCCATTCGTGAAGGTGGCCGTACGGTCGGCGCCGGTGTCGTTGCCGGTATTATAGAGTAACCAAACTGAATGGGGGTGTTTCTGATTGCCCGGAACACTCCAACTTACGGATCCAAGTAGATGCAAAAACAAAATATTCGCATCCGTCTCGAAGCGTTCGACCATCGGGTTCTCGATGGTTCGGCACGTGAGATCGTGAACACGGCCAAGCGCACCGGCGCCCAGGTTCGTGGACCGGTTCCACTGCCAACGCGGATTGAACGGTTCACCGTGAACCGGTCTCCCCACGTGGACAAGAAGAGCCGCGAACAGTTTGAGATGCGTACGCATCGCCGCATACTGGATATTGTTGATCCCACGCCGCAAACGGTGGACGCGCTGATGAAGCTCGACCTTGCGGCTGGTGTTGATGTTGAGATCAAGCTCTGAATTCTGAGCGAGACGAACGGGAGTTTGAACTATGCGTTCAGGAGTAATTGTACAAAAGCTGGGCATGACCCGGATTTTCACCGACGCAGGTGAGCATATTCCGGTGACCGTTTTGAAGCTGGATACCTGCCAGGTTGTAGGCCACAAGACCGTGGAGAAGAACGGTTACACGGCTTTGCAACTGGGAGTTGGCACTGCCAAGGTGAAGCGCCTGACCAAAGCTGATCGTGGACAGTTCGCGGTTGCCAAGGTTGAGCCCAAGCGCAAGGTTGTAGAATTCCGTGTGAGCCCGGATAACATGGTGGCTGTCGGGGAAGAGATTATTGCTGACCACTACTTCGCCGGTCAGTATGTCGATGTTGCCGGTACCTCGGTTGGCAAGGGTTTCGCCGGTGGCATGAAACGCCACAACTTCGGCGGTCTTCGTGCATCACACGGCGTTTCGGCATCCCACCGTTCGCATGGTTCAACTGGCCAGTGTCAGGATCCCGGCAAGGTATTCAAGGGCAAGAAAATGGCTGGTCAGATGGGTAACGAACGGGTAACTGTCCAGAACCTCCAGATCGTCAGAACCGATACGGAGCGCGGCCTGATCATGGTCAAGGGCGCTGTGCCTGGCGCCAAGGGCGGTTGGGTCAGACTAAGTGACGCCGTCAAAAAGCCTCAGGCAGAAAATGCGATTACACCGGCAGCCCTCCGGTCATCTGCAGCAGCTGCAGCAGCAGCCGCAGCAGAAGCAGAGGCCGCTGCAGCGGCAGAAGCTGCTGCTGAAGCTGAACGGATTGCTGCTGACGAAGCTGCTGCTCAAGCCAAGGCAATGGAAGCAGCGTCTGCCGATGCTGACGATACAGATGGAGGCAGCGAGCAATGAAAACCGACATTCAAACACTGGACGCCAAGAAGGCGGGCACGGTTGATCTGTCCGACGAGATTTTTGGTCTCGAGCCCCGTGGAGATTTGTTGCACCGCATGGTGACATGGCAGTTGGCCAAACGCCGGTCCGGCACCCACAAGACCAAGGGACGTGCCGAGATCAATCGGACGGGTGCACGTTTCGGGCGTCAGAAAGGCGGTGGCCGGGCACGGCACGGTTCTCGCCGGGTCGGTATCTTCGTCGGTGGCGGCAAGGCTCACGGGCCGGTTGTACGCAGTCATGCCATTGGTCTTCCCAAGAAGGTCAGGGCACTTGCCCTTCGTCACGCATTGTCAGCCAAGGTCAAGGCCAACGAGTTGATTATTCTGGACAGTTCAGAAGTCAAAACGCCGAAGACCAAGGATCTGGCAGGGGCGTTTTTGAAATTGGGCCTGACCAACGTACTGGTAATTGACGGCGCTGAAGTCAACAAAAACTTCGCCAAGGCTGCCAGCAACCTGATCAATGTCGATGTGTTGCCGGTTCAGGGCATCAATGTTTATGACATTCTTCGCCGGCAGAATCTCGTTCTGACCAAGGCTGCTGTTGAAGCGCTGGAGGCGCGGTTCAAATGAGTATGGAGAAAAACTACAATATCATCCGCGCGCCGGCGATCACTGAAAAGGCGACACTTCTGAGTGAAGCAAACCAGGTGGTTTTCAATGTTGCCGGCTCAGCGTCCAAGCCTGAAATAAAGAAGGCAGTCGAAGAACTGTTCAATGTAAAGGTGAAGGCGGTGAATACGTTGGTGCGCAAGGGTAAGACCAAGCGCTTCCGCGGTATTCGCGGTCGTCAGAGTGACGTTAAAAAAGCGATTGTCACACTCGAGGATGACCAATCCATCGACGTGACGACCGGACTTTAAAAAGTTGAATTTGAGCGATTGAGACGTAAACCATGGCACTGAAAAAGTTCAAGCCCAATACGCCAGGACAGCGGCAGCTGGTCATTGTTGACCGCTCTGATCTGTGGAAGGGTAAACCCGTCAAGACCCTTACCGAAGGTCTGTCCAAGAGCGGTGGCCGCAACAACCATGGCCGTCAAACCACGTTTTCACGTGGTGGCGGGCATAAGCGTACTTATCGTGTTATCGATTTCAAGCGTACGTTCGAAGGCACCGCCAGTGTTGAGCGTATCGAATATGATCCGAACCGGACCGCCTTTATTGCATTGCTGAAGTATGAGGACGGTACGCTGTCCTATATTCTTGCGCCGCAGCGGTTGAATGAAGGCGATCAGGTTGTGACCGGTACTGCCGGTGTTGACGTGAAGCCCGGAAACTGCATGCCACTCAGCAATATTCCTGTCGGTACGATCATACACAATGTGGAGATGAAACCAGGCAAGGGCGGGCAGATAGCCCGTTCTGCCGGCGCTTATGCCCAATTGGTTGGCCGTGACCGGTCAATGGCGCTGTTGCGGCTAAAGTCCGGGGAAACCCGAATGGTTTCTTCCGAATGCCGGGCTACTATTGGTGCTGTTTCCAACCAGGACCACATGAATACCAATGATGGCAAGGCGGGGCGTTCACGCTGGCGCGGCCGTCGCCCGGTGGTTCGTGGTGTTGCCATGAACCCGATTGATCACCCGCACGGCGGTGGTGAAGGCCGTACTTCCGGTGGCCGCCATCCGGTTACTCCGTGGGGCAAGCCAACCAAGGGCAAGAAGACACGTACGAATAGGTCGTCGGACAAGTTCATTGTTCGTTCGCGCCACCAGCGCAAGAAGAAGTAAGGGTTAGGTTGAATGGCTCGTTCACTGCATAAAGGTCCGTTTGTTGACGGTTATCTGCTCAAAAAGGCGGAGACTGCTCGCGAGTCCGGGCGTAACCAGATCATCAAGACGTGGAGCCGCCGCTCGACCATCTTGCCGCAGTTCGTCGGACTGACGTTCGGTGTGCATAATGGCAACAAGCACGTCCCGGTCAATGTGTCTGAAGACATGGTTGGTCACAAGCTCGGTGAGTTTGCACCAAGCCGGACCTATTATGGCCACCAGGCTGACAAGAAGACGAAGAGGTAAGGACAGATGGGCAAGACATCCAGAGCACGCGTCCTGCCGGACAATGAGGCAAAGGCTGTAACTCGAAACCTGCGCGTGAGCCCGCGCAAGCTCAACGACGTTGCCACGACTATTCGCGGCAAAAAGGTTGAGGCTGCACTTGCAGATCTCACGTTCTCGCGCCGTCGCATTGCCGGTGACGTGAAGAAGACGCTGGAATCGGCAATTGCAAATGCTGAGAACAATCATGATCTCGACATCAATGAGCTGATTGTATCGGAAGCCTTTGTGGGAAAGAAAATGGTCATGAAACGCTTCAAGCCACGGGCCCGTGGGCGCGTTGGCAAGATCGAAAAATTCTTCAGTGAAATCACTATTGTGGTGCGCCAGGTCGAGGAGGCCGTCTGATGGGTCAGAAAGTCAATCCGATCGGTTTTCGTCTCGGCATCAACCGTACTTGGGATAGCCGGTGGTTCGCTGATGGAGCCGAGTATGCCAAGCTTCTGCATGAAGACTTTCGCATCCGCGAGTACTTGCGTGAAAAGCTGAAGCAGGCGGGCATTTCCCGCATCATTATCGAGCGTCCGCACAAGAAATGCCGCGTCACGATCTACTCGGCTCGTCCTGGTGTTGTTATCGGCAAAAAAGGTGCAGATATCGAGAAACTGCGCCGTGACGTGTCTGGAATGACAGACAGTGAGGTTCATCTCAACATTGTTGAAGTGCGCAAGCCTGAAATAGATGCCAATCTGGTGGCCGACAATATCGCTCAGCAACTGGAACGCCGTATCGCGTTTCGTCGCGCCATGAAGCGGGCTGTTCAATCCGCGATGCGTATGGGTGCTGAAGGCATTCGTATTACCTGTTCAGGCCGATTGGGTGGTGCCGAGATTGCACGTACGGAATGGTATCGCGAAGGCCGCGTACCGCTTCATACACTGCGCGCTGATGTTGATTACGGTGTCGCAACCGCGCACACCGCTTATGGCACCAACGGTATCAAGGTCTGGATCTTCAAGGGTGAGATTCTTGAGCACGACCCCATGGCGCAGGACAAGCGTATTCAGGCATTGCAGGAAGGTGGGGGCCCACGCCCTCGCCGCGACCGCGATGACGCGCGCCGTTAGAATCCGGATCAAATGGATTAAGCAGGAAACAGAACAATGCTGCAGCCAAAACGCACAAAGTTCCGCAAGGCACACAAGGGCCGCATCAGTGGTGTTGCCAAGGGCGGTTACGAGTTGAACTTCGGAACCTTCGGTCTGAAGGCCCAGGAGCCTGCCCGTGTTACCGCGCGCCAGATTGAAGCCGCGCGCCGCGCCATGACGCGTCACATGAAGCGCGCCGGCCGTGTGTGGATCCGGATATTTCCTGATCTTCCGGTTTCGAAGAAGCCTACTGAAGTCCGCATGGGCAAGGGCAAGGGTTCGGTAGAATACTGGTGCGCACGGGTTCATCCGGGCCGGATCATGTTTGAAGTTGATGGTGTGTCGCGCGAAGTAGCGCAGGAAGCCATGACGCTGGCTGCAGCAAAGCTGCCTATCAAGACGCGTTTTGTGGCGCGCCTTGGTGAGTAATGGCTGAGCGTCAAGAGATTGGATTGAGGTAAGGCCATGAAAGCCACTGAAGTTAAACAGATGACAGATGACCAGCTCAAGGATGAGCTTCTCAAGCTGAAGAAAGAACAGTTTAACCTGCGCTTTCAGAAGGCGTCAGGTCAGATTGATAATACCGCGCGGGTTCGCCAGGTGCGCCGCGATATTGCCCGCATCAAGACGGCACAACGTTCACGCGTTGTTGCTGCGCCAGCGAATTGATTGGAGTTTCGAGCCCATGCCCAAACGTATTCTTCAGGGTGTCGTGGTAAGCGACAAGAACGACAAGACCATTGTGGTTCGTGTCGAACGCCGTTTTACCCACCCGATGATGAAAAAGACCGTGCGCCGTACCAAAAAGTATCATGCACACGATGAAGCAAATACAGCAAAGACCGGCGACATTGTTCGTATTGAGGAATGTCGTCCGCTGTCGCGCAACAAGACCTGGGCGCTGGTTGTCGAGTAGGTCTGACCAAAGAATTTGAACGTGCTGCTGCGCCGCTGATCAGGATCGACAGAGCGAACGGGCATAAAGAACAACGGATGAAGCCATGATCCAGGTAGAAACAAATCTCGACGTCGCCGATAATTCCGGCGCTCGCCGCGTCCAGTGCATCAAGGTTCTGGGTGGTTCGAAGCGCAAATATGCGCGCGTCGGCGACATTATTGTGGTGTCGATCAAGGACGCCATTCCGCGCGGCCGCGTCAAGAAGGGCGCCGTGATGAAGGCTGTTGTGGTGCGCACCGCAAAGGACATCCAGCGTGGTGATGGTTCCGCAATTCGCTTTGACCGCAATGCCGCTGTGCTGATCAACAACCAGGGTGAGCCGGTCGGAACCCGTATATTCGGCCCCGTTCCGCGTGAACTGCGCGGTCGCAACCATATGAAAATTATTTCGCTTGCACCGGAGGTGCTGTGATGGCCGCAAAATTGAAGTTGAAAAAAGGGGACCGCGTGGTCGTGGTTGCCGGCAAGGACAAGGGCAAGTCCGGCGACGTGCTCAAGATGTTTCCGAAGGATAATCGCGCCGTTGTGAGCGGTGTGAATGTTGCGCGCCGCCACATGAAGCAGTCGGCTGCTCAAGAAGGCGGCATCGTCAGCAAGGAGCTGTCGATCCACGTGTCCAATCTGGCACACATTGATCCCAAGGACGGCAAGGCAACCCGGGTCGGGTACAAGGTACTCGATGATGGCAAGAAGGTTCGGGTCGCAAAGCGCTCCGGGGAGGTAATCGATGGCTGATGTATATGTTCCACGTCTGCGCAAGCTTTACGAGGACGAGATCCGTGCGAAGCTGATCGAACGTTTCGGATACACCAATGCGATGCAGGTTCCCAAGCTCGACAAGATCGTGCTGAACATGGGGGTCGGTGATGCGGTAGGAGACTCGAAACTGGTCAAGGTGGCTGCTGAAGAATTGACCAAGATCGCCGGTCAAAAGGTGGTAATTACCAAAGCGCGCAAGTCAATCGCGACATTCAAGCTTCGTGAAGGAATGGATATCGGGGCCAAGGTCACTCTGCGCAAGCAACAGATGTATGAGTTTCTTGATCGATATATCAACATCGCACTGCCGCGTGTCCGGGACTTTCGCGGGCTTTCAGACCAGAGTTTTGACGGCCACGGCAATTATGCATCCGGTCTGAAGGAGCACATTGTGTTCCCGGAGGTAGATTATGACAAGATTGACCGCATGTGGGGACTGGACATTGTAATTTGTACGACAGCAAAGAGTAACGACGAAGCTCGGGCCCTGCTGGCGGCATTCAACTTCCCGTTCCGCAAACGGCAAGGTCAGCAGGCTGCAGCGTAAGCGGCGCGAAGAACAAGGAAACGAAAGAGCTCATGGCAAAGAAAAGTGCAATTGAGAAGAACAACCGCCGCAAGCGTCTGGTGAAGCAGTACGCTGGCAAACGCGCCCATTTGCGTGCAATTGCCAACAACAAATCGCTTCCAATGGAAGAGCGTTTTGCAGCCCGGCTTAAACTGGCTGAACTGCCTCGCAATTCTGCGGCCATTCGGGTACGCAACCGTTGCGAAATTTCCGGTCGTCCGCGCGGGTATTACCGCAAGATGACCATGTCCAGGATTGCATTGCGTGATCTGGCCAACCAGGGATTGATCCCGGGTGTGGTCAAGTCGAGCTGGTAACGGCGCGCCAAGGTTCTAAAGGGAAAAAGCTAAAATGAACGTCACGGATCCAATCGGCGATATGTTGACTCGCATCCGCAATGCACAGCAGCGTGGCAAGCCCAAGGTGGCAAGCCCGTCTTCGCGTCTGCGTGAGCGTGTTCTTGAAGTGTTGCAGGCTGAAGGCTACATTCGCGGTTTCGCGGTAACCGAACGTGCCACAGGTCAGGCCGAGCTCGAAGTCGAGTTGAAGTATTTTGACGGTGAGCCGGGCATCCGCGAAATCAAACGCGTGTCCAAGCCAGGACGGCGTGTGTATGCATCTGTTGGTGAATTGCCAACAATTTACAACGGCCTTGGCGTTGCAATCATGTCAACGTCAAAGGGCGTCATGTCTGACAGCCAGGCACGTGAGAATAATGTTGGTGGCGAGGTTCTCTGCACGGTTTTTTAAGACCTGTGGAGAGTGCCCGTTTTTTGTTGTTGTTTCTGTTGGTGCCCATACCGGGGCAGGTGGCAGTGGATTAAGGATCGGAGGCAAGGAAGCCCATGTCTCGTATTGGTAAAAAACCCATTGCGGTGCCAAGTGGCGTAAGCGTTACCCTGGATGGTCAGGCCATTAAGGTCAAAGGCCCGAAGGGTGAGTTGCAAACCCAGTTGGTTGATCTGGTCAAAGTGGCGCAGGAAGGCGATGATCTTATTGTGACGCCAGTAGATCAATCAAAACCGGCCCGGTCGGCATGGGGTCTGTCTCGTACGCTGGTCGCCAACCTGGTTACTGGTGTGACTGAAGGATTTACGAAGAATCTTGAAATCAACGGTGTTGGTTATCGTGCGGCACTTCAAGGTCAGGGCCTGCAACTTAACCTGGGCTACAGCCATGACGTGGTTTACGCAATTCCGCAGGGCATCGACATAGCGGTGCCGAAGCCGACCGAGATTGTTGTGTCCGGTATAGACAAGCAACGTGTTGGTCAGGTTGCCGCTGAAATCCGGGCATGGCGTCCGCCGGAGCCATATAAAGGCAAGGGCGTGAAGTACGCCGATGAGACGATCTTCCGCAAGGAAGGCAAGAAGAAGTAACGGTTGAGCTGAAGGGCTTTGAGACAATGTCTGGTAAACTGACAATTAGTGAACGCCGCAAGCAACGCGTCCGCAGAGAACTGAAGGTCAATAACAATGGCCGTCCGCGTCTCAGCGTGAACCGATCACACAAGAACATCTCGGTGCAGGTCATAGATGATGCTAAAGGTGTGACGGTGGCTGCTGCATCGACGCTGGAAAAGGACGTGCGTGCTTCGCTGAAGACAGGAGGCGACGCAACTGCGGCTGCAACTATTGGCAAGCTGGTTGCTGAACGCGCAAAAAAGGCAGGCGTTGATACGGTTGTCTTTGATCGTGGCCGGTATCTTTATCATGGCCGGGTCAAGACCCTGGCCGATGCAGCCCGCGAAGGCGGACTGAAGTTCTAACAATTTGATTGAGAAGCAGGTGTATATACATGGCTAGAGAACGCGAACGCCGGGACCGTGATCAGGATAGTGAGTTTGTTGACAAACTCGTCCACATCAACCGTGTCGCCAAGGTTGTCAAGGGTGGCCGCAGGTTCGGCTTTGCCGCACTCGTTGTCGTTGGTGACCAGAAGGGCCGTGTTGGCTTTGGTCACGGCAAGGCACGCGAGGTGCCAGAGGCAATCCGCAAGGCGACAGAAAGTGCGAAACGTGAAATGATACGTGTGCCGCTGCGCGAGGGCCGTACCCTGCACCACGATGTTGCGGGCCGCCATGGAGCAGGCCGTGTAGTACTTCGTTCGGCGCCTGCGGGTACCGGTATTATTGCCGGTGGTCCAATGCGCGCCGTGTTCGAAAGCGTTGGCATGCACGATGTGGTTGCAAAATCTATCGGCACCTCGAACCCATACAACATGGTGCGTGCAACTTTTGATGCGCTCAGGCACGAGACCAGCCCGCGAACCGTCGCTGCGCGTCGCGGCAAGAAGGTTTCTGACATAATTTCCCGCCGTAAGGATGGTGAGATTTCACCGGATTGATCGGGCGTATTTTCGCCGTTACTACAAAGGTTGATTGAGGAATATCATGGCCAACGATAAAAAGACCGTCACTGTCCAGCAGATTGGATCGCCGCTTCGCCGCCCTGGCGATCAACGCGCCACTCTTGTTGGCCTGGGTCTCAACAAGATGAACCGTCAGCGGACCCTGGAAGATACTCCTGCCGTTCGTGGCATGATTGCCAAGGTGGCACACCTTGTTCGTGTTGTGGACGGTCAGTAGGTAATTTTCGCCCGCGCGATCAAACAAATCAAGAGAAGCAAAGACAATGAAGCTCAACGAAATTTCAGACAATCCGGGTGCCCGAAAAGAGCGTACACGTGTTGGCCGTGGTATTGGTTCCGGCAAGGGTAAAACAGCTGGCAGGGGTCACAAGGGTCACGGGTCGCGCTCTGGCGGTCCGAAGTTGGGCTTTGAAGGCGGTCAGATGCCCATCTACCGGCGTTTGCCGAAACGTGGCTTCAAAAAACCAAACCAGCTTTCTTTCAATGAAGTCAATCTCAGTCGTTTGCAGGCGGCGGTTGATTCAGGCAAACTCGACATCAAGAAGCCCGTGGATCTTGCTGCATTACTTGCCTGCGGCGTTTTGTCCAAACCGCTTCATGGTGTGCGCGTATTGGGCAATGGCGATCTGAAAGCCAAGTTGGACCTGCATGTAAACCATGCGACCAAATCTGCTTCCGCAGCTGTTGAAAAGGCCGGTGGCAAGGTAAATTTGATTGAAGAAAAGCCAGTGGTGGAAGACTAGAGCAACATGGGTTCATGTGAACCCGTAAGGTTGCTCTGAAACTTTTGATGCGATCAGTTTTTGGCATTTGATTGACTCAATCGAAAACCTTACTGATCCAGTTGCTTGTGATCAGGCAGGGTAGTGCCGATATTGATGACAAACACTGGCCAGGTACACGGATAAGGAATCCCGAATGGCATCCGCTGTTGAGCAACTTGCAGCAAATCTGAGCTTTGCATCCTTCGCAAAAGCGGAAGATCTTAAGAAACGCATCTGGTTTACGCTGGCCGCTCTCGTTGTGTATCGCCTGGGGACGTACATTCCAATACCTGGTGTTGATGCCACCGAGCTTGCCCGCCTGGTGGAGCAGAACTCGTCCGGTATTCTCGGCTGGATCAATGGTCTGGCTGGTGGTGCGCTAGGGCGGATGGCGATTTTTGCCCTCAATATCATGCCTTATATTTCGGCATCAATCATTATTCAGCTGATGACGACTGTCAGCCCGCATCTTGAGCAGCTCAAGAAAGAGGGCGAACAGGGCCGTAAAAAAATCAACCAGTACACCCGGTACGGAACTGTAATACTGGCCGCTCTGCAAGCATATGGCATCGCAGTTGGCCTTGAAAGCCAGGGTAGCGCGGTGATTGAACCTGGATGGTATTTCCGAATTTCCGCAGTAATTACGCTTACGGGTGGAACTGTCTTCCTGATGTGGCTGGGTGAACAGATTACCGCGCGTGGCATCGGTAATGGTATTTCGCTGATTATCTTTGCCGGCATTATCGCCGGATTGCCGTCCGCGATCGCTGCTATTCTGGAGCTTGGACGCACAGGCCAGATGTCGACATTCCTGATCATCGGCATCATCATTCTTGCGCTGGTGACAATTGCGGTGATCGTGTTCATGGAACGTGCCCAACGCAGGCTTTTGGTGAAGTACCCGAAACGTCAGGTCGGTAACCAGATTCAAAACGTTGACCCGTCTCATCTACCGCTGAAGCTGAATACGGCCGGGGTTATTCCACCGATCTTTGCCTCGTCGCTGTTACTGTTGCCGATTACCGTATCGAACTTCAGCCAGGGAAGCGGTCCGGACTGGCTCAACACGATCAATGCGCTGCTGGGCCGTGGGCAGCCCTTGTTCCTTGCGATCTATATTGGTTTGATCATCTTCTTCGCGTTCTTCTACACCGCGATCATGTTCAACCCGAAAGAAACAGCGGACAACCTGAAGAAATACGGTGGGTTCATTCCAGGTATCAGACCCGGTGAACGCACAGCTGAATACATAGACTATGTGCTGACCCGCATTACGGTGGTTGGAGCGCTTTATCTGGCGGCAGTGTGTCTGTTACCGGAAATACTGACATCCTATGCCGCCATCCCGTTCTATTTCGGCGGCACGTCGTTACTGATTATCGTTTCCGTTACCATGGATACGGTGTCTCAGGTTCAAAGTCATCTGCTTGCCCAGCAGTATGAGGGCCTGATGAAGAAAACCAAGCTCAGGGGGTCACGCAAGTGAACATTATCCTTCTTGGTCCGCCCGGTGCCGGCAAGGGCACGCAAGCGTTGCGTGTTGGGGCAGGCAAAGGCATGAAGCAGTTATCTACCGGTGACATGTTGCGTGCAGCGGTATCCGCCGGAACTCCTGTAGGCCTGAAAGCCAAAGACATCATGGCCCGCGGAGAACTGGTGCCCGACGATATCGTTGTTGGTATAATTTCGGACCGGATTGAAGACGATGATTGCGCCGGTGGATTTATCCTTGACGGGTTTCCGCGCAATGTTACGCAGGCAGAAGCCCTGGATGTAATGTTGAGCGAGAAGGGTTTGCAGCTTGACGCTGTTGTCGAAATTCAGGTTGACGATAGCATCCTCATCAAGCGTATCGAAAGACGGGCCGCGGAGACAGAAGGTGGCCCGCGGGCCGATGACAATGCGGAAGCGCTGAAAAAGAGGCTTGATGTGTATCATGCCCAAACGGCGCCGCTGATTGAGTATTACGCAACAAGAAACAAGTTGCGCAGCGTGGATGGTATGGCGGATATGGATAAAGTTACCCGCCAGATCATGGAGGTGTTGAACGGGAAGAAGTCACAAGCGACTGGATAGCGGTTAAATGGTTGACGCGCCGGGGAATCCGGCCTAGAAACTGCGCCAATCCGGTTGCTGACAGGCTGACCGCAAGTAGCTTTGTGTCTGCTTGGGGTGAGCCTTGTTGCCGTCAGGCATCAACAATCCGTTTTTTGGTTCAGTTTTGGTCCTGGCGAATCTGACGAAATGTCAGGCCAGACCGTTTGCAGGAGAATAGCGTCTTGGCCCGTATAGCAGGCGTCAACATTCCGACGAACAAGCGCGTAGTGATCGCGCTGCAGTATATTCATGGAATTGGCCCGAAATTTGCGAAAAAGATTTGTGAAACAGTCAATATAGCAGCTGGACGCCGTGTCCACGAATTGACGGACGCAGAAGTCATACAGATCCGCGAAGCCGTTGATCGTGATTACATGGTTGAAGGCGACTTGCGTCGCGATACTGCAATGAACATCAAGCGTCTGATGGACCTGGGTTGCTACCGTGGCTTGCGCCATCGCCGCGGCCTGCCTGTTCGTGGCCAGCGCACACATACCAACGCACGCACCCGCAAAGGGCCTGCCAAGGCCATTGCAGGCAAAAAGAAGTAACCAGTTTCTTTCTCGGAAAGCATTTTCAGATGGCTAAAGAACCAGTACGTACGCGCCGCAAGGAACGCAAGAACATCTCCTCTGGTGTTGCTCACGTGAATTCCACGTTCAACAATACCATGATTACCATCACGGATGTACAGGGCAATGCGATAGCCTGGTCATCTGCAGGCAAGATGAAGTTCAAGGGCTCGCGCAAATCCACACCTTATGCAGCACAGGTTGCTGCCGAGCAGGCGGGTGAAATTGCAATGGAACACGGTATGAAGACCATCGAGGTTGAAGTTTGTGGGCCAGGTTCAGGCCGTGAGTCAGCTTTGCGAGCCTTGCAGGCTGTAGGCCTTCAGGTGACGTCGATCCGCGATGTAACACCAATTCCGCACAATGGCGTGCGGCCACCAAAACGCCGCCGCGTATAGTACGATTTAACTTTGGCGGATTTTCCGACTGGTCAGTCGAGTTTGCCAACACCAATTAAATTCAGGGTTCTGGTTCCGGTCCGCGGAAACCCAACACCCACAACTGCACAGAGGTCGACACCGTGAACACCAAGAACTGGCAAGATCTTATCAAGCCGATAAAGCTGGACGTGAATGCCGGCCGTGACCGCCGCCGAACCGCTACGCTGGTCGCTGAACCGCTGGAACGCGGTTTTGGCATGACACTTGGCAACAGTCTGCGCCGTGTACTGCTGTCGTCCCTTCAGGGTGCGGCAGTCACTTCGGTTCAGATTGATGGCGTGTTGCATGAGTTTTCGTCCATTGCCGGCGTGCGGGAAGATGTCACTGACATAGTTCTGAACATCAAGGAAATTGCCGTTGGCATGCAAGGCGAAGGTCCCAAGCGCCTGACGCTGCGCAAGCAAGGTCCTGGTGCTGTTACCGCAGGTGATATTGAAGAAAGCGGCGATATCACGATTTTGAACCCGACACTGCCGATCTGCACTCTTGATGACGGCGCGGAAGTGCGCATGGAGTTCACTGTTAACACCGGCAAGGGCTATGCTGCCGCCGAGCGCAATCGCCCTGAAGATGCACCGATCGGCCTGATCCCGGTCGACAGCCTCTACAGCCCGGTCAAACGGGTTTCCTACAAGGTTGAGAATACCCGCGAAGGCCAGGTTCTTGATTATGACAAGTTGATCATGACTGTCGAAACTGATGGTTCCATGACACCGGAAGATGCAGTCGCCTACTCGGCCCGGATTCTTCAGGATCAGTTGCAGGTCTTCATCAACTTTGAGGAACCTCAGCAGATTGTTGCAGAGGAAGAGAAGCCTGAGCTTGAATTCAATGCAGCGCTGCTGAAAAAGGTAGATGAGCTGGAATTGTCAGTTCGTTCTGCAAATTGCCTGAAGAACGACAATATTGTCTATATTGGTGACCTGATCCAGAAGACGGAAGGCGAAATGCTTCGCACCCCGAATTTCGGCCGCAAGTCGCTGAATGAGATCAAGGAAGTGCTGGCTCAGATGGGGCTGCACCTGGGAATGGATATTGAAAACTGGCCGCCGGAAAATATCGATGAACTGGCGAAGAAGTTCGAAACCCACTACTGACATAAATTTAGGGGAGACGACCGTGAGGTTGCCTCGCTAGCAAATATCCAAGGAGAAGGCCAATGCGCCACGGAAAGAGCGGACGCAAGCTCAACCGCACTAGTTCGCACCGCAAGGCAATGTTTGCCAATATGGCAGCTGCGTTGATCAAGCACGAGCAGATTGTTACAACGTTGCCGAAGGCCAAGGACCTGCGCCCAATTGCCGAAAAACTGATCACGCTGGCCAAACGCGGCGACGTGCATGCCCGTCGTCAGGCGATGTCAAGAATTCGCGATGAAGACCAGGTCAAGAAGCTGTTTGAAGTACTAGGTGCACGCTATGGTGAACGCAATGGCGGTTACACGCGTGTACTCAAGGCCGGCTTTCGCTATGGTGACAGTGCGCCGATGGCCGTGATAGAGCTGGTTGATCGTGATCCGTCCGCGAAGGGTCTCGAACTCTGGCCCGACGCAGGATGAGGGTGAAGCCGCGGCGGCGTAAACTGATACCAGATCCAGAAATTTTGGGCGGTTCCTGATGGAGCCGCCTTTTCTTTTTTCTGTTATTGAAGCAACATGACAGGATGACAGAGTTTACCCCAAAAACGGTTGACTACGCACAACGGGTGGCGGACAGTTTTGCTCGCCAGGCTGCGCTCGCAACCATGGGGGCCGAACTGATTTCGGTTGAACCCGGAAAAGTCGTTGTTGAAATGCCGCATGATGACCGTTTTACCCAGCAACACGGCTTCATGCATGCAGGTGTAACCACAACTGTTCTTGACACGGCATGCGGCTATGCTGCGTTCTCACTGATGCCAGCGAATGCCGGTGTGCTGACCATTGAGTTGAAAACCAATCTGCTTGCGCCTGCAGCAGGTGAAAGGTTTGTGTTCGTTGGCCGGGTCATAAAACCGGGTCGTACCGTCACCTTCTGTGAAGGCGAAGCGTTTGCAGTTGGTGACGGGAAGAGAAAACGTATTGCAACATTATCTGCAACAATGATGACGGTCGTGGGACGCGACGACGTAAGAAGCTAGAAGGGCATTACGCGCCGGGTGCCTGCCATCGGCGTGTCAACAAGACCGGATCGACGGTAAACCTGGTGTGCAGCGAGTTGACAGATGGGTGGTGTGATCGCCACCTTCAAGATGAGGGGTAAGGCGTTCGAGACATGAAAGGCTTGCCTTGCCATGGATGACAACCACACAATTACTGCAGGCCCGGTTGCCACACTGGAACATTTGACCGGTGTTTCTGAGGGAAGTCAGTCCAGACTACCGGGCGAGACTCTTGACGTTTATCTTCAGGCGAACAAGGTAATCCACATAACACCTGCAAGGCAGAAGCCGGAAGACGGGGATGAAATTGCCCGTCTGCACTTTGTTGCCGGTTCCTATGAAGTCGAGGCACGTGGCGGTTATCCAATATGGGTTAATGGCAAGCTTGTAACATCGCAGCATCTAAAGAATGCAGATGTCATTGAGTTTGGGGACCGCGGGCCGATATCGCGTTTCTGCCTGCGTGAACCAGATGGCAAACCACGCAAGGTAGTATCTGAAATTGCGGCAGATGCGATCACCTACTTGAGAACCAGCAGGCAGCCGGCGTTTGTCCGGTTGTGCCGGGTAGCAAAGAGTGTCTTCAGGCGATTGACTGGCCAGACCACGGTGCTGTTTCGCCTGGGTGTTGTGGCTGCAATCATCAGTTTGGGACTGTTGATCTATCAACAACAGCAAATCAATGCGATGCTGCAGAGTGACCTGGCGCGCGAACGGGCCAACATTGAAAAATTTGCAGAGGCGCTTGCCCAGGCCAGGGAACAGGCGTTAACACCGGATGATCTGACCAATTTGAGGAATCAGATTGGTGAGACCCTGAGTGCAAATACGGGCCGGCTTGAGGTGCTGGAGAAATCCAGCAAGGCCAGTGCAAGGGCAATTGCATCTGCAACGCCATCGATAATGTTTCTGCAGGGCACCTATGCATTTCGGGAAACCGCGACGGGCAGATTTCTGCGGTACGTTGCCGGGCCGGACGGACAGCCACTCGTTGATGAGCGCGGTCATCCCCGGTTGACACTGGAAGGTGAGGGGCCGATTGCTGAAAAGCGCTACACTGGCACAGGGTTTGTACTGGCAAGGGGCGAAAAAATCATAACCAATCGACATGTCGCGCTGCCTTGGGAAGGTGACGCTGACGTTACTGCCTATGGAGGGCGTGGATTGCAGCCGGAGTTGACCCGCTTTGTTGCATACTTGCCGGGTCGCGTAGAGGCGCAGTCAGTTGAGCTGGTCCGGGCGCAGTGATGATGCAGACGTGGCGGTGTTGAAATTTTCAGGTGCTGTTCCCTCGACTGCCGGTCTGGAATTGTCCAGCGCCGTTCTGATCTCAGGGGACAATGTAATCGTGATGGGTTATCCCACCGGTCTCAGGGCAATGCTTGCCCAGGCCGGAACATCGTTCGTCATGAAAATTCGCGACGCCGGTGAAACCAACTTTTGGATAGTAGCACAACGGCTCTCGGAGAACGGCTTTATCCAGCCTTTGGCCAGCCAGGGAATTGTGGCCAAGGTGACTGCTTCCACAATTGTCTATGATGCCGATACAACCAAAGGCGGCAGTGGCGGTCCGGTACTGGATAGCAGTGGCCATGTGGTTGGTGTGAACGCAGCCATACTGCCTGAATACGGCGGATCCAACAGCGGCGTACCTGTAGCAAAACTTCTCGATTTGTTGAACGCTATTGAGGCTGAAAAATCGGTATCTTCCCAATAGCTACCGCTTGCAAGTGGTCGGAACCGGTTGGCCAATGCACATGGTGTTGCTAGTATGTGCCAACGATTTGTTCTGAGGCAGTATAGGAAACGCTGATTATGAAGTTTGTCCGCCGAGTGGTGCTGTCCGCAGCATTCTCCCTTTTTTTCGTGGGGCCTGCATTGACACCTGTCAGCGCGCAGCAGGTACCTGCATCGCGTGCCGACATAGCCATGTCATTTTCACCAGTGGTGAAGAACACCGCGCCAAGCGTGGTCAACGTTTACGCCAAGCGCATTGTGCAGACGCAAGGCCTCCGGCGACCATTTGGTGCGGATCCGTTTTTTCGCCGGTTTTTTGGTGATGAACTGTTTGGTGGCAGGCCACGCCAGCGAGCCCAGAACTCGCTGGGTTCCGGCGTCATTGTAGACGCTACCGGAATAATTGTAACAAACAATCATGTCATCAAGAACGGTACTGAAATTCGCGTTGTCCTGTCTGACAAGCGTGAGTTTGATGCTGAACTGATCTTGACGGATGAACGCACCGACCTGGCCGTATTGCGCATCAGGCCTGATGGTGAACCGCTGGTCGCTCTTTCACTGGGAGATTCCGATGCGTTGGAAGTAGGAGACCTTGTACTGGCTATCGGCAATCCGTTCGGGGTAGGTCAAACTGTCACCAGTGGAATTGTCTCCGCTTTGGCGCGAACCAGGGTCGGTGTATCATCCTACCAGTTCTTCATTCAAACAGATGCGGCTATCAATCCAGGTAATTCCGGCGGCGCCCTTGTTGACATGAGCGGCCGGTTGATCGGTATCAACACCGCAATATTTTCCCGTTCCGGTGGTTCCGACGGAATTGGATTTGCAATTCCGGCCAACATGGTACGGTCTGTTATTGACCAGTCACTGACCGGTGCCAGCAGGGTTACCCGGCCGTGGGCTGGAGCCGACCTGCAGAACGTAACCAGCGATTTGGCGTCGGCGCTGGGTCTCGACAGACCGCGCGGTGCAATCGTCACCCAGTTGCATGCCAACAGCCCGCTCAGGAGCGCCGGGATCAAACGGGGTGATGTCCTGTTGAAACTGGGTGAAAAACAGATCGAGAATGCACAGGAGTTCAATTTCAGGTTTGCGACCCTGACTGTAGGTAACGAGACGCCAGTCGAGTTCAGCCGAAAGTCAATAAAGTACAAGACTGAGGTGCCTCTGGCTGCGGCGCCGGAAATCCCTCCTCGCAACACCACGCTCATCGACGGAAGGTCACCGTTTACGGGCCTGGAAGTTGTCAATGTATCGCCGGCTGTTTCTGAAGAACTTGGCCTGCCATCATCGGTAGAGGGTGTCGCCGTATCCAGCGTAAAGGGTTCACTGGCGCGGCGCTTCGGGTTCAAGAAGGGGGATGTGATTGTTGAACTCAATGAACGAAAACTGGGTTCCGTCGCCGATTTGCGGAATGTTCTGAACAGGCGCGACGGATACTGGGATGTTGCCATATTGCGCGGGGGCAGGGTCATTCGTCGCGAGTTCCGCGGTTAAGGGGTCAACCAGCCAATGGCTTCGCTTTTTGACGCTGCCGGAGTGGAAGCATCTGCGCCACGCCCGCTTGCCGACAGATTGCGCCCCAGATCACTGGCGGAAGTCCAGGGTCAGGATCACTTGAGTGGTGATGCGGGCCTGATCTCGCGCATGATCTCGTCCGGCCGGATAAGCTCGATGATTTTGTGGGGTCCGCCTGGCACAGGAAAGACCACCATTGCCAGATTACTGGCTGGCGAGGCAAATCTGCACTTCGAACAGATATCGGCCATTCATTCGGGGGTTGCCGATCTGAAAAAGGTGTTTGAGGCGTCGCGCCTGCGTCGTACGGACAAGGGGCAGGGCACCTTGTTGTTCGTGGATGAAATTCACCGTTTCAACAAGGCGCAACAAGACAGCTTTCTGCCATGGATGGAAGATGGCACCATCACTCTGGTCGGGGCAACTACCGAGAATCCGTCGTTTGAACTGAACGCGGCAGTGCTGTCGCGCGCCAAGGTACTCACACTCAACCGGCTGGATGGGATGGCGATGGCCGGGTTGCTTGCGCGCGCGGAAGCGCTTGAAGGGCGGTCCTTGCCGGTAACCGGGGAAGCTTGTGAACAACTGATTGCCATGGCCGACGGTGACGGCCGCTATTTCCTGAATCTTGTCGAAGACTTGTTTGCTGTAGTTGAAGTTGATGCTGATCCTCTGGACGCTTCAAGACTGGCAGAAACCATCCAGCGGCGGGTGCCGGTCTATGACAAGGGCCAGGATGGTCACTACAACCTGATTTCTGCCTTGCACAAGTCCATTCGAGGGTCTGATCCCGATGCCGCACTTTATTGGCTGGCGCGCATGCTGGTGGCTGGTGAGGATCCACTTTTCATCTGCCGCCGCCTGGTTCGCATGGCCAACGAAGATATTGGCTTGGCTGATCCTCAAGCTGTCATCCAGGCACTGGCAGCCAAGGATGTTTATGAGTTTCTCGGTTCTCCGGAAGGCGAGTTGGGCCTTGCGCAAGCCGCAGTTTATCTCGCAACGGCGCCCAAATCGATTGGGGTTTACAAGGCATATGGGCAAGTGATGCGTCGAGCCAGGGAAACCGGGTCCGTCATGCCGCCAAAAATCATTCTCAATGCGCCAACGAAGATGATGAAAGAACATGAATATGGAACAGGCTACAAGTATGACCCTGACCAGCCGGATGGCTTTTCCGGTCAAGATTATTTTCCGACCGAAATGGGCCGCGAGACTTATTATGATCCGCCGGACAAGGGTTTCGAGCGGGAGATTCGCAAACGGCTGGACTGGTGGGCATCGTTGAGAACGCAACGGAATCAACAGTGACGCGGGTTCACTGGGTGTTCCGGTTTGATCCAGATCATGTCGCCGTCTGATGGGTGCCGTCAGTATGCCGGAAGACCCGGAAAAGGGCACCTGGCCGGGAAGGAAGATTCGATGTCTGAAATACCGCAGGGGAGTACTGGTTCAGGCAGTGCCATGCCAGGTGTGCGAACCATTGGCATGAACGATATCAAAGCTGCATTTTCGGCTGGACTTGCGGACTTTGCCCGCGCGCCGTTGTTCGGACTTTTCTTTGGCGGCTTTTATGCTCTGGGCGGTCTGCTGGCAGTTGCATTTGCCGTAAAGCTTGACATGCACTACATGATTTACCCGTTGGCAATCGGCTTTCCGCTGGTAGGCCCATTTGTTGCGGTTGGGCTTTATGAAGTCAGTCGTTGCCTGCAGGACGGCCGCAAGCTTACATGGGGTGGCGTTCTGACCACAGTCTGGCTGCAAAAAGGACGCGAATTGTCCATCATGGCGTTTGTGACCCTGTTCATCATGTGGATGTGGATGTACCAGATACGCTTGCTGGTGGCCTTATTTCTGGGTTTCAGATCGTTTTCCACATTCGATGGTTTTATCGATATAGTCCTGAACACAGGCGATGGCCTGCGCTTTCTGGCAGTTGGTCATATCGTTGGCGCGGCGCTTTACACTGTATTGTTCTCGGTGACGATTGTATCCATCCCGATGCTGCTCGACCGGGATGTGGACTTTGTGACAGCCATCATTACCAGCGTAAAGGCGGTACTAACCAATCCGTTCGTCATGCTGGCATGGGGTTTGTTTGTGCTGATCCTGACGGTCCTGGCGCTGGTTCCAGCTTTTCTGGGGTTGTTTGTCGTGTTGCCGGTCCTGGGCCACACGACATGGCATTTGTATCAAAGAGTCCTGGAACCTGCCAACAACTGACAGGCGCCAATGCCGGCTGCTCCGTTTCCACCCGGTCGGCTCCTCATCCCTCACAGAACTGATCGCAATTGCGCGAAAATCAGTTCCTTGCATCAATAATGTTATGTTCCGGCCCATATCGAAATCCGGTGATGTTTTCGGAGCCTGCTTTGCCTACGACCAGAATATCGTGCTCGCGGTATCCGCCGGCTCCGGGCTTGCCTTCCGGTACGGTCAGCATCGGCTCCATGGAAACAACCATCCCTGGCTCGAGCACTGTGTCGACATCTTCACGCAGTTCAAGACCGGCCTCACGACCGTAGTAGTGCGATAGTATTCCGAAAGAATGGCCATAGCCGAATGTGCGGTATTGCAGGACATTGTGATGGTCGAAATAGCGATTGATCTCGGACGTAATTCCCGAACATGTGGCGCCCGGCCTGATCAGCGATATACCCAGTTCATGGGCGCCAACATTGATCTCCCACAATTTGCGTTCGGTTTTTGATGGTTCACCGAGGAATAGTGTGCGTTCCAGTGCGGTGTAGTATCCTGAAATCATCGGAAATGTGTTGAGTGAAAGAATGTCGCCCAACTCCAGCCGGCGGGTGGTGACCGGGTTGTGCGCGCCATCTGTATTGATGCCTGACTGGAACCATACCCAGTTGTCCCGGATTTCGCTGTCTGGATGCAGGTTTGCAATGGCCAATTCCATCGCGTTGCGACCCGCCATTGCAACGTCTATCTCACGGGCGCCGATGTGGATGGCATCGCGTATGGCTTCGCCACCGATGTCGGCAATTTTTGAGCCTGATCTGATGAGCCTGATTTCTTCCGCTGATTTGACCATGCGTTCAGCCATGGTGGCTTTTCCGATATCGCTCATATCCGGTGCACCGAGTGAGGCGGTAGCCTGGTCGCGCATGGCCAGCGTCAGGTGATCGGCTTCAATACCCAACCGGCCCGGGTCACCGATAAGGTCCCGGATGGCGCGCCAGTAATTGCCACGTTTCCAATCTGTATAGGTGATGTTGTCGCCAAATGACCGGCGCCATGGTTGGCCAGCATCGATGTTTGCGGAGATGGTTGTGCAGGTGTCATGAGTGATGACACAGGCATAAGGTCTGCCAAAACTGCAGTACAGGAAACCCGAATAGTAGGCGACATTGTGCATTGACGTCAGCAATATCGCTGGCAAATCCCTACGCGACATCATCTTGCGCAACCTGCCCAGGCGGCGCTGATACTCACTGGTTGAGAATGGAAGCGTTGCCTTTTCGCCATTGTGAAAGCGAAACGCAACTGGACGGGTAGTTTCCTGTGACATGACAATTCTCCAGCAAGCCAAACTCCGGACTTGACGGGATGTACCCATAACAATGCCCGGAGAAAACTCATCCGGGCGTTCAGGATGCCATGTGGATCTGATTGCTCAGCCCTCAATCGGGGATCTGTGCAGCGACGCCATCGCTGACCCGACCTGAAGTTGGTTTAGCATAATTGGCAGTTGTGTCAATCGGACTGGACATACCCCGGCACGTAGACCGGGGTTATGTCTTTTTGTAATACCGGAACTTCAGGCGGCAGGTTTATCGCCGTTCCGGTCTTCTTCTTTTGTTGTAGTATCCTCAACATCGGATGCGCCTGCACGTCTGGTTCTGTCGGCCATGAACTGGTCAAATTCAGACTTGTCACGGGCTTGCCGGAGTTTTTCCAGGAAAGACTGGAACTCTTCGTGCTCTTCCTGCAGGCGGTTCAGGGTCTCTTCACGATAATCATCAAATGCGCGATTTCCTGAAGTCGGGAAACCTCCGCGATACCAACGGCCCGGGCCGCCTTTGCCCATGCCAAAACCGGTTGCGTTAAAGGCTGCAACCTTGCCCTTGTTCCTGCATTTCATTCGTCCGCTCCAAATCATGTAACCGAGAATTGCCAATCCGAGTGGCCAGAAAACCACAAAACTGACTACCATCAATGTTATCCAGGCAGCCATGCCATATTGGTCCAAGCGTTCAACGAGTGTGTTCATGTCTCGCCTTTTCGTTTATGTTAATGTTATTAACATTCACATATGTGAGCGTTGTCTGTGGCGGAGTCAAGGCAACATTTGCATTATTTTGATGTAACCCGGTTGACCAGTTCCAGTTCACATATCCACCTTCATAAAGACGACACAATTTGACGGTTTCCGTCGCTCAAAGAGAAAGACCGAGACCACGCAGGTAAACCAGCGTGTGCAATTCGAGCAGTTCTTCCGGTGAGATTGGTTGTTTAAATGCAGCTCCGTCACCGCGGCCGAACAGTGACGCTATGCCGTGAGTGATAGCCCAAACATGCAGGGAAACCATCAGGACCGGGGGGCGTCTGCCTGCCGGAGCGGTGGCAATCAGCGCCGCTACCGCAACCTTGAGTGTGTCGAATGCTTCGTCTGCGGCGGTACGCAGTTCCGGATAGGCAGTGACGTTCAAACCACTCTCGAACATTGCCGAATAGTAGGCCGGCTCGTCTCGGGCAAACGCAAGGTAGGCTTCGCCGATGCGCTTAAAGGACACCGCTGCATCCGGTTTGCCATCGTCCCACGCTTTTCCCAACGCCACCGAGAAGGCCCTGTAACCCTGTCTGGCGACATCTGCCACCAACGCTTCACGATCCTTGTAGTGGCGATAGGGTGCAGCAGGACTGACGCCGGCATGGCGGGCAGCCTCTGCAAACGTAAACCCTCCGGTGCCCTTGGATCGAATGAGGTCAAGCGCAGCTTCAACAAGGGCCTTACGCAAATTGCCATGGTGATAGCTGTCTCGCGGTTTCTTGTGCCAGTTCATGTTAAGGGTTCTTACATGGCAAGTGACAGGCGTCCAGAGGGATATTGCGGTTATGGTTGCGCGTGAGTATACCTCGCTGCCATGACAATGTTTCTTTATGCAGCCATTGGCGGTGCGCTGGGTGCGGCCGCGCGCTACGGCGTGAACTTGACAGCACCAAAACTGTTGGGTCACGGATTTCCATGGGCGACCATGATCGTCAATGTCAGCGGTTCCTTCGTCATGGGATTACTCATTACGGTTATGGCGCTTGCCTGGAGTACCAGTCAGGAGATGCGGGTGTTTCTGGCGACTGGCGTGCTCGGTGGGTTCACGACGTTCTCCGCATTTTCACTGGATTTCGTGACCCTTTATGAACGCAAGGAGTATGGCCTGGCGTTCGGCTATGCCGGAAGCTCAGTTGTGATGTCGCTGGTCGCAGTATTTGCCGGTTTGTATCTGGCAAGAACGGTTTTCCATTGAGTGGCGTCAAACAGATTTCGGTCAGGGGCGACGAGGATGGCATGCGGCTGGACCGCTGGTTCATGGTGCATTTTCCACAAGTGACGCACGGCAGATTGTCGAAACTGCTGCGCACGGGCCAGATTCGGGTGGACGGCGGCCGGGTGAGGGCCAATGAAAGGCTTTTGCCGGGTCAGACAGTCCGGGTTCCTCCCATAAATCCTGAACCGACCGCCCATCAGGATGCTCCGGCACCGCAAAAACCTCTCAGCGCCCACGACAGGGCGTTTTTCCAGTCTCTGGTGTTGTTTGAAGACAAGCATTTGTATGTGCTCAACAAGCCGTCCGGCCTGGCGGTGCAGGGCGGGTCGCGTACGGCCAGGCACATTGATGGCCTGTTGCAGGGTCTGGCGGCGGACTTGTATGACCGTCCCCGGCTGGTGCATCGGCTTGACCGCGATACCTCGGGCGTTCTGGTGATCGCCAAGACACGATCCATGGCAACGTCACTTGGCAAACTGTTCCAGACCCGTTCGGTACGCAAGATTTACTGGGCATTGGTTTCCGGTGTGCCGCGGCCGGAACAGGGGTTGATTGACAAACCGCTTGTCAAGTCGGGTGGACCGGGAAATGAAAAAATGCAGGTTGCCAGAAACCTGAAACAGGATGGCGCCCAGAAATCCATGACGCACTACGCGGTGATCGACAAGGCCGCGCCTTCTGTTGCGTGGGTCTCGCTGAAACCGGTGACGGGACGGCAGCATCAGTTGCGTGTCCACATGCAGATGATCGATCACCCGATTATTGGTGATCCGAAGTACGGACATCTGGAGCCTGATGGCAGTGGAGAAAAAAGGGATGAGGGTTTTGCCCACAAGCTCCATCTGCATGCTCGCCGGGTTTCCTTTCCGCATCCGAAAGGTGGCACAGTGGACGTGACTGCGCCCGTGCCAGGCCACATGCGCGACAGCATGATCACCTGCGGCTTTGATCCGGAACGGTATGACGTGCCCGAAGCGGGTGAGGAAATCGACGCGTGAAGCTGATTGTATTTGATTGCGATGGCACGCTGGTGGACAGTCAGCACGGTATCGTTCATTCCATGCAGCGGGCTTATGAAGAGGTTGGCATCGAATGGCCGGGACGTGAAGCCACTATGTCCATTGTCGGCCTGTCATTGATTGAAGCCATGCAGCGCATGGTTCCGGCGCTGAATGAGGCAACCCATGTTGCCCTGGCAGAAGCCTACAGGAGTACTTTCAAGGCGGCCCGTCTGGAGCAGATGCACGAAGAACCGCTGTATGACGGGTGCCGCGACGTCCTGAACAGGTTTCACGCCATGGATGATGTGATCATGGCGATTGCGACCGGAAAATCTCAACGCGGTGTAAAGGCCTTGATTGATCGCGAAGGTTTGCACGGCTATTTTGCGTCAATCCAGACGGCGGACGATGCGCCGTCAAAACCTCATCCGGCGATGATTCATCAGGCGGTTTCGGAGACCGGCGCCACGTTGGACCAAACGGTCATGGTTGGTGACACAACTTATGACATGGCCATGGCGCGCAATGCCGGGGTTGGGGCCATTGGTGTGGCCTGGGGTTACCATCCAGCCGAGCATCTGGTTACGTCTGGTGCGCATGATATATTGCAACATTACAATCAGTTGGAAGCGTCAGTTGACAGGTATTTGAGTGTTACTGCATGAGCGAAACCGAAGATGAGCGCGCAACCCGGCTACTGACTGCTCGCATCGACCGAAATTTGCCCAGGCGCTTCTACAAGACAGTGACCATTGGTGAAACTGACAGCGGATACGATATTCGGCTTGATGACAGGGTCGTCAGAACGCCACTGAAGCGCGATTTTGCAGTACCATCGCGTGAGATGGCCCAGGCGATCGCCGTTGAGTGGGAAGAGCAGCAAACCCATATAAATCCGGCCACCATGATCGTTACCAGGCTGGCCAACACTGCAGTTGACCGGGTGCGTGACGATGAAATGAGAATTGTCGGAGAATTGACCGGTTTTGCGGCGAGTGATCTGGTTTGTTATCGCGCAGGCTCACCGGAGCCGCTGGTCAAACGCCAGGCCCTGCACTGGGATCCGGTGCTGGACTGGATGAAATCCGCTCACGGGGTACAGTTTGTTTGTGTCGAAGGCATCATCCATCACGCGCAGGCTGATACCGTGCTTGCCACTGTCTCGCAAGCGTTGCAGGCAGAGGACAACTTTCGCCTGACTGCTATTCACAACATAACGACCCTGACGGGCTCCACCCTCATAGCGATGATGACCGCAGCAGGTGCTCTTTCAGGCGAGGCGGCATGGGCTGCAGCACATGTCGATGAAGACTGGCAGATTGAACAGTGGGGTAGTGACGGCGAGGCTGAAGCCCGCCGCGCCATGCGGAAGCTTGATTTTGATGCGACCACGCGGTTTTTGCAGATGTGCTGAGCAACAACTATTATCGTGTAGTGCCGCACGGCGATGGAGGTATCACTTCAAGGTACAACTTGCCTTGAGCCGGACAAGTGATAGAACGTTTACGGATTGGTCACTCAGGGCAGGGACTACGACATGCAGGACATTCTCGGACAACTTGAAAAGCGACGCGACGTGGCTAGGCTTGGCGGTGGTCAGAAGCGTATTGAAGCGCAACATCAAGCGCGGCAAGCTGACGGCGCGAGAACGCATAGACCTGTTGCTTGATGAAGGATCGTTCGAAGAGTTCGACATGTTTGTTGAACATCGCTGCACGGATTTCGGCATGCAGAACCAAAGATTCCCGGAGACGGCGTGGTAACCGGCTGGGGGACTGTCAATGGCCGTACCGTGTATCTGTTCGCGAAGGATTTCACCGTGTTTGGCGGGTCACTGTCAGAATCCCACGCCCAGAAAATTACCAAGATTCAAGACATGGCCTTGCAGAACCGTGCTCCGATAATCGGTTTGTTTGATGCAGGTGGCGCACGCATCCAGGAGGGCGTGGCGGCGCTCGGCGGATACGGTGAAGTGTTTCAACGCAATGTGCTGGCCTCGGGCGTAATCCCCCAGATTTCAGTAATCATGGGTCCCTGTGCCGGTGGAGACGTTTATTCACCTGCCATGACCGATTTCATTTTCATGGTGAAGGATACGAGCTACATGTTCGTAACCGGACCGGACGTGGTCAAGACTGTTACCAACGAAACCGTGACAGCGGAAGATCTGGGCGGCGCATCCGTTCACACCGTGAAATCGTCGGTTGCCGACAAGGGATATGAAAATGACGTCGAGGCCCTGCTGCAGATGCGGCGCCTGATTGACTTCCTGCCCGCCTCCAATACCGAAGACGCACCTGATGTGCCATCAGATGATGATGGCGAACGCCTGGACAAATCACTGGATACATTGATCCCGGACAATCCCAATCAGCCTTATGACATCAAGGAACTGATCCACAAGACGGTGGACGAAAGTGATTTTTTCGAGATTCAGGAATCCCATGCCAAGAACATAGTGGTCGGATTCGCACGCGTTGAAGGTCATACAATTGGCATCATCGCCAATCAACCGATGGTGCTGGCCGGTGTTCTGGATAGTGACGCCAGTCGCAAGGCAGCCCGGTTTGTCAGATTTTGCGATTGTTTCAATATACCACTGGTGACATTTGTGGACGTGCCGGGCTTTCTTCCCGGAACAGCACAGGAATATGGCGGTCTGATCAAACACGGCGCCAAACTGTTGTTTGCCTATGCCGAAGCGACAGTGCCGAAAGTCACCGTGATTACCCGCAAGGCCTATGGCGGGGCATATGACGTGATGAGCTCGAAGCATATTCGCGGTGATGTAAACTATGCCTGGCCTACGGCTGAAATTGCGGTAATGGGACCGAAAGGCGCTGCCGAAATCATTTATCGCACTGAACTGGGCGACAAAGACAAGATCGCGCAACGTACCAGGGATTATGAGGCCCGTTTTGCAAACCCGTTTGTGGCAGCAGAACGTGGTTATATTGACGAAGTCATCATGCCCAATTCAACGCGCAAACGGATATCCCGCGCATTGAACATGCTGCGAAACAAACAGGTCGAGAACCCCTGGAAGAAACACGACAATATTCCACTGTGAATTGTTGCCATCCGGCCGCTGCCGTTGGGCAAACTGATGCATAAATGTCACACTTTTGAAAAATCTGCGCTGCATCGGGAACTTTGATTTGACCAGCATTGCATGACGGTGGTGTGATTGTTGTAGTGACCGGCTCTGTTTTTCAAACAAGGGGTATGATTTCAGATGGAAGTTCAGAAGTTTGTTCGAAGTGCATTTGCGGGCATGTTTGTATCAGCAGTTGTTGTGGCAATCAGTTTGCCGACCGGCATGGTTCAGCCGGCCAGTGCCGCTTCCATTTACGACTCCGGTTTTGAACGCAAAATCAAGATGACCAAGAGTCAGCGCAGCAAGGTGCGCCAGATCATGCGCAAGTCAAACAGCCGTTTCAACAAGATCTTCCGCCAATACGGTATTCGCAAGTCCGCCAGGCCAGACATGTCATTGCTGATGAAGGCCAGTGGCCCATTGCAATCGGCAGCGCGGGATGAACGAAATGCGTTGGCCAAGGTGTTTACACCAACCCAATTGCAGGAATACGACAAGATCACGCGTATGACCGAGGACAAGATTGTTCGCGCTGCAAAGTAATCGGGCTCAGATGGCGGTGCCCACGCCGAGGTCCGTTGCCGTTTTTTTGTCAGTCCGGAAGCGACTATCCTGTGTGACTGTGCGATGTAGTCCCGCAAACCGTTGTCATCAAGACCCGGACTGGCATAGTGCTGGATCCACTTCATGCCCCGCGATGCGAGATATGGGGCAGGCCGCAGACCAGGCTGTTCCTTCAAGATTTCATAGGCAAGTTCAGAAACTTTGAACGTAACAGCAAAATCATTGCCCTTGCTCCAACCCGCAATGGCGAAGACCTTGCCTCCAACCTTCCAGACGTGGGCGCCACCCCATTGCACAACATGGGTTGTTGCAGTTAGGGAGGCGCAATAGGAGTTGTAGTCTTCAAGTGTCATCTGTCCGGTCATGCATTACGTTTGTTCTGCCATCAAAATCTGCCACGTTTTACGGCTGACTGCACGGGATCGCCATCATAGCCGAGTCAAATCACAAGGGTATCCATGATCGCTCAGACGAGTTCACCGATCAGGTCGTATTCTTCGGCATCGACTATTCTTGCGCGCACCATGTCACCGGGTTTCAGACCGGTTTCACCGGGCACAAACACATTGCCGTCAATCTCGGGGGCGTCCCATACCGAACGGCCAATGGCTTCGCCTTCATCAAGGTCTACTTCATCAATCAGGACCTCAATTTCGCGTCCGACCTTGCCGGCCATGATGTTTGCCGATACTTCCAACTGCGCTGCCATGAAGCGATGCCAACGTTCGTCCATCACTTCAGGCGCAACGGCGCCCGGAAGTTCATTGGCCTTTGCGCCGTCCACGTGTTCGTATTTGAAGCAGCCTGCGCGTTCGATCCGGGCTGCGCGCATCCACTCAAGAAGATATTTGAAATCTTCCTCCGTTTCCCCTGGAAAACCGACAATGAAAGTGGAACGGATGGCGAGGTGGGGGCAGGTTTCACGCCATTTGCAAATGCGCTCCAGCACCTTTTCCTGATTTGCGGGGCGGCGCATTTTTTTCAATACTTCGGGCGCTGCATGCTGAAATGGAATGTCGAGATATGGCAGGATCTTGCCATCGGCCATCAGTTCGATTACCTCATCGACATGCGGGTAGGGATACACATAATGCATCCTGATCCACGCTCCGAGATCTCCCAATTCCCGGGCCATGTCGATGAATTTCGCTTTCACGTCACGGCCGCGATACTTGCTGTGCGCATATTTTATGTCCACACCGTACGCTGATGTGTCCTGACTGATAACCAGCAATTCCTTTGTGCCGGCCTTCACCAGGCGCTCGGCTTCGTACAACACCGATGCCATCGGGCGTGATACCAGGTCACCGCGCAGGGAGGGAATGATGCAGAACGAACAGCGGTTGTTGCAGCCTTCGGAAATTTTCAGGTAGGCGTAGTGGCCGGGCGTCAGGCGCAGTCCATGATCCGGGACCAGGTCGAACTTCGGGTCATGGGCAGGTGGTACTGCGTCATGCACCGCGCCCACAACGGCTGCGTACTGATGAGGGCCGGTTACGGCCAGAACTTGCGGGTGGGCGGCTTGAATGGCTTCGGCGTCGTTGCCCATGCAGCCGGTGACAATGACCCTGCCGTTCTCCTTCACTGCTTCGCCGATTGCGGCAAGGCTTTCCGCCTTGGCGGAATCAAGGAAACCGCAAGTATTCACGATCACTGCGTCTGCGCCTGCATAGTCCGGCGAGATCACGTAGCCTTCCGCGCGGAGCTGGGTGAGGATGCGTTCGGAGTCCACCAGGGCCTTGGGGCACCCGAGGGATACGAGGCCTATGGTCGGAACAGCAGGTGGTATCATCTTGTCCATGGGCGCGGTGTGCGGCAGAAGCTGGCTGCGGTCAAGGAATTTGATCTATTCTGCGGCTGCGGCCACTGTTTCTCCTGGGCCCGCGGCCAATTCGCGTGGCGACAAACCGGCATATGCCGTCCGGTACATCAGCCGTTCGTGACCGTGATAGTCATTTACCGCGTAGTGCTGCGTAGCGAGGTTGTCCCAGACAGCCACGGTACCCGGCGCCCATGAGTAGCGGACACAGAACTCCGGCCTTGTGACGTGACGTTGTATCTGGTCGAGCAGGGGCGCACTTTCGGCCTCGCTCATCCCGTCGAGGCGTGTGACATAGGTCGGGTTCAGATACAACATCCGGCGGCCCGTTACGGGGTTGCGAAGTACGGCAGGATGTTTCCGCTCCTCATCTGCCGTTGGGTCTCCGCGGGACATTTTGATGCCGGCACCAGACTGCTCCCTGATTGGCGGCGCCCACTTGACGCCATATGGTTTGCCTACATGGATTGCGTTACGACCCAGCAACAATTGCTGTAAGGGGCCTGGAAGAGCGTCCCATGCTGCCGCCTGGCTGGCCCACAATGTGTCTCCGCCATATGGTGGCAGAGTGTGGGCGCTGAGAACAGACCCGGAAGGCGGTAGCTCAAGGAAGCTGAAATCCGAGTGCCAATCACCTCCGAATACGCCGCCTTTTTCGTCGGCCCCCTTATACACCCGGATGACCTCCGGTTCGTCCTCCATCGGCGTCACGTAGGGCAACTGCAATGCTGGTCCAAAAATTCCGGTAAACGCCTTCTGCTGCTGCAGGTTCAGATTCTGACCTGGAAAGAACATGACATGGTGTTGTTCCAGCATACTTTTCAATGTGCCCGCGGTGTCTCTGGAAATCGGCCTGCTCAAGTCAATACCGGTTATTTCTGCGCCTATATTGCCGGTCAGTTTTCGGAAAGCGATTGCATTCTCAGTGGTCATTTTGACAGTCCCGACAGTATTGGACAGTCAGCCCGATCATCTCCGTGGCAAGATCTGGCCAGTCGTGAAAGTTCATCGTGCAGCGCTTGCAGTTCGGCCATCTTGAGTTCGATTTCGCTGATGCGCTGCAGTGCCATGCGCTTCACATCGCGACTGGACCTGTCGCGATCTTCGTACAATCCCAACAGTTCACGGCATTCCTCGACGGTGAAGCCAAATGACCTCGCGCTGCGCACAAAGCGCAACTTGTTCAGCTCAACTCCGGTATAAATACGATAACCCGCACTTGACCGCCCCGAGGGTGTCACCAGTCCGATGTCGGCGTAATAGCGTACCGTCTTCGTCGGCAGATCCGCCTGTTTGGCAATTGCACCGATATTCATTCTGGCAACATCTCCTGGCCTTCCAGTTGCTGGAAGCATTACAGCACATGTATCAGTCGTCAACTGGCGTTGCAGGACCCGGGATGAAAATGGCACCTGGGACCATAATGCGAGGCAGGCACACAACAGTGAATTTCCACCCTGTCAGAAACCGCAGATGGGACTATGCTGGTAGTTTCAGTTCAGCTTTCCGCGCGGGGAGAATTGCGTGTCACAGATATCCTGGCCTACCCGCAGTCTTGTGGAATTGATGACCTCATGGCGGCATGATTTCCACCAGAATCCGGAACTTGGATTTAACGAACACCGCACGTCCAGAAAGGTGGCGGACCTGCTGGCGAGCTTCGGCCTGGAAGTTCATACAGGACTGGGCCAGACAGGCGTTGTCGGTGTGCTGCAGAAAGGCAACGGTACGAACAGTATCGGATTGCGGGCTGACATGGATGCCTTGCCGATACGTGAAACCACGGATGCTTCCTACCGTTCCTCAAACCCGGACGTCATGCATGCGTGTGGTCATGATGGTCATACATCAATGCTGTTGGGGGCAGCAAAGCACCTGGCCGAGAACGGTGACTTCAACGGCCGTGCCGTGTTCATTTTTCAACCCAACGAAGAGCACGGCCTTGGTGCAGCAGCCATGCTCGAGGACGGACTGTTTGACAAGTTTGAGGTCGATGAAGTGCACGGCATGCACAATATTCCGGGCATGCCGGTTGGAACATTTGCAACCCGGCCAGGTGCCGTGACGGCGAGTGAAAGCCTGTTTGAAATTGAAATTTCCGCTCATGGAGGTCATGCGGCGTTGCCCCACATGGGAGTGGATGCCATCCTGGTCGGTTCTGAAATTGTTGGTGCATTGCAGACCATCGTTTCACGCAAACTTAACCCCAGCCTGAACGGAGTTGTATCGGTTACCGAGTTTGAAACCGACGGACGGCGCAATGTCTTGCCGGGCAAAGCCACGCTGCGCGGCGATGCCCGGGCATTGCATCCCGCCATCAATCAGTCAATCGAGACGCATTTGCGCAAGATCGTGGACGGTGTGTGCATGGCCCATGGTGTAACGGCGGTTGTGTCATACGACACGATCTTTCCAGCTACGATCAACGCTGCAGAGGCGGCAAAATCCGCGGTTCTGGCAGCCCAAATGCTTGCCGGCAAGGACGCAGTCGATGGTGATTGTCCCGCGAAACTGTTTTCTGAGGATTTTGCCCATTTGGCCGCTGCCCGTCCGGGGTGTTTCATGCTGATGGGCAATGGTGTCGAAGGCGCTCACGGCAGGCCGCTGCACTCTTCCGACTATGATTTCAATGATGATGCACTGGCAGCGGGTTCTTCCTACTGGGTTAGCCTGGTTGAACAACAACTGGGAAAAAGGTGAACAATGTTTGCACGGCGCATGGAAACTTTGCGGGCGCGTCTTGGTGAGGCAGGCATCGACAGTGCCGTGATCACCGATGACGACAGCGTCTATTATTTCACCGGTTATTACGACTACCTGCACATGGATTTCGGGCGGCCGACCATTCTGGTTGTGCCACGTGATGGCCAAAGCCTGCTGATCACACCCAGTATGGAAAGGGACATGGCTGAGGCAGCCGCAAGGGTCGACCGGATAGCCGGGTGGAATGATGGTCACGGTAATGAGTGGCGCGAGCAGTTGCCCGTTGTACTGTCGGGCGAGGGCCGGATAGGCATCGAGCCGGACCAGATGCCTGCAATCGTGCGTCAGTATCTCAACAGCATTGCCGGCCTGGAACGGATTGTTGACGTAACACCGGTCATTGGAGGCATGCGCATGATAAAGTCAGCGGAGGAACTCCAGCTGGCGCGGCATGCCGGTGAGGTCGCCATGGCAATGATGAGCGCCGGCCGGGCTGAAATAGGTGACGGGGTGCCGGAATTCGAGGTGGCCCTGGCAACATCTGCCGCAGGAACGCGCAAGGCCGCCGAACTGCTGGCGCGGCATTATGACGATGGCTGCATGTCGCCGAACACACATTTCTTGCAGATCATGGCGTCGGGCAGGGAAATCACCAAGCCGCATCATCGCGCATCCACCCGTATCATGAGGCACGGTGAACCGGTCTTCCTGTGTTTTTGCGGCATGACCAATTTTCACCGCTTCAAACTCGGCTTCGACCGTACATTCTGGATAGGGGAGGTTGCCGACAGGAAGCAGGCGGAAATTTATGAAGTCGCGGTGGCAAGTCAGTCAGCAGCTCTTCGTGCCTTCCGTCCCGGCGTCACAGCGGAATCGGTTCACGCCGCCTATGCGGAGGTTATCCAGGATGCCGGTTATGACTATCCGTTTCGCTGCGGCCGGGCGACCGGCTACAGTTTTCTGGAGAAACCGGAACTGGTATTTGGCGACAGGACGGTTCTGCAACCCGGCATGGTATTGGCGGTGGACGGTTCTGTCAGTGTCGCAGGGTCGTTTCGCGCCCAGGTCGGCGACAGCTTCATTGTGACGGATGAAGGCTATGAGCAGATAACCGATCATCCAAAGGCACTGGAAGACATGATCGTTTAGGACGGACCCTGTCAATGGTATCAGGGTTGCAGGCGTCTGCATCAGGAAGACCGTCAGCTGGATCTGTAACTGCCCGGGGTTGATGATTGTCTGTTACCGTTTCGCCCAGTTTACCCGGCGCTGTTTCCCCGCTACAACAATTTGCAGCAACGGGAGTACAGGGCGCGGGAATTGCGCAGGGGTAGGAATGTTCAAGAAAATACTGATCGCGAACCGCGGTGAGATTGCCTGCAGGGTGATGAAAACCGCGAAATTGATGGGTATAGCCACCGTTGCGGTTTATTCCGATGCCGATGCCCGCGCCATGCACGTGGCGATGGCGGATGAGGCTGTTCATATTGGTCCCCCGGCAGCGGCTGAAAGCTATCTGGTTATCGAAAAAATCATTGATGCATGCAGGCAGACCGGTGCCGAGGCGGTTCATCCCGGTTACGGGTTTCTGTCGGAAAATTCAAAGTTTGCCCACGCTCTGAAAGACGCCGGAATCGTCTTTATCGGACCCAACCCGAAAGCCATCGAGGCGATGGGAGACAAGATCGAGTCCAAAAAATTCGCCAACGCTGCCAAGGTCAACACGGTTCCGGGCTACCTTGGTGAAATCCACGACCCCAAAGAGGCGGTCAGAATTGCAGATGACATCGGCTATCCGGTAATGATCAAGGCATCCGCCGGTGGTGGCGGCAAGGGCATGCGCATCGCGCATTCTGCCGATGAAGTGGAAGAGGGGTACAACTCGGCAAGATCAGAGGCCAGATCCTCGTTTGGTGACGACAGGGTCTTCATCGAGAAGTTTATCGTCAATCCGCGTCATGTCGAAATTCAGGTGATGGGCGACAAGCATGGCAATGTCATTCATCTGGGTGAACGTGAGTGTTCCATCCAGCGCCGCAACCAGAAGGTTGTCGAGGAGGCCCCGTCACCGTTGCTGGACCAGAAAACCCGTGCAGAGATGGGAGCGCAGGCGGTCGCACTGGCCAGGGCCGTTGATTACGACACTGCCGGCACAGTCGAGTTTGTCGCCGGGCAGGACAAGTCGTTCTACTTCCTGGAAATGAACACACGCCTTCAGGTTGAACATCCGGTCACTGAACTGATCACCGGTATTGACCTTGTTGAACAGATGATCCGGTCGGCTTATGGCGAGAAACTGGCAATCAAACAGGCTGACGTGAAACTCAATGGCTGGGCAGTTGAATGCCGGGTTTATGCAGAAGACCCGTATCGCGGTTTCCTGCCGTCAACCGGGCGTCTGACCAAATACCGGCCGCCGGCGGAAAGTCATGACGACGACACCGGTATAACCGTGCGCAATGATACAGGGGTCTATGAAGGAGGTGAAATATCGATTTTTTACGACCCGATGATTGCCAAACTGTGCACTCATGCCGCAGATCGAAGTTCTGCCATTTCTGCGATGTCGCAGGCACTGGACGGGTTTTACGTGGATGGCATCCAGCACAACATCCCGTTTGTTTCAGCCATCATGGCGCATCCGCGCTGGCAATCGGGCGAGTTATCCACCAGGTTCATTGCTGATGAATTTCCCGACGGTTTTCAGGGTGCGGAACTGACTGAAGGTGTGACTTTCAACATCGCGACTGTTGCGGTGGTCTGCGATCATGTCTTGAACCAGCGCAAGCGTGAAATCTCCGGTCAGATGGGTGGAAGGCCGGTCAGGTTTTCCGCAAAACGTTGCGTCCGGGTGGCGGACGACTGGATTGATGCGGAAATTCTTGGTTGCGAAGGCAAGCTGTTCCGCCTGAACGTCGCTGACAGGGAAGCTGCGGTTGCTTGCCAGTGGTCACCGGGCGAGCCTGTGTGGCACGGGCAGATCAACGGTAATGCCTTGTCGGTACAGGTGCGACCCCTGATGAACGGGTTCCGGTTGTCGCACGGGGGCTCGGAAGTGAATGCCCACGTGTATACCGCCCGCGAGGCAGAACTCGTCAGGCTGATGCCGGTCAAGCTGCCGCCTGACACGTCAAAAAAACTGTTATGCCCAATGCCGGGCCTGGTGGTGTCGATAGACGTCAAACAGGGTCAGGAAGTGAAGGCCGGTGAGAAACTCGCGGTTGTGGAAGCCATGAAGATGGAAAACATCCTGCGCGCCGAACGCGACGGAACCGTGCAGGTAATTCATGCCGAGGCCGGCGCCAACCTGGCTGTGGATGCGGTGATCATGGAGTTTGAGTAGGACCGTAGGTATTCTCAAATTGCGTCCTTAGCGCTATGTCTACATCATGCATGCCGGCCGGCAGCCCAAGATCAACAAGGCTGGTCACGCCATGGCCGGCAACGCCGCATGGAACTATGCCGGAGAAATGTTCCAGGTCCGGGTCTACATTCAGACTGATGCCGTGATAGGTCACCCATTTGCGGACCCGTATGCCGATGGCGGCGATCTTGTCTTCGGCATTTTCACCTTTTTCCGGTCTGCGCACCCAGACGCCGACACGGTCCTCGCGCCGTTCGCCCCTGACATTGAATGCATCCAGAGTTGCAATGAGCCATGCTTCCAGTTGCGCCACGAAGCGCCGGACATCGTTTCCCCGCCTGTTCAGGTCGAGCATGACATAGACCACCCGCTGACCGGGACCATGATAGGTGTACTGGCCACCGCGCCCGGTTCTGTGAACCGGAAAGCGGTCTGCGTCGACCAGGTCGGAAGTTTCTGCCGAGGTGCCGGCGGTGTAAAGCGCCGGGTGTTCCAGCAGCCAGACGAGTTCAGACGCCTGGCCTGCAGCAATTGCCGCCACCCGCGCCTCCATGAAGGCTACTGCCGTCTGGTAGTCAACCAGGCCTTGTTCCACCCGCCATTCGACGACTGAATCCGGTGAGGGGGCAATGTAGCTGATGGCGAGCGCGTCTCGGCTTGTCTTCATCAAAGTGTCTTACGACAAATGCGGCCTGGTTCCAATGTCTCCTGTTTTGAGGACTTGATTTGACCGGTCGGCACTGTTAAACGCTGCATCCATGCTACCCAGCTAGTGCGATTTGCGGTCGTGGCGGAATTGGTAGACGCGCAGCGTTGAGGTCGCTGTGGGGTAACACCCGTGGAAGTTCGAGTCTTCTCGACCGCACCAGTCCAAAGCTTACGTGATTGAAATACCTTGATTTACCGGCTCATTCACCGTGAGGTGATACAAAGAGGTGGTACAAATGGGGCATGGAAAGCTTAGGCCAAAACTCCCGTATCTCACGCAATCACGGCATGGTATTTTTAAGTACCGAAGGCCTGTTTCTGCTGCTCTACAAGCTTCCTGTGGGCTTGGAAAGGAGTTCATTCGGTCCTTGGGTACTAGAGACCCTAGAGAAGCGAAAAAACTCTGGGCCTTCGTCAACAGTGAATTTGAAAGGTGCATTGACCAGAGTGAGAATGCAGCTTGCGAGGGTTGTGGAAGGGCATTCACAGGCCCAGTGTTGAGCTAAGCAGCAGCCATCCGTTTCCTGCGCCAGCCGAAGAACCCAAGCAGCGACAAGGCACCGCCTAGTAGCGAGAGTGCAGCCGGGAGGGGGACTGGGTTGATGCCTTCCCCGGTCGTGTTAAGAGAGTAGTACCTGTGCCCATCATCATCCTCTGATAAAAATGGAACGACATACAAATTCAACTGCACTAGACCGTTCCCCTCTAACTTACCCGTTTCTGATGGGGTGAATAGGAGATCAAACACGCACGATCCATTCGTTCCTGTTGGACCTCCTTGAGCAAGACAATTATTGGATTCACCCGATACATATTTGACCTGGTATCCATTCTTATCCCCGAACGAAAAAAAAGGGCTCATTAATTTATTAAGTTGCTCTCCAGCTCCCAACGTCCAAGAGATCTCCCACCTTATTGTTTTGGTATCACCAATAACAACCTCGCCAAAGTCGAGGAGGCCTAAGAAGGGGTCTGTGTTAACGGAGGGGTCTGTATGGAAGGTGACCGCATGAGCAGACGTGGCCATGAGCGACATAGCAACCGCAGCAACCAATAACTTCAGCGTCTTCGGCATTTCTTTACTCTTCCAGAAATCGGACGTCAGTTCCGCATCATGTGAACACTTACGGTACCCAGCGCCACTTCTGGGAGATTGTTAAAAATGCAGTACTGAAATAAGTCTGGAAGCCTTACGAGGTAAAGTCAAGTCGGCCGTTGCCACCTGTTGCAGCGAAAAGACACAATGTTGCCAATGTGGGGAGTTTCAGACCAGAGCAGCCTTCTTGCGTCTCCAGCCTATAATACCGAAGAAACCAAGGGCTGACATTAGTAGCGGAAGGGCTGCGGGGTACTCATTTAACCCACAACTAACCAGCGCACCAAGGTGACCCAAGCCACCGAGAGTTACCAACGCTCTGAAACCATTCACTGCTCGCCAAGGTCCAACAACAACACCACTGGGACCTCAATATCCAATATTGCCTGCGCTATCTTGTGGTTCAGTGGCGTTGCGAGAAACCCAAGACCGGCAATGTGATCCATTTGGCCCGGGAGTTCGTAAGAGGACAGTGGCAGTATGCGTAGTGCTCAGGTCAACCACCACTGTGAGCAGCGGACCGTGACCCCTGCAGGTCCTGATGCGCGTACTGCCAGCCCCATGCAGTTTGAAGTGCAGCACTGGGAAGTGACGTGACTGTATCTGGTCAAGGCCAACTGCAGAAATTTTTGCAGAGCGAACACTGCTCGCCAGGGTCCAACAACAACTCCACAGGGGCTTTAGCGGCTTTTTTGAAACGGTTTGATATTCAATTTCCGAGAGTATCTTTTGTTGCCTGGATGGGACCCGTTCAAAATGGGTTAGTCAGGGGTACCAAAAGGTGATACAAAATTGACCAATGTAGATCAGGGTACTCATTTGACTGCGTGGCAGTAACGTTAAAATTCCGGCGTTGTATCCATTGTGGAATAGCTCCCAGTGGCGTTCGCTACTTCTCGACCGCACCAGTCATCCATTAAAGCAATTGTATTGCCATGTTTCACCTGCGTCATCGTTGGCAGAAGATACATGAGGGTACAACACATACGGTCTCAGACGTTCAACCTGATTCGACAAAGTACAGTATAGCCTGTTCGGGCCTGCTTCTACGACGGGGCTATTCAAGCTCAACCTGAGAATACAATTGCGTGTTGGACGTGTAAAGAAACTCGACCGGAATGACCACAAAACCGCATAAATCATGGATTTGGAGGCTGGACTAGCTTATACAATCGATACGCACTGACTTGGTGAATTGACTAGAGCAGGTTGAAATGGTTGCGAAAACGGAAGACCTCGACTATGCGACAGAATATGTTTCTGCTCTGCATTCGCAGGTTCCGCGCACACTCAGGGTCCTGGTCATGATGGCGTTCATGGCCATTGTGGTATTTGTCGCATGGGCCGCATGGGCGAAGCTGGACGAAGTTGCCCGTGGTGATGGACGTGTCGTAACGTCGGGCAAGAACCAGCTTCTGCAAAGCCTCGAAGGCGGCATCGTAAAGGAGATTTTTGTCAAAACCGGTGACAGAGTGCGCCAGGGCGATGTGTTGATCCGCATCGACGATACCGGTTTCTCATCCAATTTGGGGGAAGTTGAGTCCAAACAACTCTACCTGCTGTCGCAAATTGCACGGCTGCAACACGAAACCCAACCCGATATGACCGGTGAACCGGTGTTTCCGGAAGGCGTCAAGCTGCGCGCGCCTGCGGTTGTCGAGAGTGAGTTGCGCCTGTTTCGGGCAAGACAAAAAAGTCTAGAAGTCCAGCAACAGATACTGGCAGAGCAGGTGGCACAGAAAACCCTCGAGTTGCGGGAGACCAGGACCAATCTTGTTCGCCTGCAGGATAACCTGAAGCTGGCTCTGGAGGAGGAGGAACTGAAGAAACCGCTGGCCCGTTCCGGTGTGGTGCCCAGGACCGATGTAATCCGCCTGCAACGTGAAATAGCCGACCTGCGGGGCCAGATCGGAGTGGCGAATGAGAGTGTGCCCAGAATAGAGGCCGGCATCCGCGAAGCCGAGGCTAAAGTCAGCGAGCAGAAACTGCGCTACCTTCAGGAGGCTGAAGCAGAGTTGGGGCAACGCAGCGCCGAACTTGCGATTGTCGAGGAAGGCATCCGGGCCGTCCGGGACAGGGTCAATCGAGCTGATATAAAAGCGCCGGTGGATGGCATTGTGAATGCCCTGAATGTCAATACTGTGGGTGGAGTCGTGCGCGCCGGCGAAATTCTGGCCGAGATCGTACCGCTTGAAGATGCACTGCGGATCGAGGCACGCATCAGGCCGAGTGACATAGCGTTTGTGCACCCGGATCAGACCGCACTGGTGAAGATAACGGCTTATGATTTTTCGATTTATGGCGGCCTTGAAGGCCGGGTCGAGAAAATTTCACCAGACAGCGCTGTCGATAAATCAACGCGCGAGGTCTATTATACCGTAACTGTCAAGACGCTATCGAACCAGCTGGCCGGGAAGAACCAGAACCTTTCGATATTTCCGGGAATGGTCGCAAGTGTGGACATTCTCACCGGGAAGAAGAGCGTTCTTGATTACCTGCTCAAACCGATCAACAAGGCCAGATCGGAAGCGTTACGGGAACGTTAGGCGTTCTATTGTTGCCGAGCGTGCCATGGGTGCGGGTAAATTTCTCCCGTGAGGCAGTCTTGGTACTTGTTTTCAGTTGGCCCGCTGACAATGGACGACAAGGTTTGAATGTTCCGCGGATTTTTGTCTATACGACATACGAATTGTAATCGTTGACTGTGACCTCCAACCCATCATTAATGATTATCAAGCTACCCAATTGTGCCGGCTGACTGCCATCTGTCGTAACTTGCGCTATTTGAACCAATGGAGTCCCGTCACCGCCGCCCGTCTTGTCAAAGTAGAGACTACCGGTTGCTCCGTCATAGACGACTTCCCCAATCGCGTGGTCATCAAACAACAGCGATAAATCTATACTGTCTTGTTCGAGACCTGTGCCCAGATTGATGTAATCTTCAATCAGATCCACGTCAGTAAATGCGTTGTTATCAAATTTGTACGTGTCGTTTCCGGGACCGCCAACGAGTATATCCTGCCCCTCCTTTCCGTTTATTGTATCGTTGCCATCCAATCCGAACAGCACGTTTGCAAGTTCGTCACCTTCCAGTATGTCAGAGACAGCGGTGCCTTCGAAAACTGTTTCAATTATATCAACTCCTACCACTGTAAGGGTGAATCCACCGCCGCCTGCGTTGTTAACTTCAACAGCACTAAAGGAAAAACCATCGATACCTTCGAAGCCGATCAGGGTTCCACTGACGGCGCCCTGGATAATGATTGCGCCACTACTACTGATTGATACTGTGGGCGTTCCGCTGCCCGCAGTGACTATGTTCAGGTAGCTGTCCAGATCGGTTCCGAAAGCCTTCAGATCTATGGCTGCGCCATTGTCATCATAGAGGATAATTTCCAGGTTGGTGGGTGTGGCGCCTTGTTTCTGGAAAATCTCGATGCCAAACTCGCTGGCATGAAGGTAGGCTCCCTCGAATTCAATCCCCTGGCCATTGCTTGCTGTTACGCTTGTACGGAATGCAAAAGTCAGGCTTTCACCGACATCAATTTGACTGCCCTGGCCCTGGCCGACCGTTAGCTCATTGTTGTTTACAAATATCCCGGTATCCGGATCGCTCGGTTTGATGGTCATGCCAATCAGTCCATCGTTGGCGATAGACACAAACCGACCAGCCTTGTCGCCGATTACATTTCCACCCCAACTGGTAAAGACCACGTCGAAGGTAAAGGGAAGTCCGTCGACAGCGGACAGCGTCACTGTGGCTGTGTCTTTAAGTCCGCCTGTGTCTGCTATTGTATACTCAAACTCGGTCTGGAAACTGGAGAAGCTCGTATCAATAGGCTGAACCGGAGTATAAGTTAACGTCCCATCTAAGTTCAGCGTGATTTGCGCCCCATCTGCCAATGCAACTGTTTGGCCGGCAATGATTGCAAGTCCTGCAACAGCTGTTATGGTCAATGTGTCGTTTGCATCAATGTCCTTGTCATTGAAGAGAGGATTGAGCGTAACGGATGTGACCTGTCCGTTGGAATTGGTTGCCGTATTGCCAGCTCCCAGGGTTATAAAGTCATTGACGGCATCGGGAGCATCGTTGACCGGATCGACATCGAAGGTGATGGTGTTGGGGCTCTGGTCGGTATCCTCACCGCCGTTTGCAGTACCGCCGTCATCGATCACCTGGAATGTGAAATTGGCGTAGCCGTCGCCGTTCTCGTTGGCGGCCGGAGTGTAGACGAGGTTTGCCAGATCGCCCACGGCAATGATCTGGTCGGCCGTCACCGCCACATTGTTCAGTTCCAGCGTGCCGGTCGCCGGAAGGGTGGTGATCATCACCGACTGGAAGGTGTCGGGCGAGGCGTCATTGGGATCGCTAAAGCCGAAGTCACCGGCAGCGAAGGTGTGGCTGCCGTCTTCGTTGATGGTGATGGTGTTGTCGGTGCCTGCCGGGGCATCGTTGACCGGATCGACATCGAAGGTGATGGTGTTGGGGCTCTGGTCGGTATCCTCACCGCCGTTTGCAGTACCGCCGTCATCGATCACCTGGATGTGAAATTGGCGTAGCCGTCGCCGTCTGCATCGATCACCTGGAATGTGAAATTGGCGTAGCCGTCGCCGTTCTCGTTGGCGGCCGGAGTGTAGACGAGGTTTGCCAGATCGCCCACGGCAATGATCTGGTCGGCCGTCACCGCCACATTGTTCAGTTCCAGCGTGCCGGTCGCCGGAAGGGTGGTGATCATCACCGACTGGAAGGTGTCGGGCGAGGCGTCATTGGGATCGCTAAAGCCGAAGTCACCGGCAGCGAAGGTGTGGCTGCCGTCTTCGTTGATGGTGATGGTGTTGTCGGTGCCTGCCGGGGCATCGTTGACCGGATCGACATCGAAGGTGATGGTGTTGGGGCTCTGGTCGGTATCCTCACCGCCGTTTGCAGTACCGCCGTCATCGATCACCTGGAATGTGAAATTGGCGTAGCCGTCGCCGTTCTCGTTGGCGGCCGGAGTGTAGACGAGGTTTGCCAGATCGCCCACGGCAATGATCTGGTCGGCCGTCACCGCCACATTGTTCAGTTCCAGCGTGCCGGTCGCCGGAAGGGTGGTGATCATCACCGACTGGAAGGTGTCGGGCGAGGCGTCATTGGGATCGCTAAAGCCGAAGTCACCGGCAGCGAAGGTGTGGCTGCCGTCTTCGTTGATGGTGATGGTGTTGTCGGTGCCTGCCGGGGCATCGTTGACCGGATCGACATCGAAGGTGATGGTGTTGGGGCTCTGGTCGGTATCCTCACCGCCGTTTGCAGTACCGCCGTCATCGATCACCTGGAATGTGAAATTGGCGTAGCCGTCGCCGTTCTCGTTGGCGGCCGGAGTGTAGACGAGGTTTGCCAGATCGCCCACGGCAATGATCTGGTCGGCCGTCACCGCCACATTGTTCAGTTCCAGCGTGCCGGTCGCCGGAAGGGTGGTGATCATCACCGACTGGAAGGTGTCGGGCGAGGCGTCATTGGGATCGCTAAAGCCGAAGTCACCGGCAGCGAAGGTGTGGCTGCCGTCTTCGTTGATGGTGATGGTGTTGTCGGTGCCTGCCGGGGCATCGTTGACCGGATCGACATCGAAGGTGATGGTGTTGGGGCTCTGGTCGGTATCCTCACCGCCGTTTGCAGTACCGCCGTCATCGATCACCTGGAATGTGAAATTGGCGTAGCCGTCGCCGTTCTCGTTGGCGGCCGGAGTGTAGACGAGGTTTGCCAGATCGCCCACGGCAATGATCTGGTCGGCCGTCACCGCCACATTGTTCAGTTCCAGCGTGCCGGTCGCCGGAAGGGTGGTGATCATCACCGACTGGAAGGTGTCGGGCGAGGCGTCATTGGGATCGCTAAAGCCGAAGTCACCGGCAGCGAAGGTGTGGCTGCCGTCTTCGTTGATGGTGATGGTGTTGTCGGTGCCTGCCGGGGCATCGTTGACCGGATCGACATCGAAGGTGATGGTGTTGGGGCTCTGGTCGGTATCCTCACCGCCGTTTGCAGTACCGCCGTCATCGATCACCTGGAATGTGAAATTGGCGTAGCCGTCGCCGTTCTCGTTGGCGGCCGGAGTGTAGACGAGGTTTGCCAGATCGCCCACGGCAATGATCTGGTCGGCCGTCACCGCCACATTGTTCAGTTCCAGCGTGCCGGTCGCCGGAAGGGTGGTGATCATCACCGACTGGAAGGTGTCGGGCGAGGCGTCATTGGGATCGCTAAAGCCGAAGTCACCGGCAGCGAAGGTGTGGCTGCCGTCTTCGTTGATGGTGATGGTGTTGTCGGTGCCTGCCGGGGCATCGTTGACCGGATCGACATCGAAGGTGATGGTGTTGGGGCTCTGGTCGGTATCCTCACCGCCGTTTGCAGTACCGCCGTCATCGATCACCTGGAATGTGAAATTGGCGTAGCCGTCGCCGTTCTCGTTGGCGGCCGGAGTGTAGACGAGGTTTGCCAGATCGCCCACGGCAATGATCTGGTCGGCCGTCACCGCCACATTGTTCAGTTCCAGCGTGCCGGTCGCCGGAAGGGTGGTGATCATCACCGACTGGAAGGTGTCGGGCGAGGCGTCATTGGGATCGCTAAAGCCGAAGTCACCGGCAGCGAAGGTGTGGCTGCCGTCTTCGTTGATGGTGATGGTGTTGTCGGTGCCTGCCGGGGCATCGTTGACCGGATCGACATCGAAGGTGATGGTGTTGGGGCTCTGGTCGGTATCCTCACCGCCGTTTGCAGTACCGCCGTCATCGATCACCTGGAATGTGAAATTGGCGTAGCCGTCGCCGTTCTCGTTGGCGGCCGGAGTGTAGACGAGGTTTGCCAGATCGCCCACGGCAATGATCTGGTCGGCCGTCACCGCCACATTGTTCAGTTCCAGCGTGCCGGTCGCCGGAAGGGTGGTGATCATCACCGACTGGAAGGTGTCGGGCGAGGCGTCATTGGGATCGCTAAAGCCGAAGTCACCGGCAGCGAAGGTGTGGCTGCCGTCTTCGTTGATGGTGATGGTGTTGTCGGTGCCTGCCGGGGCATCGTTGACCGGATCGACATCGAAGGTGATGGTGTTGGGGCTCTGGTCGGTATCCTCACCGCCGTTTGCAGTACCGCCGTCATCGATCACCTGGAATGTGAAATTGGCGTAGCCGTCGCCGTTCTCGTTGGCGGCCGGAGTGTAGACGAGGTTTGCCAGATCGCCCACGGCAATGATCTGGTCGGCCGTCACCGCCACATTGTTCAGTTCCAGCGTGCCGGTCGCCGGAAGGGTGGTGATCATCACCGACTGGAAGGTGTCGGGCGAGGCGTCATTGGGATCGCTAAAGCCGAAGTCACCGGCAGCGAAGGTGTGGCTGCCGTCTTCGTTGATGGTGATGGTGTTGTCGGTGCCTGCCGGGGCATCGTTGACCGGATCGACATCGAAGGTGATGGTGTTGGGGCTCTGGTCGGTATCCTCACCGCCGTTTGCAGTACCGCCGTCATCGATCACCTGGAATGTGAAATTGGCGTAGCCGTCGCCGTTCTCGTTGGCGGCCGGAGTGTAGACGAGGTTTGCCAGATCGCCCACGGCAATGATCTGGTCGGCCGTCACCGCCACATTGTTCAGTTCCAGCGTGCCGGTCGCCGGAAGGGTGGTGATCATCACCGACTGGAAGGTGTCGGGCGAGGCGTCATTGGGATCGCTAAAGCCGAAGTCACCGGCAGCGAAGGTGTGGCTGCCGTCTTCGTTGATGGTGATGGTGTTGTCGGTGCCTGCCGGGGCATCGTTGACCGGATCGACATCGAAGGTGATGGTGTTGGGGCTCTGGTCGGTATCCTCACCGCCGTTTGCAGTACCGCCGTCATCGATCACCTGGAATGTGAAATTGGCGTAGCCGTCGCCGTTCTCGTTGGCGGCCGGAGTGTAGACGAGGTTTGCCAGATCGCCCACGGCAATGATCTGGTCGGCCGTCACCGCCACATTGTTCAGTTCCAGCGTGCCGGTCGCCGGAAGGGTGGTGATCATCACCGACTGGAAGGTGTCGGGCGAGGCGTCATTGGGATCGCTAAAGCCGAAGTCACCGGCAGCGAAGGTGTGGCTGCCGTCTTCGTTGATGGTGATGGTGTTGTCGGTGCCTGCCGGGGCATCGTTGACCGGATCGACATCGAAGGTGATGGTGTTGGGGCTCTGGTCGGTATCCTCACCGCCGTTTGCAGTACCGCCGTCATCGATCACCTGGAATGTGAAATTGGCGTAGCCGTCGCCGTTCTCGTTGGCGGCCGGAGTGTAGACGAGGTTTGCCAGATCGCCCACGGCAATGATCTGGTCGGCCGTCACCGCCACATTGTTCAGTTCCAGCGTGCCGGTCGCCGGAAGGGTGGTGATCATCACCGACTGGAAGGTGTCGGGCGAGGCGTCATTGGGATCGCTAAAGCCGAAGTCACCGGCAGCGAAGGTGTGGCTGCCGTCTTCGTTGATGGTGATGGTGTTGTCGGTGCCTGCCGGGGCATCGTTGACCGGATCGACATCGAAGGTGATGGTGTTGGGGCTCTGGTCGGTATCCTCACCGCCGTTTGCAGTACCGCCGTCATCGATCACCTGGAATGTGAAATTGGCGTAGCCGTCGCCGTTCTCGTTGGCGGCCGGAGTGTAGACGAGGTTTGCCAGATCGCCCACGGCAATGATCTGGTCGGCCGTCACCGCCACATTGTTCAGTTCCAGCGTGCCGGTCGCCGGAAGGGTGGTGATCATCACCGACTGGAAGGTGTCGGGCGAGGCGTCATTGGGATCGCTAAAGCCGAAGTCACCGGCAGCGAAGGTGTGGCTGCCGTCTTCGTTGATGGTGATGGTGTTGTCGGTGCCTGCCGGGGCATCGTTGACCGGATCGACATCGAAGGTGATGGTGTTGGGGCTCTGGTCGGTATCCTCACCGCCGTTTGCAGTACCGCCGTCATCGATCACCTGGAATGTGAAATTGGCGTAGCCGTCGCCGTTCTCGTTGGCGGCCGGAGTGTAGACGAGGTTTGCCAGATCGCCCACGGCAATGATCTGGTCGGCCGTCACCGCCACATTGTTCAGTTCCAGCGTGCCGGTCGCCGGAAGGGTGGTGATCATCACCGACTGGAAGGTGTCGGGCGAGGCGTCATTGGGATCGCTGAAGCCGAAGTCACCGGCAGCGAAGGTGTGGCTGCCGTCTTCGTTGATGGTGATGGTGTTGTCGGTGCCTGCCGGGGCATCGTTGACCGGATCGACATCGAAGGTGATGGTGTTGGGGCTCTGGTCGGTATCCTCACCGCCGTTTGCAGTACCGCCGTCATCGATCACCTGGAATGTGAAATTGGCGTAGCCGTCGCCGTTCTCGTTGGCGGCCGGAGTGTAGACGAGGTTTGCCAGATCGCCCACGGCAATGATCTGGTCGGCCGTCACCGCCACATTGTTCAGTTCCAGCGTGCCGGTCGCCGGAAGGGTGGTGATCATCACCGACTGGAAGGTGTCGGGCGAGGCGTCATTGGGATCGCTAAAGCCGAAGTCACCGGCAGCGAAGGTGTGGCTGCCGTCTTCGTTGATGGTGATGGTGTTGTCGGTGCCTGCCGGGGCATCGTTGACCGGATCGACATCGAAGGTGATGGTGTTGGGGCTCTGGTCGGTATCCTCACCGCCGTTTGCAGTACCGCCGTCATCGATCACCTGGAATGTGAAATTGGCGTAGCCGTCGCCGTTCTCGTTGGCGGCCGGAGTGTAGACGAGGTTTGCCAGATCGCCCACGGCAATGATCTGGTCGGCCGTCACCGCCACATTGTTCAGTTCCAGCGTGCCGGTCGCCGGAAGGGTGGTGATCATCACCGACTGGAAGGTGTCGGGCGAGGCGTCATTGGGATCGCTAAAGCCGAAGTCACCGGCAGCGAAGGTGTGGCTGCCGTCTTCGTTGATGGTGATGGTGTTGTCGGTGCCTGCCGGGGCATCGTTGACCGGATCGACATCGAAGGTGATGGTGTTGGGGCTCTGGTCGGTATCCTCACCGCCGTTTGCAGTACCGCCGTCATCGATCACCTGGAATGTGAAATTGGCGTAGCCGTCGCCGTTCTCGTTGGCGGCCGGAGTGTAGACGAGGTTTGCCAGATCGCCCACGGCAATGATCTGGTCGGCCGTCACCGCCACATTGTTCAGTTCCAGCGTGCCGGTCGCCGGAAGGGTGGTGATCATCACCGACTGGAAGGTGTCGGGCGAGGCGTCATTGGGATCGCTAAAGCCGAAGTCACCGGCAGCGAAGGTGTGGCTGCCGTCTTCGTTGATGGTGATGGTGTTGTCGGTGCCTGCCGGGGCATCGTTGACCGGATCGACATCGAAGGTGATGGTGTTGGGGCTCTGGTCGGTATCCTCACCGCCGTTTGCAGTACCGCCGTCATCGATCACCTGGAATGTGAAATTGGCGTAGCCGTCGCCGTTCTCGTTGGCGGCCGGAGTGTAGACGAGGTTTGCCAGATCGCCCACGGCAATGATCTGGTCGGCCGTCACCGCCACATTGTTCAGTTCCAGCGTGCCGGTCGCCGGAAGGGTGGTGATCATCACCGACTGGAAGGTGTCGGGCGAGGCGTCATTGGGATCGCTAAAGCCGAAGTCACCGGCAGCGAAGGTGTGGCTGCCGTCTTCGTTGATGGTGATGGTGTTGTCGGTGCCTGCCGGGGCATCGTTGACCGGATCGACATCGAAGGTGATGGTGTTGGGGCTCTGGTCGGTATCCTCACCGCCGTTTGCAGTACCGCCGTCATCGATCACCTGGAATGTGAAATTGGCGTAGCCGTCGCCGTTCTCGTTGGCGGCCGGAGTGTAGACGAGGTTTGCCAGATCGCCCACGGCAATGATCTGGTCGGCCGTCACCGCCACATTGTTCAGTTCCAGCGTGCCGGTCGCCGGAAGGGTGGTGATCATCACCGACTGGAAGGTGTCGGGCGAGGCGTCATTGGGATCGCTAAAGCCGAAGTCACCGGCAGCGAAGGTGTGGCTGCCGTCTTCGTTGATGGTGATGGTGTTGTCGGTGCCTGCCGGGGCATCGTTGACCGGATCGACGGTGATGGTGTTGGGGCTCTGGTCGGTATCCTCACCGCCGTTTGCAGTACCGCCGTCATCGATCACCTGCATGTGAAATTGGCGTAGCCGTCGCCGTTCTCGTT
>CAVOZJ010000025.1:0-52648 GCA_963700885.1 uncultured Alphaproteobacteria bacterium
TGTTTTGTCGTCTGCTGGTAGATTTTGGTCTGCTCCGGCACGCCCGCTGACGCTGACGCCTGTAGGCCATATCCTGCGCCGCCACGCCCATCGTGTGCTGGAAGCATTGAGTGATGCGCGTACCGAGTTGATGGAGGTATCATTATCAACGCTTGAGCTTCGCCTTGGCATTATTGACGACCTGGACGCGTCGATCACACCCGAGCTGGTAACCAGTTTGCGGCAACGGTTTCCGGCAGCGCGACTTCAGTCACTTCCGGCAGGTCCGACGATCTGGCGAAGCAACTGGAAAACCGGACCGCTGACATCATTCTGTCGGGGCAGTTGCCAGATGCAAAAGTGCGGTACGAAGATTTTCCGGTTCTTCGTGAGCCGTTCATGATTATTGCCCCGGCCGGATTGCTGGACTGCCAGCATGATATGCGTGACCAGATCGAGCGATTGCCCTACATACAATACAACCCCGCCATGCCGATGGGACAGGCGATTTCGCAGCAACTGCGCCGGCTTCGCATCAAGCCGAACTCCCTGGCTTCTTTCGATGCCTCCAGATCGGTTTTCGCCATGGCCCGGAAATCCGGTGAGCTGGCGATCACAACTCCCCTGTGCCTGCTGGACAGCAGGTCTGACATCGGACATCTGGACTGCCTTCGCCTGCCGTTTGCGGGTTTCAGCCGAACCATAAGGCTCATTGCACGCAGTGAAGAGCTCGGCCTGCTGCCCGAGAGCCTGGCACAACTGACCCGCAAGCTGCTGACTGAACGGCTTGAACAGGAGCTCGCACCGCTGCCAGGACTCGAATGGGCGTGGATCGCCCATCTGGGCAATGACGGCGAACCGCTCAGCCAGCCGGCCGCATCCGCTCCGGATCAGGCAGAATAGTGAATCGCCCGCGTTCCAGCGGCCAGGGGGCGCACCCTTATTTTGATTGCACCACCCTGAAACAAGCGTGATGGCAAATTATCATATGTAGAGCAGAGGTTGGCATAAAATTCGAAGTGCGAAGTGTAATATAAATTGAACGAGTTAGTCGAAATACCTTAACTGCCCAGGAAATCCTTGTCCGGAGCCCGGCAATGTGACCCGGTTTTGCAAGAAATCCTCCTCTCCATTTCCGGACCCCTTAAAATGAAAACTCAAGCGCGTGTAGTAGTCATTGGTGGCGGTATCGCCGGTTGTTCCACCCTGTATCACCTGACACAGGAAGGCTGGAGTGATGTGGTGCTGCTGGAACGCGATGAACTGACCTCGGGCACCACCTGGCATTCGGCGGCGCAGGTAACCAACTTTGGTGGCGTACAGACCATGGTCGGCCTCAAGAGCCATTCCATCAGGCTGTACAAGGAACTGGCCGACGATCCGGACTACCCCATCAACTATCACCATGCCACGGGCGGCCTGCGTCTGGCGTCAACGCAGGATCACCTCGACGGCTACAGGCATTTCCGGTCCCATGGCCAAAGGCATTGGGGTGGAATTTGAAATCATTGATGCAGAAGAATGCAGAAAACGCCATCCGCTGATCACCACGGACAATCTGCTGGGCGCGCTCTGGGACCCGCTGGACGGCGACATTGATCCTGCCCAGTTGTGCCAGGCGCTGGCACGCCGCGCACGCAAGGCCGGTGCTGAAGTCTACCGGCACTCAGCCGTCACCGGTCTGACCCGGAAGCCAGGTGGAGACTGGATCGTTCACACCGCCAAAGGCGACATTACCTGTGAGCACGTAGTCAACGCCGGAGGATACCGCTGCAATGAAGTGGGTGCGATGATGGGCGTCGAGCACCCGGTCGCCTCGATGGAGCACCAGTATTTCCTCACCGAGGCCATTGCCCAGATAGAAGCGCTGGGATTTCGCACGCCACTGATCCGCTGCCGACTGATGATTTCTACTCGCGTCAGGAGAAATCCGGGCTGCTGGTCGGGTTTTATGAGCAGGAGTGCAAGACGTGGGGACTGGACGGCATTGATCCTGATTTTACCAATGCTCTGTGTCCGGACGATGCGGACCGGGTGTTGCCGGTTCTCGAGAACGTTTTCAAACTTTTCGAATGCCCTGCCTGGCAGAAGCGGGTATTCACAGCATCATCAATGGGCCGATTACCTATACGCCAGACGGATTGCCGCTGGTCGGCCGCATACCGGCCAGACGCAATGCCTGGTGCATTACAGGGCTGCGCGCCGGGCTGGGTGAAGGCGGCGGGCAAGGCTGGCTGCTGGCGCAACAGATCGTGCATGGCGAGGCGTGCTATGATACCTGGTGTATCGATCCGCGCCGCTTTGCCCGTTACGCCAATACTGAATATACCGCACTCAAGGCAATAGAGGATTACCAGAACGAGTTCCGGTTCCACATGCCGCACGAGCACCGCCCGGCGGGCCGGCCAATCCGCACCACGCCACTTTATGAGACGCTGGGACAGGCCCGGGCCGAGTTCGGGACTGTCAATGGATGGGAGCGCGCGCTGTACTTCAAGCCTGCCGCGGATTTCCGCGAGAAGCACTCATTCCGCTTCAACAATACGACTTCGACGTTGTGGCAGCCGAAGTAAATGCCGTGCAGCAGCGGGTCGGGCTGATGGAAGTGTCCGGCTTCAACCGTTATGAAATCACCGGTGACGGAATGCATGCTACTGGCTCGACGGGCTGATGTGTTCGCGCGTGCCGCGCAAGGCCGGCAAGGTTGGACTGACCTACTTCCTCAACGAGCAAGGCAATGTCAAGGGCGAGGCGACACTGGCCAACCTGGATGATGGACGCGTGTGGTACGGCTCGGCCGCTGCAGCCGAGTTGCACGACATGGACTGGCTGACATCACAATTGCCTAATGACGGCTCGATCCGCATTGAAAGCCTGACCAACACTCATACCATCCTGGTTGTGGCCGGGCCAAAGTCGCGCGATTTGCTGCAAACCGTGTCACCTCGCAGCGACTGGTCGAAACAGGGCTTTCCGTGGCTTGGCGCGCGAACCGTGCATATCGGTCATTACGCGGTCATTGCAATGTCGGTCAGTTTTTCCGGTGAACTGGCCTGGGAACTGCATGTGCCCAACGAGGCCTTGCAGGGTACCTACCGGAAGCTTGTCGACGCGGGCGCCTTTTTCGGACTGGTGCAGTTCGGGCTCTACGCGACAGAATCCATGCGCATGGAGAAGGGCTACAGGCACTGGAAGGCCGATCTCATTACCGAATTCAATCCTTTCAGAGTCTGGGCTGGACCGTTTTGTACGGATGGACAAGGATTTCATCGGCAAGGCTGCGCTGGAAAACATGATCTCAACCGGCAAGCGCCGCCAGTTCGTCACGCTGCAACTGTACAGCAGTGATGCACCGGCACATCCGGGGGACAGTATCCTGCTTGACGGCAAAGTAATCGGGACAATCACCTCGGCGGCCTGGGGACACCGGGTGGAAAAAAATCTCGCAATGGGATTCATCGACCCGGATCATTCAGAAATCGGCAGCAAGTTGAAGCTCGAAGTGCTGGGTGAACTGGTGGATGCAGGTGTCTGTGAGCCCTGCCTGTACGATGCGGCCAATACCTTGCCGAGATCGTAGCGCCGGAAAGAAGCGCCCGCTTTCTCTTTTCGACTGAACACCGCTGAAAATTTCACGAAACAGCATTCGTCCTGTTGCCGGCATATGGAAACTGGACCCGTGCGATTTTGTGATATGCTGGATTTTCAGTGAGTTGATTTCGAGAACCCGAGGCCTCCATGATCAAAAAGACTGGTGAGACTTATTACCTCAGACCGCTTCGCAAAACCGATGTCGCGACCGTGTCAGGATGGTTTGAATCGCTTGACGATCTTTCACTTTTTGACCGCACGATGCGGGTGCCCGTCAATCACGACGCGGTCGAGAAGACATTGCTGGATGCGACCGGAATCGAAGGGGCCGGGGCAAGTGCTGGTTCGCAATCGAGGCCGAGCAGGATAGTTTGAGCGGCATTGCAGGCCTTGAAAACATAAACACCATCAACGGTGACGCTGTCCTGGCAATGTTTATCGAGGATGCCGCCAGGAAGAAGGGCATAGGTGTTCGCTCATCTGCCCTGATCCTTGACATGGCCTTTGACCAGTTGCGCCTGAACCGGGTCAGTTCGTTTTACCGGGTCGACAACGAGGCCTCCCGTAAACTCACCGCGGCCACCGGTTTTCAGGAGGAAGGCTGCCTTCGCAAGGCCTGGTTTTCAGGAGGTGACTACATCGACATGATTTGTGTCGGGCTGCTGCAGTCCGAATGGGCGGAACGCCGGCAGCAGCTTGCAGGAGAGTTGTCCGCCGATATCCGGGTGAAATTCGGACACGGAAAATCAGGCGGCTGGTACTGGCCACCGATGAACGAGGGCAACGCAAGGTAGCAGATAATTGAATTCACCGCAGACCAAACCCGCAAACTCAAGCAAGCGCCAGCTGGGCGCAATACTGTTTGCAGATATTGTGGACTACAGCAAGCTGATGAGCCAGGACGAAATTGCAACCCATCACTCGGTGGGTCGAAGTCTTGAGCTGTTTGAGAGCAAAAGCGCCGAGTATGGCGGCGTTACGCTCGACCAGCGTGGCGACAGCGTTCTGGTGCTGTTTGACAGCGCCGTGGCGGCAGTTGAACTTGCGGTCGCCATCCAGGAACTGTTTGAGCAGACTGATCCGGATAGTGCGAAGGATCGCCAGATCAGGTTTCGTATCGGCATCAACGTAGGCGAAGTTCTCAGGGATCAGCGCGGTATCCACGGCGACAGCGTCAACATTGCCGCCAGGCTGGAAGGCATCGCTGATCCGGGATCCATTTTCATCAGCTCGGCGGTTCACGATCTGATACGATCCAAGCTCAGGTACGGCTATGAATTCATCGGCTCGAGATCCCTGAAAAACATTGCCGAGCCCATAGATGTCTACCGTGTCCGTTCCGAGGTTGACGGCGCCACGATGGCGCCCAGCATTCGAACGCACACCGGCAAGGGCAAGCGGCTGCTGCCCGACATTCCTTCGGTTGTTGTATTGCCGTTTGAGAACCAGGGTTCAGACAACAGCGGAGACTGGCTGGCCGAGGCATAACAGAGGACATCACCGTAAACCTGTCGAAATTCAAGAATCTCTTCGTCATTTCGAGAAACTCGGCGTTTCTGTTTCGCGATCCGCAGGTTCTGCCGCAGGACGCCGCCCATCAATTGGGCGTTCGCTATGTCACCCAGGGCAAGATACGCCGCGCCGGCAACCGGATACGCATCTCGGTTGAACTGGTGGATACGGACGCCGACCGGGTCATCTGGGGTGAACACTACAATCGCGACCTGGATGACATTTTCACGCTGCAGGACGAGATCACCGAGACTGTTGTTGCCGCTTCCACTGTCCAGATTGAGGCCAGCGAGCGTGAACGCGTGCGGCGCGCCCTGCCGCGCGACCTGGCCGCCTACGGATTCCTGCTGCAGGGCCAGCAACTGATTTTCAAGTACACAAGGCAGGACAATAATCGTGCGCGGGAGTTCTATCAGTCAGCGCTCAAGGCGGATGACCGGTACGCCCGCGCAATTGCCGCGATATCCCGCACCCTGAACATCGACTGGCGTTATTCCTGGAACGATAATCCGGACACATTGCTCGACAAGGCGCTGGCACTGGCGCAGGACGCCGTGCAGATTGACCCCACTGATGCACGCGGATACGGCGAACTCGGTTTCGTGCATCTTTACCGGAAGGAATTTGATGCATCCATCGATGCCTATCAGAGGGCACGGTCGCTCAATCCCAACGATGCGGATTTGCTGTCCGACATGGCCGACGCACTTGCACATGCCGGAAGGTCTGAAGAATCGATCGAACTGCTGAACCGGGCGATGCGGCTGAACCCGTTCTATCCGGACCAGTATCTCTGGCATCTTGGCGGCGCCCATTACAATCTGAAACGCTATGACGAAGTCATCAACTGCATCCAGAAAATGCACAACCCGATTGAAGGAAGGCGGCTACTGGCTGCAAGTTACGCGCAACTGGGCCGTCTTGACGAGGCCCGTGAGCAGGCAAGACTTTTGCTGGAGGCGCATCCCAACTTTTCGCTGGAGCACTGGGCATCGATACTGCCGGACCGGCTGGAAGAAGAAACCCGGCATTATGTCGAGGGCCTGAAAAAGGCCGGGCTTTGACGTCCGCCGGAACGGTTTCAGTCGCTTGGCCCGCGGGCCTTGGCGCCACTGACCTTGGCACCACTGACCTTCGCGCCACTGACTTTCGCGCCACTGACTTTGGCGCCACTGACTTTTGCGCCACTCACTTTTGCTCCGCTTATGCCGTAGCCATCATCATAGAACGTGGCATCAAGCAGAACCTGCTCGAACATACCTGACGCAGACATCCATCCTGATGGTGTAGTCAGCCTTGTCGTAGTCCCAGACCCGGATATCGTCGGCAAACTGGAAATTCGCAGCGCCCATGCCGCCCACCGACGGATCACGAGGTGCGCGGGACAGATTTGATGGAAAACCATGCTGCCCGATCTTCGGAGGTGTTGTAGTCCTGTGAGACCAGGTCGCCGTCACCATGGACCGAGGAACAAGGTCGGGCTAGGAAGATCAAAATAATCCCCCTCATAGCTGAAACCATAAATTCGAGCAAAGCAGGCGTCCTCGTCCAGTTGCTGTCCCAGAAACTGATTGTTGCCCTGTTTGTCTGCCCAGAACTACCGAGTGTCGGTGTCAACCCTTCTGACCAACCATAGTTTCTTACCTGTACGCTTTCTTCCTTTTCCGATCTATCCACGTCGCAGTAATTACTCTCCTTTCTTCGCCTTTCTTAATTGGTTGGGTCCACGCGAAACTGCCGTTCAGTTTTCAAGTTTGTACAAACCAGACTTGGTTGGCCCCAGTCCTATTTCGGTGGGGTCTGACTTGCGTTTAAGCAATACATTCTCGTTTTTCCTAATCGTTATGTTTTCAACTTTGACATCTTGCGCTGCTTCTGGAAGATCACTTCGAGTTAAGAACTCACCGGCTTCATGTCTTCGGGGGGCAAGATAGCCAGATCACTCAACTTGCGCCCAAACAAGCAACACTGCAGAGAAACTCAGGAGCAATTCAGGCATATTGGGTCTCCCTTTACTGCATGCATATACTCAGTACTTGAATCAACCTGCAATTCTTGCTCGCGTACGCCCCGATGACAAGCACGGTTTCAGCCAAAGTATGACAGTCTTCGACGCAAATGCAAATGAAATGCCTTTGCGTCAACCTGCGACTTTCCTAGTCAGTCACCGGCACCATGGTCCGCACGGAGGCACTGTGACTTTCCACACCCTTTTTCTCCAGTTTCGGCCCCGGCGTGTAAAGCCCGATTTCGCGGGTGAGAAAATTGCCCCTGATAATCGGTAAAAACTGCCCGCCGGTGATCTGCCGGTCCACCTGTTCCAGCGCCTGGCCGACGCCGTAGTAGCTCAGATAGTCGGGATCAAGCAGTTGCCATGCATCGGCCAGGTAGGAACCGAGATAATCACGGGCCTCGAGCAGGGCCAGCCGGAAGCCTTCCGGATCCTCGTTGTACCTGTCATCAAACAGCGACTGCATCCGGTGTTCATAAACCGGACTGGTTTCCAGGCGGTCGGACAGGTCTTCCATTTCCGGTGAAATCAGCCCCCGCAACAACAGGCGCTCATGATACACGTCGATCAGGATATCGAACATGGCGCCGGTCAGCGGTTGTGCAAGCAGGTGTTCGTCGGACCAGCCATTTACAAATTGCGAAAGCACATCGGTGTTGGCCGCCAGCCTGATCTGTTCATTATGCGAAAGCTCCGCAAAACGATTGAGTTTGTTGATGGCATAGAGGTTTCCGCGGGTGTCGTTGAGTACATCCTCGACTACGGACCCAAAGTGCAGCACTGAAATCAGGGCCACAAGATCAGCAGCGGATTCATGAAAACCGTAATATTCTCCACTGGCTTTTTCCGGAGACGGAATTCCAACTTCACTGTAGATGATCGCGTGACCGATTTCATGGGCGACCACGTCAAAGTTCATGCTGTAGGGCCGATACTCGCCGCCATATTTCGTGCTTCCGCCGGTCTCGAGGAAGCCCCATCCGATGAGGGCATTGTCGAGCGTCGGCAACATGGTCAGTTCCAGCCGGTCATTGTCCCTGCTGAAATGCCAGGGGATCGGGCGGCCAAAATATCCTTCCCAGACATCCAAAGTAAAATGCGCAGATGCAAACAGATGTGCTGCTTCGAATGCCGGATCGGACGGATCAATATAGTCAAAATTTCCCTGTTCATCAGGATATGCCGGTTCATGTGTTTCACCCTGCCATGGCGGCAGGAACATGAACGGCTCACCACGGCGGGTTTCATACTGTCCATATGGAACCTGCTTGCCGACCGGAGCTACAGTATACATCCTGTCGTTTGAGGGGCCCGGCCCTACACTGCCCTGTGGCGATGAGACCTCAACCAGTTCAGGAGGCTGGGCAGGATCAAGAAACGGAGCCTGCGGGAACAACAGAAACCGGGTTCCCGGCTGTTCTTCGTCATCCTGGTTGTGATCCGGCATCAATCGTCCTCGAAATCACGCAATTCCTTACCAGAGGTAATGTTGAGGTATTCCCGTTCGCAGTGCAATAGGCGACACAGATCGCTGCGCGATGCCAAGACCAATCGAACGGGCGTATTCGTCCACGTCTTCAGGTACCGGCTGATCGAGACAATGGCCAAAATACCAGTCCAGCAGTTTCAACTCACTGACGCCGTCCATCTCCGCACCCGGCACGGCCAGGTTTGCGCCGGACAAAGCCTTGCGTTTTGCCTCGGCCCGCTGTTTCAACACGTGGTACCTGTCCGAAGCCTTCAGTTCAGCGAGTATATGCCCGTCAGTTTGCCGGGTTGATATTTCAAGCGCTGTTCTGGCCAGCCGGTTTTCACTGAGGAACTGCAGGTAGGCTGTTTCGTCCAGATCATTGTCGTCGAGCCATTTGGTGAATTGCGTCCTGCGCAAGAGACCTGCTTCTTTCCGGTGAATGTCCATTTCATCGCGAAGTGCGGCCTGATCTGCCGAAATCCCCTGACGCCGTGCGTGAGCAACTGCAAAATGCCGGGCTGCGGCCCTTTGCCGGAAATTTTCAAACTGCGGACCGGAAAGCCGCAACTCGTCCAGCACCCCCCTCGCCTGCGCATCCAGTTGACCGGCACTTTCACGCTCCACGAGGTCGTTCCACACATCGGTCCATTCAAAACCTGTTGCAGGTGGAAGTCCGGACGTGTCTGTTTCCGGGTGGTGCTTCATCGCATCCAGCATCGCCAGCGCATCCCGGCGTTTGGCATCAACAAAGTTCCCGGTTACCCAGGCCTCAAACTGCGCCAGTTCATGCGGCGCAACTGATTTTTTCCGGGCTGCTGCAAGTATCTGCTCCCACTCGCGATCAGCATAGTACAGCGCCTTGGCGCAGGAGCAGATTTCCAGTGCTGCCGCCTGCGACACAACTCCGTCAGCAACAGCGCGTTGCAGCGTCGCGCGCACCGACACCATGGGGATGCTGAGGGCCGTGAACCCCATCCCGGGCGGGGCGTGGATGACGGCGACCTCATCATCATCTTCCAGACGGCCCGAGCGATAATCCTCAAAAATCTGTCCAACCCCGCGCATGCCGAAATCACATAGTTCGGCCGCCCGCAGTGCGCCCATGCTGGCACTGCCGAAAACCTGAATGCCTTGCGACATCGCCCAGAGAATTTCCTTGTGCCAGACAGACGGAACACCATCAAAGTAGCCATCAATGATGCCAATCATGCCGGGTCCGTCCAGCGCGGCCCGATAGATCTCTCCCTGTGCCACCGGCGAGCGGCAATCGGCATCGATGACCTTTGCCACTTCAGCGATGGTCAGGGTCGGTCCCACAAAAATGACCGGCTTCATGACGCCGGCTCCATTGCCCGCCGCGCCCTCGGGCCGGGCACATAGCCATGGTCATCGTGAGGTGCTTCCAGACCGGGAATGACGACCCGGACTACCGGCAGCCCTATTTCCGGCCTGGTCAGATCGATGCGTAGCACCTGCCGGCAACCCGCCCGGTCCAGCCGACCAAGCAACCAGTGAAGGTCATCGGCGAAGTCGTCGGACGTGAACCGCGGCGCTGCCTCGAAACTGCGCTGCGGCTTGTCCTCGTGTACCAGTTTGCGGGCATACCTGGTTTTTTAACTCATGGCGCGCGGGGTAAATTCATCCGGTGTCATGTCGTCCCTGGCGCCGGAAATGTATGTCATGCGGGTTTGAACCGCTTCGGTCAGAGACCGCAACACTGCGATACCGGGATCAACATGACACCCGTCGCCGATACCGATATGCCCGTCTTGTTCACCGCCTTGTGCAATGACGCAACGAAACGAGGCGACCCCGACATCCGTCGTGGTTTCCCAGACGGCCAGATCGAAACCGGCAGCCTTGATACGCGCCATGGCATCCGCGCATCCGCGATCAGAAATGGTTTCAGGGATAATCCGGGTGGTCTGTCTCGCGGCATCCGGCAAGTGATGCCAGACACTGATTGCATCTCGTTCAATCACTTCGCAAATTGCATGACAACTTGCTTCCAGCAAATGGTTGCCGGATGCCAGGCCGTTGGTGCTGCAGGCGAAACAGCCGTACTGCGGTGTCACCGGATGGGTATAGTCGGTATGCACCAGTTCGTAAGGTAGCCAGGCAGGCGTACCTTGAAGGACATCTTCGGCCTCGACCCACAATGACTTCCGTTCATGACTGAATGACCCCAGCGAGGTTTCCGGCAAGGCGGCAATATCCACGGTCGCATGCTGGCGTGATATCTCTGCAAATCTCTCGAATGTCAGGGGCAGCCGGGGCCTTTCCGCATGCCAGGTCTCGATCAATTCCATCAGGCCCGACACCCTGGCCGCCTGCAGCGACAATCCCTTTCCCTGGGACACAACGACCGAGCGCGAGTTCGGCCGCACCACCATTACGACCGGAATTCCAATGCGATCGAGACCGGTTACATTGGCAACCCGGGTAATCCCGACTGATGAAAGGTGGGGTTCAATCCTGGCAAGGGTTTCATCCAGCGTTGCCGCCCTGTGAGTTTCGGACGTGAAGCGCTTCTTTGAACAATTGGCCATGCTTGACAACTGGAATTCACAGGAACAGGTTTGAACAACTCACTCCTACGACGGGCCGGGTGTCAGGTCCAATGCTTATTGGCAGGTATTCCTGCTCGCGCTAAGTTATGCTGCGGGCGTGACGAACGTTCCTGGCGATCTCGCGCAGATGAGTATCGCCGGTTCCGCAGCAACCGCCCCAGACGTTCATGTGTGGATAGCGCCGTGCCAGATTGCCCATCAGATGGCCGAGTTCGACCGGATCACCATCTTCTAGATGACCAAGTTTACACAGGGCGAGCTTCTCCTTTTTCGAGGCATTGGGCCGGAAACCGCGCAAGCGCGTGGTCCATGTGCCGTCTGTCAGTGCTGGACCAAATTCCGCCGGATGAGAACAGTTGAGCAGATAGGAGACCGGTGCTGCATCTCCTGCTGCTACATCAATGGCTTCAATTGCCTCGGCTACCGTGGGGCCGGATTTCAACCGGGATGAGCTGTCAACGGTGAGCGAGATGATCAACGGTATGCCGATGGCATACGCGGCCCTGGCCACACCAACGGCCTCAGGAACATTGTTGAAGGTTGCTGCGCACGCAAAATCGACATCTGCCGATTTCAAGGTTGTCAGCTGCACGGAGTGGTAGTCTTCAGCTTCTTCCACCGTAATCGTCCTGTTCAACTGATAGGCATCGCCGCGCGGGCCGATGATACCACCAATCAGGGTGCGGCGGACCCGGTTGTCATATTCGCAGGCAAGTTCACGCAGGAACTCGATGGACTGGACAGTAGCCTGTGCAAGCGCTTGCGGTGAATAGCCGAGCTTGGCAGCCCAGTCAGGACTGGCGCGATAATCAAGACCACCAAGCATCATCGACATTTGGAACCTGGCGGCAACTTCCAGCTGGCTTCGGAACATGTGCTTCATGGCCGTGACAGCCCTGGAATTCTCCAGTAGCGGGAACAAGGCGAATTCAGGCAACTCGAACCCATGCCTGTACATCATCTCGGTCTCGGTTCCACCCTCGGTGAGGAACAATTCATCCGGGTTGCCGCCTGGAAACTGTGACTGAATGTTCATCTCAGGGCTCCGGCGTGATGTTCTGATTGAACCGGAAAACATTTCCGGGATCAAATTTCGCCTTAATCTGAGCCAGTCTGGCGTAGTTGGGACCAAACGCCTTGCGGGTCAGATCCTCGCCATCCTCGCCGTGGCCGGGGAAGTTAAGGTATATCCGTCCTTCCTGGGCAAAAGGCTCTGCAGCGTTCCAGGCGTTCCGCGACCAGGCGATGTTTTTATCGTCATCAATCTCGTTGGGCCAGATTGCATCGAGCGAGTACATCCAGCCCATCGACCGGTCACCGAATGCTGTCGCTTCGGCCGCAACCCTGGCGGTGGCCCCGCCAAAGTTCCAAAGGGATGAAATTGTGTTGCCGGATGGCGCGGACCGGGCATTCGATATCGCCAGATCGATCATGTCATCGGAAAGGCCGGACAGATAACGGGCTTTCCAGTAACAACGATACTCGCCGAACGGGATGAGTGGATCGAAGAGTTGCTGAATATCTGCGTAGTTCATCCGGCCCGAAAAATCAGTAACCAGCGGTGCGAGTTCGCGCAGCGGTTGCAGCAAGGTCTCCCCCTCCTCCGCATCACCGTTGTAGACGCAAGCCAGTGTGTAGACACGCTCGCCCCAATACTTTTCAGGAAAATCCTCACCCGCCGCGGCAGTTGAAAATTCACACAGCGAGGCCACTCGATCACAGTGCTCGGCCAGAAAGTCACGCCACATACGGATCGGTTCCGGGCCGATGGAGAGCGCATAGATCGGCGCCACAAACATCACTTCCGGCCCCATTTTATGCAAGGCGAACTCGAATTTCACCACCACACCGAAATTTCCGCCACCACCTCGCAATGCCCAGAGCAGGTCCTGATTTTCTGTTTCACTGCAATGCACGACTTCGCCATCTGCAGTGATCACATCTGCCGCCATAAGGTTGTCGATGCTCAGACCGTGCCGGGCGCGCAACCAGCCGATGCCGCCCGACAAAGTCAGACCCGCCACACCGGTATCAGATATCAACCCGCCCGGTGTAGCCAGACCGAAGGCCTGGGTTGCGGTATCCACGTCAGCCCAGATCGCGCCACCTTCAACTTGTGCGCGCCGCGCATTCTGATCGACACTCACCGAACGCATGAGTGAGAGGTCAATCATGACACCATCATCGCACACAGCATGTCCAGCGACATTGTGGGCCCCACCACGGATCGAGACCGGCAGTTCCTGCGCCCGGGCAAACTTCACCGCGGCAATCACATCGCCAACACTTCGGCAGCGAGCGATCACTTTGGGGCGCCTGTCGATCATGGCATTCCAGACAGCTCGTGCGCTGTCATACCCGTCATCGCCAGCTACGAAAACTTCGCCCTGAATCCCGTTGCGCAAACAGTTGGTGCCTGTATTGAAGTCACTCATCTCATTTCTCCGTAATTGATGTGTGACCAGCCTAGACCGAAGTCCAACCAGTGCCAGTGGCATAATTGCCAAGACAGAGGCATAGTGGACGCAACACGGGGGCGAATTCGACAGAACAGGGCCAGATTGGACAAGGGAGCCACTGCATGTCTCAGTCAACCAAACCACTCATTGCGCTGCTGGCGGCACCGGAGACGTCTTCATCCGTATTGTATGGGCTCTACGACATACTGGTATCAGTGGGTGCCGTTTATCTTGACATGACAACCGGCTCACCCGGTCGCGAGTTGCTCGACGTGCAGATTGTGACAGCCGAGGGCAAGCCGCTTCACTGTGTCGGCAATGTTCCGGTATCCCCGCACGCCTCTATCGATGACGTCCGCCAACCCGATGCAGTTGTCGTTTGTGACATGTACACATCTATCCATGCCTCACCCACCGGGCGATATCCCCGCGAGATCGCGTGGCTACGCCGCATGCACGAACAAGGCACGCTGATCAGTTCCGTGTGCTCCGGCTCGCTTTTGCTGGCCGAAGCCGGCCTGCTGGATGGTCGAAACGCCACCGCGCACTGGGCCTATCGCGACATGTTTCAGAGGCACTTTCCGAAGGTGCGATTCAAGAGCGAAGCGATGTTGTGCCTGACGTCAGTTGCAGACGGCGTCCTGACGGCAGGCGGAGTTGTTGCCTGGCATGACCTCGCCGTCTACCTGATCAACCACTTCTGTGGCCGGGCTCAGGCAATTGAGACCGCCAAGGTGTTTTTGATTTCCGGCCATTCGGAGGGACAATCTCCCTATGCGGTGATGACCCGGCCCATGGAAAACTCCGATGGTGCCATATCAGATTGCCAACGCTGGATCGCCGATAATTACGCGGGGGTCAATCCGGTCGAACGCATGGTCGAACGTTCAGGGCTCAATGCGCGCACGTTTGCCCGGCGGTTCCGCGCCGCGACAGGGTATGCACCGATAGACTATGTGCAGGCGCTCCGGATCGAAGAAGCCAAGCACATGCTGGAAAGCGACGATCTCGGAATTGAAGAGATAGGCGCGGCCATAGGTTATGAAGACCCTGCTTCGTTCCGCAGAGTATTCAAGCGACGGGTCGGACTGCCACCGGCTGCCTATCGCCGCAAGTTCCAGCGCATTGCGCGGATTGCGACGCCCACAGTATAATTTCTGAGCGGACTGAAGGCCAGCCGGACTTGGGGAACCGGTTCTTGCTACTGTTCATGCGTTGTTGCAAAAAACGTGAAAAACAAAATTTTTTCAAAAGTTTAGAATGAAATTTCAAGATGTTGAGTCACCGCCGTTTATGCCTCAATGTGTTGATCATGTCCTTTGCCTGTCATGCAGTGGCCCAGTCTTCGCACATGGCCTGGGAAAGCATTAGACGAGCAGTATGAGTTCGCCTGAACTCATAAAGTCGCCATCACTATGGAAGCGATCAGGTTTAAAAAGTCATCCTGATCCAGCGGCTGGATTGGTTGCGCTGATCACCCAGGAGGAGCTGTCCATGACAATTCCGTCGGCTGAAATCTTTTGCCGGTTGATGGCTTCGGCAAGTGCAGTCTCGATCTGTTCGCGTTTTTGTTCAGCCTCGTCACCTGCTTCGCGAAAAACTTCGCCAGCCGGGCCAATCGCCAGTTGAAAGGCAATCGCGTCGGCGACGTCATTGCCGACCAGAACCGGCGCATCCACACGCTGGTGTTCAATGTTTTCGTATCCGGCAGCCTGCATCATGGCCCTGACGGTTTCTTCATCCGACATCGAAAACGGACCCGGACCGCAGGTCAGCGCATCCTCGCCGGGTTGCGGCAGGTACTGCAACACCACGTCCCTCGCCATTGACAACCACGGATTGTCGGCCCGGTTGCGCCACACGATGTGCACCATTTTACCACCAGGCCGCAGCGCCTTTCGCATATTGCGCAGACCGGCCACCGGGTTGGCGAAGAACATGGTACCGAAGCGGGCGAATACAAAGTCAAACTCGCCTTCCGGCAGGGAGACCTCTGCATCGCCCCGCTTGAAACTGACATTTTCGATTCCCTTTTCGGCAGCGTCGTTGATTGCATAATCCAGAAACGCATCACAACAATCGATACCAACCACTTCACCTTCCGGGCCTACAAGCTTTGCAAGCTTGATAGCGGTATCGCCGAAACCGCACCCCACATCGAGTACCCGGTCGCCCGGTTTCACCGGTAATGATGGAAATATCGCCTCGCTGTGCCGGGTCAGTCCGCCGACAAGGACGTGCTTGAATTTGAAGAACTTGGGAGCCAGGACATTGTTCCAGAATTCAACGAAGGGCGTATCCCCGGCATCGACCACAGCAGCTTGATTGGTATCTGGCATTGAAGCATTCCCTTTCGTCCGGTTTGGCATTGTCCGTGCACAACTGTACGATATAATTTCCTCTCGTGCTCGTGCAATTTCCGGAATGACCCTGAATATTTCATGAGAAACCACTCCGATGGACAATACCGGCAAACTGGTCAATGCGGCACTTGCGGGAGTTGCCGCGTAACCGGTTATCCGCAACCGCCTTTCATCTCTTTGCGAATGCCGCGGCATGGCATATCGTTGCTGGTAAAGCGATGAAAGATGGGTGCAAATGCTGGGGCTAGATCGATTTGTCCGAGGTCGCGGCGGGGTGTCTTTGACAGTCACCCTGGCAACAAGCATCAGCGCCTTGTTGCTGGTGGCAGTGACGAGCGTATTGGTGATCGGACTTTGGAGCGGAGCCCGAAATACCCAGGTCCTGTTGCAGAAAGAAGCCTCACTGATCCTGTCGGGCACATCGGACAAGGTGAAAACCCACCTCGAGCCAGCCCGCGATCTGGTTACCAAACTCGCGCAGCTTTTGACTGACGGCAAGCTTGATCCGGCGCAACGCAACAGGGTGATCGATACCTTCACGGGCAGTCTGGCGGCAGCCCCGCAGCTTAATTCGGTGCTGTATATCGATGATGCCTACCAGGGAACCGGCGTAGGTCGTTCACAGGCTGGTTTTGTGGAAATCCTGCGGGATTTTTCAACCGGCCAAACGGTGCATGACAGATTTGACAAGGTGCTGCACGCAGGCCAGGCGTCATGGGGTGAGCCGATATGGCTGGAGTGGCTCGGGAAAACGTTACTGAGTTACAGCGCACCGGTGAGTTTTCCAGGCGGCAGGACAGGGATACTGGTTGCGTCGGTCACGCTGAGTGAATTGTCTTCCTATCTGGGCAATCTCGACCCCAGGACCGGCAGCAATATCTATATTCTTCATGACAGGGACAATGTTCTGGCCCATCCAAACCTGGCCGGCCGCGGCGGCAACCGCAGCGAGACCGACCCTCTGCCGGGCCTGGCAGAAACCGGCGACCCGGTTCTGGCAGCCTTCTGGCAGAAAGAACACCGATATCCGCTCAAGATTACCTCTGAAAGCGGCCTGCAAGGCCATGTTCTTGGCCTCTATGGGGACGAGTATGTGTTCATCTATCGCGACCTGCCGGGTTATGCCAGCACTCCCTGGACAGTCGGCACCTACTTTCGCAGCTCCGATGTGGACAGTGAGTTCCGGCGGCTGATGTGGGCGGCAATCACTGGCCTGGCCACTCTTGTTGCCGCGCTTGCCGGTGCTGTCTGGCTGGGTCGCAGAATTGCCCGTCCGGTGGTCGAGACCGCGCGGGCGGCAGCACGCGTCGGCCAGCTTGAAATCTCCGACATACCGGCCTTGTCAGGCAGTTCGTTTCGCGAACTCAATGATCAGGCAAATGCCTTCAACTCCATGCTGGCGGGCCTGAAATGGTTTGAAGCCTACGTGCCGAAAAAGCTCGTAAAGCGTCTGATGAGCCAGGACGCGGTAACTGTTTCAACTTCGGTTGAACGCGATGTTACGGTCATGTTCACCGACATCGCCGGGTACAGCGGCCTGTCGGAAGGCATCGCGGCCAACGAGATTGCCAGGCTGCTGAACCACCATTTTGAGATTCTGTCGCGGTGCATCGAGGCAGAGGACGGTACTGTCGACAAGTTCATCGGCGACAGCGTCATGGCGTTTTGGGGCGCGCCTGACCATTTCGACGACCATGCCGATCGCGCGGTGCGTGCTGCACAGGCCATCAATCTGGCGCTCGATGAAGACAACCGGCAACGTGCAGCGGCTGGCGAGGAAGGCGTAAGAATTCGTATCGGGATTCACAGCGGTCCGGTAACCGTTGGCAATATCGGTGCGCCTGACAGGCTCAATTACACGATCATCGGTGACAATGTGAATATTGCCCAGCGTCTTGAACAACTCGGCAAGCAGTTTGCCGCCGATACCTCACCGGATATTTCAGCGACAACCCTGCTGACCTCGGCGACCGTCGAGCAATTGACCTCAAAATATCTGCTTGATGACCTGGGCGACGTGCAGGTGCGCGGCAGGCTGGGCCGGATCCGGGTCTACCGCCTGGCCTATGGCCGCTGATTTCATCAGCGGGTTTTTGCTGGTCGAACAGCTTATCCTCGCTACGCTCGGGCCGTTCTCCGTTCTCGAACAATCGTTGCGACAAATTTCCTTCCGAGGCACGAAGTGCGTCCCTGCGGACGCCAGCCGCAAGGCTGCTGGTGTGAGCAAACAAGGAAAACACCGTTCTCCGTTCCTGAACAATCGTTGCGGCAAGTCGACCTCCGAGGCACGAAGTGCCGAGGCAAGCGCGACTGCGCGCCGCACGAAATGCGCCCCCACGGAGCGCAGCCGACAGGCTGCTGGCGTGAGCGATACAAAGCCTACGTTTTCTCTCTACATATCAGCCCTTTACTCCAAACCTCTCTCAGTGCTTAAATGTCCGGACAAGGATGCGGCCGTCTTTGCAGTTAACCGAAAAGGTTCGACCCATGATGTCCCAATCTGTCCTGTTCCCAGCCCGCATTTTCGCGCTGGCGACTATCACCATGTTGTTGTTTTCCTCGGAAGCAAATGCATTCCGGATTTTCCATGTTGCAAATTCTTCGGTTGGCAAGAAGCCACCGGTCGTGAAATACATATACCCAAGGAGCGCCAAACTGGAGGTCCCGCTGGATTTCAGTGTTCGCGAAGAAAACCCCACGCCTGTCATCATCAATCAGATTGCGCCTTGTAGTTCCCCACGCATCGAAGTGCACGTCACAGTGGACCGCAACCGTTGGTATCGCCCCCGGGGAATCAGGGTGCTTCGAGCAGGAGTGTTCCGCCAGTCACGCATCCCGTTGCTCAAGGCTGGTTACTTCGGCAACTGATCCACCTGCCGGACGCAGATCTGCAATCCACAATTCAGCGTTCTCCAGATTGGCGAACTGTCATATCCTGTAGCAGCTCGATACCAGATCAGGATGACTTTTGGTTGCTTCAGCCAAAGGTCATCCTGATCAATTCTAAAGTTGCTCCAGCGGGCATTGTCTGATCGCGCCTGCGGGATGTCTCGTGATGAGGAGAATTCCAGTTGGCCAATCACAAATACACCACATCGATCAGGTGGACCGGAAATTCCGGGACCGGAACCAGTTCGTACCGCGGTTACGAGCGCACATGGGACGTGGCAGTGCCGGGCAAACCGGTCATTCACTGTTCCAATGATCCTTTGCTGGGAGGCGACCCCGGCCTGATGAACCCGGAAGATTTGCTGCTGTCGTCCCTGTCGGCGTGTCACATGCTCTGGTATCTGCATCTTGCAAGCAGCCACAACATCGTGGTGCACGAATATCATGATGAACCGGTTGCGGTTGGGGAAAACCTGCCCGACGGATCCGGCAGGTTCCTGAGCGCCGAACTACGTCCAACGATTGTTGTCAACAAGGGGGCGGACCTGGCACGGGCGCGGGACATTCACAACGAGATCCACAAATACTGTTTCATTGCCAGGTCAGTGAATTTCCCGGTCACCTGTGCACCTGAAATTACCGCGATTTAATGCGGCGCCTGCCCCTGTCAGGCAACATTACGAACATCCCTTGCTGCCTTGCTCAAAATAATCACACGTCGCCCTGTTCATGTTGCCGGCTGAAAGTTAGGCTGCGCCTTTGCTGGCAGGATATGCCGCCACAGAGGATTTTGAACCGAACCATGCGTCTGCTCGTTTTCCAGCACATAGAGTGTGAGCATCCTGGCTCACTGCGCCAGTTTCTCGACGCCGATGGTGTGCAGTGGGATGCAATCAATCTCGACCAGGGCGAAACCATTCCTGATCTTTCTCCCTATGATGGCCTGTGGGTCATGGGAGGCCCGATGGATGTGTGGGATGTCGAGGAACACCCGTGGCTGGTTGCGGAAAAGGCCGCCATACGACGCTGGGTGGGTGAGTTGAAGAAGCCCTATCTTGGATTGTGCCTGGGACATCAGTTGCTGGCCGATGCGCTTGGTGGAGCCTGCAGTCCGCAGAAACCACCCGAAATCGGTATTCTCGATATTGAACTTACCGCTGAAGGCCAGGCGGATCCGTTGTTTTCAGGACTGCCGGCACGGCAAAAGTGCCTGCAGTGGCACTCGGTGCAGGTTACCCAACCGCCCGAGGATTCTGTACTTCTGGCCAGTTCACAAGCCTGCAGGGTACAGTCAATGCGGGTTGGTGAAAATGCGTGGTCTATGCAGTATCACGTGGAACTGGAGCCCGATACTGTCGCAAACTGGGCGGCAGTGCCGGCCTATTACAACGCCCTGATGGCCTCGATTGGCCCGACGGGCCTTGAGACCATGAACCGGGATGCCGGCAACAACATGGCTGACTTTACCTCCAACGCACAAAAGCTTTGCCGCAATTTCCTGAGCCTGGTCTGAAGCCTGATACACCGCGTGCTTGATTGCCAATGCGCGCTACGGGCCTGCACCAACAATAGCGGCGAACCGCAATCATTCCAGACACGCAACTGACGCTGACCAACCTCGCTCGCTGTAGTGTGGATTGTCAGCGCACCGGTCTCCTGAAATCCTCCCGCGCCAGCTCGACTTCAGCTCTGACAACGCAACCCTCGGCATGGTCGTTGATCAGGCCCATTGCCTGCATGAAGGCATAAACGGTCGTTGGCCCGACAAATTTCCAGCCAAGTTTCTTGAGGTCTTTTGACAGGGTGACCGACTGTGCCGAAGCGGACGCAGTTTGCGGCGTTGAAACCTGTTGCAGATCGGGCTCATAGCGCCAGATAAAGGCGGCAAGTGAGCCTTCCTGTTTGACCATTTCTTGCGCCTTGCAGGCATTGTTGATGGTCGCCTCGATCTTGCCGCGATGGCGAACAATACCTTCATCCGACAGCAGACGCTCGACGTCCCTGCCTGTGAAGCCGGATACCTGCTCAAAATCGAAATCGCAAAACGCGGCGCGAAAGTTCTCCCGCTTGGAAAGGATGGTGCGCCAGCTCAATCCGGACTGAAAACTCTCCAGACACAATTTCTCAAACAGGTCCCGGTCATCACTGACGGGGAAGCCCCATTCCTTGTCGTGATAGTCGAGAAACTCTGGCGCAGCCCCGCACCAGCGGCAGCGTGAGTTGCCATCCGGTCCCACAAACATCTCGCTCATCTGTATGGCTCCCTCGTCCAGTTTTGCGGGCCGTCTTTTTCAGGACAGCAGGAATTGCAGCCGTTCATCAGTCTTTGCGGCCGCAATTTCATGAATTTCAGCGGTCACAACATTTTCGGCGACAAACGGATCCCTGTTTACCCGGTTGTGAAGTTCTGCAGCGGTAATGTTGTGAGCCAGAATTCCGCCTCCCAAACCGGGCTTTAGACTGCCAGCCAGCAGGAAAACCCCGTCATCAAAACCGCGCCTGATCCAGTCGTTGTGGCCATCCATAAATTGGCCGGCCTGTTCCTTGTTGGTGGAAAACCTGAGTAGTACGACAAACACCTGGCTGCCTCCTCCCGAAGCCTCGAGTTGTCAGAGACCTCTGTGAACTTTGCTGCAGCTTATTCTACTTGGCCCGCCCGGCAAATGGCGTGCAGCATAAAGCGCGTGACGATAGCCGAATTCGTTGCTATTTGTCGGCCCACACATGGACAACAGGTCAGGTCACGTGGCCAATCGAACATTCAAGGACTGGTCCTGATCCCGGCATCGCGATGTTGCGCTGTGCTGAAATACGCTTGAGGAGACTAGAAAATTGTCAAAAACCCGGACTGTCATCATTGACAAGCACCCCGGCCGGAGCGCCCAGGCGTTCGGTATCGCGCGGGAACTTGGAACCGACCCTGATCTGATTCACCAGCCGTCGGTCGGGGTCATCGGGAACAAGGGCGACAGCCAGTGTTACATCGGGGTCCAGGGCAAGGTCGAGGCGATCCACCAGAGCCTGCTCGCCGCCATTGGCAACAAGCCGGGCCAGATGCCGATGCGTCTGGTTCAGCCGGAATATACCGTTGCCACCTCTGATGGTATCCGCAATGGCACGCGCGAAATGCGCTACTCGCTGATCGGGCGCGAAGTTACCAATGACTCGGTGTGCGAACACCTGAGCGCCAGTGGCCTTGATGGCACCATCGCGGTCGTGGCCTGCGATAAGCCGCCGGTCGGGACGCTGGCTGCGTTGCTCGAACACAACCGGCCTGCGATCATGATGTCGGATGGCTCCATCCATCCGGGCTTCGATCCCAAATCCAACAGTCCTGTCGATCTGGTTACCGCGTATCAGGAAGCCGGAAACAGGGATGAAGAGCAACGCATGCGTATTTCATGCATTGCGTGTCCGGGCTACGGCAGTTGTGGCGGCATGTTCACCTACAACACCATGCAGACTTTCATCGGCGTCGTGGGCATGCAACCGCTCAACATGGTGGCGCCTGCTTCAGACGACCCGCGCCGCCTGCAACAGTTCCCGGGCGAACTTGTCGGTTACCTCAGGAACCTGATCGAGACCAACACCACGCCCAGGGATATTGTCGGGCGAGACTCCATCCGCAATGCCCTGATCGTGGCCATGGCTGTCGGTGGATCCACAAATGTCGTGCTGCATGCCCCCGAGATTGCGCGTGCAGCCGGGTACGGCAATTTCTGGAAGGATATTGTTACGCCTGAGGAATTCAACCATATCTCGCAGCATGTTGTGCCGGTGCTCACCGATGCCAGGCCCTATGGCCGCTACTCCATGGTGGATATCGATGACGTCGGCGGCGTTCAGGTCATTGTCAGGGAACTGCTGGAAGCAGGCCTTCTGAACGGTGATGTGCCGACATGCACCGGGGAGACCCTGGCGGAACAGGTTACCCGGCTCGACACGCCGCTGGCAGACGGCAGGGTCATCTATCCGGTCGAAAAGCCCTACAAGCCCACCGGCGGTCTGCGGGTGCTGGGTGGAAATCTGTCGCCCGAGTTCAGCGCTGTTCTCAAACTTGCAGGCGTTGAGGGTGGTCTGGAAGACAATCTGTTCAAAGGCACAGCGCGCGTTTTCGACGGCGAACAGAGCCTGCTTGACGCACTGGACAGTGCACCCGGCAGCTTTAACGATCACGACATGATCATCATGCGCTATGAGGGCCCGAGCGGAGGGCCGGGCATGCCTGAAATGCTCGACTCGACGTCGCGGATAACCGCATTGTGCCGCGAACGCGACATCGTGGTCGCACTGATGACCGATGCCCGTTTTTCCGGCGGTTCAGTTGGCCTGGTGATCGGACACGTCGGGCCCGAGGCAGCCCTTGGCGGACCAATCGCCTTTATCGAGGACGGCGATGAAATCACCGCCGACCTGAACAGCAATGAACTCAACTGTGTGCAGTTGAACGATCCTGCGATCCTGGCCGACCGCAAGGCGGCATGGACCAGAACCGTCAAGGCAAACGGCGGCATTCATCCTTCGTGCGGCGATGCTGATACCCGTCTGCTCAATCGCATGCGGCGCTCGGCTGTGCCTGCTGTTCAGGGCGCCGGTATGCATCCTGACCGTCAGTTGTGGGTCAACGAACCGCGTGATCCGGTGATGTCATCGTTTACGCCAAGCAACAAATGGCACGTTAATGCCTGACAGGGGCACCTGTGGCTCGGGAACTGGCGTGCCTGCATCACATCTGCCATCGTGGCGATAACTTCCGGAAGCGGGCAACTTGCACGTCAGCACTTGATCCAATCACATTAGTTGCATTATACAACTAATATGAAACAGACAACAGCAGATTTACCGATTGTTGCCGATATCCGCTCAGCGTCACGCGACCTTGTCCGCCAGTTCGGGCTGGTAAACCGGAACGTTGCTGGAACTGACCTTTCAATCTCATCCGTTCACGCCATCATCGAACTGGGCAACGGCGGCGGCCTGACCTCGAAGCAGCTTGGCAAACAACTGCTGCTGGAAAAGTCAACGGTGAGCCGGTTGGTAAAGTCACTTGTGGACCGGGGGGAATTTTCTGAAACAAGATCAGGAGACGATGCCCGGATCAAGCACCTTCACCTGACCCGGCAGGGCCGCCGGACATTTGAAGCCATCGAGAAGTTCACCAATGCACAGGTATCCGGCGCCCTTGGCCAACTGGATGACCGGTCCCGGCAAAGTATCCTGAAAGGACTGCAGGACTACGCTGCAGCATTGCGTTCTCCCTCCGGCAAATCTGATCGCCCCTGCACCTCTGATCAAATTCAGATCAGGGCCGGTTACGCGCCGGCCCTGATTGGCCGCGTCGTTGCAATGCTGCATTCCCACATGAACCTGCACTATGGCTTTGGCCTGACTTTCGAAAGAAGGATTGCGTCGGACCTGGTTGAATTCATGTCGCGGATTGATACTCCGGGAAACTGTATCTGGCGAGCCGAGAGTAACGGCAGGCTTGCCGGCAGCATTTCCATTGACGGGCATCATTCTGATGATGGCTATGCACATTTGCGCTGGTTTATCGTCGGGCCTGAAACCCGCGGTGCCGGAGCGGGCAAGGCACTGCTGTCGCATGCCATGGAGTTTTGCGACAGGCACGGTTATCGCGAAACGCATTTGTGGACAGTCAGGGGCCTGGATGCGGCTCGCAGACTATACGAAACTTCAGGATTTTCGCTTGTTGAGGAGTATCAGGGCGATCAATGGGGAACCAGCGTCACGGAGCAAAAATTCGTCCGGCGCCTTGGTCAGTAACCGACCAATACACCAAAACAGTCTCATGATCCCATTGTCACAGCGTTATCTGTCAGACAGCGCAAGCCGCAGGCCCAGAAATCCGAAAGTGCCCGCAAAGGTGCGTTTCAGCCATGTCATGACCATGGGCCGCGAAATCACATAGTCGCGGGCTAGCGAGGCGCACGCGCCATAACATACAAATATGATGAAGGTGAGCGCCATGAATACGGCTGCCAGAAGAACCAGGCTCAGCGTGGCGCTTTCCGCGCGAAGCGGCACAAACTGTGGAAGGAAGGCCAGGAAGAACAGTGAAAGTTTGGGGTTCAGCACATTCAGCAGCATGCCGTTGAGGATCGTTCTGCCGGCCGGAATTTTGGCCCTGTCCTCTGTTACATCAAGCGTACCGCCAGCCTTCATGATATTCCAGGCCATGTAAAACAGATAGGCAACGCCGAGATACTTCACGATCTGAAAGGCCAGCGCACTTGTGTGCAGTATTGCTGCAAGTCCGACTATGCTGGCAATCGCTGCCGGCAAAATCCCCAGCGTACAACCAAATGCCGCAGCGATGCTGGGACGAAATCCGCGGCCAAGACCGATGGCCAATGTGTACAGCACACCGGTTCCCGGCAGCAAAATGACAACAATCGATGTCAGCAGAAACTCAACGCTCATGACAGGCCTCGTCAATACATGGGCAGACAGCAGCACAGGTGCCATCTAGAATATACACCACAATTGCGTTTGCTCAATCGCAACGCGACTTGAAAACAGGGACAGGGTTTCCATGGCTGGTTCCCATGAAGTTGCCGATCACTATACCCACGGCTCGCTGCTTGACGCGATCAGAACCGGCGTTGCGGAAATCGGCAAGACGCCGGACAATGTCACGATTGATGAGCTCGGCGCCATTGACGAGTTCCATATTGTAATTACTCACCCCGTCATCGAAGGGTTTGACCAGCTGATTTCAGGCCAATGTTGCAAGAATGGTCTGGAACGGGGATTGCCCTGAGAGTTTTGCGGTATCAACGACGGTTCGCACGGCGCAATCTCCCTTCGCGGCCCACATGGAGCGGAAGCCGTTGGTGACCTTGCGCTGGATGACTGCCGGGCGCAGCGCCCTTTCACAGGCGTTGTTGGTGACCTGCACCTGGCCGGGATGGTCGAGGAAGGTCAGCAGGCGCGGGCTGGCTCTTGCCAACTTTGCCCGAATGGTTTCGGCGATATCGCAGGACGTGCTGGTCGCAAGAATATCGGCCAGGGTGCGCCTCAGTGCCCGTGCTTTGGCTTTCACCGTGCTGGCGGCAAGGTTGGTGAGATTGCGGGCCAGCTGAAACACCTTGTCCAGCCACCATTTCAGCCGTACCGGCACCATGTCGTGGCTTGTTTCCACCGCAAAGGCAATGTCGCGCGCCAGATGGGCAAGGCAGGTCTGGTGATGTTCGCCATGGCCCTGTTGGGCTGAATAGCCATCCGACAACCATAGTTTGGGCCGGTGACCGCCCATCACATCACGCACAACCTGGGCCGCCCGGCTCAACTGTGCTTCGTGCACCACCGCCTTTTCACCCATGAACACCCAGTGATAGCCGTTCAATCCTTCAATGCGGATGCCTGTTTCATCGCTGGCCACAACGCCGGCGCGACGCAACTCTTCGATAATGGCGGTCTTGCGGTATGCAAATGGCCCGTGTGAGCGTTTCACCATGTTGGCCAGCGCCCCCTGGCTCAGCCTGACGCCGAACAGGTCAGCCAGCATCTGCTCCAGACGGGCAAAAGAGATTGCCTGAAACGTCTTCAGATAAAGTACCAATGCATGCAACCGGGGCCCAAAGGGTGAACCGTGCGCGGCATCCGGCAAAGGCGCTTTCACTCGTGAGAAGCAATGCGGGCAACACACGCAAAACCGGCGATGACGCGTGACATGCGGGGCAACCGGGGGAACTTCAATGCTGTCATATTCACCGATAACATCTCCCGCCAGATCACCATCAAGGCCACCATGACATTGCGGGCAAATAACGGGCCGGTGGTCGACAATGGCGTCCGGCTTTTCGTGCAGCAAGCGCGAGTGGCCTTCATGGCCTGGCTTCGCCCCACCCGGTTTGGCGTGCTCCCGCCGGGCCTTCTTGTCCGTTGAGGGCGGCCTGGATGATGTGCGCGACGTCTTCTCAGGCCGCTGCAATCGCGCTTGAAGCGCCAAATACGCTTCAACCAGTTCCTTCTTGCTCAGCTTCTGCAAATCACCGCGATCCATGCGCTCATGGATTCAGAACCAAAACCGTTTGGCAAGGGGGGTGAGTAATTACTCCATATTGGTGGCCGCGCAGCGTCAATCGAGTTTCTCGACCAGTTGCTGCTGAGCGCCGGGACCGGTGTGCTGGATATCGGCTGCGGACTGGGTGGTCCGGCGCGCCTTGCCGCCAGCCGGTATGGTTGCAGCGTTACCGGAATTGACCTGACGGCTGAATTCGTACGCACCGGCCAGGTGTTGTGCCAGTGGGTCGGGCTCGACAGCATAAAACTTGTTGAAGGCAGCGCACTGGACATGCCGTTTGAAGATGCCAGCTTCGATGCGGCCTACATGATGCATGTGGGCATGAACATCGCCGGAAAGGAAAATCTGTTTGCCGAAGCTGCCAGGGTGCTCAGGCCCGGCTGCACATTCGGTATCTATGACGTGATGCAAACGGCTGAGGGTGAGATCAGCTTTCCGGTGCCATGGGCAGAGACGTCCGCGACCAGTGCGCTGGCGTCGCCTGAGCAATACAAGAGCATGCTGGAAAAGGCCGGTTTCGAAATCATCGCTGAGCGAAACCGGCGCGACTTTGCAATCGCTTTCTTTGCAGACATTGCCGCCAGAAACCGGGCCGCAGGTGGACCGCCGCCGCTTGGGATACACATTCTCATGGGCGAGAACCGCGCCGGAAAGGTTGGGAATATGGCCGGCGACATTGCAGCCGGGCGCATCGCCCCGGTGGAAATGATCGCCAGGCTTGTTTGAAATTTTCTCAGATCGCTCACGCTGGCAGCCTGACGGCTGCGCTTCGCGGGGGCGTGCTTCGGATTGATTTGCATCACTACGGTTGACGGGGGTCGGAGAACGGCCCGAACGAAGTGAGGTTCTGCTGCACAACCAAAGCAAAGATTGCATCGCGCCGGGAAGCCGTCACACCGACCGGGTTATGCCGCCATCGACGCGGATGTTCTGTCCTGTAATATAGGCGCCACCACTTGATGCCAGGAAGGCTACCACCGGCGCGATTTCGGCCAGCGAGTCACCGTAACGCTGCATCGGGATTTGGTCGAGAAATTCCTGCTTTTCAGGCAGACTGTTGATGAAGCCTGGCAGCACATTGTTCATTCTTATGTTTTCGGCTGCATACTTGTCGGAGAACAATTTCGTGAAGGCGGCAAGACCGGCGCGAAACACGCCGGAAGTCGGAAACACCGGACTGGGTTCAAAGGCGGCAAAAGTCGAAATGTTGATGATTGCGCCGGATTTCTGTTTCTGCATGATGGGCGTCACGATGCGGGTTGGACGCACGACATTCAGGAAATAGACCTCCATGCCGGTGTGCCAGTCCTCATCCGTCAGTTCCAGCACCGGCGCGCGGGGGCCGTGGCCGGCGCTGTTTACAAGAACGTCGACCCGACCCCACTTCGCCATTGCCCCGTCGACCAGACGCTGAAGATCATCGACCGACTGGTTGGACCCGGTGACGCCGATACCACCCAATTTGCCGGCCAGTGCTTCTCCCTTGCCGGAGGACGACAGAATTGCCACGTGACATCCGTCAGCAGCCAGTTGGCGCGCGCAGTCCGCGCCCATGCCGCTGCCGCCCGCCGTGATGATTGCTACTCTTTTTTCGGACATGTTGAACCTCTCGTGCTGATTTTTTCGTGCATTGTACTTGTTGTGAAAGCTAACGTCTTGCGGCCCGGTTATGCAACGTTTGCCGGCTCCGGGAGTTGATTTTCAGGTGTAGCTACTGGAGCGATTGGATACCTGTGACCGGGTATCCAGCGCTCGTCATCTATTTCAACGAGATCAGCCGCGGACAGATTGTTTTCCCCACGATACCATTTTCGGAGTACCAGTGGGTTATCGTCACAAAACCTGTGCCATGAAAGTAGGTGCAATCTATCGCCTGGTTGTTCACCGGCGGGTTGGTGTATGGCCCCCTGCTCAAAACCAGGACCCCTGATGTTGACAGGTAGACGTAGGCCCAGAGCACAATTAGCCCACATACGATCATTGTTGTGATTGACTTCATGGTCGCCATTATAGCTGAGAAATGTTAACTCGCGATTTTTGTGCAGGTTTCAGACTGGGTCATACACAAAGCGGCCCGAAGCAGTCCTGCAAGGCGCGCTGGCAGGCTGATGTCTTGCAGGCTTCGCATGCGGCATAATCGGCTCCAGTGACTTCCGCTAAACTCAGCCGCCGGTCCGGTAACCAAACCAGGTAACTTTATTCAACTGACACGGGAGACTTCAGAAACCTGAATTGTTATTTTCATCCTTGATGCGGCTGGCTGGCTATTTGTGAGCAAATGTAGACAGCTCCCTTGAAGTGAGGGATGAGACATGCCGCACCGGACTACTATCAGTGATGATGAACCCGCTCTTGCTTCCATGGATCAAGACCTCCGCAAACTGGAAAAACATATCGTTGAAGGAGTTCAGCTAAGCGGCGCACAATTGCGCACACTGGCAGACTACCGGGACCGCATCGACCGGCTGATTGGGCAATCGCCACTACCGACCTATCCTGGCGCAGACAGGAAGCAGGCCCCGCCGACGGCACCGGACCCGCCACACAAGTTATCCAAAAGGGAAGTCAACGACCAGTCAGCCAGCGACCTGCGAAAGGCCATCAGGGAGTGTCTGGGGCCGGACTACTCCTGATATTGACTTGACTGCGCCAGCGCGCAAAAAGCACTGGATAGTCCTGCCCCTTGAAACGGCATGACGCACGCCAGGTACTCGCTCTGGCTGGTCCGGATCCAGACTGCCTGCGGTCGAAATTGCGTTGTATTAGGCGGATAAATGGCGTTATCTTCGACTTTCTGGCATTTTCCGGGCATCCAATCTGTCTCCGGGAGCCAGTTCGGTTGTTTGGAAAGGTATGTCGATGAAACCTGCTTCCTTTCTTCTCGCATTATTCATGCTCGCTTTGCTGTTGGTTTGTCGGCCTCGGCACAGGATGTAGCTGACCGGATATGGACTGGCGGCCCAATCCACACAATGGATGACGCCAGACCAACGGTTGCAGCAATAGCCGAAAAGGACGGCCGGATCCTGGTTGCCGGTACCACTGACGAAGTGATGCGGCATCGCGGAGACGGCACCGAAATGTAACAGCGACCCATTTCATGGGATCATGGCGGTTCACTCGGGCAGGCGCGGTACGCAGCGCGATGCTGGTCGCATCGGGCAAGGCCCGTCTTCGGCAAGGTTGTTGCCAATCAGCCGGTCGGTGTAGTTCATCAGTACGCTATTGTCGTCGGGAAACAAGTGTCAGGTAATGTCCCTCGCCTTTATCCGCATTGCTGTGTTGAGCAATGTTTCATCATCGGACAGAGCGAGTCACAGACGCGGGTTCTGGCGTTTCAGGTGTAACTGTGGGGCCATCAGGCCGTTCCGCACGCTGGTGGAGTTGTGAGGACTGTAACGTTGATGCAAACAAAACAGGCGCTCATGAAGCAACGCCCGTCAAATCTGTTTCATTCCATGACAAGCTGAGCGCGTCCTGCAAAACTGCTTATGACGAAGCCAGGGAAGACTTCAACTAGAAAACCCGCTTTATGCATTGGCCGGGCGGACTGATCCGGCCAATGCAGGGGCAAATATCTGCATTGAAAGCGCAAGTCTTGCGTATTATGGTACGCGTGTCATGTGTCCGAACAACTGGTAAGTCGATGCGCGGTCGATGTGTACCATTGTCTTCCGCCCAAGTGGACATATTGCACATCCGCCGACCAACGGAAGTTCGCAGAGGGAGAAAGACAGTTGAAAACAGGGGTGTATTTGAGATCTGCCAGCATGGCACTGATCGGTCTGGGTTTTCTCGGGACGACAGCGGCCATGGCCGCGGAAAATGCCAAAGGCGTTTATCTGCTCGGGTTCAGATCTCAGTATGCGGGGGTTCTGCCAGGATCAGGTGCGTACTATCAAAACGACGTCTACCTCTACAGCGGCACCGCAGGTGCCAATGTACAAATTCCAATTGGTGGCCAACTGCCGGTGAATGTCGATGGACAGGCCATCCTTGAGCTGAACCGCGCGGGATTGTCGGAGGCTCTAACTCCTGAGTAGGATAGAGCAATGACAAGCAAGACAACGAACAAATTTTCACCTGAGATGCGTGCCCGAGCGGTCCGCATGGTTTTTGAACACGAGAAGGACCATCCGTCGCGATGGGCGGCGATTGTCTCGATATCCGGGAAGATCGGCTGTGTGCCGCAGACGCTGAATGAATGGGTTAAGAGGGTTGAGGTGGACAGCGGTCAGCGCGCTGGCGTCCCCACCGATATGGCTGACAAGATCAAAGCCCTGGAACGCGAGAACCGGGAGCTTCGTCAAGCCAACGAGATATTGCGCAAGGCGTCCGCATATTTTGCCCAGGCGGAGCTCGACCGCCCGTTCAGACGATGATTGCGTTTACCGACGAACATCGCGGTACATATGGGGTCGAGCCGATCTGCAAGGTATTGCCGATTGCCCCTTCCACCTTCCATCTCCATGCGGCGAAGCGACGGGATAGCTGGCCACAGCGTCATACTTTACTCCGGCGCTCGGCGGGCTGTTCGGTGTGAGTTGGACACAGCCGATGTGATGGCAGAATGTCAGTGCCTCACTGGGTCCGGCGAACATTGCGCAGGACTCATTTGAGATCGGAGATCCGTTTATTACAGCCTTTCTGGGCTGGAACGACGGCAATTGGCACTGGAACATTGCGACAGCCGTTAATGTTCCGGTGGGCGAGTGGCAACAGGGCAGTCTTGTCAATCTGGGTTTCAACCGGTGGGCTGCCGATATCACAGGTTCGGCAACCTATCTTGACATGATGACCGGCCTGGAAGCGTCAGCAGCTCTGGGCTTCACCTTCAACGGCGAAAATCTTGATCTTGACTATCAGACCGGCACGGAGATGCACCTGGAGTGGTCGCTAACCCAAATTACCCCCAGCGGCTTTTCATTCGGTCTGGCAGGCTATCACTACCAGCAGCTGACCGGAGACAGTGGTGACGATGCTCGCCTTGGACCGTTCAAGGGGCAGGTGACGGCTCTTGGTCCCGCCATGGGGCTTACGGTGCCCATGGCTGATCGTGCCCTTACTGCAAAATTCCGAGGCTATTATGAATTCAATGTGAAAAACAGACTTCGAAGGGTTTGCCGCGTTTGGAACACTTGCTGTCCCGCTCCAGCCGGCAACGAACTAAAGAAAACTGGAAATGCTATGCTGTAACCGGATGAGTAGGCATGACCATCGCGTAATAACACCAAGAGTTTCAAACGCACCGACTTCTGTGAAGTGGTCTTCGAAGTCTGGTAAAGTGGCGAAAGTGATGAGTCCGGTACCAAACGGAACAGCTGGGTAGGGAAACTCTGTTGTTAGTTGCTTCATCGCTTTGTCGCTCGTCACACCTTTGGGGGCGACGAAACGCAATTCGTGTGGAGCGCTGATAATGCGCAGCCAGATGGATCGCACCCCGGATGGTGAGACGAATACACCCAGTTTGCGCAACTCGTTGGACGTGCGTGCCTGGCCATAGGCCGGGAAGTCGATTGCAGATTGAAGGACAGCCTGCTCAGTGAGTTCATCCACCCGATTGGCCATATTAGGCTTGCGGCGTGTGCGCTCCAGAAGGGCTTGTACGCCACCCTCATTGACGGCCGATTTGTAGCGGTAGAACGTATCGCGGGAATAGCCCATCACCTGACACGCTCTGGATACATTACCCAACTCTTCAGCAAGGTTCAGCAATCCGGTTTTGTGTTTGATGATTTTGTCGGTAGAATTCAACATTGTGAGTTTCCTTGTTTCAATGGTTTGGTTCGCACCACCATCAAAACGGATAACCACACTCTTGCCCGGTCGCGCGCTTGCGGCATGAGTTATGAGTTTGCATTAGTTGAAATCCGTGCAGTTATGGTTGCTTTTGCCAGTTTTGTTGTCCATCAGTGCTGATAGAGGTGCAGTTCAATGGGCAAAGTAATTGGCGACCGCATGGCCGCTAAAATCGAGGGTGACTTCGTCGTTTTCCTAATCGGCATGCGAATAAACAAGCTATGGAAGCTGAACAAGTGGCTTCCGGCCTTTCTCGCAATGCCGAGAATGATCAAGGAACTGAAGAGACTGCCCAAGGAAGAAACGGGGTTTCTGGGGTACACTACGATTGGCCCGGGTGTACTGGTTCAATACTGGCGCAGTTTCGATCACCTGGAGGCCTATGCACGATCGCAGGAGCATCAACACTTTCCTGCCTGGATTCAGTTCAACAAACGGATCAAGGGTTCACGAGGAGATGTCGGAATTTGGCACGAGACCTATCTGGTCAAAGCAGGCCAGTACGAGGCCATCTACAGCGGGATGCCTGCATACGGTTTAGGCCGCGTAGCCGAACTCGTCCCCGCGACCGGAAATCGCAAAGAAGCAAGACAGCGACTTGAGGGCTGAAGGATCACTGCTTCTCACAGCGTGGTCTTTTTTCCTGGGCGAAACTTGCTATAAATTACAGTCCAGATTGAATTGACAGGGGAATTGCCCGGTGCCGATTGGTTCGCTGCTTCTGACCATGGTTGTTATGATTCTTGCCGCCTTGCCGGGTTCGCCTCCGCTGCTTGCATCAGAGCTGACTTCAAATATTCCGGCCTGGCTGCAGGCCCATGTCGGCACCGGTGAAGGCAAGATCGCACCGGCGGTCCTGAAGCGGGCGCGCGCCTTGTACAGGCGAAAAGCAGCCGAAGGCTCGGTCAAGAACCCCTGCTATTTGGCTATGGATGCAACGCGGCCCAGCATGGCGGGCGGTGGCCGGGTGGGGCGCCGGTTCTACGTGATCTGCGAGGCGGACAAGTCATTTCGCGCGTATTCGTCGGGCTATGGAAATGGACGCAAATTGCGCCGCGCGAATTTCTCAAACGGCCGCCAATGCGCGAAGAATTTCAGCAATGCAGAAGGCTCCAAGCTGACAACGGGTGGCGCCTATGTGACGGCCGAAACCAGAACTTCGTTCAAGGGTTATCATGGCGTTTCGGGCAAGCGGAAACCGTTCCTGCGCACCTTCCTGTTGTTTGACGGCGAAGGCGACACCGCCAATGCCAGGGAACGGGCTATCGGCGGGCACCCGGCGGTCATGTTGCGATGGCAGTGCCGGTACAAGAATGCGAAAAGCCGCCACGCTGACGACAAGGGCTACGTTCCCTACGGCAAACTGGTGAACTATACCGGCGGCCGCAGCAACGGCTGCACCACCTGGTCGCCGGCAGCTTCCAGGAGGATTATCAAGCTGGTGACGGATAACCCGACGACGCTCTACATCTATCCTGAATCCGGCGATATCGACGCCGTCGCCAGGGCCGTCAAGGACAAGAAGTCCCTGTCGCGCGCCGGACTGTACTGGAACGCTGCCTGCCTGCAGGCCATCCGCTCTCCCAGGTTCTGGCCCAAGGAAACCCTCCAGCCGATCATCGATGAATGGCGGCAGTCCCTTCCGAAACGGCCCCCGACGCAATTGCCGATTTGCAAGGGATGATGACGGTTTGTTCGGTGACGGTATCTTTGCCGCTGCCGAGGCTGTGTTACGCTGGTGCCTTGATAATCCGGCTTTTTGGGCAGCGTCCTTCATAGTAATACCAGATCCCAGTAACAGCGACTCATTTCATGGGATCATAGCGGTTCACTCGGGCAGGCGCAGTGCGCATCGCGATGTGGTGCATCGGGCAAGCATTGCAACGCACCCGATGGGCCGCTATGACCCACCCGGAGGGCCGGGCGCTTTTTCCGCCGGCTACGTTGCGCGCCGCTTGTGGTACATGTACCACGGCGCGACACGCGCCTTGCCGGCGGAAAAAATCGCTCCGGTGAAATGGGTCGCTGTTACTGGGATCTGGTATAACTGGTTTATCAAAACTCGCCTCGTCTCCGTGGTTAGTTTTTGCTGGCCGATCACCTTGCGACTTGAACACTTCCATAAACTCGCCTGTTCGCCTAATGGCCCTCGCCTTTATCCGCATCTCAGGGAGTCACCGATGGGAAAGGGATGGTGGAAAAGTTTTTCCAATTGAGGGCAATTCTTTTCCGTTCCGTAAGTACAGAAAAGATACAAAAGAAATACAAGGACGGAACGATACTAAAAATGATGATTACGAGTTCGAACCCTTGGAATCCCTCCCAGAGTGGCATCCCTGCTCTACACATGCGATTTCAGACCGAGTCCGTCTGTCTGGTACCTGACCACCTGAGAAGCCGGTTTTCATCCGAAACGGCGCGTGTAGCCGTGTGGTTTTGAGGCTAGCGACACCATCTAGGGCAAACGGCAGACAGATACGCAAAGATTAATCTACCTCAGTAATCGCGCGGCGCTAACCGGAGGCATCATGAAAGAATATAAGCCAATCCAGTACCGATGGTGGTTTGCTATCTTGGTAATTGTCATTCTCGCCTTATTTGGCCTTGCCAGTATTGTTGAGGTGCCGTGAGTATCCAACCACAGCGCCCAGGCGTCGTCGGGCGTTGTGTCAGTTCAGATGCACGTTGCGATGAAAAGTGGCAAAGCTGACCGCCGTACCTAGTTAGCATTACAAATCCTGTTTTGACTCATATCAAAGATCATTCCAGCGAATGCGCCTATGCGCATTGGCAAAGGAGATAATCATGCCTGATGTCATCACTGTGATGAGTGCGCTTGCAGAACCCACACGACTTGAAGCGATCAGAACATTGTACGGCGGAGGTGAGCACTGTGTTTGCGAACTTATGAGCAGTCTCAACGCGACGCAGTCCCGTATGTCCCGGCACATGGGAATACTGAAATCTGCAGGTCTCGTTGTTGACAGACGGGATGCGCAGTGGGTGCGCTACCGGTTGAATCCTGATATTCCGCCTGAAATTGGTGCCATTGTAGCCGCCGTGATGACGGTCGAAGCTGATCGTGAAAGGAAAGTTGCATGAGCAGTCAGGCACAAGAACCACTGCGCCGCGAACTGGGTGGATGGGGCTGGACAGTTTGGGTGGTAGCCTTCGCAATGGCCTGGTGGCTGGTCTATGGCCAACTGATTGCATTTTCGGAGTGGATGACGGGCCTGTTGCCTGTTGATCGCCACAGCCATGCAGGTGAGGCGATCGCATTTTTCTTCTACGACGTGCCCAAGGTCATGATGCTGTTGACGCTGATCGTTTTCGCAATGGGCGTGGTGCGTACCTGGTTCAGTCCGGAAAAAACCCGTGCTCTGTTGTCGGGCAAGCGCGAAGGCGCAGGTAACGTGATGTCAGCATGTCTCGGCATTGTCACACCTTTTTGCTCCTGTTCGGCTGTACCGCTGTTCATCGGTTTTGTTTCAGCGGGTATACCGTTGGGCGTAACCTTCTCGTTCCTGATCGCCGCGCCGATGGTCAATGAGGTGGCACTGGTATTGCTCTTTGGCCTTGTAGGCTGGAAGGTTGCCGCCACCTATCTCGCATTCGGGCTTTCTATTGCCATTGCCGCCGGCTGGATCATTGGACGATTTCACCTTGAGGGCTGGCTTCAGGACTGGGTGCGCGACATTAGTTCTGGCGCGTCTGCGCCCATGACGGTAGTTGAAGAGAAGCTGACTCTCGTCGACCGCTACAGAGCTGGAATCGAAACTGTACGCGAAATCTTTGCAAAAGTCTGGGTGTGGATCATCATCGGCATCGGCATGGGTGCACTGATCCACGGCTATGTACCCGAAGACCTGATGGCGCGGATCATGGGCGCGGATGCATGGTGGTCTGTACCAGCCGCCGTGATCCTGGGTATCCCCATGTATACCAATGCCGCTGGTGTCATTCCAATAGTCGAAGCGCTGTTGGGTAAAGGTGCAGCCCTTGGCACAGTACTGGCCTTCATGATGAGCGTGATCGCGCTATCGCTACCTGAAATGATCATTTTACATCAGGTCCTGAAGCTGCGCCTGATCGCCGTCTTCATTGGCGTTGTCGGTTGCGGCATCCTGATGGTGGGCTTTCTATTCAACCTGATTTTTTAAGGAGTACCTCTAGTGAAAATCGTAGAAGTCTACGGCCCCGGTTGCAAACGTTGCGACGCCGTGGAGGGGCTGATAGAGGCGGCAGCTGCAAAACTGGGCATTGAGGTTGATGTCAAAAAGGTTTCCGACATGGCGCAAATCGCGATGGCCGGTGTCATGTCGACGCCAGGCATTGCGGTCGATGGGAAGCTGGTTCACGCAGGTGGCCTTCCTGATGCGCAAAAGCTCGAAGAGTGGTTGAAATGAAAGCCAAGGCAGTTCTGACTTCGCTACACTGACACGGCAACAAAGTATGTACAGAGTCATTTTTCCGCGTTTCACGCCGGACAGAAACACGTCCGGACTGCATCCTACAACGGACTCTCTTTGCCGCCTGTCAAACCGGTGAAAATGTGCCAGAAGGAGACATGCATCACAGGTGTTGTTATCCTTCACGAGCGAAACAGAGCGAGGGATATATGGAACTCAGTGAAGGCGAAATCCAAGTTTTGGCTTCGATTCGGATAATAGAGGCCTTAGGCGGCATTGCTAACCGCGCAGCGCTCGACAAGAGAGGTGAACGTTACTGGACTTTCAAGGAAGATTGGACGGGTGTCTGCGAGAAGTTGGCTGAAAAAGGGTTTGTTGTGGGGTCAGACCTGGGCTGGAGCCTTACCGATGCCGGTTTGCCCTTGGGTGAGGCATACAGGGCCGAGCGGTCGGACATGTACTGGTACTACTATCAGCGTTTCTATTCGGCTGCCCATGCAAGCAATGCGCATTCCGAGCTTTGCCGTCGTGTCTATGGAAAAGACCTGACGCAAGAGGGTCAAACCGACATGGCATCGTTGCAGATCGCGCTTGATCTATTGCCACTCGGGCCTGATAAACAATTGCTGGACCTTGGCTGCGGTGCAGGGATGATTGCGGAGTATGTCTCCGACGAGACCGGCACGACTGCCATTGGACTTGACTACTCTTCAAACGCGATTGCTGCAGCGGACGCACGGACCTTGGAGAAACGTGCGCGGTTGAGATTTCGTGCAGAAAACTTCAACAGTATGGCACCCGTTGAAGGGACATATGATGCAATCTTGTCTTTGGACACTCTTTATTGGGCAAGCAACCTGGAAGGCGTGCTTAACGTGTTGGCGAAAAGCCTGTCACCTGGTGGTCGAATGGCGCTTTTCATGAACCATCACATCAAGACGGGCGAACCGGCTGCGCAGCTGGCGTACCAGCGATCAGCCCTTGGACAGGCTGTGTCTACCTTGGGATTAAACGCGAAAGTTGTCGATTTCACCGCCAATATCGGGGCCTTCTGGGAACGCAACTACGCCGCCGCATTGGCCCTCAAAGGGCAGTTTGAAGCGGAAGGCAACGCCTTCATCGCCGAAAGCCTTTTAAGAGAGTCGAGGAGGACTATTTGCCCGACGTTCATGAAGGGCGCATTGCGCGATATCTGTTTTTAATAGAAGCGCCCGCTTGATCTTCCCATGTCACTATCGCGTTATCAACGGACCTCCTCTTGCTGAGGAGTGGCGTCCGCTGTGTCCGCAAACCAAACTGAAGCTGGTTTGACGGAGCTTCCGGCGAGGATCGTTTTTCCCCGTTTTCGGCCGGGTCCAGGAACGTCCCAAGCATCCCCAACTGCAGGCTCATTTCAGCGCACGCCAAAACGGTTAAAATGTGCCATAAGTCGCCATCTAAGCGGATTTGATCCACGCCGGTAAAGGTCGAAGGGAGAACCTGCCGCACACCTGTCACAGACCGATCAGTGAGAACCGGTTATGTCGCAGTAGCCAGGTTCACAATCGCTACCGACATGAGACACGCCTTGATTGTTTCCGGTTCGAAGTTCGCGTTTGTAATGGTGCATCGCCCACGCAATGCGATTGCAGGCGAGCGGAGGAGCCAAATACTAACTGGCATTGGACTTGCGCGCCGAACATCGCGGACCGCACTCCGAAGCCGCCCATAGAATACTGCATTGATTGCGGGCCGGCATCGGATATTTCCAGGATCAACTTGCGACGCACAGCCCGGGCAAAGCTGTTGCGGCCGTCGACGGTGATGACGAAGCTGCCGGGGCCGCCGATAATCCGGTTTGCGAAGGCCTCTTCCAGGTCATAGGAGACCGGCCGGCCACTGCAGTCAGCTTCAAGGCACAGGAGTGCCAGGCCGTTGATGGTGATGCCGGCAGCAAGCGCTCGGTCGCGGGCGCCTTCGATGGGTTCGCCGCCCCAGTTGTTGGCGCTGTCGCCGGAGAAGTCGATAACACGGCGCAGGGCGCGGGTCGGCTCGGATTCGATGTGCCGTTGGGCCGCTGCAATCGCATCACCAATCGCATTGTTGCCAAAGGTCAACCGCTCGGCCCTGAGCAATCTGTCGCGGAAAGCTGCGGCCGATGCTGCATCATCAATGACGGTCCACGGCACAACCACATCCTGATTTCCTTCACCGGCCCATTCCATGAGGCTCACTGCAATCCGGCCAAGGAGGCCTGACCTGATAGCACTGAGCACATCGGGGTGGGTCAGCGCTTCGCCATAGCCGCGGCGCTGAAACTGAAGTTCCGCATTATCGATCGAGTTCGATGCATCAACCAGAAGGACAAGTTTCAGATCAACCTCGGTCTCGGCCGCAGCAGGCTGACAGGCAAGGATCAGGGCCAAAATTGCAGCAATAACTGTGCGCATGGGGCAACACTATATCGGCGGGGTGGCTGAGTTCATCAGCCTCAAAAATCCGAACCGTGTCAGGAGCGGACGTCAGCGCGATCAAGTTCGCGGGAACGGGCAACCGCTTTGGACCGGGAGCATTCGTGGCGTCACGTCCCGGCAACATCCATCCTGATAATATCCGCTGCCTTCTCGCCGATCATCAGGGCAGCTGCATTGGTGTTGGCGGCGGGCATGGTGGGCATGATTGATGCATCTGCGACGCGCAGGCCCTGAATGCCGCGCACTCGCAACCGATGATCGACCACCGCGCTTTTGTCATGCCCGGGTCCCATGCGGCAGGTGCCGATCATGTGAAAGGTTGTTGTACCGCGTTCTCGAGCGGTGTTCAGAAGATCCTCATCGGACTGAACATCCTCTCCCGGATAGAGTTCGCCGGCAAAGAACGGACGCATCGCGCCGGTGCGCATCAGTTTGCGGACCAGCCGGAGGCCTGCAAGCAGAACCCGGCGATCTACCTCGGAACTCAGATAATTGGGTGTTATTTCAGGCGCCGCAAAGGGGTCTGAAGAGCGTGCCCTGACTGTGCCCAGGCTCTCGGGCCGCTGCTGCCACGCGGCCAGCGTCATGCCCGGTTCGCCGTCAAGCTGGCTTTGATGCCCCTCCCTGTAACTTGCCGGCATGAAGGTGATCTGCAGGTCGCTTTCATCCAGCACGGGATCAGACTTCGCAAAGGCGTAGCACGCCGTCGACGGCAGGCTCAGAATGGACGGTCTGCCAAGCAGCCATTTCGCCACCTCGCCGCCAAGCGCCAGCCCTCGCGACTTCTGGTTGAACGTGTCGATGCCTTTCACTCGCGCGGTAAAGCGCGGCGTATAGTGATCGCGAAGGTTGGCCCCGACGCCCGGAACGGCCTGGCGCACCGGAACGCCAATCGATGCCAGATGGGCCGGATGGCCGATGCCTGAAAGCTGCAGCAACTGCGGTGAATTGATGACGCCACCACACAGGATGACCTCACGCCGCGCATGGACTTCATATGTGCGTCCGGCGCGGGTATATCGCACCCCGGTCGCTGTATTTCCGTCAAACAGGATTTCGGTCACATGGGCCAGGGCTTCGACCGACAGGTTTGTGCGCTTCAGGGCAGGTCGTAAAAACGCGCGCGAGGCACTTTGCCGGCGGCCAGACGCAATGGTGCGTTGGGAATAGGCCGCGCCGAACTGCTGGCCGGCGTTATAATCCGGATTTCGCGGGATGCCGAGGCTTTCCGCGCTAGCCAAAAAGGCGTCGCACAGCGGATGTGTCCATGGACTGGGTGTGACCTTGAGTGGGCCTGCCTGGCCGCGTTTGCCCTCACTGTCCGGCCCCAGCCAGGTCTCCATGCGGCGAAACAGAGGCAGCACATCGGCATAACCCCAGCCGGGATTGCCGCGTTGCGCCCAGTGGTCGAAATCCGACGGCGCGCCGCGGTTGAAGACATTGCCGTTGATCGATGATGAGCCGCCCAGCGTCCTGCCTCTCGGGATGGGGATGCGGCGTCCACCGGTCCAGTCCGAGCTTTCAGCGTCATACATCCAGTTATAGTTCGGGTTGTTCAGAAGTTTCATCCAGCCGACCGGCACATGGATCATCGGATGCCAGTCACGCGGCCCCGCCTCCAGGACACAGATTTTCAGGCTTGTGTTTTCGGCAAGCCTCGAGGCAAGCACACACCCGGACGAGCCTGCCCCGACAATGACAAAGTCAAACTCACTCATTGCGGGATAGTCAGGCGGTTGCCGGGACTCGTCAAGCTGGTGTCTGGATTATCTCGCTCCCGCATAATCCCCCTGCGGCTGCCGGGCAAGGCGTCTGTAGTACCTTCAACTCCGGAAATCTGATGGCCGGTCAAAGGCTTGGCATAAAGGAGGTGGACGATGGAATATGGCTCGTCTCGTTCATGAGCCACGATTTGGGATATATCGACCTGGAGCAGAAAACATTGCAAACTATCGACAACCCGTTCGGCACGAGGTTGTCACCCATGTCTTAGGTACAATCTGTTACCTATGTCTCCGGGTCGGACACATGTATAATTGGTGATCCCGGCAGGATTCGAACCTGCGACCATCAGCTTAGAAGGCTGGTGCTCTATCCGGCTGAGCTACGGGACCGTTGTTCAGCAACTGTGCGCCATGTTTGCCGCAAGTGTACGCGTGCCGCAAGCTTTAGATCGTCGGCATTTGTGCTAAAGGACCAGGCCAGCCTGGCGCTGCAAAAGCCTTCGACTTCAATGCGTCCAGTTGTCGGTGCGGCCCCAGCGGAAATTGTCCGAATAGGACTTGGACTTGGCCGACGGTTTATTGGGCTCTATGACCTGGTAGGCAACTCCCTTGCGCCTGGCATAGTTTTCGGCTTCCTCGCGAGTGGCAAAGACCAGCTTCAACTGCTGTTTCATATCGCCGGAAGATGTCCACCCCATCAAAGGGTCGGTTTCGCGCGGGGCCTCGGCCTCAAACTCAAGCACCCAGTTCCTTGTCCCGGCCTTACCGGACTGCATGGCATTGCGCGATGGCTGGAAAATACGTGCTGGCATGGTCATCAGGCCTCGGTGTTACCGGTACATTTTCAGTCGCCTCAATGCCGGCCCGGAGGCCGGTGGTCGGAGCGGAGAGATTCGAACTCCCGACCCTCTGGTCCCAAACCAGATGCGCTACCAGGCTGCGCTACGCTCCGTTACCGAAAATGCCCTGGAAAGTTGTTAAAATTGCCTAACCTTTTCCCAGGGACGGCGCAAGGCTGAAAATGCATGTAGAGGAACAATAGAAAGATTTGCGGGGCTCGTTCATGTATCGCAACGCACAGGGGCCAAAACGGCACAGAAACACCTGCATGCTGCGCAACAGACCCGATGTAATTGTTTCAGTCAATCAAGAACAGGTCGAGGGTCGGGATCTAGGATCCCCTGAAAAATCGATGCATCAGCCGGCTGCCTGGCCTGATGCCAAGCTTTGCCGCTGAACCGGCAACAATCTCCATCACTGCCGACACTTCCCGGCCGGCGCTGATCACATCCAGGGAATGCGGAACGGTGTTGGACTCGACATGCACAACAATACCGTCAGCTGTGACAAACAGCATATCGAGAGGGATGTAGGTGTTACGCATCCACATGGAGACCACGAGTGGGTCCTGCCAGTAAAACAGCATGGCCTCGCGCTCGCCCATGGAACGGCGAAACATCAACCCGCGTGTGCGGGTTTCATTGTTGGTGGCGATCTCCGTGGCAAATGTTACATCGCCCTGATCAGTAGTGACGACAACCTCTTCAACCGGCAGTCGTACTACATCCTCCGAAGCGAGGGAAAGCGTCGTGTAGATTGTGGAACAGAACAGGCAAACCAGAGCCAGCACAAGCCAATCGTGGCCTGTCAGGCGGATCACACGGCAGGTCAATTTGTGCCCGGCAACCGCTCGTCATCCAGTGAGAGACGAACTTCGGCAGCCATTTTTCCCTTGGCGCCATCGCCAAACCGGACATAAATCCACTGATCGGGCTCAATGTCTGAAATCGCGGTTTTGCGCAAAACCTCCATGTGGATGAATATATCGGGCTGGCCTTCGCCTTCGCTGGCGAAACCAAAGCCACGTGTCCGGTTGAACCACTTGACTTTCACCCGCGTCCACTCACTGCCGGCTTCCACCTGCTGATGGGTGCGCGCAATTCGCTCCACCGGATGAATGGCTGTGGAAGTGTCTACTTCCAGCACCCTCAGGCACTGGATGCCCTTCTGGCGTTGCACCGCTTCGCAAACCACCCGGGTGCCTTCCAGCGGCGCATCAAATCCATCGCGCTTGAGGCAACTGAGATGCAGCAGGACATCAGGGATGCCGCTGTCGGGTATGATGAATCCATAGCCGCGCGCCACATCAAACCATTTGACGAAGCCCGCAACCTCGAAAATCTCAACGTTAGATTCCAGCTCTGAAAGTGACGACTGGCGTACCTGTCCGGTCTGCGCCGGTATGTTGTTTTCTACATCAGCCCCATCGTCAACTGGCCCGCCATCACCAGCCATAATAACCTGCTCCTAACCTCTACTCAAATCCGCCGCCAACTGTTGCCCCGCTACAGATGATGAGGAAACACTGGCGATTTGTACACCCATCACGCAGGGAAAATTTCGAAATTGCGGAAAGTTGATCGGCACTCGTACGGGATAGACCAATGCAACTCTGCCAGCCGCCTGCTTAACCATTTGAAAATCCGCCGTTTTTGCAGGAAACCGCAGATTTTGACCCGTATGCTGATTAAACCGGCAATCCATACAAACCTGTGTGCAACCTGACAGCATGCCGTATAAATGCCAGGCTTCCGGCCAATTCAATGCCGCAAATCATCCCGCCAACTGGCCGAATCAATGCTGCGGTGATGGCCTCCCGGAAAACCAGCCGGGTAGTGAGTCAAAAACTGCAATATGTCTCATTTATATCCAAAATCGCGAAACCTTTCTGCGGATGATTGACCGGGGCAACGTTGCAGAACGGGGCCTTTTGCAGGCGACTTGTCGCAGAAATGCATGCTGATCACTTACCGGCCAATGGAATATCGTACGTGAGGTGAATCAGCTACAACGGCTCACATGGCAACCGCTCCCATACGTGAGACTGCACTTTATGCACCCGTCAAAGCCCTGCTGGAAGGCCAGGGCTATGAGGTCAAGGGTGAAGTGGGTGCAGCGGACGTGGTCGCCTGCCGCCCGGATGAAGAACCGGTCATCGTTGAACTGAAGACCGGTTTCTCGTTGTCGCTGTTCCACCAGGCAATTGACCGTCTGCGCCTGAGCGGGTTGATTTATGTTTGTGTGCCGCGCGGTTCCGGTCGCAATTTTCAGAGATCCATGAAGAACAACAAAGCCCTGTGCCGCAGGCTAGGACTGGGACTCATCACGGTCAGGCTGAAGGATGGACTGGCCGAAGTACATCTCGACCCTGCTCCTTACCAGCCGCGCCAGTCGAAACGGAAAAAGGCCAGGTTGCTGAAAGAATTTGCAAGTCGTGCCGGAGATCCGAATACCGGTGGCAGCAGCAGGAAAACCCTGATGACGGCTTATCGGCAGGACGCGCTACGCTGTGCCGGGACACTGTATCACAACGGCGCCACCAAGGCTGCCCTCGTGGCCAAAGCGTGCGGAGTGTCAAACGCCAGGCAGATCATGTCTGCCAATCACTACGGCTGGTTTGACCGGGTTGCGACCGGCATTTACGAGTTGAGTCCCAATGGCAAACGGGCGATCAGGGAATATGGCAGGCAGTTGAACATACTGACAACTGGCACATAGACAGGAAACCGGACGCACCGTGTTCAGACATTCTCCAGCACACTTCCGATGTCATCGTGAATGACCAGCCCGGCGAGTTCGTCGGCCGGTGTTGGCTCTCCATTGATGATGACCAGCGGGATGCCGAGTTGCGCTGCCAGTACCGGGAAGCTTGCGGCCGGTTCAACCACAAGTGAAGACCCGACTGCCAGAAACAGATCACTGTCGCGTGTCATCTCGCCGGCACGGATCATGGCGTCCGCCGGCATCGCCTGGCCAAACGAGATGGTGGCGGTTTTCACGACGCCTGAACAGTCCACGCAGGCCGGCGCCCCGTCATGGGCGTCAAGCTGCTGAGCAATCCAGTCAAGCTCATGGCGTTTTCCGCACTCGAGACAGTGTGCATAGGTTCCGTTGCCATGCAACTCAACGGTCCGCGACAACGGCACCCCGGCGCGCTGGTGCAGGCCGTCAATGTTCTGCGTAATGACGCCTGCCAGTTTGCCGGCGCGGTGCCAGCGCGCAGCCGCCATGTGGCCTCTTCCGGGTTCGACCGGGCCTACTTCCTCGCGAATTTTCAGAAACCGCGCAAGGCCTTCGCGCCGGGCTTCGGAAGAGGACATGAAAGTTTTGAAATCCAGCGGGCGATATTTTGACCACACCCCGCCGGGCGAGCGAAAATCCGGAATACCACATTCTGTTGAAATACCGGCGCCGGAAAACACCACGATGCGGTTTGCCTGACCCACAAGTCTTGCAAGTTGTGCACGTTTGCCGTTCAAATCATTCATCATCAAAACACAAATCCAGTCAGACCAACGTCGAGAGGTTCACATATGAAATATTTGCACACAATGGTCCGCGTCACAGATCTCGATGCATCGGTAAAGTTTTTCTGCGATGTGCTCGGCTTCACCGAAACACGGCGCTATGAGAACGAACAGGGCCGGTTCACCCTGGTTTTTGTGGCGCCTGACGGCTCGCCGGACTGCCCCGTTGAACTGACCTACAACTGGGATCCGGAAGACTACGGCGAGGGCCGCAATTTTGGTCACCTGGCCTATGAGGTCGACAATATCTACGAGTATTGCCAGATGCTGATGGACAAGGGCGTCACAATCAACCGGCCACCGCGTGAAGGCCGCATGGCGTTTATCCGCACGCCCGACAACATCTCCATCGAATTGTTGCAGAAGGGCGGCAACCTGCCGGTTCAGGAACCCTGGAAGTCCATGGAAAACATCGGCAAATGGTAGCCTGCACCAAAGGATCCAATTGTTGACCAGGACAGTTTGAAAGGCCGACTGGAGACACAAAGACTGCCATCCTAATGCTTTCCACTTCCGCAGGCATCGCCCGAGCGTTTTACTGCAATCGGTCTGTACAAGCTGGAAATCAGCCAGATTTACTATCTTTGAGCTTTATGTTCGAAATTATTAAACCAAAAAGTCAAAAAATAATAATTTTCAAAATCAATCTGCAGGACCAGACTAAAGTCATAGCCTGACCGCAGAAGTGAGTTTGCTGCGGCAAAGGAGGCGCTGGAAAGGAACCGGGAAATGTCAGTTGAAAAAGTAGATACGCTCGTTGTTGGTGCCGGTCAGGCCGGTGTGGCCATGAGCGAGCACCTGAGCAACTGCGGCATACCTCACCTCGTTCTGGAGCGGGATCGAATTGCCGAACGCTGGCGTTCGGGAAGATGGGACTCTCTGGTTGCGAATGGCCCGGCCTGGCATGATCGATTTCCGGGGATGGAGTTTTCCGATATCGACCCCGACGCGTTTCGCTCCCAAGGAGAGAGTTGCAGACTATTTCGTCGATTACGCGAAAATGATCAATGCTCCCATCCGCTGTGGTGTGGAGGTAAAGGAAGTACGAAGAAATGCCGGCCGGCCTGGCTTTCGCGTCGAAACCTCGGATGGCGTGATCGAAGCCAACAGTGTTATTGCGGCTACCGGAGCATTCCAGTGCCCGGTCATTCCGCCCGTTGTTCCTGAAAATGCGGAAATTTTGCAGATGCATTCCAACGACTACCGCAATCCCGACCAGTTGCCCGAGGGTGCAGTGCTGGTGGTCGGAGCGGGGTCTTCAGGGGTGCAGATCGCGGATGAAATCCTGGCCGCGGGAAGGCGTGTCTATCTCTCGGTCGGCCCGCACGACCGTCCACCCCGGAGCTACCGCGGTCGCGACAACGTCTGGTGGCTGGGGGTCCTCGGCAAGTGGGAGGCCGCGGCCATGGAGCCAGGCGCGGAACATGTAACTATTTCGGTGAGCGGTGCGCGTGGCGGGCATACGGTTGATTTCCGGCGTCTTGCCGCGCAGGGGATGACACTTGTTGGCCGGACAGAATCGTTCAAGGACGGTGTGATGACATTTGCGCCGGATCTTGCGGACAATATCGCCCGGGGAGATGCGAACTACCTTTCGGTGCTGGACGAAGCTGACGCCTATATTGCCCGCAATGGTCTCGACCTTCCCGAAGAGCCTGAAGCCCGCAATATGGACCCGGATGCCGCAGTGCGTGACGAATCCCGTTCTTGAACTGAACCTGGCGGAGACTGGAGTAACGTCTATTATCTGGGCAACAGGATTTTCTCAGGATTTCAGCTGGTTGAAGGTTGATGCGTTCGACAGTGCAGGCAAGCCAAGGCATCAACGCGGCGTATCAGCAGAGCCCGGGATTTATTTCCTGGGACTCCCCTGGCAGTCGCGCCGCGGATCCACCTTCATCTGGGGGGTCTGGCACGATGCCAAATATCTGGCGGACTACATTTCCACGCAGCACAAATACTTGGCTTATACTGGTAATTGGGAACACAGTGCCAAAAGGTCATAACCAACGGAAAACGGCGGCCCCGGCACAACTGTGCCAATCAATCAAAACAAGACCACATTACCCTGCACCTTGATGCGGGTGAGAAGCCGGAATGGAAAGATGAACGATTACAAGGGGGAAAATGATGGTGGTACGCCCTAGGGGAATCGAACCCCTCTCTCCAGCGTGAAAGGCTAGTGTCCTAACCGATAGACGAAGGGCGCGCACCACCGGGCGTCCGTATATCTAGCTTCTGGCCCGCTGGCAAGCACTGATCCGGCAAATCCGGAAAATATCTGGCATTACCGCCCGGGCACTTCTGCCACATCGTCAATGAACACCTGACCCTCGCGCTTGCCACCCCAGTCGTTGATGGTCAGTCTGCCTGCGATGTGCAGCGGCATCTGGCGTTCTGACAAAAGCACTTCACCGAGTTCGGTTCCCATGGCCCTGAAGGCAATGGCCTTGAGCCGGGTGCCATCGCTTTGCACCAGTGTACAGCGCACATGATCGGCACCAGCGCGTGCTGCATAGACCACCCTGTGAGCCGGCAGGGCAAACACCGGAGACGGATTGCCCTGACCAAACGGACCAGCCCGGTCGAGGTCTTCTATGAAGCGTGTCGAGGCGCCGGAAGCTGCGATGGCGGCATCAATGGTCAGACGGTCGACGCTGATCGCAGCCTCAACCTCGGCGGCAAGCTTGTCCTCAAGAAAGGCCCGCAGATCGCCAAGGCGGGCTTGCTCCAGCGTGATGCCGGCTGCCATGGCGTGACCACCGCCCTTGATGGCAATACCGGCAGAAACGGCGGCCAGCACTGCAACGCCCAGATTGACACCGGCAATGGAGCGCGCGGAACCGGACGCGGCAGAACCGTCCCCGGGCAGGCCAATGGCAAAGGCTGGCTTGTCAAACCGGTCCTTCAACCGTGAAGCAACCAGTCCCAGCACACCGGGATGCCAGCCCTCACCAGCGACCACCAGCACCGGCAATTTTGCGTGCCTGCCCATCATGGATTCCGCCTGTTCTATCGCGCGATCCACGGTGGCCAGTTCAATGGCCTGACGTTTCGTGTTCATCTCTTCCAGCGCTTGCGCCATTTGCATGGCCCCGTTCCGGTCACGGCTAGTGAGCAGCGCCAGGCCATCCATGGCAGAACCGATACGGCCGGCAGCATTCAGCCGGGGTCCCAGGACAAAGCCCAACGCATGAGCATCCGGGCGGCGGGACAGGCGTGCCACATCTGCCAGTGCCGCCAGTCCGGGCCGATTGCGACGGGCCATGATTTTCAGTCCCTGGCGCACGTAGGCCCGGTTGAGCCCGACCAGCGGCACCACGTCGCAGACCGTGCCGAGTGCCACCAGATCCATCATGGCCATCAGGTCGGGTTCCGGCCTAGCGTCGGACCACCAGCCGCGTGAACGCAACTGCCCCGACGTTGCACCGATCAGCACCATCACCACACCGGCAGCACACAGTGCGCCGTGACCCGACCTGTCATCCGGCCGGTTGGGATTGATCACGGCATGGGCCTGCGGCAGTTCATGGCCTGCCTGATGGTGATCCACTATCACCGTGTCCATGCCGAGTTCCCGGGCTTTCAACAGGGGATCATGCGCCATCACCCCGCAGTCCAGAGTAATCAGCAATTTCACCCCGGCGGCCTTGTGGTCTTCCACTGCGGTCACTGAGGGACCATAACCCTCATCGACGCGATGGGGAATGTGCACGCGCGGCGGTGTGCCTGCCGCAGTCAGAAATTCCATCATCAGCGCAGAGGACGTCATGCCGTCGACATCATAATCGCCAATCAGACCGATGGTTTCACCAGCCACGACAGCATCAGCAAGCCGGTTGGCGCCGCCATCGATATCGATCATGCCGGCTGCGGGCGGCATCAGTTCGCGAAGTGTCGGCTCCAGAAAACCGGCAGCGGTTTCAGGCAGGACACCACGGGCCGCCAGGATGCGGCCCATCACATCGCTCACACCGGCAGCCTGAGATATGGCCTGCGCCATGCGGTCTGTCTGGAGACGCGCTATCCACCGCCTGCCGGTGACGGAGCGTTCAACGCCCAGGAAAGCTTTGGGTTGTTGCGCCGGGGCGATCATGCCACCTTGCGGCGGTTCTTGATCCAGCGGACCGTGCCTGTGGCAGAGCGCATCACAACCGTTTCGGTGGTGATATGGGATTTGCCGAATTTTACACCAAACAGCATGCTGCCATCTGTAACGCCCGAGGCGGCAAACATCACATCGCCAGAGGCCATTTCGTTCATGTCGAATTTCGCATCCGGGTCCCTGACACCCATTTTCAGTGCACGGTCGCGATCGGTGGCCTTGTGAAACACCAGACGCCCCTGCATCTGACCGCCGATACAACGAAGCGCTGCTGCTGCCAAAACGCCCTCCGGAGCCCCACCAACGCCCATATAGATATCAATGCCTGTGTTGTCCGGGTCGGTGGTGTGGATCACACCGGCAATATCGCCGTCGCTGATCAGGCGAACACCGGCGCCGGTGCCACGGATCGCTGCTATCAGGTCGCCGTGGCGCGGTCGATCCAGAACACAGGCCGTCAGCTGGTTGGTCTCGACACCCTTGGCCTTGGCCAGCGCCTTGAGATTTTCTTGAGGCGCAGCGTCCAGATCGATGGTTCCTGCAGGGTACCCCGGCCCGATGGCGACCTTGCTCATATAGCTGTCTGGTGCATGCAGAAGGCTGCCGCCTTCCGCCATTGCGATCACCGCAAGTGCATCCGGCATGGCCTTGGCGCACAGTGTTGTGCCTTCCAGCGGGTCCAGCGCAATATCGATCCTGGGACCTTTGCCGGTGCCAACCTTTTCACCGATGTAAAGCATTGGCGCTTCATCACGTTCGCCCTCGCCGATCACTACCTTGCCGTCCATGTCAATTTCGTTCAACGCTGTGCGCATGGCGTCAACGGCCAGCTGGTCAGCCTGTTTTTCATCGCCGCGCCCTCGCATCGTTGCAGCAGCAATCGCTGCTGCTTCCGTTACCCGGGCAATCTCAATGGTCAACATACGGTTCAGCATGACTTCAACTTCACTTTTTGTTTCGGCCTGTCTCAAAGGCGTTCGATCCGCACCATGCGTGGACGGGTTGCAACATGCTTGGCAGCTTCAATCTTGTCCAGTACAGCCCGCATGGCGCTCTCCAGCGTGTCGTGGGTTATCAACACAAATGGCGCAATATCCGCATCAGCTTTCGACCGCGAGATCGCGGGACCGCGCTGAATGACACTTTCGATAGAGATGCCTTCATCCGCGAAGGCTTTTGCTACTCCGGCCAACTCGCCTGGCCGGTCGAACATGTCCAGGGCTACATAATAGCCCCCCTCATGAGCGCGCATTGCAGCAGCCTCGAACGGCACCAGTTGATCTGCCGGCACTCCAAACACTGGCAAAATTGTCCCGCGGGCAATGTCGCATATATCTGACATTACAGATGATGCAGTCGGGTGTCCGCCCGCACCGCGGCCTTCCAGAAACAAGGTGTCGGAAAAATCGCCTTCAATCACCACGGCATTGAAGGCATCGCCCACATCGGCAATGGGTGAGCCCAGTGGTACCAGCGCCGGATGAACGCGCTGCTCAATCCCGTCTTCGGTGCGGTTTGCAACACCGAGCAGCTTGAACTTGTACCCCAGTGAATGAGCGTTGCGGATATCGGCAAGCGTAATGTCTTCGATGCCTTCAATATACATGTCATCAAGGGCGACTTCAGTGCCGAACGCCAGCGATGTCAGTATGGCCAGCTTGTGCGCGGTATCAAAGCCGCCAATGTCGAAAGTCGGATCGGCCTCGGCATATCCGAGATCCTGCGCCTCCTTGAGTACTTCAGCAAAATCACGACCTTCCAATTCCATCCTGGTGAGAATGAAATTGCAGGTGCCGTTCAAAATACCGAACAGGCGGGACACGGAGTTGCCGGCCAGATTTTCACGAACGGACTTGACCACCGGAATGGCGCCGGCAACCGCGGCTTCATAGTTCAGCGCGACGTTGCCTGCTTCCGCCAGCTTTGCAAGGCCAACGCCATGATGGGCCAGCAGGGCCTTGTTGGCGGTGACAACGTGACGGCCGGATTTCAGGGCCGCTTCAACACAGGCGCGCGCCGCTCCTTCTTCGCCGCCGATCAGTTCAACCAGCACATCAATATCTCCGCTGGCTGCCATGTCAGCGGCATCGTCATACCAGGTGAAACGGGAGACATCATGCGAACCGCGCGATTTTGACCTGTTACGGGCGCTGACGGCGGTGACCAGCAGCTGGCGCCGGCAGCGGGCGGCCAGCAATTCGCCGTGTTCTGCAAATGCATCGAGAACAGCGGTACCGACGGTGCCCAGTCCGGCAATACCAATTCGCAAAGGGTCACTCATCGCCTATTCAAGCCCGCATCTTTTTTTGAAAGTCATGTGATTTTGAGCCATCTATGGCCTGTTTGCAGATGGTTTTCAAGCGGCGGCCACGAAGGGACAACTGGCTGCGTCCAGTGCAACAGCAACACACCTGTGCACCGCGCGCGGTCCGGAAGAACTTTGCTCGTGTTCTGATCCAATCGAAACTTTCAAAACTGCCGACACTTTCCGGCTGACAACGCAGCCAATGACAAGCAAACTGAAAATGGCCTCAACTGTTTCCGGCAGGCGAAGGCCAGGACCTGCAAGGGCAGCGACGGTTGATTTGACAGATCGCTGTATTGATACCTAGAAAAATTACCGGAACCTGTTTTCGCACAAGGATATTTCAGCGGCATGATCAAGTTTGACTTTTCAGGCCGTGTTGCCGTTGTTACCGGAGCCGGCGGCGGGATGGGCCAGCAGATTGCCAACATCATTCTGGAAGCCGGAGGCTCGGTCATCATGTTCGACGTGAAACCAGAACCGGATGAACTTGCCGGCAAACCGCAACAGCGCCTGTACGTTCAAGGTGACATCACCGATGCCGAGGTGGTGAATGCCGGGGTTGCACGCGGTGCAAGGCAGTTTGGGCGGATT
>CAVOZJ010000026.1:0-8996 GCA_963700885.1 uncultured Alphaproteobacteria bacterium
GGGCTTTTAGGAAACTGCACCACGGACATTCTGACTGCATCACCCGGTATTCCCGAATGAACAGCTATCGGTTGCACCCGCTTGCAGGACGCCTGCCATTGGACGTACGGTGGCGCGATAACGGGAGACTTGCATGGTGGTAGACCTGCTTGCGGACATTTTGGGGGGCACCGGAACCCTGTTACTGACCATAGTTATTCTATGCAGCTTCGTTGTTTACGCAGCGGTCAACTATGCGAAGGGACTGAAATGGCGGGCATTGGTTGTTCTGGTGATTAGCGGTTTCCTGTTCCTGTTCGTACCGTCATTACTGGACTGGGTTCGTCACCTGGGTGTCGATTCGTTCGTGGAAACCAAAGGCTTTGATTATAACGAAGCCTTGTTCCTGCTGAAAACGGTCGGCCGGCTTCTGAGACCGATGACACTCCTGGAATCGTTTGTGACAGTTGCGGCAACCGGGTTTGTCTTCTGGGTGCTGGTCGTCATTTTCAGCAAAGGCCTCGTGAAATTCAAAGTTGCAAAGTATGCTGCAATGTTTGCCGGATGGAGCGCATTCGGCATTCTTTGTATCCACTATTCTGCTTCGTATTTGAGCCATACAGCCTTGTTCGAGGGTGTGAGGTCAAATTTCAGCAACCAGTTGGAAGTCACGGCCGCTGGCCGCCCGGAACTGAACGTTTATGTATACATCGGTGAATCCACCACTTCCGCGAATTGGCAGCTTTACGGCTATACACGCCCCACAACACCGCAACTCCTGAAAATTGCATCACAGGACAACGGACTGCTGACGTTTCACAATGTCTTGTCCACCCACACCCATACCAGCCAGTCGTTGTTACGCGCACTGAGTTTTTCTGCCGAAAGTGCCGGAAATACTCAGCCGGCACCCATCTACCGCAGCCAGCGCACGTCCATTGTTTCTGCACTCAAGCAGGCAAACGTAAAGACCCATTGGTTCAGCAATCAAAGTCAGACGGGTAGCAACAATATGGTATCGTCCATTATTGCCAGGCAATCCGATACTGCAAAGTGGAGTACGGACAGCAGGTTTGCACCCAACGTCGACAAGATGTTGCAACGCCCTTACGATCACGAGTTCTTTTTTCCTGAAATTGATCGCCTGGTCGCGGCAAACGCCGCAACAGCGGGCCAGGCTGTATTCCTGCACTCATATGCTGGTCACGGCCCTTATGAAAAATGGGTGCCCGGGGACCGCCGGGAAATCGTCGATGAAAAATTTGAACAGATGGCCAGCGAAGGCGTTGTTGGTGAGCTGCACAAGCGGAGTTTTCTGTTTGGCGGGTACGAAAACAAGGAAGTCATATCCGAGATAGAGGCCTATGACAAAGCCATCAGATATATAGATTTCGAGCTTGCGCACATCATAGAGCGGTTGAAAGACACCCGGTCTCCCTCTGTTCTGGTCTATTTTTCGGACCACGGAGAGTCGGTTTTTACAGGCAGGGGCCATACAGTGTCGCGGTACATCCATGAAATGGTTCGAGTACCTTTCCTGATGTATTTCAACTCCAGTGCCGCTGGGATGTATCCGGATCTGTTCCGGGAGTTCAGTGCACTCGCTGCCAGCCGGAAAATTGCAACGCTGGCCCAGTTTCCGGAGACATTGATGAAGTTGTTTGCAATCAACCATAGTGCCCCTTCGACAGGCGTGGTCGGTGAAGGCCTGAACGATGAAGTTCGCCACATTGTCAACCGGGAAGTGTATGGCGAAGTTGCAGGTATTGACCTGCTTGCCCCGGTCGGTGAATTGAGCAATCCGAAAATCGACATCGCCACCAAGGTTTTCCTGCAGACCCGGCGCGCACAGAACCAGGTAGATCCATATATTTGCTATCACCGCTCCAACAGTTTTGCCAAGGCATGGCGTGGCGCATTGGTCTCATCCTGCCTGGAATTTGACATAGTGACGGACGAGGGTGGAAAGCTGAACGTCGTTCACCCACCGAAACAGGCCACCGGGTTCGATATAGGCGAAGTCATGCAGATCGCCCTGAATGCAAAGGTGGCAGTATGGATAGATGCGAAAAACATACATGAACCGAAAAACTGCGCGGTGTTGCTGGATTATCTGACAGGATTGTCCTCCCTGCCGTCAGCCACTCTGGTGGAGTTTCCCGCAGAAACGAATGAGTCTGGTGAAGACCTGCTGCAGTGCGCCGCAAATTTGAAGCGCTTGGGAGTTTTCACTTCTTACTACGTGCCTACCAAACTGGCAGTTTCTTGTGCAAATGAGTTGCAGGAAAACAAAAACTGGAGTCAATCCAAATCCTGCTCATCCTTGCAGGCAAAACTGCTTGCTGTAGCCAATAGCAGGGAATTCACGGATTTTTCGTTCAGCATCAAGGCGTTGCTGGCCATGAAGACGTTACCAGCCGGAGCCCTTTTGAAATGGAACACGTGGGGAATTGGCATCGAAAATCTGTCGGATTTTGAAACCCTCGGATTCCGCTACGTAATTATCAATACAAAAACCGATCCGAATGGATACTGATGCGCGCTGGAAACGGCAACTTTTATGCCAGCACTTGATGGGTCCTGACCCTGAGAACTGGAAACACCGGGAATGTATCGGCTTAAGGTATTCACTTGTTTAATTTGGGGTTTGTTGAAGTGTCCAGGTTGGGCCTATCGCCATTAATCTTAATAATCGCGGCCTTGACGATCACCAGCCTTCTCGTATGGCTGAGCCTGAAGGTATACGGCGCCCGGGAGCCTTTGCCGCTAGACCAGTTTTTCTATCATGGCTTCGCCCGGATCCAGTCGCCGGCTGTCGAGAATTTCTTCAGGATGGCAGGCCGGATGGGAAGTTCTGCCGTGGTTATCACCATTGCAGCGGCAATGGGCCTTTTCCTGACAGTAACTGGGCGATGGTACCACTTGTTGGCGCTGGCTGTTGCAATCGCCGGCACACAGCTTACCATCCATTTCGGAAAATGGCTTATCCACCGCCCCAGGCCCGGTGCACTACTTGATGCTGCCACATCATTTTCTTTCCCCAGCGCACACGCTGCAAGCACCATGGTCATCTGGGTAACGGCAGGCTACCTGATTGGCAGCAATCTCACAGGATGGCCACGCCTTGCCAGCCTGTCAATTGTCGGCGCGATTATCGTTTCAGTTGCCGTTTCGCTGATTGCTAGAAACGTGCACTACCCCTCCGACGTGGCCGCGGGGCTCCTGGTTGGCGCATTCTGGCTCATTGCTGGAACCGTGGTTTCAAAATACACAAAATGGACACTAGCGAACCTCACGCCGCCACTGTGCTGAAAGGGACAAGTGAACATGGCATGGATTTGTCAAACCATAAGCCACATTCTACGAATCATAACCGAGTTCAATGAAATCCCGCTCATAGAGATCCCGGATAATACCTAACTCGCGACGCGACAATTGTTGCAGCATTTCGCCGGACGCCGTTTTGTGTCGATCAATCGTGAATGTTTCAGATGGTTTTGAGAAAATTTCTGACGTTATATGTTTCAGGTCGTGATCAAGATTTTCAAGCTTGCCTACAAAATCGTATTTTTTGAGATCGTAAGGCAGTATGCTCGTCTGCGGAGCCCAATGGATATCAAGGAACAGGAGATCCTCTCCCAGCCTGTGAAGGAAATCCTCAAACGAGAACACCTTGTCCTCGTTGGTATGGTAAAGTCCGAATTTCCTGCGGTATTTTTCCTGGGCCACCTTGTGCAGATAAGTCGACAGTAAACGCGTGACAGGATTACGTACGACAGTGAATACGAACAGGTCAGTCATATCGTTCAGATGAGGAACGCCGTGCAGGGTGCTCTTCGGAAATTCCACTTTGGAAGCAGTGGTTGAGGGTCCCATATTGGCCTGCAGTGTTTGCGAGATTGTCGAATTTGCGGCTTTTGGCACCCGAAAATAACAAAATCCGTATTCGCGCGAGATTGATACACGCCGAAATACAAGATGCCGCAGTTCCGGTCGAATGTCGGCAAAAATCGGATGCCGCGAGAGTGCGCCATAGTTCCAGACCACTTCGGCATAGCCTTTAAAATATCGCATCCCTGTCCTCGCATAAGCAAACAGAATTCCCGTCGCCGGCGTACGTCATCTCAAGTTGTAGCATCAGCGCGATTGGCGATTCCAGAAAGGGACCATGAGCAAACCGCCACACGTTTTACCAGCATGAAACATTCCATTAACCAACGTGAAATGGTTCTATCACATGACGCCCCTCGGAGGGGCAAGAGTTGTTTCTGTTTCTGATGGAACGTACTACAAACCCTGCGGCAAAACGAAAGTTGCAGTATGTTTGCAGCGGTGATAGCGTTGCCTCGACTGGAAGGCACTATCCGGTGTTCCAGTACTCAATATTGCTGAGGGGCCTCACCAGTTGAGTTGGCTACAACTTGCCAGTCATACTGCAGCCAGGACAGCCGTCCTGGCGGTTGCGTTGGCGATCAGTGCGGTTCCGGCGTGGTCAGTTGACGCCGATTATTCTGCATCCTGGTTTCAGATATACGACCACTATGTAACGGTTTATGGTGGAGCGTCATTTCTGAATGATGACGATGCAATGCGGGCACCCTACGATCAACCCGGCAATAACTTCCACTCAGCTACCAATCCCGGCTTCGTTGTCGGCGCCGCCTATGGCGTACGGCTCAACAATTATCTCAGGACAGAAGCCGAACTTTCTTATGCACGCTCGACGCACGATGAAGTCGATACCTTCCTGTGTCCGACTGCGGACAAGAAATGCAAGTGGCAACAGTCGGTAGATCAACAGCATGTTGGGTCTGGCGGAACGACTAATTCACTAAACGCATTTGCCAATGCCTGGGTGGACATTGGACTGGTATCACAACTGTCGGTTTACGGTGGGGGCGGTCTGGGTTTTGCCATTCTCGCCTATGAGGACAGCTCTTTCGATGTTGATCAGGTAGACGTCACATATGCGTGGCAGTTTGGCGGCGGCGCCCGCTGGCAACTCTCGGAATCAATGTTGCTCGATGTTGCCTACAGGATGCGTGGCCCGATAAATCTCGACTACGGACCCGTTGTGCCCGGTGACTTCGAGCTGACCGCGAACCAGGTTACCCTCGGGTTGTCCTACGGGTTCTGAATTGCCACCGTGAATTCACTTTGCGTGGGCGGGCAACATTGCTTTCTGCCCTTCCAGGCAGCACGCCCTCGCACATACGTCATTTACCGTCCGGGTAGAATGCCTCGAAGTCGGCTTCATACAGCCGGGCGATCTGGTCACGTTCGCGCTTGCCAAGATAATCGTTCACCCTGCTGGCTGCATCAGTGCGGCGTTCAAAAACACTGTGGATTTGTGGCGTCCCGTCAAAAAGCCTTGAAAGGCAAATCGTGAGGTCAGCTTCAAGGTTTTCAAATTTTCCAACGAAGTCATACCTGGTGAAATCATAGGGCAAAATCTTTGTTTGAGGAGCCCAATGCAGATTGTCCATCAACTGGCCATCCTGCAGCCCGTCCAGGAAATATCTGAAGCCATTTGCTGTTCCTGGTTCGCCGCTGAGACAGGGGTATGCCCGGCGCAGGTTTTCAGCGCGGCATTTGTCGAGAAAAGCTGACAAACACCGGCTTGCCGGATGTCGAACAAACGTAAATTTGAACAGACGATTCAACTCGTCCATTGCGGGAATTCCGTGCAATGACTGTTTGGCATAACGAATGTTGGTTTCGGCGCATCGATTTCCCGGCATATTGTTCAACAAGGACAGGATAATTGTGCTGTTGGCGGCTTTGGGAATTCTGAAATAGCAAAACCCTGCCGCCCGGCTGAGTGCGATACAATTCAGCACCTTGTTTCTCAGCTCGGGTACGATACCTGCAACGAGTGGATGCCGGGACAGGCTGCCGTATTTCAGCAGCGCGCTGGCATAATCAGGTGCATTTTGCAGTTTCAACTGTGCCAGTTTCAGGTCCAAATTGATCATGCCCTGCTGCTTCGATGCGGCGCTGATTGCCGCAGCTTTCCGGTTGGTTCTACCTAGAGAGTCTCTTGCCCTGGCAGAAGCGGTTGACGATTCCATCCGGGTGAGAAGTGTTCTAGATGCAATGCTGCTCAAAAAGCAAGCTTGCGGTGCTTCGTCGGCCTCGAGGGCGCATTTGCCAGACGGCCGAACAGGCTTGTGCGTTGCACCGTGTTCAATGTACTCTGGATTGACGCCGGGCGAGGTAACTCCGTTGAAAAATATATTGTATTCGAGGCACTTCGGTGTGCCGAAAATAATCAGGAAGATTGTTCTTGCCCATTTGAAAGACAGGCCTACCGAATATACCCGCGCCAATCGCGTGTTGTCTGGATTTGAGCGCCGGTTGCGGCATTCGGTTACAGTGGCGGCCAGCCAGATTCTCGATTGCGGAAAGGCTGCCGCCGCACCCTGTTTTGTTGACTGTGGTTTCAATGAGGGTGACGTTCTGGCGAAGTTCGCTGCTGCCCTGCCGGGATACTCCCTGGCAGGTTACGAGATTCAGCGCGATCTTTTGAAATGGTTTCAGCCCGCCATCCCGACAGCCAGCTCAAAAATGCCGCTGTTTCGGACAGGGAAGGGACTACCGAGATGTTCTTGCCAAGAACTTTCACTTACAGCGTCCGCGGTGGCACCACCATCTTGGCTGACAAGCTGAATGAACGCGATGTTGAACGAACCGCTGTCGTAGATTGTGTGGACTTCCTGGTTGAGTTGCAGGAAATCCGCAAACATCACGATTTCGTGGTGGTAAAGATGGATATTGAAGGTGCAGAGTATCATGTGCTGGAGCGGGTATTTGATGGAGATGAGACACTGATCGACTTCCTGATAATCGAATTTCACCCCAAATCAGTCGGACGCGCCCGCCACGAAGCACTTCTGAACAGGATTTCCGATCTGAAGCTCCCAATGATTACATGGTACTAAGGCGCAAGGCGTTTGGTGACATTCGAAGCCGGCAACACTGTCCTATTTCTCGTCTCCTTCACGAAACCCTATGCATCCAGTAACTGGAACACTTCCTTCCAGTATGGGGTCGCCAAATCAGCCTGCCAGTTGAATTTGTGGACCGGAAATTTGCCGGTGGCTATGAACCGGCGAATGTCATCCGGTACGGCAGCAAGGTTCTTGTTGTGCTTGATCCTGACAAACGAACCGGATGGCAGTGAGGAAGTCTTGGACCAGATATCGGCAAATTCGGGGTCTTCAAGGGCCAGCTTGTTGAACATGTAGTGCAGCGTGAAATAGGGATAAAGCTTCAAAACGTCGGTAAACAATCGCGAAAACCACAATCGTGTGGTGTTCGGCGTTATCTCCAGCGGCGGTTTGAGAAAGGTTCGCAATATCCGGCCGTACCAGGTTCCGTTCCCGCTAAAGCGCCGGTCCTGGAACAACTCCAGCAGCTTGCTCAACAGTCTGGATGGAATGATGTTGCCTTGCTCGGCGGCCATGAACGGACTACCGATCATACGCCCGCGACGTATGCCCGTGAAAGCATAAAAACCCGATGGCATGCGCTGCGGGAGCCAGTCATCCAGCGGTTGTGAACAGTAAACGCTTGCATCAGCCCATACTCCGCCATGCCTGCTGAGCAAGGCAACGCGGATCATATCCGACAGAAATTGCACGCTGATGTCCGCTCTGCCGGTGAACCACTCGTGTGAAAGGCCGGTAGGTTCTTGCACGGACCCTGCATCAAGCACGCGTATTGACCAGCCTGGATTGCGAACTCTCCAGGACGCAATACAACGTTTAACTATTTCCGGCGCGTTGTCTTCGCCTTGTTGCCAGTAGATCCAGACTACTCTTGGAAGAACCGTCATGTTTGTAAATATCCATGCAGCCACGAGTGGTGAAACCAAGTCCTGATACGCCGGAACCTTTGGCTCGGCAATTGTGTTATTCATCGGCATCGTTTGAATGAAGCTCAACAGGCTGTATGTCAAGCAGCCGCTCTGAATTGCACTGAAACGCTGAACCGGTGGCAGCCCGGGTATCGCATCTGTGCTATGCAGGCGGTCGGCCGGAGTGAAATTCTAGTTGATGCAAGTATTGTCCGTACTCATTGCTCCAGGATGTGTTCCTTGTGTAATGTCGCGGCTGTACTGACACGATGCAAATGCGGGCAGACGGGGGTTGAAACCGGAAATGACCAGATGTTGATTGTAGCAATTCCGAAGAGTGCAAGTTCCAGTCTTGTGCGCACCGTCGGAGAAGCAACCGGGCTTGATCGTGGGAATCCTCAAGTGAGGAGGAAGCACTTGTTGGCAGCCCCTGTTCCCGATGATTACGCGCAACTTGCCCGGTTCCACAGTGAAGTAGCTGAACTGACCTCTGATATAGTCACTGAAATTTCGGGTGGTGGGCGAATATATAAGCATCACATCGTCCCTACCAGTAACAACCTGGCTTTGCTGAGGGATGTCCCGAAAATTATCCTGCTCAGGCCGGCTGACGAAATTGTTGATGCCTACTGGCGCGGGTTCAGTTCGGGAACCTGGACCACGACTGTTGCTGATATTGCGGGCTGCAAAACACTTGAGGAATGGCGGGAAAAATCCATGCGTATCGGGCTTACCGGGGAACTGGAGAATTTCAATCGCCGGTGGCAGTCGCACAGTGGGAATGCCAAGTTGATCAGCTATGCTGACCTGGTGAACAATACACAGGAAACGGTAAGATCTGTTTTGTCCTATTGGGGACTGGACGTAGATAATGTGCCACAACTAGCGCGGGTCAACTACAGCAGGGACGGTGGAATGAGTACGCCAAAGCATAAACTGCTGTTGTTCAAACTGAAAAAGCTAGTGGCGCAAATTGCAGGAAGATGAAGGTGTTTTTGTTGGGTTTGACATTACCTGCATTGAATGCCGTTGCGGTATGAATACCCGGATTGATGGTCCGATGAGCGACAATCCACGTAACCGGAATAAGCGACCATCAGGTCACGTTGGTCGGCAGCAATATCAAGTGCTTCGATCACGGCGGCGCGAATTCTGATTC
>CAVOZJ010000027.1:0-10737 GCA_963700885.1 uncultured Alphaproteobacteria bacterium
CTGGAATTCAAGGCCTATTACGGTATCACCGAGTTGCCACCTGCCGATGTGATGAAACAGGCGAGTGGCCAGTGGGCGGAGTTCTTCAGGAAGGTCGTCGCAGGCAAGCCTTCCGGCAAAAAAATCCGACCGGGAAATCGCGGGCAAACAAGGTTGCCGCGCGCAAGGCCGCACCGGCAAAGGCGGATAAGTCATGACCGGCAAACCTTACAGACTTCCAGAAACGGCGGCCAGGGGATCACGCATTGACCGGTCTCGGCATGTTTCGTTCAGCTTTGACGGTGCCAGGATGACCGGGCTTTCTGGCGATACGGTTGCATCTGCTGTACTGGCTAGCGGCCGCAGGGTGATGGGCCGCAGTTTCAAGTATCACCGCCCGCGCGGCCTGATTGGCCTCGGATCCGAAGAGATGAACGCGCTGATTGGAGTGGGTGAAGCGGGCCGCAGGGAACCAAACCTGCGAGCCACCCAGGTGGAGCTTTATGACGGACTTGTCGCGACCAGTCAGAACCGCTGGCCTAGCCTGGATTTCGATATCGGCATCATTAACAACAAGCTGTCGCGGTTTTTGCCCGGTGGCTTTTACTACAAGACCTTCATGTGGCCGCGCAGTTTCTGGGCAAGCGTGTATGAGCCGTTCATCCGCAATGCGGCAGGCCTGGGAGAAGCGCCGCGCGAACAGGATCCGGATACATATGAACAAATGCATGTTCACGTGGATGTCCTGGTCGTCGGCGGCGGGGTTGCGGGTATTGCAGCCGCCCATGCAGCGGCTGGGTCCGGCAAGCGTGTCATGCTGGTTGACGAAAACGCGGTGCTTGGCGGCATGGCCGATATTTCTGCCGGCGATGTTGACGGTCTCAGCCAGGCAGACTGGATTGCGGCACGTCACGGCGAGTTTGGGAAGTCCGGCAACTGTCATGTGCTGACCCGTACCACCGTGGTCGGGCACTATCACCACAATTACGTGCTGGCAGCAGAGCGGGTCGCAGATCACGATCCGGGTCTGTTGACTGCGGGAGCGCCGCGCCACCGGCTCTGGAAAATCAGGGCGGGCCAGATCATCGTGGCTTCCGGCGCGCTGGAGCGCCCCATCGCGTTTGCCAACAATGACCGTCCCGGCATCATGATGGCGTCAGCTGCCCGCGGCATGGTTGAACGCTATGCGACGTCACCGGGTATGAACGGCGTTGTTTTCACCAACAATGATGATGGTTATCTGACGGCTCTGAAACTGCACGGAGCAGGTATCGCAGTCGCCCGGATTGTTGATGTGCGCCAGGCTGTGGATTCAACGCTGCCGGACGCGGCACGCAAGGCGGGCCTCAATGTGCAGGCAGGTGCGGCAATTGCCGGTGTTGAAACCCGATCCGGCGGCAAGGAGATAACGGCGGTAAAAATTGCGCCCTATGCGGTTGGCCGTGGCCGGGTGGTGAAGGAGGAACGTGTTGAGTGTGATTTTGTTGCAGTGTCGGGCGGTTACAACCCGGTGGTGCATTTGTGGTGTCACAATGGCGGCAAGCTGAAATTCGATGACTCCATCCAGAGCTTCCGGCCGGACAGGCACGGCGATCCAATCATTATCGTCGGCAGTGCAAATGGCACCTTTGACCTGAAGGCCTGTGTTGAAGAAGGACTTGCCGGTGGTGAGGCGGCAGCAAGGGCTCTCGGAGGCAAGCGCTCGAAACCGTTGAACAAACCGGTCATCAAGGCTCAAGGTGCAGGGTCCATTCAGCCGATCTGGTTTGCACCCGCGACCGGCAGGTACAATGAAGGCAACAAGCATTTCATCGACTTCCAGAATGATGTAACGGCGGCGGACCTGGAACTGGCGCAGCGTGAGGGTTATGAGTTTGTTGAGCACACCAAGCGATATACGACCCTTGGCATGGCAACCGACCAGGGCAAGACCTCCAATATCAATGGGCTCGGCATTATTTCGGACGCGACAGGCAAGCGCATACCCGAAATCGGCACCACGACATTTCGCCCGCCCTACACGCCGTACTCGTTTGGCTCCATTGCGGGCACCAGGAAGGGTGAACTGTTTCTGCCTATCCGCCGTACAGCAATTTATGACTGGCACAGGCAAAAAGGCGCTACCTGGGAGCCGGTAGGACAATGGCGACGGGCCTACTGCTATCCCGGAAACGGCGAGACCAGGCAGGACGCGATCAACCGGGAAATACTGGCCGTGCGCAATCAGGTCGGCCTGCTGGACGCGTCCACCCTCGGCAAGATAGAGATCAAGGGACCGGATGCCGCAAGGCTGCTCGATCTTGTCTATACCAACGTGTTCTCCACCCTCAAGGTCGGCAAGGCACGTTACGGCCTGATGATGAACGAGATGGGCTTTTTGATGGATGATGGTGTCACGGTTCGCCTGGGCGATGATCACTTCCTCATGCATACAACGTCCGGCGGCGCCGACAACATGGTGGCATGGCTGGAAGAATGGCTCCAAACGGAGTGGACATCTCTGAAAGTGTTCGTCACCGCGGTGACCGAGCAATGGTCGCAGTTTGCCATTGCCGGACCCAATGCCCGCACGGTGCTCGACAAGCTCGACGGTGATATTGACCTGTCACCCGAGGCCTTCGAATTCATGAGTTATCGCGAAGGCGAGCTGGCCGACTACCCGGTCAGGATATTCCGGATCAGTTTCTCCGGTGAACTGTCCTATGAAATAGCCACACCATCAGGGTACGGTCGGGGATTGTGGGATACGCTGATGCAGGCTGGCGAGAGCGAAGGCATCACGGTTTACGGCACTGAGGCGTTGCATGTCCTGCGCGCCGAGAAAGGCTTCATCGTCATCGGTGACGAGACAGACGGCACGGTTACGCCGCATGATGCGGGCATGAGCTGGGCCGTATCAAAGAAGAAAGAGGACTTCATCGGCAAACGTTCGCTTGAACAGGCGTTTCTGGCCTCTGAAGGCCGCAAGCAACTGGTCGGATTGCTCACCACCGACCCGCAGGAAGTCCTGCCGGACGGTGCCTATTGCGTTGACGATGTCAAATCCGCACCGCCCATGAAAATGACAGGCCATGTTACCTCCAGCTATTTCAGCCCAACCCTGCAGCGGTCTATCGCCATGGCGCTCATTGAAGGCGGTCAGGGCAGGATGGGAGAAACGGTTTCATTCCCGCTGGACGGCGGCAAAGTGGTCGAGGCAAAAATCGTGTCTCCAGTGTTCCTGGATGCAGAAGGGAAACGGCAGAATGTCTGAAGCAATCCACAACAGCCCGCTCGCCCATCTGGATGAAGATGACGCCGCGAACCTGAGCATTGCCATCGGCGAGATTTCCGATCGCGGCATGATCGACTTGCGAGGCGATGCAGGCTCGGTAAAGTTCAGGCAAGCCGCAAAAGCGGCATTGGGCGTCGAACTTCCGCTTGCACCACGCACGGCCGCAACCAGGGCCGATGTCACAATACTGTGGTTGTCGATTGACCAGTGGCTGGTGTGTTGCCCGCGCGCCAGGACGGGCGGATTGCTGGAAAAGTTACGCAGAAATCTCGATGCAATCCACTCTCTGTGCGTGGATGTCAGCGATGCACGCGCCATAATTCGCCTGCAGGGTGACAATGCTCGTGAAGTGCTGATGAAAGGCTCGTCCGTCGATTTCACCCTGCCGGAATACAAGGCCGGAATGGTTCGCCGGTTGATGTTCGCCGAGATAGCCGCACTGGCTCACGTCGTGTCGGACAAACCCTGCAGCATCGACCTCTATGTGTTCCGGTCATACGCGGATTACACATGGAAATGGATCAAGGCGACCGCAAAACCTGCCGCAACCATTGGATTGTTTAAAGCCCGGTAAGCCTGAAGCGGCATGGCTTCATGTGAACCCGTAAAATTGCTTCGACACCTTGAAAATTCACATCTGGCTCTGATACCAGATCTCGGTAACAGCGACCCATTTCACCGGAGCGATTTTTTCCGCTGGCAAGGCGCGGGTCGCGCCGTGGTACATGTACCACAAGCGGCGCGCAACGCAGCGGGCGGGAAAAAGCGCCCGGCCCTCCGGGTGGGTCATAGCGGCCCATCGGGTGCGTTGCATTGCTTGCCCGATGCGACCAGCATCGCGCTGCGCACCGCGCCTGCCCGAGTGAACCGCTATGATCCCATGAAATGAATCGCTGTTACCGAGATCTGGTATGATACGCCGACAACCAGTCGAACAGCTTGTCGAAACCGCCGAACGGATACATGTGCGGACCGGCGACCTTTAGTTCGGGGCTGGTTGCATGAATGTTGGCCAGATCGTCCATGAATTTATCCGGTGTCGAAACGCTCAGCAGCCTGGTGATGTTCAGGGCCTGCTTGCGAATGAAACGGGCCGAGTTCCCGACACCACAAACCGCTGCAAACCTGGCGAGTGTCTTGATGGATGCAGGACCGGGAACGCCGATATGGGCCGGCAGATCGATTCCGTTCTCACGCAAGGCTTTCGCCCAGGCTGCAACCGGTTGTGCTTCAAACAGGAACTGCGTGGAGATAAACCCTTCCAGGCCAGCGTCCTGGATATAGGCCTGTTTTTCTCGCAGAGCCTGCATTAACATGGCCTCGCCATGCAGTCTGGAAATATCCGCATTACCTTCTGGATGGCCTGCAATGCCAAGTGCTTTTGCACCGTTTGCCTCGAAAACACCGGTAGTCATCAATTGCAGGGCGCAATGGTAATCACCAATCGGTTCCGGCGCGCCGCCTCCCAGCACCAGATAGCGCGTGACACCGCCGGATCTGGCCAGCCGTTCCACCCGGGACTTCAGATCGTCCTCATTCAGGACAAACCGCGCCGGAATGTGAGGCACGGGTTCAAGCCCCAATTTTCTGATTTCCGCAACCGCAGTAACCTGGTCCTCCTGGTGGGAAGGGTCCACAAGTGCTACAAAAATATGCGTTCCAGGCGCTACGATCTGCGCAATCAGCGGCAGCTTTTCAGTCTGGCGCGGTGTAATCTCCAGCGTCATGTTTCGCAGAAAGGACCTGGTGGCAGATTGACTGCCGGCAGCGGAGGCAAGTGTTGACGGTGCGATACCCATTGACGTGGTCCTCATAAGCAGATAGCTGCAGATCATGCGTTATTTGTCTACAGACAGGCATGGTTTCTGCGACCTGGCAGTGACATATGCGACGCCTTTCCTCACAATGCGCTCAGTGTGTACTGTTGCCAGTGGTCCGGCACAATCGAGCGGAATGACCAGGGCGCACCTGGTCTATGCCAACAACCTGAGGAAAACCTGAGGCCCATGTTTGGAGACAGATCGAGAGATTTGCCGATGCGCATAGCCCTGGTGCTGGTGCCGGAGTTTACATTGTTGCCGGTAACATCGGTGATTGATCCGCTCCGCCTGGCCAACAGGCTGTCCGAAAAGGACCTCTACAGATGGTCAATCCATTCAACCGACGGCTCACCAGTTACAGCGTCCAACGATATAACGCTGGTTCCAGACGGCAATCTCGAAACCGTACCGGAGCATGCAACGGTGATTGTTTGCGGAGGAACAAACATTCACCGGTATGGCGACAAGACCCTGTTCAACTGGCTGCGCAAACAGGCCCGGCGAGGTACAGACATTGGCGCGGTTTGTACCGGCGCGCAATTGCTGGCGATAGCCGGACTGCTGAATGGATATACCTGCACCATTCACTGGGAAAACCAGCCAGGCTTTATCGAGGAGTTTCCGGATATCAATGTGACCTCTGCCTTGTTCGAAGTGGACCGTGACCGATTTACCGGCGCCGGCGGAACTTCAGCCCTGGACATGATGCTGTCCCTGATTTCTGCCCAGCACGGAACTGTACTTGCATCGGCCGTTGCTGAAAACATTCTGCATTCGCCCATCAGGCAGCCCGGCGAACATCAGCGGATGTCGCTGCCAGCGCGTATTGGCGCCCGCCATCCCAAGATGGTCGGCATTATTGAGCAGATGGAAAGCAATCTGGAAGACCCGCTATCGCCCAGTCTGCTGGCGCGGGAGGCGGGTTTGTCTACCCGGCAGCTTGAACGGCTGTTCCGGCGTTACCTGGACCGGTCGCCGAAACGCTATTACCTGGAACTGCGCCTGAAGAAGGCGCGATCACTGTTGCTGCAAACCAGCATGTCCGTGATCAATGTTGCGCTGGCGTGCGGGTTTTCGTCACCGTCGCATTTTTCAAAATGCTACCGCGCCTATTACTCCCGGACACCCTATCGCGAGCGCGGATTGCCAGGCAGTTCAGAGGCAGATGGAGCGTAGGGCATTTTTCGCTTCAGGTCATGAACTCATGAAATCGTAGTCATTACCTCACTGCAGTGAATTCGATGAAGGCGAGGAAGTTCTCCGCTTCAACGTTTGGACTGGCGCTGAAATGAGTCTGGTTCCGTCGATGTCTCATACGTTTTCGATAAAAGAGCCAGAAGTTGGGGGTACTAGGGAAACTCCCGGGCCCGGCTCAGTAAGGGGATTTGTGACCCAAAGCAGTCCTTTATCTATTGGACCAAGTCCGCCTGCGGCTGCAAGCGTGGGTCAAAACGAAGCTCTGTCAAGTGGGCGCTCACATGCGAGCGAGATTTGAGCGCGTTTTCGCCAAACGCTTGAACTGATTGCTACCCGGTTCCAGGCGGGCAGCTTGTCGCCCGCATCGCTGATCACAAGATCAATTGCCTCAATCCGCAGTTGGAAATTACTTGACTGAACGACAATTTCACAAGATAAGGGCGAGCTTGATGGTGTGATTGGCAACGTATGTCAGACATGGGGACGCATTTTGGAAACTGAAATCGTTGAAACCGGCAGGCACTTGGGCGGACTGACATTCGGGACGTTTTGTTCGATATGCTGTCCATCTTCCTCTTTGTAGTCTGGTTCTGGCTTCTCATCCGAGTGATGATGGACGTGTTCCGACGCAGAGACGTCTCTGGCGGAGCCAAGGTTTTGTGGGTAATCTTTCTCGTCGTGCTGCCCTACATCGGCATCTTTGCCTACCTGTTCACCCAGGGTTCGGGAATGGCTGAGCGCGACATCGAACAGGGCAAACTTGCACGCGAGCATCTGCGCGACGTCGTTGGCTTCAGCGTGGCGGACGAAATTGCCAAGCTTGATAATCTGCAGGCTGCGGGTTCAATATCAGATGCAGAGTATCAGAAGCTCCGCGCGAAGCTGATCTGAGCCGACCCGCTGCAGATTCACGTCGCGCGGGCCCTCGGCTCTCAAACCCAAGCGACAGCGCTGTCAATTGACGGATGCTCCTGCAATTCGAGCATGGTTGGATGCAATGCACTGGTCAAAGTGTCGATCCTGCACATTTTACCGGTATTGGCCGCCGGCAAAAAAAGTCCGCTATTGGGTTTGGAACGGGACGCTCCGCCGCCGGTCCCAAGTCGGTAAATAATGACCCAAAGCGGTCCCGACGAACCCGCGTTGATCTCGCCCACTAGATTGAACTGCTATGCAGTTCGCAAAATGAGCCCGTTGTCAGGCGTATTTCAGAAGCTTTTGATAAAAGAGTTCGTAGTTGGTGGTACTTCGGACGTTTCTGGACCGGTTCAAAAAAAGGATTTATGACCCGGAGCAGATATTTGAAAATGCCTTATCAGGACTATGTACTGAACTCTATTGTGAACTCGAAGGATTCCTGGTGTGTGGAACCGCTTTCCATGCCTTCGCCATTCATGGCACTTGCGCCTATCGGCGAGCGCAATAATTCGAAAACTGAGTTCGAACTCCTCCTTTGAGTTGATATGTGGATAGGGTTCCTCAGGCACTGGCAAATCCAGCAATTTGCATAAAGGCTCCCTGTCCGTCGTCACATGCTTTGGGACCCCCATCTCGCGTGCCAGCACGAGCACTTCGGCAAACAGCCCCTCAATCTCCTTCAAAAAGCGCCGCCGGAACGCCGCGATGGTGTCATGGTCAGGATGGTCGTTGGCCGCGATGAAGCGGAATGCCACAGAATTGTAAGTCGCCCTCTCCAGCTTGCGGCTCGAAAACACCCCCGTCGCGTAGCCATAGATCAAAAGCCCCAGCAGCATGCTGGGGTGTATTGGCGACTCAGGTGAGCCCGGCGCAGTCCGCAGCCGCCTGCTGGGGCCGCGCCCGCCTCACTCATTTCGCCCGGCGAGGCTCTTGAGCAGCGGCTCGGGCAGCTCGAAATGGTTGTTGGCTTCCTCCAGCACGGCGGCGTCAATCTTCGGCGGCGACAGGTCCACTCCGTCGGAAAGCCGCGTTACGATCTCGCTGATGGCGGCGATGCGGCCATGCTTCTTGTCGTTGGACGGCACCACGCACCATGGCGCATGGGCCGTTGAAGTTTTCTGCAGCATGTCGTCGATGGCCTTCTCATAGGCCGGCCAGTTCTTGCGGTTGCGGAAATCTTCGTAGCTCAGCTTCCAGCGCTTCACCGGCTCCAGCAGCCGCCGCCGGAACCGTACCAGCTGCTCGTCCGGAGTGATGTGCATGAAGATCTTGACGATGCGCACGCCGTCGTCGGTCAGCATGCGCTCGAACTCGTTGATCTCCCGGTAGGCCGCCTTCCAGCGCGCCGTCGGGGTCAGCTCTTCCACCCGCTCCACCAGCACGCGGCCATACCACGACCGGTCAAAGGCGGTGATCGCCCCGTCTGGCGGCAGCCGCTCGACGAACCGCGACAGATAGTGCCGTTCCAGGTAATACTTGCGCGGCGCCCCGATTGGCCACACCTTGAAGCCGCGCGGGTCCATGGGCGCCGACACCCGCCGGATGGTGCCGCCCTTGCCTGCCGCGTCCCAGCCTTCGAACACGATAACGGCGGAACGGCCGGACAGCAGGTAGGCTTGCTGGATCTTCATCAGCATGTCCTGCAGCGCCTTGAGCTGCTTCTTGTAGCTGGTTAAATCGAGGGTGAGCGACATGTCCAGCTCGGTCAGGCGCGGCGGATTGCCGGCGGCGTGGGTCGGTTTGGTCATGGTGCGCGAGCCCCCTCGGGAAGAATGCCCGCGATGATGGACCGAAACCGCCAAGGCTGGCAATGGTGGGGCCAGGGCGGGTGCTTGCCGGTGCTCGCCCTTACCGGCGCGGCTCAGCCTTGAGATACGAACTTTTCAGCCATTGGAACGCTTGAGGTGCGCGTCCAGCCGGGGCTGATTTCCAAAAAGTCGCGGGGCGTATGACCGTTGTTGATGCTGTGCGCGGCTTCTCCGCCAGCATCGCGATGTGCCACTTTGGCGGTGGCATCTGAGTAATCGTGAAATTAATCGTACGGAAGTTAATGGCACTTTCCAGACACTCCGCTCCGTAGCCGGAAAGTCAGGAAACCGGGGTAAGCCGGACATTCACAAGTAATGAGTTTCTGACCTAGCCGTCGCCCCGGCGCGTGGCCGGCAGCGTGAGTATCGCGTGAAGACCGCCTATTTCACTCCTGTCGAGAAACAGTTTGCCGCCGTACATGGCGGCGGTTTCACTTACAATCGACAGGCCCAGCCCGGAGCCGGGCTTGGTTTCATCAAGCCGCTTGCCGCGCTCCATGGCCATTGCCGCTCCGCCTTGCGGCAGACCTGGTCCGTTGTCCTCCACGCACACGTCAATCCAGGCAATCCGTTGATCGATCGGGGATATGGACGGGCGGACACAAACTGCGATCTTGCCGTTTGTCCACTTGAAGGCATTGTCCAGCAGATTTCCGACCATCTCTTCCAGGTCCTGGCGCTCGCCGCGAAAGCGGATGTTGTGATCGTATGTGCTCCTGATGGCAATCTTCCGGTCCACATGAATACGTTCCAGTGTACGCACGATTGACTGCACAACGTCACTGGCGTCCGTGGTTACGCCGATTGTCTTTGCCCGTGCAGCCCTTCGCGCGCGGTCAAGATATATTGACACCTGATCGCGCATGACCCCTGCCTGTTCAGCAACCTTCCTGCCCAGGGAACCGCCATGAATGCCTGCTTCGTTGGTCAGTACGCTTAAAGGGGTTTTCAGGGCATGGGCCAGATTACCGACCTGGGTGCGCGCCCGCTCAATTACTTCGGTATTGGATTTCAACAGCAGAATTCAGTTCGTCAGTCACGGTTTGAATTTCGTCGGGGTATTTGCCGGCAATGCTTTCCTGCCCTCCTTCACGTATCTCTGAAAGTTCCCTCTGCAAGACGGACAATGGACGCAAGCCGTACCTGACCTGCAACAAGATGGCGGCAACCAGTCCGACACCGAGCAGTCCGAGCACCGCGATCAGGGCATTGTTGAAAGCTGACACCTCTGTCTGCAGCTCGTCGAAATTTCCGGCCACCAGAAAAGAGTACTGCTCCTTGCTTCCAAACAAGGTGAAGCGTTGCTCGATCACTCTCAGATTGTTTCCGGACTGGTCCCTGAGGTAGCCGCTCATCCGATCACCGGAGGGCCGGTCGCAGTCATGAACTGGGTCAGGGGCAGCCTTTCATCAAGCAGTGATGCAGATGCCACCTGCCGGGCCGGGTCTCCGTCGAGAGACGAGATCTGCCAGTACCACCCGGCCAGCGGGATTTCAAATCGCGTGTCGGCCAGCACATTGCTTATTTTCGGCACCTGCTGTTGCAGTTCGACAGATGCCAAAAGTCCATCCATCACCGCCTGCAGACGGGCATCGAGACTGCGTTCGACAGCAGCGGTAAACAATGAACTTAGCAGAATACCGGCTGCAACCAGCAGAACCAGGCTGACAACAGACGCTGCTGCAATCAACCGGAAGGCAAGTGAACTACGCCTGATCATCCGGCTCAGTCAGACAATAAC
>CAVOZJ010000028.1:0-21102 GCA_963700885.1 uncultured Alphaproteobacteria bacterium
GCCAAAGCGGGACTTCAACTCGCCGGTCCACTGCTCCACCAGATGCGGCGGGCACAGAACCGAAAACCGGTCGATCTCGCCGCGGTCCATCAGTTCGCGCAAAATCAGCCCGGCCTCGATGGTCTTGCCGATGCCGACATCATCGGCAATCAGCAGCCGCGGAACCTGCAGGCGCAGCGCCATCAGCAAAGGCACCAGCTGATAGGTCCTGGGCTCGAATGAAAGCTGGGCAGCAGAGCGGAACGGACCAGCCCCGCGCCTGAGGGTCAGGCGCAGTGCATCAGACAACAGGGCAGCCTTTGCCTGGATGGTCAACCTTGCATCGTCAGGAAGATCGAAGCGCGCCGGCTCAACCGGCATTACCTCGAGACCCGGATCGAGCATCACGGTGTCCTGCTCGCTGCCCGACAACGGCCGCAGGGCAAGTATGCCGTCACCCGGCGCCGGCATGGCCACCCATTCGCGCCCCCTGGCACGAACCAGATCTCCCGGTGAGAAGTTGACGGTCATTGATTTATCCCCTGAACATGGATGTCAATTCATCCGGCGCGCCGGCAGAAGGCGCGGCCGGCAGTTCCACCAGCATCCAGCCCTTGCCGCCAGCCGCCTCGTGCGCCGCCTCAGTGACCGGTCCCGTACTGGCCGCAATGCAATGATTCCGCCAGGCAAACTGGAACTGGATAGTGGCAAATGAAACTGGATTGTCGTCCGGCGGCGGCAATTCAGCCGCAGCGAATGCGTGCAACCAGTCACCGTCACCTTCCGGCCTCTTCTGGCTGGCGGCGTGGGTAAGGCTGCCTCTTGCCAGATCCACCAGCAACTGTTTGACTTCATCGCTGATACGATTGATCAGTTCGTGATCAGGCTGGTTGAAATAGGACAAGAGGCAGCGGTAGCAACCGCGGACGCAGGCGTTATCCTCACGGTCAGCGAGCAGGGATGCATCCCCTGCTGTCACGGCTTCCGGCACATTGTCGAAGTGCATCAGATTCAGGGCCTCGCGGGCTACCTGCGCGAGGGCCTGCGGATCATCAGCCAGCCGGGTAAGTACGCCTGCGCCTCCTTCCGTCGCCTCATAGGTCAGAAGAGCGCGCCGGTTGTCACGCGCAGGCAGCGGCTCTGCAAGTATTTCACCTTCCTCAAGCTGGAAAAGCACTTCAATGCCGCGCAGGAGCGCATGCTGTACGGTGGCCATGGTCTGCAGCGCATATGAGTCGGGCTTGTTGAACCGCATCAGCAGCGCGTTCTTGCGATCCCGCACGATCGGCACGATCCGGACCGGTTGTTCTACATCAGGCGCAGCATCGGTTTCTTCGCCTTCTGCCCTGGCCCAGTAACCGCTTTTCGGATCGATATAGAAACCCAAACGAGTTTGCTCCCTGCGCCGCTTCAGGCCCTTGTTGATGCGGCTTATTTCAGCTCCGTTGGCATACTGGAGCGACAGAATGGATACTCCGTTAGACTGAAACCCGGCTTCCGTTATCTTTATGCTCCCGTCCTTCTGCGGCCACGAGAATACAGTCTGGATATCGAACCCCTGCCGAACACGTTCCTCGTCATTTGCAGTGATGCGTTCAGCCGGGGCTGCCTCGACATTGTCGATGCGCAAGGTCTGCCTGACCAGCAGTTCGCCATCCATGGAGCCGTTGCAGGCATGGCAGCGTTCGGCTTCCGCGTCGTGACTGGCGCCGCAGTTCGAGCATATGTGTATGCTTCGAGTTGCCAGCTCCGAACCGTCCGCAGTGCGGACCTCCGGGGGCAATTTGGCCTTTGTCACCCGGTAGGCGCGTCCTTCGTGGTAGATCAGGCTGCGGGGGCCGAACTCGGAGATGGCCAGGAACCTTGCGCGCTGGAGGAAGGATCCGGTCCTGCCGTCGCCGGGAATGAAGGCGTACAACGGCAGCCGCGGAAAATTGTAACCCGGCAGGAAACCCTCGGTCGCAAGATACCGGTATGAATAGAAGTCGGATCCGTTCGATGCCTTGCCCTGTTCCAGAATGGCGATCTGGTCGCTGGCCTGCATCTGTGCTGCCTTGTTTTTCCGGCGGTCTGCCGCGGACAGCCCGGCAATCTCGGATCGTGCATTTGCCTCAACAAGCTGGGTGCGTGCGGAGTTGTAAAGTTCGCGCCAGCGATCGAATGCCTTGTCGAACCCGCGCGGTGCGGCAACGGCGACATCCAGAACAAAGTCATCGGGGTCACCCAGCCACGCCGGTTGCCGGCCCTCGACGGACGCAAGTATCTGGTCAAGGACATGCTTCATTGCAGCACGGGTAATTGTCGCCAGCTCCGGATTCTCAATCACGTCTGTGATCGGATCCTGCAGTGGAAAACCGTCCTTTTTCAGGTCAAGAATTTCCGGTATGTCAGGTGAGAGCGCGAGCTTTGCCCCGGCAAGCCAGACAGCATGCAGGTGCGATCGCACCAGTTCCTCGTTGGTTATGTCGAGTGCCGGCGGCCGGACCACGCCCGCAACCATGTCGTTGCGCCGTTCAAAATAGTACTGGTCATGCGGGGACTGCGCCGCACAGTAGGTCAGAATCTCTGCTGCCTGTCCGGAACGCCCCGCGCGGCCGGCTCGCTGGGCATAATTTGCCGGTGTTGGCGGAACATTGCGCAGGTATACGGAATTGAGCGCCGAGATATCGACCCCAAGTTCCATTGTAGGGGAACAAAACAGCGCCGGGAGGAACTGGGACGATTCCAGAGCCGCCCTCAGTTCCGCCGTGTGTTCATCAAGATAAGTACGATCCTCCTGCTCGAACCGAAAACGTGCTTCCCGCCACTGGCGTTGTTGTTGTGACACCTGTGCCGTGTGCTCGCGGCCTTCGAGCCCCCACAGGGAACTGTTTCCAAGCTTGAGATCTGCCGCTATGCCCATATAGAGGTCATGGAAGTACGGATTGCCTTCAGCCTGACCGGTTACAAGTGCCTCACCGGCGACGAGTCTTACTGCTGCAGGGTTCAGACGCCATCCCTGCACATCCTGGTCCAGGTGGATCACCGACAGCAGTCCCTCTTTGGTGAGCAAGTCAAGAATACCGCTCATCACTCGAAGATAGTCATCCTTGCGCAACTTCATGCCGATGACTTCGGTACGATTGATGGCCCGCGCAATGCGGGTGTTGTGGCCTGCCCGCAGAATTGTCCGTTCTTCGCGAAGTCCAACCCTGGCCCGTCCAGGCGCCTCGACGAACAACGTTGTCCGGCTTCGCGGCGTTTCCTTGGCATCAATCGCCCATGGGGCACGCAGGACGTTTCTGGACTTCTGGGCTATAGTGTCCAGTTCCGCCAGGTGCAGTGCTTCGGTGTCGACAGCGAGACCTTCCACCATCGCTCCCAATACCATCTTGAGGACCGTTTTGCGTTTTTCAACGCCAAGCTCACCGAACTCCGGCTGTATCGCCATCCATGCACTTGTGTCTTCTGCGAGGACATCAAGCGCGATGAACTCGACATCGATCAGTTTCAGAACCGAAAGGCTGGGGTTGGTATAGCGCCAGCCACGCCTGAGGTCGGTCCAGACCCTGTGTGACAAAACCTTGGCCAGGGCGCGTTGTGCATCCTCGCGCAGGAAAGCGCCTGCGTCCGGGTCGGACATCCAGTGACCGAGTGCGTCCTTGTTGACCGCGGTGAACCCGAGCCCCTTGACAACTCGCAGGCCAAACTCGTCCTCGGGCATGCCCTCGCTGCCTGCATCCAGAACCGCACGCAGTATGGCGCCGCGCAACAGGCTGACAAAGACAAAATCGTTGAAATGCCCGGCCTGGAGCGCCGCATCCTGGCGGTTGTCCGTGAAGCCAAGCAGTTTGCGCTTTTCCCCGGGAACACCGCTGTTTCTGCCATTCATCCATTGCAGCGCAGCTGACACCAGCAGGCTGGTGGCCGAACTGCGGCCTTCACCTGAAAGGCCCGCCAGTTTGCTGCGGTCACGCATACCGGGATGCGGCTCGGACAGGCAGCATGGACAGAAACCGAACTTACCCGGAATGAACCAGAAATCCTGCCCTGAACTGTCGAGGCGGCCGGCCGGCGAGACGGAAACCGGTTGCGGCTGGCGTTTCCTGCGATTGGCGCGCAATCGCTCGACGCCATTGCGCTCCTCGCGCCAGCCGTCAGGGTAACTCTCCACTTCTCCATTGAATGCATAGTCGGGATCTCCATCCCCGGTCGGTGTCAGAAAACCTGCAACGACGTCATCGTCGTCATCATCGGCAAGAGGTTGATCATCAATATTTCGGGGAACGAAAAGTGTGCTGCCGGCATCGTCGGTCCTGGTTACAACATGAAATTCATGGCCGCAGTCACGGCAGAAACGTGTGGGATAAAGCCGGTTGCCTGGTGCGTCAGGATCCTCAAGCTGACCCTCCAGCAGGACACGGCGGGATGGCGGAACAAGCGTCGTGAACAGCTCCCCTGCGCCCGACAGAAAACGGTGCAGTTTGAAGGCCAGGAACGCCTTGCTGCCAGGCCCGCCGCGTTCGGTTTCCGGCTGACTGATGCAGGTCAGAAATGCCTCCAGCGCCACTCTGCTGGCGTCGGGGGCAACACCGCTGTCCTGTGACAACTGCTGAACCGCTGCGCCAAACTCAACGGGTTTCTTTCGCCTGAGAGAAAGCCCGTCTTCAAGGCCAAGCGCCAGTTCCACCCACACGGCAAGCGGATGGCGTTGCAACTCCTGGTCGGTATACGTCTTCGCAGCCCCCTGCTGGATGGCCTCGGCAAGCCCAGGCCGGACATCGCGCAGACTGACGGTGTCATCCGTTGCACGCTGAAGGAACTCGTCGATAACCGCGTCCGGGCCAATGGTGGTCCCGAACAGGCGGGAGGCAACTTGGGCCACCGCCAGCGCCCGGCCTTCATCCGAGCCCTCGCTCACCATGGTCGCGGAAGTCCCGATGCAGACCGGATCCTTGTCCGGTGCGCAACGGTTGCGCAACCTGCGCACCAGAATTGCAACGTCTGCGCCCTGCCGGCCACGGTAGGTGTGCAGTTCGTCGAGTACGATGAACTGCAAGCCGTTCGCATTTTCGATTACCCGGGTATCGACGGGGTCCTGTCTTGTCAGCAGCAACTCCGCCATCATGAAGTTTGTAAGCAGGATGTCAGGCGGGTTGTCCGCAATCGCCTTGCGCTCGTCTGCACTTTCCTGGCCGGTATAGCGCCTCACCACCGGCCGCATGTTTTCGGGCAGGCCGGATTGCGAAATGAACTTGTCGATTTCCTTTATCTGGCTGTTTGCCAGGGCATTCATCGGATAAATGATGATGGCACAGGTCTTGCGCGGCCTGCCGGCTTTTCTGGCCATCAGGATCGCGTCTACAATGGGTATGAAGAAGCACAGGGATTTGCCCGACCCGGTACCGGTTGTGACGACAAAGCTCTTGTTCGAACGTGCCTTCGCAATAGACAGTTCCTGGTGCCTGTAAAGCCTGATGGGTCCGTCGTCAGACTGAAAAATCCGGGCTGTTTCCGGGGAAAGAACTTCGGTCCGGGCCAGTTCGTCGACGGTTGGCCCGATCTTGAAATGGGGATTGAGTGAAAGCAGGGAGTCCGGCCAGAACTGTCCGTCGGCATAGTGCCGATCTATAGCTTCCGCGAGGTCGGGCGCCCTAAGAGCCCAACCGAAAATTAAGTTGAGTGATTTCAGTGGATTGTGATTCCTTGAATTGTTCTACGATTCTTGGAGATCAACATGCCCTGGACTGAAACCACCCGGCCTGATTATGACAGACGCTTTCTGCGCTATGCAAGCGATTGCAGCGATAACGAGTGGGCACTGATTGCACCATTCCTGAAACCCGCTTCCAATGTTGGCCGTCCGCGAGAGCACTCGATGCGCCATATCTGGAATGCCATTTCTTATATTGCTGCAACCGGTTGCCAATGGGCAATGTTACCGAAGGATTTTCCGCCTTTCACCACCGTGCAATATCACTTCTACAAACTGCGTGATTGCGGCATGCTGGACATTGTCAACGAAGCGCTGGTGTGTGCATCACGGATGGTGGCCGGGCGCAATGCTGAACCAACCGCTGCCATCATCGACAGCCAGTCGGTCAAGACTACCGAAAGCGGAGGAATCTCAGGCTTTGACGCAGGCAAGAAGGTGAAGGGACGCAAACGTCACATCATCACTGACACGCAAGGAAACCTGCTTTATGGCAACGTGCATCGTGCCGACATTCAAGACCGTGATGGCGCGCCTTTGGTGATAGAGGCTGCATGTGATAGCTGGCCAACGCTTTCCTGCCTGTTTGCTGATGGCGGCTATGCGGGATGGAAGCTGGAACTGGTCTTGTTGCAGCAGATGGAAAACCCGCCAGTTCTAGAAATTGTCAGGAGGCCAAACGCAGCGACAGGCTTTGTCGTCATTACAAGGCGGTGGGTTGTCGAGCGCACTTTCGCATGGTTCGGACGTTGCAGAAGACTTGCAAAGGACTGGGAAAAGTCGATATCTTCCTCCAACGCATGGCTCACAATCGCAGCTATCAGACGCCAATCCAGATTTATCGCAAAAATAATAAATTCAATGACTTAATTTTGAGTCAGACTCTAATACTGCTGAACGATCGTGTAAACCTGGCGTATTGATCAACAATATAACGGTCAAAGTCGAACGCTTTCATTCGTCTCTCCAGAAGATTGACTTGCCGGCAAGCATAGAGACTTTGATGTGGAGTGGTATTGGAAAGTTCCGGCAATGGCCCTGTTTCAACAGGCTATTGCAAATTTGTTCGGGCGATGAGGTTGAGTTTTTCCAATTGAGGCCTTCTCCGGTGCTGGCGGGATTAATTTTCCGACCCGGTCATGCGCATCCGGCATTCCGCAACTGGCTGCGTTTACGACGCCTCACATAGAGATTTTACAAAATACCGGCATCTGTGTGCTGCCTTTCCCGATGCCCGTAAATTCCCTGCCACGCTGTCGCATCAGAAAGATACACTCATGACTCGGGATACAGCTTTGGAAAGAGAACTTCCAGACTTTCAGCCGGAAATCGCAAGGATACCGGCCCTTTTGCCGTGGCCGAAGCGAGCAACCCTCCGGCTGTCACTTCATTCAGCAGGCGGCGGGCGCTGCGCACCGGCAGTCCGGTAATCCGGGCAGCCTCACCCCGTTCAAACTGGCCGCGGATCAGCGCTTCCTGCAAAAGTCTTGCAGCCTCCGGTTTCAACCTGTCATTGCGCTCGACATAGACACGAAGCCGCCGCGCCAGATTGTCCAAATCGAAAAGGCTGGACATGAAGGTCACCTGATCCAGGCAAACATCAAGAAACCACACAGTGAAATCCACCAGGGCCTGCTGCGACAGGTTTCCCCGGCCATCAAGGTCTCCCTGCCGGGGCGTATCAGCATTATCCATCATGCGTTTGTATTCGCTGCGGCTTTCGAGACCCCGCGCAAGACCGCGGGAAACCGACCACAGCCCGTGAGCGCCAATGCCTGCCTTCAGCGCCATCGCATGGCTCATGAGACGGCTGACGCGTCCATTGCCATCCGGAAACGGATGAATGTAGTTCAAACGATGATGGGCCGACGCCATTGCCATGATCCGCGCCGCCTTGCCCATGCCGGCGAAACGATAGCGCTGTTCGAAATACCGCATGAAGTCGCCGATCCGGTCACTGGACGGAGGAATATGGCGGCCGACGGCGACGTCCTGTCCGGGGCGGCTGCGCCACTCTCCCGGCTGCATGATGAAACTGGCGCCGGCACTGCGTATCCGTAACATCGCGTCAGGCGCGTCCCTGTAGAAATCCCTGTGCAGCTGCCGGATGAAATCCTGCGACGCCGGCTCGGGAAGTGTTTCGCAAGCGGCCATGCGATCGATTTCAGCCTGCACCCTGACGTGGGCGGTGGCCTCAAGCTGCAGGTTGCGGCGTGCTTCATCCTGATCAAGATTGCCGGCCAAGGCGCGTTCGATATCCCTCGGCCTGGTATCGTGACCTTCAATGAGATTGCTGTAGTAGGTATTCATGATACGGACGAGGGCGGCGAGATTTGCAGCAGTCACCGGATGAAGGGCTGACCCGAGGACAGCACCTGCCGCTGAAATGCCCGCCACCGCGTCAGCGACGGCTGCCGGCACCTCTTCCAGTCTGGCCGGTTCAATACGGCTGACGTCTTCAATCAATTTTTTGGCCGATCCCATATCTATCCATGCATTTGAATTTACTGCATATCCCGGCACTTGACTATGAAATTGGCCGGTTTTGTGGCCGATCTTACTCCCTCAACCCGCACGGTACAATGGCCGATTCAGAAATCATCCATGTATTTGATATTGCTGGAATAAAGTTTCCGAAATAGCAGAGAATGGCCGATCTTCTGGCCGATTATGCCGCTCCCGGCAGTGTAGATTGGCAGGGAGGGAAGTCTTCCGGTGATCCTGACGCCCTTCAGCGGCAGGAAATATCAATGAGCCATTGCTCTTAGAACGGCCTCAGGTTCCCTTTCCATGATCTTCAGCAAGGTACGCGCGGCTCCACGCGGATGGCGTTGGCCCTGTTCCCATTTCCGCAAGCCGGAAGTGCTGACGCCAAGAAGGATAGCCAGCTCATCCTGGGTAACATTGAGAGATTTGCGAATACCCTTAACGTCTATGTCATCGAGCCTTACTTCGTGAACAATAACATCAACGTCATCGCCGCGTGCGTGGGCGAGGGCCTGTTCCAGTCCTTTGACAAGGTCATTACCAACTTTCGACATGTTATCGTCCTTTCCTGAGTTGCGCCTTCAGGGCAATTGTAAATGCTTTCATGGCCTTCTTTTGAGTTGATGAAAGGTCGTCCTTTTCATTTTTACCGTAGCAGGTCAGAAGGTAAATCGGGCTGTGTTCATTGAACACAAAGTAGACAACCCTTGAGCCGCTACGCTTACCTTTACTCTTTGCGCCAAACCGTAGTTTCCGCACGCCACCAGTGCCGGGTATTTCGTCGCCAGCATAAGGGTTGAGAGCGATAAACGAGACGAGAGCTTCACATTCCTCAGCCGTGAAAAGGCCACCAGCAGCGTTTGTAAACTGCGGAAGCTCGACTACCGTTTGCATAGCCATCATATAACCCATTGGGTTATAAATATCAACCGGGAACTTCGTTTGATAGCTGGGAAGTGTGATTCATAAGTAGAACAAATTTTGTTAATTCTCTCGGAATTCTGTATATTGTTCCAAAAGCATTGCAAACTATCGACAACCCGTTCGGCACGAGGCTGTCACCCATGTCTTAGGTACAATCTGTTACCTATGTCTCCGGGTCGGACAGTGAATGATTGGCTCCCCGGGAGGGAGTCGAATCCCCTTCCCATGCAATTTCACCTGCTCCCAAATTTCTCTGTTTTTCGGCTTTTATGTTGCTGGATAGTCGCATTGTTTCCTTTGCCTTCCCATACAATCCCATATAAAATGGTGGGTAAATTACCACTACCCACCATTTTTGGCACAGCATGAACAAACCCATAGGCAGGCACAGAGCGCAAAAACTCACAGTCAGGCAGATTGAAACCCTGACGAAGGCAGGCAAGTACCTGGATGGTGAGGGGTTGCAATTGCAGGTGTACAACGCCAACAGCAAAACATGGATTGTCAGGTGCACAATCAAGGGCCAAAAGGACAAACGCGGCAATCCGCTGCGCAAAGAGTATGGACTGGGAAGCTACAAGCAAGTTTCACTAGCACAGGCCCGCGACAGAGCAAGAGAGTACGTAAGGTGCGCTCGCGATGGCCAAGACCCCACAACAGTGCTGCGGCCAAATTACGACATACCGACATTTGAAAAAGTGGCCAGCAAATACATGACTATGCGACTTCGCCTTGCCCCTGGTGAGGGCGGTTGGCGAAGTGACAAGACCCGCAAGCAATGGCAATCCCTGTTTGAGCGATACGTCTACCCGGAAATTGGTACACGCCCGATTGACCAGATTACAGCTCCGGAGATTGTCAACTTCCTGAGACCTCTTTGGAATGAGAAGCGCGAAACGGCACGGCGTGTGAAACAGCGCATTGGCCTAGTGTTTCAATATGCTCGCGGGGAAGGCATGACGACTGCACAAAATCCGATACTGGACGTGGTCGCCTCACTTCCAAAAAAGAAGATACGGCCCAAGCACTTCACTGCCCTTGATTACCACGAGTTGCCCGAGTTCATGCGCTGGCTTCGCGATGTCGAAACACCTGCCATGTCACGGCTGGCGCTGGAGTTTACCATTCTGACTGTTGCTCGTACCGGTGAGATTATCGGGGCAAAGTGGAATGAAATCGACTTGAAAAAAGCACTCTGGGCAATCCCTGCCGAACGGATGAAGGCTGGCAAACAACACCGGGTGCCATTGTCAAATCGCTGCCTGCACATACTGAAAACGTTAAAGCCGATGACAGGAAACAGTGGTTGGGTATTCGAGAGCCAGAGTCCCGGACGGCCCTTGTCAAATATGGCAATGCTTTCACTGCTGAAACGGCATGACAAGAAATTCACCGTGCACGGCTTCAGATCCAGCTTCAGAGATTGGGTTGGTGAGCAAACCGGCTTTCCTCATGCAGCAATTGAAAAGTGCCTTGCACATGAACCGGCGTCCAAGGTTGAAAGTGCATATGCGCGTGGCGAACTGTTGGACAAGCGCCGCGAGATTATGAACGCCTGGCAGGCCTATGCCCTGTCAGAGATTGGCGACAATCAAAACGTGGTCAGCATGTTGGCAGGTAGGTGACAAAAGCTTGCGCGGCTAGGTTTAGCGACCGAACGCCGGGACTTCCGTACCCCGGTTGCCGCGCATCCCATTAAACGGAATGCACTTGCGGAGGTGCAAATGAGCCACAAAGATTTGATTTCGGAGTACATTCGCACCAACGATTCATTGAGAAGTTGGCGAAATGGAAACATTCGAAACCTTAGACCACCTTCCCGACAAAAACCGGACTATGTGCCGCCGGGATTCGTCTGGCTCGGCGATGTACCCGCAATCATATCGGAGAAGGTAGGAACGCTAGTTGAACTAGACAAAATCGTGTCAGATGTCTTGCGGGATGCCTTATGCACTGGTGACCTTCCAACACTTTTTGGGACAAATACCGAAGTGCAGTTTAATTGGGCCAATAAGGTTGCCCCGCAGATCCTTGCCGAAAAGTTCGCTCGAACTACGTTCTACGCCGAAGCTCTTTGGCATCAAGTGACTATGCATGGTGACTTTACTTCCATTTCAGATTTCATTTATGTGCGAACAGCAGATCTAGACAAGTGGTTGTCGTTTTCTGATGGCGATTTCAAATTGCCGACAGGTGACGCGCCTGATCAGGACAGCCCAGCCGCCAGAACGAGTGCGCCACTAAAAGGAAAAACCAAACAGTTTGTAGAGTTGGTTCTCGCGCAATGGCCAGAACAGTACCATACACTCGAAAAAGAAAAAGAGTTCACGGGACTCGTGAAAACCTACACCGGCATGACGAGAGAACCGCTCCGGGGGGTACTTGAGGATCTGGCCAAAAACTATAAAATCCCTGACCGCTGGTTTAAGCCAGGACCAAAGTCTCCTTCTTATGAAGAAATACCAGAGGCCGAATTGAAACGTTTCTGTGAGGAAATTGTTTCAAAACTTGCAGCTCAGCCAGAATAAACCCCGCCGCCAAAGCCGCCGCAAACAAAACGGCAGGTAACCCGGCAGGTAACCCGGCGGGCATTTGAAGCCGAGATTCCCATGTGAAACCATGCATTGCATCAGAGGCAAATAACTTGCCTCGGCAATCGCAGAGGACACAATGGACAGTCAATCTTCATACGCGAGTATGGAAGCTGCGGCAGGCGCACAGACCAAGGTTGCCCCGCTTGCGCTTGATGGCACACCCGATCACCCTTCCACTGAAACTCCGGCACAACCTTTCGTCAATGATCGTATCTGTTCATTGCGTGAGGTGAAAACACTCACAGGCGATCCCTCAACGTCTTCCATCTACCGGTGGATTGACCAGGGAATTTTTCCAAGGCAACGGCGTGTCGGAATAAACCGTGTTGGCTGGCTTTACAGCGAAGTAATGCGGTATGTCAGCCAGTGTGAGGCTGCCTGACATGCAGCCCACAATCTCAAATCACACTCATGAAAAGCGAAAGCCACCGGAACGCAATTCCGATGGCTCTCAAATCATTTTTGCTCGGCAGCAAAACCAAAATCACCCAAATAGAAAGGCGTCTTCGGCATGCCCGACATCATACACACACAAGATAAAGCCCGCAACCATGAAACCGTCTACACAGGTTTTGACGGCAAGCCATACATCCGTGAAAGCAGCCATGCTGACAGGCTGGCCAGCCCGCTTGAAATTGCCACACACCGTGCACCGCGCCGTCAGATCGAAAGGTGGCGCGATCATGGGTAATGTCATCTCTCTGCACTCACGGAAACCAATCCCCCAGGCCGCAATCAATTATCGTCTGGCGATTGATAATACGCCGGAGAATTACTGGCAGGTCGCGCGCTGGTGCAAACTCAATCAGCGCGGACGGCTCACCCACAAGGAACGCCGGTTCATTGACCACATGAACGACCGCCTTGTGATGAACGGCACACCCACGAAGCGCCAGGCAGAGTGGTTGCGCGTCCTGTACGCCCGCCTTCGCCGTCAGGACGGCCGCTGATGTCAGTAATTCAATCTTATGAGGCTAGCCCAACAAAAAGGCGTAGGCGCACAAAAGCTGAGATGCTGGCCTTTTCAAATGCTCTGGCCAACATCGTCACAGAGATACAACCCTGCATGTCCGGCGTCAGCGCCTATGTCACCAAAATTATGTTGTGATTTAAGGAGTGTTTTGATCTCGTCACGATCAGGAGGGATCGAAGATGAGAACGAAACATTTGAACAGCAAAACGTCTGCCGAACAGGTTGTCAAAGACATCCGTCGCGCGACCCGCAAGCAATACTCGGCTGAGGAGAAGATCCGCATTGTGCTGGATGGTCTTCGTGGTGAAGACAGCATAGCTGAGTTGTGCCGCCGTGAAGGCATTGCACAGTCGATGTATTACACTTGGTCGAAAGAGTTCATGGAAGCGGGCAAACGTCGTCTGGCAGGCAATACGGCACGTGCTGCCACAACAGATGAAGTCAAGGACCTGCGACGTGAAGCCAGCGCGTTGAAGGAAGTTGTCGCCGAGCAAACGCTTGAGATCCGGCTGCTTAAAAAAAGCATGACAATGGATGGGGACGACGAGGCATGAGATACCCCGCATCAGAGAAGCTGGAGATCATCCGCATTGTCGAACAGTCCCATTTGTCGGCACGCAAAACGCTGGAACAATTGGACATCCCGCGCAGGACTTTTTATCGCTGGTATGACCGCTATGTGCAGGGTGGCCCGGAAGCGTTGGCTGATCGGCCATCGGCACCCAGCCGCATCTGGAACCGCATCCCTGCAAGTGTGCACCACCAGATCATTGAACTGGCACTGGAGCAATCTGATCTCAGTCCCCGAGAACTGGCGGTTCGCTTCACCGACGAGAAGCAATACTTCGTGTCGGAAGCCTCGGTTTACCGGCTTCTAAAGGCGCATGACCTGATTACCAGCCCGGCGTTTGTGGTGATCAGGGCAGCCAACGAGTTCAAGGACAAGACAACCCGTCCTAACGAGATGTGGCAGACCGACTTCACCTACTTCAAGATCATCGGCTGGGGCTGGTTTTATCTGTCTACCGTGCTCGACGATTACTCGCGCTATATCATCGCCTGGAAGCTGTGCACGACTATGAGAGCTGAGGATGTCACCGACACACTGGAACTGGCATTGCAGGCATCAGGCTGTGACCAGGCCAGTGTTCTTCATAAGCCACGTCTGCTCAGTGACAATGGCCCCAGCTACATAGCTGAAGAACTGGCGAATTATATCGAAGCACAAAAGATGAGCCATGTGCGTGGCGCTCCGTTCCATCCTCAGACTCAAGGCAAGATCGCCTCTCGGCATTTGCTGCGCAATTGCCTGCCGGCCAGCGGAGACGCTGGCATCAAACCCTCAAGAACCGTATCCTGCTGGAGAATTACTTCTTGCCGGGAGACCTGGAGCACCAGATCGAGGCGTTCGTCGAACATTATAACCACCAGCGTTACCATGAGAGCCTGAACAATGTGACGCCGTCCGACGCCTACTTCGGTCGGGCCAATGCCATCATTAAACAACGAGAAAGGATCAAACGAAAAACCATCGAGCATCGGCGCTTGCAACACCGCAGAACCGCCGCCTAATATCAACCCAACAGATGAGGTCAACGCTCCGCTGATTTACGCAGCAATCAGTGCCAAATGTTCTGATGACGGACAAACGATTCTCCTATCAGCTGGGCGAAACTTGGTCTAAAGAACCTACCTTCTGCGAAACAGATTGGGCGGATGGTATGGCGATCAGATGGAGGGTGTTAGCGCTCCTATTTCTCGTGCGCACGTCAATGGCTTTCCAGTTCCAGGCGGTAGGCGCATTGTCGCCAGCTTATCAGGAGGCGTTCGCAGTCGGTATCGCCGATATTGGCCTGCTGATCGGCCTGTATTTATCTCCGGGCTTGTTCCTGGCTGCACCGGGTGGGGCGCTTGGGCGGAGGTTTGGCGACAAGCGGGTTGTCTTGGCCGGTCTGGCGATGATGGCAGTTGGCGGCACGCTTATGGCGGTCTCTGACCTTTGGACCGGGCAACTGGCTGGGCGGCTGGTAGCAGGTATCGGCGGCGTGCTGCTGAACGTCCTTATGGCCAAGATGGTGACCGACTGGTTCGCCGGTAAGGAAATCAGCTTCTCCCTTGCGATCTTCGTCAACTCATGGCCCGTCGGCATCGCCATTGCGCTGATTGTCTTGCCCCTGTTGGCTAAGACCAGCGGGCTGACCGCCGCGCTTTCCTTGGTCGCGGCGTTGACCATGGTGGGCTTTGCCGGGCTTGCGATGCTTTATCGCTCGCCGACGGGTGCCAGAGATGAGCCGATTGCGGCTGGTGACCGGGTTCGGGGCGCAGTTCTCGGCGCGGTGGTGGCCGCGGGCGCGATTTGGGGCTTTTACAACACGGCGCTGGCCATCGTTTTCAGCTTCGGGCCGGAGCTGTTCGTTGGCAAAGGAATGGGGTTGGTTGAGGCCGGGTCGGTCACATCCATCATTCTATGGATGTTGGCGATCTTCGGCTCGCTTGCCGGTTTCTTGATCGACTGGACCGGTCGGCGCTACCTGATCCTCGTCATGGGGAACCTGGGATTCGCGCTCTTTGTGCTGATTGGGTCCTGGACCAATCAGGTGCTCGCGAACGTCGTAGCCATGGGTCTGTTTTCCGGCGTGGCTGTCGGCGCGATGATGAGCTTGCCAGCGCTGGTGCTGACGCCGCCGACGCGGGCTGTCGGGATGGGTGTCTTTTTCACCGTTTTCTACTTCTGCACGGCCACCGGACCGATGATCGCGGGCTGGACGGCGGACCTCACGGGAGACGTCGCATCGACGTTCCATCTTGCCGTGGCGCTACTGATCATTTCGGTTTTAGTTTTGCCGATCTATCACCGATTAGCTCTGCGAGCGCAGGCCGAGAAGCGTTGACGCAACGAGCGGGAAGCTATCGAGATCTTCCTCGCAAACCCCGATCTATGTCTGGAAGTGGCACATTCCGGACTCACTGGGTCGCCCCGAAAGACGGCAGCTGTCGGGGATACTCCGCATCGAAATTTGCAGTCCTTGCGCTGACCCATGCGAGCCGCTGTTCAAACCAGAACGTCAACCCTCAACGCCTGCTCAAAACCCTCACAACATTCTCCCCGTCAACCCGGCCGATAACGCTCGCGCTCGCAAATGCATGACAGTCCGGTGAATAATTGGGGCTAGGTGTCGTACACCCGGCTCGTGATGCCTTCCAAGCAGGTCAGGCTGTCATGGGGCTGATGTGCTTCTATGAGCAAACCGGGGAGCAAAAACTTCTGGATGCTGTACTCAAGTCGGTCAAGTTTCTCGATACCGCCAGCTACGGGGTCCGGACATTCAGCCACTGGATGTTGTATGGTCTGGAAAAGGTTTATGAGCACGTGCCAAATCCAGCCATAGCTGCATATGCCGAGCGGATTGCATTGCGCATGCTGGAGGATACCAGCTACCGCAAGGCGGGCTTGAGCACCCCGATAGCTTGTCGCGCCGAGGGCCTGTTGGCCTATGATCGACTTCTTGGCAACGCTGGCATTGAACCATCAGATTCCAGACGCACAAACGTCATGCGTCAAATCCGTCAGAACCTGAGTGCGGTACTGAAGTTCAGGGCAGATGGAGGAGTGTTTATCGAAGGTTACAAGAAGCCTGAGGTCCGCATTGACTTCATCTTCCACCCGGGGCGCGCATTCCTTGCCTATTCCATGCAGGCGGGAAGCGAATCTGCTTCTTAGTCGGCGGTGAGGCTATTGTGGTTGCCGTTGAACTGGATTCTGTACGTCAGCAAATAGAAAGAAAATGCGTTCAAGTGATTAAGTGCTGCAGCGGTGTAGAATCGCGACCTTTGCAGCACCATGGCTGGATAGGTGATTCAGCCGCTTGATTTCAATCAAATTTTTGGGTGCCGTTAGATGCTATGTTGCAAGTTGAATTTTTTGTGAGTGAGTTGCTAAGCGGAGGTGATTGAAATGAAGCAATTGATCACGATACACTGCGCGACGGGACTACGCGCATTAATGGCTGCACTAAAGCGTGTTGCATTTATTCGGCCTCATATCCTGCTGCCTTGAAGAAGTTTCTGCATTCGGCGGGTGTATAGAGTTCGCATATATTGCCAAGCGCTTGACAGATTGCCTCGAAGTTGCGAGCTGCGTGCTTTCTCAAGAGTGTTTTGAGTTTTGAGTATGCTAATTCGATTGGGTTCAGATCTGGCGAATATGGCGGCAGGAAGAGCAACCATGCCTGACGTGCAGTGATCAGTTGTTCAACCTTTTTGCTTTTGTGGAAAGCAACATTGTCCAGAATAACGACATCGCCAGGTGACAGCGTCGGGGCAAGTTGGGTCTCGACATAAATCTCGAAGATTTGCCTGTTCATGGGCGCGTTGACGATCCAGGGCGCGGTCAGGCTATGGCACCGCAGACCTGCAATGAAGGTTTGTGTTTTCCATGACCCAAACGGCGCGTGAGTCCGGTATCGCTGGCCTTTCGGCGCCCATCCGGTCCGCTTGGTCAGCCTGGTGTTGGTGGAAGTCTCGTCGATGAACACCAGCCGTGACAGGGCCTTGTTGAAGAACCGGCGCCGGCGGTTGATCCACAAATCACGCTGTTGTCTGACATAGGGCCGGTTCTGCTCGCTTGCATGAAGGCTTTTTTTTATGACTGAGGCCAAGCCGGTGCAGCAACCGGCTAACATTGGAACGGTGTATCATCACCCCGCGCCCTGCCAATTCAACGCACAGTTCATCCAGCGTCAGATCACCATTTTCGCCAACACGCTGGCGGACCCAGGTAGCATGAACTTTCAACTTGCCGTGCCCACCATGGCCCTGCCGCATCGGCTCCAGTGCACCGGTCTCATGTTTCAGAATCACCATTCTGTTCACAAACCGCGGCGAAACGCGAAAATGAGATGCCGCAGCACGGTGGCTGTTACCTTCCTCGACAAATGCAATCACACGCTCACGCAACTCAATCGGATGTGGTTTGCCCATGACAATTCTCCTTCCATACGGAAAAAGAAACACAACTCAGGTGATTTGGGAATCTTGAATCACAAAAACCGCAACACGCTTTAATGGCGGTCACGATAGTTAGTTTCAGCATCACGAAAACAAAGGCCGCGACAGTTAACTTTTCTGCCTCGGTTGTTACTCCCGGGCCTGCTTTTGGTGAAGTTGGAATTGGCTCTTTCACCTATGATGGAAATGCACTCGACGGTTCAGGTGACCATACCTTTAATTGTGCCGGCGGAACTTGCGATTGGTCGCTTTCATTTACCGTTTTCGGACAAACCTTCACCCAGTTTGACGACATGGGATACAACTTTGCTGCAGGTAATCCGGATTTAATTGTTAAAAATTTCAATTCGTTTGAATTCGACTACTTGGTAGCTGAAGCGGGTGCCTATACTGGACCTTACAACGAAATTTTCATAACTGATCCTAGAATCCTCGCGTGGGGATTCGTAGCCTTTCCGCTCGATCCGGGTCTAGGTTCTGTGCCACTTTATACGGGAAATATTGGTGTGATTTATGCCCCGCCAGTCCCACTTCCAGCAGCCCTACCACTGTTCGGCTGTGCCTTGTCGCTGCTGGGTTACTTTGGCTGGCGCAGGAAGCGGATGGCAGCAGCCTGAACATCAACAGAACATGAATTGAAGGCGGTCCATCCGGGCCGCTTTTTTGTTTGGACTGTATTGTTTGCTGTGCCAGAAACGGGGCCTGTGCGAGCATTCCCGCAACGTTTCCCGGATCACGAGCCCGGATTTTTCGGGATTCCTTCACCTGTCGGATGTGGTAACTTGGCACCTGAACTGCAGTGCCTGCAATCAGGATAACGTCATGGTCAAGGCCACCTCAGAACAGGGCAACAACAGGTCAGCGACAAACGGTGGTCAGTTCCAGAAAGGCACCAGCGGCAATCCGGGTGGCAGACCCTGTGTGAGTAACATGGTACGCGAGTTTGCGCAGTCCAAGGCACCCAGAGCGTTTGAGCGCCTTGTTGAACTGGTGGAAAGCAAAGATCAGCGTGTAGCCATGGCAGCTTCAAATGCCGTGTTGGACAGGGCTTACGGCAAGCCTGCCTCAGAGCAGCGCACTGTTACTTTCGAAGTAACCCAGATCGGATCAGCGAAGGATATTGTTACAGCGCTATCTAGTCTGATGGCAGCGACAGCGAATGGACAGTTGAGTGTGTCTGATGCACGGGACTTGGCCGGCATACTGGAAACGCAACGAAAGGCGATGGAAACCCAAGACCTTGAGGAGCGCCTGCAGAAACTGGAGGCAAGTGAGCTATGAACAATGCCTTGAGTAAGAGGGTCAGGAAGCTGGAAAAGATGTCCGAGCGATCATCTACAGAGGGGGAAGACGAAGAGCTTGTGGATACTAAGCATTTGGCTCGAGTTCTTTGGCACTGCATATACTCCCCACGGCGGAACGACACAGAGGCTCGCCTCAAACGTCGCGAAGAGCTGATCCATAAGTTCTTTTTTCAAGGGCAGGGTTGGACCGAGGAAGAGGCGGCCGAGTTCAACGACGAATGTGAGGGCATTGGGGAATAGCCCAGCTAGAATAACCTGTCGCTCGTTAGGTTTTTGGAACACATTGCCGCTTAGATTAAGCGAGTGTCCTGCCAGATTGTTCACGTTACACTCAGAAACAGGCGCACGGTTAATAACCTTGGAGTTAAAGCGATGACTACGTTGGACAACAAGAAATCTTGGACAAACAGCTTGCCGTTTCCCAAGCACTGGCTCGGTTACATCGCCATCAAGTTCATCGTCCTCGCCCTCGGCGTCTATCTAGTCCTGCGCTGGAAGGGAGTCCTATGATTAACGGTCTATGACCCCATAGGCGATGTTTGTGATCTGGGGTGTTTCCACCAACTGTTTGACGCAGATCAAGGTGGTCGTCTGGCATTCATGGATAGCTTGTTGCTCAGATATGACAAGGGAAATCGATCCTTATGAGTATGTTTAGACGATTGTTTCTGGCAGCGCTTTTGATGTGTGCCGCCGTGTTCATTCAAACCTCCAATTCATATGCAATGGTCTCCGGCAACAGGTTTTCAGTTTCTGTTTTGGCCGGGTTTGACAAGCAAGAGCTGCCAGTCCACGAGGTTCGCCGTGGCCGCGGCGGTGGTCGCAGTTTCCGAGGAGGCGGTGGCCGGCGTGGCGGATATGGTCGTGGCGGTGGTCGCCGTGGGGGATACGGCCATCGTGGAGGTCGCCGTGGTGGGTACGGCCGCCGTGGCGGATATGGCCGCCATGCAGGTCGTCGTGGCGGGTATGGCCGCCGTGGATACCACAGTCGCTATCATGGCAGACGTTACCGGCATCGTTACGGTCCTAATCGGCACTATTACAGAGGCTACTGGTATGCCTTTCCATGGTGGCTGGGCGTTGCCGGTTATCCCTACTATGATGACTACTACTATGATGACTATATTCCGTTAGGTAGAGGACGCTGTGCCAGAATCCACCGTGCATGCGTGGCGCGTTGGGGCTATAGCAACTCTAACTATATCGGCTGCATGCGCTACGACAGATGCAGCCTCAGGTAGTGACCTGACACCATACAATCATTTGCGGTGGTATCAGCGGGCGTTCCTACGGAGCGCTCGTTTTGTTTTCAACAGCGGGATCAGTTGATCCTCACTCTACGGTGCGTGGCCAAAGCAGTACGGCGAGGACATCGTCATCACCTCGCTCGCCTTGATCACCCTCGATCGCAGCGGGAACGGCGTGATCGCGTCGGTTCGCCACACCGCGCGCGACGCCATCGCTCCCCTGCAGGGGCTGGTCGAGAGCGTGTTCGATTCGGTGGCCAACGTCTTCGACGGGGTGACCAAGGTCGACTCCCTCGAGGAGGAGAACGCGCAGCTGCGGTCACGTCTGTCGACGCTCGAGGGCAAGCTCAGCCTGGAACGGGGCGTCGGCGAGGAGTACAGCCAGCTCGGCGGCCTCGCCCCACATCCCCGACATCGAGGATGTCACCGGGGTGGTGGCGTGTGTGATCGGTGGCCCGTCGGGGAACTTCGAGCGAACGTTGACGCTGTACAAGGGCACGAGCCAGGGGATCGTCACCGGAATGCCGATCGTCGCGGGCGCCGGCTTGGTGGGCAAGATCACCGACGCGTTGTGCACGCCTGCCCACGGTGACCCTCATCGACAGCCCCCGGCCTCGGCGTCGGGGTCCGAACCGAGAAGAGCCGGGAGCAGGCGGTGACCCAGGGTCGCTCGGGGAGCGACCTGTTGCGGCTCGGTTTGATCGGCAACCCCCGGGCGGCGATCGCAGTGGGGAGCTCGTGTTCACCGTGGGGGTGGAGGGCGCGGCCGACTCCCTGCTCGACGTACCCGTCGCGTGTGTCGTCTCGATCGACCGCCAGCGTGGCGACCTCGACCCCGACATCTTCGTCGAGCCCCTCGTCGACCTCGACAAGCTCGTGTTCGTGAAGGCGCTCC
>CAVOZJ010000029.1:0-18289 GCA_963700885.1 uncultured Alphaproteobacteria bacterium
TTGAACCGGCAGAACGCGGTCTTGTTGAACCCAGGACCGCGCTCTATCTGCGTGCCGTGCCGGATACCTGGCTCGGCATTTCGCCGCGATGCAGCGCCAGTACATTGCCTGCCAGGTACAGCGATCCGCCAATAACAATTCTCGACGGCGTGCCGCCGCCGATGATTTCACCTGCAGCCCGCAATGCCTGCTCGATGCTGTCATAGGGCCTTGCGTCCAGTCCGGCTGCGATTGCAACGCGCGCCAGTTCAACGGCCGGAACGGTGTTCTCCTCGCCAGGAATGGCAATCGCCATGACCTTCTGCACCAGGCCGGAAAACGGCGCCAGATAACCGTTTGCACGTTTTGTGTTGAGCATGCCGGTTACCAGCACCAGTGGCCGCGGTGAGCGGTCGTCCAGATCTGCCAGTGTCTCGGCAACGGCGCGGCCGGCCGACGGGTTATGCCCGCCATCAAGCCATATTTCGGTGCCAGCAGGCACAAGCGTGTGCAGATAGCCCGGTTCCAGACGTTCCATCCGGGCCGGCCAGGTGACCTGCGCCAGACCACTGGCAATGTGGTCAGGGGTAATACGCCGATCATTAAGGGTTCTGATGGCAGCGATTGCCAGACCGGCATTGTCGATCTGGAAACGCCCGGCAAGGGCCGGCAGGTCCAGATCCAGCAGTCCGTGCCCGTCCTGAAACACCATGCGGCCATATTGTTCAAAACACTGGAAGTCCTGGTTGGCGAATTTCAGCTCTGCACCGAGCTTTGCAGCAACCGCCTCGATTGCTCCGCGCGCTTCGTCGGGCTGGATGCCGATACAGGCCCGGCAACCCTGCTTCAGGATACCGGCTTTTTCAACAGCGATACGGGCCAGCGTGTCACCGAGGTATTGTTCGTGATCCATATCAACCGGCGTAATGACACACACAGCCGGGTTGGCGACGACATTGGTGGCATCCAACCTGCCGCCAAGGCCAACTTCAAGCAGCACGTAGTCTGCCGGTGTGCGGGCGAAGGCCAGAAAGGCTGCTGCGGTTGTAATCTCAAAAAAGGTTATTGTCTCACCCTTGTTGGCGCGTTCGCATTCTTCCAGCAGCGCGGACAGCCTGTCTTCCGCTATCAGAGCGCTTCCGCCAGGGCGCGCCAGCCTGATACGCTCGTGAAACCTCACCAGATGAGGCGATGTATAGGCATGAACGCTCAGGCCTGCAGCCTCGATAATGGCGCGCATGTTGGCCAGTGTCGAACCTTTGCCGTTGGTGCCGGCAATGTGCACTACCGGCGGCAGTGCCAGTTGCGGATTTCCGAGCGCTTCGAGCAGGCGCCACATCCGCTCAAGGGACAGGTCGATAATCTTGGGATGCAGTTCGAGCAGCCGCATCAGGATGGCATCACTCACGGCCATTCCGGTTCAGGTCCCGGTGCCTGCTGGTACCGTTCCGGTTTCCGGCGTTTCAGACGCCGGCAGCTTTTCGGAAACTACCGGGGCCGGTTGCTTCATCAGCATGTGCAGTACACTTGACAGGGTATTGCGCAACTCATGCCGGTGCACGACCAGATCCACCATGCCGTGTTCCTGCAGATATTCGGAGCGCTGAAATCCGTCAGGCAGCTTTTCGCGAATGGTCTGCTCGATCACACGCGGACCGGCAAATCCGATCAATGCACCGGGTTCTGCAATGTGAACATCACCCAGCATGGCATAGGATGCGGTGACCCCTCCGGTCGTCGGGTGGGTCAGCACGACAATGTACGGCACGCCTGCTTCACGCAACCGCTGCACACCTACGGTGGTGCGTGGAAGCTGCATCAATGACAAGATGCCTTCCTGCATGCGTGCACCGCCGGATGCGGCATACAACACCACAGGCAACCTGTTGTCTGCAGCTTCAAACATTGCAGTGACAATGCCCTCGCCTGCGGCCATGCCCAGAGAGCCGCCCATGAAGGCGAAATCCTGCACGACAACGACAGTCTCAAGCCCGTCTATGTGACCGCGACCTGCTACAATGGCGTCCTTGCGCTCCGCCTTGGCACGGGCTTCCCTGAGGCGATCGGCATATTTGCGTTCATCACGGAATTTAAGCGGATCAACAACCACATCCGGCAGGGCAATAGCAGTCCACTTTGCGTCATCAAAGGTGTGTTTCAGGCGGGCATCCGGAGACATGCGCATGTGATATCCGGAACGCGGAACAACAAACTGATTGGCTTCCAGGTCCCGGTAGAACACCATCTCCCCGGACTCGGGGCATTTCACCCACATGTTCTCCGGCACATCGCGCCGGGTACCCAGGATACCGGTGATCTTTGGCCTGACGAAGTTCTTGATCCAGTTCATAAACGCCTACCCCTAGATCAGGTTGACTATTGGTTGCATCAGCCAAAGTGTTGAACCTGATCGCTTCCAAAGTGATAGAACAACTTTACCGGTTCAGGCGAACCCATGTTGCTCTAGCGCCCGCGACGGACACCTTGTGCCAACTCACTGACCAGCTTTAGCACATTGGCAACGGTCTTGTCTGTTGCAGTTCCGGTATCGTCAAGGCTTTCCCTGATTGTGCTGACAAGCGCTGATCCAACCACCACGCCATCTGCTCCCGAGGCAATACCTGCAGCCTGGTCTGCCGTGCGGACGCCAAAACCGACGGCGACCGGCAAATCGGTGTGCTGCTTGATACGGGAAACCGCTTCAGTGACCCGTGAGATGTCAGGCGCCTTGGACCCGGTAATGCCGGTCACTGACACATAGTAGACGAAGCCGGAGGTATTGGTGAGCACCTTTGGCAGGCGCTTGTCATCAGTCGTCGGGGTTGCAAGGCGAATGAAATTCAGACCCTGTTCCAGAGCCGGAAGGCAAAGTTCATGATCTTCTTCAGGCGGCAGATCAACAACAATGAGACCGTCAACACCTGCAGCTTTCGCATCTGCTATGAACCGGTCCACACCGTAGATGTAGACCGGGTTGTAATAGCCCATGAGCACGATGGGCGTGGCGTTGTCTGCCTCGCGGAATTCGCTCACGAGCTTCAGGGTCTTGACCATGTTCTGGCCCGCCTTGAGCGCCCGCAGCGACGAAGCCTGGATGGCCGGACCATCTGCCATCGGATCGGTAAACGGCATGCCGAGCTCAATGATATCAGCACCGGCGCCCGGCAATGCTTTCAGCAGTTCAAGTGAAGTGTCGTAACCCGGATCTCCTGCAGTCACGAAAGTTACAAGGGCTGCCCTGCCTTGCGCCTTCAATTCAGCAAAACGGGCCTCGATGCGGGTTGCGGCACTCACAGTTTGACCCCCAGATGTTCAGCAACGGTAAATATGTCCTTGTCGCCACGCCCGCACATGTTCATGACCATCAGGTGGCCGGCAGGTTTTGTCGGAGCAATTTCCATGACCTTGGCAAGGGCATGACATGGTTCAAGTGCCGGAATGATGCCCTCCAGCCGGCAACACAGTTTGAAGGCGTCAAGCGCTTCATCATCTGTTGCGGAAATGTAGCTGACGCGACCGGTATCATTCAGCCAGGAATGCTCAGGACCGATGCCGGGATAATCAAGCCCGGCTGAAATAGAATGGGCCTCGTTGATCTGTCCGTCGTCGTTCATCAGCAGATAGGTGCGATTTCCGTGCAGCACACCGGGTCTGCCGCCTGTGATCGATGCGGCATGTTCGTCCGTGTCCACACCGCGGCCTGCCGCCTCCACACCGAACATTTCAACGGACGGTTCATCAAGGAAAGGATAGAACAGACCCATGGCATTCGAACCACCACCAATGGCCGCGACAAGCGAGTCGGGCAGCCTGCCTTCGCGCTCTTGCATCTGCTGCCTGGTTTCTTTTCCGATCACCGCCTGAAAGTCACGCACCATGGCCGGATAGGGATGCGGCCCGGCAACAGTGCCGATGCAGTAAAAGGTGTCCTCAACATTTGATACCCAATCGCGCAAGGCCTCGTTCATGGCGTCTTTCAGGGTTGAACGCCCTGATGTCACCGGCACAACTTCGGCGCCCAGCAGCTTCATGCGGAATACGTTGGGAGCCTGGCGTGCAACATCGGTTGCACCCATGTAGACAATACACTCAAGGCCGAAGCGGGCGCACGCCGTTGCCGTTGCCACGCCATGCTGTCCGGCACCGGTTTCCGCGATGATGCGGGTCTTGCCCATACGCCGGGCAAGCAGGATCTGCCCCATGACATTATTGATCTTGTGGGCGCCGGTATGGTTCAGTTCATCGCGCTTGAAGTAAATCTTTGCGCCACCGAGGTGCTCGGTCAGCCGTTCGGCAAAGTACAGCGGCGATGGCCTGCCGACATAGTGCTCCAGAAAGTCATCCAATTCGGCTTGGTAGGCCGGATCCTTTCGGGCCGCCGCGTAGGCCGCTTCCAGTTCAAGAATGTTTGGCATCAGGGTTTCAGCGACGAAACGGCCGCCATAAATGCCAAACAGCCCGGTTTCATCCGGGCCCGTGCGATAGGAATTTGGTGCAGAGCTACTCATCGATCAAACTCTCATTTACAGCCGCCATGGCCGGATTCAGACCCGGCGGTTCACTAATTCAGACAATCAGGTCTATTGTTCTACCCGTGCTGCCGCACGGTCTCAATAAATTTAACGATGGCCGCGGCGTCCTTGACACCAGGCGCTGTTTCCACCCCGGACGATACATCCACTGCCGTTGCTCCGGTTACATCGATTGCCTCGGCAACATTGCCCGCCTCAAGCCCGCCCGACAGCATGAATTTTCTACCCGTTCCATCGCGCGACAACAGACCCCAGTCAAACGGAATTCCATTCCCGCCTGGAAGTGCATCGACAAGCAATTCAGGCGCCATGGCATCAAACAGTATCATGGCAGCCGCCTTCTCATAGGTGTTTGCCGCGGCGATATCCGCGGCTTGCCTGACCTTGATCACCTTGATCACCGGTACACCTGTGCGGGCATGAATTTCGGCAATACGGTCTACTGTCTCCGACCCGTGGGCCTGAAAGAAGTCAGGTCTTACCTCGCTATTGATCCGATCTATGAGCACATCATCCGCATCAACGACGAGTGCCACAATTTTTGATCGCCCGCGCGCCAGAGTGGCGAGGCCCTGCGCGATGGTTGTGGAAACGCTTCTTGGGCTTGGTTCATAAAAAACAAACCCCACATAGTCGGCACCCGCCTCCACGGCAGTGCGCACATGAGCCGGGTCTGACAGCCCGCAAACCTTTATTCCGGTTCTGCTCACGAGATCAGCCCCCCAGACTGGTTGCGATTGAAGCGGCTGCAGCGGCCGGGTCGTCTGCCCGCGTGATCGGACGGCCAATGACCAGAATGTCGGCCCCGTCGGCGCGCGCGGCCTGCGGTGTGGCGATGCGTTTCTGATCCTGCACGTCAGCGCCTGCCGGGCGCACGCCTGGCACAATGGTCAGAAATTCAGAACCACAGGCAGCCTTGATGGCGACTATGTCATGCGGCGAACACACGACGCCGTCCAGCCCGGACTGCTTGGACAATTTTGCCAGCCTTACGGCAGCAAGAGTGGGGCCGGCTTCAGGATCAAATCCCGATGCGTGCATGTCTGCATCAGACAAGCTGGTGAGAATTGTAACGGCGATCAGTTTGGCCCTGCCGTCAACCGCCCTTGCGGCCGCTTCCAGCATGGCCGGTCCGCCAGACGCATGAACGTTGACAATGGCCGGAGCCGGAGACAGCGACAACAGCGATGTCAGGCCCTGCGCAACGGTATTGGGAATGTCGTGCAGCTTGAGATCCAGAAACAGCGGCACACCGTGCGCTGCAACCTGCTCATAGCCGGGCCGTCCCGAACGGTAAAACAACTCCATGCCGACCTTGGCCATGCCGATACTGTTCTTCAACAGCCCCACCATCGCAGCGGCCTGTACGGGGTCGGGCGTATCGAGCGCAACGCATATGGGGTTTCTATACATGAGATCTCTTGGATTTTGTCCGGGCAACCCGAACGGGCTAACCGGATTGCTTTACAACCGGAACCAGCCCTGTTGCATCAGTTGATTTACGTTCTGCGGGAACGTCCGGCCTTGCGGCTTGCGCCATGCGCGCGGCCTTGCGCCATTTTCCCTGCCGTGCCCACACGACAAATCCACCGACAATCATGCCGATAAACATGCCGGCAAACAGCAACATGTATGCAGGAAGGGAAATCATCAGCCATGGATCAGCCCTGTTGACCGGATCAAACGAGACATTGATCCAGTGGCGATTGGCAACGGCAAAGCTGACCAGCAAAACTGCCACCGGCGCACCAATTATCCACGAAAATACACGTTTTGGCGTCACGACAATCATGCCTCGTCCAGAGTGATACCAACTGTCCCGCCACCAGCCAGCGGGCCATCCGGAGTTTCTACTGCTGCCAGATCAGTATTGCCTTTCATTAAATCAATCAAAAGCAATAAGACTGATCGATTCCAGAGTGCCAGAGCAACTTTATGGGTTCAAGAGAACCCATGTGGCTCTAGCCACCATTGAGGCGTTCGCGCAATTCCTTGCCGGTCTTGAAAAACGGCACCCGTTTTGCTTCAACTTTTACCGGCTCACCGGTGCGTGGGTTGCGGCCCCGGCGGGCGTCGCGCTGTTTTACCGAGAACGCGCCGAAACCACGCAATTCAACACGATTTGCATCTGACATTGCATTGGTGATCTCTTCAAAAACCGTATTCACGATGCGCTCGACGTCGCGATGAAACAGGTGTGGATGGCGTATTGCAATCTCCTGAATAAGCTCGGATTTGATCATGGCACAGGACCCCCCTCAGGGTTATAACTGACTTAGACATTGTTTTTGGCACAATGTTGCGCCTTATACCAAAGGAAATAATTATCGCAGGTCAGGGTGCCAAAGCACCAGCAGCCCGTCAAGCTCTACGGTGCGGGCCTCAAACGCTTCAACTGCGGCGGAAAATCCAAGCCAGCGGGCAAGTGTGCTGATCCCGAACAATCCCAGCCCACCTGTTCCGGGAGCCGGTGCAGGCTGCCAGTCCACGACCTTCATCTTCTTGTCGATCTTGTATTCCGCATTCAGCCAGTCAATGGCCTCATCTTCACCACCCAGCGTGTCGACGAGTTTCGCAGTCAGAGCCTGCCGGCCTGTGAACACCCGGCCATCTGAAATCAATGTCATCTGTGGCGCCGACAGCTGGCGGCGCTCTTTCACCAGACCGGTGAACCAGACAAAACTGTCGCGGATCATCTCATCTGTTACAGCGAGCGCCTCATCGGTCGGGTCGGAAAACATGTTAGGTTCCGCCTTGAGGGCGCCTGACTTGCGTTCCTGCATGGTGATGCCGATGTTGCTCAGCAACTGCCTTACCTGGGCCCACTGGAAGATCACACCGATTGATCCGGTGATGGTATTGCCGCGGGCCACGATGTGATCGGCGCCAATTGCCGTGATGTAGCCGCCTGATGCCGCAACGGTATTCATCACAGCCACGACCGGCCGGTCCCTGGCGATAACGCGCAGGCGCTCGTAAATGGCTTCAGAACCAGCTGTTGTGCCCCCCGGGCTGTCTATATGCACCAGCAGCGCCTTGACCTGTTTCGCCTTTTCAATTTCGCGCAGCATTTCAAGCGTTCCGGTGTCGCCTGTGATCATCCCCTCCACCCGGATGCGCGCAATATGATCGCCGCGTTTGCCCAGACTGAATCCGGTACCGCTGCTGCCATAGGCCACGGCCACCAGTGTTACGATGCCGAGCGAAACGCATACGGCGCGCCAGAACGAAACCCGGCGGCGCATTTTACGGCGGGCAATCATGTTGTCGGCATCAAGAGACATGGGCATGGTTCCAGTTGGACAGGAGCTGGGTTACTCACCCGGCAATGTAGTGAAAACGCCATCAGCGTTCAATCTTGTCTTCAAGGACTGCAAAATACTGATGGACCGTCAGGAGATTAACACCAGATTCCGGTAACAGCGACCCATTTCATGGCAGGATTGCAGGCCGGCAAACAAAAACCGGCCAGCAACGCTATTGCTGACCGGTTGATGATGTCAAACACAACAGGCGTTACTTATCTTCCGGCTTTTCGTCCGCGCCTGCCTTGTTGAGCGCTGCACCCAGAATATCGCCCAGTGATGCGCCGGAGTCCGAAGATCCGTACTGCTCTACTGCAGCTTTTTCCTCGGCAATTTCCAGAGCCTTGATCGACAGGCCAACCTTGCGGGCGGTCTTGTCAAACTGGGTGATGCGGGCATCCACCTTCTCGCCAACGGCAAACCGCTCAGGGCGCTGTTCGGACCGGTCCCGGGCCAGATCGGAGCGGCGGATGAACGCGGTCATGTCGGTATCTGTGATCTTCACCTCGATGCCGTTATCCTGCACCTCGGTGATCTCGCAGGTTACGGTCGCACCCTTGCGCATGCCACCGGCGGCAGCACCCTGCATTGGATCGCCGCCAAGCTGCTTGATACCGAGCGAAATGCGCTCCTTTTCCTGGTCAACGTCGAGCACGATGGCCTTGACCATGTCGCCCTTGCTGTAACCCTGGATGGCTTCCTCACCAGACCGGTTCCAGTCCAGGTCGGACAGGTGAACCATGCCGTCAACATCGCCTTCAAGACCGATGAACAGGCCAAATTCGGTGATGTTCTTGATCTCGCCTTCAACGTGGGTGTTCTTGGGATAGCGCTCGGCGAACGATGCCCATGGATTCTCGGTGGTCTGCTTCAGGCCAAGTGAAACCCGGCGCTTGGCCGGATCGACCTCCAGCACTTCGACCTCGATTTCTTCCGAAGTGGAGACGATCTTGCCCGGATGGACGTTTTTCTTGGTCCAGCTCATTTCAGATACATGGACAAGACCCTCGATGCCTTCTTCAAGTTCCACGAATGCGCCATAGTCAGTAATGTTGGTGACGCGGCCCTTGACGCGTGAGCCCACAGGATACTTGGCTTCAACGCCGTCCCATGGATCGCTTTCAAGCTGTTTCATGCCAAGGCTGATGCGCTGGGTATCAGGATTGATCTTGACAATCTGCACTTTCACGGTCTGGCCAACGGCAAGAACATCGGTTGGATGATTGACGCGCTTCCAGGAAATGTCGGTGACGTGCAGGAGACCGTCAATGCCGCCCAGATCAACGAATGCGCCATAATCAGTGATGTTCTTGACCACACCCTCGACCTGCTGGCCTTCAGCCAGGTTCTGAACCAGTTCGGTGCGCTGTTCTGCACGGGTTTCTTCCATGATGGCGCGGCGCGAAACAACGATGTTGCCCCGACGCTTGTCCATTTTCAGAACCTGGAAGGGCTGGGTCATGTTCATCAATGGTGTAACGTCACGTACCGGGCGGATGTCGACCTGCGAGCCGGGCAGGAAGGCAACGGCGCCGCCAAGGTCAACCGTGAAGCCACCCTTGACGCGACCGAAGATAACGCCGTCAACGCGCTCATTTTTTTCAAATGACTGTTCCAGACGCACCCAGGCTTCCTCGCGCCGTGCCTTGTCGCGCGACAGTACGGCTTCGCCCATGGCGTTTTCAATACGGTCGAGGAACACCTCAACTTCATCGCCGACCGCCAGGTCCTTATCCTGACCAGGTGAGCGGAACTCACGCAACGGCACACGGCCCTCGGTCTTCAGACCGACATCAATGATGGCCAGATCGTTTTCAACGGCAATGATCTTGCCTTTGACAACGGTGCCTTCCGCATTGGTTTCTTCGTTAAAGCTCGCATCGAGCATAGCCGCGAAATCATCGCGGGTTGGATTAAGAGAGCTGGTTTCAGCCATCAACAAAGCCTTCTTTCGATCAAAAAATATGCCTGGCCCTCGGAAATTGCCGCAGGACTTCCCGATTTGCGCTGATTATCCGGCCGGTAATGGCCGGATATGGGTTGGGCAGCACGGGCACCAAACACTGGGTTGTTGTTCACGCAGAATGCCGAACACCACTGCCGCCTGTCCAGAATCCGGCGAGAGCAGATGAAAATGATCGGCATCCAGGAACAAATTTAGGGGCCATCAGCTTTCAGGCAGACTGCCCCCGCTCATTCAAAACGCTTTCGACAAGGTCCAAAGCGGCCTGGAACGCGGCTTCTATACCCAATTCTGTCGTGTCGAGCAAGACTGCGTCTCGGGCAGGCTTTAAAGGCGCTACGGCGCGGCCGCTGTCACGTTCATCGCGGCGGCGAATATCCTGCAAAACATTCTGATAGCTCACGTCCTCACCACGGCCGGCATGTTCAAGGTGACGGCGCTGGGCGCGGGTTTCCGGTTGCGCCGTAATAAACAGCTTGGCATCGGCATCAGGGCACACAACCGTACCTATGTCCCGGCCATCCAGCACGGCGCCGGGCGGCCTGGCTGCAAAATTGCGCTGAAACTTCAACAGTGCGGAACGTACAGCTGGAATGGCGGCAACCTGCGATGCCGCCTCGCCGGCGCCGGGGGAGCGAAGCTGGTCTTCGGTATAGCCGGACAGATCAAGGCCCTGTGCAGCCTTCAGCGCCGCCGCGGGATCATCCGGGCTGGCGCCGGCGGTCCTGACAGCCAGTCCGGTTGCCCGGTACAGTGACCCCGTATCGAGATAGGCAAGCCCGTAATGGGCCGCGAGCCTGCGGGCAAGCGTGCCCTTGCCGGACGCCGCAGGGCCGTCAACGGCAATGACAAGAGGGGGACCACCGGTCATGGGCCTGCATCCTCAAAACGCGCGCCGAGGCCTTCCATAAAGCTCCTGAAGCCGGGGAAACTTGTGGCCATGACATTTCCATCATCAATGGTAACCGGCTCGCTGCTGGCCAGCCCCATCACCAGAAACGCCATTGCAATGCGATGATCAAGGTGGGTGACGACGGTTCCACCGCCTGTATGCCTGCTGCCGCCGGTCACCTCCAGCCAGTCCTCGCCGGTGACATGTTCCACACCGTTGGCCTTCAATCCGGCTGACACCGCCGCCAGCCGGTCGCTTTCCTTGACACGCAGTTCATGCAGGCCCTGCATTCTCGTGGTGCCGTCAGCAAAGGCGGCCGCGACAGCCAGGACCGGATACTCATCAATCATCGAGGGAGCCCGCGCAGCCGGCACTTCGACGCCGGCAAGCCTGCTGGAGCGGGCCGTCACATCTGCAACCGGTTCGCCGCCGGACACTCTTTGCTTGGAAATGGTTATGTCGGCGCCCATTTCCTGCAAGGTGACGATCAGCCCGGTGCGGGTTTCATTCAGCAGCATGTTCTCAACGGTGATCTCGCTGTCGTGGCTGATGATTGCCGCCACCAGGGCGAAGGCGGCAGATGATGGATCACCGGGTACTTCAACATCCTGGGCCCGCAGTTCCCTGTGTCCCCTGACGGTAACGGTGCGGGCGCCGTCGCCGGCCTGACCGATTGTTATGTCTGCGCCAAATCCCTGCAGCATGCGCTCGGTATGGTCGCGGGTGGCTTCCGGCTCGATCACGGTTGTTGCACCCGGTGCATTCAGGCCTGCCAGCAAGACCGCGGATTTGACCTGGGCGGAGGCAACCGGCAGCCGGTACTCAATGGGAACCGGGTGCAGTGCGCCGTGCAGGGTCAGTGGCATCCGGCCACCTTCGGAAGTGTCAAAGCGGGTGCCAAACCCTTCAAGCGGCGCCACGATGCGGCCCATGGGACGTGAGCGCAATGAGGCATCGCCGGACATGCGGGCCGAGACCGGACTGGTGGCGAGAAGCCCCATGGCCAGCCGTGCACCGGTGCCGGAGTTGCCGAAGTCGATAGTGCGTTCTGGAGACTGGAAGCCGCCAAGACCGACACCGTTGACATGCCAGCTTTGATCATCGTTCCAGCGTTCCACGCGGACACCCAGCGCTGCCATGGCCCTGGCCGTATTGATCACGTCGTCGCCTTCCAGCAGGCCGGTAATCCTGGTTTCGCCAAGCGCCAGGGCGCCAAACATCAAGGCGCGATGTGAAATGGACTTGTCTCCCGGCACCCTGACGCGGCCTGTCAGACGGCGGGATCTTACGGAGCGGAGCGGATGAGGCGTTTCGGAGTTCAACTGAGACTGACCCTGGAACTGACCGGCACTGACTGCCATGATTGCGTTGCGTTCAGGCGGCATTATCATACCCTGCCGCGACATGCCATCATCTACGGGCTCACAAATTGGCTTTTGACACGCGCGCGCGCCCGTGGCATGGGAGGCGCATCACTCTTCATTATTACTTTCATTTGCAAAGATAGGAACGTTGTAACCGTGGTCAGCGACGAACTTGGAACCAAACGCACATGCCCCAGCTGTGCGGCCCGTTTTTACGATCTGAACAAGTCTCCCATTACCTGCCCGAAATGCGACCAGGCATTTGTGGCAGAGCAGTTGCTGCCGTCGAAGGCAGATCTGCCGACGCGGGCCAAGCCAGCCGACAAGCCGGTTCAGGCGGAGGTCAAGAAGGACGAGGACGAACTGGAGAACGATCCGGTTGTTGTAAGCCTTGAGGACCTTGAAGACGATGACGCCGATGATGATGCCGACGATGAGGCAGCCGCCATCAAGGACGTAGATCTCGGTGAAACAGAAGATGAAGATGATGATACCGATGATTCCGATGTGTTCCTGGATGATGAGGAAGACGAAGACGGCAGCAGCGTTGAAGACCTGATTCCCAAAAAGGGCGGTAACGAGGTTTGAGCAAAAACACCGAACTGGCAGATTGACATTATCTGCCGGTAGCGGGTATCACGCAGACATGACCGCAGGCTGCCGCTCCGGATGGCAGTTTCGTCGGTCACACCCGGCGCAGACCGGATACAGATTCCGGGGTCATAGCTCAGTTGGGAGAGCGCTACAATGGCATTGTAGAGGTCGGCGGTTCGATTCCGCCTGGCTCCACCAGATAGTCAAGGACGTTGAGGCGGTATCGTCTCAGCGTCCTTTTTGTTTAGACATGTCCGTGGGTTAGCGGCTTGTTGCGCTCGAACGTGGGTGCGGGAGACGCGAACTTGGGAGGATTTGGTGCCCACTTTCCGGTTCGTCTCAGTTGGCTGATTTTGGTGACCACACGTTTGGCGGAATGATGCGGTTTGAGGAGCGGTCTTGCTCAGGCGAAGCCGAGAAGATCTTTCTGTTCCTGCCAGCCCATGGGCAGGTCAGGCAGGCGACGCATTCTGTCTGCGGTCAGTTCGACAGGTTGATGGCCTTCGAGAATCGCCTGGGTGATGTCCGGGGCCAGGTAGGCAAAGCGCAAGGCCGACTGATCTTGTTCTTGTCGACCTGTTCTTGTTTCGCGAGATCGATGATTGACGTAACTGAGCCAGACGTCAGTCTCTCAAGCCAGTGATGAGCTTGTGCGATCAGCATGATGAGAGCTTGATTGGGTTCAAGCGTGGCTTGAGGCATGGCGCCGATGACGAGCTTGGTTTCGACGCCACGTTTCTTCAACTGGAGCGGTGCATGGATCAGCGTCATGGCATCCTTTGGCAGATTGAGCCTGGCGTTTCCATTCCTGCCCTGACTAGATCATACAACGCAGCCAACCTGATCTTTATTGTGATGCTCTCTGATTTGAGTTCGATGCGTTGAACCAGCGTGTTGATGGTGGTTTTCAATTCAACCGGGGTTTGGGTTGTTAGCTCACTGGCCAGCCGCTTCGCTCCGTGTGCCAACTGCATCATCTGATTGGCTGATCATTCTACACCGGCGAACAGCTCAGTCAGCTTGCCTTGATTGCTCAGATGGTCACGGATCACGGCGAGAACCGCATTCTCAATCTGATCTGCTGCCAGTCGCCATCCGCCTGATCTGGATGCACTCGCCGATTTCAGTCGATGCGATGTGTAGTAGCGATATCGCTTTCCTTTCTTGGTTGCATGGGTCGGCGACAGCGCATCACCAGTTTCATCGAATAATAATCCGGTAAGCAGATGTGGTGATGATTGGTTTGCCGCCTGCTTTCGATCTGGTGCGTTTGCATTGATCAGTGCCTGGACCTGATCAAAGACTCCTGGATCAACAATTGCCTGATGTTGACCGGGGTAGATCTTTCCACAATGCACCACCTGCCCGACGTAGAGCGGCTTGGTCAGCAGCGTGTACAGATGCCCGCGTGACAACGACCTGCCGCCAATTGTCTTACCGTTCTGCTGATGCTGGAGTTTGGTCTTGAACCCGACCTTGTCACACTCATGCTTGAGCTTTGGCACGCTCTTGAACTGGAGATACATCTCGAAGAGCTGTCGGACAATGGCGGCTTCTGCTTGGTTCACCACCAACTGCTTGTTGACCGTATCGTATCCCAGCGGCACCCGGCCACCCATCCACATGCCCTTCTTGCGAGAGGCTGCAATCTTGTCCCGGATACGTTCTGCAGTAACTTCCCGTTCGAACTGGGCGAACGACAAAAGTACATTCAGTGTCAGTCGCCCCATGGACGTAGTGGTATTGAACTGCTGGGTGACGGAGACGAACGACACTTCATGTCGATCAAAAATCTCGACCATCTTTGAGAAGTCAGCCAGTGAGCGGGTAAGCCGGTCGATCTTGTAGACAACGACAGTATCGATCTTCCCTGCCTTGATATCTCGCAACAGGTCCAGCAGCGCTGGGCGATCCATGTGGCCGCCCGAGATTCCTCCATCATCATAATGTTGCGGTGACAGTTTCCAGCCAAGACTACCTTGAGAGGTGATGTAGGCAGCACACGCCTCTCGCTGGGCATCCAGGGAGTTGAAGTCCTGATCCAGGCCCTCCTCGGTTGATTTACGGGTATAGATGGCGCAGCGGTATCTGGTCTTGTCACTCATTGGCCGAAGAACCTTGGCCCCGACCAACGTGTGCCGGTGATTTCGGTAGCGATGGCTGACAGGGATTTATAGGTTTGTTCCTGCCATCGAAACCCGTCTTCCAGCACATCGACTATGTAGGTCTTGCCCTGCCAGTCCCTGACCAATCGATTGCCTGAAGTCAGAGAAGGCTTGGAAACCGGTTTTACAGGCACTTTCAAACCTGTTTGAACCAGATTTAAAAGCTGCTTCCTGATGGCGGGCTTCAGCTTTCCATGCCTGCGCTCTTGCTGGTGATGGACAAAAGCCCTCTCCAGCAATTGCCGCTTCACCCCCTTGGGTGGCAGGCAGCCATGGTATTGCTGCCAGTGCTGAACGAGGTCGTCACGAGAGAGGGTATCGACCTCCTCCAATTCACAGGCCAGTTCCTGGCCCTTTGCTCCCCTGCTCATTCTGCAGCCTCCACTTGATCAGGCTCAATCCGGTATCGCCTGACACCGTTCCTGTCTGGTTGACTGGAAAGTTGATGACCCAGCTTCTTCTTGACAGTTCCAGATAAAAACCCGCGCACGCTATGCTGCTGCCAGCTTGATACCTTCATCAACTCTTCCAGCGATGCACCATTCGTGCGGTTCAAGAGCTTGATGATCCGGCTTGCTTTGTTAGGTTGTTTGCTTTGTGATTTTGTCATGATGATCTCCTCTAAAGGTTCCGTGCGACAGCACTTGCCGCTGTCACTGACCGAACCTCGCGGTCTGATTGACAAGCGAGGGAGATTACTAGGCCCGGCCTGATGCCGTTGCAGGTCTACGTGCCTAATTAACACTCAGCTTTGCTCTTTGTGTGCCGGAAGTCCAGTCAAGAAACGGCCCATAGCCGACCTTCACGATGTCGATCCATGTTGCGCTGCAACTTCTCGTAAACTGACTTTCGTCCTCAGTGCAGCATTCTTGCGGTTTCTTCGTCGGTTATCGGGCGAAGCTGATTGCCCTCCCCGCCAGAATTTGAACAGAATTTGCGTAAATTTTCTTCAATTCCGATGGTCCTGCAGCCCTAGTTCCGCCCACATCCAGCCAAAATCATACTCGCCAATCGCGCCATCATCTTGGGCACTTCGGTTCTCGATCAGTTTCAGCCACTCCAGTACTTTTTCGCGGCCAGCGGCACTGCGAACAGCTTGACGGGGTGATTTACCGCCCAACGCGGGCACCGGCGCGTCCAACGTCTCGCGATAGTGCTTATCCAGATAGTCATGAGTAATCTGCCGGGCGATCTGCGGCGGAATCTCATCAGCACCCTCCCGCGGCCGTTCGGAGCCTTCCTCGGCCATCATTTGTTCGACAGTGCGGATCCTGGTCAACGGGCGCTTCAGATGTTCCCCAGCTGCCTTTGTCACCAATGCTTCAACCTTCTCGGCGCGCTCAACCGAATTTACCGTGACCAGCAGCGACTTGCCCTTCAACTCGAGAGACCCCAGCACTGTACTGTCTTCCATCTGTGAATCCAGCATGATTCCACTCACCTGTTGGCGCGGGTGGCTTCGGCGTGGAGCAAGCCAGTTCCAGAAACGGGACTCTTCGGGAACGAAGTTTTTGACCCCGTTCAGACGAGCTGCGACATCTTTCTGCGTCACGCCTGCCGCAAGCGGAAACCGCAGATCGTGAAACATCACGTCATCGCCATCCGAGTTGCAGAACGTCGGCTGCTGCGGAAGCATGGCGCGTGGCAGTGCGGTAAACAACCAGGCCCTGGTGAAGACCGGTGCACAAGCCCGCAGTTGATCCGTGGTGAGTTGCAGTGCATCGCGCTTCTTCAGTTTCAGCTCCTCGCGCAATCCATCAGACAGCAGTTCGGCTGCGTCTGCCGAGAAGGCCAGCAATGCACCTGAAATGACATGGCGACCGCGTTCGGCCACGACGCGGACTGCGATCCGGTCCCATTTTTTTAGCGACCGCGTGGCAGACTGTTCAAGAACGGTCACGGGTTCTGCGCCACCCAGCAGGTCCCGCAGCACCATCGACGTACCCGACTTTACATTACTGACTTCATAAAGACTGACAGGCGTATCACGCAGCGCCGCAAAATAATCTCGGTTGAGTGCGGTTTCCTTCCAGCCGCGCCGTTTAAGGTAGAGATCGACGATGTTCTCCGCGCCATACCAACGGCCAAGAAAATCCTCGAACCCGCATCCCCAAAGCACGCCAGGCCACGGTTCACCGAGAAGTTCAGAAAGATCATCGTCATCAAGCTTAAATTCCTCAAGCGCAGGCATCAGGTGCTCGGCGACCACATCCTGCAGCCGATCGCGCCAGACATCGTCTTCGCCAATGAAGCCAAGCAAATCCGATATGTCGTTCTGCATGCGCATCCTCCAACGCTGAGACTCTGCAAGGGCAATCTATCAGTAATGCGCTGAAAGGGCACCAGTGATATGGCGGCCAATATGCCTACTGTGGCCCGTCCAATGCCCAAATTTCCCGATCCCAGCCGAATCCCCACGGCGCAGTCGGCCCTTTGCTGCCGTTGACCATACAGTCGGGGAATGTCCGCTTTGCCCTCGAAAACGGACGACTTTGTCGATTGGGTGGAGAGTTTGTTTTGTGCCAACAAGAGACATGTGGCGAGGTTTGCATCAACGGCGGCAGAGCGGACCTTGCTGCCGTTTGCTGCGGCGGCTCCAACGACCGTTTCCATAGGTTCTAATTCTGCGCGAAGAGTTGCTTTCAGCTCCCAATTCACCAACTGGAATATTCGGATGGAGTAAAAAACATAGACCTGCTCTCGACCACGTGAACGTCCTAGACGTGTTACCAGAACTTCCGTATCGTTCGTTATCAAATAATTCAAAGGGAGTGAACGAATGTCCGAAACAATGAAACACACAGTTTTTCTCGCAGCTTTCGCCATAACCGTCATGGGGGGGGCAGTCGCTGGCAACGCGCAATCCGCGACGGATGTGGAGAAAATGTCCTTCTTCATCACCAGTGTAGGTTCTCCCAGCGGCGCTAACTTTGGCGGCCTTGAAGGCGCTGATGCCCATTGCACGACCCTCGCCAAAGCTGCGGGATCATCAAAGACATGGGCGGCTTACCTCAGCACGAGCATGGTGATTGACCGCAGCAGCGGGTCCGCCAAGGTCACCGATGGAACCAGCGCTCGGGATCGCATCGGTTCAGGTCCGTGGCACAACGCCAAAGGCGAATTGATCGCGAAAGATGTCGATGACCTGCACAGCGACACGGTCAACATCAGCCTGGCGACCGCGCTCGACGAGAACGGAAAACAAGTCAATGGACGCGGCAGCAAGCCGAACAAGCACGACATCCTGACAGGGACGGACTTAGCCGGATATTCTCGACTGCTGGCGGCGATACAACATGCAGCAACTGGACCAGTGGCGACAAAGGATCTGCCATTGTCGGTCACCATGACCGTGTCGGGTTGAACAAATCCCGCAACATGATCTCGTGGAATTCGGCACACGGTTCTGCCGGTTGCGGCGTGGACGACCTGCCCAAGACAGGTGGCGCAGGACTGCTCTACTGCTTCGCTACCAAGTAAAATTCTCGGATCTTC
>CAVOZJ010000030.1:0-158734 GCA_963700885.1 uncultured Alphaproteobacteria bacterium
CCCATAGTACAATACTAAAGTTTAACCAAGTAGATGACACACACAAAACATGGCACTAATTGCTAAATAAATTTTTTATCTTAAAAATCAATTAGATACATAAAATATATGGTGCCCAGGAGAAGACTCGAACTTCCACTTCCTTTCGAAAACTAGCACCTGAAGCTAGCGCGTCTACCAATTCCGCCACCTGGGCCCAAGATCCGGCTCCTTGTACAGGGAAAACCGTCAGGAAAGCGCACTCATAGTTGCACCACAGGCGGCTTGTCAACCGGTGTGTAGCGCAATTGCTGGCCGCTGCTTCAATAAGTGTGCGATGATGAGTTTCAAGGTTTGGCATCAAGGGTCTTCAAAAGCACCCGCCTGATGGTTAGAACCAATCCTGTGACCGAAACCATGCGGCGTAATAGTTGGCCGTTTCAAGGGCGAATAGAACTGACATGACCCCATCTTCAAAACTCGTGACAATCATTGGTGGATCAGGCTTCCTCGGTCGCCACATAACTCGTGCACTGGCCCGCCAGGGCCATCGCATCAGGGTTGCGGTGCGCCGGCCGGACCTTGCCGGTCATGTCCAGCCACTGGGAACGCCCGGCCAGATAATGCCGGTACAGGCAAATCTGCGCTATCCTGCCTCGGTTGAAGCCGCCTGCGCCAGGTCAGACGTGGTCATCAATCTTGTCGGCGTGCTGTATTCATCAGGCGGCCAGACGTTTTCTGCCCTGCACGCGCACGGTGCCCGGGTTGCGGCACGTGCCGCCAGAAATGCCGGTGCTGCGCAGTTCATGCAAATGTCGGCGATCGGTGCGGACGAAGCATCTGCGTCCGAGTATGCCCGTACCAAGGCCCAGGGCGAGGTGGCAGCGCGGGAAGAGTTTCCCGGCGCAACAGTCATCAGACCGTCAATAGTGTTCGGACCTGAAGACAATTTCTTCAACCAGTTTGCCGCCATGGCGCGTTTTTCACCGGTCCTGCCGCTGATCGGCGGCGGCGAGACCAGGTTTCAGCCGGTGTTTGTGGGTGATGTTGCTGCAGCCTTCGCAAAGCTTGTTGCGGACGGCGATGGCGGTATGACCTGGGAGTTCGGCGGACCTGCACAACACAGTTTCAGGGAACTGCTGGCCTATGTGCTGGAAGTGACAGGCCGCAAGCGACTGCTGGTACCGGTGCCGTTTGCCCTTGCCCGCATCAAGGGAGCCATTCTGGGATTGCTGCCCAGTCCGCTGTTGACGGCAGACCAGGTTGATCTTTTGAAAACCGACAATGTCGTGTCGGATGCTGCGGTCGCAGAAGGCCGCACCCTGCAGCATCTTGGCATTGAACCGGAACCTGTTGAAGCTATTGTGCCCGGCTATCTGTATCGCTACCGCAAGGCCGGCCAGTTTTCCGTACCGGTTGTCTGATGCCGGCCGGATCAGGATGGTTTCTGATTGCAGCAGTCAAACGCCATGAAACTGATCGCTTACGCAGAGCCGGGCGCCTCGCAGGTTTGTTGCTGGGTTGCCTGTTGCTTTCACCGGTTGCGGGCGCACAGACCCAGCAGCCTGTCGAGCTTGAACTGGTTCTGGCGGTCGACACGTCCACCAGCGTGGATGCGCAGGAATTTGTCTTGCAGTCACGTGGCCTGGCAGAGGCCTTTCTGCATCCCGACGTCGTAACAGCCATTCGATTCGCCGGTGCCCGGGGCGTTGCGATCAGCCTTGTTCATTGGGCGGGCGAGGCTCGCCAGGCCATCGCGGTTGACTGGCATCTGGTGCGTGATGGCCAGACCGCTGCTGAACTGTCGGAGAAGATTGCTGCATCATCGCGAACCATCAACGGGCTGACGGATATTGCCGGTGCGATCGGTTTTTCGGTCGATGCCATCGAGGCAAACAATTTTTTGGGCGAACGCCGGGTTATCGATATTTCCGGTGACGGTTCCAGCGATGCACGCAGGTCCGAGGATGCCCGCAACGCCGCCAATGCCCGCGGCATTACCATCAATGGCCTGGTTATCCACAACCGGGACATTGATCTTGGTGAGCTTGCCAATATTGACCTGCGCGAACATTACGCCAATCACGTGATCGGCGGGCCCGGATCGTTCATGATGACCGCGAAGAACTTTGAAGATTTCCGCATTGCCATACGCGCCAAGCTGGTGCGTGAAATAACCGGACCGGTGTCCGCAAGGCTCGAGTGATCTGGTTGTCTAATTCCGTTGTATCCGTCAAGCCCTCCTGGGCAGGCATCCTTGCTGGGTCAGGGTTGTCTACGAAGTCTTTGCCAGTTTTGTGAGCTGGCTCGCTTCACGATAATGCCCTAAAGAGACGAAGCTTCCCAATGTATAAGACGCATTCTCAGAAGACATGACTTCCTTGCATGCACCCAGATGAACGGGTTTGACTTCGGCCTGTCGTCCCGGCGGGACGCCCCGCCCACCTTGTCAGGTGGCGCGGTTTCCGGCTGATTCTGAATGTTATGCGCTGAAAGCCTCCTTTTGATTTTCCTTCGGCCATCTGAAAGCCTCGCCGGTGATCAGCATGCGGTGCAGGATGATGGCCATTTTGCGGGCCAGCGCCACAACAGCTTTCTTGTGGCTGGACCGCCTTTTCACCCGGCGCGCCCAGTCCTTGAGCGGATGAGCCCGGTGCACAACACTCAGGAAGCTGTTGGCCGCACCATACAGCAAAGCCCGCAGCATTTTATCTCCATGCCTGGATATTCGCCCGCTATAGTCCATCTCGCCTGACTGAAGGCGCCGCGAGGTGAGACCAAGATAGGCCCCGACACTGCGCGATTTGGCAAAACGGGCAGGATCATCCATGGTCGCTGCAAAGGCCACAGATGCGACCGGGCCAACCCCCGGTGCACTCATCAGCAACCGGCACGCAGCGCTGTGTTTGGCCGCAGCGGCTACCGCCCGGTCAAGCTCTTCAATGCTTTTCTGCAAGGCCGCCATCTCATCCAGCATGGGATCAAAGATCACCGCCAGGTCGCGATGGTTGTCCAGAACCGCCTTAACCCGCCGGGCAAACTTGCCCGCACCCTTCGGCAGGCGGTGTCCCAGGCTGGCGAGCAGGCCGCGGATCGTATTCTGCCGGCTGCGATGCTGGCCAACCATATGATCGCGGGCCTTCAGCAGTACACGCATCCTGCTCGCCTTATCGCTCTTTACATGGATCTGGCGGCAGAATCCGGTGCGCGCCAGGTCAGCAAGAACTGCTGCATCATTGGCATCCGTCTTGTTATGCTGCAATCGCAATACCGCATGGGCCTGGCGCGCATCAATCACATCAACCTTCAGACCAAGATGCAAAAGTTCACGCGCAAGCCAGTTCGACAGGCTGCCGGTTTCCATCACAATCGTGTCCGGGCAAAGGCAATGCTCGCGCAAGCCTTCAAACAGCGCCTGTGGATCGCTGGCAACCTTGCCCGAAGCAAGGACCTTGCCTGCACAATCCTTCACACAAAAACTCGTCTCTTCCTTCGAAACATCCAATCCGACATACTCCATCATGGTCACTCTCCTCTTTGTCGTGGCCTATTGCGGCGCCTAAATCGCGGCCCCGTATTATAAGCCCAGTAGAGTGACCGCCGGAATTACGTTATGTATTAGCCGGTCGTGGCAAAGAACCCGGCATGCACCAGGTACAGCAGGCTGGCGCCCAGGATCAACCGGTAAATCACGAAGCTGGTCAGGGAATACCGTTTGACGATTGCCATCAGGAACCAGATAGCGCCAAGCGCTGTAAAAAACGTCAGTATGCCGGTCAAAATGGCATCACCGGAAATGGCCGCGCCATCCGAAATCGCTTCGCCCAGAACCAGCACGCCCGCGCCCGCTATGGCGGGAATGCCGACAAGGAATGAAAACCGGGCTGCCTCGGGCCGCCTGAACCCCAGAAATCGCGCTGCAGTCATGGTTATGCCGGAACGGCTGGTGCCCGGGATAATGGCTACCGCCTGTGCCAGACCAATGAACAGGGCCGGCATGAACGTCATGTTCTCCATGACCTTGACATGCTTGCCGAACCGATCGGCAAAATACATCAGCACACCAAATATTATGGCGTTCCACGCAACGATTTCAGGGCCCCGCACAGCGTCAATCACGCCGGTCTTCTTGACAAACAGGCCGAATAACACTGCAGGGATGGTCGCAACTACTATCAGCAGGCCAAGACGGCCGTGGTCCGTCACGCGGCCACGCAACAGGTTCAGCCCGCCGATCACAAGCGCCAGTACATCGCGCCAGAAATAGGTAATCACCGCCAGGAATGACCCCATGTGAACCATCACATCGACAATCAGGCCCTGGTCTTTCCACCCGGTCAGCGCTGGAACCAGTATCAGATGACCGGACGACGAGATCGGCAGGAACTCCGTAATACCCTGAATCACGGCCAGTACAATGATCTGTTCCAGAATCATCCTGTTGATCCCCTGATTGCGTTTCCAGTGTGCTATGGCAACATGGGTTCGTACGAAGCCATGTTGCCATAGTGCTGGCCACAGCTTACCCTTGCCAAGATACTAATTCCGGATAGCGAATCGCTCGCACCCGATTCGGGTTTTGGGCCTCATATCAGACTTTTTGGTGACTGCGCCATGGTGCGTCTTCTGCATTTTTCTCTTGATCCCTTTTCCCGGCGCATCAGGCTGTCGCTCGCCGAAATGGGTCTGGCAGCCGAACTTAACGAGGAACGCCCGTGGGAGATGCGCGATGCCTTTCTCGACATGAACCCTTCCGGCACCTTGCCGGTCATGATTCACGATGACGGAACGGTTTGCGCAGGCGTCGAGGCTGTTGGAGGTTATCTGGACGAACAATGGCCACTGGATACCGGTTCTCTGTGGGGAACCGACCCGCTGATTCGCGCTGAGGTGCGAAGACTGGTGGCATGGTTCGACGGCAAGTTTCACCATGAGGTAACTTCACCCCTGCTCATGGAAAAGGTCGTGCGCCGTTTCATATCCCCATCCCAGGGTGGCGGCGCGCCAAAAATGAACCGTGTGCGTTCTGCGCTTGAGGCGTTACGTACGCACTTGGCCTATATCAACGCACTGGCGCAGGCACGCAACCTTCTGGTCGGCGATGATATGACGGTCGCGGACCTGGCCGCTGCATCGCACCTGTCGGTTGCCGACTATCTCGGTGATATTTCTTGGGATGATGTACCGGACGCGAAGGGCTGGTATCAACGCATCAAGTCGAGGCCGTCTTTTCGCTCGCTGCTGGCAGATCAGGTGCGCGGCATGCCGCCATCTTCACAATACTCGGAGCTCGACTTCTGATAGTTTCAGTACATGCCAATTGAAACACAGTTGCGACAGCGTGCCGGCGAACTCGGGTTTTGCGAGCTGCGGATTACCGGTGCAAGCCTGCCCGCGAAAACCGGCCGGCGGCTGCGTACAGCCGTGGCCGACGGCCATCACGCCGGTATGGACTGGCTCCAGACTACACTGGACAGGCGTTCATCGCCGGACGCCATGTGGAAAGACGCCAGAAGCTGCATCATGCTGGCCATGTCCTACACGCCTGCCATGGATGTCATGGACCGTCTGGAGGATCGCTCAACCGGAGTCATTTCCACTTATGCCCTCGGGCGCGACTATCATGATGTCGTTAAGGGCCGCCTGAAAACACTTGCCGGATGGCTTGCAGCGCAAACCGCCAGGGACGTCAGGGTGTTTGTCGATACCGCACCCCTGATGGAAAAGCCGCTGGCTGAGCAGGCCGGACTCGGGTGGCAGGGCAAGCACACAAACCTCGTATCGCGTGAGCATGGTTCCTGGCTGTTTCTGGGCGCCATCCTGTCTGCCGCCGATCTGCGGCACGACGAAGCGGAGATCGATCATTGTGGAACCTGCACATCATGCCTGGATGTCTGCCCCACCAGGGCATTTCCCGCGCCGTACAGGCTGGATGCACGGCGTTGCATTTCCTATCTGACAATCGAGCACAAGGGTTACATCGCCCCTGAGTTCCGCAGCGCCATGGGAAATCGCATTTTCGGTTGCGACGACTGTCTGGCCGTATGCCCGTGGAACAAGTTCGCCCGCGAGGCCGGCGAGATCAGGCTGGCGGCTCGTGATGACCTGGCTTCGCCCTCTCTGGCGGAACTGGCGGCACTGGATGATCCGGCGTTCAGGGCCCTGTTTTCCGGTTCTCCGGTCAAACGCATCGGGCGTGACCGGTTTGTACGCAATGTCATGATTGCCGCTGGCAATTCGCGCGACCCGTGCCTGATACCCTGCGCAATGAAATTGCTGGATGATGCTGCAGTGATGGTCCGGGCCATGGCTATATGGGCGCTGTCCAGGTTGTTGCCACGTGATGAATTCATGGAACTGGCCGAAACCCGTCGCGGCAGTGAACCAGACGAACAGGTAAGAAGGGAGTGGGATGTCTGAAAAATCCAGTCATCTGCTGTGCTTTGGCTTTGGCTTTTCCGCACAGGCGCTTGCAGCCATCCTGCCGGTTGACAAATGGACCATCACCGGCACCAGCAGATCCGTTGAAGGTTGCGGGAAGATTCAGCAACGCGGTTTCAATGCGGCCGTGTTCAACGACGATACACCCCTGGATGAATCACTGCTGGATGGTATCTCGCATGTCGTGGTATCAGCGCCGCCGGGCAGGACCGGCGACCCGGTGTTGAAGTTGCATGGCGCCCATCTTGCGCAACGGGCAGCGCACATCAAATGGCTGGCCTATCTTTCCACGACCGGTGTCTATGGCGACCGGCAGGGCGGGTGGGTTGACGAGACCTCTTCGCTCGAGCCCTGCACGTCGCGAGGGCGCGCCCGACTGGAGGCTGAAACGGGCTGGCTAGACCTCTGGCGCGATGCAGGCCTTGCTGTTCACATGTTCCGGCTGGCAGGGATTTACGGCCCGGGCCGCAATCAGCTTCAATCCGTGAAATCCGGCACGGCTCGCCGCATCATCAGGCAGGGCCAGGTATTCAGTCGCATTCACGTGGCAGACATCGCCGGTATCCTGCGCGCGTCAATGGAAAAGCCCAATCCGGGCAGTGCCTACAACGTGTGTGACGACGAGGCAGCGCCACCTCAGGACGTGTTGGCCTACGCTGCTCAACTGCTGGGTGTCGAACCACCACCGGAAATCGCTTTTGACGATGCGGAACTGTCAGATATGGCAAAAAGTTTCTATGCCGAATCCAAGCGCGTCTCGAACCGGAAGGTCAAAGCCGAGCTGGGATACAGTTTTGTCTACCCGACATATCATGAGGGCCTGAAGGCTCTCGTCCAGAGCAACATGGGTTAACTTGAACCCATAAGCCTGATCTAAAGCGCTTTCCGAAAAGTGTGAAGCGGTTTTCGGATCAAAAAGCGCGTCAAAACAAAAAACTAAAGCGAAGAACATGGTTCACATCAAACGCAAACCGCTTTAACCGGCAACATCAGCTCTGGCACAAAGCGCTTCTGCTGTTTCCGCCAGCAGAGCCAGGTTACGTTCGCTCGATAACCGGTGATCGCCCTGCTTGATCAGGCAGAACGTCACATCATCGCCGTTCAGTGCATGATATGTCTTCAGTGCATGCTGCCAAGGCACGTCCGGGTCTTCCTCGCCCTGCAGAATCCGGACCGGGCACGGTACCCGCAAACCCTTGTCCAGCAGCAAGTGTCCGGCGCCATCTTCAATGAGCGCCCTGGTGATCACATATGGCTCGTCAGAGTACTCAGATGGACGTTCATACCTGCCGAGCCGCATGACTTCGTCGCGAAAATCGTCGCCGTACCCGTCCCACATCAGGTCCCTGGTCATGTCGGCCGCCGGTGCAATCAGGATCAATCCACCCAGACTGTGAGCATTGCCGGTCTCGATTTGCCGCTTTGCCAGCAGCAGTGCTATCCAGCCTCCCATGCTGGATCCGATCAGCACCCGGCGGCCCGGCGCGCACTGGTTCAACACTGCCTCAGCCTGATCAAGCCAGCCGGAAATTGTCCCGTCCACGAACTCGCCGCCGCTTTCACCATGGCCGGAATAGTCGAACCTGACAAATGATCGCCCGCTCGTGCGGGCATGATCTGCCAGCACCTCTGCCTTGGACCCGCGCATGTCCGATTTGAACCCGCCAAGCCAAAAGGTGCCGCATCGTTCCGCCGGGCCGGGTTCTGCCCCGTCGTTCAGCCACGCTATCGGGATGCCGTCTTTCGTCTTGAAGTATGCAGGCGGCTTTTGGGCGGAACAGGACATCGATGTGACTAGCCTCTCAACATTGCTTGCAAAATCTGGTAAAAGGTCTTTAGGTGCGTTTTTACACGATTTGAACCCAATTGCGGTATCTGAAACAACTCAGCCGCAGAACTCTAAGGAGATTATACCATTCGCAGACCGGTGAACGGGCAAACACCGCCCAACGATGACGGACCACGTATCAATGAAGCTATCACCAATGCCAAGGTGCTGTTGATCGACGCAGAAGGTGAAAAGCGCGGTATCATGAAAATTGAAGACGCGCTTGATCTCGCGGCAGAAGCGGGGATGGACCTCGTTGAAGTGTCGCCAAATGCCGACACGCCCGTATGCAAGGTGCTGGATTACGGCAAGTACAAATACCAGGCCCAGAAAAAGGCCAACGAAGCCAAGAAAAAGCAGAAGGTTATCGAGGTCAAGGAGATCAAGTTGCGCCCAGGCATCGACACGCATGACTATGACGTGAAGATGCGCGCCATGAAGCGTTTCTTTGACGATGGCGACAAGGTGAAGGTCACCATGCGGTTCCGGGGCCGGGAAATGGCTCATACCGAACTTGGCTTTGACCTGTTGCAAAAGGTCAAGTCCGACACCGACGATTTTGCCAAGGTGGAATACGAGCCCAAGATGGAAGGCCGTCAGATGATCATGATTCTATCGCCCAGATAGCCGGCAACCGGCATTGTTTGCGTAGGGCCGGGCCGGTTGACGGGCCGGCCTTATCTTTTTGTGCCTATTTCCTTCGTTGTGCAGTTGGCGTTAATCTGCCCGAATTGGACAGGAGATGAAATGGGGAAAGTCAGTGCATGGGCAGTTGTTTTAATCGGTTGTTGTGTGGCTGCCTCTGATCGCGCCCAGGCACAGGATGGCCAGGACGGGCCATCCTGCTGGTGGGAGTACGCCAATTGCGCGCGCCAGTCACTGGGTGATGCGAACTGGAGATCCATCTGTTATGCCGACTTTTCCACCTGTCTCGGCAGGAAGCAACTGCCGGCGTGTCCGGCAACATCGACCGTGCCCGATTGTTTGTCATACAAGGCAGAGTGCGATGTGCTTGCCACCGGTGATGCCGGGTTGATGGCGGATTGTACAGATGATGCCGATGTGTGCGCGCTGGCGCATGGATGCTAGGGTCCTGACCCTGGATCAATATGGTTTCTGTTTCAATCAATCGAAGGCCATAAAACTGATCGCTTCCCGCATACCAGCCCAAACTGTGAGTTCATCGCTCATTTGCCTCCGCGCCACGCTGCAGGATAACCTTTTGCCCGGCATGGTCTGATCACAGTGTTTGAATGGATTACGCACGACCCGGTGCGTGTCTGGAGCCTCGACCACCAGTTTCTGCCACACCCCAGGCTGGCCCGTACAGCGTTCAAATGATCTCGTTCAGCGATGCTAATCGTATGGCGGTCACTTGCGCGCCAGTAGCCCATTGCAGGGATGACTCGCATAATTGGTCAAGAATATTCTATAATCAGTGTAACGTGTTGTTCAAAAAAGGAATTACGCCCCGTTTTCTGAGTCAAAATGAGACGCATGATCAATCTTGTTGCAACATCTGCCGACGGTAGCAATGGCCGAAAACAGCGAAAAATAACGCAAGGGCATGTATTGGCACGGCATTTGCGTTCAATCCCGGCAGTACAGGGTGACAGGAAAGACAAAATGCTATGCGGACTACACAGGGTGCCTGGCTTCGTGGGCCAAGAAAGCCGGGATTTGAGCCGGAACACACCGGTTTTGACTATGAAATGGCTGACAATGAGTACGTGCAACACATCTTACAGAAGGGGCAGGTGTCCCAGTTTGAAACAGTTTCAGACCGGACGGAGGATAAGCCGATGAAAAAACTGAACCGGAAAGGGAGTACCGCTCCAAAAGAGCAGTATGATGAAATGATGGAAGCTGCCCCCGCACCGGTGGGTCACAATTCTGCGCGCGAACCGGACGTCCTGCCGGATCAGCTGGAGACATTGCGCGACATACTTGTCGGTCCCAGCCTCTCGGTAACCGAAAGCCGGCTCAAGGAGCTCCTGCTCATCCTGGAAGAGCGCGAGGATGATCTGAACAAACGTGAAGAAGCTCTGCAGCAGCAGATCAATTATGTTCAGTCGGATGTAACCGAGCGGGAACAGGCTCTCAACAAGAAGATTTCGCAGGTTGAGGCAGAACTGGCAGCGCGCGAAGAAACACTGTTCCAGAAAGTCTCAAATGTTGAGCGCGAACTGGCGGAACGCGAAAATTCCCTGACCGCGAAACTTGCCGAACTGGATACCCAGATTGCCAACTGCAAGGCTGCGCACATGAGAATGGACATGGACTTTACCGCGTCGCTCTCGCTGGCAAGCAAACAGCAGGACAGCAAGATCCGCGACGTTGGCCACGCCATCTCCATGCTGGGTGACCAGATTGCCCAGATGTGTGACCAGGCACAAAACGAAGCTGCTGAATAGCATCTTCTGAAACTGCAGAATGCATTGGGAACCGCTACCCCGCCCCCTCTGTAGTAGCGTTCCCTGGTGCTGGCCTCGCCCTTGGGCGAGGCCTCTGCCGTTTGCGGCCAGTGGTTGTAGGCGAAACGGCACCGAGCCATTGGGGCGCCATGAACAATCGGCAACGCCGGCCAGGTTCAACGGCCTTTTCACAAAATGCCCACACCGGGATAGACTGTGATTGACTCCATTTCAAATCCGGTCTTATCATTAGTGTACAAACAATAAGGATGGGCATGGTGATCTACGCACAACCTACGTCTGTAAAGGAAGCAGCCGAGCTTCTGGCCGCAGATACATGGGTCATGCTTGCCGGGGGAACAGACTTCTATCCGGGCCTCGGCGAAGCGCCGGTTTCAGGTCCGGTACTGGATATATCGCGCATAGATGCGTTGCGCGGAGTTTCACAGGATGGAGACGGGACCGGCTGGCGCATTGGTGCGCTTGCTACCTGGAGCGAACTTCTGCGCACACCTCACCTGCCTGCATCATTCGACTGTCTGAAACAGGCGGCGCGGGAAGTAGGTTCGGTACAGATACAAAATCGCGCTACCATTGCCGGCAATATCTGCAATGCCTCGCCGGCTGCCGATGGGGTGCCTCCGTTGCTGGTGCTGGATGCGGAAATTGAACTGGCATCGGTCCGCGCCACGAGGCGGATGGGCCTGAGCGATTTCCTGAAAGGCAACCGGCACACGGCACGTCAGCCGGATGAGATCGTCACCGGAATTTTCATTCCGGACAGGGCCACCCGCGGCAACTCGGCATTCTTCAAACTGGGTGCGCGGCGCTATCTGGTCATCTCCATCGCCATGATTGCGGCGCGCATCGAGACTGATGGCGCGGGCCTGGTGCGAAACGCCGCCGTCAGCGTTGGCGCCTGTTCGGTTGTGGCGCAGCGCCTGTCCGGTCTTGAAAGTGATTTGGCCGGCAGGAAATTGACCGGCATTCATTCGATACCTGAGGCCCGCCACCTGGATTGCCTGTCTCCTATTGATGATATTCGCGCGCCAGCCCGATACCGGCTGGAGGCAGCGCTCGAAGGGGTGCGCCGTGTCATTGCCGATTGCGTGGAAGGCCTGTCATGAACCGTCATGTTCAGCCCCCGCTTCCGGTAGTGAGCATCAATGGTGAGGAGGTTATGATCTCCAGCGCGCCTCACAGGCGCCTGTCGGTCGTATTGCGGGATGAGTTTGGCCTGGCAGGAACCAAAATTGGTTGTGATGCAGGAGACTGCGGTGCGTGCACGGTGCTGGTGGATGGTGAGCCTGTATGTGCATGTCTCACCGCTGTTGGCCAGGTCAATGGCGCCGAGATCACAACCGTGGAGGGCCTGAAAGCCAATGGCGGTCTGAGCCGTCTCCAGGATGCATTTCTGCAGTTTGGCGCAGCGCAGTGTGGAATTTGCACGCCGGGCATGTTGATGAGCGCTGCAGCGCTGCTGGCCACATCCGCCGCACCGGGACGGGCTGAAGTGGAAGATGCGCTGGGCGGCGTGCTGTGCCGGTGTACCGGTTATGCAAAAATTGTTGACGCGGTGCTGTTTGCCGCCGGATCAAACAGTATTCCGGTAATCGATGCGTCTGGGCCTGCGGTTGGCAGGCCATTGCGCCGGGTTGATGGCCGGCCGAAGGTCAGCGGCCATGAAAAATTTGGCGCAGACAGCATTCCGGCAAATGCGCTGATGGTGAAACTGGTCCGCTCGCCGCACCACCATGCGACGTTTGAATTTGGCGACATCAGGCGATTTGTGAAAAGTCACCCCGGCCTGGTTGCGGTGATGACAGCGGAAGATGTTCCTGGTGTAAACCTGCATGGCGTTATACCGCAATTCGCCGACCAACCGGTTTTTGCCGAAGCCGTGACCCGGTTTCGCGGTGAGGCAGTTGCCATGATCGTTGGCGAGGCCGATGCGATTGCAGATCTGCCGGTCGCAGACTTCCCCGTTTCTTGGACAGAATTGCCGCCTGTACTGGATTGTGCTGAAGCAATGGCCCGGGGCGCACCGCTGCTGCACGAAACCCGTGCCGGCAATGTCATGGTTGAAGGCCTTGTCCAGAAAGGTGATGCAGCTGCTGGGCTGCAAGGCGCGTTGCACGTGGTCGAGCGAAGTTTTTCCACACCGTTTATCGAGCATGCCTACATTGAACCGGAAGCAGGCTGGGCGGTTCGCGATGGCGACACGATTACAATACATGCCTCTACCCAGGCGCCGCATATGGACAGGGATGCCATGGCGGCGATCATGGATTTGCCTGTCGAACAGGTTCGCATTGCGCCCACTGCCTGCGGCGGTGGTTTCGGATCGAAACTGGATATTTCCATGCAGCCTTACATTGCGCTTGCTGCCTGGAAGTTGAACCGGCCATGCGGCATCGTCTATACACGCCAGGAATCCATGCGCTCGTCTACCAAGCGCCACCCCAGCGAGATCACTCTCAAGGCAGGTTGTGATGCACGCGGCAGGATTACCGGCTTTGATTTCAAGGGTTACTTCAACACCGGCGCGTACGCCAGTTGGGGACCCACTGTTGCCAACCGGGTGCCGGTGCATGCATCCGGACCATTTCATATGGCCAACTACCGTGCGCATTCGGTTGCAGTACACACCCACTGTCCTCCGTCGGGCGCTTTCAGGGGTTTTGGCGTCCCGCAATCTGCCATCGCGCAGGAATGCGTTTTTGACGAACTGGCTGATGCGGCCGGTATTGACAGGCTGGAATTCCGGCTGATCAATGCGCTTGATGACGGATTGCCGACGGCGACCGGCCAGGTATTTGCCTCCGGCGTCGGTATCAGGGCTTGCCTTGAGGCGTTGCAGGAACCGTGGCGGCAGGCAACCGCACGGGCCGGCGATTTCAACTCCGGCAATCACCATGTGCGCAAGGGTGTCGGGCTCGGCACCTGCTGGTATGGTTGCGGCAACACCTCTCTGCCCAATCCGTCGACGATGAAAATCGGTATCACGGGAGATGGACGGGTGATCCTTCATCAAGGTGCAGTGGATATCGGGCAGGGCTCCAGCACGGTTATGGTACAGATTGCAGCAGATGCATTGGGCGTGCCTGCCGCGGCGATATCATTGCAGTCGGCGGACACCGCGCTAACGCCGGATGCAGGCAAGACGTCAGCATCGCGCCAGACATTCGTGTCCGGAAATGCCACGAAGTTGTCAGGTGAAGCACTGCGAGCCTCAATTCTGCGGCACGCCAATGTATCTGAAAACGCCGTCATCGGGATCGAAGGACAGGAACTGGTCATAGCCGACGGTGCCAGCGAGCGCCGTATCGATCTTGGCAAACTGCCAGCTGACGCAGAAGGTTATGTGTTCAAGGCTCAGGAAACCTATGATCCGCCCACCTCGCCACTGGATGCGAACGGACAGGGCTCACCTTATGCCGTGTTTGGCTATGGTGCGCAGATGATGGAACTGACAGTCGACACCCGGCTTGGCACAATAAGGCTGGATCGCCTGACCGCGGCTCATGATGTTGGCAGGGCCATCAACCCGATACTGGTCGAAGGCCAGATTGAAGGCGGTGTGGCGCAGGGTATCGGCATGGCGTTGATGGAAGATTTCAGACCTGGCCGCACCGAGAACCTGCATGACTACCTGATCCCGACCGCCGGTGACATGCCGCAAGTCAGATCGATCATTGTTGAAGTGCCGGATCCACACGGGCCATATGGCGCAAAGGGACTGGGTGAGCATGTGCTGATCCCCACGGCACCGGCCATCCTCAATGCCATCCGCGATGCAACAGGGGCCAGTGTACGGCATTTGCCGGCCACTCCGGACAAGGTGCTGGCGGCTATTCAGGAGGGGTCTGCCAATGGCTGAACCGGCAAGACAGGGCGACAAGATCCGCTGCGATGCCTGCCCGGTCATGTGCTATATCGCACCGGGTCGCGCCGGTGCCTGCGACCGCTATGCCAATGAGGACGGCAACCTGGTGCGTGTCGACCCGCTGGTGATCATTGACAAGACCATCGAGGCAGGTGGCGAGGTCGTGCCGTTTCTCGACAAGGGGCCGGACTGGGATGGTGAAATCATCAATCCCGATGACAGTTTCGTCACCGCCATCGGTGCCGGCACAACCTATCCTGACTACAAACCCGCGCCGTTCATCGTGTCGCGAAAAGTCGACGGCGTCGACATGATCACCGTGGTGACCGAAGGCATATTTTCCTACTGCGGCGTAAAGGTGAAAATCGATACCGACCGGCATCTGGGTCCCGAACGCAGTCTTGTGCGCGTCGCGGACGAACCGGTCGGTCATGTGACAACGGCTGAATATGGCTCGCAAATGCTGTCGCTTGGAGGAGTTCACCATCTCACCGGCGGCGGCAAGAAGGAGGGCCGCGTTACCTGCCAGACCATGCTGGACCTGTGCAACGGCAAGGCGGTTGAGGCCACCATCGATGAAGGCTCAACCATCGTCATCCAGGCTGGTGCGGCCCCGATCGTAAACGGTGTCCGCGAAGAGCGAATGCGGGTTGGCTGCGGTTCTGCCACCGTTGGCATGTTCGCCTCGCAATGGCACGGACTGGTGGATGAGGTTGTTGTGGTAGACGACCATATAACCGGCGTTATTTCCGAACATCAGGCCGGCAAGGTTCTGAACTGGCAGCCCACCGGCATCAAGATCAATGGCAGGCGATCCACGCCAGGGCGTTACTTCCAGGTGGCGGACCCGGGAACCGGCTGGGGCGGCACAAACGTTGATGATCCGCTGACCATTCTGGGCGATTTCAATCCGAAGTTCGCCAGACCGGGCCAGTCATTGCTGATGGTATCGACCACGGGTGAGCAGTTTGCCTATTACGAACTTGATGATGACCTCAGGCCTGTCGGGCGTGATATGCCTGCCCGGCTGATGAAGTCCGTCAGCCTGATCGAGGAAAATTGTGAACCTGCCCTGTGCACGGTGTTGTTCATGGGTGGCGCGGGCGGATCGTTGCGCGCAGGTGTAACCGAAAATCCTGTCAAGCTGACCCGGTCGGTCAAACATGCCCTGACCCGGATTACCTGTGGCGGCGCACCGGCCTATGTCTGGCCGGGCGGTGGTATCACAATCATGTCGGATGTGACGCAATTGCCGGACAATGCATTCGGTTATGTGCCCACACCGGCCCTCGTCGCACCCATCGAATTTACCATGCGCCGGGAAGACTATGAGGCGCTCGGCGGTCACATGAAGCACGTGATGCTGCTGGAAGATGCCCGCAAGGGCACCAGGGCCACCCAGAGCGATCATGTCCTGGCGGGTCAGACCAGTACTCATTCCAAGTCCGGCGTTCCATGGCCGACAGAACGTTCTCATTTCGGCTGGTCAAGGAAGGACGGCAAGTCATGAGCATCCAGGCTACCATGTTGCCGGACGGAAAGCGCCTGCATCTGCAGCACGGTCCCATCGATCTGATCATCGAGGCAGATGGCCGGCCTGATCAGGTTAGCCGGGCCTACGCGGCCGCAAATGCACGATTTGCAACTGTGCTGGATGTACTGGCGGGCGAATTGCAGACACTCCGTTCGCTTGTGCCGGAGACAGGTCTGGATGTAACCGGGCCTGTAGCGCAACGAATGGTGGATGTTGTTCAGCCGTTCTGGAAATCGAAGGTAACGCCGATGGCTGCGGTTGCCGGCAGCGTTGCCGACGAGATGCTGTGCGCCATGTGCGCCGGGGCCGACCTGTCAAGGGCCTATGTCAACAACGGAGGCGACATCGCGCTGCATCTTGGTGCTGGCGAGGTGTTTTCAATTGCCTCGGCGAACGGGCCGGTTTCGGTGCACTCTGCCGACCCGGTTCGCGGTATCGCAACATCCGGCTGGCGTGGCCGCAGTTTCTCCTTTGGCATCGCCGACAGTGTTACCGTTCTGGCATCGTCGGCGGCACAGGCTGACGTCGCTGCGACACTGATTGGCAACGAAGTCGATCTGCCGGGGTCAATCAAGGTGCGCCGCGCCCCGGCCGCAGCCTTGTATCCCGACAGCGATCTCGGCCAGCGCCGGGTCACTGTTGAGGTGGCCGCCCTGACCGGCAGGGAAGTCAACACTGCTCTGGCCAGGGGGCTGACATTTGCCGCACAATTGCAAAGGCGTGGATTGATCGTGGCGGCGACATTGGGCCTGAATGATGAGATCCGCACGCTTGAGGCGGGCTCCTCAGTGACCGGGATCAGACAGCATGCCTGAAGTCAAGGTGAGAAAAACCGTAACCGGTGTGGAGGATGTTTTCCATGAGGGAGGACCCGTGGCCGCCAGGCCATACCGGCGCGGGTTCATCCTGAAAGTAATCGCAAACCCCTATGCCGGTGAGTATGTTGAAGACATACAACCGTTCATGGAGGATCTGAAACCGTTGGGCATGCAGATGGCAGCCGATCTGATTGCGGCCATGGGTGTCAAACCGTCGGGCATCGAAGGATATGGCAAGGGAGCCATTGTCGGTGAGGCGGGCGAGATAGAACACGGGGCGCTGTGGCATGCGCCGGGCGGATACTCCATGCGCGAACATGTCCCCGGTTCCACGGCCATCGTACCGTCAACCAAGAAGGTCGGAGGGCCCGGAACACGGCTTGATGTGCCTGTTACCCATGTCGCGGCATCTTACGTGCGCTCGCACTTTGATGCCATTGAGATTGCAGTTGAGGACGCGCCACGTGCTGATGAAATGGTGGTGGTTCTGGTAATGACAACAGGCGCCCGGGTGCACAATCGTGCCGGTGGATTGCCAGCCAGCGATATCAAGGGAGAGGACGGACTGAGATGAGCATTGCAAAAATCCGCAAGATTGCCGTGTTTGTTGATGAAATTCACATCGAGCAGGGCAAGACTGTGGATCCGCCGACGCGGCGGGCCTGCGCGGTGGCGGTTATCAACAATCCCTTCGCGGGCCGGTTTGTCGAAGACCTCTCGGACCTGATGCAGGTTGGAGAAGAACTTGGCGGGCTGTTGGGCAAACGGGCTGTCGCTGCACTGGGCATCAGGCCGGCAGAGGCCGAAAGCTACGGCAAGGCAGCGCTTGTCGGCGAAAACGGGGAACTGGAACATGCCGCCGCCATCCTGCATCCAAAGCTCGGCGCACCGTTGCGCAAGGCCGTGGAAAAAGGCGCTGCACTTGTACCTTCTTCCAAGAAGCGCGGTGGCATGGGCACGGTTCTTGACGTGCCGCTTGGACACAAGGATGCAGCTTATGTGCGCTCACATTTCGACGGCATGGAAGTGCGCATTTGCGATGCGCCACGTGCAAATGAAATTCTGGTGGCCGTAGCGGTTACCGACTCTGGCCGGCCGCTGCCGAGAGTGGGCGGATTGACCAGTGACGAGGCAATAGGTGAAGACGGCTTGCGCTGATACTCTCTACCTGAAGGAGGACATCAATATGCAGTTTGTACGCAATGCCTGGTACGTTGCCGGCTGGGCAGGTGAATTTGATCGAACACTTCGCCGCTTTACCATTCTTGGCGATGATATAGTCATGTATCGCGGTGAAGACGGTCAGGTTAGCGCCCTGCGCGACCGGTGCCCGCACCGTCAGCTGCCATTGTCGAAAGGTCACCTGATGACCGGAGACGCGATCCAGTGCGGCTATCACGGTCTGACCTTCGACAAGCAAGGTGCCTGCATCCGTGCGCCCGGCCAGAACAATATTCCCAGAACATCTGTGCACGCCTATCCGGTGCACGAGAAGAACGACATAACCTGGATTTGGATGGGTGAGGCGAAGCTGGCCAATCCGGACGATATTTTCGATCTGCCTGAATTTGCCGATCCGCAGTGGCATGCTCACCAGGGCGACGCCCTGCACCTTGCCTCCCATTATCTGAATGTGGCCGAGAACCTGGTGGATCCGGCCCATGTGAGCTTCGTTCATCCGACCACTCTGGGCAACGCCGCCAGTGAGGATGTTCCGGTCCATGCGGATGTGGACGGTGATGTCATTGTAGCGTGGCGCTGGATCCGTGACGCGCCGCCGGTTGGGTTTTTCCAGAAATTTGGCGGTTTTACCGGCAATGTGGATCGCTGGCACTATTATTACCTGCACCTGCCGTCAATTGCCGTAATTGATTTCGGCAGCGCTGACGCAGCGCTCGGTCTGCCGGAAGACAAACGGCATGAGGGCGTCCGGGTGTTCGCACTGCACTTCCTTACGCCGGTTGACGATACCAACACCATTGATCGCTGGATGCACCTGAGAAATGTGGCGATTGATGATGAAAAAGTATCTGAATCCATGGATGGGATGTTCCGGGTGGCGTTCAGTGAAGACAAGGAAATCCTTGAAGCCATCCAGCTTGAGGAATTGAAGCCGCAATACCATCGTCCGGTGCGGCTGGCCTTTGACAAGGGTCCCAATGTGTATCGCAGCCGTATTGAAAAGCTGTTGCATGCAGAAAGCGCGGGTGATGTGGGGTGGCCCCGAACTGAAAGTGGGTGACACGGTGAGCGTGCCGTATCATTGTAAAAAATTATGAAAGGGAGAAAGTATGAAAATATTGAAATTTATGGCTGGTTTCGCACTGGCCGCAGGAGTTGCCCTGACCGCGTTCGCGGCCCAGGCGGCTGAACCAATCCGCGTCGGTGAAATCAATTCCTACTCACGGTTGCCGGCATTTCTCGACCCTTACAAAAAGGGCTGGCAGCTGGCGCTTGAAGAAGTCAATGCGGCAGGTGGCATCAAGGGCAGGCCGCTGGAATTTATAGATCGCGATGATGCCGGCAAACCCGGCAACGCCGTGACCATAGCCGAGGAAATGGTCTCCAAGGAGAAGGTGACATTGCTGGCGGGAACCTTCCTGTCCAATATTGGCCTCGCAGTTACCGATTTTGCCAAGCAGAACAAGGTATTCTTCCTGGCTGCTGAACCGCTTGCCGATGCCATTGTCTGGAATTCCGGCAATCGCTACACGTTCAGACTGCGCCCATCAACCACCATGCAGGCAGCCATGCTCGCCAAGGAAGCAGCCAAGACCGGAGCCAAGAAGTGGGCAACCGTTGCGCCCAACTATGCCTATGGCAAGGAAGCTGTCGAGGCGTTCAAGAAGGAGCTGACCAAGCTTGTGCCGGACGCGACATTTGTTGAGGAACAATGGCCGACTGTGTTCAAGATTGATGCTGCCCCTGTAGTACGGGCGGTGGAAGCTGCCAAGCCAGACGCCATTTTCAACGTGACGTTTGGCGGTGACCTTGCCCAGTTCGTGCGCGAGGGCAACCTGCGCGGCACGTTTGAAAACCGGACGGTGGTATCCCTGTTGTCGGGTGAACCGGAATACCTGGAACCGTTGAAAGATGAGGCGCCCAAGGGCTGGATCGTTACCGGCTATCCGCAAGGCGCCATTGATACACCTGAACACAAGGCGTTTTTTGATGCCTACATGAAAAAATGGGGTGAAGCGCCAAAGCTGGGTTCCGTGGTTGGATACAATGTGGTTGCGTCACTTGCGGCCTTGCTGACGAAGGCCGACGCCTATGACGCAGAAACCCTGGTCAATACCATGAAGGGCCTTGAAGTGATGTCTCCGTCAGGCAGCTTCACATACCGGCCACAGGATCATCAGTCCACGATGGGTACCTGGGTTGGCAAAACCGACGTCAAGGACGGAGCCGGCGTCATGGTCGACTGGTTCTACGCTGACGGCGCCGACTATCAGCCATCTGACGAAGACGTGAAGTCCATGCGTCCGGCTGAGTAAATCCACCATGCAAGGGCGGGCCCGGAAGTCTCCGGACCCGCCAATTCCATAACACACCAGGGGGCTGAATGAGCTTTTACTTCGCCCAGTTCCTGACGGGCCTGTCCAGCGCTTCATCGCTGTTTCTCGTGGCCTGCGGGTTGTCGCTGATATTTGGCGTCTCGCGTGTTGTGAACTTCGCGCACGGCTCGTTTTACATGCTGGGTGCATATGTCGCCTATTCGCTGGTGCAATACGTTCCTGGCAGTATCCTGGGGTTCTGGGGATCGGTGCTCGCAGCCGCGTTGATTGTGGCGCTGGTAGGTGTCGTCGTCGAAATACTGATCCTGAAACGCATTTACAACGCGCCGGAACTGTATCAGCTGGTGGCGACATTCGGCGTGGTGCTGCTGGTGCAGGATGGCGTCCTGCTGGTTTTTGGTGGCGAGGACAAATTCGGCCCCCGGGGCCCTGGTCTTGACGGCGTAGTGAGTATTTTTGGTGAACCGGTACCGGAATATGATCTGCTGCTGATTGCGCTCGGCCCGATTGTGCTGTGCGCCCTGTGGGTGTTGCTCAATCGCACGCGCTGGGGAATTCTGGTTCGCGCAGCTACGCTGGATCGTGAAATGGTGGCAAGTCTTGGTGTGAACCAGTCATGGCTGTTTACCACCGTGTTTTTTCTCGGATCGTTTCTGGCTGGCCTTGGTGGTGCGCTTCAGGTCCCGAGGGTCTCGATCAACCTGCTGATGGATCTGTCGATTATCGCGGAAGCCTTCGTTGTGGTTGTGATTGGCGGCATGGGTTCGATTCCGGGCGCCTTTATTGCCGCCTTGCTGATCGGCGAACTGAATGCCTTCGGTGTACTGGTGCTTCCCCAGGCAACCATTGTGCTGGCATTTGTGGTTATGGCTGTCGTGCTGGTTTTGCGGCCCTACGGTCTGCTTGGCAAACCGGAAACACTGGCCCATTCCGCAGGCCAGGTTGAATTGCCCATCCGAGCTGCAAGCACGCTCGCGAAGTCGGTTGCCGGTATACTGTTGATCGGTCTGGTCGTGATGCCATTTCTGGCTGGCGAGTTCGCCATCGTGCTGGCGACCGACGTGCTGATCTTCGCCCTGTTTGCGGCAAGCCTGCACTTCATCATGGGCAATGGCGGTATGGTGTCCTTTGGCCATGCGGCGTATTTTGGTCTGGGTGCCTATGGTGCCGCATTCCTGATAAAATATGCCGGTGGTTCAATGGAGATTGCGCTGTTGGCAGCGCCGCTCATGGCTGCTGCCGGGGCACTTGTATTTGGCTGGTTCTGTGTTCGCCTGTCAGGCGTATACATGGCCATGCTGACACTGGCTGCTGCCCAGATTGTCTGGTCAACTGCCTTTCAGTGGCAGGACCTGACCGGTGGCGATGACGGGTTGCTAGGCATCTGGCCTTCCCAGTGGGCAAAGTCCAAAACCGCGTTTTACTATCTGGCGCTGGTTCTGTGCGGCGGCAGCATTCTTGCCATGCGGCGCATTATTTTCTCACCGTTCGGCTATACGCTTCGTGGAGGCCGTGACAACCCCAACCGAACCGAATCCATTGGCATCAATCTGCGGCGGCACCAGTGGGCAGGTTTTGTTGCTGCCGGCATGTTTGCCGGCATAGCAGGTGGGGTCTATGTATTCTCCAAGGGATCCATCTTCCCCGACGAAGCAGCCATTCCGCGCTCTGTGGATGCGCTTGTCATGGTACTGCTTGGCGGCATCCAGACACTGTCAGGCCCGGTCGTCGGAGCAGGTGTCTTCAGGCTGCTGGAGGACGAGATTTCCCGGCTTGATTACTGGCGCGCCATATTGGGCGCCATCATCATTGCGATAGTGGTGATTGCACCTGAAGGCATTGCCGGGTTTATCAGGAAAATTGCCATCAAAACGGGCTTTGAGCGTGATGAGGAAGCCTCGTCATGAGCCAGCCTGTCCTGAGCGTTCGCAATCTGTCCAAATCTTTTGGCGGCCTGAAGGCCGTGTCAGATGTTTCCTTCGATCTTGCAAAGGGTGAACTGCTGGCGCTGATCGGGCCAAATGGAGCAGGCAAGACAACGTGCTTCAACATGCTCAATGGTCAGCTGAAGGCCGATGCGGGCCAGGTCATGCTCAATGGCGACAGTATCCTGGGACTGAGCCCCAGAAGGGTCTGGCGCAAGGGTGTCGGGCGGACCTTTCAGATTACGGCGACCTATGCCTCGATGACAGTACGCGAAAACGTACAGATGGCGCTGATTTCCCATCACCGGAAAACCTGGGATATCTGGCATCCCGCATCAGAACGTTACGTTGATGAGGCGATGGACCTGTTGGCACTGGTGGGCATGAAGGAGCAGGCCGGGCGGGCAGCTGCCATTCTGGCCTATGGCGACCTGAAACGCCTTGAATTGGCCATTGCACTGGCCAATGCGCCTGAACTGCTGTTGATGGACGAACCCACTGCCGGCATGGCGCCGAGAGAACGGGTCAGGCTGATGCAACTGACCGCCGATATCGTGGCACAGCGCAATATATCGGTCCTGTTTACCGAACATGACATGGATGTGGTGTTTGCTCATGCCCACCGGATCATGGTGCTGAACCGGGGCGAGCTGATTGCGTCGGGCAGTGTCGAAGACGTTCGCAATGATGCCCGCGTGCAGGAGGTTTACCTTGGCGGCGGCACCTTGTTTGAAGGCCGCGCCCATGGCTGAGACGATGCTCGAACTTGCCGACATAAACACTTTTTACGGCAAGGCCCATATTCTGCATGATTTGTCCTTCAAGGTGGCGGCGGGTGAAGTTGTCGCACTGCTTGGTCGCAATGGCGCCGGTAAAACCACCACCATGCGCACAATTATGCAACTGGCGCGCCCGCGTGCCGGGTCGGTCGAATTTGAAGGTCAAGATATCACCAGATGGGCTACCCACAAGGTAGCGCAGGCCGGCATCGGTTATGTCCCGGAAGAACGCCGTATCTTTGGCGATCTGACAGTGATGGAAAACCTCGAGGTTGGCCGCCAGGCGCCACGCGAGGGTCTGCCGGCCTGGACTGTCGAGCATCTGTTCGAACTGTTTCCCAATCTGGCTGAGCGGCGAAACAATCGCGGCAAGCAGATGTCGGGAGGCGAACAGCAAATGCTCACCATCGCCCGCACGCTCATGGGAAACCCGAAACTGCTGCTGCTGGATGAGCCATCTGAAGGTATAGCGCCGGTAATTGTCGAGCAGATGGCGCAGACCTTGCTGGAAATCAAGGCCAAGGGATTGACGGTGTTGTTGTCCGAACAAAACCTGCATTTCGCACGTATCGTGGCTGATCGGGCCATCATAATCGAAAGTGGTGGTGCAGTGTTTGATTCAACCTTCGATGAACTGGAAACCAATCCTGAAATCAGGGACCAGTATCTCAGCGTCTGATGCCATCAAACGCTTCGGTCTCAATGCTTGAAGTGCTCCAGATCGAATGACTTTACATCATCCAGCAGGTCCACGAACCCGCGCGACTGATGCGCGATTACTGCGGCTCCCTTTTCCGCAGTGGCAGCGCTGGCGTTTCCGGTTACGCCGTCTGCATTGAGATCACGCATCATCCACCCGAAACGATGCGGGCCATAGGCGCGCAAATGCTTCATGGCGCGCATCATGTCGTGCTGCAGCGATGGAAAGTCCCGGGCTTTTGCCATCTCCACGGTAGCGGGTTGTGCCGCCAGCATGATGGAAGTTTCAATATCGCCGCCATGAACGCCCAGCGCAATTTCATCATTGCTGAAAAGCCCTTCGGGATATCCGAACCGGGACCATGATGTTGCAACCGCCAGCATGCCCAGTTCGATACGTGCGCGCTGGATGACCATGTCGCATACGGGTGTATTACCGCCATGCGAACTGACGAGGACAAGCTTTCGAATGCCTTTTATGTGCAGATCGGCAGCGATGTGAAACCAGGCCTGAGCAAGCTCGATAGGGTCACGCGACAGTGTGCCGGGCGTATCTCCATGTTCTGCTGACGCGCCTATCTCCTCGACCGGCAGAAACGAAACCTTCAAATCAGATGGCAGGATGGCAACTGCAGCGCCAATCATGGCACGGGATATGTCTGTATCGGTTGAAACGGGCAGGTGAGGGCCGTGCTGTTCCGTTGCCGCGACTGGTAAAACAGCAATCCAGTCGCTGGTATCTGCCTGGGCAATCTGCTCGGCAGGCATGTCCTTCCAGAATGGGTGCGGCTTCAAATTCTGTCTCGCGTGTTATGCCTGGATCAGGATGGCTTCCGGGTTAATCAACCAAAAGCCATACACCAGACTGCTTCAAGCGTGATAGAGCAACTTTGAAATCGATCAGTATGGCTTTTGATTGATTCAATCAAAAGCCATACTGATCTGGTATGAGATCAACCGCCCTGTGAGGCGGATGAACCACCGGTGGAGCGTTCCCCCTCAAGCGGTTTGGTCTCGCCCTTCTGGTAATCCTCGACACGTTTGACTGCCAACTCACCGTCCATGTCAACATCTGTATCGAGTACATATTCCGGCCATGGATCAACCGTCTGCAGAACCGCAGCGGCGCGAACTGCATCACCGGACGTTGGCGAAATCTTGTCCGAGTGGGTGAGGTTGCTCTGGCTGCACCCTGCAAACAGAAGACAGAGTAAGGCTGTGCCTGCTCCATGCCATATGGAGTTTGGTTTACTTGGTAACGATTGCATTTGAACCTCCTGGCAGATCAATCATGTGGCCATACGGGCCTTGCACGTGACCACCGTTTTCGATGAACGAAACATAGTTGCGGTCGACTTCAACCTTGCCGAGCAGAAAAAGCTCTTCATCATTGCTCGATGCGGTCAGGTCCAGCGGTGTTGGAATTCGCTTGGACGGATCAACCGGCTTGGCAAGACGTGGCGTTATGATCACCAGCAAATCGGTCTCCTGCTTCTGGAAGCCGCTGGACCGGAACAGTGCGCCAAGCACCGGCACGTCTCCCAGCCATGGGATCTGGTCGGCACTGCGTGCATTGAAAGTCTGCAGCAGTCCGGCAATTGAGATGCTTTGTCCGTCCCGCAACTCTACCGTCGTCTTGGTGCGGCGCACGATCAGGCTGGGGACTTTGAGCAACCCGGCGTCCACGGTACGGGAGTAGTCTGCCTCGCTGACTTCCGGTTCAATCATCAGGTTGATCAGACCATTGTCCAGCACAGTTGGCGTGAACGCCAGGCTGACCCCGAATTTCTTGTACTCGATCGTGATACTGTTATTGTCCTGTGCGACCGGTATGGGAAATTCACCGCCGGCGAGAAAGCTTGCTGTTTCACCTGACAGGGCAGTCAGGTTGGGTTCGGCAAGCCGTCTTGCAGTGCCATTCTTTTCCAGAGCCTGAATAATGATGTCGGCAGAAGCCCCGCCGGTAAGCATATCGGCAACAAATCTGCCAAAAGGAGCGACTGCAGCATTTGAAGCCAGCGGAGTGGCGTCACTGACTGGCTGACCAAATGGCTGGAATGTAATGCCGGGCGCGCTGACCCTGTAATTGACGCTCAGGTCACGGCTTGAATTGCGTTTGGCTTCAATGAAGCGTACTTCGAGTGTGACCTGCTGACTTGCGCCCACGGTCATGGCGTTGGTAACGTTGTCGCCGGCGAAATCCCTGGCCACCTGTACAGCGCGTGCAGCGGCGGTTGAACTGAGTACGGTTCCTTGCAGCAACACCCTGCCATTGACACTGCGCACCTTGATATTTTCACGCGGCAGCACGGTGCGAAGCGCATCTCTCAGTCCGCTCGTATCGAAGGTAACTTCAACATTGATGACACCCAGAAGATTGTCGCTTGCGTCATACAGGGAAAGATTGGTGCGTCCGGTCTTGCGGCCCAGTACGTAGAAGGCGCGTGTTCCCAGGGGGGAAGCATCGGCAACATCCGGGTCGCCGACCACGAGATTGGAAATGTCTGCAGCCGAATTGACGGTCTCCGACTGTCCAACAGGCACCTTCATCTGCATGATTGCACTGGTGCCCGGCGTGAACTGCGAGGCGGCCTGGGCCTGTTGGCCTGCCAGTGTCCAGACAAACATGCAGCTGAACAGCACAACCACCAGGCGTGACATCAGATTGCGCCAGCTGTCGCCCGTAACTGTTTCTATTGACGTACCCATTTTATTTCTCCCTGCGCGCCTGTTTTGGTCCCTATTGCCTGAATTGTCAGGCTGACCCTGGCGCTCCCTTCGCTAAAATCTTATTCTGTTGCACCAGTTTGCAGTTGTACCGGAACGGTTTCGCTCGCGGCCGTCTGTGGACGCACCGCGGTTCTGTCTCCTATGCCCCGTATGATCGTCATGGTCCTGCGCTGCATGACATCACTGGTAAGATCGGCCAGCGATACGGAACCTGCTTCCGCACGATGCGATGATCCGGCAGCCCGCAGCGTCAGCGACAGCCGCCCGATGGATCCGCCCAGGGCCAGCTTCTGGGCCATCTCGGAATCAACCTGCAGAGTAACCGCGCTTGACACACTTGGTGCATCAAGGCGTTGATCGGCCTGTTGATCTATCGCCAGCACCATTACGTTTTGTACGAGAATATCGGCTTGCGACGTCGAACTGTCTCCCGCCTTCAATGTCCTGGTTAGCATGACATCAACCCGGTCTCCCGGCAGCACAAACCCTGCCACGCCAAACACTTCATCAACGGCTATTGTGAGGGCGCGCATATCGTCTTCAACCAGTGCCGACAGTGTCGGGCGCTGGCCCGGACCGGTTACCTTGGCTGCAAGAATAGGTTCGCCCACTTCTATCGGGCTCAGTGCAGCTCGTGCTTCAACACCGGCTGTAAAGTCCTCCAGGGTTGTGAACGAGCCTTCAGGTTCGGTTCCGGCAATCCATTTGGTTGCCTGAACTGTCGAGCTGTCAAGCTTGTCGCCAAAGCGCAGGGCTCGTGTTGCAACCAGCACCGTGGACATTTCCAGTTGTGGCTCTGCCGGGGCCGGTTGAACGACCGCTGTTTTATCCATGTTGGCGTATCTGTATGCAAACACCTGGCCGGTTATGGTTGCGCCGACAGTGCCTGACACCAGCGCGATGCAGCTCAGTGCGAAAATCCGGCTGCGCTTGCTCGACAAATGCATTGCCGGAAAGCTGCCGCCAAACTGGCTACCGCTCAGCGTGTGGTGTTTGCTGCGCCATTCGCGCCGCGTGTTATTTTCTGCCATCCCGTAAACTCCCAGAAACCTCCAGAATTTCCGGCAAGATACATGATAACGCGTCATTTATAGAGCGTTCTGTGGTAATACAGTAAAGTGTTCGTTCACTAATACGTAAAAATGGAACCAAAAGTATTTAGTATCTACATTTTCACAAAATTTTAATTTCTGTGTTTTGCGGAAAATTTGAATGAATCTGATGAATGTTCTTTCATGGACCTTCGTCATAATGCCGGCCTGAGTCTGAATTTGGGAGGGCAAGTTATGAACTTCATTCAATTATTTATCACCGGTGTATTGGCAGTTGGCCTTGCCGGCTGTTCGCAGGGTCTGTTATCCAACAGCATGGATGATGATGCAGGTGCCACGATATCCTCATCATCGCCTGACCCCGCAGGGGGGCAGCCGGCTACATCCGATCACCAGCAGGGTGAAACGGGTACCTGGCACCATGCGGGCCGCGCGCCTTACCATGCATCAGATAATCTGCTGAAAACTGCAAAGGCGGATTTTCGCGAGGGCCGTTTTGGTCTCGCGGAAGAAAACTTTCGCAAGGCAGTAGAGGTTTCCCCACGCGATGCAGAGGCGTGGCTCGGACTGGCAGCTTCCTATGACCGGCTTCGCCGGTTTGATCTTGCAGACCGGGCCTACGACCAGGCCATCAAGCTGGTTGGCCGCAATACAATGATGCTGAACAATCTGGGATACTCGCAGTTGTTGCGTGGTGACCTCAAGCAGGCACGCCGGCATTTCCTGGCGGCCTACGAACTTGAGCCGGACAATCCGTTTATCCGCAACAACCTCGAGTTGCTGAATCAGAGCGGCAAGAGCATAGTGCGCGAAAAGGTATAATCAGGTGCAGGTTTTCAGATCTCCTGCTGCACTTGCCATACGCACGGTGATTGCAGTCTCGTCGTTTGCCCTGCTGCCGACACTGTCCTGGCAGGTTCTGGACGCACGATTGTCGGCAACTGTGGCTGCCCCCATGGCGCTGGTAGCCACCCGCCACCAAACCACTGTCAGGAAATCCATGTGGACCTGGGGTCATACAAAGGCTGATCGCCTCATTGTTCAGGTCCGGTCTGGTCACGACGCTGTCCGCAATGAAATATCCGACCAGGTTGCCTCGCTGGTTCGCTCTTACAAGGCTGATCGTGAAGTACCGCTGATGGTGATGCCGATGGTTGATGCCGGACAGTTTTCCGACTGGCTGGTGCGCGATGAGACCGGCACGGCAACGGCGCGCATTATCGATTTTGCGGCGCGCAAATCCAACGAGAACCGGGAAGCCTGCCAGGCACGCCATGACGCCATTGTCAGTGCCTTTGCAATCAGCAATGCCCGTGTGATGGCAGACAAGCCGGTAATGTTCCAGTCAAGTATCTGCACTGGTAACGGTGAAATCGTCATTACCTGTTTCGGCACGTCCGGCACGGTTTCACCACGCAAGACCCGTTCCGGTGGACGTTGCCGGCAACTGAGCTGATTGTAATCTGAGTTGCCAGCAATTGCGCTCGCCAATGTACTGCATGATCGTGTAAAGGCTGGCTTAATGCCCTGTCAGTCAGGCAGTGTGTCCTGCCAGTCAGGCAATCTTCATGATCTGAAAGCCAGTTGCGCATGCCTACCACCATTACCGTTTGTACAACCTGCCGTCAGCCTGCCGTGCGCGAGGACAAGGAGCGCACTCCGTGCGGGCAGGCCATGCTGGAAAGCGTCATGAGGGCCGCCGATGAGGTCGAAGGGGTTGAGGTTCGCGGGGTGGCCTGCCTGATGGGGTGCGAGCATGGCTGCAATGTGGCTATCTCAGCGGCTGGCAAGCTGGCATATGTGTTGGGCTCGTTTGAGCCCGGTGAAGCGGCAGCAAGCGCACTGGTCGAGTATGCAGTCGGTCATGCGGCAAGTAACACCGGAGCGGTTCCCATCAAGCAATGGCCGCAAGGCGTGAAAGGCCATTTCGTCGCCCGTATTCCGCCATTGGATTGATTCATCCCTTGAGCCTTAACGGCAAACCGGCGGCCACCAGCTCTACGACGTTTGCTGCCGCAGCAACGTGCTGATTGAGCCTGCCCTGGGCGTCCCGGAACTCGCGCGCCAGCCGGTTTTCCGGCACAATCGACATGCCTACCTCGTTGGATACCACGATGATGGGTGTCGAACTGGCATTCAGCGCTGCGATCAGTCCGGTGGTTTCATCAGTAATATTGCGCTCATGGTGCATCAGGTTTGACAACCACAAGGTGAGGCAGTCGATCAGCACGATGTCACTGTCGCTGGCCGCATCGGTGATGGCATCGGCGAGATCCAGTGGTGCTTCCAGCGTCCGCCATCCGTCACCGCGTTGTGCCTGATGGGTTGCGATGCGGGCCGACATTTCTGCATCAAGGGCTTGCGCTGTCGCAATATAGCAGCGCTTCTTTCCAGCCGATTCCGCCAGTGCCAGCGCGCGCGAAGTCTTGCCCGAGCGCGCGCCGCCCAGAATCAGGGTTGTGAGTGGGGCAGCATCTGTCATAACGCCGGTTTTCCTTGCTTCCTGACCCTAGCCCTGGGAGTGACAAAGAACAAGCAGCTTGGCGCGGCCTGACCATGCTGATATGGCAGGCATCATGACGTTTGCGATGACAATGGCGCTGGCCCTGCTGCTGGACTGGCTGTTTGGCTGGCCCAACTGGCTGTACACCCGCATCGGTCATCCGGTGAACTGGATTGGCAGCCTGGTCACGCAACTCGAAGTGCGGTTGAACAGGCAGGATACAACCCGCACGCACACAATCACGGTTGGCGCGATTGCCGGACTGTTTGTCGTGGCAGTGTGCGCGGCAGTTGGGCTGGCGTTGCAACTGGCATTGCCGGACGGGATTTCCGGTATTGTGTTGGCTGCGGTGCTGGCGTGGCCGCTGCTGGCAGCCCGCTCGCTGCATGATCACGTAGCAGATGTGCAGCAGCCATTGGCGGCAGGCAACATCGAACGGGCGCGGCAGGCAGTGTCCATGATTGTCGGCCGTGACCCGGCAAAACTGGATGAAGCAGGCATTGCCCGGTCCGCCATCGAAAGCCTGGCCGAAAACACCTCTGACGGGGTACTCGCCCCCTTGTTCTGGGGTACCTTGTTCGGTTTGCCCGGCATTGCAGCCTACAAGGCGGTCAACACGCTGGACTCGATGATCGGCTATCGCAATGAGCAATATGAAGCCTATGGCAAGTTCGCAGCCCGGCTCGATGACATTGTCAACTGGATACCGGCACGCGTGGCAGGGCTTTGCTTTGTGCTGGTGTCAGCAGACAGCAGGCGCGCCTGGCAGGTCATGCGGCGCGATGCGGGCCTGCATCGTTCTCCCAATGCCGGGTGGCCGGAGGCCGCCATGGCGGCAGGACTCAACTGCCGGCTGAGCGGTCCCCGCACTTATGGTGATCGCCTGGAGCAACACCCCTGGGTCAATGACGGCGCGCCTGATCCTGATGCAGCAACCATCGCCGGTGCGCTGGCGATGTTCAAACGATGCCTGGCCGTGCATGGGGGCCTTCTGGTTGTTCTGGCGTTGCTCCATTAAACCCGGTTTCCGTCAGTTGATTTTCCTGCAGGAGCAGCAATAATAATGCTGCACAGGTGACAGGTAAACCACCGGTCGGGCTCACTGGAGCCCTGGCCCTGGTGACCCTGACATGGTTCGGCGCAACAGGCGGAGTGAACAATGCGGTCTGCCCACTCTCTTGCCGGTCTGATGAAGTGGCTTGCCAGGGAGCCATGGCGGGATGCTTTTGCAGAGTTACTCGAGCATCACGTTACAAGTGTTCTTGATGAATATGAACTCGAGAACTTTGACGAACTTGCTGGCCTGATTGACCCGCACTGGCTAATGACGCTGTGGGGCTGCGCATTCGAGGATTTTCTGACCACGGAAGTCGAGGGCGCCGGTAACATCGTGGATGATTACCTCAAGCGCCGTGGATACAAGGAATCCGCAGGCAACAAATCGTACATGACAGGACTCAAAAGCTCAGTGATGAGCCTGTACGAAATCAGTGACATTGAGCCGGGCCAATCATTTCTCGCCCGCGACCTGATTCGCGGAGGTGAGCCGGTTCGGGTCAGCGAACGTTCGGCAACCAAAAACCTCAAATCCTGGGACCATGTTGCCCTGCGTATTGTGGATGTCCGCGGGAGGAGCGTGATTGGTGGAGGTCTGCTGCCGTTTGAGCGCGACGGGTCGGAAGTTCTGCTTGCAATGTTTGGCGGCCGTTCAGGTGAGGTTTCAGTCGACATCAAGGAATTCATGGATCGGCTGGGCATCGACCGGAACGACCCCGATTTGGCGCTTCTGCTCGGCAGCGACCCCACACCAACCAGGCTGCTGCAAAGCATGGCCCCGGTGTTTTCATCGTTTTTCCTGGATGACCTGCTTGAGCGTAGCCTTGCCCCCGGCATTCCAGACGTGTTCAACAGCGATGCCGAGAAACTGCAATTTGTGCGGCTGGTCTATCCGCTTGCTTCCGGTGTTGCCGGCGCCGAAATCTGCGCCATTCTCAATCGGGCGCCAAATCTGGAAGCAGCATCACAAACATTCTGGAATTGGGTAGAACCGGGAAAGAAAAGGAAGAAGAAGCGAAAGACAGAGGAACAGCTCAACTTCGAGTTTGTGACAAAAACAGAAACTGGTTCTGTAGTGCTTGGAACAATAGAACTGAAATCAGAAGGACTCGAGCTATGCGTGAATTCTGAAGGCAGGGCCGCGCGCGGGCGAGAACTGCTGGAAGTGCTGCTTGATGATCTTGTTGGCCCCCCGTTCACGGAGCTCCAGACACTTGAACAGGCCCTTCAGGAGCAGGCCGGCCATGATCGTCTGCCGGTAGACACCGATCTGACCGGAGGCGAAGTGCGCCGAATTATCCATGAAACAATGGATAACCACTATCGGGCACAGCTGGACGAACCGATTCCAGCACTCGGCAATGTCTCTCCGCGAAAGGCCGCAAGATCGAAAAACGGCCGTAAAGGTGTAGTTGCCTGGCTCAAGCAGCTCGAAAATCACGCTGCAAAACAAGATCGCGACGGCCCGATGGCGTCTTACGATGCGACATGGCTGTGGGAGGAACTCGGTGTTCTGGATCTTAGAAAGTAAGACGGCAGGCAGTTACTTCCAGATTTCTGCCGGGGCAGGTCCCGACCTTTGCCGTTTCGCAGCGTGACCTGGCGCTCTGCCTCAACTGTCCATCCCGCGCACCTGAACTTTCCGCTCGATCACGGTTACATCAGGCCGTGCCTGTCGGACAAAGCGAACAAATCAAATCTGTCTCGCTCAATTTCAACGCCCTGGCGATGATTGCGTTGGAGAAACGGGAACCCGAAGCCATCCCGTACTATTGTCCGCTTTCGATTTCGGCCTGGTAAATTTCAGGCTTCGGATTGGACAGAACAGGGTATCGAGATCAACCGGCCTGGCCTTTTTTCAGCCTGTGCGCCGGGCGATATCGATTAGCCCGTCTATATTGACATGGGACTCAAGGTGTACCGCAAGCTGATCAAGTATCGTATCGATACCTTGCTCGTAATGAATCGTCTTTGAACTGCCGCCTAACAGGTTTATGAACTGGCTGCGGAACCTGTCAGAGCTGAACATGCCATGCACATAGCTGCCCATTATACGCCCATCAGGGGACATGGCGCCTTCTGCGCGGCCGTCTATTTCCAGCAACGGCCGGGCCCTGTCGGCCCCGTCGGTCCGGCCGATATGGATTTCGTAGCCGCTGACTTCGCACTTGCTGGCGACGTGCACGGCCTTGACCTGCGTCAACGTCTTGTCGGGGATCATCGTGGTCTCGACATCCAGCAGTCCAAGGCCCCGGGTGGTGCCGGGCGGACCTTCAATCCCCCCGGGATCGGCAATTGTCCGGCCCAGCATCTGGTATCCGCCACATAGCCCCAGCACATGACCGCCACGCCTGACGTGGCCTGCAATGTCGGTATCCCAGCCTTGCCGGCGCAGAAATTCAAGGTCACCACGGGTTGACTTGGAGCCCGGCAGAATGATCAGGCCGGCATCGCCGGGTAACGGTTCGCCTGCACGCACCATTATCACGCTCACCCCCGGCGTCATCTTCAACGGGTCCAGGTCATCGAAATTGGCGATGCGCGACAGTACCGGACAAACCACCTTGAACTCGCCGCCGCCTGTATTGCCGTCAATGTCGAGCACATCTTCTGCGGGCAGTTTGCGGGCGTCGTCGAACCACGGAATGATCCCGAAACCTGGCCACCCGGTGAGGTCCTCAATGAGCTTGTAGCCGTCATCAAAAAGACTGGTATCGCCTCGAAACTTGTTTATCACAAACCCGGCGATCATTGCCGCGTCGTCCGCATCGATAACGGTTCTTGTGCCGACCAGTTGCGCGATCACACCTCCCCGGTCGATGTCGCCGGCGAGGATCACCGGGACGTTCGCCGCCCGCGCAAACCCCATGTTTGCGATATCGCCTGCCCGCAGGTTTACCTCTGCAGGGCTGCCGGCGCCTTCCACCAGCACCACGTCCGCCTGTGCCCTGAGGCGATAGAAGCTGCCCAGGACGGCGTCCAACAACCGCGGTTTCAGCGTCGCGTAGTCGCGCGCATGCACGCTTTTCAGCCGCTTGCCGTGCACCACGACCTGGGCGCCGGTTTCGGTTTCCGGTTTCAGGAGGACCGGGTTCATATCGGTGACAGGTTCGACATTGCACGCGCGCGCCTGCAGCGCCTGCGCCCGCCCGATTTCGCCGCCGTCCACGGTAACAGCGGCATTGTTTGACATGTTCTGCGGTTTGAACGGCAACACTTTCATTCCGCGTAGCGTCAGGGCTCGCGCCAGCCCTGCGACAAGCATCGATTTGCCGGCATTTGAACCGGTTCCCTGTATCATCAGGCTGGACGACATCAGGCCGTGGTTCCTCAGAACTCGACGCCGGCCTGGGCCTTCACTCCGGACCGGAACGGATGCTTGATCAATTCCATTTCCGTGACCAGGTCGGCCGCCTCGATCAGCTCTTGCCTGGCGTTGCGCCCGGTGCATACCACGTGGGTCATCCCGGGTTTGTGTTCGGCCAGAAAGGCCACCACTTCATTGACGTCTATATAGTCATAGCGCAGCGCGATATTGATTTCGTCCAGCAGCACCATGCGGTTGGTGTCGTCGGCGATCAGTTCCTTCGCCTTTGCCCAGGCAGCCTGGGCCATTTCGATATCGCGCGATTTGTCCTGGGTTTCCCAGGTAAATCCCTCGCCCATGGTATAAAACTGGCATTTGTCGGCAAACTTCGCCAGGATCAGGTCACGTTCGCCGGTCGACATGCCACCCTTGATGAACTGAACTACCGCGCAAGGCATGTCATGGGCTATGCACCTGAATATCATGCCGAAGGCGGCAGACGACTTGCCCTTGCCCTTGCCGGTGTGCACGATTACCAGGCCTTTTTCCTCTGTCTTGGTGGCCATGATCTTGTCACGGGCAACCTTCTTCTTGAGCATTTTGGCGTTGTGCTTTTCGATATCGTCGGTCATGTGGTTTCTCCGCTTTGCAATTGCTCTATCAGGCCGCGCGCCGAATTGGATCTTGGCGTCCACATTCCCCGCTCCATGGCTTCGCTCAGGCGTTGCGCAATCTCGCGCAGTGCGGCCGGGTTATGGTTTGCTATGAACTGCCTGGTATCATCGTCTTCAAGATAGGCCTCGTGCACAAGGTCAAAATGATGCGGACGTACCGCACCCGTGGTTGCGGCGAAGGCAAACAGGTAATCGACCGTGGCGGCTATCTCGAAGGCCCCCTTGTAGCCGTGCCGTTTTATGCCTTCCAGCCACTTCGGGTTTACAGCACGAGACCGCACCACCCTTCCGATTTCTTCATCCAGTGTGCGTACTACCGGCCGTTCCGGTCGCGAATGGTCATTGTGGTAGATGGCGGGTGCCTGACCGCGTAGTTTTTCAACCGCCGCACTCATGCCGCCTTCAAACTGGTAATAGTCATCCGAATCCAGCACATCATGTTCCCGGTTGTCCTGGTTCTGTACAACCGCCTCGATCCTGGACAGGCGGGTGGCAAATTCTTCATGTGCGGCCCGGCCCTCCACTCCCTGACCATAGGCATAGCCGCCCCATTCAAGATAGGCCTCGCCCAGGTCGCTACGTTGTGCCCAGAGTTTTTCATCGATCATCGCCTGCAGACCGGCGCCATAGGCACCTGGCCTTGAACCGAACACCCTTGAACCTGCCCTAGCGACAGCATCAGCTTCTGCCAGGCCGCCGGCAACCAGTCCATCAAATTCTTCCCGGTATCGAGCCGCTGCCGGATTGTCCTCCGGCAGCTCATCATTCAGAACCATGACGGCGCGGGCAGCTGCATCAACCAGTTCCAGCTGAGCGGGAAACGCATCGCGGAAAAAGCCCGAAACCCGCAATGTTACATCGACACGCGGCCTGCCCAGCCGGGCAAGCGGTATTGTCTCAAAGCCGGTGACGCGAGTGGATGCAGCGTCCCACCTGGGTTTGACACCCATCAGCGCAAGTGCCTGTGCGATGTCATCGCCGCCGGTGCGCATATTGGACGTTCCCCATGCGGTCACGGCCATGGCGCGCGGCCAGTCCCCATGGTCCTGGACATGGCGCTCTATAAGCAGTTCAGCAGATTTTTGTCCCAGTACCCATGCCGTGCGGGTCGGCAGGGCGCGCGCATCCATGGAAAAGAAATTGCGGCCCGTCGGCAGCACGTCCAGCCGCCCGCGGGTCGGTGCGCCGGACGGACCCGGGGCCACGAATTTGCCATTGAGACCCGTCAGCAGGCCGCCGATTTCCCGTGTTCCGCAGGCGCGGACCGCCGGCCGTATCCGCTCGTCAATTTCTCCCAGAACGGCTGCTGTGGACAACATGCCTTCGGGCTGCTCCATGGCGCCCGATACCAGGCGGGTTGCCAGCATTTCCAGCCGCTCGATGGTATCTCCCGCCGTGCGCCAGTTGTCGCCGCTCAGTGTGGATAAAATGCCAGGTCGCGCTCCGGTCCATGGCCTGCCCAACTCGCAATCGAGCGGATCGAAGCCGTCCTCTAACTGGAGATCTGCTGCCAGTGCGCGAATGAGTGATGCATCTCCACCGCTGCCGTCGCCTCTGGGGATTCGGGTCAGGGCGACGACAAGATCAGTTTCAAGCCGGCCTTCCGGTGCGGCGCCAAACACGTGCAGACCGTCCCTGATCTGGCTTTCCTTCAGTTCACATAAATACGTATCGAGCTTTTGCAGCCGTGCATCGGCATCATCGGCGTCAGCCATGCCGGCATCCACGTCAAGCCCGGTGACCTGTGTCAGCGACAGGATTTCATCGCGCAGATATCCGATACGTCTCGGGTCGACACCGGCAGCTTCATAATACTCATCCACCAGCGCCTCCAGGTCGCGCAGCGGGCCATAGCTCTCTGCCCGCGTCAGCGGTGGCGTCAGGTGGTCGATGATTAAGGCCTGCGCCCGGCGCTTGGCCTGCGTGCCTTCGCCGGGATCGTTGACGATGAAGGGATACAGATTGGGAACCGGACCCAGCGCTGCCTCCGGCAGGCAGGACTGCGACAGCGCGGTTGCCTTTCCCGGCAGCCATTCAAGATTGCCGTGCTTGCCCATGTGAACCATCGCATCTGCATCGAACGTATCGCCGCGCAGCCAGAAATAGAACGCCAGGTAGTTGTGCGGCGGTACCAGATCCGGACTGTGGTAGGTTTCTTCCGGATCGATATTGTAGCCGCGCGCCGGCTGTATGCCGACCACCAGGTGGCCAAACCGGTGAACGGCCAGCGCGAATCCCTCATCACCGAAGAACGGGTCATCCTGCGGATTGCCCCAGCGTGTTTCAATGCGGCTTCGAACAGCTTCCGGAAGCAGGCCGTAGTGCACCAGATAGGCATCCAGGGACAGCCGTTCACCGCCGCATCTTTCTGCCCGGCCGGCGAGCCAGTTTGTCGGACCGGCAAGGATTGTCTGCATCAGGCCGTCAGAGGTTTCAGGCTCGCCTTCAACCAGGTAACCTGCCGCCTTCAGGGCCGACAATGTTGCAATGGTGGCTTGCGGTGTGTCCAGCCCGACACCGTTGGCCAGTCTGCCGTCCCTGTTCGGGTAATTTGCCAGAATGATCGCCACCCTGCGCTCGCCGGCAGGTTTGCGTTTCAGACGCGCCCAGCGTGCCGCCATATCGGCGACAAAGTCCACCCGTTCCGGCAATGCCCGGTGAGTGGCAATGGCGCACTCGCACGCCTCATCGCGGTAATCCTCGTCCTTGAAACTGATGGCCCGGGTGAGCAGCCTCCCGTCAATCTCGGGCAGCGCCACATTCATGGCTATGTCGCGCGCGGTCAGCCCGGCCGTACCCTGTGCCCACGCATCATGCGACTGGGCCGCCAGAACCACTTGCAGAACCGGCCCGCCGGGTTGATCAAGAACCGTTGCTGCACGGTCTTCCCGCCAGTCCGCGGGGTCGGGTGACGACACCGCGAAACTGGTGGCGTTGATGACCACGTCCGGTGGCGTGGCGGCAAAGATACCGGCAATGGTTGCGGCTGAAACCGGATCCTTCAACGATGCCGCAAACACCGGGTTGGGGTTCAGGCCGCGTAACCGCAGCGCCTCTATCATCCGGTCAATCGGGTCCATACCGCCGCCTTGCACCAGTGCCCGGTAAAATATCACCGCCGCCGTAGGCGCACCGGGCGTCCAGTTGGCACGCACTGTCTGCTGGTCCGCCCGTGCCGCGCCGGGCCAGTAGTGGCCTGCTCGCAGCAATGGACTGGCAGATTGCGGACGCTCCTTTCCATCCAGAATATGACGGGTCAGACGCAGAAGGTTGGCAGAATTTTCCGGCCCGCCTTCCACCATGAAGGACCACAGGGCTGCCCAGTCCTCATCGCCAACGGTAGAAACAGCCCGCAAAGTTTCATCCGGCTTGTCGTCACCCGGCAGGGCGGCAAACAATACGCCGGACTGGCCCAGTCTGGTGGCGAACTCGTCCAGGCCATAAGACCAGTAGGCGCGTCCTCCCAGCAACCGGGCGATGACCAGCCGGGATCTGGTGGCTGTCTTGTCCAGAAACATGTCTACGGAGTAGGGGTGTTTCAGCCAGCCTAGTTGCGTCAGCCGCAGGTCTGGCGCCTCCTCACCAAGAGCGGTTCGCGCCTGGCTCAAGGCGGCAAGTTCCGTATCAGCCGCCGAAATGAAAATCACATCCGCCGGACTCTGGCCAGGATCAACCGGTTCAGTGCCGTCGGTTATGTCGCCTGGACGGGCAGCGAGAAGATGCATCCGCTCATGCCCCTGCAGCGATCTCCAGCGCCGAGGTAATAGCCGCCTGATCGAGCCCGCGCGGTCCGATCACCACCAGGCGGGTGGCGCGTGTTTCATCATTGGCAAAGGCGCGGTCAAAATGCGTGTCTATGCGCGGGCCGACGGCCTGTATCACCATTCGCATCGGTTTGCCTGGCACTGCGGCAAAGCCTTTCAGACGCAACACACCGTGATCTGAAATGGCGTTCTGCACCCGTGCCAGAAAACCATCCATCCCGCTGATCTCCGGCAAACTGACAACAAAGCTGTCAAACTCGTCATGGCCATGATCGTGCTCATGATCGTCATCCTGGTCACCGTCATGGTCATCATCGTGGTGATGGTGATGAATTTCATGCCGGGCATCCAGATCATCTTCGGCAGCAATGCCGAGGCCCAGCAGTATCCTTGGATCAATTGCGCCGTGGCTTGCCTGCAACACCTGAACGCCGGCGCGCAGTCTGGACTTCAGATTGTTCGAGACATCGTTGGCCCCGTCGGCACCCAGGATGTCTGCCTTGTTGACGATAATCATGTCAGCGCATGCCAGCTGGTCCTCAAACAGTTCGCCCAGCGGCGTCTGGTGATCAAGACCGTCATCGGCTTCACGTTGCCGGTCGACGGCAGCGATGTCATGGGCAAACTGCCCTGCCGCGGTTGCCGGGCCATCAACAACCGTTACAACGCCGTCCACCGTCACCCGTGTGCGGATGTCTGGCCAGTTGAAGGCGCGCACCAGCGGTTGCGGCAATGCCAGCCCGGATGTCTCGATGACGATGTGGTCAGGTGCTTCCTCGCGATCGATCAGCTTCTGCAATGTCGGTATGAAATCTTCCGCGACGGTGCAGCAGATGCAGCCGTTTGAAAGTTCCACTACATCTTCGTCACGGCAGTTTTCGATACCGCAACCCTTGAGAATTTCACCGTCGACGCCCAGATCACCGAACTCGTTGATAATCAGCGCAATGCGCTTGCCGTTGGCATTTGCCAGCATGTGCCGGATAAGCGTCGTCTTGCCGGCGCCGAGAAAGCCGGTCACAACAGTAGCGGGGATCTTTTGAACCATAATCTCTTGTCTCTGGTTGCAGGCGGATTTGAACAAGGCGCTGCGTGGAGCGGCACGGGTTCACGTGAACCCGTATAATTGCTCCAGGCAGCGCCCGATCAGATGCGGTCTGGATCGAGCCGGAATGATTGTCCTGTTCAGACAACGCCGGGGAAGATCATTCCTTCAACGCGCTCGAACAGGAAGGCAAAGCCGACACCGGCAGCAACACCACCGGCTACCCGCAGGCTGACGGAGGCTGCGTTTGCCCCGTCCCAGAACAGTTTCGCCAGCGTGCCCGCACCATATGCGATGGCGTACTGGGTGATGGCCAGACCTCCAAGATAGGCCAGCAGCGGTGTGCTTTCTGCGCCGGCAATTGCGCCACCGTAGGCTGCGCCGTGGAACAGTCCGGCAACCGCGAACAGCCCGAGGGCAACCGGCATCGACAGCTTGCGGCCGGACAGCACAATAGCGCCGATCACTGTTGCAGAGCCTGCTACCATCACCTCGATCATTGGCAGTTCAATGCCGCCATAGGTCAGCAATACACCGGCCATGGATGCAGCCAGGAATGCAAGTGGTGCGGTTGCGAGCCGCCCCATGGCCACGGCAGCCAGCGCCATCGCTACAATAAAGGCAAAGTGATCGATACCCAGCATCGGATGACCGATACCCGACAGAACGCCATGCACGAATGTCTCCGGTGTGCCACCGCCAAGCGGATGGTGGGCAAATGCCGGGGTTGCCGTCGCCGCAAACGCAGCCACAGTGGCCAGTCCGTTACGGACAGTTTTCAGTTGAATCATCTAGATCGTCCTCTCCATAAACCTCAATGGCAGAGGAGTGCGCTGGTCTCGCGCCGGATCAGGTATCCTGCCGGCGTCGCGACACGGGAGCACCCCGCCCGTTTCACGTTTCTCAACCGGCACTTGCCGGCACCAGAGGCAGGTCTCCTGGCTGACGGGTCCTTACAGCTTCATCCACCTTCCCGTGTCACTGGCCGGTGTGGCCGGTATCACAGTGGCAACGGATGCCTGTTCACCGTCTACAGTCGCGGGGGCGGCTACGTTTCTGAACCCCCTGTTTGGGTCGGCTCATCGCGTATTCCCTTTTCATCCCATTCGCCAGTGTTCAACACCGGGCAATCAGGAACCTCTGTTTTCATGATTGCACAGTTGAAGGCTTTGGTGTCAAGCGATCAATCCGCCTTTTCAGGGTCTGCCTTGCGGCATTGCGCTGATGACCCTTGCCACCATGTCGGGCAAACTGGCCACTGTGACCTGTATGTCAGGTTGCCCGGGCCGCGTGATAACCACTACTGCAAGGTTCAGTGCGCGTGCTGCCTGGAGTTTAGCCAAACCGGACTTGCCGCCGGCATTCCTGGTGACCAGGTGAGTGATTTTCAACCGCTGCATCACCTCCAGTTCCTGTTCAATCGTGAACGGTGGCTGGGCCAGTATGTATTCACCCCGCTTCAGCGGAAAGCATTGATTTAATGGATCAATTATCCGGATTGCGCCCCATATGTCATCGCGGGGTCCGGCTGCTGCAATTTGCTCTACTGAACCTCGGCCCGTGGCAAACAAAACTCTTGCATCGCCGGGCAGTACAGCAACAGCTTCTGCCATGCCGGCAACGTCCAGCCACTGGTCACCCTCAGCCGGTTGCCATGGCTCACGCAGCAGCCGCAACAGCGGAGTTCCGGTCGCTCTTGCGGCCCGGGCCGCGTTGGCGCTCATGACTTCAGCGAATGGATGGGTTGCGTTTAGGATCATGTCGATATGCTGGTCGCCGATGTATCGCGCAAGTCCGTCTGCGCCGCCAAAGCCGCCGGTCCTGGTTTCAACCGGATAAGGTTTCGGCTCCCGCGTGGCTCCGGCCAGTGATGCAATGACGTCGAGGTTTCTCACTGCGGCAAGCTGTTCTGCAAGCAGGCGGGCCTCACCGGTCCCCGCCAGCAACAGCACACGAAACGGTATACTCACAACACCCGTTCCCCGGAAGCATCGGCACTGGCGACAGGTTTGCCGTCCCGGCTGATGATCAACACGTCCACCTCCACCGGCGCGCCCTTCAGGGCGGAAAGGGCACTATGGCGGGCTCTGGCAGCCACTTTTTCAGCCAGCCCCGGTCCGGCAATTTCCAGTGCCTGCATCGCGGTATTTGCATCCGCCACCTTGTCGTTGTCTGCCAGCAGCGCCAAGTCGGCAAAATCGATCTGTGAGCGTGATGAATGCAGATCTAGTGCGCCCTGCGCCAGCTTGGTCAGTTTGCCGAATCCGCCGGCAATGGTCAGGCGGGGCAGGGGGTGCACTTTCAGATATTTCAGCAGGCCGCCGGCAAAATCCCCCATGTCGAGCATGGCATGATCGGGTGCGCCGAACAGGTCCTGTGCAACGCGTTCGGATGTGGCGCCGGTGGAGCCGATGGCGTGGTTGACGCCGTTGGCGCGTGCGACGTCGATACCGCGATGAATGGAGGCGATCCAAGCCGAGCAAGAAAACGGCCGGACAATGCCCGTGGTACCCAGGATGGATATGCCGCCTTCAATCCCCAGTCTCGGATTCCATGTCCTGAGCGCAAGTTCGCGCCCGCCGGGAACCGACACCTCGACCTCAAAATCCGCTGCAACGCCATGTGCCTCGGCAACCGCGCTGACGTGATCGATGATCATCTTTCGCGGAACCGGGTTGATGGCCGGTTCTCCCGGTGCGATGGGCAGACCTGGCATTGTCACCATGCCCACACCGTCGCCGGCCCGGAAGCACACGCCACTGCCGCCGGCGCCGTGCCGGACCGTTGCAATGATAAGGGCGCCATGCGTGACGTCCGGGTCATCACCGGCGTCCTTGCGGACACTGGCCCTGGCCCACCCGTTACCGGTTGAAGCATCCGTCAGTTCAAAGGACGGGGTTTGCCCCCGCGGCAGGGTAATTGTGACCGGGTTTGGAAAGCCTGCGCCGAGCAACGCGGATGTGGCCGCTCTTGCTGCGGCTGTTGCACATGCGCCGGTGGTGAATCCTGTGCGCAATCGTGTATCGGGTTTCCTGCTCATCATGTGCCAGCGTAGACCGTTTCTGACCGGGATGAAATTGGGATCCTGACCCCTGATGCTACTATTCCTCCCGATAGCACCCGGGTATCTTGTTTTGCATTGTTCAAAGTCTGTATTTGCACGATATGCTGTTGTGATCGAAATTTGTTGACGCCGGCGTGGCAGAGATGTCGCTTGCCGTCTCGCCAACTGCAGACAAAGCAGGTAGTTTCGCAGCCACCATGACCAGTGCAACCCACATATCCAAGCTGCCTGACGGCGACTGGCCGGTGTTTTCACCTGGTCTTGTCTGGCTGGTTGGGGCTGGTCCAGGCGATCCGGGACTGATGACTCTGCATGGTCTCAACGCGCTGCAGCAGGCTGATGTCATTGTCTATGACGCACTGGTCGATGAACGCATTCTGCACTGGCGCCGGCCTGACAGCACAGTCGAGTATGCCGGCAAACGCGGCGGCAAGCCGTCTCCCAAGCAACGCAATATTTCATTGCGGCTGATTGAACTGGCGCAAGCCGGAAAACGCGTGCTGCGTCTCAAGGGGGGCGACCCGTTCGTATTCGGCCGCGGTGGCGAGGAAGCCCAGACGCTTGTGCAGGCAGGTATACCGATCCGGGTCACGCCGGGGATTTCCGCCGGTATCGGCGGACTTGCCTATGCCGGTATTCCGGCAACCCATCGCGATGTCAACCAGGTGGTGACGTTCCTGACCGGCCATGATCAGACCGGCCTTGCGCCGTCGGCCATCGACTGGGTCGCCATTGCAAAAGGCTCTCCCGTAATAGTCATGTACATGGCAATCAAGCACATGGGCCAGATCTGCGGCAAGCTGATCGAGGCAGGCCGTGATCCGTCGGAACCGGTTGCCGTGGTGTCAAACGCCACCTTGCCGGCCATGAGTGTCCTTGAGACATGTTTGTCGAAAGCGCCGGCAGATATTGTTGAACACGGTATCGAACCGCCGGCCATCGTGTGCATTGGCAGGGTTGCCCTGTTTCGCCAGACACTGGACTGGGCAGCGCAACTGGCCGGTCATGAACCTCGCACCCTGGACCCGCTTGGTACCGGTAGAAACTTGCTGGAAGACGTTTCCTGATGTCCGTTCGCGGGCTGGTAATTGCCGCACCGGCATCAGGTTCCGGCAAGACCCTGCTGACCCTTGGTCTGCTTCGCGCATTGAAAAACCGGGGCGTCTCCACTGCCGGCGCCAAGTCCGGACCAGACTATATCGATCCCAGGTTTCATGAAGCCGCATGCGGCTATCCTTCTGTCAATCTGGATGCCTGGGCCATGCCACCTGAGCAGTTGAGGCATCTGGCTGCAGGCCAGCCGGGTGAACTGCTGATTATCGAAGGTGCCATGGGAGCAGTTGACGGGGCCGGACCTCACGGTTCCGGTTCGGTCGCCAGCCTGGCAGTGACGCTGGGCCTGCCGCTGATAATTGTGCTTGATATCGCCCGGCAGGGCCATTCGGCCGCCTTGCCCGTGGCAGGCCTTCGCGCCCTGCGGCCTGACCTGCCATTGGCTGGTGTCATTCTCAACCGGGTAGGATCACCGCGTCACGAGATGATGGCGCGTGCGGCCCTGGACGAAACCGGTGTGCCGGTGCTTGGCGCCATTGCGCGACATGCCTCGCTTGCCATGCCTGAGCGGCACCTGGGGCTGGTGCAGGCCGGCGAGCATGCAGGCCTTGAGGATTTTCTGGAGAACGCAGCAGGTATTGTCGCCAGCAGCGTCGATCTGGATGCTGTGACGACCGCCGCCGTTGCCCTGCCCGGACCAGACAGCGCCACGCATCTGCCGCCGCTGGGCCAGCGCATCGCCATCGCCCGCGACATCGCCTTTTCGTTCGTCTATCCTCACCTGCTGCAGGGCTGGCGAGAACAGGGTGCAGAACTTTCATTCTTTTCACCGCTGGCAGACGAGGCGCCGGTTTCCGTTTGTGATGCCATTTATCTGCCGGGCGGTTATCCGGAATTGCACGGTGAGACCCTCAGTAACGCCTCGCTCTTTGCCTCCGCAATGCGTTCTGCGGCACGGACGGGAAAGCTGGTTTACGGCGAGTGCGGCGGCTACATGACGCTGGGCAACGCCGTCATTGATGCCAATGGCAAGCCCCATGAAATGCTGGGCCTGCTGCCGGTCGAAACAACTTTTGCAGTGCGCAAACTGAAACTCGGATATCGCCGGTTCACGCCGCTTGGTGGTGCGCCCTGGAGCACAGCCCTGACGGGGCACGAATTCCACTATTCAACGGTGGTCCGGGAAGGCAGTGCTGATCGCCTGTTCGAAGCAACCGATGCCTTTGATCAGAAGCTCGCCCCGATGGGGCTTCGCTGTGGTTCAGTGTGTGGCTCCTACGCCCACATCATTGCGCCAGCTTCCCTTTAATCCGCACCGGGCGCAGCACGTGGGCATGGGCGCCGTCTTAAAGCGCGCTGTCACGGAAACCGGTTTCACCGAGCGCTCGTCCGTATTACGGTGATAGTTTACTTAATGCACTAATTACGGTTTTGATTGCACCTTTGCCAAGGCCATCATATTACGGTGACAGTTTACTAAATGCACTAATTACGTTTCCGGTGACAGTTTACCAAATACACTAATTAGGCCTTGCCGTTTTGACCCTGGGTCCGCGTTTCTGCGGGGTCAGAGTGCGTCCTGTCCGGGTCTCCAGTGTCCTGATCCAGTCATCGGAAGCAACCGGCCTGCCTGTCGTTTCAGCCTGCCGCAGCGCCTGGTATGCTTCAACGTGTGCATCGCCTGGATCAATAAGCCTGTCGAACGGTCCATAGCGGTCCAGTACCGGCTTGACCGAAACCAGTTCATCATCCGTGCCGGCAAGATGAGCCCGCACACTTGACCACGGCCATTGGTCGGCCCTCTCCACCAGTTTCGCCCGCACCGGGTTGAGCGATACATACCGCACCGCACCGGCCAGATGCTCCTCGTCCATGACAACGGACCCGAAGCGTCCCTGCCACAAGTGACCCGTCACCCGCAGACGGGCATTGATGTAGCCCGTATAGCGGCGATGCGCGTCGGCAAATGTGCGCCTGAGACCATCTGCATCTTCAGGCACCACAATCATGTGTACGTGATTGGGCATCAGGCAATAGCACCACACCTCGCACGCTGCCTTGTGTGCCGCATCGCTGACAAGGTCCCTGTAAAGCCGGTAGTCGCCGTCTTCAAAGAAGGTCTGCATGCGGCGGTTGCCCCGCTGGGTTACATGATGCGGACAACCGGGAACCACGATGCGGGACAGGCGGGCCATGGCAAACAGTCTACTTTAATTAGTGCATTTAGTAAACTGTCACCGTAATACGTAATACATGGGGCTTCGCTGTGGTTCAGTGTGTGGCTCCTACGCCCACATCATTGCGCCAGCTTCCTTTTAGTCCGCACCGGGCGCAGCACGTGGGCATGGGCGCCGTCGTAAAGCGCGCTGTCGCGGAAACCGGTTTCACCAAGCGCTCGTCCGACGAGGATCAGGGCCGTGCGGGTGATTTTCGCATCGCGCACTTTTTGCCGGATATCACTCAGTGTGCCGTGGATGAAACGCTGATCGGGCCAGCCGACCCGGTACGCCACCACCGCCGGGCAATCCGCACCATAAAGCGGGATCAACTGGCGTTCGATCTCACGGATATTGCGCACTGACAGGTGAATAACAAGCGTTGCGCCGGTGCGCCCCAGCGTTGCCAGGTCCTCGCCCGTCGGCATTGCAGAAGACTTCATGGCGGTGCGGGTAAGAATGACGGTCTGGGATACCTCGGGTATCGTCAGTTCCTGACCCATGGCTGCAGCCGCTGCAGCATAGGCAGATACGCCGGGGACGATTTCATAGGCGATGCCATGCTTTTTCAGATGCCTGATCTGTTCGGCAATGGCGCCATAAAGCGACGGATCGCCTGAATGCACCCGCGCCACGTCTTCATCACGGTCCCTTGCCGCCAGCATTTCGGCAATGATGCCGTCCAGCGTCATGGGAGCGGTATCGCGCACCAGCGCGCCGGCCGGAGCGCATGCAACAACTGCTTCCGGCACCAGCGACCCTGCATAAAGGCACACCTTGCAGGCCTCGATGATGCGCCGGCCCCTGACGGTAATCAGGTCCGGATCGCCCGGGCCAGCTCCGATAAAATAGACCTTCATGATGCTTTGCCCTGTCTGGCGTCAATGCGTTTGGCGTATCCGCGCGGTGTATACATGAGCCTGCCATCTGCGCCGGCGCCGGTGTCGCCCGACGTGAACGTTCTGGTATTGGACGACCCGACAAGCACCACGGTCAGCATGTCGATTTCATCAACTTCCAGTGTCGCCAGTGTCCGCTGCCGCAGGGTTTCATCCGTCCGTCCAAGATTGCTGGCAAGCAGCACCGGTGTATCTGCCGGCCGGTGCCTCAACAGGATATCCCGGGCCTCTGCCAGCAGGGTGCGCCGTTTCGCGGAGACCGGGTTGTAGAAGGCAATCACGAAATCACCATCAGCGGCAGCGTGCAGCCGCCTGATGATGTCTTCGCGCGGCGTCAGCAGGTCCGACAGTGAAATGGTGCAGAAATCATGGCCCAGAATTGCGCCTGCCCGGGCCGATGCCGCCTGCAGGGCCGATATGCCGGGTGCATTGATAACCTGCACTCGTTTTGCGGAACCGGTGACGCCGCCTTCGTCTTCTGCCCGGTCCATCAGTTCCATGACCAGTGCGCCCATGGCGTATATGCCCGCATCACCCGAACAGATGAGTGCCACGTTGCGGCCTTCTCCGGCGCGCTCCAGCGCATAGCGGCAGCGATCTTCCTCACCACCCAGCGGAAAATCCTGGCGTGGTTTTCCGGCGGCCAGCGGTCCGAGCAGGTCGATGTAAAGGCCATAACCTACCAGTTCGTCGGCCTGTGCGACCAGGCGCGAGGCTTCCGGCGTGCGCCAGTCGGCGGCACCCGGCCCGATACCGATAACCGACAGCGTTCCGCGTGGTCTCGATGGCTTCGCCTCGCCGGCAACAATCGCAACAGCGCACGTGGCATTTGCTGATTTGGTCTTTTCTATCAGCAGGTCTGACGTGTTCCCGGCTGCAGCCAGCGCCGCACCTTCCGCTACGCCGTGGCAGCCGACTTCGGCAAAAACCACATCAGACGGATTGGCCAGCCGCGGCGCCAGGGCTTCCAGTTCGACTGCCGGGTAGAACAGGGCGGTTACGCCGAGGTTGCCCGCCAGTGCATGAACCGCAGCTTCATCTGCTTTCACGTCAACCGACCACACGCCGGCCACCTCGCAGGCCGAGCGGCCGGCATCGCTTAACGTCCTGTGCACCAGCGCGATCAGTTCATCCGGGTCGCACCCGCGTGCACAACCAACGCCAACAGCCAGGCATTGCCGGCGGTAGGTCAGGGGCTCACAGCCTGCAACCGATAGCACAACCGGTGAATTGCCATCCGGCACGGGAGATATGTTGACGTTGGCCAGTTCACCGATGGATGCAAGCCAGTCTGCCTCACCGGAAAGTGTTGCGGGTCTTCCGGCCAGCAGGCCCGCCATAACGGACTTGGCATCCAGCGGGTTTTCCAGGCGCCAGCCCGCAGGCGGACTGTCCAGCGCTACGCCAAGCCGCACGTCGCCGGCCGTGGTCAGTGCGGCATGGCCTCCAAGCGCTTTTGCAATATCAATCGCAAGCCGGTTCGCACCATGGTGACCGCCGAGCAGGGGTACAGCGCTTGATCCGTCCTCGGCGACACAAACAACCGGTGGTTCGTGCCATTTGTCGGTAACCAGTGATCCTATGCAGCGGATCACAATGCCGGCCGCGCACACGCCGACAATGCCATGTCCGGCTGCAAACAGCGCACGCAGGTGTGCTGCCACATCATCTATGACCGCATCGGTTCTGCCGGCCGGATTGCGGCCATGCAATTGCGCGCCCAGCGTATCTGCGATTTTGCGGGCAATGGGTTCGGCAGACGCGGTGAAGAACACCACTACTGGTTCAGGTTTTGACATAGAAGTCCGTTCCAGCAATCAGGATCATCGAAAAATAAGGCGCGGTTTCAGGTGCATCGATCAACGGCACGACAATTTGCTGTGGCAGCGAGGCGTGGGCGACATATATTGCCCGGCCGGTGAGGTTGAGATCTTCAATTACCTTTCGCACCCTGGCCAGATGCCTGCCGACTTTCATGATCACTGCAGCACCCGATGCCTGCAGCCGGTCCCGCAGCAGGGTTTCATCAACCGTAGCCGGCACCACGGTCAGGATTTCGTTGCGGGCACAAAGCGGCCGGGCGGCCATGGCGGCACAGGCGGTCATGGACGTGACACCGGGTACGATCTCGGCCCTGTGCTTCTCCGCCAGCCGCGCGAACAGATACATGAAGGACCCGTAGAAGAACGGATCGCCTTCACACAGGACCGCGACATCTGTTCCTGCATCGAGATGGCTGCCAATGGCGACGGCGGCCTCGTCATAAACGCCCTGTGCCGGAAACCGCGCCACCCGCATCGGGATCACGATCGGAATTTCGATTGCGTTGCTGCCGATCGCACCGGCTGCAATGGACCGGGCAAAACTTTCGCCCGTGTCAGGGGCAGGATATGCCACGACCCTGGCTGACGATATCAGCCGGTGTGCCTTGAGCGTCATCAGGTCCGGATCGCCGGGTCCCAGTCCGATGCCGTACAGTGTGCCGCTCATATGGTCCTGCTCCACTGTGTCACGGGCATGAACGGTTTCCAGCCGCGATAGCTGCCAACGGGTTCGGCACGCGCCACGGACAGGCGAACCAGGTGTCCGCCATGATGATCATGCAGAGCCGACAGGATCTGCTCGCTTTCCAGCGTGACGGCATTTGCAACCAGCCTGCCGCGCGGCTTGAGGGCGGACAGGCATGCATCCACGGTTGCAATGCTCAATCCGCCGCCGATGAACACGGCATCCGGCGCAGCAAGTCCCGCCAGGCCGGAAGGCGCAGTTGCATCGACCAGCTGCAGGCCGGGAACCCCCAGTTTCAGCGCATTGCGCTGCGCCATATCCCGGCGGCCAGCATCCGGATCCAGGCCAATGGCGCGGGCGTTCCTGGCCATCCGCAACCACTCGATCGCCACCGATCCGCATCCGCATCCGACATCCCACAACAACTCACCCGGTCCCGGCGCCAGCCGCGCCAGGCTGATCGCGCGGATTTCGGACTTGGTCATTTTGCCATCATGCTCGAAGGCATCATCGGGCAGGCCGGGGCCACGCGGCAGAACTTGTGCACCCGCGCCGGCAATGCATTCAATGCACAATGTGTGAAAATCATCCGGTCTACCGGACCAGCCATCTGCAGTGCCGTCGATCCGCGTTTCCTGCCGCCCGCCCATGTGCGACAGGGCCGTGATCCGCGAACCTCCAAAGCCCTCCTGCACCAGCAACCTGGCGATCTGGCCCGGTGTGCCGGCATCATGCGTCAGCAGCACGAGCCGCGCGCCGGGACGTATTTCCGGCAACACGGCTTCGATTTGCCTGCCGTGTACCGTGAGGGCAGCCGCGTCCTGCAACGCCCAGCCCATGCGGCTTGCCGCCAGTTGAAATGCCGAAACGTGCGGGTGAATGCTTACCTCATCCGGCTTGAAATGCGATGCGATTTTCACGCCCGCCGAATACCAGACCGGATCACCGGTTACCAGGACGCAGACCTGCCTGTCACGCAGTTTCCCGATGGTTTCAATCATTGCATCAAACGGGCTCGGCCATGTCAGGCGTTCGGCCTTTATCCCGCCGGCAAGCGCATGGTGACGTGCACCACCAATCACGATGTCCGCGTTGGTGACCGCTGAACGGGCAACCGCTGACAGGCCGTCAACGCCATCTTCGCCAATACCGACAATGTTGAGCCAGATCCCGCTCATCGGCCATCTCCGCCAAGCCCGAGTGACAGCGCATTTACGGCAGCCGACGCGAGAGCCGACCCGCCCCGCCTGCCGTTTAGCGTGATGAACGCCACTCCACGCGAATTGACAGACAATTCCTGCTTGCTCTCTGCTGCCCCGATGAACCCGACAGGGAAAGCCATGATAACGGCGGGCTTCGGCCATCCCTGATCCAGCAGTTCAAGCAGGTGGAACAGCGCTGTCGGCGCATTGCCGATGGCGACAATGCTGCCGGCCATCCGGTCGCGCCATAACTCTACCGCGGCTGCAGAGCGCGTGTTGCCGATACGCTGTGCGATGCCTACGGTTTCGGGATGGTTGATCGTCGTGATGATCTCGGTATTGGCGGCAAGTCCGCGCCGGATAATCCCGCTGGCCACCATTTCGGCATCGCACAGGATGCTGCCGCCGGCCTTCAGTGCTGCCCTGCCGGTGCTGACACAGTCCGGTGTGCAGGCAATATCTGCGGTAATATCGCTCATGCCGCAGGCATGGACCAGCCTGACAGCCAGTTCGGCGATGTCGGGAGAAAACCGGTCCAGCTGCGCTTCCGACCGGACCGTCTGAAAGCTCAGTTCATAAATTCTGGACGGGTCGCGTTCATAGATCACTTGTCGTCCTGCTTCATGTGCTTGCGGACACTTTCCGGACCATGTGGATGGCTCGCATGAGGATAGGGCGGATGATGATGATCATGATCGTGCGAATGCGCGTGGCTGTGACCGTGATCGTGCGAATGCGCGTGGCTGTGACCGTGATCGTGCGAATGCGCGTGGCTGTGATCGTCATCGTGCGAATGGCCGTGCTGATGATTATGACTGCTATCCAGCCGGCACGCGCCGGTGCAGAATGTGCCGCACAGGTTGCAGTCGGCGACGTTCGATCCCGGCGCGTTTGCCCCCTGACCTTCGACGTGATGGTGGTGGCTTTCCTGCGGCATGCCCACCTCTGCTTCAAAGCCGAGCACCTGGGCGCGATACTTGCACATCGAGCAGTTCATGACATTCTGACCGTCGAGAATTTCCGTCACCCGCTCGGCAAAAGTTGCCAGGACCTGCGGGTGATCATTCAGATAGCCGGCCTTGACGAAATCAATGTCCGGATTTGCCCCGGCCACCATGTCGGTAAAGCCATAGATGCGGTCAATCAGAACGCCGGTGAACAGGAAGTACGGGAACACCACGATGCGTTTGTATCCCAGTTTGGCCGCATGCTCGAGACACGGCTCGACCAGGGGAAAGGTGACGCCGGAATAACCAACTTCACACCATCCGAACCCCATGCCTTCCCACAACATGCGCGCAATCTTCGAGACGTTGGAATTGGCATCAGGGTCTGACGCGCCACGGCCGATGACCACCAGACATGTCTCGGACAGAGGTACATCGCCGTGTTCGCTATTGGCTCTGTCAACAGCCTCGCGAATCTTTTCAGATGCAGCGAGGATCATTTTCGGATCGACGCCCAGCTCGCGGCCGTACTGAACCTTGACACCGTGGGTGGCGCCATAGGTGTTCAGTACCGATGGGATGTCGTTCTTGGCGTGCATGGCGGCAAACAGCATGCCGGGCACCGCCAGAATGTGATCACAACCCTGGTCGCGCAGTTTGTCCAGGCCGTCCCGGATCAGCGGATTGGCAAATTCCAGATAGCCGTATTCCACTGGCCAGTCCGGCGGCAGATACTGCGGCAGCTTTTCAGCCAGAACGGCAAACTCGTCCACGGCAGCCTGGCTGCGGGAACCGTGACCGCAAATCATGACGCCGGTCCTGCTCACGATGAAGTCTCTTCTGCTGCTTTCTGCCTGGGTTTTTTCCTGAGTTTCCGCGCAGCCAGTGCGGCAGCGATTGCGGCAGCCGCTGCAATGGCTGCTACACCGGCGAGATGGCTGTGACCGGCCAGTTCCCCCATATGGCCCAAATGCGCCTTTGCCGGGGTTGCCGTGCCGGCAATCCCGCTGAAGAATATTGCTGCCTGGTAAAATTTCATCCTCTGACTGGCCTTCCTGCTCATCTGCTTCACATCAGACACGATGACAGGCAATCAGGCGTCACAGGCCGGAATGCGCCATTGGCGCACCATGATCCGGTTGTCTGACGATAATCCTCACCTGCTCCTGGATTGGGTCAGCAGGTATGAAGGATTTTCCGTTCAAGCCATCAGGCATCGTCCTATCGGAGAAACCTAGCAGACGCCTGCGGCAACCACAAGCCGACAAACCGCACCTGAAGCTGCATTGGCGCATATCACCGTTGCGAAGGCTGCATCAGTTGCCGGAACCCGATGACCTGACGCCGGCCAGTTTGAGGGTGTGGCTTTCCGGTTGAGTGATTCCGGACTTCACAAGGTTGAGTTTTGCAAGAACATCGTTGACCTTGCTGAGCTCGAATTCCTGCAGCGCCAGTTCTATTTTCACCTCGGCCAGGCGCCTGCGGGAAGCAATGGAAGTTTCCATGCCGGTTTTCCGGGCGGTGGTATTGTCACGGGAAGGCCTGAGATCTGCGGCAATGGCGCTCAGGCGGGTAATGTGAGCCTGCAGATCCTGCCGTAACCCGCGCTGCTGCAATATCTCCATCTCAATCGTCCGCAACGACACCTGCAACCGGGACGCCGCATCGCGCCTGCTCAACCCGGCCGCTTGCAGTGCAGACACGGTCTGGCCGGGTGACTGGCTGGCGACAGAAGCCTGCTCTTTAGTCTCGCTGGCACCAGTTGATGACCGCTCCGCCAACCCCTGGTTGCCGGCCGGCGCAACCGGCATCATCGAACTGCCTGAAGCCAGAGACAGTACCGCAACAGTGCCAAGGCATAAGAACATCGAGGCGACAGTTGCCATGGCCGGCCGTGACGCAAGGCGGATGTCCAGCCTGGTCAGGTTATACAATGACAGCTTGTGCAGCATTCCGGCAGCAATGGCCGCAATCGCTCCGCAGGACTTTGCAGGCCTGCCAGGCGCACCAACAGGGGTTTTCCCCGCCACGGCACGCGCTGCAGGAACTTCGCCGGGTGCAGCAGCTGTTCTGGCCGCAGACCGCCGGGTTTGAGCAAGCACTGCCCCAATGATCTGTTCATGTGATGCCGGGCTGCACAACACCTTGTGGACCCCGTCAATGGCGGCAATTTCGCTCCGGCTGTCCGCAGGGGCAATCACGATCAGGTGCTTCACCTTCCTGAGGCCGGCCAGCAGGACCAGTTTTACACCCCGGCTTTCAGTTGGCCGCGACTGGTCGATAACAGCACACTGCACATGGTGGTCTTCGACATGCATAAGCAGGTCATCGATCGACCGCATATGGCGGGCATGGACCGACACGTCCCTGGCCATGATTTCTGCCGAAACTTCCTTCATGGCAGCACCGGCAAGGATTGTTTCCATGATCTGGCCGAGGTGTTGTGTGTTGTTTTGCCCAGGCATGCCGCGCCGTTCCTCTTGACGTTCATGGACGATAACCATGATTGCCGGTTTCCCCGGCACAGTGGCCTGAATCCTTTGTTAAGAGGTAAATTCGGATTTTAACAAACCCGTTTGCAGCCCATTGTTGAATTCGTGATTAATGCCGAGCTAAAAATTACGGTTAAGCAATGCATAATAGCGGACTGTGAACCGCCGCTGCCTGCTCGGCCGGTCCTGAAATGCACTGCGGCTTAACTTTGCAAGGCGGGCAGGTCCCTGAACAGGTCCAGTGCCTCGGCATTGGCCAGTGCCTCAACGTTCTTCACCGGGCGGCCATGAACCACGTCGCGCACGGCGAGTTCGGTAATCTTGCCGGACTTGGTACGCGGAATGTCGCCTACGGCAACAATCTTTTCCGGCACATGTCTTGGCGAAGCGCCGGTACGCACCTGGGTGCGGATTTTCCGTTCCAGCGACTCATCCAGCACAGCACCTTCGGCCAGGCGCACGAACAGCACCACGCGAACGTCATTGTCCCAGTCCTGACCGATCGCCAGGGCTTCAATCACCTCCGGTATCTGTTCGACCTGGGCATAGATCTCGGCCGTGCCAATGCGCACGCCGCCGGGGTTCAGGGTTGCATCCGAGCGGCCGTGAATGATCATGCCGCCATTGTCCGACCACTCGGCGAAATCACCCTGGCACCAGACGTTGTCGAAGCGGGCATAGTAGGCGTCGTGATAGCGCTCGCCCGTTTCGTCGTTGAGGAACCCCAGCGGCATGGATGGAAACGAATTGGTGTTCACCAGTTCACCCTTGCCCCGCTTCATCGGTTTGCCTGCATCGTCAAATACCTGGATATCATGCCCGAGGCCGGCAGCCTGGATCTCGCCGGAGAACACCGGAGCAAACGGATCCATGCCCACCAGGCATCCGCACAGATCGGTACCGCCGGACATCGAGGCAAGATGCACGTCGGCCTTGACGGCCTCGTAGACGAAATCAAAGCTCTCCGGCACCAGGGTCGAGCCGGTTGACAGGATTGAGCGAACCGTTGCAAGCGAGTGCGTGTCCATTGGCCGCCAGCCGGTTTTCTTCACCGCGTCTATGAACTTGGCAGATGTTCCGAACAGGGAAAAGCGTTCTTCATCGGCATAGTCGAACAGCACCTTTTCGTTCGGCGCAAACGGCGATCCGTCATACAACATCAAGGTCGCTTGAGACGCCAGGGCGCTCGCCAGCCAGTTCCACATCATCCAGCCGCAGGTGGTGAAATAGAACAGCCGGTCACCGGGACTGATGCCGCAGTGCAGCTGGTGCTCGCACAGATGCTTCAGCAAGACCCCGCCGGTTCTGTGAACGATGCATTTGGGAACGCCTGTGGTGCCAGACGAGAACAGTATGTAAAGCGGATGATCAAACGGCAGCATCTCATAGCCGATGGGCGCGGGCGAATATGTCCCGATAAAATCATCAAGTGTCACGGCATCGGGCAACCGTGCGGCGGTTGCGGCTGCATTGCCTGTGTAATTGACCACAATGACCTTTTTCAGCGTCGGCAGACCCTTGATCACCTGCTCGATCTTGCCGGCAATGTCGAAGGTCCTGCCATTGTAGTAATAGCCGTCGCAGACGATCAGCACGCCGGGCTCGATCTGGCCAAACCGGTCCAGAATGCCGCGTTCGCCAAAGTCAGGTGAACATGATGACCACACCGCACCCAGCGAGTTTGCCCCGGCAAAAGCCATAATGGTTTCCGGCATGTTGGGCATCACGGCACACACGCGATCACCTGGCCTGATACCCAGGTCCCGAAACGCCTGATGCAGTCTTGAAACCCTGTCGCCGAGTTCGCGCCAGCTGACTTCAGCGCGCACCTTGTCTTCGCCCCGGAAAACAATTGCCGGCGTTTCGTCGTTTCGGCGCAGCAGGTTCTGGGCGAAATTCAGTCTTGCATCGGGAAAAAACTGCGCTCCGGGCACTTTTTCGCCATCAACCAGCACCCTGTCACCGCGTGTTTCTGCCCTGACACCGCAGAAATCCCAGACGTCGGACCAGAAGTTTGCCGGTTCGCGCACTGAAAACCCGTGGACATCGGCATAGGTTTTCAGTGTCAGGCCGCGCGATGCATTCACAGACTGTATGAATTCTTGTCAGCCGATGACCATCAATTCGTCCAGCATCAGGGGACCAAAGCGGTTGAGCAGACATGAAAAACTCTCGATAATCGGGTGGGATTGAACCTCGTAAAGGTCACACTAAAGCAACATGGGTTCACTTGAACCCATAAAGTTGCTTTATCACATTAGAATCGACCATGTTTATGACTCTTGGTTGTTTCAACCAAATGTCATCCTGTTCTGGCTCTTCCGGGGACCAGGCAAAACCCTTTTCTGCCACCATTGCAGAGTTCATTGAAACAAGCTGGACGCAAGTGATGCTCTTATTACCCGCCGTGATCTGCTAAAATAAATGTCATGAAACGAATCATTATATCGTTCCTCGCCGCCGTACTGATCCTGTGCATCGGCATTGTCAGCCTTCCCATGCTGGTAAGCGGTGAGTTTGCAACAGCCCAGCTCAGCAGTGCTGTTGAACAGGCAACCGGCCGCAAGCTGACTTTGCTGAAACCCCCGAAGCTGAAACTGTGGCCTGATCTGAGGCTGGAAGTTGACGGCGTCACCCTGTCCAATCCTCCCGGAATGTTTGACGGAACAACGATATCTGCACAGACACTGCGGATAGAGATTTCCCTGGCGGAGTTGCTGTCGCGGCAGATCAGTTTCCAGGAGCTGACACTGGTCCGTCCGCGCCTCAAGCTCATCGTTGACAGGCAGGGCAGGGCCAATTGGAACTTCAGCAGGGACGCCGGCGCAGCTGCGTCAGACGCCACCGAAGTTCCTGCACCCATTGCAGGCGTCCGGCTTGCTCCGGTAAAAATTGAAGACGGCGAAATTGTCTACGCGGATGAACGCTCCGGATCGCTGTTCAGGGCGAGCGGCGTCAATGTCGTGGTCACCATGGCCAGTGCGCAGGCCCCGGTAGACGTCAAGGGGTCATTGGTCTGGAACGCGCAACCCGTTGATCTCCAGGTATTTGCCAAATCTCCGGCACAGCTTGCCGCCAGGGGCTCGCCGGTTGATCTGGCCATCCAGTCTGCCGGCATCAGTGCGGCAGTGTCTGGTCTTGCCCGGCTCGAGGATGGCCTGAACCTGGCCGGCAACATTGATGTAACCGCACCTGACCTGCGCAAGCTCGCCCAGTGGGGAGGAGTCAGGATAGATGGCACGGCCGGACTGAAACAGTTCTCCGCTACGGCGGCCATTGACCTTGCCGGACAGACTGTAAAGTTGACCAGGGCCACGATCGCCATGGACGGCATGAACGCGCAGGGTGATGTGACGCTCGCCCTGGCCGGTGAGCGCCCGCGCCTGACTGCCAGCCTCGGTCTGGACCGGCTTGACACCAGCATCTACCTTGGCAGAAAGCCGTCTGCCGCCGGCGACCGGCAGGGCGACTGGAGCGATGACCCGATAGATTTCAGCAGCCTGAATTCGCTCGACGCAAAGCTCAGGCTGCGTACCGGCGGCATTGTCTACGGCGATGTAAATTTCGGTGAAACCCTGCTCGATATCGACATTAATTCAGGCAGGCTGAGCGCCGATCTCAAAAAGATTACCCTGTACGGCAGCTCCGCCACGGGCTCACTCGGCCTTGATGGCACAGCCCGCAGGCCGAGGCTGACCGGAAAGCTCGAAGCCAGCGGACTGGATGCGCTGGCGTTGCTTGCCGATTTTGCCGGCACCTCCCGCTTTGAGGGCAAGCTTGCCGCATCGCTTGACCTTTCAGCCACGGGCGCCTCGCAACGCGAACTCGTATCAACCCTTGCAGGCAGCGCCCGGTTCAGCCTCACCGACGGCGCCATACGCGGTATCGACATGGTTCGAATGTTCAACGGCGTGCAGGGAGCAATTTTGGCTGGTTGGGACAAGACCGACAACGCCGGCACCAGATTTTCAAACCTTTCTGCCAGTTACAGTTTTACCGATGGCATTGGCAGGAATGACGATCTGAACCTGACCGGCCCATTGCTGCAGGTGGCGGGACAAGGCAGCGTTGACCTGCTGCGCAAACGCCTGAACTACAAGGTGACACCGAGCGCTGCTGCAGTACCCGGCGGCGAATTCACCGGCCTCGTGGTGCCTGTCATCGTGCAGGGTCCGTGGGCAAACCCGAAAATCTATCCCGATGTGCAAGGCATTCTCGAGAACCCGCAAGCCGCCCTTGATGCGTTGGGAAAACTGGGTGTATCGACCGGCAATATCAATGCCGAAGCGGTGGGAAACCAGTTGAAAACGCAGGCCACGGGTGAAGTATCGAAGGCTATTGAAAATCAGGCCCGCGACGTGGTTGGCGATGAAGCGGCCAGGGCACTTGGTGAACACGGCGCAGACCAGGCTGAAAAGCTGGGCGGATCGGTCCTCAGGAATCTGTTCGGTAAACCGCAGCAACAGGAACCGGCTTCGCAATGATCCGGGTACAGCAAGAGCCATTCGACATCACAGCCGAACTAGCTGCCCTGCGCGACGGAAATCACCGGATCGGCGGCACGGCGCTGTTTACAGGCTCGGTGCGTGATCTCAATCTGGGTGAGCAGGTCTCTGCCATGACACTGGAGCATTATCCCGGCATGACCGAAAAGGCGCTGGCCGGCATCGAGGCGCAGGCCAATGAACGCTGGCCGCTGGAAGCAAGTCTGATTGTCCATCGCTATGGTCGCATGCTGCCTGGCGAAGACATCGTGCTGGTCATTACCTGTTCTTCCCATCGCGAAGCTGCCTTCGAGGCCTGCCAGTTTCTGATGGACTGGCTGAAGACGAAGGCGCCGTTCTGGAAGCTGGAGGAGGGCTGCGGGACCGCGCAGGGCAAATGGGTTGATGCGCGTGAAAGCGACAGCACGGCTGCAGGCCGCTGGAGCAAGCCTGAAGAATGAGCCGCTGGCGGCGAACCGGCCAGGCTCGCCGGGCACGGCCTTTGTGGCGCACGGCGCTGGATGCGCTGATGGTTATCGTCCTGACCATGCTGGCCATAGGCGTCATGGAGTTTTTGCCGGGAAACAATACCGCCTCGGGCATGCGTGTGATCGACGGTGACAGCCTGCGCCCGGCCGGCAACGGTCATGACATCCGGCTGCAGGGTATCGACGCTCCTGAAATTGGGCAGCGCTGCCGGGACGTCGGCGGACGTGATTACCAGTGCGGCCGAAGAGCCAGGGCGCACCTGAAAGCCATAATTGCAGGCCGTGACGTCAGGTGCCGGGTGATGGACGTTGACAGATACCAGCGGTCGATTTCGATATGTCACGCCGGTGACATCGAAATAAACCGGCAGATGGTGGCCGACGGCTGGGCAGTGGCCTACCGGTTACCGGTGTATTTTCGCGCTGAACGCGGCGCAAAGGAAGCCCGCAGGGGCATATGGCAGGGTAGGTTCGATGATCCTGAAAGCTGGCGCCGGCTGAACCGGCCGGACAGTGCAGGCAATGGAATTGAACCTGATTGAAACCTGGTATTACCGCCAGAACGACCGCGAAAGAACCACCAGCACGGTGAAAAACTCCAGCCGTCCCAGAAGCATGGCCACGGTCAGAAGCAGTTTTGCACCGGGATCAAGGTTGCTGTAATTGCCTGCAGGTCCGACAATATCACCCAGGCCGGGACCGACATTGGTAATTGTCGCCGTGGCGCTCGACAGGGCCGTAACCAGATCGAGGTTGAAGAATGACAGGGCGATGGTGAATACCATGACCGACAGGAACATGACCGTAACATAAGCCAGGACAGACGTGGCAATTTCATTGGTGATGCGGGTGTTGTTGAAGGTCAGGACCACGACCCGGTGGGGGCTCATCAACTGTTGTATATAGCTCCTGGCCGTCATCATCATGACCTGCAGCCGGAAGGTCTTCAGGCCTCCGGTGGTCGATCCGGTACATCCGCCCAGAAACATCAGTGCGAAGAACAGCCCCATGATGCCAGTGCCCCAGTTGGTATAATCACCAAGCGCATATCCGGTGGTGGAGAGGATCGACACGACGTTGAAGCACACGATGCGCAGCACGTCCCAGAACGGCTCGTCATTGCGCACGTAATACCACAGCGTCACGGTGAAGACAGCAAGTCCGGCAATCTGGGCGAAGGCGCGAACCTGCGCGTCATTCCACACGGCCAGGGATCTGGATCGCACCATCTTGACATAAAGCACCAGCGGCATGCACGAAGCCAGCATGAAAACGATGGCTATCCACGGGATCGCCTTGTTGTTCTCGAAATGGGCAAAGGAGCGGTCATGGGTTGAAAAGCCCGCCGTCGATACGGTGGTCATGGCATGATTGAGCGCATCAAACGCGGTCATGCCGGCCCAGTAATAGGCAATTCCGCACGAAAATGTCATGACCAGGTAGGTGACGGCGATCAGGCTGATGACCTCGCCCACCCGCGGCATGAACTTGTCGGTACGGTCGGAACTTTCATTGCGAAACAGCTGCATGCCGCCCACCCGCAGGAACGGCAGCATGACCAGCGCCATGACGACGATGCCGACCCCGCCGATCCACTGCAGTATCGAACGCCACAACAGCATGCCCGGTGGCAGGTGATCAAGACCGGTCAACACCGTCGCACCGGTTGCAGTCAACCCGGACACAGCCTCAAACAGGGCATTTGCAATGCTGGCATCACGGCCCAGAAACATGAATGGTACCGACGCCATGATACACAGCGCGATCCAACTGAGCACGGTGAGCACAAACCCTTCCTTCAGGGAGACGTGCTCGGACCACCCGCCGCGGCTGACCAGTACCAGCATGAGACCCAGAAAACCTGTTGCAAACGCAGATACGGCAAACACTTTCCAGTCATCGTTTCTCGCGACAAGGTCGGAAATCGCCGGTGGAAACATGAACAGTGTCAGCACCAGCATCATCATGCCGATGACAAAAAAGACGCGCGACAGGTCAATCGCCTGGTTTGCAAGGCGCCGTTGCGGGGATCGTGCCTGATTGACAGTGTCTGCCATGGAAGCGTTGTATCCTGAGCGTGCAGGGATTTACAGGCAAACTAACAACTGGCGGTACTGCCGGAAAAAACTCAACCCTCGATTCACACCCTTAGCAAGGCCATTCCCGGCCGTCAATCCGAAGCAGGCGGGACACTTCCCCGGCTTTCCGGCATGGCACAATTGCAACAAATCAGATGTGCGAAGCGCTGATTGTCTGTTTTTAGGATAAAACACCTGGATGGCGGTGGCATCTTGATGAGGTTTTATCGCAATGAGTGGCAAGCCGGTGTAAGCGGAGTGGATGAACCATTCTTCTGATGTGATACAAATTTACGAAGCCACGCCAGATCGCTGGCAGGATTTCGAGCAACTTCTGGGACCGCAAAAGGGAGGCCCTGGCGGGTGTTGGTGCATGCTATGGCGACTGCGAAAGAAAGAGTACGATGCGTCGAGCAAGAAAGAGCGCCGGGAGGCTATTGCCAGCCGCTTTAAGTGTGACATTCCTCCAGGCTTGATTGCATATGACGAGAAAACTCCAATTGGATGGTGCTCGATTTCACCCAGGTTAGAGTTTGCCAGGCTTGATAACTCACGCGTACTCAAACCAGTTGATGACAAGCCGGTTTGGTCTGTTACCTGCTTCTACATTGCTCGCGCCTATCGCAGACAGGGGGTTTCAGTCAGGCTGCTGAATGGCGCTTGTGATTTCGTTCGGCGGCGCGCGGGAGTGGCAATTGAAGGCTATCCGATCGATCCTGACCGAGCCAGTTATCCCGCTGTATATGCCTGGATCGGTCTGGTCAGTGCGTTCAGGGCTGCCGGATTTGACGAGGTTGCCCGCCGGTCACCAACCCGGCCCATCATGCGCAAAATGGTTTAACTCTATCGTTCTTCCGCACGGCAAATTATATCAGATCTCGGTAACAGCGACTCATTTCATGGGATCATAGCGGTTCACTCGGGCAGGCGCGGTGCGCAGCGCGATGCTGGTCGCATCTGGCAAGCATTGCAACGCACCCGATGGGCCGCTATGACCCACCCGAAGGGCCGGGCGCTTTTTCCCGCCAGCTACGTTGCGCGCCGCTTGTGGTACATGTACCACGGCGCGACCCGCGCCTTGCCGGCGGAAAAAATCGCTCCGGTGAAATGGGTCGCTGTTACCGAGATCTGGTATTACCTGTAGTTTGTTGCAGCCGGGATCACGTAAACAGACAGCCTGGTAGTTGGGACCATAGTGTGGTCCTGGCCAGGGCCGCTGTCGCTCCACGCGGCACTTCATGGCGACGAGGTGCGGGCACTGGCAGAGGTAGGGGTCGACCGTGCGCAACGCGAGATATGGCTCGGTTACCGGCGCACCGGCACTACCAGGTGGTATGAGAGCTTTGACCCCGAGTTTCTGCGTGAGGTGGCCCTGGCCACCGAAATGGTTGCCGGGCGCCTGGATGACCTTACCAGCCGGACGCTGATGCTGAAGTCAGTGCGCCAGTGTGTGGCAGTATTCCGGTATAAAACTGGTGCTGTCGGAGAGATTCGAACTCTCGGCCTCTCCCTTACCAAGGGAGTGCTCTACCCCTGAGCTACGACAGCGTTTTCGCGCCGCTACCGGCGACATCGCAGGCGTAATGCCACAGCAACTGAAACTGTGCAAGCATGATTGAACCTGCATGACATTTACCGGCGCCATGCCTACATTATGAAGGTTCAACAAATTGCTAATCCGGAAGTGATGCAAGCCATGGCCAGCGAGACCGCTGCGGAACGTGAAAAACGCCTTGCAGAGGCACTCAGGCGCAATCTTGCCCGACGCAAGCGGCAGGCCCGCGGCAAACCGCCGGATTCCGGCAGCAAGAAAGACGATTCCGTCGGCAACGGGGACTGAAAACCGGCAATATTTCGTTGCGTCATATGTTCTCTTGCCCGGCATGGCACTTTAAGTGCATGAAAGTGCCGCAAAGCACGGCTATCGCAGCGCAGCTTGCACAATGTACCAGAAAGGCACGCATACAGCATGGATCGGATCAGAATTGGCGGCGGTAACGAATTGAACGGCGAAATCCCGATTTCGGGCGCAAAGAACGCTGCCCTGCCCCTGATGATCGCCAGCCTGCTGACAGCCGGAACCCTGACGCTCAGGAATCTGCCGCGGCTGGCCGACGTACAATTGCTGAAGCGGATCTTGCACAATCACGGCGTTGACCAGCGCACCGACGGCAAGCGTGCCGGCCAGAAAAGCCAGGCCGGCGAAACGGTGCACTTTACGGCTGCGGAAATTGTTGACACCACCGCGCCCTACAATCTGGTTTCGAAAATGCGCGCCAGTTTCTGGGTGCTGGGCCCCTTGCTCGCGCGCTGTCATGATACCCGCGTGTCGCTGCCGGGAGGCTGTGCGATCGGCACCCGGCCGGTTGATCTCTACCTGATGGCGCTGCGCCGGCTGGGCGCCGGCCTTGAAATCGAAAACGGCTATGTGGTCGCCAGGGCGCCCGGCGGCCTGAAGGGCGCCAGGGTAACGTTTCCGACGGTATCTGTCGGTGCAACCCATACAACCATGATGGCGGCAACCCTGGCCAGGGGTGAGACGTTAATCGAAAATGCCGCCCGAGAGCCCGAGGTCATCGATGTTGCCGAATGCCTGGTCAGGATGGGCGCACACATTGATGGCATTGGCACATCGACGCTCACCATACAGGGCGTTGACGAACTGCACGGTGCAACCCACGAAGTTCTCGCCGATCGTATCGAGACCGGCACCTATGCCATGGCCGTTGCCATGACCGGCGGTAACCTGAAGCTGCACGGCGGACGGCCCGACAACCTGGCCACCATGATTTCGGTGCTCGAGCAGGCCGGCGCCACGATCGACATCGAAGACGATGGCATGCGGGTCAAGCGCAATGGCAACGGGCTGCAGCCGGTCAACGTGGAAACCCGGCCGTATCCCGGTTTTCCGACCGATCTTCAGGCGCAGTTCATGGCCCTGATGACGCGGGCCGGCGGCACCTCGCTCATTCGCGAAACCATTTTTGAAAACCGCTTCATGCATGTCCAGGAACTGGCGCGTCTTGGCGCTGACATTTCGCTCAGCGGCGACACGGCAACCGTGCGGGGTGTCAATCAGCTGCACGGAGCCGAGGTTATGGCAACCGACCTTCGCGCGTCCGTTTCACTGGTCATAGCTGCACTGGCGGCGCAGGGCGAAAGCATGCTGCATCGGGTTTATCATCTTGACCGCGGCTTCGAAACCCTTGAAGACAAGCTCAGCGCCTGCGGCGCTGACATCTCGCGCATTTCCGACTGACCAGATTTGCCGCCACACGATTAAATACAGGAAACGACCAGACAGATGGCCGATACGCCTGCCATGAAAATTGCCGCGTTCGACGAAAGTGACCTGGCCGTGATTTCCGCGCATCTGCAGGATGCCGTGCTGCGGGTGGGAGATCTGCGCTGGATGAAGGCCGCCGGCAAGCTGGCTCTGGTTGCCAACCGGTTTGATCATTTCGCCAGCACGGGTGGCGCTGGCGAGCGGCGCCAGTGCGGCATCCAGGTTTCGCGCGTACGCCAGGTAACCGCGCGCCATATCGCGATGCATGACAAGGCGGCAATTGTCTGCCTGCTTGCCATGACATTCAAACCGGGCGCCGAGGCTCCCGAAGGGGTGATTGAACTGTCGTTTGCCGGCGGTGGCGCAGTGCGTGTGGAGGTTGAATGCATCGAAGTTGCTATGGCCGACCTCAGCCGGCCCTGGCCCGCGCGCGCCCGGCCGGATCATGGGGCAGACCAGCATGAAGCAGGCTCGGAGGATGGCCAGGCATGACACGCCGGCTGAACACCAGGGATGCCGGCTTCGAGGCTGATTTTTTCAGGCTGCTGGGCGACAAGCGCGAGCAGGCCGCAGACGTCAACGAAACGGTGGCCGCCATTCTTGCTGACGTCAGGCAGCGTGGCGATGTGGCAGTGCGCCATTACACCGCGAAGTTTGACGGATTTGATTTGCCTGAGGCGGGCGCCCGCATGCCGGAGGGCCAGATCGAGCTGCATGCCGGCAGGTGCCCTGCGGATGTTCTGGCCGCACTGCAGGCTGCGGCAACCCGCATCCGGGCCTATCATGAACGCCAGTTGCCCGCCAGCGAACGCTACACGGACGGCAGTGGCGTCGAGCTTGGCCATCGCTGGAACGCTGTTCAGGCGGCCGGGCTTTATGTGCCGGGCGGGCTGGCTGCCTATCCGTCCTCGGTACTGATGAATGCCATCCCGGCCCAGGTCGCGGGCGTCGAGCGACTGGTCATGGTGGTGCCGGCGCCGAAGGGTGTCATCAACCCGCAGGTGATTGCAGCCGCGCGCCTTGCAGGCGTAACCGAGATCCACACCATTGGTGGTGCGCAGGCCATAGCAGCGCTTGCCTATGGCACCGGCACCATCGAACCGGTCGCCAAGATCGCCGGCCCGGGTAATGCCTTCGTGGCTGCTGCCAAGAGGCAGGTGTTCGGTACCGTCGGCATCGACATGATTGCCGGGCCATCCGAGGTGCTGGTGATGGCGGACGCCAGCGCCAATGCGGCCTGGATTGCGGCTGATCTCCTGGCCCAGGCCGAGCACGACCCGTCGGCGCAGTCAATCCTCATTTGCAGCAGCGAGAAGCTGGCGAAAGACGTGTGCGATGCGGTTGATGCGCAGCTGGCCACCCTGCCGAAAGCGGAAATCGCCGGCGCCAGCTGGCGTGAATTCGGCTGTGTGATCGTGGTCGAGAGCCTGCTTGCCGCGGTGCCGCTGGTTGACAGGCTGGCGCCGGAACATCTTGAAATCGTGTGCGAGAACGAAGACGAGATTGCCCAGGCTGTGCACAACGCAGGCGCCATATTCCTCGGCGCCTTCACGCCGGAGGCCGTCGGCGACTATGTCGGTGGTCCCAATCACGTGCTGCCGACAGCGCGCAGTGCTCGCTATTCTTCCGGGCTGAATGTGCTGGAGTTCATGAAACGCACAAGTATCCTGAAGTGCAGCGCTGATGCCCTGCGCGCCATTGGCCCGGACGCCATTACGCTGGGGCGTGCTGAAGGGCTGGAGGCCCATGCGCGTTCTGTCGCCATGCGGTTGAATCTGCCCTGACACTTGTGCACAAGGAAGAACGCCTTTAAATCGCCGTACAGCGACCTGAAACGCCCTGGAACCCGGGACATGGACAACGACAACGACAACAACAGGCTGGTTGCCGTCAACCTGGACAATACGCTGTCCAGGACGTTCTCCGCAGACGTGGACCATGAACGCAAGGTGGCGATCTACGATCTGATTGAAAGTAACAGCTTCCAGGTCGTCGGCAAGCCGGATGGGCCTTACTCACTCAACCTGTCCATCGACGGCACCAAGCTGGTGTTCAATGTGTGCGACGCGGCCGGTGAAACCCTGAGCGTCGTAGTGCTGGCCCTGTCTCCGCTGCGGCGCATCGTCAAAGATTATTACGGCATCTGCGAGAGCTATTACCAGGCCATTCGCACGGCAACGCCCAGCCAGATCGAGACCATCGATATGGCCCGGCGCGGCCTTCACAACGACGGCAGCCAGGTTCTGATGGACCGGCTGGATGGCAAGATAGTGGTTGATTTTGACACGGCCCGGCGGCTGTTCACGCTGGTGTGTGTGCTGCATTGGCGCGGCTGAGCCGGACACTGGCGATATGAGCGCGGACCTGCCAGGCGCCGTGCTGTTTTCGTGCTCGCATAATGCCATTCGCTCGCCAATGGCCGAGGCCATCATGAAACATTATTACGGCCACCGGGTTTTTGTGGACAGTTGCGGTGTGCGTCCCGGCCCGCGCGACGAGTTCATCATCGAGGTGCTCGACGAGATCGGCATCGACATATCCAGGCATGTGGCCAAATCCTTCGATGATCTTGTTGATTCCAGTTTTGACCTGGTGATCTCCCTGTCTCCGGAAGCCCATCACAAGGCCATGGAACTGACCCGGACCATGGCCGTTGAGGTGGCTTACTGGCCTACCATGGACCCGTCGGTGATCGCCGGCAGCCGCGACCAGATTCTGGATGGCTATCGCGCCTGCAGGGATCATCTCATCACGCGGATGCGCGAGCGCTTCGGCGAAACCGGCCTGCCGAAACTGCGATGAATTTACTGACAGGTTTTTGCAGTGCTGGACAATTGCCTGGAATTTGTAGCACATACCGCATCATCACACATTGACGCTTCCAGCAGGGTTCATAAGGTTCAGGACATGGCGATTTCCGATGCAAAACTGGTACTGGCCAGCGCCTCACCGCGCAGGCTGTCACTGATTGAACAGGTCGGCATATACCCCGACCTGCTCAACCCGGTGGACATTGACGAAACCCAGCTGAAACGCGAATCCCCCAGGGCTCTTTCGCTGCGGCTGGCGCGCGAGAAGGTGCAGGCCGCGCGCGCCGCACCCCTGGTGCGCAGCCTGGGCGACAACGTCTTCGTCCTGGCCGCCGATACCGTGGTCAGCGTTGGCCGGCGGGTCATCGGCCAGCCGCAGTCGACTGACGAGGCTCGCGATGCGCTGCGGCTGTTGTCCGGGCGCTCGCACCGGGTGTTCACCACCATTGCCGTGGTGTCGCCCGACGGGCGCGAGCGGTCAAGGGTGGTGGATACCAAGGTTCGCTTCAAGCGGCTGGTTCGCCAGGACATGGATGCCTACCTGATCAGCGACGAGTGGCGCGGCAAGGCAGGCGGTTATGCCATCCAGGGCAAGGCATCGGCCTTTGTGCGCTGGATGAGCGGGTCCTACAGTTGCGTCGTTGGCCTGCCGCTGCATGAAACAGTGCAGATGCTGCAGGCAGGCGGATATCCGATTTACGGCAAATGGCAGTCGGAGACCTGACATGGGCGATGCTGAAGGTAACGCAGGAAAGAACCCCGAACCGCCGGTCCGGTTGCGCACGAGGCGTCCGTGTCCGCTGTGCCGGCAGCCATCCAAGCAGAAGTATCATCCGTTCTGTTCGGCACGGTGCGCCGACATCGACCTGCACCGCTGGCTCGGCGGCCAGTATGCCATCCCCGCGGCCGATCCACCCGATTTTGACGAGACCGCAGAGACCCCGGACGGACGGCGCGACGACGGCGACGAGGGCGCATGACACCGGCTTGCGGTGACATTCGCGTGGCGCTTTGGAAAACCGTCACAAACTATGCCGGTTGACGCTGGACAGGGGCAGGGTGATCACCTATAAACCGCTGCGGTCGCATGAGGATTCTCAGGGCGCACCCTTGATGCCCAGGTAGCTCAGTTGGTAGAGCAGCGGACTGAAAATCCGCGTGTCGGTGGTTCAATTCCGCCCCTGGGCACCATTTCTCCATAAAATCAATAGCTTAATAACTGAACCAATCTCCTTGTATGTAGCAATTTACTTTCATACAATTACATATGTCTAGTCGCACTTCTCCGTACGATCTGTCGTCGATCCGTGGATATCCTGACACGCTGCAAATTTATCGGATTGCTGCATCACGATTTTGGCAGGTCAGGCTGTTTGTTGGACGCAAATATCTTCGTAAGTCCACCAAGTGTGAAAACAAGGCAGATGCAATCAATTTCGCCAAGTCCTTCTTTGATGACGTGAAACTTTCCCAACGGATGAACTTCGATGTTCACCGTGACACGTTTGCTGCATGTGCAAACAAATTGATGGAGAGACAGGAAGGAAAAGTTGGCCGTGAGGAACGTGACGGTCGATTGCTCAGTGAAGATCGCAAGAAACTGAACAAGGACATCCTGCCGTTCTTTGGTCTGAAGGCAGTAGCCGACATCACATCACAGATGATTGACGACTATGTTGATCATCTCTCAAGTGAACGGAAGTTGTCCCCTTCAACTCTGAACAAGCATCTGGTCGTCATCAGGAAGGTGCTGAACGAGGCAAGACGTAGAGGTTTTCTTCAGTCCATTCCGCCAATTTCAACGGTGAAAAGAAAAGACAATCCGTGCTGTGTCTGATCGCGCTGTTCACACACAACCACGCGTTCTGGATCGCCGGCCTGCTGCTTGCGCTTATCCCGATCCCGGACTTCTCGACCCCGATATCGTCGATGGCGCATTCACTCGGCCGGATGGCCGGCGGTGAAAGTGGCGGGCAGGCCTGGGAAGGGGACCAGCCGTCGCCATCTGCCAAGGCGCCGCAAAGCGCCGGCAACGCACCCGGAGAGTGACGCATGCTCGAACTTCTGCTCTGCTCTTCAATCACGGTCCTGCCGGACTATCTCTACAGACGATATGTGCAGGGCAAGCGGGTCGGGCACGAGATCACGCTTTTCTCGGTCTGGTATGAACTGCGTTGGGGCATCACGCTGTGCCTGATCCTCACCGTCAGCCTGATCACCGCAATCTTCTACTACCATCCCTCGACCATGGCAGCGACGTCGGTTTTCCGCACCGTCACTATTTTGCCAGAAACCAACGGGCGGGTGGCAGAGACCTATGTCGAGATCAATCAGGCCGTGAAGGCCGGCGATCCATTGTTCCGGCTCGACGATGTCAAGCAGAAGGCAGCGGTCGAGACTGCCTCACGGAAAGTCGCGGAAATCGACGCGCAATTGACCGTCGCGCGGGCGCAACTCAGGGAAGCCGATGGGCGAATCACGCAGGCGAAGGGCTTGCTCACACAGGCTCAGGATGAATCCGCAGGCCGCGACCTGCTGATGGCCCGCAACTCTGCGGCGATCTCCAGGCGCGAGGTCGAGAGGGCACGGGTAACAGTCGACACCCAGCAGGGCGCAGTCGATGCCGCAATCGCCAGTCGCGATGCGCTGAACGCAAAGATCGAGTTCCAACTGCCCGCGGAGAAGGCCACCGCCGAGGCCGAACTTTCCCAGGCCAGGATCGAGCTTGACAAGACGCTGGTCACAGCCGGTACGGACGGCATCGTGCAGCAGTTCGCCCTGCGCCCGGGCGACGTGGTCAACCCGATGCTTCGTCCGGCCGGGATAATGGTTCCCAAGCGCAAGGTCACGGCGCTTGCGGCAGGTTTCGGCCAGATCGAAGCGCAGGTTATAAAGCCAGGTATGATCGGCGAAGTGGCCTGCATGGCTCTGCCATGGCAGATCATTCCGATGGTGGTGACCGAGGTGCAGAACGTCATTGCGTCCGGCCAGGTCCGCCCGACTGACCAACTTGTCGACATACAGCAGATGGGACGGTCGGGAACCATCACCGTGATCATGGAACCGCTGTTCGAAGGCGCCCTGGACGCACTGCCGCAAGGGGCCAGCTGCATCGCCAATGCCTATACCAGCAACCACGACCGCATGGAGGACGAAAACCTCGGGTTCTTCCACCGCCTTGCACTTCACGCCATTGATGCTGTTGGGATAGTCCATGCAATGATATTGCGGATACAGACAATTCTGCTGCCCGTCCAGACCCTTGTTCTCAAGGGGCATTGATCACTCCAGAAGGAAAAACAAAAGGGCACATCGCGTATTTGGCCTTCGGCCTCACGGTCACATCAGGCGCACTGGTATTTGCGGCTGATCTGGACCCGCACATCGCCCCTCCCGAAGGCTGGACCAAGACCTTCTATGGCTGGCTCAAACTGACCTCGACGGATCCGATTTCGTGACGGGCGGAACTTCATCGCAGGCGTGGGGCGTTGAAGCGGCGCGGCATTTCGACAGCACGGCCATTGAAGCCTGTGTGGGCTGCCGGGCCCATCAGCATAATGGCGGCTTGTGTGTTGCCCTCGGCAGCAGGTTTTCGAAATCAATTGGCAGCAACACCGCGAGTGGCTATCATCTGAAAGATGCTCCAGGTGGTGAAATTTGCAGCATAGGCGGATTTTGCGCTATCATTCCTGATCAGTGAGGAGACGTAAGAATGTCGATCGCGGTATTTTTTCAAGGTGCGAAGAAAAGCACGGCATCCTGTTCCGTACACACACAGGTCCTGTCAGCAGTCTATCTGATGGTGGAACTGGGAGTGAATGCGCTGGCCGTCCTGGACAGGGAAGACAGGATAGCAGGCATCATAACCGATCACGACGTGATGCGGGGACTTGTCGCCCACAAGGGAAATCTCGGCAGCGAAGTTGTAGCAAACTGGATGACCAAGAACGTGATCACCTGTTCAAAGGACATGGAACTCGGTGCAGCGGTCAGCATGATGGCCAGGCATCACATCCGCCACCTGGTTGTTGCCGAGAATCATCGGCTGCTTGGCATTGTCGGGATCAGGGAATTGCTCGCCAGGGTGCACAACGATGATGAACTAGAAAAACAGGTGTTGCGGGATATAGCTATCGCTGCCCGTTAAATCCCTCAACCCTTCCAAAATTTAATGCGCCGGACATGCTGCGTACAGATACCGGACGCTATAAGCAGCACCAGCCTTATAAGGCGCCATGGGAGGAAGTCCAGAGGCTTGGAACCAACTGAGCCCTGGGCTCGGCGTCTGGTATTCCGGTTCAGCCAACCTCGCCAACCCGCATGACCACGAAATCATTGCCGGTTCTGGTTGCCGGATGGGCCGGCAGATCCGTAATCACGAAAGTCGAACCCGGGTGCAGGTTTTCGGAGATCTTCCTGCTGGCTTCGTGCGGAATGACAACCCTCCTGGCCGTCGCCAGTTCGTAAAATGCCCGGATTTTCGTTAATCCAGTGAAATTTGCAGCGCTTCAATGTTCACGGAGTCTCCACCCTGGATGCCATTTGGCGTAAAGACCAGCTGAACACCTTGACCATTGACGGCAATCACATTGCTGAATCGATCGCCAAAGGACAATGAGCCGCCTTCTCCCGAGTATGTTCCCTCGATGTCAGATACCTGGCGGAGGTTGCGGACCTCACCTTCAAGCCTCACCTTTGCCATGCCGACAACCCCACCGCCGCCCACTCCGTCAGCCCTCACTGCATGGCTTTGACCGTCGCAGGTCAGTGTTCCCTGTCCACCTGACGCTCTGGCCCGTTCGGTGATTTCGAGGTTAATCTGGCACGCCATCTGTGCTTGTGCGGGAGACAGCAAGGCCAGTGTCGCAACGCCCAGAAGCAGGACATTCCTGGCAAGCCTGCTGCCAGGCTGGATAAATTCGGTCACGCAAATAACTCCTGGTTGATGGAAGGTTTGATACCGGCATTTCCATATGCACCGGCAATCGGGCCGCAGTTTGGCCGATTTCGACTTTCCTGACAAGACTGTGCACTGGAGCCGGTGCGGTAGCATTTTACAGGTCAGAATGTCCTCCGGGCTGCACCGGAAAGTGCCGGTCTGGTATAAAGTTGCTTGCACTTTGGAGACGGTCAGGTTCATGATTGCCGGGGCTGCAGACTTAAACTCCGGTTCCAGCCGATATCGGGACAACCCAATGGATTCAAAAAAAGCTGCGCCGTCGCAACCAAACCGGGCGTCGAACCGCGCCGGGCTTGCAAAACGGGCAGTCTTCGTCATGGCCGGTGTGCTGGCATTGTACCTTGCGGCAGCCTATCTGGTCGTGCCGTTTGCGTGGAAACAGTACGCTGACCGCCACCCGGCATTCGATGATAATCCGAGGATCACGCAAACGGCGGACGGTCACCCGGGAGGTCCGCTGAACGTCGCCCTGATTGGAACGGAAGCAGAAGTGGCAGCAATCTTGGCGGCGGCCGGATGGTATGCTGCCGATCCGCTCGGCCTGAAAAGTGACGTGGAGATAGCTGCCGATACCGTGTTTGAGAAACCGGATGACAAGGCGCCGGTCAGCGACCTGTATCTGTTCGGGCGCAAGGAAGACCTCGCGTTCGAGCAACCTGTTGGCGGCGATCCGCGCAAGCGCAACCACGTCCGCTTCTGGCGCAACGGCAAAACCGGCAAGGACGGCCGCCCGATCTGGATTGGAGCCGCCTCGTATGACGAACGGGTTGGCCTCAGCTATACGACCGGCCAGATCACCCATCATGTCGCGCCGGACGTGGACAGTGAACGCGATCACCTGTTTTCGGACCTGCAGAAAACCGGCGATTTGTCAGGACAGTACAGTATTCCGAAATTTCACAAGGTACTGGAAGGACGCAATGGCGGCGGTGATCCCTGGTATACAGATGGCGCCCTGTGGGTCGGAACCATCGCACCAGGTAAATGATGACGGACCGGAAATACCGCGCACCCGGCAATCAGAACAATTGCCGGGTGCGATACGCATAACACCTACCGGGACAATTACCTATTTCTTGCCTGCTGGCTTCGCGCTGGGCTTTGCAGTTGGCTTGGGCTTGCCAGCCGGTTTGTTCATGGCCATTTTTATTGGTCCCTTGTTGCTCATACCGGCATCACCTTGTCAGCCGGAACACACTGGAATCTGCGCCTGTTCGATCTACCCGTCTATCACTTACTCGACATCGCGCATGTCGAATTTGGATCACTACCAGGCATTGGGATCAATCACCGGTTGCCTGAGACTTTTCAGATCCGGAATAGTGATTTACTCTGGCTGGAATTTCGGCAGGCTGGAGCAGAGACAATGACGAAAGCGATCAGGGAAGGCGGTACGGCACTGATTACAGGCGCCGCCATGGGCATCGGCCGCGCAGCGGCGCTGCGCTGTGCCCGCGAGGGAATGCGCTTGGTGGCGGTGGATTTGATGGAAGACAAGCTGGACAGCCTGTCTGGTGAACTTGGCGGCTTCACGTCTGAAAGTCAGTTTGTAACGCTGACTGCCGATGTTGGAGTACCCGGGGAAATCGAGCGCATGATTGATGTATGCACACGGCATTTTGGCGCGCCCGGCTTTTTGATGAACAACGCCGTGACGCGAACCGGTAAAGGTTTTGGGGCCTCGCCGGATGAATGGCGTACAGCGATGGACGTCAATTTCTGGGCTATTGTCGAGACCTGCCGGCTTCTCATCCCGGAAATGAAGAAGAAGGGTGGTGCAATTGTCAATGTCGGTTCCAAACAGGGGATAACCAACCCGCCGGGCCACCCCATATACAACATCACCAAATCTGCACTGAAAACCTACACAGAATTGCTTGAGCACGAATTGCGCAATCAGGACGGCCCGCCTCTGACAGCACATCTGCTCATTCCCGGATGGACCACAACCGGCGAATCGCAGCATCGTCCGGGCGCCTGGCTTCCCGATCAGGTCGTGGACATGATGGTCGACGCAGTGCAGGCGGGAACTTTTTATATTCTCTGCCCTGATGATGAAACAACCGGGGAAATGGATCGCCAGCGTATCCTCTGGGGTGCCGGAGATATCGTTGAGGGCCGCCCTCCGCTTTCGCGTTGGCACCAGGACTGGAAAGCGGCCGCCAGGAAAGCCGGAACCTAGCCTTGCCACCGTACCCGGCTGTTTTCGAGTGACAGGGCTGGATCGGGCGAACGCTTGGTTGCATCAACCACGAAGACTGAGCCACCGCACTCTCTTGCGAGTCTTGGGAAATTCATGCAGGTTTTTGCAGGCCAATACAGCAAGGCAAACGGGATGGATGAACTCTCTGCTAGATATCTCACCACGAAGGAGCTGGCCGATCTTTTGCGGATAAAGGAGCGGAAGGTATGATCTCGAGCAGGTCAGCGTCCATTGCCGCCACCAGGTCAAATGCCAGTCGAAACGCTACTGCAAATTCCTGCATAATTACGCAATTTATGATTATTATTCGGGAGTATCATTCTATTGCACCAGAATTTGCATTGCAACATCCATCAATGCAAACAGGAATCAATGAAATACCCTCGCTGCATGACACTTTTTCCGCGCTGAGCGATAGTATGAAGGCTGCAACCAGCGATAATATGAAGGCTGCGGCGACACCAGTGTTTGCATTAACAAGGAAATCCCGAATGAAAAGATACAGTTATCTGGTTGGCCTGCTGGCAATGTGTGCCGTCAACCCTGCAGGTGCGCAAATGTCGGCTGAGGTCAAGTTTCAGCCAGGCGATTACGGCACGATGATCAGCGGTACAATCGAAGGAGATGAATATTTCGACTACAAGCTCGGCGCCAGTAAAGGTCAGGAACTGTTCGCCGAAATAGAGGTAGATGGTACCAACGGCAATGGCACTGTCTATTTCAACATACTGCCACCCGGCAGCCAGGGCGAAGCTATATACATTGGCTCGCAGGATGATGATAATTCCACGACGGTCGAGTTGCCGGAGACCGGAGAATACACCATCCGGGTCTACCTGATGGGCAATGACCGGGATACGGGAAAATCCGTTGGTTACAATATAGACGTTTCGATTCAGTAGGCGCATCGCGCTCAACACTACTCATTGACCGGGATTGCACGGTAAAGGTTGTCGCACGTGATTGGTTCAACTTGCCAGAACCCGTGTGGTGGGGAAGGTGATGTCGATACGCGTTCCTTTGCGGGCCTCGCTGGAAATGACAAATTTCGCCCGGTTGGCTTCAACCAGCGCCTTGGTCAGCGGAAGCCCAAGCCCGGTTCCCTGAACGTCCGGGCGGCCCGCAAGCTCGACCCTGCGAAACGGTTCAAGCGCAGTGCTCAACTGTTCCTCATTCATGCCGACCCCGGTATCTGATACTGACAATACAAGCTCGCCGCTGGCAATCAACTTGGCGGAAATGATCACCTGGCCTCCGGGGTCTGTAAACTTGATGGCATTTGACGTGAGATTTAACAGAACCTGCTTGATCGAACGCATATCGGCCACGACCTGTGGCAGATTGGGCGCTATGGATTTGCGCAACACAACTCGTGCGCCGGTTGCTTCGTCCTGCATCAGCTTCATGCAGCTATCGACGGCCTGGGCCAGGTCCACTGAAATGAAATTCAGTTCCAGCTTGCCGGCTTCCACCTTGGACAGGTCAAGCAGATCGTTGACCAGTGACAGCAGATACTCGCCTGAGGTGTGAATATCATTGGCATAGCCTTCATAGCGTTCGGAACCGAGTTTGCCGAACTGGCCATTCCGCATGATATCGGAAAATCCGAGAATTGCGTTCAGCGGGGTTCGCAGTTCATGGCTGATCCGTGCCAGGAATTCCGACTTCTGCCGGCTGGTGTGTTCGGCCCTGTCGCGGGCGTTGCGCAATTCCGCCTCGGTTTTCTTCCATTGCGTGATGTCACGCATGACCGCGCAGTATGCCGACGCGGGAATGCCCGGCATCCGGGCATTGATCTTGCGCATGGTGATGAATATCGGTACATCGCCGCCATCGTTGACATTGGCAATGATTTCCCTGCCGCCGTTGAACAGCATGGACAGCCCGCTGTCGCCGAGCGCTGCCAGGTAATCTCGGACAACCTTGGCGCTGGGAGTGTCCATCAGACCGGCCAGCGGCTTGTCAATTACGCTGGCCGCATGGACGCCAAAAAGTGCCTCTGCACCAGCGCTCATGTGGGTAATGCTGCCGTCTTCAGCCAGGAACACGATGCCGTCCGTCGCGGTGTCAAGAATTGACATAAGCTCTGCCGCGCTGACGGCGGGTTGCGTTACGGCCCGCGCTTCGGGTTGCAATGGCCGCGATGCAGCAGCACCTTTTGCGGCCGCGCCGGCGTTTTCTCCGCTCGCCGCTGTGCGTGAAATTGCCGAAATGGCGTCTTCAGCAGGTACATTGACTTGCTGGAATACATCATCAGGTCCGGGAGTTTCGTGCCCGGGTCTTCTGGCCTGCGGTTCTGTTTCGGGCAATTTGTCTTCTGTTTCAGTCAGCACAGCCATCGGCATCGCGCCGTCGTTCCACGGGAATGTCGATTTATCTACCGAAAAACCGGCTTTTCTGCCGTCGGCTTTCTCCAGCACGACGGTCCCGTTCCTGCCGACCAGCGCGCCGAGCGTGGTGGCAATATCGTGGCGCGTCACCAGGTCATTTTCGCTGGCATAACCCAGAGCCCGTGCGGTTGCCTGGTTGGCATAAACAACTTTGCCGGCCCTGTAGAGCACGATTGCCCTCGGGATGCCGGACAGTGCCTTGCAAACAATTTCAGCAACTCCAAACCCCCCGGGTTTTGTGTCTGGTCTGCCTGCCGGTGAGGCAATCCTGCCTGTTGGCCCGGCGGTTTCAGCTTGTGCTGGGATCTGGTCAACTTTTGCTTTCGGCGGCACGCCTTTTACGCTGTGTTTGGCACCGGTCTGACCGGGTGTTGCCTTGATCGCCTGATGCAGGTCCGTCAGCCTGTTTGGCGCCGGAGTCCGGTCGCCGGCAGAAGTTTTGACAGGAGCGGGAATGCCGGCTGCCGGCAATGCGCGTTCAAGCGCCCTGCGATCTGTAACATCTTCCAGTAGCAGCGAAAATCTCTCAACTGCGGTGTCCGGTAACGCAATCGGCTTTGCTGTCACCCTGATTTCGCGACTGCCAAATCCGGTTGCCATTGTGGTGATCGAACTGGCAATGCCTGCCCGGCGGGCCCGATCGAACACCCTGGCCGGAATTTCTTCCGCGCCAATCTCGACAAGCGATGCCGGCGATGTATCGCCGAACAGCCTTCGCGCCATGGCATTGGCATAGCCGATGGTGCCGTTTTCATCGCAGATCACGGTAGCAACAGGCAAGGTTTCCAGTACCGAAGTAGCGTACGCAACGCTTTCTGCCTCGGCAGCCGAAGAAGCCGGCGGAGTATCGGCAATCATCAAGAGCCCGTTGCGCCCGTCGGCCAGTGCATGAACATGCATGGTCACACTGAACGGAGCATCGTTCACCGCTGACGCAAAGCTTACGACTTCCTGCCAGCTTTCGCCGGTTTGCGCTGTCCTGGCCAGTTCTGCCACCCTGCCGGCACCCGGGTCTGCCTCGTCGAACGGCATGTCGATGAGGTCGAACAGGTTTTCACATCCAAAAAACGCAACCGCTGCAGCATTCGCCCACACAATTCGCAAGCGCGCACTGTCCCACAGCCAGGCAGCCGTGGCCGCATTGTTCAGCTCATCCAGCGATGGAGCGGTCTCTACAGTCAAATCAGTTCCCCAGGCAAGCTGGCGTTACCAGAAGGCAAGCCAGGCATTCGCGCCCCGTATTTACTGCCGTTGTAAAATTTCACAATGACAGTGCAACATGTCCTGCACCATCACACCACCGCATCCGGTTGCCAGTTTAAGCCGGTTTTGCCGGTGCCGTCCATGCTTTGTTGCATAATTGCGTGTCTTGTTGTCAGGGTGCTGACATGCGGGGTTTGCATGGTCGTCAACTGGCTGTAATCAGGCGTATCAGGCCCGTGCCATTGTGACTTGCAAAATGCAGACCTTCGGCATAGTTTGCGCCCGCTGAACGGTTTTGTGCAGGCGTAGCTCAGTTGGTTAGAGCGCCGGATTGTGGATCCGGAGGCCGTTGGTTCAAACCCATCCGCCTGTACCAACTCGTTTTGCTCTTTCCGCCATTCAGGTCGTTGTTTTGCTGCGCAGCTTCAACGCATGTGGACTCGCGCACGGAACCGACATAGTCTCCTGTTTCACTGGTTTGTGAAAAAAGGGAGTCGTAATAAATAATGAAAACTATTCTTGAAATACACACTGGCAGCTGCTGCGTTGGTCGGATTTGGCCGCATCGGCACAGTGCTGCCGACCAGAAGTTCGTCTCCATCGGTACCGGTGGTGTGACCGGGGTGTACTATCCAACCGGCGGTGCGATCTGCCGCCTGGTGAACAAGGACCGCAAGGATACACGGCATCCGCTGCTCGGTGGAATCCACCGGCGGATCGGTTTACAATGTCAACACGGTTCGCGCTGGCGAGCTTGAGTTCGGCGTTGCCCAGTCCGACGTGCAGGATAATGCCTACAAGGGCATCGGCAAGTTTGCAAGGATGCAGGTGCCGACGAAAAGCTGCGCGCAGTTTTCTCGGTTCACCCGGAACCGTTCACGCTGGTTGGCAGGGCCGGCGGCGGTATCGCCAGAAGTTTGAAGACCTCAAGGGCAAGCGCGTCAATGTTGGCAACCCTGGTTCAGGCCAGCGTGATACCATGGAAGTGGTCATGAAGGCGTATGGCATGGAAATGTCGGACCTGGCGCTGGCTGCAGAACTCAAGGGTTCTGAGATGGCTCAGGCGCTGTGCGACGGCAAGATCGATGTTATGATGTACACGGTCGGCCATCCGGCTGCTGCCATTACCGAAGCCGCCACAACGTGCGACATTGAAATGATCCCGGTTGAAGGTGCCCCGATCGACAAGCTTGTGGCCGACAATGCCTATTACCGCAAGGCCACGATTCCAGGCGGCATGTACAAGGGCAGCCCTAATCCGACACCGACTTTTGGTGTGGGCGCTACCTTTGTGACTTCGGCTGATGTGTCGGACGATGTGGTTTACACCGTGGTCAAGGCTGTATTCGACAACTTCGACGACTTCAAGAAGCTGCACCCGGCGTTTGGAAACCTGACGGAAGCCGAAATGATCAAGGATGGCCTGTCGGCTCCGCTTCATGATGGTGCAGTCAAATACTACAAGGAACGCGGCTGGATGTAAAAATCGAAGCCTGCTGAACCAATAGCGCTGCGGGATGCCCCGGCTTCCCGCAGCCGTGCCATTTCAGTTTGTGAATTTATAGTCTAGCCTGATTTTCTATGCCGGCTGAGCCGGAGACGGCACACAGGGGACATGTGTGAAGACACAGGCACAAGGGGATCATTTTCATGAATGCGCAGCAGAACAAAGAGGTATTATCTGCCGAAGACATCGCCGCCGCCTCCGATACCGGCGGGCGCAAGCTGACCGGTCACCTGGCAACATTTGTAGCGCTTGTGGCGTTCATCTGGTCGTGTTTCCAGCTCTACATTGCCTCCAGTGTTCCCTATTTTCTGACCGAGACGACCGGCTTGCCGTTTGTGCTCAACGATGGCCAGTCGCGCATTGTCCATCTGGCTTTCGCGATTGGTCTCGCGATGTTTTCGTTCCCGTTGTTCAAGGGCGCCGCCCGCAACACCATTCCCTGGTATGACTGGCTGCTGGCGGCAGCCGGTGTCGCAAGTTGCCTCTACCTGTTGGTGTTCCGCAATGACATTGCAGCGCGTGCAGGCCTGCCGACGCCCAGTGACATAGTTGTTTCGGCTGTCGGACTGAGCATGCTGGCGATTGCCGTTTATCGTTCTCTCGGTCTGCCCATGCTGATGGTCGCTACATTGTTTGTGGCCTATGTATTCTTTGGCGATGCCAGGTGGTTGCCCGACGTGGTGCAGTGGAAGGGCGCCTCGTTCTCCAAGGCGCTGTGGCACTACTGGATGCAGACCGAAGGCGTGTTCGGACTGGCGCTCGGGGTGTCGGCCTCGATCATTTTCCTGTTCGTGCTGTTCGGGTCACTGCTGGAAAAGGCGGGAGCCGGCAATTACTTCATCAAGCTTGCCTTTGGTCTTCTGGGCCATATGCGCGGCGGACCCGCCAAGGCGGCAGTTGTCGCTTCCGCCATGTCGGGGCTTTATTCCGGTTCATCGATTTCCAACGTGGTGACAACCGGTACGTTCACAATTCCGCTGATGAAGCGGACCGGCTTTTCTGCCTGAAAAGGCAGGCGCGGTTGAAGTTGCCTCGTCCACCAATGGCCAGTTGACCCCGCCCGTCATGGGGGCTGCTGCCTTCCTGATCACCGAGTTCGTCGGCGTTTCCTATCCCGAACTGATGAAAAACGCCATCCTGCCGGCGCTGATCTCCTACATTGCGCTGGTCTACATCGTGCATCTCGAAGCCATGAAAATGGGTTTGAAGGGGCTGGAAAAGCCACCATCGAAATTGACGCTTGCGCAGAAGCTGTTGGGTGTTGTTTTCGGTTTCCTGTTGATGTGCGTGCTGGCGCTCATTGTAAATTATGGGCTGGGGTGGGTGAAGACTGCTTTCCCGGACATGACTGTCTGGGCAGGCGCCGGCATATTCCTGATCGCGTATCTCGTGCTGGTATGGATCGCCGCCAAGCGCCCCGACCTTGTGGTTGATGACCCCAAGGCGCCCATGCTGGTGCTGCCAAAACCCGGGGAAGTGGCAATGACGGGTTTGCATTTCCTGCTGCCCATCGTCGTTCTCCTGTGGTGTATCCTGCATGAAGGCCTGTCGCCGGCGACGTCTGCCTTCTGGGCGACTATTGGCATGGTATTCGTGGTGCTTACCCAGCACATGCTGAAATCCATTTTCCGGGGAACTCCATATCTTGTTGCGGACCTCAGGCGGGGTTGCAGTGATTTTTATGGTGGAATGATTGCCGGCGCGCGCAACATGATCGCCATCGGCGTGGCAACCGGCGTGGCGGGTGTGATCATCGGCTCCATTTCTCTGACCGGCTTCCATCAGGTCATTGGCGAACTCATCGAGTTTCTGTCCGGTGGCAACCTGATGGTCATGCTGGTGCTAGTCGCGGTGATGAGCCTGATACTTGGCATGGGGCTGCCGACGACGGCCAACTATATCGTTGTGTCCTCACTTATGGCGCCGGTCATCGTGACGGTGGGCGCCCAGTCTGGCCTGATCGTACCCCTGGTCGCGGTTCACCTGTTTGTGTTCTATTTCGGCATTCTGGCCGATGATACGCCGCCCGTGGGTCTTGCCGCCTTTGCGGCGGCGGCGATATCCGGAGGTGATCCGATCAGGACCGGTATCCAGGGCTTCGCCTATGACATTCGCACGGCCCTGCTGCCATTCCTGTTCATCTTCAACACCGAACTGCTGTTGATCAACGTGTCTCCGCTCAAGGCAGTGTTTGTGTTCGTGGTGGCAACCATAGCCATGATGCTGTTTGCTGCGGCCACGCAGGGTTTCTTCCTGGTAAAGAACAGGCTGTGGGAGTCTGCTGCTCTGCTGCTGATAGCGTTGACCCTGTTCCGGCCCGGTTTCTGGCTCGACCAGGTAGTCCCGCCCTATGACGACAGGAACGGCATTGAGGCCATTGAGCTTGCTGCAAAGCAACCAGCCGATGCGCGCCTCAGGCTGGTAATCCGGGGACCGGATTTCGACAACCCGGACAAGATGGCCCAAACCACGGTGATGGCCAATCTGGGTGCCGAAGGTGAAGGCGTGCAACGTCTTGATCAGGCAGGCCTTATTGTGGTGCCGGAAGGAGACGTGGCCAAGCTGGAAGAACCCATTGCCGGTACGCCGTTCTTTACCCGTTTTCGGATGTTCGACTTTTATGCCGACCAGCCGGTGACGATCTCCACGGTGGAAATGCCGGCTGAACGCATAGCCAAGGAAGTCTTCTACATTCCGGTTCTGCTCCTGCTGGGCCTGATTATCTGGTTGCAGCGGCGCCGGCGCGTTGAACCGGTGCCTGTTGCTGCGGCTGCCTGAATGGAGCAGGGCTATTTGCTGTCCCGGTTATGTGATGCCGCCATCGCGGCTGCACAACCGTCCCTGTGTCTTCCCGCGCACTTGCCACCCCTACCGGAGGGCAGGACCATTGTAATCGGTGCAGGCAAGGCCTCTGCCGCCATGGCTGCCGCGGTTGAGGCAAACTGGCAGGGTCAAATCGAAGGACTGGTGTTGACCCGGTATGGTCATGGCTGTCCTTGTAACCACATAGAAATTGTCGAAGCAGCCCACCCGGTACCCGACGAGGCCGGCTTTCAGGCAGCAGCCCGGATTCATGCCATGGTGCAGGGCCTTTCTGCCGAGGATCTGGTCTTGTGCCTCATATCCGGTGGCGGCTCTGCATTGCTGACGGCTCCGGCCGCCGGCATCAGCCTGTTGGAAAAGCAGGCAGTCAACAGGGCTCTGTTGGCCTGTGGCGCGCCGATCGGGGAGATGAACTGCCTGCGCAAGCACCTGTCAGCAATCAAGGGCGGCAGGCTGGCGGCCAGCGCCCACCCTGCGAAAGTGGTGTCCCTGCTGATATCGGATGTGCCGGGTGATGATCCCTCCACGGTGGCGTCCGGTCCGACCGTGGCGGACCCGACCACGCGGGCTGATGCCCTGGCAATTCTTGACAAATACAACCTCGATGTCGCGCCGTCAGTGCGGGCCTTCCTCGAGACGGACGCTGCCGAAACTCCCAAGCCGGGTGATTTTCGGCTGGCAAATGCCGTCACTCGCATGATTGCGACCCCGCGCATGTCCATTGATGCAGCAGCAAGGGTTGCGAACGAACACGGTTATCATGTCATTGATCTGGGCGACGATGTCGAGGGCGAGGCCCGGGAAGTGGGTGCGGCTCACGCAAGGATCGCGCTCAAGACAACCGGCCCTGCCATCATCGTGTCCGGGGGTGAAACCACCGTTACTCTGAAAGGCAACGGTCGAGGTGGGCGCAATGCCGAGTATGCCCTTGCACTGGCGATAGGTCTGGATGGCGCGGGCAATGTGTCAGGTGTTGCCATCGATACCGACGGCATTGACGGGTCCGAAGACAATGCCGGCGCAAGGGTACTGCCGGATGTCCTGGAGCGCGCACGGGCCAGCGGACTGGACGCGCAGACCATGCTGGCCAACAATGACGCCTACGGGTTTTTTGAAGCTACAGGTGATCTGGTGATGACCGGACCGACCCTGACCAATGTCAATGATTTCAGAGCCATCATCGTAGGTGTGTAGTGCGAACCAGGATTTGAGGTTGGTGCTCCCTTACAATCAATGCAGCATGTTCAGGGCCCGGGCAAAGAAGTCCGCCGTTCCGAAATTGCCGGACTTGAGGGTGATGGCGAATGTCTCGCCCTTGCGTTCGGCGTAGCACCACGGGACACCCGGCGCTATTTCGCGGCCTACGCTCAGGCGGTCCGTTGCCAGCGCCTGCGTTACCGCTCCCGAGGTCTCCCCGCCGGCAACGACAAACCGCCTGATGCCGAGATCAAACGCGTCACTGGCCAACACCGCAAGCGCGTCCTCAACGACCTGGCCCGCCCTTTCGCGTCCCAGTTTTTCCTGCGCAGCGGCCACTTCAGCAGGTTCCGCGGTGGCATAGATGATTTTTGCTGCGTTCCGGTCTTGTGACGCCAGCCATTGCCGGGCTGCTGCCAGCGCATCACCACTGCCGGCCAGCGCCGGCGGATCAAGCCGCCAGGACACCGCAGCAGCGCAATAGCTGGCCACCTGGGCCCGTGTCATCGCGGAACAGGATCCGGAAAGCACAATATTTCCCGTGCCGGTGGACGGCTCTACCATGTCTTCACTGGCAGTGGCTATGCTGCCTTTTTCCGCCAGCAGGCGAGGCAGGTCCAGTGCAAGCGCGCTGCCGCCGGTGATCAGCGCGAAATCCTGCACGGCCTCGGAAATGGCTGCAAGATCTGCCTGCGAGATCGCATCCGGCACCACGTGTACAATGCCGTTGTCAGCCAGAACCCGCAATCTCTCCGCAATATGAGCCGCGCCCTTTGCTATGTCCGGCCACGCAATGTGTCCGACCTTGCCCTGAACCTGAGGCTCCAGCAGCCGCATCAGGTTGGCGTCACGCATGGGAGTTAGCGGGTGATCGCGCATCGCGCTTTCATCGAGCGGCACATTGCCCACAAACAGGTTTCCCATATAGATTGAGCGGCCGTTTTCCGGAAACGCCGGGCAGTAGATTGTCTGTTTGGCGCCCACCCGTGCCATCAGGGCTTCTGACACCGGGCCGATATTGCCGGCAGGAGTTGAATCAAAAGTCGAGCAGTATTTCCAGTAAAGTTGCCTGGCGCCGCGGGCTTTCAGCCAGTCTGCTGCCCTGCCAGTCAGTTCAAGAGCCTCATCTGCCGGTTCGGTTCGGCATTTGAGTGCTATCACTTCAAACAGTGCAGGCGTGCTCTTGTCATCGTCGCACGGTACCCCGATACGCAGGCCGACCCTGTGACCTGATCTGGCCAGGATGGCGGCAAGGTCGCTGGCACCGGTAAAATCATCGGCGATACAGCCCAGTGCGATACCCATGTCCTGCCACCCTCTTGCTTGCCCGGCGACATGCCGCCATGTTGCGCAAGCAACATCCGCAATTTGATCTGGTATTACTTAAAAGCAAACCACATGACACTCAAGGCACTCACCCTCGGTTCCGCCGTAATAGATATCATTGTCACCATTGCACCGGAGCGTATCGAGCACATGCGCATGCGCAATGCCGATGCTTCATTCCTTCTGGTGGAAGAAGGCCGCAAGGTGGATGCAGAATCCGTGACGCGCCACATTGGCGGCGGCGGCGTCAACACGGCGGTGGCTCTGGCGCGGCTGGGCTTTGAAACCGCAGCTCTGGTGAAGACCGGCTCTGACCGCAACGCGGAGGATGTACTGGCCCGGCTTGAGCAAGAAAACGTGTCCCGTGATTTTCTGGTCAGCGATGCAAGCCTTGCCACCGGGTCATCGGTGCTGTTGTCATCGCATGAACGCAACGCCGGCATATTTACCGCTCGCGGCGCCAATACGGCATTGCTCACGGCAGACCTGGCCGATGAAGCATTTGAGCGTGACCTGGTGTTCATTTCCGGATTGTCAAACGAGTTTGCCGATTGCTTTCCCGATGTTATCGCCAAGGCAAGTGCTGCCGGTGCACGCATTGCAACCAACCCCGGTGTAAGACAATTGTCATCGCGGGCCGATGAGTTTTTTGCCTGCCTCGACCGGATTTCCATACTGACCCTGAACCGGGTTGAATCCGAACAACTGGTGCCGCGCCTCATAGCCAGCCGTACAGCTGACCAGCGCACGATCATCAAGCCTGCCGGCAATCCCAACTCGCTGGTTGACAGGGGTCTGGTGGCCGGCGGGTTCAACCTGCCGTTTGACAGCTATGTGCGGGCCATAACTTCGCTGGGCGTGGATATGCTTCTGGTCACCAATGGGTCAGACGGCGCTTATGCCGGCACCGCCGGCGCCATCTGGCACTGCACCGTGCCCACAGTGGAAGTGGCAGGCACGGCAGGTGCGGGCGATGCCTTTGCCTCAACATTTGCCGGGATGATAACCGCAGGCGCGAGTATCGAGGATGCACTCAAATCAGCCACCTGCAATGCAGGGTCTGTAGTCAGTCATCTTGACACCCAGACCGGGCTGCTGGGCCGCGACGGGATAGCTCAGCGTGTCAGGGAATTTGAAAGTGGGCTTAAAGTAACCAGGTGGGATATCGCCTGATCTCACTTATCCGGAGCAACTGGCGCCGCCCAGTACACAGAATTTTGAACAATGCGGGTGGTTCAGTTTCACCGCACCATGTGAAAAATTGCCACTGTTGGCTCGTGAAGACGAGGCAAGGTCCGGACCCATATCAAAATCACCGTCATAGGGCAGCAGTGTGCACGGCAGGACAGTAACCGCGTGTGCGCCCTTGCGTCTGACCACCATGCGGCTGGTAGCGCACATCTGGTCGTCAGGCCGCTTTTTCAGGATATCCCAGCAGGAGACTGTGATTTCAGGCACATCTGCTTTTGCGTTCATTTCGGGAAACAGCACCAGCTGACCCCGGTTTTCAGGGTCAATCCGCCAGCCGTGAACAGCGATCAGATCGCGGTACCCGGTGCGCGAAACAGTATCGGTCTCGCCCCAGCAGGTGCGCCCGGCAATGGCAATCCGGAAACCATTATCATTCAGCCAGTCCATGCCGGCGACGGCCCTGTGCCATGTGTTCGGTCCGCGTTCGTCTTCATGCAGGGCCTGCGCGTAATGATCCAGGCTGACCCGCAGTGTAATGCGGTCGCGAAAACGCTCATTCAGGTCTACCAGCCCGTTCTTTATTCCGGGCCGTTGCATGGGTTGCATTGCATTGGTCAGCACCAGCACATCATGACCGCGCGAGAGTGCTGCTTCCATCATCGCGAGCATGTCGGGGTTCATGAACGGTTCGCCGCCGGTGAAGGCGATTTCACGAGTATCCAGTTTGAGCGTTTCGATCTCGTCAAGCAGTGACACCGCATCCGCCAGTTTGAAATATTCCAGCCGGTCATTGCTTGGCGATGATTCGATATAGCAGTTGGCGCAAGTGATATTGCACAACGTGCCGGTGTTGATCCACAGCGTCTCCAGCGTGCTCAGGCTGACACTGGCGCGCATTTCACCCAGCACGGTCAGGTGCGGGTCTTTGAACTTGCGCGGGTCGAGTGGCGAAAACCCTGCAACAAGTGGATTGGAAATTTCATTCATGGGCGGGAAACTAGCGCTATCACAGCGGCGAGACTACCATGAAAAACCGTCTGTAACATAATTGTCAGAAGACCGTGATTACGGTTGACACAACACCTCGCTGATGTCGTTAAATCTTTCACGGCGCATGCGGGTGTAGCTCAATGGCAGAGCAGAAGCTTCCCAAGCTTGAGACGAGGGTTCGATTCCCTTCACCCGCTCCAGGGGGCAATGTGTCCAGCCCGGACCATTTGGCTGCAATTTTCCATAAATCCGGAGAGGATCGCTTCTTTTCCCGGTTTGTCTGCAAGATCGGCGTGCGAGGCCTTTCTTAGCTGGCGCAAATTCGCTACTGCTAGTGCCCGTCAGGCAAACATTCCCCGGAATGCGGGGGCGCTTCCCGGTTTGCGTGACCTGAATGATGTGGTTTGAACCGAGGCCGGAATGAGAACTGTTTCACCGCCCACCCGTAAACCCGGGTGGCTCTCATACCTTAAAACTGTATTTGCTGCTGGTCTGCTTGGAATCGCCTGTATCGGTATGACAATACCGGCGCTTGCGGAGGATGAGTTGCCGGAATTCCGCCAGGTTGCGGATATCGACGTTACCACCAGTCTGCGCAAGGTCAGGCGCGTCCGCTTTGCGGTGGATACAAATTTTCCTCCGTTCGCGTTTCGCGACAATGCAGGTGCATTGACAGGTTTTATACCGCTGCTTGTTGATGGCATGTGTTCGGACATGAACATCAAGTGTGAATTTGTAATCCTCGACACTGCCAGCATGGAGGGTGCCCTGACTGGCAAGCAGGCAGATGTCGGCGTGTACATGACGGGACGCGATGAACTGGACTTTGAGAAGCTGGAATTCACACGGCCATTTCTGCGTCCGTTCGGCCGGTTTGCAACACGCACATCCAGCCCGATAAGGAATACCGATGTCCGGACCCTGGCCGGCAAGCGGGTAGGCGTTCGCGAGGGTACAACCCATGCCAGCTTCATTCGGCAGCATTACAGCCGCTCGTTACTGGTATCTTTCCCAAGTCACGAAGAGCTTTACGAAGCCGCGCGTACCGGCAAGGTCGATATTGTGTTCGACGATGCCTTCCGGTTGATGTTCTGGCTGCAGGGGTCTCTTTCAAGGCAGTGCTGTCATTTTGTCGGCCGCGGGTTTATCGACAGGTCACAGTTTTCACAGCCAATATCACTGGTTGTGCGCCGCGAGGACAATGACTTGCGCAAAGTGCTGGATTACGGTCTTGACCGCCTGCAATCATCGGGAAACTTTGCCAGGGTCTACAATCGATTTTTCCCGCAATCACCTTATTAGTGAAACTGCCGGCTAGCAATCTGATGGCGATTTCCAACCCCGCTTTTCTGCATAATGGCCCTGCTGACGGGCCGGTCTTGCTGTTGGCGCACGGCGCAGGGGCGCCGATGGATTCGGCTTTCATGAACGAGATGGCAGGCTTGCTGGCAGACCTTGGCGTTCAGGTAGTGCGGTTTGAGTTTGCCTATATGGCAGCACGCCGGACAGACGGCAAAAGACGGCCTCCAACGCCAATGCCGGGCCTGATTGATGAGTTTCAGCAGGCCATCTCAGCGATTGGGGCCGGTTCATTGTTCATTGGCGGAAAATCCATGGGTGGCCGCGTGGCCAGTATGATCGCCGCCGATCGGCAACTCAACCGGGGAATATCCGGACTGGTTTGCCTGGGCTATCCCTTTCATCCGCCGGGCAAGCCGGAAAAACTGCGAACCCGGCACCTGGCGTCGATCAGTTGCCCAAGCCTGATTGTGCAGGGCGAACGCGACCCGTTCGGCAATGTGGCAGACCTGTCAGGCTATGAATTGCCGCCGCAGATGGAGGTTTTCTGGTCTCCGCTCGGTAATCATGATCTTGTCCCACCCAGGAAATCAGGCCTCACGGCGCGCGAAAACTGGACCCTTGCCGCGGAGGCTGTGTCGGGCTTTATCGGCATTCATCGTTGAAAAAGCTCGAGCATGCACAGCCCGGATGTGAAACCCCGGATCCTGATCTGGTCTCAGGTTTGCGCATTTTACCCCTGTTCGGTATTTCGGTTGAAAAATGTTTCATTGCGGCACATCATCGCCATTGTGGATGAGATCAGGGATATACCGCTATTTGAATCGCTTGGAGATGGACAGGCCCGAAAGCTGTCTGTGCATTGCGTATGGCGTTCAGTCGCGGAAAATGAACTCATTATCGATTATGAGGACGATACTGCAGAGGTTCTATTCGTTGTGGACGGCCGGGTGCGGATTCTGTTGCGAACTGCTTCGGGCCGCGAAGTGATTCTCGACGACATGCAGGGCGGCCGCTATTTCGGCGAGATGGCGGCCATTGACGGTTTGCCGCGTTCCGCCAATGTGACGGCACTTGAAAAGACCCGCATCTGCGTTATGCCGGATGCCGTGTTCCGGGAAGCCTGCACATCCATACCGTCGGTTGGGCTGTCGGTTATGAAAATGCTGGCTGACAGAGTGCGCACCTTGAATCAGCGTCTGGGTGAGTATGCTTTCCTGACCGCAAAACAACGCCTGTGTGCAGAGTTGTTGCGATTGTCCCGCCCCCGCATTGGCAATGAACGCCAGCGAATCGTGTCACCACCACCGCTGCAGCGCGAACTGGCCGACAGAATTTCAACCCAGCGGGAAGTTGTGACACGCGAACTGGCCAGTCTTTCCCGCAAGAACATCATAGAAAAAACCCGCGGCGGCCTGGTGCTGGTTGAACCCGACAGGCTCAATGCTATTATCGATGAGGCACAGTCGAAATAGTCAGGGCCGTAATCCAGGTTCCTTTGGAATCAGTTGAGGTCACGCTCGATATTTTCGGCAAAATCACGCTCAAAAACCAGCTTCCCGTTATGCCAGGCTTCGATGCGGGCTGTCAGGTGAAACTGGCTGGCGGATGCACGCATTGTTGACCAGGTTTCTGTCCGCAGCGCTATGTCGCCCCGTTGCATTTCCTGGGTCCAGTGGGTTGCCATGCGTGCTGACAACGGGTCTGCCGGAGCAATGCTGTGCACCTCCCGGCAAATTTCTCCCGTGACAAGGCCGTGCCCGGCATGCTGGTACAGGCCGAAATCGTCTTCAATTGTGATTGTAACCTGGCCGGTGTTGCTGTCTTCCATCTGCTTGCGCGAACTCGACGGCGGGCGCAGTTCAACACGTTCTGCCGGTGGCTCAGAACTCGCTTCCTGAAACACGGGAGCAATTTCACCAGGCACCGGTGAGCGCACCGGCACGGTCAGCCATGACCTCGCGGTATAGATCGTCAGCGTCACCGGTTCAGGGGCGGGCCACATCAACGGCCAGTAGCAGGTAGACAGTGACAGCCGAAGCTTGTGGCTCCTCGGCAGCGTGCGGGCCACGTCATCCAGCCGGATACGACAAAAATACCGTTCGCCGGGTTCAAGTGCTTCGGGGTGTTCGTGACTGGTTATATGTGTAAGGTTCTGCAACGCATAGGTGATGCGTGCAACGCTGCCGTCAGGGCGTACATCGTTCAGCCGGACAGCCAACAGGGCAATCGGCTGGTTGCTTGCAAACTCCAGTTCGAGTACCGCCTGGCCGACGAGGTCCATATCCGCGCCGAGAACCGGCGTATCAAAAATCAGCGAGCCCACATCATCACGCGCCTGGTCGCCGGCAAATTCAGGTCCCTGCCACATCGCACAAAACTCGCCACCATCGCGTCCGGTTGTCTGAGGGGAGTTCAGGCTGAGGGCTTTTTCCGTACCGGGCGTTTCACGCAATCCTTCAAGCGTCAGGTAAAGCCGGTTCGGATGGCAGGACGCGCCGGGCCAGCAGGTATCTGAGATCCACTTGCCGGGGATGTCTGATGGCAACTCTGTTGGCGGTACCGACTGCATCACATAAGTGCGTACAGCAGGATCCCGCAGCACGCCGGTTGCCTCGCCTTTCAGCCAGAAGTCCCACCATCTCAGTGCTTCCTGCAGAAAACCGATGCGCGGGCCGGGTACCGCCATATGCGGATACCTGTGCGCCCAGGCTCCGACAATGGCTTTCACCGGTGCCCTGAGATTGGACAGCATCCGGAACACTGCATTTGAATAGGCATCATTGAAACCGCCGACAGCCAGCACTGCGGCTTCGATGCTGGAATAATCCTCGCACACCGAGCCATGCTTCCAGTAATCATCGCGGTGTTGGTGCCGCAGCCATCGCGCGGCCAGGAACGGTTCGTTCTGCAACCGGTGCATCCAGGTATCGAACCAGCCATCGCCCGCAAGAGCAGGATCAGGCGGGCGCGACGAATAGGAAAGCATGGCGGCACCCCAGCCAAGGTTTTCATTTATCACACAGCCACCCTTGAAGTGGATGTCATCGCCGTAGCGGTCGTCAGTGGAACACAGTGTAATGATGGCCTTGAGCGGCTCAGGCCGCATCGCCGCAATCTGCAAACTGTTGAAGCCGCCCCACGATATACCCATCATGCCGATCCTGCCGGTACACCAGACCTGCCCGGCGAGCCAGTTGATCACTTCGACACCATTATCCAGTTCCTGCCGGGTGTACTCATCCTCGAGAATGCCGTCGGACTCACCGCAACCGCGCATGTCGACCCGCACGCAGGCATAACCGTGGCCTGCAAAATAGGGGTGGGTAATCTGATCCCGTTCGGCTGTGCCGTCACGCTTTCGATAGGGCAGGTACTCCATTATTGCCGGCACCGGGTGTATTTCCGCATCTGCGGGTAACCAGATGCGCGCCGCCAGCCTGATGCCGTCAGACAATGTGATCCACTGGTTTTCAATTTCGCGGATCTGGTTTGGAAACTGATTGATAGCCCTGGTCATTGTGACATCCTGGCAATGGCCGATACGATTGCGTGAAACTGGCACCTGCGGCCAGCCTCGTCCGGACCGGCTCCGGGGTCATCTTGCATGATTGTCACATTGTCATGGCATCATTTTAAGATCATGATTCCTTTTATGATTTGGAACAGACAGTCATCCGGCAACGATGCCCGGTCCCGGCCCACAAATGATGAGGCCGGACGCGTTCGGCTGCAACCTGAAACTCTGGCGGTTGTCGAGGCCATGGTGCGCGCCGTGCCGGATCCGTTTATTCTGCTGGATGCAACTGCCACCATCATTACCCACAACGAACCGGCCAGGGCACTGACGGGTCAGGATATGATTGGCCATCACCTGTCGCAACATATACGCGCGCCCGGGGTACTCGAGGCGGTTGAACTGGCTGCGGAACACGGGATTTCGGATCAGGTGCATTATGAACGGCGCACCGGTGGAGGCAGGCTGTACGAGGTTTTCGTCACCCCTGTCGCTGCGGGCAGCATAACCGGATTGCCGGTCGTAACGGTTCTGCTGCGTGACCTGAGTACACAACAGCAACTTGAGAAAATGCGCGCTGATTTCGTGGCCAATGCCAGTCATGAGCTGCGCACTCCGCTGGCCTCGATGACCGGATTCATTGAAACCCTGCAAGGCTCAGCCAAAAACGATGCCAGGGCGCGGGACCGGTTTCTTGGCAGGATGCTCGAGCAGGCGCATCGCATGCGGCGATTGATCGATGACCTGTTGTCACTGTCGCGCATTGAAATGAATTTGCACCGCACACCTTCAGATCATGTGGATATGTCCGAGGTCGCACGTTATAGCGTCGAGCTCCTGTCGGCGCGGGCATCTGAAGCGGAATGTCAGGTAAGACTGGATGCGCAACCCGGCATGATCGTTCATGGGCAGCGCGATGAGCTTATCCAGATCACTCAGAACCTTATCGAGAATGCCCTGAAATATGGTGCATCGGAGCGCGGGATTGACGTGTCTGTAACCTACAACAGGCAGCGGCAAAGAATTGAACTTTCCGTAACCGATTACGGAGCTGGCATTGATGCCGAGCATTTGCCCCGCCTGACCGAAAGATTTTACCGGGTAAATGTGCAGGAGAGCCGTTCAGGCGGTGGTACCGGCCTCGGCCTGGCCATCGTCAAGCACATAGCATTGCGCCACCGTGGCCAGCTTGACATCACATCGCGCAAGGGCGAGGGCAGTATCTTCAAGTTCACCTTGCCCGTTTCCAGTGACTTGGCAAAAGCGGCAGAATAAATTCAATTTTATCAATAGTTTAACGTGTCATCCAATTGTCACGTAACTGTCACACCATTGCATGGTGACAGCCATAGGAGTCGGCTTGTTAGCTTTGAAGGGGCTCATGAAGGGCCTCCGTTCAACCTCCACCATTTACATCAGGGAATCTATCATGCTCAAACGCACCCTTCTTACAGCCACCGTTGCGTTGGCTGCCATTGCAGCAGCAACTGCTGCGCAGGCCCGCGACCAGATCAAGGTCGTCGGCTCGTCAACCGTGTTCCCGTACAGCCAGGCCGTCGCCGAGGAATTCGCCAACAAGACCGGCAAGCCGGCGCCGGTGGTTGAGTCGCTCGGCACGGGCGGTGGATTCAAGGCGTTCTGTGGCGGAATTGGTCCTGACCACGCCGATATTACCGGTGCGTCGCGCGCCATCAAGGACTCCGAAAAGGAACTGTGCGCCAAGAACGGCGTCACCGACATCACGGAAGCTCTGATTGGTTACGACGGCCTGTCCATCGCCGTATCACGCAAGAACGAGGCAGACTGGAATCTCACTGAAGAGCAGATTTTCAAGGCGCTGGCCGCCGAACTGCCGGACGGCAAGGGTGGTTTCATGGCCAACCCCAACAAGAAGTGGTCTGAAATCGACGCTTCACTGCCTGACGCGGCGATCATTGTTTTCGGCCCGCCGCCCACCTCGGGCACCCGCGACGCCTTCGTCGAACTCGCCATGCATGACGGCTGCAACAAGCTGGAAGGCATGAAGGATCTCAAGAAGTCTGATGGCGACAAGTGGAACGAAGTGTGTTCGCGCATGCGTCAGGACGGACCGTTCATCGAAGCAGGTGAGAACGACAACCTGATCGTTCAGCGTCTCGAAGCGGATCCGAACGCAGTCGGCATCTTCGGTTATTCGTTCCTGTTCGAAAACAATGACAAGCTGAAGGGCGTCAAGATCGACGGTGTTGAGCCGAACTTCGACACCATTGCTGACAACTCCTACCCGATTGCCCGTCCCTTGTTCTTCTACGTCAAGAATGCACACCGCAATGTCATCCCCGGCATGCAGGAGTTTCTTGAAGAGTATGTCTCCGAGGCAGCGCTGAACGCCGGCGGTTACCTCAGCGAACGCGGTCTTACACCGCTTTCTCCGGAGAAGGCAGCCGACGTGCGCGACAGCGTCACCAATGCCAAGGGTATGGGCATGTAAGCTGACATCTGACGTAGCACCCGCCCGTAAGCCGGGCGGGTGCAGTTGATTTTTTCCGGGGCGGGAGTTCACTATGGTCGGCTATCTTTTTATCCTGCTTGTTATACTGGCGCTGGCAGGATATGTGGCAGGACGCATGAAGGCAGTGTCCGCACGTGCCGCAAGTGGCGCCGCTTCGTTTCACTCCCGGCCTGTCTATCACGGTGCCAATGTGGCCGTTTACACAGGCGTTCCGGCGCTGGTGCTGGTTCTGCTCTGGTTGTTGTTCCAGGACACTGTCATCAGCCGGTTCCTGCTTGCATCCATTCCGGGAGCAGGATCGATGTCCGGGCCGGAAACTGATTTGCTGTTGAGCGAAATCCAGCAGGTGGCGGCCGGTAACATTTTCAGGGAACCAAGTCCGGAAGTGGCGGAAGCAGCCCGGCGGTTGTCGTCGCTGGAATCCATATCCACCCTCGCACTGTTCGCGCTTGCAACAGCGTTGGCCATTGGCGGGTTGATCTTTGCGTGGACGCGCATTTCGCCCCGGTTCCGGGCGCGGCACAGTGTTGAAAGAGCCATGAACATCTTCATGGTCACCTGTTCGATCGTCGCAATTTTGACCACTTTGGGCATTGTAGCGTCACTGGTATATGAGTCGGCGCAATTTTTCCGCCGGGTGCCCATGTCGGAATTCTTCTTCGGCTTGCGATGGGAGCCGCAGATTCCGATGCGCGACGATCAGGTTGCAGGCTCCGGTGCCTTTGGCGCGGTACCCGTATTCCTTGGAACAATGGTGATCGCCACTCTCGCCATGCTGGTTGCCGTACCCATCGGCCTGCTTGCGGCGGTTTACCTGACAGAGTATTCGTCCGAACGATTCCGGACAATCGTCAAGCCCCTGCTCGAGATACTGGCTGGTATTCCAACGGTTGTGTATGGCTTCTTTGCCGTGCTGATCATGGCGCCGGCTGTGCGTGAATTTGGCATGTCTCTCGGCTTTGATGTCTCTCCCAACAGCGCCCTGGCGGCCGGGGTGGTCATGGGTGTCATGCTGATCCCGTTTGTTTCCTCACTCTCCGATGACGCGTTGGCGGCGGTGCCCCAGTCGATGCGGGACGGGTCGTTCGCGATGGGCGCGACCAAGGGAGAGACCATCCGCAAGGTTTTGCTGCCTGCGGCACTGCCCGGTATCGTGGGTGGCATCCTGCTGGCGCTTTCGCGCGCCATCGGTGAGACCATGATTGTGGTCATGGCGGCCGGTCTCATCGCCACCATGAACGTCAATCCGCTCGAACTCGGTGACAACCGTGACAGTGCAGATCGTGACACTGCTTATCGGCGACACCGAATTTGACAACCCCAAGACACTCGCTGCCTTCGCGCTGGGCCTGATGCTCTTTGTCATGACGCTTGGCCTGAACGTGATCGCGCTGCGGATAGTCCGCAAGTACCGGGAGATGTATTGATGAGTTCAGCTGCAGAAACGTCAATTGCCCCGCCAATCGACTGGCAGTCAGCATCGATGAAAAAGCGCCGCGCCAGGCGGTATGCCCAGGACCGGGTGCTGAGGGGACTGGGCCTGACTGCCATTCTGGCTGCGCTCGGGTTCCTGTTTATCCTTTTTGCATCCCTGATAGCGACAGGTCACAAGGCATTTGTTCAGACAATGGTCACGGTTGATATCAGTCTGCCGGCGGATCAGATCGACAGGTCCGACCCGTCGAAAGCCAACTGGCGCAAGATTGTGCGCGATGCACTTGTTGCCCAGATTGGCGATATCCCGAACGCCGAGAAGCGCGACTACTTCAACATGTTCACCTCCTCTGCCCAATACCTGGTGCGCGATGAAGTCATGGCGAACCTGTCTCTGATTGGCACTACAGCGAAATTTGCCATTCCGATGGCGGACCCTCTCGACCAGCTCGCGAAAGGCGAGATCGACCGGGAACTGCCGGAGCAGCGGCGCCGTGTGAATAATCTCCAGCTCGCCTGGTTTGACGCCCTGTCGGCGAAGGGCCTGATATCCCAGCCCTTCAACAAGGCTTTGCTGTTCAATGCTGATAGCCGCTTTCCTGAACTGGCCGGTCTGGCCGGAGCCATTTCCGGATCATTCTGGGCGCTTCTGGTTTGCTTCCTCATCAGCTTTCCGATGGGTATTGCAGCGGCAGTCTACCTGGAAGAGTTTGCACCGCGGAACCGCGCAACGGATCTGATCGAGGTCAATATCAACAACCTCGCCGCGGTGCCCTCGGTGGTGTTCGGTTTGCTCGGGCTTGCAGTGTTTCTTGGCTGGTTTGGCCTGCCGCGTTCAGTTCCATTGGTCGGTGGCATGGTGCTGGCGTTGATGACATTGCCAACCATAATTATTGTGACCCGGGCAGCCCTCAAGTCGGTTCCGCAAGGCATCCGGGAAGCTGCTCTTGGCGTTGGCGCATCAAAACACGAAGCCATTCTCCATCACACTTTGCCGTTGTCCTTGCCTACCATTATGACGGGCACGATCATCGGTCTGGCGCAGGCACTGGGTGAAACAGCGCCACTGCTGCTTATCGGAATGAACGCCTTTATCACCAGCCCGCCCGATGGAGTACTGGAAGCATCAACCGCGTTGCCAACCCAGATTTACATCTGGGCCGACAGTCCGGAGCGCGGATTTGTTGCCCGCACATCTGCCGCCATACTTGTGCTGCTCGCATTCCTGATCACCATGAACGCCATTGCGGTTCTTCTTCGCCACCGTCTGGAACGGCGTTGGTAACTGACCATCACAGAGTTGGGAGTATAGTTTAATGGACGCTTCAATAATGGTGAAGCCCGAGAAGTTTCAGACAATCGTGACGCCAGCCAAACCGGTGATCATGACAGAGCGCAAGCCAAAGATCGCCGCCAGGAATGTCACAGTACGTTACGGTGAATCGGAAGCCATTCATTCGCTCGACATCGATATCCCGGACCGGGCTGTATCGGCCTTCATCGGGCCGTCCGGCTGTGGCAAGTCCACGTTCCTGCGCTGCATCAACCGCATGAATGACACCATTGACACTTGCCATGTCGCGGGAAGTATCGAGATCGGCGGGCAAAGCATTTATGCTCCGGAGATTGATGTCGTGGAACTGCGTGCCCGCGTCGGCATGGTGTTCCAGAAACCAAACCCGTTTCCGAAATCGATTTTTGAGAATGTTGCCTATGGTCCGCGGCTCCACGGCCTTGCGGCCAACAAGACCGAGCTTGAGGACATCGTGGTCAGGTCGCTCAAGCGTGCCGGCCTGTTTGAGGAGGTCAAGGATCGCCTTGCTTCCCCCGGGACAGGCCTGTCCGGTGGCCAGCAGCAACGCCTGTGCATTGCCCGCGCCATCGCCGTGAATCCGGAAATCATCCTGATGGACGAACCGTGTTCGGCACTTGATCCGATTGCCACTGCCCGCATTGAGGAACTCATCCACGAACTGCGCGAGAATTACTGTATCGTGATCGTAACCCACTCCATGCAACAGGCAGCCCGCGTGTCACAGCTGACTGCCTTCTTTCATCTGGGCACTTTGGTTGAATTGGGCGATACGGAAGCCATTTTCACCAACCCGCATGAACGCCGCACCCAGGATTACATCATGGGCCGGTTTGGCTGATCTTCAGCCAGCACACGGATCATACCGGATCATACATGAAAGGTTGACCCCCAAATGACCACACATATTGTTTCTGCATTCGATGAGGACCTGTCCAGGCTGCGCAACCTGATTGCCCAGATGGGTGGTCTGGCGGAGGACCATTTTGGCAAGGCAATCGAGGCTCTGTCCACATCAGACCGCGCCAAGGCGGAGCACATAATCGCAGCCGACGACAAGATCGATGTGCTTGAAAAGCAGGTAGAGGACAACGCCATCAAGCTGATTGCCAAGCGCCAGCCGATGGCCGAGGACTTGCGTTCCATAATGGTTGCAATCCGTATTGCATCCGATCTGGAGCGTATCGGTGACCTCGCGAAGAACATTGCCAAGCGCACCCTAGCCGTGAACGAGCCCTTGCCCCGTTCGGTGAATGCCGGAATGAGCCGGATGGCCGACCTTGCAATGGAGCAGCTGGCCGATGTGCTGGATGCCTATGCCAGCCTGGATACACAGAAAGCCATGGACGTCTGGCATAACGACAGCCGCATCGATTCACTGTACAATTCAGTGTTTCGCGAACTGTTGACCTACATGATGGAGGATGCGCGCACTATTGGCATGTGTACTCACCTGCTGTTCGGCGCCAAGAACATTGAACGCATTGGTGATCACACAACCAACATTGCCGAAAACATCCACTATCTCGTGACCGGTGAAACGCTGGACGGCCCTCGTCCGAAACAGGACAGCACCTCCCTGACACCCGTCGAAGCGCGTGCTGAATAGTTGTTGCCTGGAGCCTGCGAATGCCTGCAAGTATATTGATTGTTGAAGACGAAGATCCAATACAGGAACTGCTCGCCTACAACCTGGAAGCCGAGGGATACACGGTCCGCGCACTGGACGGTTCGGAAGATGTCGTGCGTGAAGTTGTCAACGATACACCTGATCTCATAATTCTGGACTGGATGCTGCCCGATCTGTCGGGCATTGAAATTTGCCGATCTCTCAGGGCGCGGCCGGAAACCCGCGATATACCCATCATCATGTTGACGGCGCGTGGCGAGGAGGCCGAGCGCGTGCGCGGTCTTGCGACTGGCGCCGATGACTACGTGGTCAAGCCGTTTTCGGTGCCGGAACTGATGGCCCGGGTGAAATCGCTGCTGCGCCGTTCAAGTCCTGATGCAGTAGCTGACATGTTGCGGGCAGGCGATATATCTCTTGATCGCCGAACTCGCCGGGTTCAGCGCGGCGGCCGGGATATTGAACTTTCACCGACTGAATTCAAGCTGTTGGAACACATGATGCAGACACCTGGCCGGGTCTATACCCGTTCCCAGTTGCTTGATTCAGTGTGGGGCAGGGATGTGTATGTTGATGAACGCACAGTAGATGTGCATGTCGGCCGCCTGCGCAAATCCATCAGCCGGGTACGAGAATCCAACCCCATCCGTACGGTGCGGGGCATGGGGTATTCGTTTGATGAGCGCTTCGGGGCGTAAAAACGGCAGCCACGAAAAGTCTGAAAAGGCTTGCGCTCCTCCGGACACCAGTGTCCTTCGCAGAAAATCCTGTTCAGCCGGTGCGGCGGCTCCGGTCACGCTGCGGCTGGTAGGCCAGTGCGGCATGGCCCGCACAGTACGGGGTCCCGTCCTTGGGTGACTTGCCGCAGAAGCAGAATTCTTCACTGCCGGGATCGCCGATCGGCCAGCGGCAGGTCTTGTCCGATAACATCAGTATGGTGACGCGTTCGCCGACCGGAATGTCGGCTATGTGGATCGGTACCGGTTCCAGAATGGGTTCAGGTTTAACCGAAGCCAGAGGTTTCAGTGCATTGTTGCCTGCGAAACGCGGAGCGTTGCCGGCAGTTGCGGGCCTGCCGGGATGACTGGGTTCACGGGTTTTGCGGGTGCGCGGTGTCGATACCCGTGCGCGTGTCACGCGGCCTGAAAGCCCCATGCGGTGAACCTTGCCGATGACTGCGTTGCGGGTCACACCACCGGCAAGCTTTGCAGCGATCTGGCTGGCGCTCAGGCCTTCGGCCCACAATCTCTTCAGCAACTCGACCCGGTCGTCGGTCCAGGGAAGCTTCTGCGGTGTTTCACCTTGTGTTTGGTCTTCGCTCACGAGCGGAATCCTTCTTCAATCGCCGGCCATTATTGACTCGGTGTGAAACGCATATGTACGGACAGAAATAGCTACATTTCGTAGGTTGTGATCGGGACCCTACTAAATAGGCCGAATCTGGCGCAAGAGTCAGGCGGCGGATTTCACCGGTTTTCCCCAGCTTCGGCCAATAAACACGGTTGAAGGCAGGTTAATCCCCAGTTTTGTTGCGGGTCTATGCGGCGTTCTGACTCAGGTGCGTCATTTGTTGCGATTTCGTGGTCACACAGCAGCGCTTGATCTGTGCTGCCTTCGCGTTGCAATGGCATCAAAAAAGCAATATACTCGGGTCAAGTAAATGTTGCGCCGCCGCTCGCCGGTGGCGTTTGCCGTTTCGAGGCCGGTGTGCCTGGAAGGTCTGTTTGAGAATGACACAAGCTGTTCTGCCGACATATAATCGCACGGCGTTTTCCATCGAGAGCGGAAAGGGTGCATGGGTAAACACATCTGACGGCCGCACCCTGCTTGATTTTGGCGCCGGCATAGCTGTCAATTCTCTGGGCCATTGCCATCCGCATCTGGTGGAAACTCTCAAGAGCCAGGCTGAAAAACTTTGGCATACATCAAATCTGTACCGGATTCCTGAAGGTGAGCGCTTTGCTGAACGCCTGTGCGCGGCGACTTTCGCAGATACGGTGTTTTTTACCAATTCCGGTGCAGAGGCGCTGGAGTGTTCAATCAAGATGGCGCGCAAGTACCATGCTGCATCAGGACATCCTGAAAAATTTCGCCTGATTACCTTTGAAGGCGCATTTCACGGCCGTACCCTGGCGACAGTCGCCGCAGGCGGGCAGCAAAAGTACCTTGACGGTTTCGGCCCGGCAGTTGAAGGCTTCGACCAGGTGGCGTTTGCAGATCATGAAGCTGTCGAGAAGGCCATTGGACCAGAAACAGCCGGTATCCTGATCGAACCGATACAGGGAGAAGGCGGTATCAGGCTCGTGCCGGCGGCGTGTCTCAAGGGTTTGCGTGAGTTGTGCGACAGGCACGGCATCCTGCTGCTGTTTGATGAGGTACAATGCGGCATGGGGCGTACCGGCAAGCTGTTTGCGCATCAGCATTCATCCGTAACGCCGGATATTATGGCATCGGCGAAGGGCATTGGTGGCGGTTATCCGCTGGGCGCCTGTCTTGCCACGTCGGAAGCGGCCAAAGGCATGGTTGCCGGTTCCCATGGCTCCACCTATGGCGGTAACCCGATGGCCATGGCCATAGGCAATGCCGTGCTGGATGTTATCCTGGAAGACGGGTTTCTGGATCATGTAAACCAGATGTCGCTTTTACTGGGCCAGAAGCTTGCGGGCCTGACGGATGAGTTTCCCGATATTGTCGATGGCGTGCGCGGCAAGGGTTTGATGATGGGGCTGCACTGCAAGGTTGTGAACACCGACATGCAGGCGGCATGTGTGGCAAGTGATCTTCTGGTTGTCGCAGCCGGAGAAAATGTCATACGTCTGCTGCCGCCATTGAACATAACCGCTGAAGAAGTAGCTCAGGCCGTCAGTCGCATTGAAGTTGCATGCCGCCGGCTTCGATCATCTTCTGCCAGCAACTAGAGATTGCTTTTCATTCCGGGTTTTGACCCGCATCAGGAATACAAAGGGTTCCGGCATACATCATGTCTGACGCAACGAAATCATTTTTGGATATCTCCACCGTTTCAACCGGTGACCTGAACGCAATGCTGTCAAGTGCGTTGTCTGCAAAACATGCACGTGCCGGTTTGCCGAATGGTGTGCCGGACGGGCAGCGCCCGTTGAAAGGTCATTTGCTGGCGATGATCTTTGAAAAACCCTCGACCCGGACGCGAGTGTCTTTTGATGTGGCGATCCGCCAGCTGGGCGGTGAATCACTCGTGCTGTCGGCAGCAGATCTTCAGCTTGGCCGTGGTGAGAGCGTAGCGGACACGGCCCGTGTCCTGTCGCGCATGGTGGATGTCATCATGTTGCGCACCCATGGAGAGGAAAAACTGCACGAACTCGCCACTGAAGCCACCGTGCCGGTGATAAATGGCCTGACCGATACCTCCCATCCATGTCAGATCATGGCGGATCTGCTCACCCTTCAGGAACATAAAGGTGCCATACCCGGCAAAACCGTGGCCTGGGTAGGCGACGGAAACAATGTGCTGACGTCGTGGATACATGCAGCCGGCAAGCTGGATTTTGAACTCCGGATTGCAACCCCGGCAGAACTGTCACCAGACAAGGCTGCCCTTGAATGGGCCAAGGCCAACGGTGTGCGGTTGCAACTGGGCACGGACCCGCAGGAAGCCGTATCAGGCGCCGATTGCGTGATAACCGACACCTGGGTGTCCATGAACGATGATGAGGCGGCAAACCGGCATAATCTCCTGATGCCGTATCAGGTAAACGATGCCCTGATGGCACGCGCCGGCAGAGACGCTGTGTTCATGCATTGCCTGCCGGCACATCGCGAAGAAGAGGTAACCGGCTCGGTGATCGACGGGCCGCAATCGGTGGTTTTTGACGAAGCGGAAAACCGGCTTCATGCACAAAAGGCCATTCTGCGCTGGTGCCTCGGGAAGCTTTGAGAAAACATGCTGGAATGGACGCCGACGTGACCAGGCCCCTGATGCTCGACATAACGACCGCGATATCCGTCGAGGACGCTGTCATGCCATTTGACATCAAGCCGCTGGGTGTACGCGGCCGCGTCGTGCGGCTTGGCGGTGTCCTGGATGACATTCTGGGCCGTCATGATTATCCGATGCCTGTATCGGCTGTTCTGGCGGAGGCCGTGGCGCTGGTGGCGATGTTTGGCACCATGCTGAAATTCGACGGCAAGCTTATACTCCAGACTTCAACTGATGGACCGGTGCCGATGCTGGTGGCGGATTTCGTGTCGCCGGGCCAGATCAGGGGCTATGCACGGGTTGATGGGGAAGCGCTTGCACGTCTGGAGAAAGACGGCGCCATCACAGCCCGCTCCGTCATCGGCGACGGTCACCTGGCAATGACTGTTGACCAGGGCGAAGACATGGAACGCTACCAGGGCATTGTCGGTTTGCAGAATGCAACCCTGAGCGATGCAGCACATGATTATTTCCGGCAATCCGAGCAAATCCCCACACTGTTGCGCCTGGCTGCCGGTCCCTTGATCGGCCGCGCGGGCCAGCTGGACAAATGGCGCGCAGGCGCCATCATGATCCAGCATCTGCCCGAAGATGGCGGCGTGAGCTCAATGCCGGTTTACTCAGGCGATGATCCGTCCGGTACCGGTGATCCCGAGGTCGATGAAGACGACAACTGGCGCAAGGCGAAACTGCTTCTGGAGACCGTTGAAGACCATGAGCTGATTGATCCGCTTCTGTCATCGGAACGTGTACTGTACCGGTTGTTTCATGAAGATGGTGTCACGGTCTATCCGGAATTGAAACTGCAGCGTTATTGTTCCTGCTCGGCAGACCGGTTGAAGGACATTCTTGCCACCATGCCGGAAGATGACAGGGCCCACATTGCCAGCGACGGCAGGATCGAAGTGAAGTGCGAGTTCTGTTCGGCAAGCTACAGCCTCGATGCCGATGAAATTCTGAACTCTCAGGGACGCTGACTGTCTGAAGTGGGAACTGGTACTGTTTTGGCGAATTTTCACGACGGCAGATTTGAGCGCGTCCCGGAAATTCGCCGAAGTACATTCAATGGCGTCGAAGGGCGGAAAGTGTGACTTCGCCGCAAGTGCACAGAGGTTGTGTCAATTTGGGAATAGCGGACATCAACCTGTCGGAAATTATATGTGCGCTGCTGCGACGCCGCATGACGGCTTCGAGCCCATAGCGGCCGGATTGACTACGAAGTTCTTGACACGCAGAAGCCGAATGCTCGACCTGATACCGTATTGAGCAGACTGATCGGAATAGGACTACAGGGTGGAGTTTTCAAACAAGAGCGAAGGCGTGGAGGAGCAGATTGTCGATCTGTTCACCGTAACATTCACCGCCTCTGAGGGAGCTGGTGAAGGTGCCTTGATCGGTAACCTTGTGAGGCAACTGTTCAGCAACACACCGAAGCAGGACATCTACGTCTTCACTGCCCATGACCAAGGGGAAACCATTGGCGCGGCAGTCTTCTCCCGCCTCATCTACGAAGACGATCCTCGTTCAGTGTTTATCCTTTCCCCAATGGCCGTTGCGACCGACCAGCATGGGCAGGGGATTGGGAAGGCTCTCCTAAACCACGCTTTGAATGTGCTGCGCGATGACGGCGTTTCTGCGGCGATCACCTATGGTGACCCTTCATTCTATGGCAAGGTCGGGTTCTTGGCCCTCGACGAAACAACTGTCGCGCCACCCTTGCCCCTCAGTTATCCTATGGGGTGGATCGGTCAGTCGCTGACAGACGAGCCATTGCACGCTCTACAAGGCAAATGCACTTGTGTTGCAGCCCTAAACGATCCGGCCATTTGGTGAAGACGCGCCTAGTGCCAACACACATCCCGGACAGATGATTGCTTCGTCCGCATTGCCGACCTGCGGCTACCCAGAACTTCGCAAGCGTAGCGAATGTCCGCAAACGGGTGCTGCGAATAGCGCTAGCCAATGTCGGCTAAGGGCCGACGCCAGCCAAACCAGCTTAAGGCTCACAAATCTTCCCGCCATTTAACGGCAGTCATTTGGAGCCAGCTGGGCAGGAGTGGTTTCAAGGCTGGTGTTAGATCATCAATGGCGGCGCTTCGGATCATATTGAGGACCTGTTTGTCATCGCGGCTCAATGAACGTTTTGACCAGGCGCCCTTAATGCCATCCACTGCCTGCGCGAAGCCCTCGGTCCAAGCTTGGAAGCGCTTTGGGGGCAGGTCTCGAACCTCTCCGCCGATCTCGCCGAGGATTACAGCTTCATCCAGCGCGCCGTAGCGCAACATAAGGATGTCGAGGATGCGTTGAATGGACCCGCGCCCCTTCACCTCGATCCCCTCCATTAGCGGCATCAGCCATTCATTTGGTGATACGAATTCCGGGGCGATCAGAACGGCGGTCAGGTAACCATCAATCTGATCCGGTTTGAGCGGGCTGCCTTTGAGTAACTTGGCCAACTCGCCCTGTCGCTCAGCCTCGATTGCAGGCGGCTCGAACTCTTCGTTGTCCCTCTCCGAGTCGTCTCCGAGAACTTCCATTGCGCGCGCCGCTGCCACCTCCAGCGTTTGCCCGAGGATATCCTCAAAGACTGGTATCTTCTTCATCTCTCGTCCAGCCTCCATCGCCTGGGCGACAACGGCAAAGCTCATCCATGCGTCAGGTGGGGCGTTGCGGTCGTGGCGCAGGATGAGCGATGATCGAGCAAAGAATTTTGCCCAGCGATCGCGCCTGTCCTCGAGATGTCCAGCGACAATCTTCTTTGCGCTGGCGGCGGTTGAGGCCTCTTCAAGCGCTGCCATCAAAGTGGCGTCAGATACGAACCAACTGCTGGAGATGTCATGCTCTGAGAACCAGTCCCGGCTCTTGCCGATCAGCCGCCCACGGCGGTTGTCTGACAGAGGCTCAAGCTCTCCTTCCGGATCAATCGCCGCGAGAAGTGCCGCATGTCCTCCGGTTTGTGGCGTCAATTCGCCAATGCCGAACATCGGCGCGACATCCAGGAAGCCCGGCGTCGTCACCGCACCGCGCGCCAGCCCGTCACCAAGGGCAAACCCAATGGCGGGGGCGAGGTAGGAAGGTGACACGTCATGCATCGTCATCGCCTGTTCAATTTGCTCAACGATGGTTTTCTGATCGCCTCTGCTGGAACAAGGAATGACATAGGCGTCCTTTATCCCGTGCCCTTCCTTGATCATTGCCACGGCCACCGCGCGTGTGTTTCCACGGCTACAGACGCCCAGAATGCTTTGTGAGCCGGTGCCGTCGGGAAGCGACGTCATCACCCGATGAAGCCGCCAAGGTTGCGGGACAGTTCCACCTGACGGTTCCCGTCGCAGCGCAGTCTCAATCAGTGTATCGAGCGCTTTCCCGTTTGGCACCCAGTTGCGGATCCGGATGAGGTCGGACAGCAGGGCCGCATCCACCTGTGCGACTTCCGCAAGCAGCCCGAACCCGCCGATGGCCGCATCGCGCATCTCCGCAACCGGATCGAGCAGAAAGTACCGCCCCACGGCAATCATGCGAGGATCGCCTTGCCCGATCATCTGCGTCAGGATTGCGGTTGTTACCTGTGCAGGCATGGCGCCCACAACTTCTCGAAGTTCGGTATAGGTCTCAAAAGGCGTGGACCCTTCTGGAACAAACCCTTCTGCTAGTCCCGCGACATCCGGAAGCTCCGGCATTTCGTTTCCCGGAAAAGCCTCAAAGGCGTCTGGTGCCCTGCGCAGCTGGTCGGGTGGTATGAGACCGGCACGGAGGTAAGCCTGGCAAAGTCCGAAGCAGGACTCGGCGTCAAGTTCACCTGCTCTAGCCCGTTCCGCCAGACCCGCCGCCAGGACCTGGAAAAAGTGGCTCGCCCCCGGCTCCTCATTTTCATTGTTTATGCGCGCCTCGTCCAAGACACGCGACGTAAGGGTAAGGCAGTCATCGGTGCGTTCTGCGTCAGCATTGGATAGCGTGTCGACGAGCTCCAGAACCGCTTCGGGATCACGCGAAAGAGACGCCGCCCATCGATCAGTCCACAACAGCGTTCCTCTTGGATCACCTGTGGTTGGCCGGTCCATAAGACAATTGTCGATTATTTCAGTCACCAATACCCCCAAACCTTGCATCTATCCTCAGCATCATAGTTTCTAGCGCGCGGCCGCTCTCAGCAAAGGCTAACATTGGCAAGTGGCGTCCGAAAGTCGTCTTAGTTCGCAGACCGCTTGAATTCGACGGGGCCTGAATTTCGCGAGCCCGGCCAATGTCCCCTCTGACAGGCTGCGCCGCAGCATCTCGGCCCACTGATGAACGGCAGTTATGGGCCGAAACGGTATTCTTCAAGATTACCTGCGCGGGTATCCCGGGTCAGGAAATACCAAATCCTATTCAGGACAGGCTGAGTTCGTCACCTAGCCTGACCAGAAACCTGTCACACTCTGCCAGTTGGCTTGTGGCAACAAACTCGTCAGGCTTGTGCGCCTGGTCGATGGAGCCTGGCCCGCAGATCACCGTCGACATGCCGGCAGCCTGAAAATGCCCCGCTTCGGTTCCGTAGGACACGACGCCGGTACGGTTTGAACCGGTCAACCGCATGGCAAGCGATTTTGCTTCGCCGTCCGGTTCAGGTTCCAGTCCGGGTACATTGACATAATTGTCCGTCTCAATGCCGGCAGCCGGGAATCTGGCGCGGATGATCTCGTTGCGGGTTTGCGCAAATCCCGCAATCCGGTCGCGAATTTCGTTCTCGTCCTGATCCGGCAGTAACCGGGCCTCCCAGGAGATGATCGCCTGGTTGGGCACAATGTTGACTGTCGTGCCGGAGTGAATAGCGCCAACGTGCACGGTGGTGAATGGCGGATCGAACGGGCAGTTCCCGTCGGCCTTGTCGCGCATTTCCTGCGCAACCAGGTTGATCTCGCTGGTTAACAGCACAGCCTCGTTCAGGGCGCTCCAGCCCAGGTGCGGTTTGCTGGAATGGGCTTCGACCCCGGTTACGGTAGTCAGGAAGGCCTGGCAAGCCTTCTGGCCTGTAACCACGTCCATCATCGTCGGTTCGCCGACAATGCAGATCGATGGTTTCGGCATATCGTGGCCAAACCGCCTGATGGCCGGAAGAACGCCTTCACAACTTACTTCTTCATCGCATGAAAAAACCAGATGAACCGGCCGGCTGAGATTGCGCGCCTTCAATTGCGGCACAGCCGCCAGACAACACGCCAGAAACCCTTTCATGTCGCATGTGCCGCGTCCAAAAAAGTCGCCATCCACATCCGTCATGGTGAATGGGTCACTCGACCAGGCCTGGCCCGTGACCGGCACCGTATCGGTATGTCCGGAAAGCACTATTCCTCCATCGATGGCTGGCCCGATGCTGGCGACCAGGTTGGTCTTGCCGGGTGCGTAATCAGCCCGCACCGCAGCAACATCGTGATCACGCAAAAAGGCCTCGATAAACTCGATCAGCCGGAAGTTGGAATTGCACGAGGTTGTATCAAAGCTGATCAGTTGCCCGAGCACCTGAGCTGACGTCATGGTGGTCCGGGTGCTCAAGGCTGAAGTCTCCATCATACGGGTCAATAGCTTTTTCCAGTGACATCAGTTGATGGTAGGTTCTGCATCCGGTGAGTCCAGTGAAAATGCCGGGACTTCAACCTGCAGCATTGCGCCATTGCTTTCTTCCATTGTGTAGAAACCGGCCATGAAGCCGCTGGGCGTGGCAAGCGGGCAACCGGATGTATATTCAAACCGCTCTCCGGGGCCCAGTGTCGGTTGTTTGCCGACGACGCCTTCCCCGTCAACGTCCTGCCGCTGACCGTTCGCGTCAATGATTTCCCAGTGCCGGGTTCGCAAGGTTACGGTTTTGCTGCCCTTGTTTTCGATGGATATCGTATAGGCCCAGACATAGAAGTTTTCATCCGGATCGGAGCGGTCGTCCAGGTATTGTGGCAGCACTGTTACCTGTATGTCGTGTGTGACGGCCTGGTAAATGTCCATGATTCGCTTTGCCGATGGTTTGTTTGCACGCCTTTGGCGATACAGTAAATGATTGGGTCAAACGTCGCGTTGGTTCAGTTTATCCACGAAAAACAACGCGCATGCGCCTGACAAGTGATCGCAAGTGCCGACACTGATATGCCGATATGGTAATTCTGTCACCTGAAACCCATCGGAAAGCAATACGGATGACCTTGCAGACTGCCAACGGTATCGCACCGGCTCATGTAATTCGCCAGATGGTTGAGACCGGTCATGTTGTTGCCGGGACCCCGCTGGATGTGGACCAGGTACAACCCGCCAGCCTGGATTTGCGGTTGGGACAAGTGGCCTGGCGCGTGCGCGCGTCATTCATGCCCGGCCCGCGGCACACGGTTTCTGACCGGCTGGAGCAGCTTTCCCTGCACAGGATCGATTTGACTGACGGTGCAGTTCTGGAAGTCGGTTGTGTCTACATCGTGCCGCTTCTGGAATCGCTTGCTTTGGACGCTGCAGTGTCGGCTTCGGCCAATCCGAAGAGTTCCACCGGCAGGCTGGATGTCTTTACCCGGGTTATTGCTGACAGGGCGGCCGAGTTTGACAAGGTGCCTGCCGGATACGCAGGCCCGCTCTATGCTGAAATATCACCTCGCACATTCCCGATCCTTGTTCGCACCGGTTCCCGCCTGTCGCAGATCCGTTTTCGCGCTGGTTCCGTGGCTCCCAGCGATGAACTGATCCACAAACTGCACAATCAGAAGCCACTGGTCACTTCAGGTAACGTTTCCATCGACAATGGCATTGCATTGAGCGTTGACCTGTCGAGTTTTGGAGACGGTCAACCGGTCGGATTTCGCGCCAGGCGCCACTCCGGTCTGGTGGACGTCGACAGAAAGGCTGGCCTGGAAGTCCTCGATTACTGGGATCCGATCTGGCAGCACGGCTCCCTGATACTCGACCCGGACCAGTTTTATATTCTGGCCTCAAAAGAAGCCGTTCGCGTGCCGCCGACCCATGCTGCTGAAATGGTGCCGTTCAATCCGCTGGTTGGTGAGTTCCGGGTACATTATGCGGGCTTTTTTGACCCCGGATTTGGCGATGTGTCAGGCGACGGCGAGGGCTCTCGCGCGGTTCTGGAAGTCCGCAGCCATGAAGTGCCGTTCATTCTTGAAGACGGCCAGATCATCGGACGACTGGTTTATGAACCCCTCAGCGAGCCGCCCGAAACCGTGTATGGCCAGGGCATCGGTTCAAACTATCAGAAGCAGGGTCTGAAGCTGTCCAAGCATTTCAAGCCTTTCAGGTAGTTGCGGTTCATTCCGCTCACGCCAGCAGCCTTTCGGCTGCGCTCCGCTGGGGCGCACTTCGTGCGGCGCGCAGTCGCGCTTGCCTCGGCACTTCGTGCCTCGGAGAGGAATTCATCACAATAGTTGTTCAGGGTCGGAGAACGGCCCGAACGAAGTGAGGACAAGCTGTTCGACCACAAATGTATGCAAGGCTGCTGGCGTGAGCGGAATAAAACCAACCCGGCACGAAGTGCTCGGGCAAGAATTTCAATTCTCGTCCATCTTGAGCGCGGCGATGAAGGCTGTCTGCGGAATCTCGACACGGCCAAACTGGCGCATTTTCTTCTTGCCTTCCTTCTGCTTGTCCAGCAGCTTGCGCTTGCGCGATACATCGCCGCCATAACACTTCGCGGTTACGTCCTTGCGCATGGCCGAAATGGTTTCCCGCGCAATCACCCGGCCGCCGATTGCTGCCTGGATGGGGATCTTGAACATGTGCCGCGGGATCAGGTCTTTCAGTTTTTCAACCATTGCGCGGCCACGTTGTTCTGCGCGTCCCTGGTGCACGATCATGGCCAGCGCGTCGACCGGTTCTTCATTGACCAGCACATGCATGCGCACCAGATTACCCGGTTCATAGCCGATCATCCTGTAATCGAAACTGGCATACCCGCGAGTAACCGATTTCAACCGGTCATAGAAATCAAACACCACTTCATTCAGTGGCAACTCGTAGATCAGCATGGCGCGCGAGCCTGCATAGGTAAGCTCTTTTTGCCGTCCGCGCCGGTCTTCACATAGCTTCAGAACCGCCCCCAGGTATTCATCCGGCACCAGAATGGTCGCCTGGATCCACGGTTCGTCGATGCTGTCGATAAAGTTGGGTTCGGGCAGGTCCGCCGGATTATGCAGTTCCAGCACGTCGCCCTTGATCTGGTGGATATGGTAGATCACCGACGGCGCGGTCGTGATCAGGTCAACACTGAATTCGCGTTCGAGCCGGTCCCGCACGATTTCCAGATGCAGCAACCCCAGGAATCCGCAGCGGAACCCGAAGCCGAGGGCAGCAGAGGTTTCCATCTCAAAAGAGAAACTGGCATCGTTGAGCCGCAGTTTGCCCATGGCCTCGCGCAGATCTTCAAATGCAGCCGTGTCGACCGGGAAGAAACCGGCAAACACCACTGGCTGGGCCGGTTTGAAGCCGGGCAGGGCCCTGGCACACGGTCGCTTTTCTTCGGTTACCGTGTCACCGACACGCGTGTCGGCCACTTCCTTTATGGCGGCGGTGAAGAAGCCGATTTCGCCTGGGCCAAGATCGGCCACCATTTCCTGTTTGGGGCGGAACACCCCGACCCGGTCAACCAGGTAGTTGGCATCCGTGGACATCAGCTTGATGCGCGTGCCCTTCCGGAGGCGGCCATCCAGAATGCGTACCAGCACAATGACTCCGAGATAGGAGTCGTACCAGCTGTCCACCAGCAGCGCCTTCAACGGCTGGTTCGCATCGCCTTTTGGTGCCGGCAGCTTGTGAACGATTGCTTCCAGAACCTGCTTGATGCCAATGCCGGTCTTGGCTGAAATCTCCAGTGCGCCGGATGCATCCAGCCCGATCACATCTTCGATCTGCTGTCGCACCCGGTCAGGTTCCGCTGCCGGCAGGTCAACCTTGTTGAGCACGGGCACAATCTCGTGGTCGTTCTCGATCGCCTGGTACACATTGGCCAGTGTCTGTGCTTCCACGCCCTGGGCTGCATCGACGACCAGCAACGAGCCTTCCACCGCCGCCAGCGACCGGTTGACCTCGTAGGCAAAGTCAACGTGGCCGGGAGTGTCGATCAGGTTCAGTTCATATGTCTCGCCATTGTCGGCCTTGTAGTCGAGGCGCACTGTCTGGGCCTTGACGGTAATGCCGCGCTCGCGCTCGATGTCCATTGTATCGAGAACCTGTTCCTTCATTTCCCGGGCCGTCAGTCCACCACACGACTGGATCAGCCGGTCTGCCAGCGTGGACTTGCCATGGTCAATATGCGCAACAATGGAAAAATTGCGGATGTGCGAAGTGTCTGTCATGCGCTGGTGTTTGGCAGCAGTGTTGATTGCCGTCAAGCGGTCAATTCAACCAGTTGAGCCACTGGACTGTAATCTGGAATTATTCTAAAAACGTACTCCTGACTACAACCCCGATTCCCAGTTCCGGAAGGCCCTTACCCGTGAAACCCTTTGCCGAACTGTCCGAAAAAGAAATCCTTGCGCTTGCCATTTCCAGCGAGGACGACGACGCGCGTACCTATATGGCGTTTGCCAATTCCCTGCAGGAGCAGTATCCGTCGTCTGCCCGTGTGTTCATCGACATGGCGGAAGAAGAACATGAACATCGCCGCCGGCTGACCGAATTGTTCCAGACCAAATTCGGCGATTTCATTCCATTGATCCGCCGCTCCGATGTGACCGGTTTCGTCAAACACAGGCCGGCCTGGCTGATGCGGCAATTGTCGCTCGATGTGGTCCGCAAGCGCGCCGAGGTAATGGAGCTTGAGAACTACCGGTTTTACAAGCAGGCTGCCGAACGCACATCCGACGACGACGTGAAAAAGTTGCTGCTTGACCTGGCCGAGGAAGAAAAAGGTCATGAGAACCTCGCTGCCAGGCTGACTGAAAAGCATCTCGATGCGGATACCAAGCTGGAAGAGGCAGATGCCGAGAAGCAGCTGTTTCTGTTGCAGATCGTGCAGCCGGGCCTGCTTGGCCTCATGGATGGATCGGTCTCAACGCTGGCGCCACTGTTTGCGGCAGCTTTTGCGACCCATGACACCTGGCAGACATTTCTGGTGGGAACGGCTGCCTCGATCGGGGCAGGCATTTCAATGGGCTTTGCCGAAGCGTTGTCGGATGATGGTGAACTGACCGGGCGCGGCCACCCCTGGATACGCGGCTCTGCTGCCGGGATAATGACGGCGATAGGCGGGTTGGGTCACACCCTGCCTTACCTGTTCAATGATTTCTGGACAGCGACGGTCCTCGCAGTGATCATAGTATTCATCGAACTTTGGGTGATTTCGTGGATTCGTTTCAAATACATGGACACACCGTTCCTGCGGGCAGCATTCCAGATAGCGGTGGGCGGCTTTATCGTTTTCCTGGCGGGCATTCTCATAGGCAATGCCTGAGATCTGGTATAACCCTATCTCAGGCCGATTTTACCAAGCGCCGGCAGCTTGATCGCCAGATCATCGAAATCCACGCCAATGGTTGCGCCCAGAAAATGCAGCTCGATCCCTTCGCGCGCGCTGATGCCGGCCCCGATGAAACCGTTGTAGGAAATCTGAAACCCTGTACCTGACGGCATGGCGCCGGTCTGGACGCCCGGGCCCAGCCAGTCCTTGCCGACACCTGCCGGATCAAGTTCTGCGCCAAGTTCAGGTACCTTGCGTGCAATGCTGGCAACAAAGGTGTTCGAATTCGGCCCCGGCCATACGACATACTCACCAGGAGTAGACCACTGATAGCTTCGTACAGCGGCTATTACCTTGGGAATCAGGGCTTGCGCCTCGCTACCGCGCACCTGATGCACGATAACCGGTTCGCTGGAATACCACCGGCCGTCAGGTGCATAGGCGTTCCGGCGCACCGGGGTTCCCCAGCCGACCACCTCAAATCGTTCATAACCGGAAGCTCCCTCAGGCTTTACCACGACCCAGTGATGTACGGCGAAAATGCCCTTCCAGCGCCCGGAGCGGCCCGCCATGATATAGATTGCGGCCGGTTTGTCATCAGCGGCCTTCGGCAGTAGCCCGGAAGATGACCAGTCAGCGGCATTCCAGCTTTTCGGCCATCCCATGGCATACGACCAGGCTGCACCTGCCGCAATTGGCAGCACAATAAGCAGAACCGCAAATGTGGAAATGAACTTTAATAGTCGTCGTATCATGAGGCTGACTGGATACCTTTCTCAGGTGTTCTGATTTCGCATCAAACACCCAGATAGCGATGTTGAATATCTTCGGCTTTCGACAGCTGCGCAGATGTGCCCGACCACACAACCTGGCCCTTTTCGACAATATAGTGACGGTCCGCCAGTTTCAGCAGGTCCTTCAGGTTTTTGTCGACAACCAGTATGGACAGGCCGCTCCGGCGGATATCTGCAAGCGCTGCCCAGATTTTCTCGCGGATCAGCGGGGCAAGGCCCTCGGTGGCTTCGTCGAGGACGAGTAGCCGCGGATTGGTCATCAGGGCCCGGCCAATAGCCAGCATCTGCTGTTCGCCACCCGACAGAAGATTTCCCATTGAAGTGGCCCGCAATTCCAGCTCCGGAAACATCGCGTAGACTTTTTCGATGGTCCATGGATCGTCGAGCTTCTGATGGTTGGATGCTGTTGCAACAAGGTTTTCGCGAACCGACAGATTGGGGAATATCTGGCGTCCCTCCGGCACCAGTCCGATGCCCATGTTAGCGGTCTTGAACGAGGCGAGCCTGGAAACTTCCTGCCCGTCAAACTCGATGGAACCTGATGACGGCCGTACAATGCCGATGATCGAATTGACGGTTGTGGTCTTGCCCATGCCGTTGCGGCCCATCAGGGTGACAACCTCGCCGGAACCAACGTCAAATGACATGCCGAACAGGGCCTGGCTTGTGCCGTAACAGGTCTCAAGGTCGGACACTTTCAACATCTCTCAGGCCTCCCCGAGGTAGGCGCTGCGGACGTCGGCATTCCGGCGGATGGCATCCGGTTTGCCGGTCGCGACAATACGTCCGTAAACCAGCACGGAGATGCGATCTGCCAGGGCAAACACCGCGTCCATGTCGTGTTCGACCAGCAAGATGGTCTTGTCGCCCTTCAGGCTCCGCAGTATCTCCACCATGGCGGCACTTTCCTCCGCACCCATTCCTGCCATCGGTTCATCGAGCAGCATGAAGCTCGGATTGGTGGCCAGGGCCATGGCTATTTCAAGCTGCCGGCGTTCGCCGTGCGACAGGGCCGAGGCAATCGAACCTGCGCGATCTATCAGCCTCACCTTTTCAAGCACCTCAAGCGCCGGTTTGCGAAGCCGGGCCTGGGTGGTGGCCGGTTGCCAGAACCTGAATGAGTGTCCATCATGGGCCTGCACGGCAAGTGCCACATTGTCGATGACGCTGAGCCCCATGAAAACCGATGTTATCTGAAATGACCGCGCCAGCCCGAAATGCGAGCGGCGATGGGTTGGCACGGTTGTGACGTCCTTGCCGTTGAACACTACCTGGCCTGCATCTGGCGCCAGGTCACCGGACAACTGAGCAATAAGGGTTGTCTTGCCGGCTCCGTTGGGACCGATAATCGCATGCAGTTCTCCTGCTTCAATGTTCAGTGTCACACCGTCCGTGGCGACAACACCGCCAAACGATTTCTTCAGACCCCGGATATCGAGCATGGCTTCACTCACGGTTCCAGCCTCGCTGGATCAGGCCGTTCAACCCGCCCTTGATGAACAGCACGCTCAGGATCAACAGAATGCCAAACGGCAGCGCCCAGTAGGTCGTGAAGCTGGACAGCAGTTCTTCGATGAAGACGAATGTCACCGCACCAAACACCGGACCGAACAGGGAACCTGCTCCTCCCAGGATCACCATGAACATCAATTCGCCCGAGCGGGACCAACTCATCATGTCGGGTGAGATGAAGGTGGTGAAGTTGCCGAGCAGGGCACCGGCCAGTCCGCACATCCCCCCGGCAATCACGTAGGCCGTCAGCTTGTAGGCATAGGTGTTGTAGCCGAGTGCCTTCATCCGGGTTTCATTGGAATTACAGCCCCGGATCACCATGCCAAAACGCGAATTCACGATGCGATAAACACCATAGATTGCAGCAACGAGGCAGGCATAGGTCAGCAGGAAAAGCACCATCTTGTTTTCGATATCGATAATGCCGAACACCGACCGGGAGTAGATCGTAAGCCCGTCATCACCCCCATACTCTTCCAGTGAGAGGAAGAAATAATACCCCATCTGCGCAAATGCCATGGTGATCATGATGAAGTACACGCCCCTGGTGCGCAGCGAAATCGCACCGGTTATCAGCGCGAAGGCGGCACTGGCTGCAACCGCCAGCGGGAAATGCACCCAGGCAGAGTCATAACCGTGATAGGCGGGAATACCGACGCAATAGGCGCCAATTCCGATAAACGCTGCATGGCCAAATGAAATCATGCCACCAAAACCAAGTATCAGGTTGAGGCTGACGGTGGCGATTGCCAGGCACAGTATGCGGGTTATGAAATCCAGTGAAACCAGTTGCAGGCGTATGTCCAGGAAGTTGGCGGCCAGGGGAACGACCAGCAGAACCGCCATGAAGACAAGTGTTATGACGCGTCCGGTTGGCGAGCCGAAAAGGCCCGGAACCCGCATATGATCGTTGAGCAGCGCCGATACGCCATCAGTCATCTTAACGGACCTTCGGCGGGAACAGGCCCTGCGGGCGGAATGCCAGCACAGCAGCCATGATCAGGTAAATAAGCATCGAGGAAATCGCCGGGCCCGCTGTTTCGGCAGCATTGATGGGGACAAACAATTTCAGAATATCGTCCAGGAAAGACCGGCCCAGTGTGTCTATCAGGCCAATCAGCAGCGCGGCGATAAAGGCGCCTTTCATGGAACCGATGCCGCCGACAATGATCACCACGAAGGCGGTGATGATGATGTCGTTGCCCATGCCGATGGTCGCCTCCGTGATCGGCGCGATCAACATCCCGGCAAGTCCGGCCAGCACGGCGCCCAGGGCAAAGACCGCCGTAAACAGGGTTTTGATGTCAATGCCAAGCGCCGATACCATGGTCCGGTTGGAAGCGCCCGCCCGGATCAGCATGCCAAGCCGGGTGCGCCCGATCAGCCAGTAGAGGCCAAACGCCACCATCAGTCCGCCGCCGATAATCACCAGGCGGAATGTTGGAAAGACGATTCCCGGCAGTATTTCAACCTGGCCGCGCAGATAGCCTGGCAGCGGAATGGCAATGCCTGCCGGACCCCAGATCAGGTGGACCAGGGTATCTGCAATCAGGATGAACCCGAACGTTGCCAGCACATGATCAAGATGATCGCGCTGATACAGGTGGCGGATCACACCGATCTCCACCGCCAGGCCGACAAGTGCCGTCAGCGGGATTGCCAGAAGCACTGCCCAGATGAACGATCCGGTCCAGAAGGTCAGCGTGGCGCAGAAGAACGCACCCACCATATACAGTGATCCGTGTGCCAGGTTGACAAAGTCCATGATGCCGAACACCAGCGTCAGGCCTGCAGCCAGCAGGAACAGCAATACGCCGAGCTGTAGTCCGTTCAGGAACTGAATCAGAAAGAGTGTGTTCATTGCCCCATATTGCCCAGCCTGGAGTTCATTTCCACCAGTAACACCAGAGGTATAACATTAACCCAGGACCCGTCAGCCATTAAACATGCCAATGGGGAGAACGCAAAGTTCTCCCCTTGATAATGCATTCAATGTGCCGCGTGGTCTATTGTGCCATCGGGCATTCACCGACATAGGGGTCAACATGGTTTTCATAAACCGTCTTGACCACTTTGGTCGTCCAGTTTCCATCAGGATCAGCGACCACTTCACGCAGATAGAAGTTTTGCACCGGGAAGTGGTTCTTGCCGTATGTGTACTTGCCGCGCACGGAGTCGTAGTTGGCCTTTTCCATGGCAGCACGAAGTTCGTCGGTTTTGGTCATGTCGCCACCAACTGCCTCCACCCCTGAGGCGATCAGGTTGATGGTGTCATAGGCCTGCGCTGCATAGAATGACGGGTAGCGCTTGTATTTTTCACGGAAACTGGAAACGAACTTCTTGTTGGCGGCATTGTCCAGCGTCGGATCCCATTGCTGGGTCAGGCGTGAGCCAAGCACACCTTCCAGTTTGGCGGCCTGCAGTTTCGGCAATGCAATTGCGTCGACCGTGAACACCGAGTAGAGATCCATTTCTCCCTTGAGGCCGGCCTGCTGATATTGCTTGATGAACGCGCCGCCCGCCTTGCCGGGATAAAACACGAAAAGGGCTTCCGCACCGGATGCCTTTGCCTTGGCCAACTCGGCGGAAAAATCAAGCTGGCTTGGCCATTTGGTCAGGTCCTTGCCCTTGATCTCGCCCTTGAAGGTCTTTTCCACGCCGGTCATCATGTCCTTGCCGGCCGCGTAGTTGGGACCCAGCAGGTAAAGTGACTTGACACCCTGCTGGTTCAGCACCTCACCCATAGCCATGGGTGTCTGATCGTTCTGCCACGAGGTAGAGAAGAAATTCTTGTGGCAAAGGCTGCCTGCGATCTGTGACGGACCGGCATTGGAGGAGATCAGAAACTTACCCGCATCAAGCACGGATTTGGCAGATGCCAGCAGCACGTTTGACCAGATGTATCCTGCAACGATCGGCACATCATCCTGTTGCACCAGCTTGTCGGTCTTCTGTTTGCCGATTTCCGGTTTGAAGCCGTCGTCTTCAAAGATTATCTCGACGGTTTTGCCGGCCATCTTGCCGCCCAGATGCTCAACAGCCAGATCAACTGCGTCCTTCATGTCGTTGCCAAGTACGGCTGCCGGCGTGGTGAGTGTTGTCACGTAACCGATCTTGATATCGGCTGCATAAGATGCTGATGCCATCAGTGCCAGACCAAGTGCGGCAATTCCTGTTTTCCTTAACATTATCAGTTTCCTCCCGGGTGTTCCTGTGTTTGAGTGCCGTCCTGTTTGTCCTGACGTGCTACTACTGGAAATGTACGATAGAGGTAAAACAGGCAGACTTCAAATACCGGATGTCTGAATTATTTTGCACTATTCAGGACTTGCGCCGGCACCGTTTCCCGGTGTCGAATGCACAATTCAGGTTGCCGGCATGGCTTCACTTGAACCCGTACACATCCAGTGGACCACGCAGTCCTGCAGGAGGAAAGCATGATTGAAATGACAGCAGGCGTCACGCCGGCAAATGAAGGTATCGAAGGTATCAGGTGGAACATCCTTGGCCAGACCTATGTGCCCAAGCATCTGTGTGAAAGCTCGTTTTCGTGGCACGCCACCTTTCCCGATGGCACATTTGTACCGCCGCATATCCATCCGGACCAGGACGAGTTCATCTATGTTCTCGACGGCCGGTTCGATTTGTTCCTGGATGGCGCTGATGCGGTTGCCGGTGCGGGCGAACTGATTCGCCTGCCGCGCGGCCAGGCCCACGGCATATTCAACAAGTCAGGTCAGGACGTGAAGTGCGTATTCTGGGTGTCTCCCACACAACGCCTGTGGGATCTGTTCATCAAGATCGACAATGTGCCTGACCCGGCTGAAGTGATCCGCATTGCCACCGAGCATAATGTTCATTTCCTGCCGCCGCCTGAAGCCTGAACAATCAAGAGTCATTCACCTGGTCCAGGTGAACCCATGTTGCTTGCCATCGCCTGGTCACCGGTTGACTGATGCATGATCAAAGCCGGCTGTCTTTTGATATCCGCGTACAACTGCTTCCAGTTCTTCCTGGCTGGCAACATCTTCCAGCCGGCCAAATCCGTCCGGAGCGCGCTGGCTGACAAGATCAATGACCCGTTCCGGTCCGCCACCACGGTTCTGCCGCACGATCTCCGACGTGGCAGGCAGGCGCTCTGCTTCATAGGCCAGTAAGGCTGCAGCTGCATCGCCGCTGCATGCAGCAAGCCGGTCAGCAAGGCACCGTGCATCCAGAATGGCCTGACTGGCGCCGTTCGACCCCACCGGGTACATCGGATGAGCGGCATCGCCGAGCAGGGTCACGCGATCAAATGTCCATTGCTCGACCGGATCACGGTCACACATGGGGTACTCGTAAAACGTGCCTGTTTCGCGAATGAGCGCCAGTGGATCCAGCACATCCAGCGAGAATGTGTTTTCAACGAACGGCAGCAGTTCGCTCATCACACCTTCGCGGTTCCAGTCTTCCCGCCGCGGCATCGGGCTTGATCCATCACCCAGTTTCGCTGCCACCGCCCAGTTCATCAGCACCTTGCCGTCAGGTCGATCATCGTTGGCTATGGGGTACAGGACCAGTTTCGCATCCATGCCGCCGGCAACGACCATCGAGCGGCCGGTCAGGAACGGATCCCACAAACACGCACCGCGCCACAACATGATGCCGTTCCACTTCGGATCACCCTGGCCGGGATAGAACTGTTTGCGCACAACCGAGTGGATGCCGTCGCAGGCGATGATCGCATCGCCCTCAATTTTCAGTTGGTCTCCGTTGACCGGACGGAAAATTGCAGTCGCGGTACTGCTGTCCTGGCGTATGCCGGTACAGGTGTGCCCCGTGCGGATGGCCTCCGGCCCAAGCCGTTCAATCACGGCATCGCGCAACACTCCCTGCAGGCGGCCGCGATGAATTGAAAATTGCGGCATGTCGAGACCGGCGTCTGTTCCGCGCAGCTCCTGCCAGATGGTTTGACCCTGCCTGTTCTGGTAGATCAGTTCATGGGTTCGAATGGCGATCTTGTCGAGTGCGTCAAGCAGGCCGATATTGGCCAGTTCCCTGATCGCATGCGGCAGGGTGTTGATGCCGACACCAAGTTCACGAATCTCTTCGGATCTCTCGAAAACCTGCGCTTCAATGCCGCTATCATGCAGCATGAGGGCAGCAGCCAGTCCGCCGATACCGCCGCCAACAATGATGATCTTCAACGCAGGTCTCCCTGATTCAAAAAAACCCGCCCCCAATACTGCTTGAGGGCGGGCCGGTATGTCGAGGCTCAAAGACCGCCTATTTCATCGGGCAATCCTTGGAGTGGTCATCTCCCGTCTGTTCATACACAGTCGCAACCGTCTTGTGCGTCCATTTTCCGTCTGGTCCTTCCACTACCTGGCGCAAATAATAGTTTTGAACCGGGAAGTGATTGTTGCCATAGGAATACTCTCCTCGCACGGACTTGTAATTGGCCTTTTTCAACTCCGCGCGGAACGCATCCTTGTCCTTGACATTGCCGCCGGTCGCGACGACGGCCGAGTTGATCAGGTTGATCGCATCATAAGCCTGGGCAGCATAGAAACTTGGATAGCGGTCATACTTGGCCCGATAGTCTGCGACAAACTTCTTGTTGGCCTCATTGTCCAGGTCAGGGCTCCACTGCATGGTGTCATAGGCGCCGAGTACTGCCTTCATGCCGCCGTCCTGGAATTTCGGAAGCGACAGTCCATCGACCGTGAACACATTGTAGAACTGCATCTTGCCGGCAAGCCCTGCCTGACCGAACTGCTTGAGGAAGGCGCCACCGGCTTTGCCCGGATAGAACACAAAGATGGCCTCGGCGCCTGACGCGGAGGCTTTTGCAAGCTCGGCCGAAAAATCAAGCTGGGCGTCCTTGCCCCATTTGGTGAAATCCTCACCCTTGATCTCGCCCTTGAACGAACTTTTCACACCGGCCACCATGTCCTTGCCGGCAGCATAGTTCGGCGCCATGATGTACAGGGATTTCACGCCGCGCTGGTTGAGCACTTCTCCCAGAGCCTTTGGCACCATGTCGTTCTGCCAGGAAGCGGAAAAGAAGTTTTCATGGCACTCCTCGCCGGCCACATTTGATGTCCCGGCATTGGCGCCAATCAGAAACTTGCCGGCATCCAGTATGGATTTCTTTGACGCCAGCAGGACGTGTGACCAGATGATTCCGGTCACAATGTCTACGTCGTCCTGCGAAACCAGCTTGTCGGCTTTCTGTTTGCCGATGTCCGGCCTGAAGCCGTCATCCTCTGCGATAATCTCAACCTCTGTGTCGCCCATCTTGCCGCCAAGATGTTCCATGGCCAGGTTGACGCCGTTCATCTGCTCGGCGCCCAAAACGGCTGCCGGCGTGGTCAGCGTTGTAATGACGCCGATTTTAACCTTGTCGGCGGCAATGGCTGCTGTGGCCGTTGCGGAAATGCCGAGCGCCAGCGCGCCGGCGAGAATTTTACGGATCATAAGTTTACTCCCTGATATTCAATTATAATGTGATTGCCGTTGATGGCGGTTTCAGCCTCAGGCTCAATCCTAGCATTGCGACCACACATGGCAATGGCTTTGTTGCTCCAGTGAATCTGCTGCCGTGGGAGTTGGCGCTGCAAGACGGTCGGCTCAAGCCTTGCCTAGTCTGCCTCTCGTGCCTAACGTATGCGGTTTACGACCCACAACAGGACCCGCGCTTATGTTGTCCAGGGACATCAATGATCTCATCACCCGGACCGGATCCGGCACTCCTTGTGGAAAGCTGATGCGGCAATACTGGCAACCGGCCGCGCTGGCTGATGAACTGCGGGGTCCTCGCCCTGTGATACCGGTACGCCTTCTGGGTGAAGATCTGGTGTTGTTTCGCGACAATCAGGGCGAATTGGGCCTGATCGGACGCCATTGCCCGCATCGCGGTGCTGATCTGTGTCATGGCAGACGCGAGGACAATGGCTTGCGCTGCCCGTTTCACGGCTGGCATTTTGACCGGTCCGGCCAGTGTGTCGAACAGCCTGGCGAGCCTGATGACAGCAGGATGCACGAGCAAATCAGGACTACGTCCTATCCGGTAGTGGAAAACAATGGCATCGTCTTTGCCTTTATGGGTGACGGCCCGCCGCCGCCGTTTCCCGATCTGGACTGTTTCAATGCCCCTGATAGCCATGTGTTTGCATTCAAGGGACTTTGGGAGTGCAACTGGCTGCAGGCCATGGAAGTGGGCATTGACCCGGTTCATGCATCCTTCCTGCACCGGTTCCTGCAGGACGAAGACCCGGCTGAAAGTTATGGCAGGCAGTTTCGCGACACAGCCGCAAATACCGAAATGCCCATGACCCAGTTGCTGCGGGAGTATCCGCGCCCGGATATCGAAGTGGAGGAAACCGACTACGGGCTGCGCCTTATAGCGCTCAGGCATCTGGATGATGGCCGTACCCATGTGCGCGTGACCAACCAGATTTTCCCCGAGGCCATCTGTATTCCGATGTCCAATGAGATGACCATTACCCAGTGGCATGTGCCGGTAGACGACCGGAATTGTTACTGGTACTCGCTGTTTACCAGCTTTGGCGGGCCGGTGAACAAGCAACTGATGCGCGAGCAGCGGCTCAAGGAACACCGCCTGCCGGATTACGCTCCCCTGAAAAACAAGCGCAACAACTACGGTTACAATCCGCGCGAACAGGAAGCTGAAACCTATACCGGCATGGGACTCGACATAAATGTGCACGACCAGTGGGCAGTGGAAAGCCCGGGGCCGGTTTTTGACCGCACCGGGGAACACCTGGCCACATCTGACAAGGCGATTATTGCCTACCGGCGCATGTTGCGCCGCGCCATAGAGGCAGCCGGTGAGGACGGTCATCTGCCCGGCATTGCCAACGGCAGGTCACTGGACACAAGGGGTCCGGTTGCAGTCGACGCCATAGCGCCCGACGCGAACTGGCAGCCCGTGTGGCGCGAACGTGACGCTGAACGGCGCAATGCCTGTTCGTGGTCCAATCCGGCAATGAAGGACTAGTCGATGAGTGATGTGGGGCGCGAGGGGCTGGCTGCACTTGCCGCCATGGATACCACTGACCGGCGCCGGGCATGTGCCCGTGTGCTTGAACAGATCGAAATTCACGGCCTCGATACACTGCGCCTTGTCTTTGCAGACCAGCACGGCGTGCTGCGGGGAAAAACCCTTATGGCAGCCCAGGCAGCAAGCCTGCTGGCCAATGGCAGTGCCATGACCTCAACACTACTCGCCAAGGATACTTCACACCGCACCGTGTTTCCCGTGTGGGAGGCAGGCGCAGGTCTCGATATGATTGAGATGGAGGGTGCCGGTGACATGCTGATGCTGCCGGATCCCGGAACCTTTCGCGTCTTGCCCTGGGTGGAAGGGTGTGGCTGGCTGTTGTGTGACCTGTTTTTCGCAAATGGTCAGCCAGTGCCGTTCTGCGTCCGCCGCAAGCTGCGCGATGCCGGGTTGGAACTTGCCGGCCGCGACATGGACATCCGCTTTGGCCTGGAAGCCGAGTTTCATATTCTGAAGGTCGATAACTGGAACAGGCGACCTGAAGATGCCGGTCAACCCGGCGCGGTGCCCGATGTCTCGCTGATGACACACGGTTTCCAGTATCTGACCGAAGCCCGCACCGACGAACTGGAACCGGTGACGGAAGTCTTGCGAAAGGCTTGCGTGGCGCTGGATCTGCCGGTGCGTTCGATCGAGTGTGAGTTTGGTCCCAGCCAGGTGGAGTTTACATTTGCGCCCATGGGCGCAGTGGCGGCCGCCGACGCCATGAGCCTGTTTCGCTCCATGGTAAGACAGGTCTGCCGGCGGCAGGGCCTGCATGCCACCTTCATGTGCCGGCCGCAGGTTGCAAACCTGTTTGCATCCGGCTGGCACGTGCACCAGTCCCTGGTCTCGAAAACGGGCGACAATCTCTTTGTGCCTCGCGCTGACGGTGAACTTTTATCGCCTCTGGGGCTTCAGTACACCGCCGGCCTGCTGGTTCACGCAAGCGCCGCAAGTGTGTTCGCATCACCAACCATCAACGGCTACAAGCGCTACAAATCATACCAGCTGGCGCCTGACAGGGCGACATGGGGCAGGGACAACAAGGGCGTCATGATGCGTGCCGTTGGTGGACCGGGTGATCCGGCCACGCGGGTTGAAAACCGTGCCGCGGAGTCTGCGGCAAATCCCTATCTTCACCTGGCTGCACAAATCTGGGCCGGACTGGATGGTATCGACTACGAACGCGACCCGGGACCTGTCACCGACACACCCTACAAGGCAGAAGCCGCAATGCTGCCGACCAATCTTATGGATGCCGTGGACGCGCTTGCAAGCTCCCGGTTGTTCCGCCAGCGCTTTGGCGGGAAGTTTGTGGATTACCTCGTTCACATCAAGCGGGCCGAGATTGCCCGTTTCCTCTCGGAGGTGACGGACTGGGAACATCGCGAGTACTTCGATGTTTTTTGAAGCCGGCCAAAGGTCTTGTTGCCCCAATGGTTGACGCAAACCACCTGGATCGTTTTGGCTTCCGTCAAAACCTGGCATGATGAAACAGTTTATCTCCGGGAACCTGGAATGGGTCTGGAAGCAATCTGGTCCGGGTCCTGGCCCGAAGCACGCAGGCGATCAGACAGGTTTTGGGGCAGGGTCTCGTTCAAACCTTCAAACCGCCTGCCGGCCGACCCGGCCTTACCCTGATCCCGTTGCACGCAGGCAATGGCCCTGGCCAGTTCACCGCGCAAACCCAGGTCGTTCAATGTGATGGCACATTCTTCCATCTCCGCTGAACGCCGCAAACCATGTGTCAGCGTCCTTTCCAGGTGATAGCCGGCAATTCCGGGCCAGTCGAGACCGGGATAGGTGGCTGCAAGGGAAGCCAGTATTTCATCGCGGCACCCGGTCGCTTCTGCGGCCAGCAACGTCTCGACCGTGATGGCTTCCAGTCCCTTTACGAAAAGCGACCGGACCATCTTGATGGCTGCGGCGGCGCCGGGATTGTTGCCGGACACCTGAAAAACAAATCCCAGGCGCCTCAACTCTGCACTCAATGGATCAGCCGGTTTGCCTGCCAGAAGAGCCGGCGTGGCGTGCCCCCTGGGATTTACCGGTTCCATGACAGCCATGTCTGCATACTTCGCCCCGTTGGCCTCGACCATCGCAGCCGTTTGCTGCTTTCGGCCAGGCGAAACTGAATTGATATCAAACACAACCTGGCCGTCCTTCAGGAATGGCAGCAGCGGTTCTATTGCGGCAAGGCTCTGGTCGGCAGTGACGGCAGAAAAAATCCAGTCCACCTGCGAAAGGTCTTCTATTTTCTCTGCGACGGTAACCTGACCCATGGCCATGGCATCACGCATTTCCGCTTCGCCTGCATTGTGAAGCTTGATGTCATACGCGATGAAGCCGAGTGCTGGTTCGGTTGCCGCAAGCGATTGCCTGAAAGCCCGGGCCGCCTCGCCAAAACCCAGAAAGCCGATCATGAACGAATTGCGAGTTGATGGTGTCATCAGCCTTCCACTCCTGCAAAAACAACTCCGTCGAACAGTTTACGAGCCGTTCTCACAACCCCTGCGCTGACAACATCGCCATTCTCCACACAGGCAAGAACTGTCATTTGGCCCGTTGGATGCTCAATGGAGAGCGATTTTTCATCGCCATTCGGCACAACCGCCAGCCCTTTTGCTACACTGGCCGGCAACACGCATGCAGTCGCTACGCTGACCGCGCCAAGAACGCCAATGGCCCTGTGGCAGGTATGCGGAATGAAGCATCTGGTCGCGATCGCCCCACCTTTCAGCGGTGTCGAAACCAGCACCATCTTGGGCACTGTCTTGTCTGTAACATCGCCGAGATTCATCATGGGGCCGGCCGCCAGGCGGAGTGCCTCCAGTCGCTGGCGCAGGTCTCCGTTTTGTTCCAGCGTCTCCGGACTTTCAGCGCCGGAAACGCCGACGTCAGAGGCGCGAATGACGACGCATGGCATGCCATTGTCGATCAGTGTGCAATCCACTCCTTCGATCTGATCAATCATATTTCCCGTTGGCAACAGAGCGCCGCAGCTGGACCCGGCAGTGTCCTCAAAAACAACGGCAATGCCCGCATGGGTGCCCGGTACACCGTCAATGCCGGACACGCCGCTGTAGGTGACGTTTCCACCCGGTGTTGCTACGGTGGCGACAGCAATCTGTCCGGTGTTCTCCATGAAAATGCGAACGTCGGTGGAAGGGTCCTTTGCCGCCACCAGGCCACGCTCTATGGCGAAGGGACCGACACCGGCAAGAATGTTGCCGCAGTTCTGGGCGTCGCTGACGATAGCGCGGTCCACCATGACCTGGAGAAACAGATAATCGATGTCAGCTTCTGGGTGTGCAGACGGGCGCACGACTGCCACTTTCGATGTGAGAGGATCGGCCCCGCCCAAACCGTCAATCTGCCTGGGGTCGGGGCTGCCCATGATCGATAACAAGGTGCGGTCGCGAACTTCAGGGTCCGCGGGCAAGTCGCCAGCAAGAAAATAGCCGCCCTTCGAAGTGCCGCCGCGCATCCACATGGCGCGGATACCGTCAGACATATTTGAGGCCTCTTTCCTTAAGCCGCCGGCGCATGTCGTAGATATCGAGGCCGAGTTCACCCGCAGCCAGACGGCGGCGTTTTTCGGCTTCTGCAGTCATCCGAAGACCGGCCCTTTCGAGGATATCCGGCGCCTCCTGACAAGGCACAACGCACACACCGTCATCGTCGGCCACGATCACATCGCCCGGGTTGACGAGCATGCCGGCACAAACGATGGGCACATTGACAGACCCAATGGTTTCCTTGACCGTGCCCTGGGCGAACACGGCCTTTGACCACACCGGAAAAGCCATTTCGGTCAAGTCCCGCACATCCCGCACGCCGGCGTCAATCGCCAGTCCGCAGCATCCGCGCGCCTTCGCTGACGTGGCGATCAGGTCGCCGAAGTATCCATCTTCGCACGGCGACGTCGGTGCAACCACCAGCATATCTCCTTCACGCAGTTGCTCGATTGCCACGTGAAGCATCCAGTTGTCGCCGGGAGGAACGGAAACGGTAACTGCTGAACCGGCAATTCTGGCTCCCGTATAGATGGGTCGCATGTGCGACGCCATCAGGCCCTTGCGTCCCTGTGCCTCGTGTACGGTGGCGACCCCCGCCTTTGCCAGACCGGCAATGATCTGAGAGTCTGCCCGGTCGATGTTCTGAAACACAATTGTCATCACAATTCATCCACTGTGCGCGGGAAAATCGACTGGAATCCTTCGGCATATCGGCAGTCCCTGCCACTGGCCTGGCCACCGGAATTGCGGCGGAAGTGATTGCCACGGTTTTGTGCAACGTTGCTGTAATAGTCCCACAGATGCTCCTGGCCCGTCATGCATTCGATAGCCGCACGCTTCTTGTCCCATACCGGGGTGATATCCAGGAATACGTCCGGCTTCCAGTTCATCTGTTCTGTCTGGTGCGGTTCGAAAAGGTATAGCTGGGGCGCTCCAAGCACTTTACTGCCTGGCTCATGCCCCCACGCCTGGGCAATCATCCGCGTTTCCAGCGCAACCTGCGATGTATGCATGTGGTCTGTATTGTAGGGGTCATATGTGGAGTGGCTCATCATGAAAACCGGCTGGATGGCGCGGATCACTTCCACCAGCCGGTACTTTGCTTCGCGATCAAGTTGCAGTGGATAATCACCCAGATCGAAAAACCGGATTTCGTGAACGTCCAGAGCGGTTGCTGCATTTTCCGCTTCTTTACGGCGTGCTGTTTTCACCTTCTCCAGCGTCATTCCTTTCTGCTTCCACAATTTGGCACTTTCGCCTCGCTCGCCATAGCTGAGGCATACAACCGTGACCTGGTATCCAAGCGACTGGTGCAGGGCAATCGCGCCGCCGCAGCGCCAGACAAAGTCTGCCGAATGGGCGCTGATCACGAGGGCAGTCTTGCTCATTTCACGTTCACTCCCACAGGCGGGGTGCCATGCTTGTGGAAACTCTCAATTGTCTTGAGTCCCCACGCCTGGCCCTTCTTCCGTTCACTTTCTGTCCACGTAACGGTCTGCCAGTCTGGCGCCAGCACCAGCCTTGCCCCGGCATTGGCGATCTCGACACGGTTGCCGGCCGGTTCCCATGCATAAAGGAAGAAGGTTCCCTGGATTGCATGTTTGTGTGGGCCCGTTTCGATAAAGACACCGTTCTCGAGATAGATGTCGGCAGCCCTGAGAATGTCCTCACGTTGATCCGCTGCATAGGTCAGGTGATGAAACCTGCCGCGTGCGCCGGTGTGATCGACAGTGCAGGCAAGATCATAACTCTTGTTGTTGACTGTAAACCAGCACCCGGCCAGTGAGCCATCGTCCAGAACAATCTGCTCAGTAATGCGGCTGCCCAGCGCATCGACCATGAAATCCCGGAGTGCGGGCAAATCTGCAGCAAGCAGGTTCAGATGATCCAGCCGGCGCACTGCACACCCTCTGCCGTGGAAGCGTTGAGCTACATTCTTGAGTGCAGGGCGTTCGCCAAGTGGCGCCTCATACCGGTTGGTGTCCCAGTACAGCTCAAACAGGTGTCCGTCAGGCGACCGGAACTGGTAGGCGCGCCCGTGCCCGCAGTCACCGTCAGACCAGCCGGCGCCGTACCCCAGTTTCTCGATGGCCGCGACCCGGCGCTCCAGGGCCAGGGCAGAAGACGTCCGGTAGCCGATATGACCCACACCGGTTGTGTCGGATGCAGTCAGCTTCAGGGTATGAAACTCGTAATCGTCCCAGGCGCGCAGATATGCGGAGCCCTTTTCGCGCGCGGTTTCCGTCAAACCGTAGATCCGCGTGAAGAAATCCAGGCTTTCGTCAAACCGGTCGGTCAGCAGTTCCACATGGCCAAGGTGGGCAACATCAAAATGGGGTTCGGTCATCACGGTATCTTAATCCAGCATTGTATTTGGAAGAAACAGGGAGATTTGCGGAAATGCAACAAGGATCGCCAGGGTCACCAGCATTGTCAGCCAGAAGGGTATGACTCCGTAGAAAATGGTGCCGAGCGGCACATCAGGCGCAACTGACTTCACGATAAACACATTAAGGCCTACGGGCGGTGAGATGAGGCCCATTTCCAGCGTCAGGACCACCAGTACCCCGAACCAGATCGGATCAACTCCAAGCTGCGTGATGATCGGAAAAAAGATCGGCAGGGTGAGCACCATCATGGCGAAACCCTCCAGAAAACAGCCAAGCACCAGGTAGGCCAGGAGGATGATCGCAAGCATCATGTAGAAGGACAGGTTGAGCCCTGTTATGAATGCTCCTACGGTGTCCGGGATGTGACTGAGGGCCAAAAACGGGTTGAGCAGGTGGGCAGCGATCAGGATGAGCATCACTGTTGCAGTTGTGACAACCGAATCCCTGGTAGCCTGCCAAAGTTCAAACAGACTTAGCGTACGGGAAACCAAGCCAAGCAGGATAACACAGGCCTGCGCCGACGGCTGCCGCTTCAACCGGTGAGAAAAAGCCACCATATATGCCACCGATCGTGAGACAAATGATGCCCACTATCGGTGCCGCACCGAGCAACGCCACCAGCTTTTCCCTGTAGCTGGTGCGCGGACCAGGCGGCCCGAAATCCCGGGCGCATCCAGCACAAGACGGTGATCGTGGTAACGAACAGTGCCAGCAGGAGCAAGCCGGGAAACACCCCGGCCAGAAACAGCCTTCCGATGGATTGTTCTGTCAGTATGGCATAAATTACAAAACCGGTGGATGGGGGTATGAGAATGCCCAGGGTGCCGCCTGCCGCCACCACGCCGGTGGAAAGCCGGGTGTCGTAGTCATAGCGGTCCATTTCACCCAGGGCGACCTTGCCCATGGTGAGTGCGGACGCCACCGACGAGCCGGACAACGCTGCAAATCCACCGCAACCGATGACGGTCGCCGAGGCCAGTCCTCCCTTGATCTGGCCTATAAATGCATAGGCTGCCGTGTAAAGTTGCCGGCTCATTCCAGTGGCGGACGCCACATTTCCCATCAGGATGAAGAGCGGGATTACCACCAGTTCCGGCGACGATGCCAGGGTAAAGGTTTCAGATGCCAGAAGGCTGGTTGCTGCGCCTGTACCATTCAAACTGACGATGCCGAAGAAACCCACCACAAACATCGACAGCGCAACAGGAACACGTATGATCAGCAACGCAAACAATGCAACCAGACCAATAATGCCAATTACTGATGAGCTCATCGCTCGAGTTCCTCGCGCCGGACATCACGGCCTGAAATGCCAAGTTCGACAGCGCGCAACGCCATGCCGATGGAGGTCATGATTGCCAGCGAGCACAATGCCCACTGAAACCATGCCTTTGGCAAGTCGAGGAGATTTGTCGCCAGATTGAGCATGATGGAGAGTTTCGCACTCTCGTATACAGTCCAGGCGATCGCCAGGAAGACGACCGCCCCGAGAGCAGCGGATAAGGCATCTATCGTTCGATTGAAACTGTCCGGGAAGTAGCGTTCAAAAACATCGATGGCGATGTGTCCGCCGGTACGGTCGCAAATCGCCATCCCGCTGAACACAACGAACACCATTGTCATGGTGACCAGGTCCTGCGACCCGTACAGGGGCTTGCCAGCTGCACGCCCGATAACATCTGTCAGGATTATGACAAGTTCGGCAATCAACCCGACTGAGCCAATGATCGCGGACAGATTGATCAACCTGTCCGCGACACGCCTCGTGGTGTGCAGCACGTGCCTATTCGCCCCTCATTGCCTTGAGCACATCAGCTGCATCGAGATCGGCAATCACCTTTTCGGCGACGGGCATCGTGACTTTTGCAAACGCCTCGATTTCGTCCGGTGACAGTTCAATGACCGTGTTGGATGCGTTGGCCTTCAGTACGCCAATGGTATCATCGGCCTTGGCATTCCAGGCATCTTCCGCGCTCTTGGAAAGCTCACGTCCGCTGTTTGCATCAATGGCGGCTTTCTGATCGTCAGGAAGGGCATCGTACCTGGCCTTGGTCATGACGGCGAAAAAGGCGATGCGTCCAAGCGGGGCACCGATCGTATAGCTGTTGGCAACCTCGAGCAGCTTGAAATCCGCAACCGCGCTGGCGCCGGTTATGATGCCGTCGATGAGGCCAGTGTCCAGCGCGTTGTAAACCTCCGGTATAGGCATCTGGACCGGCGTTGCTCCCAGCGCATTGACGACGTCGGCTGCCACCGCGCCCGCGACGCGAATTTTCAGCCCCGCCAGGTCCTCCGGTTTGCGTATGGTCCGGTCCTTCATGATAATGATGTTCGGTTCGGAAACCCACAGTGCAATCGGTTTGGTGCCCGGATATTCAGATGCCAGATGGGCATCGTAGGCGTTCCAGAGCATGTCGTAGCCGTGGCCGCCGGGTTTGACCGAACCGGGCAGTTCCACGATCATGGTCTTCGGAAACTGCGACGATGTATATCCCTGAAGTCCCCAGGCCATGTCGGCCGCGCCCTGGACGACGCGAACATACTGTTCCATTGGTCCTTTGCCCAGCTCTCCGCCGGGATACTGTTTGACAGTCAGTGCGCCGCCCGTTGCAGACTTCACACCTTCTGCCAGCTTGTCGACCAGTGACGCTGTCACTGTATGCTGCGGTGGCGTGAACGAGGCAAACTTGAGCTCGTCCGCCAGCACGGTCTGCGCCATTGCGGTCAGCATAAATGCTGCCGCTGCAATCTTGATCATGTTTTTCATAGATTTGGTTCCTCCCATTGATGATCAAACGCGATTGATGTGCAATTAGCCAGTAATTAAAGCAACTTCTCGTCCCCGCCGGCTAATCGGGGTTTCATTCAGGCAGATGTCGTGCGCCAGCTTTCAGCATAGTTCTCACGTGCTTCACTGGCGTACGGTGTGGGTGATACGCGCACCCGGATATCTGCCTGCTTGTGGCGTTCTGCAGAGGTCTTCCGGGTATCGTCGGGCTCGCCCCAAACCAGTGTCAGCACGTCGCCAACCTTGACATCCTGGTCAACGATGCCCAGGGAAAGCATGCAACGTTCGTTGTAACTGTAGCCGTTGAACATCGACATGCCGACCATCTTGCCATCACGCATGACCATGTCAGCCGACGTGGATGCATAGTTGGGTTGCGGAAAATCAATCCACTTGTAGTGGTCTTCGCCCGGACGGAAGGCGGAAGCGATGACATTGACGACGTCTTCTGCATTCCACTCAAAAGTGACTTTCTTGCGGTTTTTGCCGCCCTTCATTTCCTGCAGGGCTTCCTTGCCGATAAAGTCGGTTTTCCATCCGATGTAGAAATCATACCCCAGCTCATAGGGATTGACATAGTAGTCCTCGATATTGTCGGACACGAAACTGCCACCAATTGCGCCTGCTGCTTCATAGGCATCCGCCCCCAGCCAGTCGCGGTAGTCCTGCAACATCCCGGTACCGGTGTAAATTCCCGGCAAAGGGGATGGAATCCAGCCGGATTCCAGGGTGTTGGTAGAGTAGGCGCGGCTGCCGACCTGGCGCATATCCACTTCTAGATCGCGGGCAGCTTCAAGAATGACAGACTGGATGTAGGGCTTGTCCTGATGCGGCCCCCATATCTCGAGGCCCGGCGCACCCGCCATGCCATGACGAAGCGCCTGTACACGCTTTGATCCGATATTGATCCAGTCCACATGGAAGAACTTGATTTCCTGCACCGGGCCACCGTTGATCTTTTCAAAAATCTTGTCGGCATCGGGGCCCTGTATCTGGAAGCGGTAATGGGTCCGGTATACCGCCTTGCCGTCAGGCCGCGAGTCTGAGCGCGGATCGTGGGTAATACGAACCGACCATTTGCCGACAGCCGCCTGGAATTTCACCCAGTTTGCGGTTGGGGCACGACCGACCAGAATGAACTTGTCGTCGCGTTCACGAAAGATGATCATGTCACCGATGACATGACCGGCCGGTGTTACCGGAACGAAATGCTTTGCACGGTTGAGATCGAATTTGGCAAAGCTGTTGATTCCGACATGGTTGAGAAAATCCTTCGCATCAGGACCTTCAACAATCAACTCGTCCATGTGATGTGTCTGGTCAAACAGGACAACGCTGTCACGCCAGGCACGTTGCTCGTCTCGCCAGTTGGTGTATTCGGGAGCCACAACAGGGTAGACGTACATCCCGATCTTCGAATTACGCAGCATCTCGACCGGATTTTTGTGCTGTTTCATGACATCGGACAGGCTTGGCATCTGTTTATATCTCCCACGTTTGAAATTACATGTTCATGCTGAAACGAGCGCCATTCCCGGCACGTGGCCGGCAAGGCTTGGATTGGCATTCACGACATAGTCAAGATTCCTGTGTGCAAGGCGGGCATGTTCGCGGGACAAGGCTTCTGCCCGCGCGCCTTCACGCTTCATGATTGCATCAAAAATGGCTCGATGCTGCGCCTGCGCGATTCTGAGGGATGCGCGAAAATCCGGAACAGTTTTCTGACCGTTCAAAAAAGCACTGGGCGAAGCCAGCGGCAAGCGGCAAACACGCTCGACCTCCCGCATGACCACGCGGCTTCCCGACATAGAAGCCAGCAGCTGATGGAATTTTTCGTTCAGCCTGACATATCCGGCAAAGTCGACATGATCCGGCTTGCGTAAAGTCTCGTCGAGTCCATCGAGCACAATCCGGCACTGGCCGGCCAGGTCCTTGTCGACCCCGCGTTCAGCAGCGAGGCGCGCAGCGGTTCCCTCCATAACACCGCGAACCTCTATTGCATCGGCGATATCATCCATTGTGAAGCTGGCGACCCTGCATCCGCCCGTCTCCAGGCGATCCAGCAAGCCTTCATCAACGAGGCGGTCCATGGCCTGACGCAGGGGTGTGCGGGATATGCCCAGTCGTTCAGCCAGGGCGACTTCAGGCAGCCTGCTGTTGGCTGGAAATTCACCATTGAGCACCAGCAGCCGCAACTTCAAGAGCGCCCTGGAAAATTGCGTCAGTTTTTCGGGAACTGTCTGGTTCATGACCGTAGTTGAAGCCACCTTGTCAGTATTTCTGTATACAATGTCTCATGTTTTAGCGCTTTGCAACTGTCAATTGGCCACAATTTGTCATTTCGGTATACAATTTTACGTCTGCAGTTCGTGATATGGTGCAAGTGGGCGGCACACACTGCGGGCTCTCGTCCACTCTGCTTGGTGTCTGTCAACTGGTGTGGAGGCCGCAGCTGCAGCCCTCGTTGAGAATTGGGGCACATCGCCGAGCGCAGACGCTATGAATTGGGACCGTATCTGCTCTAGGCACTCGAGCGCGATACGTCAATCCTGGCGCGCGTCAAATCAAACCAGAGCGAAGAACATGGTTTACATGAACCGCAAACCGCCTCAGGCCAGACGCCTGAATAACCTTCTGCACGTCAGGTGGCCAACAGTTTTCCCGCTCTTGCAAAGGCTGTGTTGGCGGCTGGCACGCCAGCATAGATCGCCGTCTGCATCAGCACTTCGCGAATGGTGTCTGTCGTCACGCCCGCCCGCAGTGCTGCTGCCAGATGCAGGTCAAACTCTTCCCATCGTGACAGTGATGCGCAGATCGCCAGAACCAGTATGCGGCGCGTGGTTTCATCCAGCCCCGGCCGGGTCCAGATGTCACCCCAGGCGACGCGCGTAATCATGTCCTGGAATTCGGCGTTGAACCCGGTTCGGTTCCGAATTGATGCATCTACCCAGTCATCACCCAGCACCGCTCTCCGGCGCTTTATGCCGGAGGCGTATCTTTCGTCGCCCGGCAATGTATCGCTGTTCAGGAAATCTGCCAGGATTCTGGTGAAATCAGCCGGCCGCTCGACATTGGAGATATGCGCTGCATCCACGACCACATGCACCGCACCCTTGATTTCCGCAGCAATCATTTCACCACGTTCGGGCGGAGTGGACTGGTCGTGGCGGCCGGTAATGATCAGGGTCGGTGTGGTGATCAGCTTCAGTTCATCGTGAGTATCAGCCTGTTTCAGCATCGCCGAACAGCCGAGATAGCCTTGCGGGTCGGTCTGCTCCAGCACGTAGCGGAAATCACTGATGGTCCCGGGATCACTTGCGTGGAAACTCTCTGTAAAAAACCGTCCCAGCACCATGTCGGAAATGGCGGCCATGCCACCCTGGCGGATCATGTCCATGCGCTGATCCCACATTTCCGGGGGACGAAAGTGCGCCGAAGTGTCGGCCAGCGTCAGCGTGATCAGCCGGTCGCCATGGTTGACACCCAGCCATTGTCCTGTCAGCCCGCCCATCGACAGGCCGCAAAAATGAAACTTCTCCAGGCCGAGATGATCCGCAATGCCGATTACGTCTGCTCCCAGTCTTTCCAGCGGGTACATGCCCTCCGGCACATCAGAAGCACCATGGCCGCGTTGGTCATAGCGTACCACGCGAAATCGATGCTTCAGGGCATCGGCCTGTGCCTGCCACATCAGATGGTCACATCCCAGTGAGTTGGAGAAAATAATGGCGGGTGCATCAACCGGTCCCTCGGCACGATAGAAAATCCTGCAATCATCGCTCTGTGTCATGAATGGCATCGGCGTTTCCTTTTCCTGTCGTGCTGTCACATCGTATAAAGACCGGCATGTCAAATCCCGAAGCTGAAATCACTGCTGGACGCATCTGTGCCTTCGCGTTAGATCAGTATGGTTTTCTATTGAATCAATCAAACATCATAAAACTGATCGATTCCAAAGTGCTGCAGCAATTCCGGTTCATGTGAACCCTCATCGCTCCCGGCCACAACGAGACTTTGGCGTCTTCCTGGTTCCAGGGGGAATTGTTAGTGAATGGACCTGAATAATGGCAATTCCCGGCAGCGCCCGGTCTCCGCGGACAGACAGCTCCGAAAACACTACAACCGGCATATTGCTGATGGTGGGCGCCATTGCCTCGTTCACGGTCATCGATGGGTGTGCCAAGTTTCTGATTGGGTCAGTACCCCCCATGATGGTGGTCCTGGCCCGCTATAGCCTGTCGCTTGTCTATGTTGTCGGTCTGATGTGGTGGACCGGCGCGTTGACGCTCAGATCGGATCATCGGTCGCTGCAGATCCTGCGCGGTGTACTGCTGTTTGCCTCAACTTTTCTGAATTTCCTGGCATTGCAGTATCTGCGCCTCGACCAGACATCGGCAATTTTCTTCTCCAACCCGCTCTGGGTATGCGTGTTGTCGCCATTCTTGCTGGGTGAACGCATAGGACCGCGCCGCTGGGTTGCAGTTATAGCGGGGTTTCTGGGCGTATTGCTGATCATCCGGCCTGGCGCTGACGGTTTTCACTGGGCGATGCTGCTGTCGGTAACCGTGGCCGTCATAGCCGCCCTGTATCAGATTATCACCCGCAGGATTGGCGGGCGTGATCCTGCACTTGTCTCGTTGTTGCTTCCCTCAATTGTCGGTACCGCACTGGCGATGCCGTTGGGGATCGCCAACTGGCATGTACCTGCCTGGGGCCTTGTCGGTGTGATGCTGCTGATGGGATTTGCAGGTGGTCTGGGCCATCACCTGTTGATCAAGGCGCACACTCTGGCGCCTGCGCCGACACTGGCGCCATTTGTCTACACGCAGATAATCTGGATGATCATTGTTGGCTATGTGGTATTTGGTGATGTGCCGGATGTTCATACGCTGATTGGCGCCGGTATTGTGGTTTCCAGCGGTTTGTATGTCTATTATCGCGAACAGGCCGCAAAGCGAAATACCAAAGGAAACAATGGTGACAGGGATCAGAACCGGAAATGAACAGTCTCATATTAAACCCCGCAGTCGCAAACCTTGTGGAGGAAGGCGCGTTCTTCGTCCTCGACAAGGCCCTGAAGATGAAGGCCGAGGGCCGTCCGGTCATCAACCTTGGCATCGGTCAGCCGGATTTCGCGCCACCCGCCCATGTGCTGGAAGCAGCGCTCAAGGCGGTCCGCGACGGCCCGCACGGCTATACCTCGCCGGTCGGCATGCCGGCCTTGCGGGAAGCGGTTGCACACAGTGTATCGGATCGATACGATATACCGGTGGCTGCTGATCAGGTGGTAATCGTACCGGGCGGCAAAGTCACAATATTCTTTGCCTGTATGGTTTTCGGTGGGGCAGGTGCGGAAATTCTGTATCCTGATCCGGGGTTTCCTCCGTACCGTGAGGCAATCAAGGCAGCTGCCGCCAGGCCGGTGCCATACGCCATCCGCGAAGCGCGCAACTTCGGATTTGATGCTGATGAGGTTCTGTCCCAGATTACTCCCGCGACACGTCTGATCATTGTCAATTCTCCAGCCAATCCGACCGGTGGCGTCGTGCAGGCAGCAGAACTCGACAAACTGGCGCGAGGCCTGGAAGCCCATCCCCAGGTTGCGATCCTGTCGGACGAGATCTATTCGCGTCTGGTGTTCGAAGGCGCAGGGTTCCGGTCTCTGCTGCAGTATCCTGCATTGGCTGACAGGGTAATACTGCTCGATGGCTGGTCAAAGACCTTCGCCATGACAGGATGGCGGCTGGGATATGGCATCTGGCCAATGAACCTGGTCAATGCGGTGCGCGGCCTGATTACCGTTGATCACTCCTGTGTCAATGTCGCTGCCCAGGTTGCAGGTCTGGCAGCGATTACCGGTCCGATGGATGAGGTCGACCGGATGCGTGACACGTTTGCGCGACGCCGTGACGTGGTTGTTGACGGCCTCAACAACATGCCTGGCGTAACCTGCCGGGTACCCGGCGGCGCCTTTTATGCCTTTCCGAACATCACGAGCACCGGGATTGGTTCAAAGCAGCTTGCAGACCGCCTGCTGATCGAGGCGAACGTGGCGCTGATACCAGGTGAAAGTTTCGGGAAAAACGGCAAGGGTTACCTGCGCCTGTCATACGCAGCCAGTCTCGATGAAATCGAAACAGCCCTTGCTCGAATGAACAACCTGCTTGAAGCTTCTGCATAAGCCCCGTGCCGGGCGCGGGGGTGGGAATTGGCGGGTGCGGTCCGGCACGGGTATTCTCTGGTACTTGGTGCAGGAAACTGTGTTTTTAGTTTTTTACTCTACTGACGCCTTCCTTGCACGATGCATACCTAACCGGTTTGCATGACAGTGGTGTGTCAGAATGTGGACGTGTTTTCACACCTACTCGCGCAACTTTGATTTGATGAAAGAACGCTGTGGTGACACGTTATGCTTAACCCATGAATCTGACTCGTCGACATACCGTTGCACTTATGGCTGCAGGACTGTTTGCCACTGAGGCCGCGCCACAGGTGTATGCATTTTCTGGCACAATGTCGGCTCCCGATGCGTTGGCGGCCGCAGCAAAAGGTGAAATTGTCCTTGTCGACATCCGAACTCGTGACGAATGGAGGCGGACCGGGCTGGCGCAACCTGCGCTTGCAATATCCATGCACGAGGCAGATTTTGTCAGAAATCTCACCTTGGCACTGGGCGGCGATCGCGCTGGCAAAGTTGCCCTGATTTGCGCGACAGGCGGACGCAGCGCTCACATGCAGCGAGTTTTGACCACTGCCGGATTCTCAAGCGTGGTCGACGTTTCTGAGGGTATGATCGGTTCTGGCGCCGGTCCGGGATGGCTGAGACGCGGATTGCCCGTAAAGCCGTGGGTTCCGGATTAATACCAGATTTCAGTAACAGCGCCCGGCCCTTCGGGTGGGTCATAGCGGCCCATCGGGTGCGTTGCATCGCTTGCCCGATGCACCACATCGCGCTGCGCACCGCGCCTGCCCGGGTGAACCGCTATGATCCCATGAAATGGATCGCTGTTACTGAGATCTGGTATATCCAAGCTGCCGGCATTTCGTTTCACGAAGTGTGAAAGCCAGCAGGAAACCTGCTCCTGCCCAGGCAACCAGACACAGGAATGCAAACCTGTAATCCCCTGTCTGGTAAATCCTGGCGCCGGCCAGCAGGGTCCCGTCCCAGCGCAGATCCAGCATCCAGCCGATGATCGGTTGCAGGAACGCGCCTGCCGCTACCGTCATTCCGTTGACCAGCCCCGACACGGTTCCATGTTGCTGTTTACCGGATACTTCGCGTGCCAGCGCAAATGTTATGACCATGCAACCGCCACTAAAGCCGGTCAGAAAAAACAACGTGGCCATGAACATCAGGCCCAGGCCCGGGACAAACGCTATGATTGCAAAGAATGCGCAGTTGAGGCCGGTGCAGATGACAAGCGGCAGCTTTCTTCTGCCAATCCTGTCAGACAACCATCCGAAGAATGGTGCTCCGGCTGCCCAGCCCAGCAGCGAAAACGACGTGTAGAATGCACTTGCCGGGCGGTCCAGTCCGTAGGCGCTGGCAAGGAACGGGACACCCCACAGACCCCCCAGCGCCAGCATCGGTCCGGACAGGCTCATGGCAACAATTGCCACCCGCCAGATCTCGCTGCGGGCGATGGTCTGTTTCAGACCAGACCAGATTTCTGCCCAGCGGTTGTCGCTGGCATGATCTGCCGTATCCGGGACCGGTGAATTTCGTACAACCAAAGCCGAAAGAACCGCAAGGGCAATGGCAAACATCCCGGCCCAAACCATTGTCTGGCGCCACCCGAACGCTTCCACGGCAAACGCCAGTGGTGCCTGCCCTGCAATGCCGCATACCATGGCAAAGAACATTGCAATCCCGGCCAGCAGGGCAAAGTGCCTCGGGTGAAACCATTTGGCTGCAAGCGCCATGCTGGCGATGAACCCGACGGCGGAACCGGCCCCCACCATGAATCGCCCGGCATATGCGACATTGACGGAACCAGCTGTACCAAAGACCATGCTGCCCGCAGCAGCCAGCAACAGGGCGATGGTGAGCATGAGCCTTGCACCATACCGATCAAGCAGGGCTCCAATCGGCAACTGCATAACGGCATATGGGTAAAAATACAGCGCTGAAAGTTGTCCCAGTACAGCACCGGATACGCCGAATTCAGCCATCAGATCAGGCACCATGACGCTGGGTGCCACGCGTTGAAAAAACGCATAGCCAAATGCAATTGCACTCAGGGACCAGACCGCAAACGCCAGTGGAAGACTGGCCGGACCGGCGGATTGTGCCGATGATATGGGGGGGGCGGACGCCACGTTCGTATCAAAACCGTTTCGATGCAGTTCCCGCACCTGCAGGCCCTGGCAACACAATCAATTACTTGCCTATGGTTTGGAGATTTGGCGTCCAAAAGTAAAGGCCCTTGAGACAATGTCCCAGGGGCCTGTCGGCAATCTGCAAAACCGGATTTCCAATCAGCAGTTGCTGCAGTTCAGGGTCAATCCGTTGCGCGGGCGTTGCATGACTGTTTCTGTCACCTGCCATGCGCCGATGCCGGCAATGTAACCGACTATCGGTTGGAAGTTCAGGCAAACTCTTGCCATGAGAATGTCATTGTCTTCCGCGGTAAGGCTGTTGAGCTGGCTTGCACTTGCGCCCGGTGGCGAACCGCCACACGCGCCGCGTGAATGTGTCCACTCTTGCTTGACTTCGTTGCCGCTGCGCCGGTAGTTGACGATTTGCACCTTGGTTTCCGTCGACGAAAAAGGCTTCAGGATTGCGTCGGCGGCTTCGATGTAATTGTTCAGTACGCTTTGTGAAACGCTGGCGGTTTCCTGGGTTGTAAGGTCAACAACCGCACTGGCTGCCACGGTGACTTTCCGCTTCAGTGTCAGGTAGTAGGAGGCATCAATTGCACCAAGCAGAAGCAGGATCATGAATGGAAACAGGAGAGCCGATTCAATACTGACAACGCCACTCTTCTCGCTGCAAAAACTGGCAAGTTTTCCTGCAAAACCGCCGCGGGGCTGCGTAGTGATACTAGTTGATGATTTGTTCATTGTTGTGATTTCCTGAACTACGGTAGGAGTAACAGTCCTGATTGCATGAGGTTCAGTTGAATGGTTCGTTGCGGAAAACCGCGACGCCGCGCACCAGGCGCTTGTCCGCACCATGATTGGCCAACCAGTGGGGTGGAGCCACAGTAGAGCCGTTCACGTCAAGCAGGTTCATCAGGAATGGCGTAAACAAATCCCACTCGTAAAACGTTTCAACAAGGATGATCTGTCCCGCAGTGCCGGGTTCGAAGGCGGCTCCTTCTGTAACGCTCGGATCCATCTGTCCATCATTTGAAGCGTTGGCCCGCTCCTGCGCATCAGTAAAATTGGTACGTACTTCAACGTTTATGTAGACCTTGTTGCAGTCAAGCATGGCCGGCAGGTTTTCGCACAACCGTTCCTTGAACTCGGCAGCAGAAAAACCCTGATCCTGGGCCTGCCCGGTACGGATCAGCCTTGATGCGTTAGTTGTTGCCTGTTGAATGGAGTGTTCGGAAAAAAGTGTCAGTCCGGTCTCCACTGTCCCCATCATGAGGAAAAAGAACGGCCCGCCAACGAAAGCAAACTCAAGTGCCGCCGCGCCGCGCTGGTTCTTGCAAAACCGTTTCCGCAGGCGGTTCAGCTTCCTGTGAAAATTCAAAATCATGCCACGCTCTCCCGAACTCTGATCCCTCGTTTCCCACGAAATTGTGGTCTGACGGTTCGCATGAGTTCCTGTCAGGGCGATTGGATTGCCCTGTTCTTATTGTATTCAGTCGCTGGAAGGGTACAGGCATATTCTTTACAAGAAGTAAGAATTGGTAAGCAAATTTTAACGATTTCATTAAGAAATTATTAAGTATAGATGGATCTGACACGCTTCCTGCGCGGCAAGATACTCTCAATTAAACCAGGCAAAGTTAAATCAATAGCCCTTTGGGAGTAATCAGAAACAATTGTGCCGGGCAGTCAGGATACTTGCCCGGCAATAATGTTTGCAGTAAGACCCGAGTATTACTGAGCCTCGCCACCACCAACACTCTCGGCAGCGCCCTTGGAGAGCCCGTCCTTTATGGTGATCTGTTCCGACTGCGCCTTGAACTGCAGCGCATCGTCATTCACGGTCAACTGCTGATCGCAGAACGGTTCGCAGGTCATGGACATGCGCAAGCCGGCACGATACACGCTGACAACATTGGCTTCCGTACGCTGTACATTCACCATCATGTTGGCCAGTTGATTGCCGTCGAAATCCAGCACGATAATTTTGGTCCGGCCGGTGGTTTTGCCAATGACCACCAGATTGTTTCCCTGAACGCTGGCGTCGGCAAACATCGGATTGGAGACAACGACGGTTGATGGTTCACCGGACAGCTTGACCAGCTTGGCATCGTCGACATCGACCTTGAGGGAAGGCTCGGCTACCGTGGTGCCGGCTATGCCAAACATGCCAGCCAGACCCAATGTGGCGCCTAACAGGAATTTGCGGGTTGTTGCGAGGGAGTTCATTTGCATAACGTTCCTTGTGCGCATTATCAAATTTAGGGAGCTGGACCATGCCGCGCCCTTTCCATGCAGCCTATAACACCTGAAAATGGTGAATGAACTATTACAGTGAGCAAAATTGGCAAAAAGGGTGCACCACCAGATTGGTGATAAGTTACATTATAATATGTAAGGGGCAGAGCAGAATAATATGTAAGGGGCAGAGCAGAATAATATGTAAGGGGCAGAGCAGAATAATATGTAAGGGGCAGAGCAGCGCATTGCTGTTTGATCCCTGCTTGCGACTGAAACTTTCACCATTGTCGCGGGCACGGAGAAATTTTGGACCTCGGGGTTGGGTAGTCAAATCCCTGGCCAGTGGTAGCTCAATGAAGTCTTTTTAAGCGGCATGGGTTCGCTTGAACCCAACAGACTACTTTGTCACTTTGGCAGCGATCAGGATGACTTTGGTCAATTCAAGCCAAAGTCATCCTGATCTAGTCTTGTATGGGAAGAAATATGATTCCGGGGTGAAGGGGTAACAAGTATATATAAAAGTATAGTTCTGTTGAAGACGTAATAATAAAAATTTTAATTTAAAAAGTAATACTTCGTTTCCCATTTGATGATGATTGGTTTGGTGGTGATCTCATTTCATTCCGCATTTACTTGATGTTAATAGCTGGCGCCTAGATTGAGCCTCGGTTCAGACGACAACCCCCAAGGGGGATAGCCCACGAAGGGTAGTTTGTTCCGGTGCTATAAAAACTGTGAGTAAATCTAAGGAGAGAATTATGTTTGCACGTTTCTTTAAAGACGAATCTGGTGCCACTGCAATCGAATACGGCCTCATCGCCGCTGCAACTGGCCTGGCCCTGGTAGCTGTTATGCCTGCTATCAACACGGCTCTGACCGATACCTTCACCACTATTGGCGCAGAAATGCAGTAAAAAGCCAATTAAATCGCGGGCAGGAAGAGCCATTGCCGGCGGTTAAGTTTAAAGGGAGGCTCCCTAAGCCGCCGGCCCAGTGCCGGCGGTTTTTGTTTGTGTCCACCGCATCTCTGCCTGGGCGCCGCAGCGTTTGCGCCAGTATTTGCAGCATTTGATATCAGGTCAGAAAAACCGCCACAGGTTTAACGGCTCATTTACCCTCATTGTGAGACGTTGCTTCCGGCGACAGATCAGCATGGTTTGTAAGTGAACCATTCAAGAACCATTGAACCGTTCGTTTGCGGTCGCGCGGCCTGATAGACAGCTTGGGAGAAATGCCTGCCATGATTGAAGTTCTGACGTTTGCCATTTTTCCGGTGTTGATGATTGCTGCCGGGGTCGGTGACTGTCTTACCATGAAAATACCGAACTGGTTGAACGGACTGATTGGCGGCAGTTTCTTTATAGCTGCGTTTTTGACCGGCATGCCGCTCGAGCAGATCGGCTGGCACATGCTTGCCGGTGCTGTAGTCCTGGCCGCGGGATTCGGGCTGTTCTCCTTTCGCCTGATCGGCGGTGGTGATGCGAAACTGCTGGCCGTCGCGGCCCTGTGGCTGGGTACCGGGCAACTCATCGAGTTTCTGGTGATCATGACACTGGCGGGCGGGTTGCTGGCCATAGTCATGAAATTCTGGTGGTGGGTAAAGCTTGAATCAGAGCTCAGGGGGCTCAGTGGAATCAAGTCCAGGCTCAAGTCCTCAATTGATCTGCCCTATGGCATCGCCATAACAGCCGGTGCGCTGGTCGCCTTCCGGCACAGCTGGTGGTTTGAAACAGCCAACCTGCAGATTTTCAGTTGATTTTTTGATGCCCGCGGCAGGTCTGTTTGATGGTTTTCGACTGACTCAATCAAAAGTCATAAAACTGATCGATTCCAAGGTGCTGCAGTGACTTCAAGCATTCCCGGGAACCCCTGCCGCTCCAGGCGGACAATACTGATTCTTGTCACTAGTGTGAAGATTTTTTGGCAGAACCAAGTTTGTTTAATGCCGGTTAACCATAATTTGACGTTTCCCCATCATTCTGGTCCGAAGTTATTCGAACGAACTTTCGCTTTCTACTGGAGAGTTATCAAATGAGTAAATCTCGTGTCCTTGTCGTTGGCGTCGCACTTGTAGCGGCCGGCGCGGCAGCTTTTCTGGCAAACGGTTATCTGGGACAGCCACCAAGGCAGGAAGTTGTTGAGGTGAACAAGGTCGCCATGACACCCGTGCTCGTTACGCTGAAAGACATTCGCGTTGGCGAGCTTCTGGATGAAGCCAATCTGGGATGGAAAGACTGGCCAACTGCTCAGGTTAGCAGGTTCATGGTGGCAAAAAGTACCAGCCCCGACATTTTCGAGGAATTTAAAGGTGCCCGCGCCCGCGCAGCATTGTTTGAAGGCGAACCACTGAACCGGCAACGCATTGTAGTCGTGGGCGACGCAGGCTTCATGGCGGCAGTTCTTCCCAAGGGAATGCGCGCTATTTCAATCCGGGTGTCTGCGGAAACCGGGGCGGGTGGGTTTATTCTTCCCAATGACCGGGTTGACGTACTTCTCACCCGAAAACTCAGCGGCAACCGGGAGATATCCGACACCGTTTTAACCAACGTCCGCGTTCTGGCTATCGATCAGCAGATCAAGACCACCGACGATGGCGGCCAGGTAATTGTAGGCAAGACAGCGACGCTGGAGCTTGAACCCAATCAATCTGAAGTGCTCGCACTGGTTGAAAGCGCTGGTCAGTTGTCGCTTGCGCTTCGGTCGCTGGCAGATGCAGGCGACAAGAAACTGGGCGACGACGGACCGCGGGTTTCAGAAAAATATGCGCGTGGTTCCAGGGCTACCGTGAAGCAATTCCGCTATGGCATCGTGAATCAGATCGCGAATTCAAACTAAGGTAACAAGTTATGCATCCCTCACTCCTCAGCATGCCCAGGCTCGATATGGGCACCGGAACCCAGGCCAAAGGGCTTATTTCACTGTTGGCTGCCATCGTTGCCTTGTTTATGGCCCTGTCCGCTACGTTTGCGCCCGCACAGGCCGGCAACGACTCCCGTTTCCTGCGCATGGGACTGAACAAATCGGTTGCGATCAGATTGCCCGTTGCCGCCAAGGATGTTCTTGTAGGCAACCCCGCGATCGTTGAGGCGGTGGTTCGCACTCGCACGACTGCCTACCTGTTTGCCAAGGCCAATGGCCAGACCAACATATTCTTCTTTGATGAAGCAGGCAGGCAAATCCTGAATCTCGACATCGAGGTTGCGATAGATACCAAGGCATTGAAGCAACTGCTAGACCGCACCTTGCCCGACAACCAGATCTTGATTGATACGGTAGCCGACAGCATCATCCTTCGCGGCGTTGCCGCATCTGCAGGAGAAGCCAAGCAGGCAACCGATCTGACCGAGCGTTTTCTTGGCGGCAGTGACGGCAGCGCCAAGGTCGTGTCGGCCATGACCATCGCTGCACGCGAGCAGGTTACGCTACGGGTCCGGATCGCCGAAGTTCAGCGCGATGTGCTGAAGCAGCTTGGTGTTGACTACAATGCCGCATTCGCAACGGGAAGCTTCTCCGCCGGCATGTTGACGGGAAATCCGTTTGTCTTGAACGGCTCTCTGGCTGCCGGTGGCATACTCCCGGTTAATCCACTTTCAGGCCTGGGCGGTCCCAACGGAATTCCCGGCGCACGTCTGCAGTATGGCGACAACATTGACGCCTTTATCCAGGCAATGGAACAGGACGGTTTGCTGCGCACGCTGGCCGAGCCAACCCTGACAGCAATTTCCGGCGAAAGCGCAAAGTTCCTTGCCGGTGGAGAGTTTCCGGTTCCAGTTGCCCAGGACGACAACACTATTTCAGTGGAATTCAAGGAATTCGGCGTAGCACTGGGGTATTCACCGGTTGTTCTGTCATCCGGTCGCATCAGTCTGAAAGTCAACACGGAAGTCTCCGAACTGACGCAGCAGAACGGCGTCCAGATCGGATTGCTGCAGATACCTGGTCTTACGACACGCAAGGCGGAAACAACCGTTGAGTTGCCGTCCGGCGGTTCAATGATCATGGCCGGTCTTATCCGCGATCAGACCAAGCAGGTGATCGCAGGTATTCCCGGGGCAAAGGACCTGCCAGTTCTTGGACAATTGTTCCGTTCACGCGACTTTCAGAAAAATGCAACCGAACTCACGATCATGGTGACACCGTTCATCGTCAAGCCGGTCAATGATCGTCAACTGACAAATCCGATTGAGAAGCTGTCAATTGCCACCGATCGCCAAACCATCCTGTTTGGCCGCCTGAACAAGATGTACGGCAGCCAGGGCAGCACCGGAAAAGGAACCACCTATCACGGCAATGTCGGCTTCATCGTCGAATAATTGCACCGTCACGGAGAATGAAAATGAACAAGTTTGTATCAAAGTCCCGCAACTCAATGCGTTCCCTGGCTCCGGCTGTTGCCCTTCTGGCACTGACTGCCTGCCAGCATCAGATGTCCGGTGCCGTGGATGATGTCTACATGCCGCAGATGTTCTACGAGGTTCATCCCATAGAGGTCGCAAAAGGCACCGTCAAACTTCAGGTGCCGGCCCGGTCGGCCAGGCTCACTACCAGAGAGCAGAATGCTGTCAGGCAGTTTGCCCAGCAGGCCAACGAAACAGATGCTACGGAGATTCACGTACGCCGCCCGGCAGGGGCAATGGTGGGCAATGCTGTTGCGGCAAAAGTGGCTGAATTGCTGGAGCGGGAAGGCATCAGTCCGCACCGTATCAAGCATACTTCCTATAAGGGAAGCGGCGGTTCTCCTGTTCTGATGTCATTCACCCGCAAATTTGCTGTCACTGGTGAATGTGGCGACTGGAATGACAACCTTTCTGAAACCTATTCCAATCAGAATTACAAAAACTTCGGCTGTGCCGGGCAACACAATCTTGCTGCCATGGTCGCCAACCCGGAAGATTTCGAGACGCCGCGCACGTCCACTTCGGCAAGCGCAAGCAGGCGTAACGTGATCTTCAAGAAGTATATCGGCGGCGAAGACACAACCGCAGCCCAGGCGACTCAAGCCCAAGCCAAGGCAAGTGACGTGGGTGACTAGAAATCAGGTGAACAAGAGTGAAAACCATGAACCAGACTGAACCAAAAGCAAAAGCAGTTGATAACAGAGTATCGGTTGTCGCAGCTGTTCCGCGTGTCAACATTTCGATATTCTGCACGACCCAGGCGACCATCAGTGCGATGCAGCAGGTGGTTGTGGACCGGCGGATGACCCGTGCCCATGTTGACGTGCGCAATGGCGGCATCATGGCGGCGGCCCAGGCCTTCAGCCAGACAACCACGCCCGAAGTACTCATTCTGGAAACAGAAGGACATCGCGATCAGGTTTTGTCAGAACTGGGCCAGTTGGCGCAGGTCTGCGCCCCGTCTACAAAAGTCATTCTGATAGGCCATGTAAACGACGTTATCCTGTACCGTGAGTTGATCCGCCAGGGGCTTAGCGAATACCTGGTCGCGCCGGTCCATCAACTGCAGGTAATTGATGCTATCAGCTCGCTGTTCAATGAACCAGGCGCCGACCCGATCGGTCGCATTATGGCATTCATCGGGGCCAAGGGCGGTGTCGGCTCCAGCACGATTGCCCACAATATAGCATCGTTGGCGTCCGGCGAATATCAGGTCGATACGATTGTTACCGATCTGGATCTGGCTTTCGGCACGGCAGGCCTGAATTTCAATCAGGACCCGGCCCAGGGCATCGCGGAAGCCATAGCGTCTTCTGATCGGATTGATCAGACAATGGTTGAGCGGCTGCTGACCCGTTGCAGTGATCGACTGAACCTCTTGTCAGCCCCGGCCCAGGTCGAGAAATCGCTGGGTATCGATGTCGATACCCTGGAACCGATTATCGATGCCATCCGGTCAATCGCACCGCTTATTGTTCTTGATGTTCCCAATTTGTGGACAGCCTGGTCAAGGCAACTTCTGATCAATGCAGATGATGTAATCATCACATCCACACCGGACCTCGCATCGTTGCGGAACACCAAGAACATTTTTGACTTCCTGACCTCTGCACGGCCAAACGACAAGGCTCCGCTGATTGTTCTCAATCAGGTGGGAGTACAAAAGCGTCCGGAAATACCGGTGGCGGAATTTTCCAAGGCCATCGGTGTTGAGCCCACTGCGGTTATTCCTTTTGATGCACATGTTTTTGGCACTGCCGCCAGCAATGGAGAGATGATTGCCGAAGTAGGACCCAAGTCCAAAGCCTGTGAACAAATATCGATGCTCGGTCAGTTGCTGATCGGCAAAAGCCCCGAAGTGCCGGCGAAAGGCAAGGGCGGCTCTGCGCTTTCCAAATTGCTACCGATGCTGAGGAAGAAGTAATGTTTGGCAAACGGGGAGATAGTCCGGAAACGAGGCCGCCGGCCAAGCCGGCTGCCGTGTCGGAAAAAATCAAGCCGCAGGAGGCCCCACCGGCCGCGCCTGCGGCCGCCAACGCCGGTATGATTCCCGGGCTGGACCTGGACGGCTCAGGTGCTTCCCAATCGTTGCAAACCAGTTCTGGTTCTGCGGCCCAGGATGCAGTTCCGGCAAAAGCAACGCCGCCCAAGGCGACGCGAGCCGGCAGAACCGGGCGGTCGGACAACTACTACGATATCAAGACGACAATCTTCAATGCGCTGATTGATGCGATCGACCTGACCCAGCTTGGGCAACTGGATCGTGATGCAGCGCGCGATGAAATCCGCGACATCGTCAATGAGATTATCTCTCTCAAGGATGTTGCGATGTCGATCGCCGAGCAGGAAGAGCTGCTTGAAGACATCTGCAATGACGTTCTTGGTTATGGCCCCCTGGAACCGTTGCTTGCACGAGATGACATAGCAGACATCATGGTCAATGGCTCAGACACCTGTTTCATTGAGGTTGACGGCAAGGTGCTGGATGCCGGTGTCAGGTTCCGTGACAATGCCCAGTTGTTGAACATTTGCCAGCGCATCGTAAGTCAGGTTGGCCGCCGCGTCGACGAAGCCAGCCCAATATGTGATGCGCGCCTGATGGACGGCTCACGTGTCAACGTTATTGCCCCGCCGCTGGCGATCGATGGTGCTGCTCTGACCATTCGAAAGTTCAAAAAGGACCGCCTCAAGCTGGACGATCTGGTGAAATTCGGATCCATCACGCCTGATGGTGCGCAGATTTTGCAGATCATTGGCCGGGTCCGGTGCAATGTTCTGATATCCGGCGGTACAGGTTCGGGAAAAACCACGCTTTTGAACTGCCTGACCGGTTACGTTGATCATGAGGAACGGGTCATAACCTGTGAAGATGCTGCAGAACTTCAGCTGCAACAGCCACATGTTGTACGTCTTGAAACACGCCCGCCAAACCTCGAAGGTGAGGGTGAGATCACCATGCGTGATCTGGTCAAGAACTGCCTGCGTATGCGCCCTGAACGGATAATTGTGGGTGAGGTGCGCGGACCCGAGGCGTTTGACCTGTTGCAGGCGATGAACACCGGTCACGACGGTTCCATGGGAACACTTCACGCCAACTCGCCGCGGGAGGCTCTTTCCAGGCTGGAATCGATGATCACCATGGGAGGGATTCTCCCTTCCATCCAAAACCATCAAGGAAATGATTACAGGTTCCATAGACGTGATCGTTCAGGCAGCGCGCCTGCGTGATGGCACGCGGCGCATAACCCATGTAACCGAAGTTGTCGGCATGGAAGGCGATGTAATCATTACGCAGGACCTGTTTGTTTATGAAATTGTCGGCGAGGACGCCAATGGCAGGATTATTGGCCGGCACCGGTCAACCGGAATTGCACGGCCGCATTTCTGGGACCGGGCGCGTTACTATGGTGAAGAAGCCCGGCTGGCAACGGCGCTTGAAAATGCGGAAATAGCGGAAGATGAGTACAACGGCTGACTGCCGCGACACCGGGCAACATGGGTTCATGTGCATACATGAGGTTGGCCCGGCACTTTGGAAGCGATCAGCATTACGGGCATTGACTGGTTCAGTCAGAAACCGTGCTGATCTAAGAGGCATGACAGGAAATGGAATTTAGTCCGGAATTGACGAAAGTCGCATTTGTGGTATTCGCAGCCCTTAGTGTAGGTGGTCTCGCGATAGGTTTGCTGTTCCCGCATTTCTCGGGTCAGGCTGACGTCAACCGGCGTGCGCGCCGTGTTACGTCAGGCGAATCCAGTTCCAAGATCAAGAGTGCCGGCAAAGACAAATCCGCCGCACGGCGCCGCCAGATACAGGACACGCTGAAGCAATTTGAAGAAGCGGAAAAGAAACGAAGAAAGAAACTGACCCTACGGCAAATGATCAGTCAGGCCGGGCTTGAAATCACCCTGAATGCCTTCGTCGTAGCCTCATTGATCGTCGGGGCCGTTTTCTTCCTGGGTTCGTTCGTGGTGGGTGTACCGATCTATGTTGCCGCGGTTGCCGCCGTCGTGGGAGCATTCGGGTTGCCGCGCTGGTTCCTCAATTATCTTGGCAAACGCCGCCGTGAGAAATTCCTTCGCGATTTTGCTGATGCAATTGACGTAATGGTCAGAGGTATCAAGGCAGGACTTCCGGTTTCTGATGCCCTGAAAGTTATAGCAAAGGAAACGCCTGCACCTGTTGGCCCGGAATTCTCCGAAATTGTCGAAGGTCAACGCATTGGTATTACCATCGACCAGGGGCTGGAGCGCATGTATGAGCGCATGCCGTTGCCGGAAGTCAATTTCCTCGCGATCGTCATGGCCATTCAGGCCAAGACCGGTGGCAATCTTGCCGAGGCTCTCAGTAATCTTTCGCGTGTTTTGCGGGATCGCAAGAAGATGAAGCAGAAAATTGATTCAGTGTCACAGGAAGCCAAGGCATCAGCAGCAATTATCGGCGCCCTGCCGTTTTGCATTGCCGGTGGAATGATGGTCTTGAACCCGACTTACCTGCTGCCATTGTTTGAAACCAAGATCGGCAATGTAATGCTGGTGGGATCTGGCCTGTGGATGAGTTGTGGCGTTCTGGTCATGCGCAAGATGATCAATTTTGATTTCTGATCGAACGGAAGCTAATCAATCATGATTGAGTTTATTTATTCTCTGCTGGAACCGCGCAACCTGATTACGATCCTTGTTGCAATGACTGCATTTGCGACTGTTGTGACACTGACGGCACCGCTGCTTCAGGGCGACAAAATGCAGACTCGCATGAAAACCCTGGCAACCGAACGCGAAAAGATGCGCACCCTAAATCGTGAGACCTTGCAGAACAAGGACCACAAACGGCTGAGGGATAGTGCGCCGAAGGGTGTTGCAGCGCAAATTGTGGATGCTCTCAATCTCAAGAACATACTGGAGGCTGAGACCTCTCGCAAAAGGTTGCGGCAGGCAGGCCTTCGGTCCGAAAAGCACCTGGTGACCTATCTTGCGGCCAGGGCAATTGCCCCGATTATCGCAGGCGTTATCGTTTTTGTATATTCCGCAACGGTGTTTTCAGATCAGGTAACGGGCTCCATGCGCATCGTGACTTCGCTGATTGGCGCGGTTGCGGGCTTTTACCTGCCGAATTTGTTTCTCACCAACATTATCAAGCGGCGTCAGCAGTCGATCCAGCGTGCATGGTCCAATGCGCTGGATCTTTTGTTGATTTGTGTCGAATCCGGCATGTCTGTCGAAGCGGCACTGGCTCGCGTCTCCCAGGAAATCGGGTCGCAATCTGTTCCCCTGGCTGAGGAATTGACGCTGACGATCGCGGAACTTTCATTCATTGGCGACCGTGGCAAGGCATTTGAAAATCTGGCTAACCGGACCGGCATGGCCACGGTGAAATCCGTTGTCACCAGCCTGATCCAGTCGGAACGCTATGGTACTCCGGTCGGTGTTGCATTGCGCGTGCTTGCCCAGGAAAACCGGGACGATCGCATGGCAATGGCAGAAAAGAAAGCCGCTGCATTGCCGCCAAAACTGACAGTGCCGATGGTTGCGATTCTTCCTGCCGGTTATCTTTATCATACTGCTTGGTCCCGCCGGCATTCTTGCCTTCGGATAATCCACAAGGTGCCGGTGTTACCGGGAGATCATCAGTAGTACCAAGGTGACTGACTACTGACACTTGCTAAGTGGAAGGCCAATTCTATGGGTTCTTTGACCGATGTTGTCCCACAGGCCGGCCTTTCGTAGTCGCCGAAGGTCATTATTTTCCACCTGTGGTCTGCCAGGCCTGCAATATGACATTGCGTTTTAGTAGTTTATAAACTACATACACACATGATAGAGATAAAGCAGACGGCGACATTCCGGAAGTGGCAGCTCAAACTGAAAGACAAGCGGGCAAGAGCTGTGATTGCTGCTCGCATTTTCCGATTGGCAAATGGGTTGGCTGGGGATGTTTCACCGGTGGGTCAGGGAGTTAGGGTCAGGACCCATTAATCTAATCCATTCTGCGGGAGGATATTTTGCTTCTGGCAAGGCGAAAGGTCGAAGGAAACCTCATGGTTTTCAAGACCTTTCAACGATGTCAGGGGCAAAATAGACCCCGCCCTCCGGGTTTGAAGGAAAACACCCGCCTGAAGTCGAAAAATGCTCGACAAGGCACAAAGCCTTGTCTTGCGCTTTTTCACCATCATTCGAATGTTTTTTTTCAAACAGAATTGCATAAGATTAATGGGCCCTGACCCTGGTGAGTTACGCATTCATTATGGGCCAGGCTATCGGGTGTATTTTAAGAAACGGGAGGAGGAGATCATTATCCTGTTGTGTGGTGGTAACAAAAGTACCCAAAGCCGTGATATAGAAACAGCGAAGCGATTTGCGAAAGAATGGAGTTAGTAATATGGCTGACGCATTATATAGTTACGACCCAGCCGTTGACCTGGACAGCCAGGAAGCAATTGAAGTGTTTATGGCGGATGCTTTTGAAACGGGTGACACGACTTACATTGCCAAGGCACTTGGAGTGGTTGCACGGGCAAAGGGAATGAAACAGATCGCAGAAGAGACAGGACTTTCGCGGGAACAACTTTATCGATCTTTCAGCGAGCAGGGAAATCCAACGCTAAAAACAACGCTGGCAGTCATGCAGGCGCTTGGCTTCGATATGACGACCAAGTTACACCAGCCTGAACAGGCAACAGCCAAATAGCTTCCAACGAGGGTTCACTTGAACCCATACAGTTGCTCAACCACTTTGAGACGGCCGATAGTTGGTTCCATTGGTGGAATTTATCTGTAGAAGAACCGATTTACTCAATATCGATCCCCACTTGTCACTGATGGAAAGTACACTTTCGGCAGCGGCCCGGGTTGATTTTAACCGGCAGTTTTCATCTGTTGCCAGGTGTTGTTCTGGTTCAGCATGCGCTTCAGAAACGCAAGGTTTTGCTCGACCTGTTCCGGCGGCAGATCACGGCTTGCGATTTCACTTGCCTCCTTGAACCTGCCTTGCAGTCCCACTGACAGTGCCAGGTTCTGGCGCAATGTCTGGTTGAATTCACCTTCCGGCAGTTTCTGCGCGGCCCGCAGCGAGATCTCGGCCTGCTTTAGATTGCCCTCAAGGATATAGGACATGCCGATATTGTTGTGGATCGAGACTTTTTGCGGTTCCTGCTCCAGCGCACTCTGATAGGCCGCGCGCGCCTTGCTGTGTTCGCCGGTCTGATCATAGGCCGATCCCAGCGCGGAGTACACTTTCCAGTTGTTTTCGCCGGCAGCAATGGCTTTGTTCAATTGCTCTATTCCGGCCTTTGCGCGGCCGGACAGAACAAGTTCCTTGCCCAGATAGGCGACCAGCTTTGCGTCATCGGGATTGTGGGTCAGCGTAGTTTCGAGAACCTTGATCACCGCGTCCCTGTTGCCACTGGCATCCAGTTGTCGTGCATAAGTCACCGCATTCCGCACGCTCTGCGGGTTTTCACGCCAGGCTTTTGCGGCTTCCGCAGTTTCCACGAGTGATGGTTGAGCGGCAACAGAACCGGTAACCACAGGATCAGCATTTCCGGCCGAGAGCCCGTTGTCATAGGCGCAGCCTGTGAGCAGAAATGCTGCCGCACAGGTGGCTGCTGCCAGCTTCTGACGCCTGTAGCGGCCTGGCTTGACCAGGGCCCGTAAAGTTGTTCTGACACCTGGCAATCGATCAATTTCGTGGTTTCTGATTGTTTCAATCAGACACCATATTGACCTGGTGGTCTTGAATTGTTGTCGCCGCATATGTTCACCCCTATCGATGGAATCATCGACTGGCCCGCTGATCTCAAATTGATCTTGGAGGCGAACTCTCAATAAACTGTTAACCATGATTGACGGTCTGTTGCCTGACCGGCATTTTGCAGTCAGCGTTGTGCCTGTTCCATTCCATCGAGAGAGGCGAGTAAGCCATGATATCGGCGAAATCCATTATTCTGAGCAAGTCAAACGCCGGTGGCGCAGTTTCGGTGTTTGGTGTGACGGCTGAAACGCTGAAAGATGTTGTCAAACCTCTGTCGGCTGCCCAGAAGGCCTGGGTGAGAGTCAACGGTTTTACTGCCGGAGCCAATGAGCATTTATGTGTTGCCGGCGGTGACGGTGAACTTGCCCTGGTGCTGTATGGACTGAGAGAGGGAGGTGCCGTTGACCCGTTTGAACCAGGCAGCCTGGCAACTGTTCTGCCGCCTGGCGACTACACCCTGGAAAGCGGGTTTTCCAATCCACAGCTGGCCGCCCTCGGCTGGATACTGCACGGTTACAAATTCACCCGGTATCTGAACGGCGAACAAAGGGCAAAGACTGACAGGCGTGCCCGCCTGGTGTGTCCGCCCGGTGTGGACCGGGCCCGGCTGATTGCCGAGGCGGATGCCGTGATGGTGGGGAGGGACTTGATCAATACGCCTGCAGAGGATATGGGCCCTTCTCAACTGGAGCAGGCGGTGCGCGATGTTGCCAGGCAGTTCAGGGCAACGGTTTCCGTCACCCGGGGGGCAGCGCTTGAGAAGAAGTTTCCACTCATTCACATGGTCGGACGCGCGGCTGATGATCCTCCACGCCTGATCGACCTGCGGTGGGGCAATCAGCGCGCACCGAAAGTTACCCTTGTCGGCAAGGGTGTCTGTTTTGACACCGGTGGTCTCGACCTGAAAGCAGCTGCAGGCATGGTTCTGATGAAAAAGGATATGGGCGGTGCAGCGGCAGTGTTGTCTCTGGCTTCCATGATCATGGCAGCACAGTTGAACGTCCGGCTTCGCGTACTTGTACCGGCGGTTGAAAATTCGGTGGCAGGTAATTCATTCCGGCCAGGTGATATAGTGGTCAGCCGAAAGGGTCTGAGCGTTGAAATTGGCAACACTGATGCCGAAGGCCGCCTCGTTCTGGCCGACGCACTCGACGTTGCCGACTCTGAGCGGCCGGATATCCTGATCGACATGGCAACCCTTACCGGGGCTGCACGTGTCGCTCTCGGGCCGGATTTACCGCCATTTTATACAGATGATGACGAATTGGCAGGCGACGTCGCGCGGCATTCCATGACATGCAACGATCCGGTCTGGCGATTGCCTTTCTGGGATCGTTACACCGAAATGTTCTCATCCAGTATTGCCGACATCAACAATGCCGGTACTGGCGGGTTCGCAGGTTCCATTACAGCAGCACTGTTTCTCAGGAAATTCGTTGAAAAAGCCGTGTCCTACGTTCACCTTGATATATATGGCTGGGTTCCCGCCGCACGTCCCGGAAGACCGGCCGGTGGTGAACCCCAGGCTGCCCGGGCTCTGTTTTCCATGCTGAGCGAACGCTATCCGGGCATCAAATAGCGCTTGTGCCGCACCAGGAATCACGTTTAACTGATACGGTACCGTAACGATTATGAACCGCTATGGCGAAAAACCAGATCAGCTGGACCCCTGGTACAAGTGCCCCGGGATCTGGTTGGATTGGAAGCAGTAGAACAGCCTTGCAGTTCGGGTGAACGTGAGCTGCCCATGTGGGTCATGACGTGAGTAAGTGAGTGGGAATCGTTCTGAAACAGAATGGTTTGTAACATAGATGAGCATTCAACTGACGACAGCTGAAGTTCTTGGTTTGTGGCACAATGTGCACCTGGCGCTTGTCCATGATGATGAACCGGATTTATCCGCCCGCCAGATTTCCGTTCTGCTGACCGTTTACCTGGAGGCTCCGCCGCATACTGTACGCGACCTTGCTGCGCGCCTGGGGGTATCCAAGCCGGTGATTACCCGTGCGCTGGACACGATGGGAAAGCTGGGCCTTGTCAGCAGGCGACGCGATGAAAAAGACAGGCGCAATGTGCTGATCCAGAGGACTGTCGATGGAGCATTGTTTGTCGAGCGCCTTGCCGATACCATTTCAGTGCGTGCACGGGAGTTGAGGGCAGACTTATGAAACCTGATCCGCGTCTTCATGCCTATCGCGAGGATATTGCTGACGTTGCCTTGCGTGGCAAGGTTGACGCGTTGCGGTTTGTGAAACCAGAATTGCGGCAGATCTCGGTTTCAATAGCCTCTGTTCATGCTGAACCTCGCATGGATGCAGGCACGGTTACAGAGGCCTTGCTGGGCGAGCAGGTCAACGTATTTCACGTCAGTGACGGTTGGGCCTTTGTTCAGTTACTGATGGACAGTTATGTGGGTTACCTGCCGGGGCGCTGCTTGACCAACCAGGTGATGGAAGCCACTCACCGCATCGCGGTTCCCTCGACGCTGCTTTACGTGAAGCCCGACATCAAGGCGAATCCGGTACAGCACGTCTACATGAACTCTCTGGTTTCCGTCATCAAGATGGAGGGTGATTTTGCCCGGCTCAGAGATCACCGCTTTGTATGGGTAAAACACCTGATGCCGGTGGAAAAGTACTGGGATGATCCCGCGACTGTAGCAGAGGCATATGTCAATGCGCCGTATCTGTGGGGTGGCAAGACCGTAGCAGGCCTGGATTGTTCCGGGCTTGTGCAACTGGCCTGGCAGGCATGTGGAATCGATTGCCCGAGGGATGCCGACATGATGCAGAAGGGATTTGGAAAACCACTGAAGCGTGATCGTGATCTCAAACTTGCCCGCAACGACATGGTGTTCTGGCAAGGCCATGTCGGCCTTATGCTGGACAGTGTGAACCTGATCCATTCCAACGGTCATCACATGCAGGTTGTAGTTGAACCGCTGAGCGGTGCTATTGGCCGGATTGCGAACCTGTATGGTCAGGTTACCGGTGTTTCAAGAGTGCCGGAAATGTACAAACCGGAAGCTGGCGGTGAGGCGGCTCAATAGCCGGTCTGACGGTTCACTACATTGAGCAGTTGTCCGCCTGTCTCATGTCGCATGATCTGATCCACAATGTATTTGCACAAGGCCTCCGGATCGCTGTCTGCTGCATTGTGGGGCGTCAGGCTGACCCTGGGATGCTGCCACAACCGGCTGTCAACCGGCAACGGCTCCGTTTCGAAGACATCCAGTGTAACAGCGCCAAGCTCACCGGCATCAAGGCTTGCCAGAATATCTGTCTCAACCTGAAGTTTACCGCGTCCGGCGTTGATCAGAACTGGCGCGCCCAGAGGTCCGTCATGGCTGAGTTTCCGGAACAATTGCCGGTTGAGAATGCCATGCGTGTCGGGCGTATGTGGCAGCAGGCACACCAGAATATCTGTTGTGTTCAAAAACGCTTCCAGTTGATCCCTGCCGGCATACGCTTCAACACCGCTTATCTGCTTGGCCGAATTGCTCCAGCCTTTTACCTGAAATCCCAGATGGACCAGTTTTTCAGCGGCATCCCGGCCAAGTTCCCCCAGCCCCATAATACCGACACGCAATGCAGAGGCCGACCATTGCGGCCGTTCAGTCCATTCGGATCTGGCCTGATCGCCATCCAGCAGTCTTTG
>CAVOZJ010000031.1:0-15353 GCA_963700885.1 uncultured Alphaproteobacteria bacterium
TGACCCGAGACATAGGTAACGGACTCTACCCGTCACTGTGCAAAGCGACCGCTTTCGGTGGTAAAGCTGTCATGATCATAAGGAGCAGATAGCAGACATCGCCGTTCAAAGTTTCACCCCCGACAGAAACATATGAACATTAAGAACTCAGAGAGGCAGCTACCAACCATTTACCGCACCCCAAGGGGTAGGGGGCCTTGGGTCCCTTGGCCTTTCAAGTTGGCCGATCATACAACTGTCTATACCAGCACCGTTGATCGGGGGCCTGGGCCATTCATTCCTATAATTTGGCTGAAATTGGTATTGTCAATTAGTCAACATTTCCGCAATGGGTCGACCTTCGCCAATTCTCGACGAAGCGTATCAATTGATGCGCCAGTTCCATTGTCCGGCGTCAGCGCCTATGTCACCAAAATTATGTTGTGATTTAAGGAGTGTTTTGATCTCGTCACGATCAGGAGGGATCGAAGATGAGAACGAAACATTTGAACAGCAAAACGTCTGCCGAACAGGTTGTCAAAGACATCCGTCGCGCGACCCGCAAGCAATACTCGGCTGAGGAGAAGATCCGCATTGTGCTGGATGGTCTTCGTGGTGAAGACAGCATAGCTGAGTTGTGCCGCCGTGAAGGCATTGCACAGTCGATGTATTACACTTGGTCGAAAGAGTTCATGGAAGCGGGCAAACGTCGTCTGGCAGGCGATACGGCACGTGCTGCCACAACAGATGAAGTCAAGGACCTGCGACGTGAAGCCAGCGCGTTGAAGGAAGTTGTCGCCGAGCAAACGCTTGAGATCCGGCTGCTTAAAAAAAGCATGACAATGGATGGGGACGACGAGGCATGAGATACCCCGCATCAGAGAAGCTGGAGATCATCCGCATTGTCGAACAGTCCCATTTGTCGGCACGCAAAACGCTGGAACAATTGGACATCCCGCGCAGGACTTTTTATCGCTGGTATGACCGCTATGTGCAGGGTGGCCCGGAAGCGTTGGCTGATCGGCCATCGGCACCCAGCCGCATCTGGAACCGCATCCCTGCAAGTGTGCACCACCAGATCATTGAACTGGCACTGGAGCAATCTGATCTCAGTCCCCGAGAACTGGCGGTTCGCTTCACCGACGAGAAGCAATACTTCGTGTCGGAAGCCTCGGTTTACCGGCTTCTAAAGGCGCATGACCTGATTACCAGCCCGGCGTTTGTGGTGATCAGGGCAGCCAACGAGTTCAAGGACAAGACAACCCGTCCTAACGAGATGTGGCAGACCGACTTCACCTACTTCAAGATCATCGGCTGGGGCTGGTTTTATCTGTCTACCGTGCTCGACGATTACTCGCGCTATATCATCGCCTGGAAGCTGTGCACGACTATGAGAGCTGAGGATGTCACCGACACACTGGAACTGGCATTGCAGGCATCAGGCTGTGACCAGGCCAGTGTTCTTCATAAGCCACGTCTGCTCAGTGACAATGGCCCCAGCTACATAGCTGAAGAACTGGCGAATTATATCGAAGCACAAAAGATGAGCCATGTGCGTGGCGCTCCGTTCCATCCTCAGACTCAAGGCAAGATCGAACGCTGGCATCAAACCCTCAAGAACCGTATCCTGCTGGAGAATTACTTCTTGCCGGGAGACCTGGAGCACCAGATCGAGGCGTTCGTCGAACATTATAACCACCAGCGTTACCATGAGAGCCTGAACAATGTGACGCCGTCCGACGCCTACTTCGGTCGGGCCAATGCCATCATTAAACAACGAGAAAGGATCAAACGAAAAACCATCGAGCATCGGCGCTTGCAACACCGCAGAACCGCCGCCTAATATCAACCCAACAGATGAGGTCAACGCTCCGCTGATTTACGCAGCAATCAGTGCCAAATGTTCTGATGACGGACACTGAGAAGCGGACTTCATAATGGCCAGCAGGTCAAGGCCTGCACAAACAGGCCGGACATATGGCTGCAAGCGCCAGCCCGAACATCACCAAAAAACAACTTGCCAAACGGGGCCGTCCACATATGTGAATCCCAAAAGAGTCAGAAACCAAGGCCGTTGGTATAATTCGAGGTTGGGAGTTTTTGCGACAAGTCCATGAATGACAAGCGGGTTGAACGCTTGTGGCATCGAGAGGAGTTGAAAGTTCCACTAAAACAACCCGAAAGGTCACGACGTATCAAGTCGTCCCCAGGTCCGCACGATCAGCGCCAGAGTACTTTACGGTAACGAAAACATTTAAAGATGGATTGCCAGCAACACACTTTATTGTGGTCTTGGTATTGGAAGTCTTCAGATATTCCAAGACATCGTTGCCGAACTCACGGAACACCAGGCGATCTGCTTCTTGAGTACTCCATACCCCATGATAGCTGGGAGGGTGGAGATATGTGATTTGCCCGGCCTCAAATACGGCCCTTTGCCTCGTTTTCCGGCCATCCCAAACTGTTGGGACTGTAAAAACATGCCGTCCTCCTGGCATCAGAATTCGTTCAATTTCGCTTAGGGCCTGGTCCAGATTAGGCACGTGTTCAAGTGTGTCAGTTGTTAGCACGAGATCGAATTGTTCATCTCCATAGGACAAGTCAAGGAGGTCCTCGGAAGGCACATCCGGATCCTTGCTTCCGTATTCAGAGTAGTGCAATGCTGGGTGCCGACTTAGAAACTTGTGAAGTGCGCCACAGCGGTTTATCTCCGCTATTTTAAGCCGCTTGAAGTGATCTGATGTGGTGTAGTCAGACAGGTTTTCACAACCAGTTGACCTTGCCCCGAACTCGTCGAGAAGCACACATGCAACTTGCCGGTATCGGGAGCACGAGTTGCAATTCAGACATGCAAGACCCTCGCGACGCTCGAACATGTGCCTCCAGCGTGGGCTCAGCTCCCAGGCCTCCACGAGCTCTCGTGCCAATTTCCACCGCCGGCCCCTGAGGGTCTTGTGTCCGCAAACCGAGCAGTGGCGACCCAATGCCGCTGTCACGAAAGGAGCCCTCGCCAAAAGACGCATGTAACGATCGGCCGCTCGCTCCAACCAGTTCCTCATTTTCGCACCATCCTTATGCAATATCCCCGCGCTTTAAAAAACCTGAAGTGTACAGGGACCAATTTCATCGAACTTCTGAACCACTGAGGTAAGTCCCCAGTATTGCCGAGAGGCTTACCGAAGAAACACACTAATCAATCCAATGCAGCACGTCGCGAATGACCGACCAGCGCGGCGTCTTATCTTTCAAGCCGGTTCCTAGGACCCAGTGATCGTGGGCGAGCTTGACCAGTCCGTGCTTCTCGTTGAGGACAAGCCACGCGTTGACCGCATTCATGAGACGTGGTGCATCCGCAGGCAGCATCAATGCCCCTGGTAGCCGCATGGTCATCCCCTTGGGCACAGTGACCGAGTATTTCGGGTAGCTCAGAGTCCACGCGAAGGCGGTTTGAGCACCGAACAGCAGAGCATCAATATCGGAACGTTTTCCCTCCACGAATTGTCGGGCTGAGTTTATTTCCACAAACTTGGCGCGCGGCAGAAGCTGCCTGAGTAAGGAAGAGTTGAAAAGCCGCGGCACTGCCAGCGTGAGTGGTTCCATTTTGCGGATCTCGTCCATGCTTGCGAACTGCTTGCGGCGGTAATCCAGCACAACAAACGCGAGCTGTTCGTCAAAATAGGAATTTGAGTACGCCGCCCTAACCGCGCGCTTCATGTTGATTCCAAATCCTCCGACTAAGAGATCGAGTTGGCCGTTTTCGATAACATCGACCTTTGCCGGTATGGTCACCTCGGAGAATTCCAGAGACACTCCCAGATCAGCCGCTAACGCATTGACCAGTTCAACGTCGAAGCCAACAACCTCACCGCGGTCATTCAGGAAAGCATACGGAAGCGCGTTTTTCCGATAACCCACCCTCAATGTGCCCCGCTCCCTGATGACGTCAAGCCGCGACCGCTCCGCATCCTGATTGCTCAACGGATCCGGCAGGTCGACCAATCGGCTCTCGACCGGCTTCAAGAACGGTTCTACGGTTCTGTATTTGGTTTCGCTCGAGAACTCCACCGGAGTGATTCCACCCAGTATCAAGCCAAAGCCTTTGAGTACGGCGACCGAGGCAATGACACTTACCGTAGATGCCACTAACAACCGGCGGACATTCAGTTTACCCGCTAGCGAGAATGTCACAAGAAGGCAGAACACAATGCCGAACAAGACGCCCGTTGCAGTCGTTAACCGGGTGGTGAAGATGCCTGCAAGGAGATAGAGCTGGAAGAGGTCATTGGGTAGTTGAAAAATATCAAGCAACATCGGCCCGGCGACAATCATTCCAGCCACCGCGTACAGGCTGCCCACCGCAGCAAAAACTATGTTCTGGGTGCCCTCCAGAGGTGTGCCGACGAACCAGGCGGCGAATAGGATGAAGCCCAAATTAAGCAGAGTTCCGGCGTTTGGCAGGATGTAGGCGCCTGGAATCAATATATTAACCGAGGCATGGGTTGTCTCGTCGTTCAACCCGTTGTCCTCTAGGACCTCCGTGCAGCATGCGATCATCAAAGGGAGCGTCACAAGCGTCGAATTCGTTGCGAATGCAGTTATTACCGCCACTTGGGTCGCGTACATGAACTTCAAGTATGTGGTAGGAGTGGAGGCGCTCAAGAGAACCGGTAAAACCACAAATTGCATGAGCGCCCATGTCACCCCTAAAGTAAAGAAATAGATCTTGAGGCGTGCGAACTGTTCCAGTTCTATTGAACCGGCCGCATCCGCGGAAATCGCGAAAATGCCAATCGGCGCGATCCGCACTGCCAGAGCTGTCATCTTAGCAATGGCGTCACGCAGGCCGTCGAGGATCAGGATAATGCTGTCCTTCTGCTCTACCCCCATAATGGCGATGCCCAGTATGGTGCAGAAAAATACCACCGCCGGCACCAGGTTTTCGCTCAGCGCACGGAATACATTGGACGGTACAAAAAGGCGCACCAGATCGATCTGCGTGTCATCCGGTTGATGGATCGAGCTGAACGAAGATGATGCCGACCAGTCCGGATAAGATAGGGGCACCGCCAGGACCACAAGGAAGGTGATGACCCAAAGAAACAACATAACCATCGCGCCACGGGCGCCTAAACGCGCTGCCCAGGCGGGATCGAGCCGGCCAATTCCGCTGATCAGGGCGACGATCAAATAGGGAAGCACCGTCATTGTCAGCAGAGCGATGTAGATATCGCCTATGAACGCCAAACGCCCTGTCTCCTCGCCAAAAAAGAGGCCACAAGCAATTCCCAATACGAGAGAAACAAAAACCTGGGTGACTAGGGACATTTTGAAGCGCCTCAACATCACGCTGAACAACTGTACCGAAGCCAAGGCTGGAACAGATCCGCAGCTTGGAATTTTTGCAGCTCAACAGTGGTCGGCATTTCATCCTCGTTAACCAGGTGCGAATGGGTGACTGGCTCTGAGTCAGGAAGCTGAAACAGGCACAAGTCCCGCACGCAATCCTTTCCGATCGGAAAGGCTAAGAGTCCGAACGCGGCAAAGCCATACTTCCGGCGTGAACGTTGCTATCCAACGAAGTAATCATGTTGCCGTCAATGACGAAAAACAAATAAAACTGCCTCATCCACATGCCGGGCTGGATCACCGACCAAACGATCAATTGCCTTGAAGAACTGATGCCTTGCTGTTACGGAACGGGGCCGAAGCGTACCCGGACGCCTCCATACACCCTGTGCCCTACGACAAGGCTTTCACAGTGATCGAAAAAATCTAGGTAACTGAAACGCTCATGGATTCACCTCTTGATTATGTGCAATGGTATTATGACAAGGACCATTATAGGTGGGAGCATTTTCCCGAAGTTACTGCGTTCATCAATTCTTTCTTTCGAGAGGTCGATGCCGAGAGTGTTCTCAACCCCGGCTGCGGGCCGCAATTTTACGACTATATGCTTCGGTTTAAGTCTGCGCCGAAAAATTATGTCGGTGTCGACATTAGCGAATCTACTGTTTCGTACCTGAACTCAGCGCGTGATCAGCGCTTTGTCCAGGCAAAAAGTGCTGCACTTGAAAGTGGTGCAGCTACGCAGATTCTGTGCACAGATATCTTTGACTTGGCTCCAGAGCTCATCGGCGGCTTCGATGCAGTGGTCGCTTCGGGTTTTATCGGGACCTTTCACGGAGAACAACTCACGCGACTTTGCCAAATATTGCATGATGTGTTGAAACCCGGAGCGACGCTGGTGAAATTAACCTGGCATGGGCCACATCGGACACCAGAGCAAACCGCAGAAAAGCTCAAATATGGATATGACAGCTTGGAGGAACACGATCCACAAAAATTCCTGGATCAGATCAAAGCTAGCGGTTTTGCGGTCGAGCGGCATGAACTCTTCGAATGCGATCCTGAAACGTATCAGTGGGATATGATTCAGGGTTGCGTTTTTCGCAAGATCTGAGTGCCGCTTAATGGGAACGCGGTCCTCCGTGTCTATACAGTGCAACTGCCTTCACGTGCCCAATTCAGCATTCAGAATTTCAACAGACCCTGGAGCAAGAGGGAGTTTTAGATGACCTATGAAGTTGTGAGAGCTACACCCAGCGTGGAGGACTACCTCAGGTTACGCCGCGTAGCGGGTCTGGGCGAGAAGTCGGTCGAGGGCGCGGAACTCGGGTTGCCAAACACCACCTTCGGAGTCCATGTGCGCTACGACGGGGAAATCGTAGCTATGGCAAGATTGATAGGTGATGGTGGAACCAACTATGCCTGCGTTGATGCGGCGGTGCACCCGGATCACCAGGGAAGGGGGCTCAAGACGCCGGCGCTAGGCCGAATGGTTGTCGGCGAGATTGCACAATACTTCCAGAACCATGCTCCCGGCGGCGCCTACATGGTGGCAGTGACCAAGGTTCCCAAGCTCGGACACCAGACCGGGTTCAGGCTGTTGGATTCACCTGAAGTCGGCATGTACATGTGGCAACCGTTGAAATAGGGCCTGGTTGGCGAGCCATCACAGCCACACGGAGCGGCTCCACTGGCCACAGTCTAGTTTCCTTTGGTATAATCTTTGAACCGGGACGACTACCCGTCAACCAGGACTTTGCCCGCGTAGCTGGTGCGGCCGAACAGCTCTCGAACCATGAGTTTCTGACCGCGCGGATCCAGACGGGAAATGAAGTCGTCAGCCGACTCGTTTTTCACTTCGATTTCAATACGCGCGTCAACGCGCGATGGCGTTGTCTGGTCCCACATGTGCGCAATCAGATCAGCGTGTTGGCTACCACCGAAAGCTCGCAGTTCCTGTCGTAGATATTCCGCTTCATGGGTTGTCAATAGCGTTTCCAGCTGTCCTGCTTGGTCCAGTTTTTTGATGGCAGCCAGTCGTTCGGCTTCCCGCGCCGCTACGGCGGAATCGACTGTGAACGCGGCATCTGTCCATACCCAATTGACATTGTGATTGCTGTCGTCGAGCGCGCGAACGCGATGGCTCCAAAATCTGGGGATAAATATGAGATCCCCACTGTGCAACGTCACCTCCAGCGCAGGCACCTTCGCATCCTCGTATGCCAGCGTCGAAATCGGTTGGAAACGGACACAGGGCAATTCATGGTCAGGGGAAGTCAGCGTGAAATGTTTGGCGCCAGTCAGCTGGACGTTGACTACTTCCAGCGCATTGCCGTCGTAGTGCCATGGCGTCTGATGTCCCTTGGACGATTGCCAAAAGCGTATCGGTCGCTCCAACCCCAGACGTGCTTCCCGTTCGCGCCAATACGCACTCAACCAATCCGGGCACGGCAATCCTTCGGAATATGAGCGGTCCGGTGGCAAGTGACGCCAATACTGATTGGAGTCGTCAGGATTGAGTGCAGCGTCGAATTCCTCCGGTTTCCAGTTTAGTGCTGGCCAGTCTTTGGCAACGCCGCGGACAACAAAGGGGGTACGTGACTCAATTGCGGCCTCGAAGTCACCCTCTATTTCTTGCACGCGCATTTCGTCAACATCCTTCTGCCTGGACCCCATTCGATTCAGGTAATTGAAACGTGATTGTCGTCATATGAAGTGGAACACGCGACAGGCTAATCAAGCCCGTGGAGGCTGTCAACGCCGGACTAATTCTGCACCAGTCGCCGGAGCAAAAGTGCACCACCTGTCCGATTTTGACCGGTGTAAAATACGCCACTTGGTGTGATGGAAGTTTGTCCATAGACCCGCACGGCTGGAGTGCCCCCACACGGCAACGTCGTTGTGCAGGACTGTGGTCAAACCGGGACGCAGAGTTTGCTGGTTATACCTGTTTCAGCTGTACGCTTTGTTTGAAGCGGAAGTTTTCGCCGCTCATCTCCAGGATATGGACATGATGAGTGAACCGCTCGAGCCGCGCTCCGGTCAGCCTTCGGCAAGCCGGTCACGTACGAACAGCGCAAGCCGTTCATCGCGCTCGATCACTGCATGGCGCTGACGGGGATGCATATGGCCCCCATCGGCAATCCGGGCCGAGTACCGGCCGTTTGCAGTAAGTTGCATTTCAATTCCCGGCTGATCGTTGAAGCAGACCGCCCAAGTATGCGGGCGATGGATGCATTATCATGTCCGCCCACCAGCAAAACGGCTATCTGACCCCTTTCTTCACAGCTCAAGCAACGATATATTCCCACTGCAACACTCCTCTGGTTCCTCCAACCGACCTGATATCATATCAAGTCTGGGGGGCTGCATTTCGTTCCGGAATTTAAGTGGTCGTCAAAAATTGCTGTTCTCCAGACAAACAGCACGTTTTTTATTAGAGTAAAATAAAAATACATAAAGTAGCCAGATGACAGTTCGTGTTACAGTAGAAAAACTCGAGAAATTCCTGTTTTTTTGCTTCCAATCTGCCGGATTCGGAGAGTTGGAAGCGCGAAAAATTGCCCAACATCTGGTGGAGGCTGAAGCCGTGGGGTATCCGTCACATGGCGCGTACAGACTTTGCAGCTATCTGAAGCAATCCGTTGACGGAATAATTGACCCAGGTGCAGTGCCAGAGAAAAGCGCTGACAATGAGCCATTCGTGAGCGTTGATGGGAGAAAGGGCATCGGTATCCCGGCAATGGAGATGGCCGTTGATATCGCCATCGACGCAGTCCGGCAGAGACAGGTACAAGTTGTTGGCATCACGAACTGCGGCCACACGGGCCGGATTGGTGCCTACGTCAGACGCGCTGCAGAGGCCGCTATTGTAGCATTTTGTTTTGGTGGCGGCGGCCGCTACAAATGGCCCAACGTGGCGCCTTATGGTGGTGCACGCGGTGTGGTGAGCACTAACCCGGTTGCGATCGGCTTTCCTGCCGGGAACGATCAGGCCTATTACTGCGATTTCTCGACCTCCACCATTGCAACCGGGAAGGCGACCATAGCCGCAGCCACGGGAGGTTCGTTGCCAGAAGGCGCAGCGCTTGACAAATGTGGCGGCCCGACGACGTCACCGCATGAATTGTTCGATGGTGGTTGCCTGTTACCGGCAGCTGGTCCCAAGGGGTCGGGATTGGCAATAATGGGCGAGCTTCTTACAAGCGCAATGCTCGGCGCGGCACACGAATTCAACTGGTTGCTGATCGCATTTTCTGCAAATGGCTTTCGTTCCCACGATGATGTCATTGAAGTTGCGGGCACCTTCGCGTCGGAAGTGAAGTCCACGCCACCCAGTGCAGGCTTCAACGAAGTGCTCATGCCGGGAGAGATCGAAGAAGCGCGGCTGGTTCAGGCGCAAACGCATGGTGTGAACCTGTCGGACGAGATTGTCGCGGAACTACGCAAGTCAGCTCGTTCAGTGGGAATAGACGCCTCTGCAACCCTGGAAATATAGAAAGGCAACGGGGCCGTGAAGCCTCTTGACGAGATGCAACAATCAAAAAGCAAGCAAGCGCCAAACTCCACATCCAGGTCGGGCATCTCGGTCATCTTTGACCGGGCCATGGAGCTGCGCGAACAGGGGCAAACGCTTATCGACTTTTCAACAGGTGAGCCGGATTTCGACACCCCGGAACACATCAAGGCCGTCGCAAAGAGGGCGATTGACCGGGGCGATACGAAGTATACTGCCATCGATGGTACGCTGACCCTGAAGCAAGCGGTTCGTGAAAAGTTCAGGCGCGACAGTGGGCTGGACTATTCGGTTGACGAGGTGATTACGGCCGCCGGCGGCAAGGCCCTCATCGCTGCCGCCGTCGTAACTACCTTGAATGAGGGCGATGAAGCAGTGTTGGCCAGCCCTTACTGGCCCTCGCATCTCAACATGATACGCCTGGCCCGCGGCACGCCGGTGATTGTCAACACGGGCCCGCAGTCGGATTTCAAACTGACCTGCGATCAGCTCAGTGCCGCCTTCACTCAACGAACAAGACTGTTGATACTATGTTCGCCGTCAAATCCCACCGGTGCCGTGTACTCAACTGATGAGCTTGCTGAGATTGCAGATTTTCTGGAGCGCTGGCCGCAGGTCCGGATTCTGAGCGATGACGTTTACGAGAAGATTGTTTTTGACGACCATACGTTTTCCACGCTCGCTCAGGCGGCTCCGCGTCTGTCTCAACGCACATTGACGATGGGATCTCTCTCAAAGAGCTACGCGATGACCGGCTGGCGCATTGGCTTCGCCGGCGGGCCCAAAACCTGGATCGACGAAATCAGGGATTATCTGTCCGAAATGACAGGAAATTCCTGCAGCATCAGCCAGGCGGCGGCGGTCGAGGCCCTGACAGGTTCTCAGGAGTTTCTTGAGGACTGGCGGCACAAGTATCAGCACCGCCGCGATTTGGCACTATCCATTCTGCGGCGCGCTCCTGGTATCAAGGCGCACTGTCCGCAGGGCGCCTTTTACATCTTCGCAGAGTGCCAAGCCCTGTTGGGACAATCAGATGGAAAAAAAAGCTTTCTTACTGGCGACGATATTGCGGCCTATTTGCTTGACGAATGCAACGTCGTCGTCGTACCCGGGTCCGCATTCGGAGCAGGCGACTATTTCCGGATGTCATTCGCTACGTCCGGGCAAAACATCAAAAGGGGATGCGCATCAATCGTTTCAGCTTTCAGCCCGATTGATGTGAAGTAAGTATCGAAACTGCGTGCGATTCAGTGATCGTCAGGCACTGTCACCGCGAACTGAATTCTAAAACGAAGTTGAGGGGAATAATGAATCTAGGTTTGGGCAAGACTTCACAGCAACCTGACAAGGTATCACACACTTCAATTCAATCAGCGCATTTGAGAATAAAGCAGATACTGCAAGACGTTGCGGACTTTGCCGAAATCGGGCGGACTTTTGATCCCTACGCATTTGCCGGGTCTGTTTTCACTCCGCTTGCGCAGAAGTTCCTGGAACTGGAGTTGTTCGCCGGAGAAACAGACGAACAACTAGCAGAAGCCGTTCTGGCGGATCCGGACATCCTCCAATTGCTTCCTACTGTTTACGCCATACGTTCCCTGTATGAGTACGAGGATGAGTGGACCCTGGCGACAGAATCGCTTTCGTCTTACCAAGCGGCCAGGACGATTTAGGAACAGGTCGCTCACAAGTTTGAGGCTCTGCCCCCTTCATTTTATGGCGCACTTGGAAGCTGCGAGCGGCTGCTGTTTGTGGGGTCGGGGCCATTGCCAACCACGGCAATGGCGCTGTATCGAAAGTTTGGCCGACCAGTTATCTGCATAGACCGTGATGAGCGCGCGAACGAACTTGCGCGCCAGTATGTAGCTGCAAGCCAGGAATCCTACGAGGTTAAATTCATAGAGGCTGATCTTGCAGCCCTTCCATCATTCAGTGATTTCGATTGCGTGGTTTGCGCATTCTTGATCGGCGTGGGGACCATACCGCAGCCACTTACCGGCAAATCCCAATTTATCCGGAAAGTTGCTGGCCGAATTCCGCCAGGAATTCCGTTCATTTTGCGAAGCTCGCAAAAGCTTGGATCTCTGATTTATCCGCGGCTGGATCCGGATGACTTCTCCGGTTTCGAGTTTGTCGAATACGGCGAACCAATTGAAGGTCGTGTTCCATACGACAAGACGTTCACAGTTATCAGGAATCTAAACCTGATGAACGGCGGGGAGTAGCGGACGAATGCAATCAGACATTGATCTTTCCAGCTCTCCGGCGTTCAAGGTAGTTCCTGTTCACCCGTCATTTGGTGTCGGGATTACAGGGCTTGATCTTCGGCACTCATTGTCGCCGGGCTTGGTATCGCAAATCAGGGAGATGTTTGAAGAGCATTGTGTGCTCGTGTTTCCGGGCCAGTATCTAACTGCCGCGCAACAGGTTCGTTTTGCCGAGTATTTTGGCCCGGTCGACCCGGTTAAAGTTGGTTCTGTAGGGGCCGGTTCCAAGGTGAGCGAGAACACCAATGTTGGCTCTGACGGAGCAATCGTGCCGCCAAACCACAAACGTGCGCTCACGATCCTTGCAAACCAGCAATGGCACAGCGACAGCTCATATAGGAAACCGCCCTCACTGGCGTCATTGTTGTCCGCTGAGATCGTTCCACCGACTGGCGGGGAAACGCAGTTCATATCAATGCGGGCGGTTTATGACAGCCTGCCCAAGGATCTGAAAACCAGAATACAGAATCTGTCTGCAGTGCACAGCTATGCGGCGTCGCGCGACAAGATTGATCTCGACCTTATGAACAATGAAGAGCGCGCGGCACTTCCCCCTGTGATTTACCGCCTCGTTCAAACAAACCCTGTGAATCACAAACCGTCTCTGTTCATTGGGTCACACGTGTCGCGGATCCTGGAACTGGAAGTCCGGGATAGCCGCGAGTTGATCGACCGTCTCATGGCATTTGCCACCCAGGCGCGGTTCGTTTACAGCTACCAATGGCAGAAGGGCGACCTTGTATTCTGGGACAATCGCTCGATCATTCATCGTGGCTGTCCCTGGGACCTGGCTCGTCACAAACGCACGATGATACACACATGCATTCGTGGCGTTGCATGATGAGTCAATATCCTGGCAATGTGATCTATGGACACCCTTCTAATTGCAAGTGCTTTTTGACGCGAGAACGGGGGGATTGGGTTTGCAGTCATCTATCCGGCCTCTCGGTGCAGCCAGGCAATCCTTTCCTCCCTTTGCAAACACCGCGTCAACGTGTTTTCCGGCAAGTAACCTGTTCGCTGTTAAAAAGTCGTTTTGAGGGTTGATAACGGGTCTATTGCCAGTCGTATTGCAAGGATGATTTTGCATAGAAGTTTCCTCAACCACTTGAGGATGAGGCGCAGGTTGTAGCCGACGGCACTCATGACGGCATTGATCTGATCACCGAGGCGTCCTTTGAGAAAGTTCCGGGCCATGTGACCGTCGGTTTTGCAATGGCCGATGACAGCTTCGATGGCCGATCGCCGCCTCAGTTCTTTCTTGATCTGGCCATGAACGCCGCGTTTTTGCCCTGAACGAAAGACCCGCCCAGGCTTTGGGGCGTCGTGGCCGGCATAACCCTTGTCGACATAGGCTCGCTCGATCTCGCGCCCGGTCAGGGTCTCGGTTTCCTCGATCACGTCTTTCAGGGTGTGACCGTCATAAGGGTTGCCGGGCAATGCTTTGGCGTGGAGGATGAACTGGCCGCCTTTGGCACGCTTGTTGGTAGTGGTGAGTCGAGACCTTGACGCCGAACTCGTAAGGCGCCCGCGCCTTTCCCTTACCGATGCATTCGGTCTCAGGCGCATGCCACGAATAAAGCTTCCAGCCGCGCTGGCGCTGCTTCTGACTGCGGATTTGCGAAGCCCGGGCCAGCGGGATGGCGAAGACCTCTGTCAAGGTCCGCATTGCCCTCGATCTTGCGCCGGATGTCGCGGATCAACCGGCCCAGGCGGGTGCGCAGGAACTTGATCTGCCGGTTCATGCGTTTGAACTGCTTGGCATGGGCGTAGCGCCCGGCCATCATCGCCGCTGTCCTGGCGACGCGCCGGTAGGACTGGCGTAGCGCTACGCCGTGCTTTTTGGCCAACTTGCCCAACTGGCGGATCGCTGTCTCAAGCAGCCTGGCATCGGTCGGGAAGGTGATGTTCTTGGGCTGCACGGTGGTGTCGACGGTGACGCGGGCGAGATCGCGCTTGTTCAGGGCGCCGGTGTCATGAGCAACCCGCAACGTCTCCTGCGGCAAGATGTTCAACCGCTCGCCGATGCGCTTCCTCCAGTGGCTCATGCCCGAGCGCTCATGCAGCAGGGTGTGCTGGAAGAATTCCTCACCGGTGAAGTACTGGAAATAGGGATCATGTACCCAGCGGTCCCAGACCTGTTCGTCAGACAGCGCATAGGTGTGTTTCAGCAAGAACATGCCGATCATGAACCTCACCGGTTCGGCCGGCCGGCCGGTGTCGCGGAAACACCCCGCCAGTTCCTCATCGAGCCAGGCCCAGTCGATCCTGTCCGCCAGGACGGCAAGCTCATGCTTCAGGTTGATGATCTGATCAAGACGAGCTCGGAACAAATCGTCATGGCGCGCTTTTGCGGAAACCTCGTCTCCCGGCAAACCCGGCTCAATACGCGATCTTTGCTGGCATACCCAAATCGGCCTATCGCTTCCTCCAATACACCCCAGTCCAGTCTATTCTGTGAATTTCTTCCGAAATCTCCCTGTCTTGACGAAAATCGTGTACTGCCTTTCTGCAGTAATCATATGCACCATAGTCATCGACGATTATGAAGCCACCGGGGGAAACGCGATCATACAAATTGTCAAGGGCGTCCATCGTTGATTCGTACATATCACCATCGAGTTCTAAGCACCGCAAGTTTTTCGATCGGTGCGTCGGGTAATGTGTCGCGAAACCAACCCTTCAAGAACTTAACCTGCTCATCGAGCAGCCCATAACGCTCGAATGTATCTTTTACGGTTTCAAGTGGTATCGACAGCTCATCATACGTGTGAAGCCTGTTGCCGTCATCGTCGGGATATCTTTCGGCGTTCGGCTTCGGTAGTCCCTCGAAAGAATTGGCTAGCCAAACCACCCGGTCTTTAACTCCAAGTGCTTTTAGCACTCCGCGCATAAAAATGCATGAACCGCCACGCCATGCTCCGGTTTCAATAAGGTCCCCCGGAACGTTCTCTGATACAACGGTTTCGACACAATACTGAATGTTTTCAAGCCGTTCAAATCCCACAAGGGTGTGGGCATGAACCGAGTAGTCGCGGCCGATTTCGCGTGCTACAGGATCAAAGGGGGAGCGTTTTACAATTGCAAGATCGCCAAACCGGAAGAGCACCTTGTGCTCGGCATCGTGATACAGCCAGTTTACTAAGCTCCGCTTCAGCAAATCGAGATAATCCGCCTTGCCGCAGTTCGTTGAAAGAGACATGCATTATCGCTCTAGAAAGATCCGAATGGAGGTGTAGGTAACA